>NZ_DATMIV010000057.1:0-40498 GCF_035554175.1 Pseudomonas sp. | reverse complement strand
CGCGGCCCGAGCCTTCGGCGGCTCCTACAGAGGAATGCATTCTCATGTAGGAGCTGCCGAAGGCTCGGGCCGCGATCGGACGATCTTTTTTGATCAGGCGACGCGGGTTCAGCGACGACCCGCTACTACCCCATCCCGCCGACTGCCCGACACCTTGCGACAGTGCACCAGCGCATCACGAATCATGAAGTTGACCAAGGTCGGCGACACCCCCAGTTCCTTGGCGATGTCCTTCTGCGGTACGCCGTGCAAACGGTACATCTCGAACGCATAGCGGGTGCGGCTGGGGAGCTCGGTCAACGCATCGGCGATGTGTTCCAGGGTCGAGAAATTGATGTGCGAGGTTTCCGGCGAAGCGCCCTGAATCACCACATTCAAGCCTTCCTCTTCGGGGCCTGAGTATTTCTGTTCCAGCGCCTGTTTGCGGTAGTGATCGATGGCGAGGTTGCGCACGATCTGGAACAGGTAGCTCAGCTGAGCCTTGATCGACGACGTGATCGGCGGCGCCGATTGCAGTCGGAAAAACGCATCCTGAACCACATCTTCGGCACGAGACCTGCAACCGGTAATGCGGGCTGCAATCTTGACCAGAATCAGTCGATTGTCGACGAATGCCTGAAGTAGCGGTGAATCGCACCTGCTTGTGGATACTTGTTCCGTCATGGAAATCACCTTGCTGCCAATAGGTTAGTGGGAGGGCCTGGGGGACGGCGCCGTCCTACACATCGAGCGACAAATTATGTTGAATGATAATGATTGTCAAATGAGAAAGAGAAGTAGTGCTGTAAGGCGATGTGTTTTGCGAACTGCGACACGCCGCCGCACCCTGGCCCCGTTGGACGTCGCGCCTGTCGACTAATTATTTCCAGACGTCATCCGTTCTCATTGGTGAATGGCTCTGGGCATTGAGCCCCGGCCACCCAGCATTCCGATGCCTTGCGCGGTCGGCACAGACCGCGCCCTGCATGCCCCTCGACGGGCGTGACGCCGCAACCCGATTCCACTTGCAAGCCGAATTCAGGCAGGAAACCCCATGACCGACGCGTTCGAACTCCCCAGCACCCTGGTCCATGCCCTCAAGCGTCGCGCGGCCCTGACGCCGGATCGACTGGCTTTGCGTTTTCTCGCCGAAAACGAAGAGCAGGCGGTGGTGCTCAGCTATCGCGAGCTGGATCAACGCGCGCGCACCATCGCCGCTGCGTTGCAGGCTCAGGCAGGATTCGGTGAGCGTGCGGTGCTGCTGTTTCCCAGCGGGGCGGATTACGTCGCGGCATTCTTCGGTTGCCTGTACGCCGGTGTGATCGCGGTACCGGCCTATCCGCCGGAATCCGCTCGACGTCATCATCAGGAGCGCCTGCTGTCGATCATCGCCGACGCCGAGCCACGGCTGTTGCTGACCAGTGCAGACCTGCGTGAGGCGTTGCAGCAGATCGACGGCGCGCCGCCGCTGTTGTGCGTCGACGCCCTCGACAGCGCACTGGCCGACAGTTGGGTAGAACCGAACCTGCCGGCCGAGCACATTGCCTTCCTGCAATACACCTCCGGCTCCACTGCGTTGCCCAAGGGCGTGCAGGTCAGCCACGGCAATCTGGTTGCCAACGAACTGCTGATCCGCCACGGATTCGGCATCGACGTCAACCCGGACGACGTCATCGTCAGCTGGTTGCCGCTGTATCACGACATGGGCTTGATCGGCGGTCTGCTGCAGCCGATTTTCAGCGGCGTGCCGTGCATTCTGATGTCGCCGGCGTACTTCCTCGGCCGGCCATTGCGCTGGCTCGAAGCGATTGCCGAATACGGCGGCACCATCAGCGGCGGGCCGGATTTCGCCTACCGTTTGTGCAGCGAGCGGGTCAGCGATTCAGCCCTGGAGCGGCTCGACCTGAGCCGTTGGCGCGTGGCTTATTCCGGTTCTGAACCGATCCGCCTCGACACCCTCGAGCGCTTCGCCGAAAAATTTGCCGCCTGCGGCTTCCGCGAAGACAGTTTCATGGCGTCGTACGGCCTGGCCGAGGCAACCCTGTTTGTCGCCGGCACGCCGCGTGGCGCCGGCATCCCGGTGCTGCGCGTCGACGATCAGGCACTGGCACAAAACCGCGCCGAGCCGGGCGCCGGCAGCGCGATCATGAGCTGCGGCATCAGCCAGCCGGAACACGCGGTACTGATTGTCGACCCCAACTCACTGGAAGAACTGGCCGACAACGCCGTCGGTGAAGTCTGGGCCACCGGCCCGAGCATCGCCCACGGTTACTGGCGCAACCCCGAAGCCAGCGCCAAGACCTTCGTTCAACACGCCGGCCGCACCTGGCTGCGCACCGGCGACCTGGGTTTCATCCGTAACGGCGAGCTGTTCGTCACCGGGCGTTTGAAAGACATGCTCATCGTCCGCGGCCACAACCTCTATCCGCAGGACATCGAGCAGACCGTCGAACGCGAAGTCGAAGTGGTGCGCAAGGGCCGCGTGGCGGCATTCGCGGTCAATCGGAACGGCGCGGAAGGCATCGGCATCGCAGCGGAAATCAGCCGCAGCGTGCAGAAAATCCTCCCGCCCGATGCGCTGATCAAAGCCATTCGCCAAGCGGTGGCCGAAGCCTGCCAAGAAGCGCCAAGCGTGGTGGTGCTGCTCAATCCGGGCGCGCTGCCGAAAACCTCCAGCGGCAAACTGCAACGCTCGGCATGCCGTAATCGTCTGGCCGATGACAGTCTCGACAGTTACGCGATATTCCCATCGACGATAGCCGAAACTCCAACGGCGACCAGCGGCGCTTCAGACCTTGAAGCGTTGATCGGTCAAATCTGGGCCGAGCAACTCAACGTTGAACAGGTCGGCGCCGAGGATCATTTCTTTCTCCTCGGCGGCAACTCGATCGCCGCCACGCAAGTGATTGCCCGGGTCCGTGAAGTGCTCGGTGTAGAGCTGAGTCTGCGCCTGTTGTTCGAAGCGCCGACACTGTCTGCCTTCGCTGCCACCGTTGCGCAGCAGCAAGCGGACGGTGGCAGTGCCCAGGGGGCAATCAGCACCTTGTCGCGCAGCGAGCCGATGCCGCAGTCGCTGGCGCAAAACCGCCTGTGGATCACCTGGCAGCTGGACCCGCACAGCAGCGCCTACAACATTCCCGGCGGTCTGCGCCTGCGTGGCGAACTGGACGAAGACGCCTTGCGCAGCAGCTTCCAGCAACTGATCCAGCGCCACGAATCCCTGCGCACACGTTTCTTCGAGCGCGATGGCGTGGCATTGCAGCAAGTGCTTGCCGCCGCCGAATTCGATCTGCAACTGATCGACATCAGCGACTTGCCAGAGCCTGAACGTGAAGTCCGCGCTCAGCAGATTTGCGAAGAGGAGGCGCGCACTCGGTTCGATCTGGAAAAAGGCCCGTTGTTGTCGGTGACCCTGGTGCGCCTCGACGACGAAGAACATCAGTTGCTGGTGACGATGCACCACATCATCGCCGACGGCTGGTCGCTGAACATTCTCCTCGACGAGTTCTCGCGCCTCTACGCCGCAGCCACTCAAGGCGCGACGGCCACGTTGGCGGCGCTGCGCGTGCAGTACGCCGACTACGGCAGTTGGCAACGCCAATGGCTGGCGCAAGGCGAGGGCGAGCGACAACTGGCTTACTGGAAAGCGCAGTTGGGCGAAGAACATCCGACGCTGGAACTGGCAACCGACCACCCGCGCTCGGCCAGGCAAACCCACTGCGCCGCGCGCCACAGTGTGCGCTTGAGCAGCCAACTCAGCGCAGCGATCCGCCGCACCGCTCAGGCCCACGAAGCCACGCCGTTCATGCTCTTGCTCGCTGCGTTTCAGAGTCTGCTGCACCGCTACAGCGGTCAGCGCGATATTCGCATCGGCGTGCCCAACGCCAACCGTCCGCGCCTGGAAACCCAAGGCCTGATCGGCTTCTTCATCAACACCCAGGTGCTGCGGGCACAGATCGATGCGCGCCAGCCATTTGCCGAGCTGTTGAGCCAGACCCGCCAGGCCGCACTCGACGCCCAGGCCAATCAGGATCTGCCGTTCGAACAACTGCTCGAAGCCTTCCCGCAGGCCCGCGAACAAGGCCTGTTCCAGGTCATGTTCAACCATCAGCAGCGCGACCTGAGTGCGCTCAAGCGCCTACCGGGTCTGCTGGCTGAAGAACTGCCATGGCACAGCCGCGAAGCCAAGTTCGACCTGCAACTGCACAGCGAAGAAGACCGCAATGGGCGGCTGACCTTGTCGTTCGACTACGCCAGCGAACTGTTCAATGCCACGACCATCGAGCGCCTGGCTGAGCATTTCCATAACCTTCTGGCCGAAATCTGCGAGCGGCCGCAGCAGCCCATCGGCGATCTGCGCCTGTTGACCGCCAGCGAGCAGCAACAGCAGAGCGCCTGGAGCGTCGCGCCATGCACCCCGGCGCCCCAGTGGTTGCCAGAGCTGCTCAACGAACAGCTGCGCAAAACCCCGCAACGCACTGCGCTGGTCTGGGACGGTGGCAGCCTGGATTTCGCCGAGCTGCACGCGCAATCCAACCGTCTTGCCCATTACCTGCGCGACAAGGGCGTCGGCCCGGACGTCTGCGTAGCGATCGCCGCCGAGCGTTCGCCGCAATTGCTGATCGGCCTGCTGGCGATTATCAAGGCTGGCGGCGCCTACGTGCCGCTGGACCCGGATTACCCGGCGGAACGCTTGGCGTACATGCTCAGCGATAGCGGCGTCGAATTGCTCTTGACGCAGACCGGTCTGCTCGAGCGTTTGCCGTCCAGTAATGACGTCAGCATCATCGCCATGGACGCGTTGCACCTGGAAAAATGGCCGAGCCAGGCACCGGGTCTGCAGCTGCACGGCGACAACCTCGCCTACGTGATTTACACCTCGGGCTCGACCGGCCAACCGAAAGGCGTCGGCAACACTCACGCGGCGGTTGCCGAACGGCTGCAATGGATGCAAACCAGCTATGGTCTCGACGAGACTGACGTGCTGATGCAGAAAGCGCCGATCAGTTTCGACGTGTCGGTGTGGGAATGCTTCTGGCCGCTGATCACCGGTGCACGTCTGCTGATTGCCGCCCCGGGCGAGCACCGCGACCCGCATCGCATCGCGCAACTGGTTCAGGATTACGGCGTGACCACGCTGCACTTCGTCCCGCCACTGCTGGCGCTGTTCATCGACGAACCGCTGAGTGCCGACTGCACCAGCCTGCGCCGGGTATTCTCCGGCGGTGAAGCGCTGCCGGCCGAACTGCGCAACCGCGTACTCGCGCAACTGCCGACGGTGCAATTGCATAACCGCTACGGCCCGACCGAAACCGCGATCAACGTTACCCACTGGCATTGCAGCCCTGATGATGGCGAGCGCTCGCCGATTGGGCGGCCGCTGGGCAATGTGATCTGTCGAATCCTCGATGCCGATCTCAATCCGCTGCCTGCCGGTGTGCCCGGTGAACTGTGCATCGGCGGCATCGGTCTGGCCCGTGGTTACCTCGGCCGTCCTGCGCTGACCGCCGAGCGGTTTGTCGCCGATCCATTGGGCGAGCAGGGCGCACGTCTGTACCGCACTGGCGACCGTGCCCGCTGGTCTGCTGAAGGTGTGATCGAATACCTCGGTCGTCTCGATCAGCAGGTCAAACTGCGCGGCTTTCGCGTTGAACCGGAAGAAATCCAGGCGCGATTGCTCGCCCAGGGAGGCGTCGCCCAAGCCGTGGTGTCGGTCCGCGACACCGCTGCCGGCGCGCAACTGATCGGCTACTTCACGGCAACCGATGCCAATGAAAATGCCGACGAGCAGATCGCTCGTCTGAAAGCTGCCCTGGCCGCTGAGCTGCCGGAGTACATGGTTCCGGCGCAGCTGCTGCGCCTCGACGCGATGCCGCTGAGCCCCAGCGGCAAACTCGACCGTCGCGCCTTGCCCGAGCCGCATTGGCATGTGCGCGAACACATTGAACCGGTCAGCGAACTGCAACAACAGATCGCGGCGATCTGGCGTGAAGTGCTCGGCCTCACTCAAATCGGTCTGCGCGACGATTTTTTCGCCCTCGGCGGTCACTCGCTGTTGGCTACGCAAATCATTTCGCGCACGCGTCAGGCCTGTGACGTCGAGCTGCCGCTGCGCACGTTGTTCGAGCACAGCGAACTGGCTGATTACGCCGAACAGATCCGCCTGATCCAGGCCAGCGGCCGCAGCAACCAACAGCTACCGATCGGCAAAGTCGACCGCAGCCACGCGGTGCCCCTGTCCTATTCGCAACAGCGCATGTGGTTCCTCTGGCAGATGGAGCCGGACAGTCCGGCGTACAACGTCGGCGGCATGGCCCGCCTGCGCGGCGTGCTGCATGTCGAGCATTTCGAGGTCGCGTTGCAAGCGCTGATCCTGCGTCACGAAACCCTGCGCACCACGTTCCCCAGCGTCGACGGCGTTGCCCGCCAGCAGGTGCATGCCGAAACAGGTGTGCGCATGGACTGGAAGGATTTCTCCAGGCTGCCGGCCGACGTGCGTGGGCAGCACGTCCAGCAACTGGCCGATGCCGAAGCGCACCAGCCGTTCGACCTGGAGACCGGTCCGCTGCTGCGTGCCTGTCTGGTGAAGACCGCCGAGCACGAGCATTACTTCGTCCTGACCCTGCACCACATCGTCACCGAAGGCTGGGCAATGGACATTTTTGCCCGCGAGCTCAGCGCGTTGTACGAGGCGTTCGTCGATGAGCGCGATTCGCCATTGCAACCGTTGCCGGTGCAATACCTCGACTACAGCGTCTGGCAGCGTAACTGGCTGGAGTCCGGTGAGCGTCAGCGTCAGCTCGATTACTGGACCGCGCAACTCGGCCGCGAACACCCGCTGCTGGAACTGCCCGGCGACCGTCCGCGTCCGCCGGTGCAAAGCCATCAGGGTGAGCTGTTCCGCTTCGATCTGAATGATGAGCTTGCCGCGCGAGTGCGAGCGTTCAATGCGCAGAACGGCCTGACCCTGTTCATGACCATGACTGCCGCACTCGCTACGTTGCTCTACCGCTACAGCGGCCAGACCGACCTGCGCATCGGCGCGCCGGTGGCCAACCGCATCCGCCCGGAAAGCGAAGGGCTGATCGGTGCGTTCCTCAACACCCAAGTGCTGCGTTGCCAGCTCGACGGGCAGATGTCGGTCGGCGAGTTGTTCGAGCAGGTGCGCCACACGGTGATCGAAGGCCAGTCGCATCAGGATCTGCCGTTCGATCATTTGGTCGAAGCCTTGCAGCCGCCGCGCAGCGCCGCTTACAACCCGCTGTTCCAGGTGATGTGCAACGTCCAGCGCTGGGAATTCCAGCAGAGCCGCACGCTGGCCGGCATGACCGTCGAGTACCTGGCCAACGATGCGCGGGCGACCAAGTTCGACCTCAATCTGGAAGTCACCGACCTCGACCATCGCCTCGGTTGCTGCCTGACTTACAGCACCGATCTGTTCGACGAACCGACCATTGCGCGGATGGCCAGGCACTGGCGCAACCTGCTCGAAGCGTTGATCGCCGATCCGCAGCAACGTCTCAGTGAACTGCCGCTGCTCGATCAACCGGAGCAACAGCAACTGCTCGACAGCCTCGGCATCGAGCCGGGCGAACATCGTCTCGATCAGTGCATTCATCATCTGTTTGCCGAACAGGCGCTGCTGCGCAAAGACGCACCAGCGCTGACCTTCGCCGGGCAGACCCTGAGCTACGCCGAACTCGACGCCCGCGCCAATCGTCTGGCCTGGGCCCTGCGTGAGCGCGGGGCCGGCCCGCACGTGCGGGTCGGTCTGGCGCTGGAGCGTTCGCTGGAAATGGTCATCGGCCTGCTGGCGATTCTCAAGGCTGGCGGCGCCTATGTACCGCTGGATCCGGAATATCCGCTTGACCGTCTGCATTACATGATCGAAGACAGCCGTATCGGCCTGCTGCTCAGTGATCGCGCGATGTTCCAGGCCCTCGGCGATCTGCCGCCGAGCGTGGCGCGCTGGTGCCTGGAAGATGACGGTGCGGCGTTGGCCGATTGCCCGTCCAGCGCGCTGCCGTTTATCAGCCTGGCGCAGCATCAGGCTTACCTGATTTACACCTCGGGCTCGACCGGCAAACCAAAAGGCGTGGTGGTCTCCCACGGCGAAATCGCCATGCATTGCCAAGCGGTGATCGAACGTTTCGGCATGCGCCCGGACGACTGTGAACTGCATTTCTACTCGATCAACTTTGACGCCGCCACCGAGCGTCTGCTGGTGCCGCTGCTCAGTGGCGCGCAGCTAGTGCTGCGTGCGCAGGGACAGTGGGACGCGGAAGAAATCTGTGGCTTGATTCGTACGCATAAAATCAACGTGCTCGGTTTCACCCCCAGCTACGGCAGCCAGTTGGCGCAGTTCCTCGCGACACAGAACGAAGTCCTGCCGGTGCGGATGATCATCACCGGCGGCGAAGCGCTGACCGGCGAACATCTGCAGCGCATCCGCGCGGCATTCCAACCGGCGCAGTTCTTCAACGCCTATGGCCCGACCGAAACCGTGGTCATGCCGCTGGCCGGTCTCGCGCCACAGGTGCTGGAGGAGGGCGCCGGCAGTGTGCCGATCGGTAGCGTGATCGGTGCGCGGGTCGCCTACATTCTTGACGCCGATCTGGCCTTGGTGCCGCAAGGCGCGACCGGTGAGTTGTTCGTCGGTGGCGCCGGCCTGGCGCAGGCCTATCACGATCGCCCGGGCATCACCGCCGAGCGTTTCGTCGCTGATCCGTTTGCCGCGGATGGCGGGCGCATGTACCGCACCGGTGATCTGGTGCGCCAGCGTGCCGATGGTCTGGTCGAGTACCTGGGGCGAATCGACCATCAGGTGAAAATCCGCGGCTTCCGCATCGAACTGGGCGAAATCGAAACGCGCCTGCTCGAGCACGGTTCGATCCGCGAAGCCGTGGTGCTGGCGCTGGATGCGCCGAGCGGCAAGCAGCTGGTGGGCTATCTGGTCACTGAAATCGCCAATCAAAGTGAAGCGCAACAGGCCCAACTGCGTGATGCCCTCAAGTCGCACCTCAAGGCGCAACTGCCGGACTACATGGTGCCGAGCCACCTGATACTGCTGGCAGGCATGCCGCTGACCGCCAACGGCAAACTCGATCGCCGCGCCTTGCCGGCGCCGGATCCCGAGTTGAATCGTCAGGACTACGTCGCGCCGAGCAATGAGCTGGAGCAGAGCCTGGCGCAGATCTGGTGCGAGGTGCTCAATGTTGCCCGGGTCGGTCTCAACGACAATTTCTTCGAACTGGGCGGCGACTCGATTCTGTCGATTCAGGTGGTCAGTCGGGCGCGCCAGCAAGGCATTCACTTCAGCCCGCGCGATCTGTTCCAGCATCAAACCGTACAGAGCCTCGCTGCAGTGGCCGGCCGCACGCAACAGGTGACCGCCGAGCAAGGTCTGCTGGTCGGTGAGTCGGGTCTGACGCCGATTCAGCATTGGTTCTTCGACACTGAAATTCCTCAGCGTCAGCACTGGAACCAGGCGTTGTTGCTGGAACCGACCGTGGCGCTTGAGCCGCGACGCTTGCAGCAGGCGTTGCGGGCAGTGATCGCACAGCACGATGCGTTGCGTTTGCGTTTCAGTGAAGTCAACGAGGCGTGGCAAGCAACGCATCAAGCGCTGACGGATGAGGATGTACTCTGGCAGTTCAGCGTCGATTCGATAGAGCAGTGCGAAGCCCTGTTCGCCGATGCGCAACGCAGCCTGCATCTGCAAAACGGCCCGTTGCTGCGCGCGGTGCTGGTCGATTTCGCCGATACTCGGCAACGCCTGTTTATCGCCATCCACCACTTGGTGGTCGACGGTGTGTCCTGGCGCGTGCTGCTGGACGATCTGCAAACCGCGTACCGCCAGCTCGACGCCGCTCAAGCACTGAAACTGCCGGCCAAAACCAGCGCTTTCAAAGACTGGGCTGCACGTTTGCAGGCCTACGCCGGCAGCGAATCCCTGCGTGAAGAACTGGCCTGGTGGCAAGCGCAACTGGCTGGCCCCGACTTCGATCTGCCCTGCGAAAACCCGCAGGGCGGCGTGCAGAATCGCCATGCGCAGACCGTCAGTGTGCGCCTCGATGGCGCACGCACCCGGCAGTTGCTGCAACAGGCGCCGAGTGCTTACCGCACTCAGGTCAACGACTTGCTGCTGACCGCACTGGCCCGTGTCCTGTGCCGCTGGAGCGGCGAGCCATCAGCGCTGATTCAACTGGAAGGCCACGGCCGCGAAACCCTGTTCGACGAGATCGACCTGACCCGCACGGTCGGTTGGTTCACCAGCGCTTATCCGCTGCGCCTGACCCCGCAGGATGTCGACGAGGCCGCCGGGCAGGGCGCATCGATCAAGGCGATAAAAGAACAACTGCGTGGCGTGCCGCACAAAGGTCTCGGTTATGGCGTGCTGCGTTATCTGGCCGATGACGGCTGCCGTCAGAGCATGGCCGCGCTGCCGCGGGCGCCGGTCACCTTCAACTACCTCGGCCAGTTCGACCAGAGCTTTGCCAGTGATGCGCTGTTCCGTCCTCTCGATGAGCCGGCCGGCGCCGCCCACGATCCACACGCGCCGTTGCCGAACGAGCTGAGCGTCGACAGTCAGGTCTACGGGGGCGAATTGGTTCTGCGCTGGACCTTCAGCGCCGAGCGTTACTCAATGCAAACGATCAACGATCTGGCCGCTGCCTATCTCGGGGAACTGCACAGCCTGATCGAACATTGCCTGCAAGACGGAGCCGGCGGCCTGACGCCGTCGGACTTCCCGCTGGCGAAACTGACCCAGGCACAACTCGACGCCTTGCCGGTGCCGGCCGCGCACATCGAAGATGTGTATCCGCTGACGCCGATGCAGGAGGGCATGCTCCTGCACACCCTGCTCGAACCGGGCACCGGTCTGTACTACATGCAGGATCGCTATCGCATCAACAGCGACCTCGACCCCGAGCGTTTCGCCCAGGCCTGGCAAGCGGTGGTGGCCCGCCATGAAGCGTTGCGTGCGTCGTTCTGCTGGAACGTCGGCGAAGACATGCTGCAAGTGATTCACACACCGGGACGCACGCCGATCCAATACCTGGACTGGAGTGCCATCAGCGCTGTCGAGCAGGAGCCCAGGCTGCAAGCACTGCTCAAAAGCGAGCGCGAGGCCGGCTTCGATCTGCTCAATCAGGCGCCGTTCCACCTGCGCCTGATCAAGGTGGGCGCGGCGCGCTACTGGTTCATCATGAGCAACCACCACATCCTCATCGACGCCTGGTGCCGTTCGCTGCTGATGAACGATTTCTTCGAGCTCTACACCGCCCTCGGTGAAGGTCGCGAAGCGCAGTTGAGCGTGCCGCCGCGTTATCG
This sequence comes from Pseudomonas sp., assembly GCF_035554175.1. GTDB lineage: Bacteria > Pseudomonadota > Gammaproteobacteria > Pseudomonadales > Pseudomonadaceae > Aquipseudomonas. The sequence continues at coordinate 29,185 of NZ_DATMIV010000057.1, read as the reverse complement.
CGACTACATCGGCTGGCTGCAACGTCAGAGCCTGGCCGAGGCGCGGCAGTGGTGGCGGCAGAACCTGCAAGGTTTCGAACGCACCACGCCAATCCCCAGCGACCGACCTTTCCTGCGCGAACACGCGGGCGACAGCGGCGGCATGATCGTCGGCGACCGCTACACCCGCCTGAATATCGAGGACGGCGCACGCCTGCGGGAACTGGCACAAGCCTATCAACTGACCGTCAACACCTTCGCTCAAGCGGCGTGGGCTTTGGTGTTGCGACGCTTGAGCGGTGATCGCGACGTGCTGTTCGGCGTGACCGTGGCCGGGCGCCCGGTGGACATGCCGGAAATGCAACGCACCGTCGGCCTGTTCATCAACAGCATTGCCCTGCGGGTGAAGATGCCTGAGGACGATCAGCGCAGCAGCGTGCGCGAGTGGCTCAGTGGCTTGCTCGACAGCAACATGCACCTGCGCGAGTACGAATACCTGCCGCTGGTGAATATTCAGGAACAGAGCGAACTGCCCAAAGGCCAGCCGCTGTTCGACAGCCTCTTTGTCTTTGAAAACGCACCGGTGGAAGTCTCGGTGCTGGACCGTGCACAGAGCCTGAATGCGACGTCGGACTCGGGCCGCACCCATACCAACTTCCCGCTGACGGCGGTGTGTTACCCGGGCGATGACCTTGGCCTGCACCTGTCGTATGACCAGCGTTATTTCGACGAATCGACGGTCGAGCGCATGCTTGGCGAGTTCAAACGCCTGCTGATGGCATTGGTCGACGGCTTTCGTGGCGACATGGCCGACCTGCCGTTGCTGGGCGACGAAGAGCGCGATTTCCTGCTGCACGGTTGCAATCAGAGTGGCCACGACTACCCGCTGGAGCAAAGCTACGTGGCGTTGTTCGAAGCGCAGGTCGAGCAGCATCCTCACCGCATCGCCGCCAGTTGCCTCGACCGGCAATTGAGCTATGCCGAGCTCAACCACACCGCTAACCGCCTCGGCCATGCACTGGTCGCCGCCGGGGTGCGGATGGATCAACCGGTGGCTTTGCTGGCCGAGCGCAATCTCGATTTGCTCGGCATGATCATCGGCAGCTTCAAGGCCGGTGCCGGTTACCTGCCGCTGGACCCGGGCCTGCCGAGCCAGCGTCTGAGCCGCATCATCGAACTGAGCCGCACGCCGTTGCTGGTGTGCAGCGCAGCCTGCCGCGAACAGGCGCAGACCTTGCTCGAAGAGTTTGGCTGTTCCAACCGTCCGCGCCTGCTGGTGTGGGAAGAGGTGCAAGTGGCGGCGACAGCGACGCACAATCCCGGCATTCACAGCGGCCCGGATAACCTCGCTTACGTGATCTACACCTCGGGCTCGACCGGGCTGCCAAAAGGCGTGATGGTCGAGCAGCGCGGCATGCTCAACAACCAATTGAGCAAACGTCCGTACCTCGATTTGAGCGAGACCGATGTGATCGCCCAGACCGCTTCGCAAAGCTTCGACATTTCCGTCTGGCAGTTCCTCGCCGCGCCGTTGTTCGGCGCGCGAGTGGACATCGTGCCGAACGCGATTGCCCACGATCCGCAAGGTCTGCTGGCGCATGTGCAAGAACAGGGCATCACTGTGCTGGAAAGTGTGCCGTCGCTGATTCAGGGCATGCTCGCCTCCGAGCGTCTGAGCCTCGAAAGCTTGCGCTGGATGCTGCCGACCGGTGAAGCAATGCCGCCGGAACTGGCGCATCAATGGCTGTTGCGTTACCCGGGCATCGGTCTGGTCAACGCCTACGGGCCGGCGGAATGTTCGGATGACGTGGCGTTCTTCCGCGTTGATCTGGCCTCGACGCGCGGCAGTTATTTGCCGATCGGCACGCCGACCGATAACAACGTGTTGTACCTGCTCGATGGCGCGCTGGAACTGGTGCCGCTGGGTGCGGTGGGCGAGTTGTGCGTGGCCGGCAGCGGTGTCGGTCGCGGCTACGTCAGTGATCCCCTGCGCACTGCGCCGGTGTTTGTGCCGAATCCGTTCGGCGCGCCGGGCGAGCGCCTGTACCGAACCGGCGACCTGGCCCGACGCCGCGCTGACGGCGTGCTGGAATATGTCGGCCGGGTCGATCATCAAGTGAAGATCCGCGGTTACCGCATCGAGCTCGGTGAAATCGAAGCGCGCCTGCACGAACAACCGGAGGTGCGTGACGCTGCGGTTGCCGTACAGGAGGGCGTCAACGGCAAGCATCTGGTGGGTTATCTGGTCGCGGCCGATTCATCGTGCAATCCGAACGAGGTTCTGGAACGAATCAAACAGCGTCTGCGCGCCGAGCTGCCGGAATACATGGTGCCGCTGCACTGGTTGTGGCTGGCGCAACTGCCGCTCAATGCCAACGGCAAACTCGACCGTAAGGCATTGCCGGCATTGGAGATAGGTCAGTTGCACAGCGAGGATTACCTTGCCCCGCGTAACGAACTGGAGCAGACCCTGGCCCCTATCTGGGCCGAGGTGCTGAAGGTGGAAAAGGTTGGCGTGCGCGACAACTTCTTCGAACTGGGCGGGCATTCGCTGCTGGCCACGCAAATTGCTTCGCGGGTGCAGAAAGCCTTGCAACGCAACGTGCCGCTGCGAGCGATGTTCGAATGCAGCACGGTGGAGGAACTGGCCGAATACATCGAAGGGCTGGCGGCCAGTGACATCACCGAGGAGAAAGTCGATCGCTTGAATGATCTGATGGCGGAGCTGGAGGGGCTGTAGTTCTTCGGCGCCTGAGTCGGCCTCTTCGCGAGCAGGCTCGCTCCTACACCGGATCTGTGGCGTTCACAAAATCCCTGTGGGAGCGAGCCTGCTCGCGAATGGCGTCTGTACATTTCCACCCTTGACGATCAACAACCGGCAGCTCAGTCTGCCGGTTCTGTTTTTTCTCCCGGAGGTGGTCGATGCCCTTTTTCACGGTTGACGGACAAGCGCTGCACTACATTGATCAAGGCACCGGCCCGGCCGTGCTGCTGGCTGGCAGTTACCTTTGGGACCAGGCGATGTGGGCGCCGCAGATCGCCGCGCTGACCCCGCACTATCGCGTCATCGCCCTGGATCTGTGGGGGCATGGCGAGTCCGGCAAGTTACCTGAAGGCACAACGTCGCTGGATGACATCGCCCGTCAGGCGCAGGCCTTGCTCGATCACCTGGACATCGACCGCGTCACCCTGGTCGGGCTGTCGGTCGGCGGCATGTGGGGCGCGCGCCTGGCACTGTCCGCACCGCAACGTCTCAACGGCCTGGTGCTGATGGACACCTACGTCGGCGTCGAGCCGGAACCGACCCGGCAGTATTACTTCTCGCTGTTCAAGCAGATCGAAGACAGCGGCACAATCTCCGAGCAACTGCTGGACATCGTCGTGCCAATCTTCTTCCGCCCGGGCATCGATCCGCAGTCGGCGCTGTATCAGGAGTTCCGCGCAAAATTGCAGGGCTATTCGCCAGAGCGCCTGCGTGAAAGCATCGTACCGATGGGGCGCATCACCTTTGGTCGTGACGATCTGTTGCCGCGCTTGAGCGAGCTGAACGCAGGGACCACTCTGGTGCTGTGTGGTGATCAGGACAAGCCACGACCACCGTCGGAAGCCCGGGAAATGGCTGAGTTGATTGGTTGCCCGTGTGTGCTGGTGCCGGAGGCGGGGCATATCTCCAATCTGGAGAATCCTGAATTTGTGACTGAGGCGCTGCTTGGCTTCTTGAGCGAGCGCAACTGACTTACCGAGTGAGCTTCATTCGCGAGCAGGCTCGCTCCCACAATGGAATGCGATCAACTGTGGGAGCGAGCCTGCTCGCGAAGGGGGCGGATCAGGCAACGAAAAACTATTTCGGCCCCAGAATCTTCACCAATTTATCCGGCGAAGGCGCGCCCTGTTGCTGTTGCAACTCGCCCTTGTCATCCAGATAGAAAATTGCCGGTGTGGCCTGCAGTTCCAGGTCTTCCATCAACTGCATGTTCGCCGCGAGTTTGGTTTGCACGGCGACCGGAATGTCTTTCAAGGCCTTGAGCGCGCTGCCCTTGCCGGCCTTTTCGTGATCCTCCAGCGCCTTGGCCGGGTCTTTTGCGGCCAGCAGCGCGGCTGATTTGCCGGGGCTGTCTTCGCGGATGATGCCGACCATGATGTGGCGCAACTGCACTTTGCCAGCCTTGACCCATGGCCGCGCCTGTTCCCAGAACATGTTGCAGTACGGGCAGTTCGGGTCGCTGAACAGGTACACCGTGCGGGGCGCATCCTTGTTGCCGTCCTGAATCCAGTTGCTCGCCTCGAATTTGCCCCAGACTTCCTTCGACATCGGCGCATAAACCAGTTTTTGCAGCGGTTCGCTGCTCAGATCCTTGCCCTCGGCGTCGTACAGATTGCCCACCACGACATGCTTGCCATCCGGGGTCAGATACAGCGCCATGCCGCGATTCTGGTATTGCGCAGCGTAACCGCGCAGACCATCGGGGGCGTCGAATTGGCCGACGATCTTCGCGCCCTTGGCTTCGATCTTTTTGATCGCGGCGGGCAGTTCTTCAGCAGCCTGCACCGACGGCAGGTGCAGCAGGGCAGTGCCCAGGGTCAGCGTCAGCAGGTGGCGGAGGCGGGGCATGGCAGTTTCCTTGCAGAGTTGGCCGGTACAACGGCCTGATTCGGAATTGAAGGCGCGGTGTCGAAAGTTTCGAGAGCGCGGGCGAGGCTGGCGTTCGACAGTTCGCCGAGGTGGCTGGTCAGCAAGCGACCCTCGGGGCTATAGAACAGCGTAGTCGGCAGGGCCATGGAACCCACGGCCTGACCGAGTCGGCCGCTGCGGTCGAACAAAACGTTGTTCAGACTCAGGCCCTGGGTTTCGAGGAACGTCGCCACGCTTTGCATGCTTTCGGCCTGATTGACGAACAGGAAAGTCAGATCCGGACGTTGTTGCTGGGCGTGTTCCAGCACCGGCATTTCTCGCCGACACGGCGGGCACCAGGTCGCCCACAGGTTGATCACCAGCGGGCCGCCCTGATAGTCACTGAGTCTGACGGTCTCCCCGGCAGCATTGCGCAGGGAAATCTCCGGCAGACGCGTGCCTTGTTCGTAGATATTCAGTGACAGGGTGGCGAGCAGCCAGAACGCGACGCCGCTGACCACACCGAAGCCCAATGGCCGACGCAGGCCGGGACGACGCCTGCCGCGATACAGTGCGGCCAGCAGCAACACGATCACTCCGGGCCAGGCGAGAAAACCGCCGTCGCGCAAATCAATGATTTGCCATGGATCTGTGCGGTAGTGCGACCAGTACAACGCAACAAACGCGATGCGTGCAGCGAGCATGCCCAGCAGGAACAGACTGAACAAGGCTGACTCGGGGTTATCGCCGCCGCGCTTGGCCACTCGCCAGCCGACAAACGTCGCCAGCGCGAGGGCACTGATCAGCAGCAAATGGTTAAGCGCGATGGCAAAGGTGCCGAGGGTGAAGGTCAGCATCAGTTGGCGTCTCGGGTGGTGAACCAGCGTTGCAGGAATGTGTCGGCATCCACCTCACCGGTGATGCGCTGGCTGCGGCGTTCTTCGCCGTCAGTGCCGATCCAGATAAAAGTTGGCGGCCCCGGCACTTTGTAGCGGCTCAGCAGTTCGCGGCTGGCGGCATTGTCAGCAGTCACGTCCAGACGCAACAGGCGTACGTCCCTCAATGCCTGCATGACCTTGTCCTCGCCGAATACCTTTTTCTCCATCACCTTGCACGACACACACCAGTCGGCGTAGTAATCGAGCAGCACCCACTGGCCCTGAGCCTTGGCCGCGTCGAGTTCCCGCTGCAGAGCTGCCGGCTCACTGATCGTGGTGAAAGCGTCATGAGCGCTTGGCGCCGCGCCGACCACGCGGCCAGCGCTGTAAACCTGCAGCGGCTGATACGGATCGTCGCTACCGCCGGCTGCACCGATCACCAACAGACTGCCCCACAAACCGAGCAACAACGAAAGGGCGCCAAACAGCTGCGCGACGCGGCCGAAACCTTCGGATTGTTTCCAGGCACTGTATGCGGCGATCAGCAACAGCGCGCCACACAGGCCGAGCCACAACGACGAATTCAGTACCGGACGCAGCATCAACAGTGCGGTGGCAAGAAAGAGGAAGCCAAACACGCCTTTGAGCAGATTCATCCACGCGCCGGGTTTGGGCAGGAAACGATTGCCCACGGTCACCAGCAGCAACAGCGGCACACCAATGCCGATGCCCAGTGCAAACAGAATCAGACCGCCGTGCAACGCGTTACCGCTTTGTGCGATGTACAGCAGGGCGCCAGCCAGCGGTGCGGTCATGCACGGCCCGACCAACAGTCCCGACAGCGCGCCCAGCACACCGGCGCCGATCAGGCTGCCACCGCTACGGCTGCGCGAGGCATGTTCCAGGCGATCACGCAGCGCCACCGGCAGTTGCAGCTCGAAGAAGCCGAACATCGGCAGCGCCAGCACCACGAAAACCGCCGCAAATGCGCCGAGCAGCCAAGGATTCTGCAACCAGGCCTGCAGGTTCGCACCGAGCAGCGCGGCAATCACGCCCATCGCCGCATACACCAGTGCCATGCAAATGACATAACTGCTGGCCAGAGCAAAACCGCGCCGCGGCGTGGCACCACTGCCGACAATCATGCCGGCCAGAATCGGCAGCATCGGCAGTGAGCAGGGGGTGAACGCCAACAGCAGGCCGAGGCCGAAGAACACCAACAGGCTCCAGCCCAGCGCTCGTTGCTGCAGGCCGCTGGCCAAGGCTTGATCCGGAGCTTCACCGCCAGTGGTTGCAGCCGCTTTGCCACCCAGATCAATCACCCGGGTTTGCGGCGGATAACACAGGCCGGCATCGGCGCAACCCTGATAACTGACCTTGATCTGACGGCTGGCCGTCGCCGGGATCTTCACTTCGAGGCCTTGGCGATAGACCGGCTGCTCACCAAAGAACTCGTCGCTATGGGATTCGCCTTCAGGCAACACCGGCTGCTGACCGGCTACCAGTCCGTCGAATTTCAGACGTTTTTGATACAGGTAATAGCCGTCGCTGATTTGCCAGAACAGCTGGGTCTCACCCGAGTCCAGACGCTCGGAAGTAAGCACGAACGCTTTGTCGACCGGCAAAAACTCCGGCTTGGTATCAAAAGGATTATTCCCGGCCTGAGCCAGGCCGGAGATCAGCAACGCAAACAAAAGAAAGAAATGACGCATGGAGGAGCCTTGTCCCTGTGCAAGTGGGGGGCAGGATGGGCGTCGGCGATTAACCGATAATTAACCGTATCCTACTAGCCCCTCCGGAATTGGCCAATCAGCCGCGCAGCAGGCCGGGCCAATTGCCGTCATTGATGGTTCTCGGGCCGGAAACCAGTCGATCGGACTGAATGTTGTAGGTTATGTACTGATTTTTGGTCAGGAAGATATACCAGTAACTGTCGGCGAGCGTCCGGTCATTCTGCGCGGCCGTTATTATCCGGTTCGCATACGGTTTGAGCGCGCCTAGTTGATACTCGCCAAAGCGATTGCGAGTGATGGTCTTGGCCTTGTAGTTGAACGACAAGTAGTGCCCGTCATCAAGAATGAACCGGAACAGGAAAGGATGACCGGTCAGTTGAAACCATGTCCCGGCGATGATCCTTTCGAAATACGGAAGAATCGGCTTCCAGATCGAGTCGGCAACCTTATAGAAGGCTGCAACATTATCTTTATCCTGATTGTATTTGCACACCATTGGGGTGGTTCCCTGGTAGAAGAACAGCCACGCGACATCTTCGTCGCTTCCGGCATTCCAGCCGAACGAAGTGGTGGTCAAGCCAAAGCGCAGGTCTTTGGTAAAGGGATCGAATGTATCCCAGTTGCCGACGGCGGAAACAGGATAGTTGTCGGGAACACGGTTAGCGCCAATATCAAAACGCGAATAAGTGTCGGTGTCCTTGAAGAAAAAATAGATGCGATCAGGGCCGGAGCGCCAATCCAGAGCGACAAAGTTTTTTAATTCTTTCATGTTTATCAAGTCCGTTTGAAGGTGAAGTCGGAAGTTGTCTGGACAAACTATGTGAAGTTGCTGTTATGGCAAAGATGTCAATTGTTGCTGAATGGGTATTCTGAGTGGGAGATGCGTCCGGTGCCGGGATCTCAAGCTATTGCCTCCAGTAATGTTGAGCCGGGCTGTTGGCGTGCGCCTTTCCGATATCGCCGCGCACGGCCATAATTGCCCCTTAATCCACACCTGTTTGACTCGCGTTTTTTTCCCGGAGCCTCTATGCACGTACTGGTTTGCGAAGACGATGAGCTGATCGCCAGCGGCATCGTTGCCGGCCTGACGGCTCAAGGCCTGACTGTCGAGCACGTCAACACGGCGTCGAAAGCGCGGGCGATGCTCAAGGTCGCCGAATTCGACGTGATGGTGCTCGACCTCGGCCTGCCCGACGAAGATGGCCTGAAGTTGCTGCAACAATTGCGTCAGGGCGGCCTGGAGATTCCGGTGCTGATTCTGACCGCCCGCGATTCAGTGACAGACCGTGTCGATGGCTTGCAGGCCGGTGCCGACGATTACCTGCTCAAGCCTTTCGATCTGCGCGAACTGTTCGCTCGCCTGCAAACCCTGTTGCGTCGAGTGGCGGGGCGCAGCGTCAATCTGATCGAGCATGGCGCACTCACCTACGACCCGAGCAGTCGAGAAACCCGACTGGCCGGGCGGCCGGTAGACTTGTCGCGCCGTGAGCAATCACTCTTGCAGGCGTTGCTGCACAATCGCGGCCGGGTGCTGTCCACCGAGCAGTTGAAAGACAGTGTCTACGGTTTCAATGACGAGCTGGAAAGCAACGCGCTGAACGTCCACATCCATCACCTGCGCAGCAAACTCGGTAAAGGCATCGTCGAAACCGTGCGCGGTCTGGGCTATCGCCTTGGTCCTGCCGACGGCGGAGGGCAAGGCAAGTGATGAGTCTGCGTCTGCGCCTGAGCCTGACGCTCGGCGCCGCGTTCGCCTTGATCTGGGCGCTGGCGGCGGCGTGGATGCTCAGCGATCTGCGCAATCAGATGATGTTTTCCCTCGACCAGCGTCTGGTCGCTTCGGCGCGCATGGTCGCCGGCTTGCTCGAGCAACTGCCGACTCTCCCGAGCAAGGGCGAAGGCACCCATTTCAGTGCCGAGCAACTGAATATTCCCGGCGGCATGGCCTGTCAGGTCAGTTCGTTGCGTGGGGAAATTCTCGCCCGCAGTCATAACAATCCCGAACAGGCGCTGGAAGCCGAGAAAATGGGCTTCCACGATCAGATGATCGACGGCGCGCCGTGGCGCAGTTTTACCCTGGCGCGCGGTGATGTGCGTATCACCACCGCAGATCGGCAGATCGAACGTGAAGCCTTGAACATGTCGATTCTGCTCGCCGCTTCGGTGCCGGTAGGCGTGGCTTTGCTCGGTTGCCTGTGCCTGTTGTGGCTGGGCATCGGTCAGGGCCTGGCGCCGCTCAATCGTTTGCGCGAGGCGCTGATGCGGCGCAACGCCGACTCCCTTGAGCCGTTGCAGTTGCAGGCATTTCCCAGCGAACTCAAGCCATTGCTGGAGACGCAGAACCAATTGTTCCAGCGCATTGGCAAGACCATCGAACGTGAACGCCGGCTGACCGGCGACGCCGCGCACGAATTGCGCAGTCCGCTAACGGCGATCAAGACCCACCTGCAAGTGGCGCGCATGACCGATGGCAGTGCCCGCGATCAATCGCTGGCCCGGGCCGAAGAGGGTGCCGATCGCCTGCATCGCACCCTGGAGCAATTGCTGTTGCTGGCCCGCGTCGAAGGCAGCCTGTCGTTCGATGACGGCTCGCAATGCAGCGCTGAACAAGTGGCCAGGCTGGCGATTCAGGACGCCACGGGTGGCGAACGGCTGCGGATCAAGCTGCATGTGCCCGAAGATTTGTCCGCCGCGCCGCTGCAGATGCCCGCCGTGCTGGCTATTGCTGCGCTGCGCAATCTGCTGGACAACGCCTTGCGCCATACGCCTGAAGAGTGTGCGGTAGAGGTAAACCTGGAGACCATCGGCAATCGCGTGCGTTTTGTCGTGCGCGATCACGGCCCGGGCATCGCGCCGGACGATCTGCAACATCTGACCCAGCGCTTCTGGCGCAACGGGCAGAGCACCGGCTGCGGTCTGGGTCTGGCGATTGTGCAGGCGATCGTCCAGCGTTGCGACTGCGCCCTGCATTTCGACAGCCGCCCGGATGGCCTGCGGGTCGAGCTGACCATGCCGCTGCAACCCCTCTGAATCCACCAGGACCTTGTGTAGGAGCTGCCGAAGGCTGCGATCTTTTGATCTTGATCTTGAAACAAAATCAAAAGATCGCAGCCTTCGGCAGCTCCTACACAGGGCTCTGTGTTGCGGCACATCAAATGTAACTTCTCGGCGTTCGCTATCCGCCGGGGTTGGCGCTAAGGTCAACCCAGCTTTGACTCAATGGATTGAGGGAACTGCGCCATGGAAGCATCCGTTTGCATACGCTCGGCCACCCTGGCCGACACGGGCATCATCAACCGTATCGTCGAGCGCTCGATCCGCGTTGGCTGCGCACTCGATCACCGGAACGACCATCGGCTCGTCAGCGACTGGGTGAGCCAGTCCTGCGCCGCTTTCATCAGCGGCCGGCTCGCCGACCCGCACTTCTATCTGTGTATTGCTTTGTTTGAAGACAAACCGGTCGGCGTCGGCATGGCTGAGGTCAGTGGGGAAGTATCGCTGTGTTACGTCCAGCCCGAAGCCTTCCGCCGGGGAGCCGGTCGGGCGCTGATGCAGGATCTCGAGGCCTGGTTGCGGGTGCGCGGTGTGCAGGATGTTCATCTCAACAGCACCGCCACTGCCGAGGCGTTTTATCGACATCTGGGCTATCGACAGGCGGCGCCGCGGGTGATCCTCAAAGGCTTGCAGGCCGTGCCGTTGCACAAGCCATTGCCATCATCGGACTGACAAGTCGATCAAGGGTGTAAATCCTCACCGGGCTTAAGCGTTTCCAGAACAGGAAAACCTGCAAGTGCGCCCCGCGACGGCGACGCGCACATATCGGGTGTGCTGTTTTGGTCACAATCCATAGCCAATTGAGGGGTCGAGAGATGTCAGTCGCCACCAGCCTTATCGAAGCGTCATCGGCCCGGGTCGCCTCGGCGCCGGCGGAAACGTTGTACGAATTCAGCGAATCACCGTTGCTGGCGCGCCAGAGTCGGCAGGAGTCCAATGCGCGCAGTTATCCGCGGCGCATTCCGCTGGCACTCAAGCGTGCCAAGGGCTTGTATGTCGAGGATGTAGAGGGGCGCACATTCATCGACTGCCTCGCCGGCGCCGGCACGCTGGCGCTGGGGCATAACCACCCAGTAGTGATCGAGGCGATCCGGCAGATTCTCGCGGATGAGTTGCCGCTGCACACCCTCGACCTGACCACGCCGGTCAAAGATCAATTCGTCCAGGACCTGTTCGGCTTGCTGCCGACGGCACTGGCGACGCAAGCGAAAATCCAGTTCTGCGGCCCGACCGGCACCGACGCCGTCGAAGCGGCACTGAAACTGGTGCGCACCGCCACTGGACGCAGCACGGTACTGTCATTTTCCGGCGGTTATCACGGCATGAGCCAGGGTGCTTTGAGCCTCATGGGCAGCCTGGGGCCGAAAAAGCCGTTGGGCGCCTTGCTCAGCAATGGCGTGCAGTTCATGCCATTTCCATACGACTACCGATGCCCGTTCGGTCTCGGCGGCGCGGCGGGGGTCAAAGCCAATCTGAGCTATCTGGACAACTTGCTCAACGATCCCGAGGCTGGCGTGCAATTGCCGGCGGCGGTGATCGTCGAAGCGGTGCAGGGTGAAGGCGGGGTGATTCCGGCCGATATCGAATGGCTGCGCGGCTTGCGCCGGATCACCGAAAAGGCCGGTGTAGCGTTGATCGTTGATGAGATCCAGAGCGGTTTCGCTCGCACCGGCAAAATGTTTGCCTTCGAACACGCGGGCATCGTTCCGGATGTGGTGGTGCTGTCCAAGGCCATCGGCGGCAGCCTGCCGCTGGCCGTGGTGGTTTACCGTGACTGGCTCGATACCTGGCAACCGGGCGCCCATGCCGGCACCTTCCGTGGCAATCAGATGGCCATGGCCGCAGGTTCCGCGGTAATGCGTTATCTGCTCGAGCACAAAGTCTGCGAACACGCCGCGGCTATGGGTGATCGTCTCAGTGAGCACCTGCACATCCTGCAGCGTGACTTCCCGCATTTGGGCGACATCCGTGGTCGGGGCTTGATGCTCGGCGTCGAACTGGTCGACCCGAGCGGCGCGCCTGATGCCCTCGGTCATCCACCGGCATTTGCCCGCCTGGCGCCGCTGGTCCAGCGTGAATGCCTCAAGCGCGGACTGATTCTGGAGCTGGGCGGCCGCCATGGTGCGGTCGTGCGCTTCCTGCCGCCCCTGGTGATCACCGCAGCGGAAATCGATCGGGTTGCCGAGATCTTCGGCCGCGCGTTGGTGGCTGCCACCGCTGCGCTGTAAATTTTTCCGCGCGGCGAACGTTCTTTCTACATACCCCGGCTGCATTCGTCGTGCGGCCGACCTTACAACGATGGAGAACCAGCATGACGTCAGTATTCGACCGCGAGGACATCCTCTTTCAGGTCGTGGTCAACCACGAAGAACAGTACTCGATCTGGCCGGACTACAAGGCCGTGCCCGAAGGCTGGCGCACCGTGGGCAAGAGCGGTCTGAAAAAGGAATGCCTGGCCTATATCGAAGAGGTCTGGACCGACATGCGACCGTTGAGCCTGCGCCAGAAGATGGATGCACAAGTCGCGGCGCAATAAGCGACCGGGCAAAACAAACCCGCTGGGCCAGTGATGGTCAGCGGGTTTTTTCATGTCTGGAGAGTGAAGTTGTCAGTGCGGGCCAATTCGCAAGCAGGTACCGCATTGCCAATGTGGGAGCGAGCCTGCGCGCGAAGAACGATAACGCGATCTTGCCTGAAATTACTTCCCGCTCAAGCCCTTGAGCAACAAATCCACGTTTCCCTCCAGCTCCGCCATCGGATCTGCCGCATCGGTGCTCAACACCACCAGTCGACTGCCGGATTCGGCAATCGCCGCTGTCACCGGCTCCGCTGGCTGGCGATGGTGCAACACCACCGCTACGTCGTTGTCCTTGAGGGTTGCTGTCAGCTTCTTCAGTGCTTCAGGCGTCCACTCGGCATCGGGACGCGCGTCCTGTCCGGCCAGTTCGAGATTGAGGCTGCCAATCAGATAGCCGAAGTGATCGCTCAGGCTCATCACACTCAGATTGTCCGCCTCGGCCAGGCGCGCTTCGGTGTCGGCGCTAAGCTTCAGCAAACGTTGCTTCAACGCCGCCAGATTGGCCTCGATCGCAGGCTTCGCGCTCGGTGCCAGGCGCACCAGATCCGCCGCCATCACGTCGGCCATGCGCCCCATGTTGTTGCTCGCCAGCCATGGCTGACTGTTCAAACCGTCAACCTGAAGGCCCGGCTGCACGGCAATTCCCGGCAGGGCGCCATCGACCGGGCGGGCAGCGTCAACCTCGACGATACGGATATTGTTGCGACGGGCGATCGGGTACAGCGGGTCATCGGGCCACAGCGAACGCAGACCGATTACCGCGTCCGCATCGTTGGCCAGTTTGCTCAGCGCCGGGGCGCCACGGCTGGTGAAATACGCGGTCTGACGGCTGCCCGGCAGATTGGCCGGCGCCGCGCGTTCGAGCGTTACGTCGGTGCCATTGAGCAATGCTTCGCCCAATCCGTAGGTGATCGGCAACGAGGCCAGTACGCGCAAGGGTTTAGCGCTTTCAGCGGCGATCAACGGGGTGCACACCATGCCGTACAGGGCCATGGCCAGAGTCAGGTTACGCAATGAAAAAGCCATTTTATCCAAGGTTCCCTTTCAGGCTGGGGACGACGCCGCGCGCGATGGCGGCGAGGGCGAAGGCAATGCCGGCGACCAGAATGATCGCGGCGCCGGACGGAATCGGCAGGTCGAACACGATCGGCGCAAGAATCCCGCACAGCGTGCTGAGGGTGGCGATCAGCACCGAACACCAGAAAAAGCCCTTGAGCGATTGGCTGAGCAAGCGCGCCGCCGCCGCCGGAATCACCAGCAAGGCGCCGACCAGAATTGCGCCAATCACCTTCACCGCCGCGACGGTGATCAACGTCACCAGAATCACGAACAGGTAATCCAGCGTCTTGACCGCCACGCCACGGACCGCCGCCAGTTGCGGGTTGAAACTGGCGAGCATGATGCGGTTATACAGTGGCAACGCGAGGGCCATGACCAGCGAACCGACGATGGCCAATACCGCCAGATCGTTGCCGTTGACCGTCAGTACCGAGCCGAACAGCACGTTTTCCAGAATGTGCACGTTGATCTTGCCGGCGAGTATCAGCAGCAGGCTCGCGCCCAGTGCCAGCGACACGGAGAGAAATACGCCGATCAGCGTATCCGGTGCCAGACCGGTGCGGTTGCGCAGGTAATTGAGCAGAATGCCGAACAGCAGGCAGTAGCCGAACAGACTGCCATACGGCCCGGTGTAGGGTTCGCCGAGCAGAATGCCAATGGCCACACCGGTGAGCGCCGCATGGCCGACCGCTTCGGAGAAAAACGCAAAGCGCTTGACCACCACCAGCGTGCCGAGACCGCCGAGCACCGGGCCGATCAGCAGGCCGGCGAGCAGGGCGTTGACCACGAAACCGTAGGCCAGCGCTTCCGGCAGATAACCGGAAGACGCCCAGCCCTGCACCATCAAACGAAAGGCTTCGTAACTCATCAGACAGCGCTCCGTGGATGAGTGGAAAACAGCGTCAGCAAACGTTCCGGAGTGAGGGCCTGTTGCGGTGTGGCATCGAACAGCACGCGGCGGTTGAGGCCGGTGACCTGATCGGCCAGCCGCCCGACCGCTTCGAGGTCATGCTCGATCCACAACACCGTGATGCCCGCTGCGCGCCAGTCAGTGAGCAGGCATTCGAACACCTGAATCCCGGCTTCATCGAGGGCCGACATCGGTTCGTCGAGCACCAGCAGTTGCGGTGCCGGAATCAGGCCCTGGGCGAGCAGAACCCGCTGACGCTCACCGCCGGACAGCGCGCCCATGCGCCGTTTGCGCTTGTCCTGCATGCCGACCCGCTGCAGCGCGTCGCCAATAGCGGCGGCGTAGTGCCTGCTCAGACCCAGAAAGGCCGGGCGACGCTGGCACATCGCGGCCATGAAATCGTCGACAGTCATCGGCAGGCCGCGATCGAATTCCAGCGCTTGCGGGACGTAACCGATGGTGCCGGGCTCGCCGGGCCAGTGCAGGCTGAGCTGGCCCTGATGCGGCATCTGCCCGAGCAGGGTCTTGATCAGCGAACTCTTGCCGCCGCCATTGGGGCCGACCAACGCGTGAACACTGCCGGGCTGCACCTGGAAGCTGACCTTGTCGAGAATCGTCGTGCGCCCGAGCGTCAGGCTGACTTGCGCAAACTCCAGCGCCGGCCCATTTCTCCCCTGTGGGAGCGAGCCTGCTCGCGAAGAGGGTCTCTCGTTCACCGAAGTTATGGATTGTTCCGCAGCATTCGCGAGCAGGCTCGCTCCCACAGGGTTATCGGTGGTGTCAGGCATCAGGGTTTCTTTCAGCGTCATGCCCCCGACTCCTGAATCGCCCGAACCACGGTGTTGAGGTTGCCGGTCATTTCCTTTTCGTACTTGTCGGCGGTGTATTCGCCGTAGGAAATATGTGACAGCGGGTACAGTTTTACTCCGGACTCACGCTGGATGGTGTCAACGTAGCTGGAAGGGAAGTCCATCTCCGAGAAGATCACCTTCACGTCGAGTTCGCGCAATTGATCGATGGTTTTCTTCAACTGACTCGGACTCGGTTCGATGCCATGGGCCGGCTCGACCACGGCCGTCACTTCCAGACCGAACTCACGTAACAGATAGTCGTACGCCGCATGAACCGTGGCCACGCGCAGTTCGGCGTTCGGCGCCTGGGTCAGTTTGGCCAGGGCGTCGGCGCGCATCTGCCGCAGACGTTTGCCGTAGGCGCGCGCGTTCTGGGTGTAGGTCTTGGCGTTGTCCGGGTCGAGCTTGCCCAGCTCGCGGGCGATGTTGTTGACCTGGGCAATCGAGGCGCTGATCGACAGGAACGTATGCGGATTGACCACTTTGCCGGCGCCGCGGGCCGCGACTCCTGTAGCCGCCAGCAACGGCACGTTTTCGTTGGCTTCGATGGTTTTGACATTGGGCGTTTCGCTGGCGGCGATCATCCGATCGGCGAAGTCATCATGGCCGACGCCGTTGAGCACGATCACGTCCAGCCCGCTGATGCGCTTGATGTCTTCAGCGCGGGGCTCATAGGCATGCGGGTTGAAGCCGGCGGGAATCAGCGGCACCACTTCGGCCTTGTCGCCGACGATGTTCGCGACATAGCTGTAATACGGATGCAGCGTGATGCCGATGCGCAGGCGTTTGCCTTGATCGGCGCTGGCCAGCGGGCTCAGCAGGCAGGCGCACAGGCCAAGCAGAAACAGGCGTAACAAGGGACGACGAGGAGATGAAATGGACATGGGCAAGCAGTCTTCTCTCGAATAAAGGCGAGGAGTCAATGGCGATGTTCGCGGGTTACCCCGGCATCGAATTGCGCGACGATCTGTTTCCAGCCGGCCGCGGACAGCGCGGCGTCGGACAGATCCTTCGCAGGCTCGAGGCCAGCGCCGCGGTGCAGCCAGATGTCCGGCGCAGCGTTGGCGTCGGGGCCGACACGCATCAGAAATGAACCGGCAACATCAGGCGTGGCGCTACGGCCGAAATAGGCGCTGCCGGCGAGCATCCGCCAGGCATGACCGCCACGGCTGACCGAGCTGGCGTCCTGAGCGAACGGCGCGAAACCTTCCTCGGCAAGCACCTGGGGCGTCGGCAGGGCTTGTTGCTCTTCACGCAGCAGACGGATTTCGTCGAGGGTCACCCGCAGGTCGGCATAGATGCCTTGCTCAGCGGCGCTGAGGTCGCGACGGGCATCGTACTGGTTGCTCGCGACGGGCTCCGGTTCATGAGAAACCCCGCGCCAAGCCACCACCGAGCCGGCGACCGTGAGGATCAGCAGGCACAACAGCAGCACATTGAGGGTTTCATGGCCGGCACCTGCCGGGCGTACCACTTGAGTCGTCGGGGTACTCATGGGGCTTCGATATCCGCCTGGTCGATTTCCACGACGTGGCCCGGGCCGGCGTCGAAGAGCACATAGAACTCACTGCCGGGCTTCTTGAACGTCAGCGTCGAGTCGGGGCCCAGTTTGCCTGGCACCAGAATGGTTTCGTCGTAGCCGATCACGTCAAGGGTCACCCCCGGCGCGCCGCTGCCGTCGGAAAAGCCGCCTGTGCATTTGATCTGCTCGGCATCGATGGCTTTGCATTCGCACATCGGGTTGTGCGCCAGAGCGTCGGCACTGAAGCCGGCGCTGAGTGCCAGCAGCGCGGCGCTAGCCAGCAAACGGGAATGGAGTGGCGAGCGAGTCATGGTTTGGCTCCTTGTTTGTTCAGCCAGGCAATGGTGGCTGGGGAGGCCTGGCTCAGGGGAATCGACGCCTGATGCATGCTGCCGTCCCAGCCTTCCATGGTGATCCACAGCTCGGCGTCAGGTCTGGTCTTTACCGGGATCGGCATTTGCGTGCCCATGCGGTAGGGGGTGCCGAAGAAGATGGTGCCGGCGGCGCGCAGGCTGCGCGGCTTGCCGATGCGCAAATAGGTGGCCTTGACCTGTTCGACGCAACTGTCACAAAGGGCGGCAGTGAAATCCTTCATGTACCCGGCCGGACCGCTCAGATGGGGCGCCTCTTCGCGCAGTTCGGCCAGGCGCAGGCTCCACGGACCAACCTGAACGGTGCCGACCTCCCGTTGGCCCAGGCCGCTGTCGCCGCGAAACAATGAGGCATCGGCAAAGTATTTCGGCATGAACCCGAGCGGAATCAGTAACAGCAGGACATTGATGTGGAACCGCCACTTGTGCCAGAAGCGCGACAGGCGAGAGGGCGGTGTCACCGAGATGGCTTTGTTCACAGGCTGGCCTCCGTAGTTTCACGGCGCGGCGCCGGTTGGGCGCCGACGCGATTTTTCTTGCCCTCGCGTTTCAGTGCATTGGCAGTGGCCAGGGCGGTGCGTTTGGTCCAGATCAGCAGGCCGCTGAGGATCATCATGCTCAGCAGCAGACCGAAGAAGAACCAGATCAACTTGATCCAGATGCCGCCGAAGTCGCCGGTGTGCAGCGGACGCATGGACTCGGTGACGAATTCCAGCGATGACCGATCGGACAGCAGTCGTGATGCGGCCACTTCGCCGTTGTACGGGTCGAGTGTCGCGGTCTGGTACATCAACGGATACCAGCCACGACCGCTGACGCTCATGTGCGAGTAAGCATTGCCCGGCAGGTTGACGTAACTGGCTTCCAGCCCCGGAATTTTCTGCTGGGCGATTTCGATGGCGCGATCCAGGCTAATGCGTGGCGGGGGAGTACCAGCGGCCGAGATCGGCACGCTTTCCCGGGACATCGCCGGAATGATCGGTTCGCTGGAAATCGAAATCTGGTTATCGAACAGGATCGCCTTGATCAGGAACCAGATGCCGGTGATGGAAATCACCGCAATGAACCAGATCGACCAGATGCCGCACAGGCGGTGGAAATCGCCCCAGAAGATCCGCGCGCCATGGCGCACACGCAGGGTCGGGCGCAGAAAGCCCTTCCAGAAACGCTTGTAGACCACCAGCCCGGTGATCAGCGAAACGAGCATCGGCACGCCCAGCAATGACACCAGATACCAGCCCCAGCTGTAGCCATTGGTAAACGGCACCAGCCACCAGCCATGCAGGGCGCGGGTGAAGGCCTTGAAATCAAAGGCGGGCGCGGTGCCCTGAATGACTCCGGTGTATGGATTGACATAGACCGTGAGCGAACGTCCGTCGGGGTAGCTGACTTCGACATCGAGGGCGAAGTGCGACTCGTCCGGGCGGTTGATGCTTTGCACGATGGTTTGCGGCTCGGCGTGTTTGATCGCGGCGAGAATCTGGTCGTAGCTCAATCGCGGCGCATCGTCCGACGGCTGGCTGGCGCGCATTTGCGGGTTGGCCAGCCAGACGATTTCCTGGCTGACCACCGCCAGCGTGCCGGTGACACAGACGATCAACACAAAGAACCAGATCGGTAACGCCAGCCAGCTATGCACCAGGAACCACAGTTTGGAGCGGGATTTCTTCGACATGATTGCGCGTCTTGATAGCGGTGGAAGGGGCCGGACTACGGGCTTCGCAGCACGGCTGTCCCCGGGAGGCCGCTCGTGGCTTTTGCCTACGCGAACGGCCTGCATTCCTATAAGACGTATGAGGGAGGAAAATCCCGAAAGCAGATATGAAAGCAAATGTTTCGCAATTACATCTGCGGCGCGTGTTTGTCGGTGTGTTCACGCCGCGAACCTTCAGCCCTGGCTGAACATTTCCATGGCCCGCTGGCGAATCTGCTCTTCGCTGAGGTCTTCTTTACGGGTGGCCAGAAACCATAGATGCCCGAACGGATCCCTCAGCGTGCCAGTGCGATCACCGTAAAACTGGTCTTTGACCTCCGAGACGGTTTGCGCCCCGGCATCCAGTGCCTGTTGAAAGGCCTGATCGACATCGGTCACATACAGATGCAGACCGATCGAGACCGCCTGCTGCGGATTGCTCAACGGCCCTTGATCGCAAGGCGTGCCCAGCATGATCGCACTGTCGCCGATGCGCAGTTCGGCATGACCGATACCGCCGTCGGGCATGGTCAAGCGCATGACTTCATTGGCATTGAAGGCTTTCTTGTAGAAATCGATGGCCTCGGCGGCCTGTTGGATGCCGAGGTACGGGGTAATGCTGTGATACCCCTCAGGAATGGGTTTGACGCTCATGACGTTCTCCCTGTTTTTGTTTTCAACAGATGGGGTTACTCCGGATATGTCCGGAGCAATCACTATAGAACCGTCCTCGCAGCGCAGATTTTGCGCCGACGAGCAGCGCTCATCACTCATCGCCAAAATGCGGGCCTGGGCCTCGGTCACCGAGTACGTCACCTTTATTGCGCAATGGACACGCCTCCATCGACAGACAGCCGCAGCCGATACACCCGGTGAGCTGATCGCGCATGAGCGTCAGTTGCCTGATTCGTTCGTCGAGCTCGCGCTGCCATTGTTCAGACAGCATTTTCCAGTCCGCTGCCGATGGCGCGCGATCCTGGGGAAGGATTTTCAGTGCTTCGCCGATCTCGGCCAGCGGGATTCCCAGCCGTTGCGCAACTTTGATCAACGCCACCCGGCGCAGAACCGCTCGCGGATAGCGGCGCTGATTGCCGGCATTGCGCTCACTCTTGATCAGGCCTTTGGCTTCATAAAAGTGCAGGGCCGTGACCGCCACGCCACTGCGCGCCGCGACCTCGCCCACGGTGAGCGGCTTGTGCACCTTGTCTTTGCTGATCATGCTGAAATTGCTCTTGACCTTTACTTAACTAGAGGTTTTACCCTGCAGCTCTTCGGGTCGCAAGGCTCGCTTCAAGACGAGTGGGGGTTTTCCATGAGCAATCGCAGCTTTACCCAATTGATCGAATTCGAAATCGAACCCCGTCAGCAACCGGCGCTGCTCTCGGCGTTGGCGGTGCAGACCGAGCTTCTGGCCCAGCGCCATGACGGTTTTCTCAGCGCCAGTGTGCAGGCCAGCGATGACGGCCGCCGCGTGTTGAGCTTTTTGCAGTGGCAAAGCCGCGAAGCGGGGGAGGCGGCGTTTCGCAGCTTTGAGAGCGGGGAGCAGGATTTCTGGCAGTTGATCCGCATTCATCGAGCGAAAACCGTGACCTTCAATTCGTTCCAGGTGCACAGCAGCATTGCCCGCAGTCACGACGACGCGCTGCACTGCCGTCTGCCGGCTTAGCGAGTATTCGCGCAAACCTGATAGCCACTATTGAGAGCGTTGATTTCTGCGCGAGCGTGCCCGGGCGTAGCCTTTGCCCATCGACCCCACATTGCTCGCCAGGACGCTCCCATGAATCGCTTACTGACTGTTTCCCTGATGCTCGCTGTCTCCGTACTCGCCGGCTGCGCCAGCCATGTTTCCCCGGAATTGCGCCCTTACACCGCTGAAGAATCCCGCGAACTGGCACTCGAAGCGCTGAACCGCAGCGGTTTGTCGTTCGACGAATACCACGCGAAAAAAGCTCAGCTTCTTGGCCAGCCGCAGAAGACCTTCGGCTTTGATCAGCAAGGTGAAATGAGCGCCGAGCGTGCCGTACAGCTGCACGGCCGTCCAAGCTGAAAGCAAACTGTACTGCTTGAAGTTTTCCCTAACTGTCCATGGGTTTGGCGGGCTGTTGTGGGATAGGGTCAACACCTGAATGACCCTTGATGGACTGCCTCGATGAACCTCTCGCTCGATCTGCTGTTGGGCTTTGCCCTGTTTGCTCTTGTCACCTCGATTACACCGGGGCCGAACAACACCATGTTGCTGGCATCCGGGGTGAATTTCGGTTTCAACCGCACCATTCCGCACATGCTCGGCATTACCTGCGGCTTCTTCGTATTGGTGGTGGCGGTGGGGTTCGGCCTCGGTGCGGTGTTTCAGACCTATCCGATTCTGTACACGGTGCTGCGTTATGTCGGCGCCGCGTATCTGCTGTATCTGGCCTGGAAGATCGCGCACTCCGGCCCGGTCGGCGACAGCGCTCAAGGCGAGGCGAAACCGATCAGTTATCTGGGCGCTGCGGCGTTTCAGTGGGTCAATCCGAAGGCGTGGATCATGGCCATCGGCGCCATCAGCACTTACACACCGATGCAGGGCTATTTCTACAACGTTGTGGTTATCGCCGCGGTGTTCGCCATCATCAACCTGCCCAGTGTCGGCATTTGGGCCGCGTGTGGCACGCTGCTGCGCAGTGTGCTCAAGGATCCGCGCTGGTTGCGCGTGTTCAACTGGGGCATGGCCGCGTTGCTGGTCATCTCGCTGTACCCGTTACTTCTGGAAAGCTTTAACTGACGCATTGCTTCAATCGCCGGCCCGATGCCTGTTAAGCTCGGTTTCAGGAGCGTTCCTACGCACTTTTAAATGAAGCCCTACTTCTTTAACGGCATCCGATCAGGTATTGATGACGCTCTCGAACCGATGCACAGCTCATGAGGCTGTGCATTGTCGTTTGCAGACACGAGCCTCCTGATCCCGGAACACGCTCTGCGAGTCCTTTATGAACACACGCCCGTTGTATTTCGATTACGCCGCCACCACCCCGGTGGACGAGCGGGTCATCCAGGTGATGACCGAATGTCTGGGTTTTCACGGTAACTTCGGTAACCCGGCGTCCAGCTCCCACGCCTTCGGCCAGCAGGCCCGGCAAACGGTCGAGCAGGCTCGCAGGCAAGTCGCCGACCTGGTAGGCGCGCAGCCGGAGCAGATCGTCTGGACCTCCGGTGCCACCGAATCCAACAACCTCGCCCTCAAAGGCGTCGCCCAGGCGCGTGGTGTCTCTGGCGGCCATATCATCACCAGCCAGATTGAACACAAAGCCGTTCTCGACACCGCCCGGCAATTGCAGGATTCAGGCATCGCCGTGACCTGGCTGGTGCCGGACGCCGAAGGCTTGATCACCCCGCAGGCGGTCAGCGAAGCCATGCGTGATGACACGTTCCTAGTGTCGCTGATGCTGGTTAACAATGAGTTGGGCACGGTCAATGATGTCGAGGCAATTGGTGAGGTGGTACGCAGTCGCCAGGCGCTGTTTCATGTCGATGCCGCTCAGGGCGCTGGCAAGGTCGCGATCGATCTGAGCCGCTGGCCGGTGGATCTGATGTCGTTCTCCGCGCACAAGCTCTACGGCCCCAAGGGCATCGGCGCACTGTATGTCGGCCTACGGGCGCGCCAACGGCTACTGGCGCAGATTCACGGCGGCGGTCACGAAGGTGGCCTGCGTTCCGGCACCCTGGCGACTCATCAGATTGCCGGCATGGGCGCGGCATTTGCCCTGGCAGCAGCGGCATTCGATGAAGAGAAACAGTCCATCGTCGCTTTGCGCGAACGCTTGCTCGAACAACTTTTGAATTTGCCCGGCGTACGTCTCAACGGCAGCACTTCGCAACGCATTCCGCACACCCTGAGCCTGACCTTCAGCGAGGGCGAATTCAACAGCGCGGCGTTGAGCCATTCGATCGCCTTTTCCGCGACCTCGGCGTGTAATTCCGCAAGTAATGCGCCGTCCCATGTGCTGCTGGCGCTCGGGCATGATGCGCGACTTGCGGGACGCACCATTCGCTTGAGTCTCGGTCGGTTCACCACCGTCGAAGATGTCGACAAGGCCGTCGAACTGATCAGGACTGCCTGCGCCGGTGCTCCGGCATTCTGGGCGACAGGGCTTTAACAGCCGGCGCTTTCCATGGCCGAGCAGACTACGAACAATAACGATGACGTGATTAGCAGGAGACATGATGAGTTCCCACACCTTGACCGAAGGATCGGTGCCCCAGCGCCTGGCGCATACCCGTGAACTGATGCGCCGCGAAGGCATTCATGCGCTGTTGGTGCCGTCCGCCGACCCGCATCTGTCTGAATATCTGCCGGGCTACTGGCAGGGCCGGCAATGGCTATCGGGTTTCCATGGTTCGGTGGGCACGCTGATCGTTACCGCGGATTTCGCCGGCGTCTGGGCCGACAGTCGTTACTGGGAACAGGCGAGCAAAGAGCTGAGCGGCAGCGGCATCGAACTGGTCAAACTGCAACCGGGGCAGCCGAGCCCGCTGGACTGGCTGGCCGAGCAAACCCCTGAAGGTGGTGTGGTTGCGGTTGATGGTGCGGTGATGGCGGTGGCTTCGGCGCGTACGCTAAGCAGCAAGCTCGAAGCACGCGGCGCGCAGTTGCGCACCGATATCGACCTGTTGCAGGAAGTCTGGAGCGATCGCCCGAGCCTGCCCAATGCGCCGATCTATGAGCATCTGCCACCGCAAGCGACTGTCAGCCGTGGCGAGAAACTCGCCAAATTGCGTGAGACCTTGAGCGAACGCGGCGCCGATTGGCATTTCATCGCCACCCTGGATGACATCGCCTGGCTGTTCAACCTGCGCGGCGGCGATGTTTCATTCAATCCGGTGTTCGTTTCGTTTGCCTTGATCAATCAGCAGCAGGCCACGTTGTTTGTCGCGCTGAGCAAGGTTGATGCACAGCTGCGCACCGTGCTCGAACAGGATGGCGTAACACTGCGTGACTATGGCGACGTGGCCGATGCACTGCGGGCGGTGCCGAGTGGTGCAAGCCTGCTGGTCGATCCGGCTCGAGTGACCACCGGCTTGCTGGGCAACCTCGACAGTGGCGTGAAACTGGTCGAAGGCCTGAACCCGACCACGCTGGCCAAATCGCAGAAAAGCGAGGCCGACGCGCAGCACATTCGCCAAGCGATGGAGCAGGACGGTGCGGCATTGTGTGAATTCTTCGCCTGGCTGGAATCGGCCTGGGTTCGTGAGCGCATCACCGAGCTGACGATCGACGAGAAACTCACTGCGGCCCGCGAACGTCGCCCCGATTATGTCTCGCTCAGCTTCAATACCATCGCGGCGTTCAACGCCAACGGCGCGATGCCGCACTATCACGCCACCGAAGAAGAGCATGCAGTGATCGAAGGTGATGGTCTGTTGCTCATCGATTCCGGTGGCCAGTACCTTGGCGGTACCACTGACATCACGCGCATGGTCCCGGTCGGTACGCCGACGCAAGAGCAGAAGCACGATTGCACGCGGGTGTTGAAAGGTGTGAT
Source organism: Pseudomonas sp. (assembly GCF_035554175.1). Lineage (GTDB taxonomy): Bacteria > Pseudomonadota > Gammaproteobacteria > Pseudomonadales > Pseudomonadaceae > Aquipseudomonas. The sequence continues at coordinate 4,423 of NZ_DATMIV010000057.1, read as the reverse complement.
TGCCTTGTCCCGTGCACGATTCCCGAAAGGCATCCTGTCGCCGCTGCTCGACGCCATTGCCCGTGCGCCAATCTGGGCTGAAAACGTCGACTACGGTCACGGCACCGGTCACGGCGTGGGCTATTTCCTCAACGTTCACGAAGGCCCGCAAGTCATCGCCTATCAGGCTGCGCCGACGCCGCAGACCGCGATGCAGGCGGGGATGATCACCTCGATCGAACCGGGTACTTATCGCCCGGGCCGTTGGGGGGTGCGCATCGAGAACCTGGCAATGAATCGCGAGGCCGGCAGTAGCGAGTTCGGCGAATTCCTCAAGTTCGAAACCCTGACGCTGTGCCCGATCGATACTCGCTGCTTGATTGCAGATCTGCTGACGCAAGAAGAAAAGCAATGGCTCAACGCTTATCACCTTGAAGTACGTGAGCGGCTGAGCCCGTTGCTGGATGGTGCGGCGCTGCACTGGCTGAACGAACGCACGGTTGCCATTTGATCGGCCGCCCCAAGGCAATGCTTGCGCTGCCTTGGGGCATGGTTTCAGTTTTGGCGCAGGGTTTCTTCGACAAAGTCGAGTCGGTCCTGCCCGAAAAACAGCTGGTTGCCGATAAACATGCTGGGAGCACCGAAGACGCCGCGTTTGATGGCGGTTTCGGTGTTTTCCTTGAGTGCGGCTTTGACTGACTCGTCGTTGGTCAACGCCAGCACTTGCTGCGGATCGAACCCGTGCTCAGTCAGCACGGCTGCAATGGTCTGCGGTTCATTGAGGTTGCGACCTTCCATCCAAAGCGCTTTGAACAGGCAATCGATGAATTCCGGGAAACGCTGCGGCTGATGCAACTGGATGCCCGTGACGGCACGCATCAACACCAGCGTATTGATCGGAAAGTGCGGATTGAACCTGAGCTGGACGCCGTAGCGCCTGGCGAAACGGTCGAGGTCTTGAAACATGTAGCGACCCTTGGCGGGAATCATTGCTGGCGAGGCGTTGCCAGTGGCCTTGAATACACCGCCCAACAACATGGGGATGAAGATCAGTTCGCTACGAGTGTCGGCGCAAATCTTCGGTAACTGGGTGTAGGCCAGATACGTGGCGGGGCTGCCGAGGTCGAAATAAAATTCCACGATTTTGGTCATGATCAAATTGCGCTCTTATTGTTGTAACGAGGGACGCACTTACCAACGTTCATTCCAGGGCCGCAGATCGAGCTCGAACGTCCACGCATCCCGTGGCTGACTGTGCAGATACCAATAGTTTTCGGCGATGTGCTCAGGGTTGAGAATGCCGTCCTGGTCCTTGGTCGCGTACTTCTCGGGAAAACTGTTGCGGATGAAGTCGGTATCGATCGCGCCATCGACGACGACGTGGGCGACGTGAATGTTCAGCGGCCCCAGCTCCCTTGCCATGCTTTGTGCCAGTGCGCGAATGCCGTGCTTGGCCCCGGCGAATGCGGCAAATCCGGCAGCACCGCGTAATCCGGCTGTGGCACCCGTGAACAGTATCGTACCGCGCTGACGAGTGACCATGCGCTTGGCCACTTCACGGGCATTGAGAAACCCGGAGAAGCACGCCATCTCCCAGATCTTGAAATACTTGCGCGCGGTTTCTTCGAGAATGCTGCACGGCACGTTGGCACCGATGTTGAAGACAAAGGCTTCGATCGGGCCGACACGGGTTTCGATGTCGTCAATCAGTGCGATGACGTCTTCTTCCTTGCGTGCATCGCAGGCAAACCCGTGCGCCTCACCGCCTTCAGCAACAATTGAGTCAACCAGTGGCTGCAGTTTGTCAGCGCTACGGCGGGTCACGCAGGCAATAAAACCTTCACGGGCAAAGCGCTTGGCAATTGTGCCGCCCGTGGCATCGCCCGCACCCACCACCAACACGACCTTCTTGTTATTCATGGATGAATCCCTTTGGTTAACGATCGTTTAGTTAACGAACGTTATGCTAGGATTCGGGCAGCGTCAAGGCGAGCCGTTGCCAGGAGAAGACATGCGTTATTCAGCCGGACACAAATCTGAGACCCGTGAGCGATTGCTGCAGAGCAGCGCGCTGTCGGCGAAGAAATCTGGATTTTCTACGGTGGGCGTGGATGGCCTGATGAAGGCCATTGGTTTGAGCGGCGCTGCGTTCTACAGTCACTTTTCCTCGAAAGATGCTTTGTTTGCGGCCATCGTCGAGCGTGAGCTGAGTCAGAGCCTTGAACGCCTGGGTGGGCAGGGCGGCGCAGATCGGCAACGTCTGGAGCGCTGTCTCAAGCAATACCTGAGCATGGCCCACGTTGAACAACCCGAATCCGGCTGTGCGCTGCCGACCTTGGGCGCGGAGATCGCCCGTTCCGATGTGTTGGTGCGTGAGCAGGCTGAAGAGTGGATCTGCCGCCTTCAGCAAGGCTGGGCTCAGGTGCTGGAAAGCGAAAGCCTGGCTTGGTCGGTGCTTGCGCAATGTGTCGGTGCATTGGTGGTCGCGCGGATGCTGGCGACGCCGGATGTGCAACAGACGGTGTTGCGCTCGAGTCGCGAGGAAATCACGCGTCAGCTCGCTGCGCCGCGAGCCGGGTAGATCACTTGCAAATGACGATCATGCTGCGGCTGGTATAACCGGCGGGATTAAGGCCGAATGGATAATCGCCAGGTTCTTCCACGGTATCTCCGGATTTGGCGATCACCTTGTAGCCTTTCGGTGCACATGAGTTGGCGGCGCTGGTATAGCACTTGTCCCATGAGGACGAAAGCCCGGAGCAATTGATGTGCAGTCCCTTCTTGCCACGCTTGACCTGGGTTTCAGAGGTCGCTGCGCAACTCGCGATCGCCAGCAGGGCGATCAGTAGCAAAATTCGTTTCATTACCATCCTTATTAGCGGCCGCGAGTCTTGTGCTCGGGTCTGCCTGTCTTCGCTCGCGTTTGCAGCGTTGTGCCGTCCCTTGCGAAAAAATCCATGCCTGGCGATGGGTTACGAGGCTTAACATGGCCTAATTGAGCGCCAATTACCAGACCCGCATTGATTGCGTTTCAATCGGCAGCCACAGCAGGGCGAGCTGCGCTGCCCATGGTCATGGTTGCACCGACTGAAGCCAGGATAATGCACAAGATGGCCAGCCATTGTGACAACGAAAGGTATTCCTGCAGAAAAAGCAGACCCGAAAGCGCGCCGAACGCCGGTTCAATGCTCATCAGCGTACCGAAGGTGCGCGCGGGCATTCGTGTGAGGGCCACCATTTCCAAGGTGTAGGGCAGGGCGGTCGACAGAACGGCGACACCGATGGCGATCGGAATCAGTGCAGGGGTGAGCAGCGCAGCGCCGGCATGAACGATGCCGATCGGTGCCACGAACAATGCGGCGATCATCACGCCTAACGCTGCAGTGGTCACTCCGTTGTCGGCGCCGGCTTTCTGCCCGAACAGAATATACAGCGCCCAGCAGACGCCGGCGCCCAATGCGTAGCCCGCACCGACCAGGTCAATGCCTGAGGTGGTTGCGCCGGTGGGTATCAGCAGAAGCAGGCCGGCAGCGGCGAGGGCGATCCACAGAAAGTCGACAGCCCGTCGAGAGGCATATATAGCTACGGCCAGAGGACCGGTAAACTCAAGCGCAACGGCAATGCCTAGCGGTACTGTCTGCAAGGACATATAAAAGAGGAAGTTCATCCCGCCCAAGGCCATTCCGTAGACGATCACGGTACGTAGCGACTTGGCGGTCAGCTTCGCGCGCCAGGGACGCAGCAAAATCAGCATGATCAGGCTGGCGAAGATCAGGCGAAGGGTAGTGGTGCCTTGTGCTCCGATGATCGGGAACATGCTTTTGGCGAGAGAAGCACCTGACTGGATGGATGCCATGGCTATTAACAGCAGGCCAACCGGAAACAGCAAGGAGGCAAGGGAGCGGGGCTGGTCATTCATTACGCGGCATCATCCAAGGCAGAAAGCAGGCTATCGCTGTGAGGTTGGGCAATATACTGCGCATTGGAAGGCGCTGCGTCTATATATAGAGCGGCTTTTTACTTTTTCGATGAAAAGCGAAATTAACGGTTGACGGCAGATTCCAGAGGTCTATAATTCGCCCCACTTCCGGCGCAGTCGAAACGGAAAACTCCTTGAGATTCAAAGAGTTAAGCGATTTTCGACAGCGACTTGCTTCAGGTCATCGAAGTCTGGAAGGAGTTGAAAGAGCGGTGATGTGTGGCTCTTTTAACGGTTCGATCCTCTCGGTCGAAAGCGGAGAAAAAGAGGTGTTGACAGCAGCGCTTAACGCTGTAGAATTCGCCTCCCGCTAACGAGAGATCAGAAGCGCAAGTGGTTGAAGTTGTTGAAGAATTCTTCGAAAACTTCTGAAAATAATCACTTGACAGCAAATGAGGCTGCTGTAGAATGCGCGCCTCGGTTGAGACGAAACATCTTAACCAACCGCTCTTTAACAACTGAATC
>NZ_DATMIV010000056.1:0-138719 GCF_035554175.1 Pseudomonas sp. | reverse complement strand
AGCAGCCTCATTTGCTGTCAAGTGATTATTTTCAGAAGTTTTCGAAGAATTCTTCAACAACTTCAACCACTTGCGCTTCCGATCTCTCGTTAGCGGGAGGCGAATTCTACAGCGTTAAGCGCTGCTGTCAACACCTCTTTTTCTCCGCTTTCGACCGAGAGGATCGAACCGTTAAAAGAGCCACACATCGCCACTCTTTCAACTCCTTCCAGGCTTCGATGACCTGAAGCAAGTCGCTGTCGAAAATCGCTTAACTCGTTGAATCTCAAGGAGTTTTCCGTTTCGACTGCGCCGGAAGTGGGGCGAATTATAGACCTCTGGAATCTGCCGTCAACACCTATTTTCATATTTCTGTCATATCGGTCAAAAAAGCCCCGAAAACGCGAAGGCCGACCTGAAAGGTCGGCGTTATGCACACCCTGCTACTTATAAGCTAGGGAATGCAAACTGCGAGGCCTCATGGCTCGCACGCTGTGGCCAGCGCTGGGTGATCGCCTTGCGACGGGTATAGAAGCGCACGCCATCCGGGCCATACGCATGCAAGTCGCCAAACAGCGAACGCTTCCAGCCGCCGAAGCTGTGATAAGCCACTGGCACCGGCAGTGGCACGTTGACGCCGACCATGCCAACTTCGATCTCGTCACAGAACAGCCGCGCCGCTTCCCCGTCACGGGTGAAAATGCAGGTGCCGTTGCCGTATTCGTGATCGTTGATCAGTTGCATCGCCTCTTCCAGGCTGTTCACTCGAACGACGCACAATACCGGCCCGAAGATTTCTTCTTTATAGATGCGCATCTGCGGGGTGACGTTGTCGAACAGGCAGCCACCGAGGAAGAAGCCCTCTTCATGTCCAGCCACGCTCAGCCCGCGACCGTCGACCACCAGCGTAGCGCCTGCTGCCACGCCGTCATCCACGTAACCGCTGACCTTGTCCCGCGCCTGACCGGTAACCAGCGGCCCCATGTCCAGACCGCACGAAGTACCCGCACCGATTTTCAGCGCCTTGATCTGCGGAACCAGTTTCGCCACCAGTGCATCGGCCACTTGATCGCCGACACACACCGCCACCGAAATCGCCATGCAGCGCTCGCCGCACGAACCATAAGCCGCGCCCATCAGTGCGCTGACCGCGTTGTCGAGATCGGCATCCGGCATCAGCACCGCGTGGTTTTTCGCGCCGCCCAGTGCCTGCACGCGTTTGCCGCGCTTGGTGCCTTCGGCGTAGATGTATTCGGCTATCGGTGTGGAACCCACGAAACTCAGCGCTTTGATTTCCGGCGCTTCGATCAGCGCGTCCACGGCTGTCTTGTCACCGTGGACCACGCTCATCACACCTTTCGGCAAGCCAGCTTCCAGCAGCAACTGGGCGATCAGCAGCGTCGAGCTTGGATCACGCTCGGATGGCTTGAGAATGAAGCAGTTGCCGCAGACGATCGCCAGCGGATACATCCACAGCGGCACCATGGCCGGGAAGTTGAACGGGGTAATACCCGCCACAATCCCCAGCGGCTGGAAGTCCGACCAGGCATCGATGTTCGGGCCGACGTTGCGGCTGTACTCACCCTTGAGGATTTCCGGGGCGGCGCAGGCGAACTCGACGTTCTCGATACCGCGCTTGAGTTCACCGGCGGCGTCTTCCAGGGTCTTGCCGTGCTCCTCGCTGATCAATTGCGAGATGCGTGCTTCGTTCTGCTCCAGCAGTTGCTTGAAGCGGAACATCACCTGGGCGCGTTTGGCCGGCGGTGTATTGCGCCACGCCGGGAACGCGGCCTTGGCGGCATCGATGGCTTTCTGAATGGTTGCCTGGCTGGCCAATGGCAGCTTATGGATCGCCTGGCCGGTAGACGGGTTGAACACATCCACCGCGCGCCCGTTCTCGGTCACCAGTTCGCCATTGATCAAATGCGGGATAACGCTCATCGAACACTCCTGAATTCTGGTGCGCAGGCCCCCACAAGAGGCGCCTGCTGTTTGCACATATATATAGAGGTAAAAATCAGTCGAGCTTGTTCAGCACTTCGCCGACCGCGTCGAACAGACGATCGAGGTCTTGCGGTTTGCTGTTGAAGGTTGGGCCGAACTGCAGGGTGTCGCCGCCAAAGCGCACGTAGAACCCGGCTTTCCACAAAGCCATGCCCGCTTCGAACGGACGCACGATGGCATCACCGTCACGCCCGGCAATCTGGATCGCACCGGCCAGACCGTAGTTGCGGATGTCGATGACATTCTTCGAACCTTTCAGACCGTGCAGTGCGTTTTCGAAGTGCGGCGCGACTTCAGCGACGCTCTGCACCAGGTTTTCCTTTTGCAGCAGGTCGAGTGCCGCCAGGCCTGCTGCACAGGCCACGGGGTGCGCCGAATAGGTGTAGCCGTGGGGGAATTCCACCGCGTACTCCGGCGTCGGCTGGTTCATGAAGGTCTGGTAGATCTCGGAGCTGGCAATCACTGCGCCCATCGGAATCGCACCGTTGGTGACTTGCTTGGCGATGCACATCAGGTCCGGGGTCACGCCGAAGCTGTCGGCGCCGAACATCGAACCGGTACGGCCGAACCCGGTGATCACCTCGTCGAACACCAGCAGGATGTTGTGTTGATCGCAGATCTCGCGCAGACGCTTGAGGTAACCCTGGGGCGGAACCAGTACGCCGGCGGACCCGGCCATCGGTTCAACGAACACGGCGGCGATGTTGGAGGCGTCGTGCAGCTCGATCAACTTCAGCAACTCGTCGGCCAGGGCGATACCGCCCTGCTCCGGCATGCCCCGGGAAAAGGCATTGCTCGCCAGCAGCGTGTGCGGCAGATGATCGACATCCATCATCGCCTGACCGAACAGTTTGCGGTTGCCGTTGACGCCACCGAGGCTGGTACCGGCAATGTTCACGCCGTGATAGCCACGGGCGCGGCCGATCATTTTGGTCTTGGTCGCCTGACCTTTCAGACGCCAGTAGGCACGCACCATTTTCACCGCAGTATCGGCGCACTCGGAGCCGGAATCGGTAAAGAACACATGGTTCAGATTACCCGGAGTCAGCTCGGTGATTTTCTCAGCCAGCTTGAAAGACAAAGGATGGCCGTACTGGAAGCCTGGCGAGTAATCGAGGGTGCCCAGTTGTTTCGAAACCGCTTCCTGAATTTCCTTGCGGGTGTGCCCTGCGCCACAGGTCCACAGACCGGACAGCGAGTCGTAGATCTTGCGGCCCTTGTCATCGAACAGCCAACTGCCTTCGGCGCCGACGATCAGACGCGGATCGCGCTGGAAGTTGCGGTTGGCGGTGTACGGCATCCAGTGCGCGTCCAGCTTCAGTTGGCTGGCCAGTGGCGACGGCGCGTTTTCAGGCATGTTCATCGGGCAAAACCTCGCAGGGCATAAGCGTCAGGGAGATGGAAAGCGTTGTTGCAGCTAAATTGCCACGGCGATAAAGTCGGTGAAATTCAACTCTTCTAACCTTCAGTTAGAACCTGGCTAAACAAAGAGAGCAAAAATGAGCAGCCGGCGTGCCGATCCACTGGCCCAGGTCAGCGATTTTGATATTCGCCTGCTGCGGATTTTTCGCAGCGTCGTGGAGTGTGGCGGCTTCTCCGCAGCGGAAACCGTGCTCGGCATCGGGCGCTCGGCGATCAGCCAGCAGATGAGCGATCTGGAACAGCGCCTCGGTTTGCGCCTGTGCCAGCGTGGCCGGGCCGGGTTTTCCCTGACCGAGGAAGGTCGAGAGGTGTATCAATCGGCGCTGCAGCTTCTGAGTGCGCTGGAAAGCTTCCGCACCGAGGTCAACGGCCTGCACCAACACCTTAGGGGCGAGTTGATCATCGGCCTGACCGACAACCTCGTCACCCTGCCCCATATGCGCATCACCCACGCCCTCGCCCAGTTGAAGGAACGCGGGCCGGATGTGCAGATCCAGATCCGCATGATTGCGCCGAACGAGGTCGAACAAGGCGTGCTCGACGGGCGTTTGCATGTTGGCGTGGTGCCGCAGGCGAGCGCGTTGTCCGGTCTGGAATACCAGCCGTTGTACAGCGAACGTTCGCTGCTGTACTGCGCCGTCGGCCACCCGCTGTTTTATGTCGACGACAACCAGCTCGATGATCAACGCCTCGACAGTCAGGACGCGATTGCGCCGACCTTTCGCTTGCCCGCGGACATTCAGGCGCACTACCAGGCACTCAATTGCACGGCCAGTGCCTCTGACCGTGAGGGCATGGCGTTTCTGATTCTGACCGGGCGCTACATCGGTTATCTGCCGGATCACTACGCCAGCCTGTGGGTGCAGCAAGGGCGCTTGCGTGCACTCAAGGCCGGCACGCGTTTCTACGATTTGAGTCTGGCATCGGTCACCCGCAAGGGACGCCGGCCTCATTTGGTGTTGGAGAGCTTTTTGGAGAGTCTGGCGGCGACGCGTTGAAACACCGGCAAAGACCCGCTGAACACGATTGAACAGGCGTAACGGTTTTATCGCGCAAGGACTTGCCGGATGCCTGTGGGTGCGCTATCAACGCACCTGATTGCACCCACAGACAATCCCGGAAGTGCCTATGACCTTTGAAGTCCCAGCCCACGGCGGCAAACCCGCCAGCCGCATTCGTCAGAAGAACGAAGAGACCATCCTCAAAGCCGCCGAAGACGAGTTCGCCCGTCACGGGTTCAAAGGCACCAGCATGAACACCATCGCGCAGCATGCCGGGCTGCCCAAGGCCAACCTGCATTATTACTTCACCAACAAACTCGGTTTGTACGTGGCAGTACTGAGCAACATCATCGAGTTGTGGGACAGCACCTTTAATACCCTCACTGCCGAGGATGATCCGGCCGAAGCGTTGACCCGCTACATACGCGCCAAGATGGAGTTTTCCCGGCGCCGGCCCCAGGCGTCGCGGATCTTCGCGATGGAGGTGATCAGCGGCGGTGAATGCCTGAGCGAGTATTTCAACCAGGATTACCGCGCCTGGTTCACCGGGCGGGCGGCGGTGTTTCAAGCGTGGATCGATGCAGGCAAAATGGATCCGGTCGATCCGGTGCACCTGATCTTCCTGCTGTGGGGCAGCACCCAGCACTATGCCGACTTCGCCACACAGATCTGCCGCGTCACCGGGCGCAGCAAGTTGAGCAAACAGGACATGGAAGACGCCGGCAACAATCTGATCCGCATCATTCTCAAAGGCTGCGGCCTCACTCCTTCTCTATAAGACGTTTATGCCTTTCACCCTCAGCGGTTTTTGCGAGTACCGCGAAGAGATTCGCAAAAGCCGCTTTATCACCCTGGCTACGCCGATCAGCAGCCCCGCCGACGCGCAGGCGTTTTTCGAGCAGCACAGCGATTTGAATGCCACGCACAATTGCTGGGCGTGGAAATGCGGCGCGCAATATCGCAGCAATGATGACGGCGAGCCGGGCGGCACCGCAGGACGCCCTATTCTGGCGGCGATCGAAGCGCAGGACTGCGATCAGGTCGCGATACTGGTGATCCGCTGGTACGGCGGCATTCAACTGGGGACTGGCGGTTTGGCCCGGGCCTATGGCGGCGGCGCGAACAAGTGTCTGCAGGCGGCGCAGAAAATCGAGCTGATCAGCCGGGTACCGCTGAGCTGCGCCTGCGCATTTGCCGAGTTGGCGCTGGTGAAGTTGCGCGTGGCGGATCTGGGTGGGTTGGTGGTGGAGGAAAACTTCACGGCCAATGGGGTTGAGTTGAAGTTGGCGCTGGGGGATGCGCAGATTGAGATCTTGCAAACGCAACTTGCTGATTTGAGTCGTGGACGGATTTTGTTGCAGCGTTGAAGAAGATCAAAAGATCGCAGCCTTCGGCAGCTCCTACAGTTGAAATGCGTTCCCCCGTAGGAGCTGCCGAAGGCTGCGATCTTTTAGAGCATCACTCGTACTTTCATAAAACCACGACTTGCCCACATCTGCTGTGCACCCGGCTGTGGATAACCTGAGCACATACTGCTGTAACCCTTCTGTAATGCGGGTTTGCGAGATTTGTTCACTTTTCGTTCAACTGATCCGACGAAAAGAAAATCCGACGATAAAACAATCAGTTAGCAGTGTTTATCACCATTAGAAGAAAGCACAGGAGCGCTTATGCCCGACGTCATCGCTTGCGCACAATTACTGTGGAGCAACCTGTGGATAAGCCGTTCATGACCGCCGCAGTCGCTGAATCTGCCTAGCCCCCAAGCGATTGCTCATTTTTTAACCAATCTTGTTCGGGCAAAACCGGAGCGTGATCAACGGCTTTGCGCTGAATTGGTGCTCGTAAAGCGCTCGAATCTGGCGCAGATGCTCTGCTATCGCCAATTACGGCAAGCGCTGGCCAGTGTTCCTGACTCAATGGCCAGGAATTTGCTTTATCCACAGGCATAACTCCACATCGGTCGAGCCTGTCATGTCCTTCGCCCCTTTCCCGCCGCGCCTGCAATTGCGCCAGATCAGCAAACGCTACCCCGGATGCCTGGCCAACGACGCCGTTGACCTGAGCATCGCACCGGGTGAGATCCATGCCCTGCTGGGTGAAAACGGTGCGGGTAAAAGCACGCTGATGAAGATCATCTACGGCGTCACTCAGTGCGACGGCGGTGAAATACTTTGGCAAGGTCAGCGGGTGCATATGCGCAACCCCGCGCAGGCTCGGCAGTTGGGCATCGGCATGGTGTTCCAGCATTTCTCGCTGTTCGAAACCCTCAGCGTCGCGCAGAACATTGCCCTGGCGATGGGCGCGGCGGCCGGCACGCCGCAGCAACTGGAGCCGAAGATTCGCGAAGTATCGCGGCGTTATGGCATGGCGCTGGAGCCGGAACGACTTGTCCACAGCCTGTCGATCGGCGAGCGGCAACGGGTGGAAATCATTCGTTGCCTGATGCAGGACATTCGCCTGTTGATTCTCGATGAGCCGACCTCGGTGCTGACGCCGCAAGAGGCTGACGAATTGTTCACCACCCTGCGTCGCCTGGCCGCCGAGGGCTGCAGCATTCTGTTTATCAGCCACAAGCTCGGTGAAGTGCGCGCCCTGTGCCACAACGCCACGGTGCTACGCGGCGGTCGGGTTGCCGGGCAGTGCGTGCCGGCCGAATGTTCGGATCAGCAACTGGCGCAACTGATGGTCGGCGAAGCGGCGGCATTGATTGGTGAATATCCAAAGGTCAGCGGTGGCGCGGCGTTTCTGCGGGTGAGCGGTTTGAGTTGGCACAATCCCGACCCGTTTGGCTGCTCGCTGCACGACATCAATGTACATGTGCGCAGCGGCGAAATCGTCGGCGTCGCCGGAGTCGCGGGCAATGGTCAGGATGAGTTGCTGGCCCTGCTCAGCGGCGAACAGATTTTGCCTCGGGCCGAAGCCGCGACCATTCGCTTTGCAGAGCGGAACGTCGCTGATTTGCGCCCGGATGCGCGGCGCAAACTGGGCCTGGCGTTCGTGCCGGCCGAGCGGCTCGGCCACGGCGCGGTTCCGCAATTGAGTCTGGCCGATAACGCCCTGCTGACTGCTTTCCAGCAAGGACTGGTCAGCCACGGGCTGATCCAACGTGGCAACGTCGAGTCACTCGCCCAACGGATCATCCAGCGCTTCGGCGTGAAAACCCCGGATACGCAAACTGCCGCGCGCGACCTGTCCGGCGGCAATCTGCAGAAATTCATTCTCGGCCGGGAAATCCTCCAGCAACCGAAATTGCTGGTCGCCGCGCACCCGACCTGGGGCGTCGACGTCGGTGCCGCTGCGACCATCCACCGCGCCTTGATCGCGCTGCGCGATGCCGGCGCGGCGATCCTGGTGATTTCCGAAGACCTCGATGAACTGTTCCAGATCAGCGATCGCCTCGGCGCCCTGTGTGGCGGCCGCCTGTCGGCGCTGCATGACACCTTCGATACGCAACTGAGCGATGTCGGCGCGTGGATGGCCGGCCAGTTCGATCACTCACCTTGCGCCGCCTCGATTTAACGGAGTTTCAACCATGCTGCTTTCTCTCGAACCCCGTGGCCAGCAATCGCGCCTGATGCTGTGGTGCTCGCCGTTATTGGCGGCGACGCTGACCTTGGGTTGCGGCTCGCTGCTGTTCCTCGCTCTGGGCCACGATCCGCTGCAAACCCTGCACACGCTGTTGATCGCGCCGGTCAGCGACGTGTATGGCGTGTCCGAGTTACTGGTCAAGGCATTGCCGATTCTGCTCTGCGCACTGGGACTGGCCGTGGCCTATCAGGCGCGGATCTGGAACATCGGCGCCGAAGGCCAGTTGCTCCTCGGCGCCCTGGCCGGCAGTGCTTTGGCAGTGAACGTTATCGATATGCAGAGTCGCTGGGCGCTGGTGCTGATTCTGCTGACCGGCACCTTCGCCGGCGCCGCATGGGCCGGGCTGACCGCGTGGCTGCGCACGCGCTTCAACGCCAACGAAATCCTCACCAGCATCATGCTCAATTACATCGCGTTGAACCTGCTGCTGTTTTGCGTGCACGGGCCGTTGAAGGATCCGGCCGGGTTCAACTTCCCCGAGTCAGCGATGTTCGGCGACGCCAGTCGTTTGCCGCTGCTGCTGGAAGACGGCCGGGTGCATGCCGGGGTGTATTTCGCCCTGCTCGCGCTGGTCGCGGTGTGGGTGTTGTTGCAGAAAAGCTTTATCGGTTTTCAGATCAAAGTGCTCGGGCTGGACAAGCGCGCGGCGGGTTTTGTCGGCTTTCGCGAGAAACGTCTGATCTGGCTGGCCTTGTTGATCAGCGGCGGATTGGCTGGGCTGGCCGGGGTTTGCGAAGTGACCGGGCCGATCGGCCAATTGGTGCCGCAGGTGTCGCCGGGCTACGGCTACGCGGCGATCACCGTGGCGTTTCTCGGACGCCTCAATCCACTTGGCATTCTCTTCTCCAGTCTGCTGATGGCGCTGCTGTACATCGGTGGCGAAAGTGCGCAAATGTCGCTCAATCTGCCGCAGGCGATCACTCAGTTGTTCCAAGGGATGATGCTGTTTTTCCTGCTCGCCTGTGACGTGCTGATTCTCTATCGGCCACGCCTGAAACTGCGCTGGACCCGGCGCGCCTCGCCCCCTGTCGTAACCGCCGGAGCGCTGTGATGGATATCGATCTGTTGAGCAATATTTTTTACGCCATGATCCGCTGCGGCACGCCGCTACTGCTGGTGGCACTGGGTGAACTGATCTGCGAGAAGAGCGGCGTCCTCAACCTCGGGCAGGAAGGCATGATGCTGTTCGGTGCGGTGATCGGTTTTATCGTCGCCTTCAACAGCGGCAACCTTTGGCTGGCCGTGCTGTTGGCGATGCTCGCCGGCATGCTGCTGTCATCGTTGTTTGCCCTGGTTGCGCTGGTGTTCACTGCCAATCAAGTGGCCACCGGGCTGGCCCTGACGATTTTCGGCGTCGGGCTTTCGACCTTTGTCGGCGCGGCCTGGGTCGGTAAACCGCTGGCGGGTTTCGAGCCTTTGGCGATTCCGTACTTGAGTGAAATACCGCTGATCGGGCGAATGCTGTTTGCCCAGGATCTGCTGGTGTACCTGTCGTTCGCGCTGTTTGCGCTGGTGGCGTGGCTGATCGTCAAGAGTCGTGTCGGGCTGATCATCCAAGCGGTCGGTGAAAACCCGAATGCGGCCAGCGCCATGGGTCTGCCGGTGTTGACCGTGCGCACCCTGGCGGTGCTGTTCGGCGGCGCAATGGCAGGACTGGCCGGGGCATATCTGTCGCTGGCGTACACACCGATGTGGGCAGAAAACATGACCGCCGGACGCGGCTGGATTGCGCTGGCGCTGGTGGTGTTTGCCAGTTGGCGAGTATGGCGGTTGTTGCTCGGCGCGTATCTGTTTGGCCTCGCCAGCATCCTGCATCTGGTGGCGCAGGGCTTGGGGCTGGCGATTCCTTCGAGCCTGCTGGCGATGCTGCCGTACGTCGCAACGATTGTGGTGCTGGTGTTGTTGTCTCGCGATGCCGTGCGCACAAGGTTGTATGCGCCGGTTTCGTTGGGGCAGCCGTGGCAATCTGGACATTAATCGTTGTCAGAGCGGGCCTCTTCGCGAGCAGGCTCGCTCCCACATTTGACCGGGTTAACCCAGATCCCCTGTGGGAGCGAGCCTGCTCGTGAAAGCGTCCGCAAAGGCAACACATGGACCACGCCCCACAGCTATTTCCGATGAAGCAATCTCGAGAAATTCAGCAAGCCTGGAGTATGCTCCGGGCGTCAAAGCCTGTTTTTCGCCAAGAGCTGCAACTGCGCTTCGGTCAGGCCTGTCCATTGAATCCTGAACGCTGACTTTCAAGGAAACCCCATCATGTCTCAGGCAAAAAACGCATTGATCATCGGCGCCTCCCGGGGCTTGGGCCTCGGGCTGGTGAAGACCCTGCTGGGCGACGGCTGGCGAGTAACCGCCACCGTGCGCAATCCGCAGAAGGCCGAGGCGTTGCAAGCGCTGGGTGACGTGCGCATCGAGAAGCTCGACATGGACGATCAGCAAGCGGTGATCGCCCTGAGTCAGAAGCTCAAGGGCGAAACCTTCGATCTGTTGTTCGTCAACGCCGGGGTCAAAGGCCCGGATGTACAGACGCCGGGGGGCGCGACGCTGGCCGAGGTCGGCCAATTGTTTTTCACCAACGCCGTGGCGCCGATCAATCTGGCGCAGCGTTTCGTCGGGCAGATCCGCGACGGCAGCGGAGTGCTGGCGTTCATGAGTTCGGTGCTCGGCAGCGTGACCATGCCCGATGCGCCGGAACTGGCGCTGTACAAGGCGAGCAAGGCAGCGCTGAATTCGATGACCAACAGTTTTGTCACGCAATTGGGCGAGCGGAAACTGACCGTACTGTCGCTGCATCCAGGCTGGGTGAAGACCGACATGGGCGGTGAAGGCGCCGATCTCGACGTCGAGACCAGCACCCGCGGGCTGATCGATCAGGTGAATGCGTTTACCGGCAAGGGCGGGCATCACTTCGTCAACTACAAGGGTGAAACCATTCCCTGGTAAGTCTACGAATCTCCTGTGTAGGAGCTGCCGAAGGCTGCGATCTTTTGATTTTCAAGATCAAGATCAAGATCAAAAGATCGCAGCCTTCGGCAGCTCCTACACGGGACCGTGGTGTCCGGTCGGGTTGGGCTTGCCCGATGGGGCGTTTTGTTTGAAACTGCGCGCCTCGTCCTTCGCGGCGACCCTGGATCAGCAGAC
The DNA here is from genome assembly GCF_035554175.1 of Pseudomonas sp. Taxonomy (GTDB): domain Bacteria; phylum Pseudomonadota; class Gammaproteobacteria; order Pseudomonadales; family Pseudomonadaceae; genus Aquipseudomonas. The sequence continues at coordinate 127,581 of NZ_DATMIV010000056.1, read as the reverse complement.
AGGGCAACACTGAGCTGGCAACCCTGAACCCAACTTTCAGAGGAGCCGGCCACAATGCCTGCGACCCGTACCTGGTTAAAAAATCCCCTCGCCATCTTCACGGCCAACGCGCTCGACGCCCGTGGCGGACTGGTGCTGCAAGACGGTGTGATCGTCGAAGTGCTCGCTGCCGGCCAGCAGCCGTCGACGCCGTGCAATGAAGTGTTCGATGCCCGCGAACATGTGATCCTGCCGGGGCTGATCAACACCCACCATCATTTCTATCAGACCCTGACCCGCGCCTGGGCGCCGGTGGTCAACCAACCGCTGTTCCCGTGGCTGAAAACCCTGTACCCGGTATGGGCACGCCTCACCCCGGAAAAACTCGCCCTCGCTACCAAAGTGGCGCTGGCCGAATTGCTTCTGTCCGGTTGCACCACCGCTGCCGACCATCACTATCTGTTCCCGGACGGTCTGGAAAACGCTATCGATGTGCAAGTCGAAACGGTGCGTGAACTGGGCATGCGCGCCATGCTCACTCGCGGCTCGATGAGCCTCGGCGAAAAGGACGGCGGCCTGCCTCCGCAGCAGACTGTGCAAGAAGGTCAGGTGATTCTCGACGACAGTCAGCGGCTGATTCACGAGTACCACGAGCGTGGCGAAGGCGCGCAGATCCAGATTGCGCTGGCACCGTGCTCGCCGTTCTCGGTGACCCCGGAAATCATGGCGGCCAGCGCTGATCTGGCCAACAAGCTCGATGTGCGCCTGCACACGCACCTGGCGGAAACCCTCGATGAAGAAGACTTCTGCCTGCAGCGCTTCGGTCTGCGCACTGTCGATTATCTGGACAGCGTCGGCTGGCTCGGGCCGCGCACCTGGCTGGCACACGGCATCCATTTCAATCCTGACGAAATCGCCCGCCTCGGCCAGGCCGGCACCGGCATCTGCCATTGCCCAAGCTCGAACATGCGCTTGGCGTCGGGGATCTGCCCGAGCATCGAGCTGACCGACGCCGGTGCGCTGTTTGGCCTTGGCGTGGACGGTTCGGCGTCCAACGATGCCTCGAATATGATCCTCGAAGCGCGTCAGGCTCTGTACATCCAGCGCCTGCGTTACGGCGCCGAAAAGATCACCCCGGAACGCGTGCTGGGCTGGGCGACCAAAGGTTCGGCGAGCCTGCTGGGGCGCACCGACATCGGTGAAATCGCGGTGGGCAAGCAGGCGGATCTGGCGCTGTTCAAACTCGACGAACTGCGCTTCTCTGGCAGCCACGATCCGATTTCCGCGCTGCTGCTGTGCGGCGCCGACCGCGCGGATCGAGTGATGGTTGCCGGCAAATGGCGAGTGGTCGACGGCCAGGTTGAAGGGCTGGATCTGAAAGGCCTGATTGCCGATCACAGCCAGGCGGCGCGGCAGTTGATCGCCGGCACCTGATCCAACAACATCCCCCTGTAGGAGCTGCCGAAGGCTGCGATCTTTTGATCTGTTTTTAGAAGCAAGATCAACAGATCGCAGCCTTCGGCAGCTCCTACAGGGGGCTCGGCTGGGCTTAGAGACCGAGCAATGACAGCATGATGAACGTTGCAAACAGCACAAAGTGCGTCATGCCCTCAATTGCATTGGTCTCGCCGTCATTGAGGTTGATCGCGCTGACGATCAGGGTGATGAAGATCATCACCGTCTGCACCGGGGTCATCGCCATTTGAAACGGCTGGCCGGTGTACAGCGCCATCGCTTCCATCACCGGCACGGTCAGGATCACCGTCGACAACGATGCCCCCATCGCAATGTTCACCACCGACTGCATGCGGTTGGCCAGTGCCGCGCGCAATGCGGTCAGAATTTCCGGTGCCGCCGAAATCGCCGCCACCAGAATCGCTGTGATCACCGGCGGCGCGCCGGTGCCTTCCAGGCCCAGGTCGAGGGTCTTGGACATCACCTCGGCCAGTGCGCCGATAATCACCACCCCCGCCACCAGAATGCCGATCGACAGCGCCAGGCTGACCGGTTTCGGCTCCTGCTCCACCGGTTCTTTCCTGCGGCGTTTGTCCGGGTAGCTGTAGCTGAAAAAGTAACTGTGCGGGCCGACCTGCATGCGCAAAAACAGCGCGTAAAGCACCACCATCGCGCCGATGGTGAACGCCGAATACAACTTCCAGTTGGCTTGGGGAATGAACTCCGGAACTACCATCGACACGCCCATCGCGGTCAGGATCATCACGCTGTAGCTGCGCGCCGAATCGTCGTTGTAGGACTGCTCGCCATACTTGATCCCGCCCATCAACGCGGCGAGGCCGAGGATGCCGTTGATGTCGAGCATCACCGCGGAGTAGATGGTGTCGCGCACCAGCGTCGCCGAGGCTTCGTTGCTCATCATGATCGCCAGGATCACCACTTCGACCAGCACCGCCGAGAGCGTCAGGATCATCGTGCCATAAGGATCGCCGACCTTCTCCGCGAGCAATTCGGCGTGATGGGCCACGCGCATTGAGGCGGCGACGATGAAGGCGATCAGCAGCAGGCCGCCGATCAGCGCGACGATCTGGCCGCTGTGCAGTAGCCAGTGTTCCAGTGGATAAGCGACGCACGCGGCAAGGACTGCCAGCAGCAGGAAGCTTTCTTGTTTGAGGATCGAGAGCATGAAAGGCCTTTTGCCGAAGAGAGCTGATGAAGCTACTGACTGCCGGGCGGCGCTAACGTTTCGTTACACCTTAGCGCACCAACCCATGGCGGTGCTTCGTCAGGTGCACCTTTATTGGCCTTGAGGGCCCTATCGCGAGCAGGCTCACTCCTACAGTTGAAATGTATTCCCCTGTAGGAGTGAGCCTGCTCGCGATAGCCATCACGCGGTTATCGAAAGTTTGTTGTCCTGTTGGTCAGCAATTTGCATTGGCCCTGAGCACACTCAACAAAATGGAGTCCGGGTTCATGCCAATACGTCCGCTGCACAAATTGCTGTACGCCGCCATCGGCCTGGGCATCAGCCTGAGCGCCAGCGCTGCCGATCCGCTGAAGGTCGGTTTCGTCTACATCGGCCCGATCGGTGACCACGGCTGGACGTATCAGCACGAACAGGGGCGCAAGGCCCTGGCGGAAAAATTCGGCGCGCAGATCACCACCAACTACGTGGAAAACGTCGCCGAAGGTGCCGACGCCGAGCGGGTGATCCGCAACATGGCCAAGGACCAATACGACCTGATCTTCACTACGTCTTTCGGCTACATGAACCCAACGGTAAAGGTCGCCAAACAGTTTCCCAAGGTCACCTTCGAGCACGCCACCGGTTACAAGCGGGACAAGAACCTCGGCACCTATCTGGCGCGCACGTATGAGGGTCGCTACGTCGGCGGATTCCTCGCGGCGAAGATGACCAAGAGCAAGAAGATCGGCTACGTCGCCTCGTTCCCGATTCCGGAAGTGATCCGCGACATCAACGCGATTCAACTGGCCTTGAACAAGTACAACCCCGGCACCGAAATCAAAGTGGTGTGGGTCAACTCCTGGTTCGACCCGGGCAAGGAAGCCGATGCCGCCAACGCGCTGATCGATCAGGGCGTGGACGTGGTGTTCCAGCACACCGACAGCCCGGCGCCGATCCAGGCCGCCGAACGGCGCGGCGTGTATGCCGTCGGCTACGCCTCGGACATGGCGCACTTCGGTCCGAAAGCGGTGCTGACTTCAATCGTTAACGACTGGGCTCCGCACTACATTCAGGCGACGCAGGGCGTGATCGATCACACCTGGAAATCCCAGGACTATTGGGGCGGGTTGAAGGAAGGCACGGTGCAATTGCCGATCAGCGATGTGGTGCCGGCGTCGATAAAGACCGAAGCAGAGCAGCTGATTGCCGACATCAAAAGTGGCGCGCTGCAGCCCTTCGCCGGGCCGATCAAGGATCAGGCCGGTGTCGAAAAAATCCCGGCGGGGGCAAGTGCGACCAACGCGGAACTGGCCTCGATGAATTATTACGTCGAGGGCATGAAGGCCGACATGCCGAAGTGATCCCCTCGCTTCACACAAAGCCCTGTGGGAACGAGCCTGCTCGCGAAGACGTTGGATCAGTCACCGTTGAGTTGTCTGATCTACCGCTTTCGCGAGCGGGCTCGCTCCCACAGTTGGATCTTCAGGATATTCAAGGATTGTGTATGAACCAGCTCCCCATCATCGACATCAGCCCGCTCTACACCCCCGACGAGAATGCCTGGCCAGCTGTCGCCGAACAGATCGACCAGGCCTGTCGCGAGTGGGGTTTCTTCTACATCAAGGGCCATCCGGTTTCCGTCCAGCGCATCGAGGCCTTGCTCGATCATGCCCGGCGCTTCTTCGCCCTGCCCGCTGCAGAAAAACTCCGGATCGACATCACCCAGACCCGCCACCATCGCGGCTACGGTGCGATTGCTACCGAGCAACTGGACCCGGACAAACCCAGCGACCTGAAAGAAACCTTCGACATGGGCCTGCACCTGCCCGCCGACCACCCTGAGGTGCTCGCGGAAAAACCGTTGCGCGGGCCCAATCGCCATCCGGCGCTGCCTGGCTGGGAAGCGCTGATGGAGCAGCATTACCTCGACATGCAGGCGCTGGCGCAAACTCTGCTGCGGGTGATGACCATTGCGCTGGGCATCGAGCGCGATTTCTTCGACACGCGCTTCGTCGAGCCGGTCAGCGTGTTGCGCATGATCCATTACCCACCCCGTCACACCGCCAGTTCTGCCGAGCAGCAAGGCGCCGGTGCCCATACCGATTACGGCTGCATCACCTTGCTGTATCAGGACAGCGCCGGTGGCTTGCAGGTCAAGAATGTGCGAGGCGAATGGATCGACGCGCCGCCCATCGACGGCACCTTCGTGGTCAACCTCGGCGACATGATGGCGCGCTGGAGCAACGACCGTTATCGCTCGACCCCGCACCGGGTGATCAGCCCGCTGGGCGTGGATCGCTATTCGATGCCGTTCTTCGCCGAACCGCACCCTGACACCCGTATCGAATGCCTGCCCGGTTGCCAGGACGCGCAGCATCCGGCGAAATATGCCACAACCAGTTGTGCCGAATTCCTGCTGTCGCGTTTCGCCGATACCTATGCCTATCGCCGCGAGCAACAGACAGTGTGATGGATCACCTGGTCAGGTTTTGCCAATTGTTGCGGCAAGCCTCTGTAGAATGCCGGCATTGCACCTGATGAGAAAAGACTATGTACGACTGGCTCAACGCCCTGCCCAAAGCCGAACTGCACCTGCATCTGGAAGGTTCGCTGGAGCCGGAACTGCTGTTCGCCCTGGCCGAACGCAACAAGATCGCCCTGCCGTGGAGCGATGTGGAAACCCTGCGCAAGGCTTATGCCTTCAATAACCTGCAGGAATTTCTCGACCTGTATTACCAGGGCGCCGACGTGCTGCGCACCTCGCAGGATTTCTACGACCTGACCTGGGCCTACCTGCTGCGCTGCAAGGCCCAGAACGTGATTCACACCGAACCGTTCTTCGATCCGCAGACCCACACCGACCGGGGCATCCCGTTTGAAGTGGTGCTCAACGGCATCGCCGCCGCGCTCAAGGATGGCGAGACGCAACTGGGCATCAGCAGCGGTTTGATCCTCAGTTTCCTGCGCCATCTGAGCGAAGCAGAAGCCGAGAAAACCCTGGATCAGGCGCTGCCGTTCCGTGACGCGTTTGTGGCGGTGGGTCTGGACAGCTCGGAAATGGGTCACCCGCCGAGCAAGTTCAAACGCGTCTTCGATCGTGCCCGCGACGAAGGCTTCCTCACCGTTGCTCACGCCGGTGAAGAAGGCCCGCCGGAGTACATCTGGGAAGCCATCGATCTGCTAAAAATCCAGCGTATCGACCATGGTGTGCGCGCCATCGAAGACGAGCGCCTGATGCAGCGCATCATCGACGAGCAGATCCCGCTGACCGTGTGCCCGCTGTCGAACACCAAGCTCTGCGTGTTCGATCACATGTCGCAGCACAACATCCTCGACATGCTCGAACGCGGCGTGAAGGTTACGGTGAACTCCGATGACCCGGCGTATTTCGGCGGTTACGTGACCGAAAACTTCCATGCCCTGCACGAGCATCTAGGCATGACTCAGGATCAGGCCCGGCGTCTGGCACAGAACAGCCTGGATGCGCGGTTGGTAAAACCGTAAGCAACATGTGGGAGCGAGCCTGCTCGCGAAGAGGGAGTGTCAGTCAACATTTTCGTTGAATGAAACACCGCTTTCGCGAGCAGGCTCGCTCCCACATTCATATTGATGTCGATTCGGTCAGCTCTTCCAGCGTCTTGCCCCGGGTCTCCATCCCGAACAACCACACCACTGCCGCCGCAATCGCAAAGCACGCCGCGCCCAGCGCGAACACCCCGCCCTGGCCGGTAATCGGGAACACCAGCCCGGTCACCAATGGCCCGAGCAACGAACCGACGCGGCCGATCGCCGAGGCGAATCCCGAGCCGGTTGCCCGCGCCGAGGTCGGATACAGCTCCGGCGTGTAGGTGTAGAGCACCGCCCACATGCCGAACAGAAAAAACTGCATCAGCAATCCAGTGCCGATCAGCAACGCCACGTTGCCGCCAAACACCGCGCTCTGCCCGTACAGAAATGCCATCACCCCGCCGCCGAGCAAGGTGACGATGCACACCGGTTTGCGCCCCCAACGCTCCACCAGCCACGCGGCCATGAGGAATCCCGGGATCCCGCCCAGCGAGATCAGCACGGTGTAATACACCGACTGCGTCACGGCAAAACCCGACTGCTGCAGCAGCGCGCTCAGCCACGAGGTGAGCCCGTAGAAACCCAGCAACGCAAAAAACCACAGGCTCCAGATCATCGTCGTACGCTGGCGATATTGCGGCGACCAGATCTGCTTGAGTGCCGAGAAGAAATTGCCCGGTGGTGTCACGGTACGTGGCAAACGCAGCGGTTGCGGCAACGCTGCACCGCCAAGCGAAGCACGCACCCGCGCTTCGATGCCAGTCAACACTTTGTCCGCGTCGGCATCGCGCCCGGCCTGTTCCAGCCAGCGCGGCGATTCAGGGATGAAAAAACGGATCGCCAGGACAAACACCGCCGGCACCGCCAGTACCAGAAAGATATCGCGCCAGCCAATCAGCGGCAGCAGGAAGTACGACAGCACGCCTGCCGCGACGAACCCCAGCGGCCAGAAGCCGTCCATCAGCGCAATGTAACGCCCGCGTCGTTGCGCCGGAATCAGCTCCGACAGCATCGATTGCGCGATGGGAAACTCCATGCCCATGCCAATGCCCAGCAGAATGCGGAACAGCGTCAGCGTCTCCACTGTCTGCGCCGTCGAACACAGGTAACTGGCCACGCCCCACAAGACGATGCTCCACTGAAACACCGGTTTTCGCCCGAACCGGTCGGCGAGCATCCCCGACAACGACGCCCCCAGCACCATGCCGAAAAAGCTCGAGCTGGCGAGCAGCCCGGCTTGGGCACTGCTCAGGCCGAATTCGGCTTTGATCGAGCCGAGCAGAAAAGTCATCATCGCCAGATCCATTGAATCGAAGAAAAACGCCAGAGCGATGATGGTGAAGATGACGCGGTGATAACCACTGACCGGCAGTCGTTCCAGGCGTTCTGCCGCGCTAAAGCGTTGAGTATTCATGTCCTGCTCCCCCATCCGGAAAATCCCCGGATCGAGTGTGCGTGATGGTCATTCAGAGGTCGTACTGGATGCGACCTGTTCACAGTCGTAGACGACGCAGCCCTTCAGCTTGTCGCAGGGCAAGGCTCTAGAACGCTGTTTCCAGCTCGGTTTCCCTGGCAAAACGATGGATTTCGCGCTGGCCGCTGGCCGTCAGCTGCAAGGCGCGCGAATCGTTGGGCAAGGTCAGCCAGCCGGACTGCATGAACAACTGCAACAACGCCGCCCCCAGCGAGCCGCCCATGTGCGGACGGCGCTCGCTCCAGTCCGGGCAGGCACAGGCGACCTGCACGTTACGGTGCGCCAGAGCCTGAATGAATACGCCGCGCTGGGCCAGTTGGGTCGAGCCCTTGTGTGTCACCACCACCCGCTGCTCAAGCTGTTCGATCCAGCCGGCATCGAGCAGGCGCTGGTAAAGATCGGCCGCCAGGGTGCCGCCCAGGTGATCGTCGCAGAACCGCGCGCGTAACAGCGAGGACGGCGCTGCCTGTGGCCGGACCATGGGCGTGGAGCGTTTCAGCGCGGCGGGAACTTCCCGCGGCGCGCTGGCGATGGTGGCGCTGGCCAGCGCCTCGATGGCGGCGCCGACTTCCGGGGCCGCCAGGCGAAAGAAGCGTTTGCGCCCACGCATTTCGACATTCAACAGACCACCTGCGGACAGTCGCCCCAGATGTGCACTGGCCGACGACGGCGAGAGCCCGGCCAGCAGCGCCAGCTCCTCGGCCTGGCGGGCCGAGCCATCCATCAACGCCCACATCATCGCGCTGCGCTTGGGGTCGGCCAGCAATGTAGCGATCTGGCTGATGCACGGTGCATGTTCCATATGTTCACTCCCTGTCGAATCGTATCGTCTACCGCTCGGAGACATCTTGGCCGCTAATCGGTCATCGGCCAACACGCGAAAATCGCCCTGAATCGAGGCAAGGCATGCCACCGACACAAGCTGCTCCGGCACACAACCTGGCAGCAGAAGTTGCAACCGTCACCAAAAAGCCGGCAACGCGTTACGGGGTCTGCGCGCCAGGGTGTCAGTGCAGGCATGAGGCGGGCGCTAGTATAAGCGGGTTAAGCCAGACGTCCTGCGCCTGGGCCTGCGCAGGTGGCGATTGTTCCTGACAGAAATTTCTCTATTTGCCTGCGACTAATGATCAACTTTGAGGAAACCGGGAAATTGACTACTCAATTCGGCGCATCGGCTGGCGAGCATCTCCCTCAACAGGTTCACTGGCTTACTCAATTGTGCGCGATGGGCGCACAACAGATTCAGCGGTGCGCGCTCACAGAGCAGTTCCGGCATCAGCACTTTCAGACGCCCGGCCAGCACATCGCTGCCGACGTCCAACCAGGATTTATAGGCGATCCCAGCGCCGGCCAGCGCCCATAAGCGCACGACGTCGGCGTCATCGCTGAAGCGGTCGCCGCTGACGGTCAGACCGACTTCGCGCTTGCCATCATGAAAACTCCAGTGGTCATGAACGCGGCTGCCGAGCATGTACAACAAACAATTGTGCTGGGCCAGTTGCTCAAGCTGGTGCGGTTCTCCATGCCGGGCCAGATAATCGGGCGAAGCACACAACACACGGCGGTTGTGCGCAGCGATGGGCAGGGCGACCAGGCAGGAGTCTTCCGGTTCGCCGTAACGCAGGGCAACGTCCACCGGCTGCCGGAACAGGTCGGCGATGCGGTCGCCGAGCAACAACCGCACCGTCAGATTCGGATGTTCCCGCTGGAACTGATCGAGCCACGGCAGCAGCAGATTGCGACCGAAGTCCGAAGGCGCCGACAACTGCAAAATCCCGCTGACCTGATCCTGACCGCTGGCGAGCAGACGACGCCCCTCATCGAGATTGCTCAAGGCAGCGCGGGCGTATTCGAGGAAGCCTTCGCCCTCCGCGGTCAGGCGCAGACTGCGAGTCGAACGCGCCAGCAGCCGCGCGCCGAGTTGCTGCTCGATGCGCTTCAACGCCGCGCTGGCCACGGCGGCGGACATGTCCATCACCCGTGCCGCCGCTGACAGACTGCCCAGATCCGCCGCACGGACAAACAACTGCAAGTCATCGAAACGCAACATGCTCAGCCTCGATTATCAAAAAAAAATTGAAAGAGACTGCTCTTTTAGCCGGTTTTATCCCGCAGAGAAATAGCCAATGATGGCCTCCATCGATTTCGAATCAACTGTACGGAGCCACTCATGAAAGCCATCGCCTATTACGCTTCCCTGCCGATCAGCGACGCCAATTCCCTGGAGGACATCGAACTGCCAGAACCGGTCCCCGGCCCGCGCGACCTGTTGGTGGAAGTCAAAGCCATCTCGGTCAATCCGGTCGATACCAAAGTGCGGCAGAACGTGGCCCCGGAAAACGGTGCGGCGAAAGTGCTGGGCTGGGATGTCGCCGGTGTGGTCAAGGCGGTGGGCAGCGACGTCAGCCTGTTCAAGGCTGGCGATAAGGTCTTCTACGCCGGCTCGATTGCCCGCGCGGGCGGCAACAGCGAGTTGCACGTGGTCGATGAGCGAATTGTCGGGCACATGCCCAGGACCCTCGGTTTTGCCGAAGCCGCCGCCCTGCCGCTGACCGCGATCACTGCGTGGGAGCTGCTCTTTGAACGTCTGCAAATTCAACAAGGCGATACCGACGAAGGCCAGAGTCTGCTGATCGTTGGCGCGGCGGGCGGTGTGGGTTCGATACTCACACAACTGGCCAGGCAACTGACCGGGTTGAAGGTGATCGGCAGCGCATCGCGTGCGCAAACCCGCGACTGGGTCAACGGACTGGGCGCCGATCTGGTCATCGATCACAGCCAGCCGCTGAGCGAAGAACTGAAACGCGCCGGCATCGACAGTGTGACCCACGTCGCCAGCCTGACCCAGACCGATCAGCACCTGCCGCAACTGGTCGAAGCCCTCGCGCCACAAGGCAGGCTCGCGCTGATCGACGATCCGAAGTCGCTCGATATCGGCCTGCTCAAACGCAAAAGCCTGTCGTTGCACTGGGAGTTCATGTACACCCGCTCGCTGTTCGAAACGCCGGACATGATCGAACAGCACAAGCTGCTCAACCGCGTCGCCGAGCTGATTGACGCCGGCACCTTGAAGACCACCTTGGGCGAGCACTTCGGCGTGATCAACGCGGCCAACCTGCGCCGCGCTCACGAGCTGCTGGAAAGCGGCAAGGCCAAGGGAAAAATTGTTTTAGAAGGTTTCTAAAGTCAAAAGATCGCAGCCTTCGGCAGCTCCTACAGGGGCTGCGAAGGTTTTTTGCCGTCAGTCAGTTGCCTGAGGCTTGTCACAATTGCGCTGGTATTGGGGTCTACAATCGAAGCCTCTGCGATACATCTTTTACGCAAGGGAGGTCAGCAATGAAGATCCTGATAAAAGAAGTGGCAAAGTCCCAATGGCAGGTTCGCCTGGACCAACACGTTGTAACCTTTCGCAGTGAGGCCGAGGCCCTGGCTTTCACTCGCACCCTCGAAGCGCGACTCTGCGCGCCCCACCGGATTCCCGAACACAGCCAGCAACGCGCCGCCGGCTGAAGCGCTCAAACCTGGGCTTGCGCCAGCGCCCGGGCATTGTGCAAGCGCCGGGTGAGCAGCGCGACGCTGACCACCAGCAAACCGCACAGGCTGATGACCATGGCCATCGGCACGGCGCTGCCATCGTGCAAAACCCCCACCAACGCTGCCGCGCCGGCGGCGATGCTGAATTGCAGGCAACCGAGCATCGCCGACGCACTGCCGGCGCGCGCGCCCTGACCGTTCATCGCACAAGCCGAGGCATTGGGAATGATGCAGCCGAGGCTGGCAATGCAGATGAACAGCGGAATCAGCAGCGGCCACAGCGCTTCAGGGCGCATCGCGCCGACCGCCAGCAACGTCAGGCCGGCGAGGAAATACACCCACACGGCGCGCACCAGCAAAAACGCCGGGCCGCGTTTGGCCAGCAGCCGCGCATTGACTTGCGCCACCAGAATGAAGCCCGCCGCGTTGGTGCCGAACAGCCAGCCGAAATGCTCGGCCGGTACGCCGTAGAGCTTGATGAAAACAAAGGGTGAACCGGCGATGTAGGCGAACATTCCGGCGATGGCGATACCGCCGGTCAGGGCGTGGCCGAGGTAGACCGAGTCCTTGAGCAGTCGCCCGTACTGGCGCAACGCACCGGACAACGGCTGCCGCGGCAGATGCGCCGGCATGCTTTCCGGCAGACCCAGCGCCACCGCCAGACCCGCCAGCGCACTGAAGCCGGTCAGCACCAGAAAGATCGACTGCCAGCCGGTGGTGTTGACCAGCAGACCACCGAGCATCGGCGCCAGAATCGGTGCCAGGCCCATCACCAGCATCAGTTGGGAAAACACCTTCGCCGAGCCCACCGCGTCACACTTGTCGGCGACCACGGCGCGGGAAATCACCATGCCCGCGCAGCCGCCCAATGCCTGGACGAAACGCGCGGCGATCAGCCATTCCAGATTCGGCGCATAGGCGCAGGCCAATGACGCCAGGGTGAACAGGCCGACGCCGCTGAGCAGCGGAATGCGCCGCCCGAAACGGTCAGCGATCGGGCCGTAGGCCAGTTGGCCCAGCGACAGGCCGAGGAAATACGCTGCCAGCGTCAGTTGAACATGCTGCTCATCGGTGCCGAACGCCAGCGCCATGGCCGGAAACGCCGGTAAATAGAAGTCGATCGCCAAAGGACCGAAAGCGCTCAAGGCGCCGAGTATCAAAATCGTGCGGAAATTCATCAGGCATCCAGGGGGGCAAGTCGCAGCCCGACAGTCTAGCCGCGCCCGGACGCCTTGAACATTCCGATAGCTCGCTAACGATCAATTTCAGACGAGCTTCACCTCATAACCTTCTTCGCGAATCGCATCGATGACCTGATCGGCACTCAGCGCGCTTTCAACGCCGACTTCTTTTGCTGGCAGATCGACGCGGACGCTGGCCGCCGGATCCAGCGCCTGCACGGCATTGGTAATGGCTTTGACGCAATGACCGCAGGACATGCCTTGAACGTTGAACACTTGCATGGGAAGACTCCTTTGAGTGAGGTTGCCGCCAGTCTCGAGCTTGCCACGATGGCAAGGTCAAGTTCTGCGAAAAACTGCCGGGCTGGCAATCGGCGTCGCGCTCGGCCAAGCTGCGTGCATCAATGACTTGAATTCAGGAGATTCAGCCATGCGCTGGTCAGCTTTGAGCCTGTTTGGCTTGCTCAGCCTTTTCGCCGCCGTTCCTCAGGTGCAAGCCGCCGGTGAGGACTACGCGGTACTGATCATCTCCCGCGAGCGCCTCGAAGTAGCGACCTCGTGCGAGATTGGCGTGTACATCCAGGACCAGCTCTCGGCTCGCCTGTTTCAGGAGCAGAGCACGTCGTTCAACTTGCCACCGGGCAAGGTTTCGCTGCGTTTGAAACTGTTGCCGGGTCAGGCGCCGGGTTGCAGTCCGGGCATGCTGGCGCCGGGCTCGCAGGAAGTCGTGTTGCATGCCGGTGACGTGCTCAAGTTCCGCTTGGCGATGAATGCCGAAGGCGTGTACCTGAAACCGGCAGGCCTCGGTTACTGAGCAGATCGCCGACCTGTGGGAGCGAGCCTGCTCGCGAATGCGGTAGTTCATTCAGCGATGATGTGGACTGATACACCGCTTTCGCGAGCAGGCTCGCTCCCACAGTTCGTTCTGCGGCTTGAATAATGGCGCTTGACCTTGCCCGCATGGCAAGGTTGATCCTTGTAGGCATCCACTACAGGGAGTGCGACCGATGTCCGAATCCACCACTTTCGATCTGCCGATTGTCGGCATGACCTGCGCCAGTTGCGCCGGGCGTGTCGAGCGGGCCTTGCGCAAGGTCAGCGGCGCCAGTGCCGTCAGCGTCAACCTCGCCACCGAGCAGGCCCGGGTGCAGGCGCCCGGCGACAGCCTGCCGGCGCTGATGCAAGCCGTAGAGCGCGCCGGTTACAGCGTGCCCCGGCAAACCGTCGAGCTGAGCATCGACGGCATGACCTGTGCGTCCTGCGTCGGTCGCGTCGAACGTGCGCTGAGCAAAGTCGCCGGCGTGAACAGTGTCAGCGTCAATCTGGCCAACGAACGTGCGCATATCGAATTGCTCGGTCAAGTCGATGCGCAAACCCTGCTCGATGCGGTGAGCAAGGCCGGTTATTCGGCCAGCGTCTGGCAAGCCGAGCGGGCGCAATCCGATGACCAGCAAAAACGTCTGCACCGTGAGCGCTGGGCATTGATCTGCGCGATCGCCCTCGCCCTGCCGCTGGTGTTGCCGATGCTGCTGCAGCCGTTCGGCATTCACTGGATGCTCCCGGCCTGGGCGCAGTTCGCCCTCGCCACGCCCGTGCAATTCATTTTCGGTGCGCGCTTCTACGTGGCAGCGTGGAAAGCCGTGCGCGCCGGTGCCGGCAACATGGATCTGCTCGTCGCCCTTGGCACCAGCGCCGGTTATGGCCTGAGCGTGTATGAATGGGCCAGCGCCGACGGGCGCATGCCGCATCTGTATTTCGAAGCATCGGCAGTGGTTATTGCCCTGGTGCTGCTCGGCAAATATCTCGAGAGCCGCGCCAAACGCCAGACCGCCAGCGCCATCCGCGCCCTTGAAGCGTTGCGTCCAGAACGGGCGATTCAGGTGATCGACGGCCGTGAGCAGGACGTCGCTATCAGCGCACTGCGCCTCGACGATCTGGTGCTGGTCAAACCGGGCGAGCGCTTTCCGGTCGACGGCGAAGTCATCGAAGGCCAGAGCCACGCCGACGAGGCACTGATCAGCGGCGAAAGCCTGCCAGTGCCGAAACAACCGGGCGACAAGGTCACCGGCGGCGCCATCAATGGCGAGGGGCGTTTGCTGGTGCGCACTCAGGCACTCGGCGCGGAAACCGTGCTGGCGCGGATCATTCGTCTGGTCGAGGACGCGCAGGCGGCGAAAGCACCGATCCAGAAACTGGTGGACAAGGTCAGCCAGATCTTTGTGCCGACCGTGTTGCTGATTGCTCTGGTCACACTGATTGGCTGGTGGCTGTATGGCGCGCCGCTGGAAACCGCGGTGATCAATGCTGTCGCCGTGCTGGTGATCGCCTGCCCGTGCGCCCTCGGCCTGGCCACTCCGACCGCGATCATGGCCGGCACGGGCGTCGCCGCGCGCCACGGCATTCTGATCAAGGACGCCGAAGCGCTGGAGCGCGCCCATGAAGTCAGCAGCGTGGTGTTCGACAAGACCGGCACGCTGACCTCGGGGACACCGCGTATTGCCCATTTCAGCGCGCTCGAGGGTGACGAAAACAATCTGCTGACGCTGGCCGGCGCGTTGCAGCGCGGCAGTGAGCATCCCTTGGCCAAAGCCGTGCTGGATGCGGCTGCCGAACGCGGTTTGCATGTGCCCGATGTCAGCGACAGCCAGTCGCTGACCGGGCGCGGCATCGCCGGCACACTTGATGGCCGGCGCCTGGCGCTGGGCAATCGGCGGCTGCTCGAGGAAAGTGGACTGAACGCGGGTCACCTGAGCGAATCAGCCAAAGCCTGGGAGAGCGAAGGCCGCACCTTGTCATGGCTGATCGAACAAAGTCCCGAGCCAAAAGTATTGTGCTTGTTCGCCTTCGGCGACACCTTGAAACCCGGTGCCCTGCAAGCGGTGCAACAACTGGCTGCCCGGGGTATCCACAGCCATCTGCTGACCGGCGACAACCACGGCAGCGCGCGCGTGGTGGCCGAGGCCTTGGGCATCGGCAATGTCCACGCCGAAGTGCTGCCGGCCGACAAGGCCGCGACCGTCGCCGAGCTGAAGAAAACCGGTGTGGTCGCCATGGTCGGCGACGGCATCAACGACGCACCGGCCCTCGCCGCCGCAGACATCGGCATCGCCATGGGCGGCGGTACTGACGTGGCCATGCACGCGGCCGGCATTACGTTGATGCGCGGCGATCCGCGGCTGGTGCCGGCGGCACTGGAGATCAGTCGCAAGACCTACGCGAAGATTCGCCAGAACCTGTTCTGGGCCTTCGTCTACAACCTGATCGGCATTCCGCTGGCGGTGTTCGGCTTCCTCAATCCGGTGCTGGCCGGTGCGGCGATGGCGCTGTCGAGCGTCAGTGTGGTGAGCAATGCGCTACTGTTGAAAACCTGGAAACCCAAAGACCTGGAGGAACACCGGTGAACATCGGCCAAGCAGCCCGCCAGAGCGGCCTGAGCGCAAAAATGATCCGTTATTACGAGTCGATCGGCTTGCTCAAAGCGGCAAATCGCACCGACAGCGGTTACCGCGTGTACGGCAGCGATGACCTGCATACGCTGGCGTTTATCAAGCGCTCGCGGGATCTGGGTTTTTCGCTGGAGGAAGTCGGCAAGCTGTTGACCCTCTGGCAGGATCGGCAGCGCGCCAGCGCCGATGTGAAGGCACTGGCGCGCCAGCACATCGACGAGCTGAATCAGAAGATCCGCGAGCTGGGCGAATTGCGCGACACCCTGGAGGATCTGGTCGAGCACTGCAGCGGCGACCACCGCCCGGACTGCCCGATCCTCAAGGAACTGGCGTCGGGCTGCTGCGCGCAACCCGCTCGCGCCTGATCCGCAACAGCGTCACCACGCACAAGGTGCCGAGGGGAATGCCGTGGAATAGCATGACCACGGCGCCGGGCGCCCACCACGCATAGAACGGTGCGGCGACCAGCATGCCGATGCCGAAACCGGTCATCTGCAGCAAGGTCAGCACGCTGAAAATCGGCAGGCGCAAAGCCGTAGGCTCCCGTTGCAGTCGTGACAGCAAGCTCACCTCGCAAACGCCATCGCCCAGCCCCGCCGGCAAGGCGAACAGCAGCAGACCGTAGAGGCTGTGCTGCTGGAACATCAGGATGAAACCGCATGACATCAACGCCACGCCGCAGAAAAACCTTCGTTCGAGATGGCTATTCTCCGAGCCCTTCAGATGACTGGCGATGCGCGCGCCGAGCAGTTTGCCGCTGGCCCACACCGCAAGCGCCAGGCCTAAGGTGGTGCTCGCCGCATCGGGTGTGAGCAGTTTCGAAATGATCGGGAAACCCACGTTATGCGCGGCGCTGCCCAAGGTATCCGCCATGGTTACGGCGAGCATCGCCGCGACCACCGGCGCCGAACGCAGTCCCTGCCGGAGGGCAAACCATTCGCCGCGTTCCGGCTGTTCGCTGATGTCTGCCTTCTCGAAACGCAGTGGCACGATCAGCATCGCCGCGAGCAAATAGGTCAGCGCATTGAGCGCGAAGACCGTTTCGAAACCAAAAGCGGCCACCAGCAGACCTGACACCAGACTGCCGCCGACCATTGCCGCTGAGGATGCCGAGGTTATCCAGGCATTGGCTTTGAGCAGATGCGCCGGCTCGATCAAACGCGGCAACTGGCTGTTGAGGCCGATGGCGAACATTGAATTGCCCAGGCCGAGGCCGAAGGCGATGAGCGGCAACAGCCATGCCTGCTGACTCGCCGGTGTGAACAACAGCAGCCCCAGCAGTGCAGCGCGCAACAGATCGAAAGCAATCAGCGGCGCGCGGCCCTGCCAGCGCCGGTAGAACCGAGTGCCAATCAGACTGGCAAAAATCCCGCCACCGACGCGGCTGGCGAGGAAGATGCCGACGCTGACGGCGCTGTTACTCAGCAGATAGACGTAAGTGGCCAATGCCACCATGTTGAGGAACGCGCCGAAATCGGAGATCAGCCGGGCGCTGACGATCAGGTGGGTGTTGCGTGGGGTGGTCACATTCAGTCCTTGTAGGAGCTGCCGAAGGCTCGGGCCGCGTTCGGACGATCTTTTGATCTGCCCCTTAAAAGCAACAGCAAAGATCGCAGCCTTCGGCAGCTCCTACAAGGGCATGCTCGCGTTTGCGGAAAAAGCGCAGGCACAAAAAACCCGGCCGAAGCCGGGTTTCTCGTCAAGCGATCACTGCATCCAGGGCGGTGGAGGCGGTTCTTCGGGTTTGCCTTTCGGCGCGTCCTCTGCCGCACGGATGGCCTGCTTGCGTTCCTCGTCGAGGCGCGCCGCTTCGATTTCGCGCAGCACCCCGCCGACATCGGCCAGGTCTTCAGGATCGTCGAATTCACCGGTCAGCACGCTGTTCGGGTGCAAGGTACCGGCTTCGTACAACGCCCACATTTCCTTGGCGTACCTGGTCTTCTTCAACTCCGGCGCGAAACGGCCGAAGTACGAAGCCATGTTGCCGACGTCACGTTCGAGCATGCTGAAGGCGTGGTTGTTGCCCGCCGCATCAACCGCTTGCGGCAGGTCGATGATGACCGGGCCGGTCGGTGTCAGCAGCACGTTGAACTCGGACAGGTCACCGTGCACCAGACCGGTACACAACATCAGCACGATCTGCGAAATCAGGAAGGCGTGATACTCGCGCGCCTGATCCGGCTCCAGCACTACGTCGTTCAGACGCGGCGCGGCGTCACCGAATTCGTCGGCCACCAGTTCCATCAACAGCACTCCGTCGAGGAAGTCATAGGGTTTGGGCACTCGCACACCGGCACCGGCCAGACGAAACAGCGCCGCCACTTCGGCGTTCTGCCAGGCGTCTTCGGTTTCCTTGCGTCCGAACTTGGAACCCTTGGCCATGGCCCGGGCCTGACGGCTGTTGCGAACCTTGCGACCTTCCTGATACTCGGCCGCCTGGCGGAAACTGCGTTTATTCGCCTCCTTGTAGACCTTGGCGCAACGTAACTGATTGCCGCAGCGCACTACATAAACAGCTGCCTCTTTGCCACTCATCAGTGGGCGCAGCACTTCGTCGACCAGACCGTCCTCGATCAGGGGTTCAATGCGTTTTGGAGTCTTCATCAGCTTTTATTGTGGGTCCTTTATTACCAAACACGCGAATGTCACTCGTTATACGGCAATCCTCGCCCGACGGGGAGGGGTTGCCGACCTGTGCACCTTGAGGATGCACACACTGTGCCGGATCAAATGCAACGACCGGGGCGAATCATAGCCGAGACCGTGGCATTGATTGGTATCGGCCGGCAAGGGCATTTGCGACAGAATCTGACATGCTGATACAGCACAAATCCTGTGGGAGCGAGCTTGCTCGCGAAAGCGGTCTGTCAGCAAAGAATGATGGCGAATGACACGGCCCCTTCGCGAGCAAGCTCGCTCCCACATTGAAATACTGCTTAGCGTTCGATAATGGCGGTGACACCCTGCCCACCCGCCGCACAAATCGAAATCAACCCCCGCCCCTTGCCAGCCGCATCCAGCAGGTTGGCCAGATTCGCCACGATCCGCCCGCCCGTCGCGGCAAACGGATGCCCCGCCGCCAGCGAACTGCCCTTCACATTAAGCCGACTGCGATCAATCGAGCCCAGCGGTGCGTCGAGTCCCAAACGGGTTTTGCAATATTCGGGATCCTCCCAGGCCTTGAGCGTGCACAGCACCTGCGCGGCGAACGCTTCGTGAATTTCGTAGTAATCGAAATCCTGCAAGGTCAGGCCGTTACGCGCCAGCAAGCGGGGCACGGCATAGACCGGCGCCATCAACAGCCCTTCGGCGCCGTTGACGAAGTCCACCGCCGCCGCCTCGCCGTCGCGCAGGTAAGCGAGGATCGGCAGACCACGCTCTCTCGCCCATTCTTCACTGCCGAGCAACACCACCGAAGCACCGTCGGTGAGCGGCGTGGAGTTGCCCGCCGTCAGTGTGCCCTTGGCGCTTTTCTCGAAAGCCGGTTTCAGCGTGGCGAGTTTTTCCAGGGTCAGATCCGCACGGAGATTATTGTCGCGGGTCAGGCCAAGAAACGGCGTCATCAGGTCGTTGTGCCAGCCTTCGCTGTAAGACGCGGCGAGCTTGTGATGGCTCTCGAGGGCCAGTTGATCCTGTTCTTCGCGGGGGATGTTCCAGGTTTGCGCCATCAACTCGCAATGCTGGCCCATGGACAGGCCCGTACGCGGCTCGCCATTGCGCGGAAATTCGGGAATCAGGTGTCGGGGGCGCAATTGCAGAAGGGTTTTCAGTTTGTCGCCGGTGCTTCTGGCACGGTTGGCTTGCAGAAGAATCCTGCGCAGGCCTTCGCTGACGCTGATCGGCGCGTCCGAGGTGGTGTCAACGCCGCCGGCGATGCCGCAGTCGATCTGGCCGAGGGCGATCTTGTTGGCCACCAGCAACGCCGCTTCCAGACCAGTGCCGCAGGCTTGCTGGATGTCGTAGGCCGGCGTCGCCGGAGACAGGCGCGAGCCGAGCACGCATTCGCGGGTCAGGTTCATATCCCGTGACAATTTCAGCACCGCCCCCGCCACCACTTCGCCGATACGTTGGCCGTGCAGGTTGTAGCGCTCGATCAGGCCTTCCAGCGCGGCAGTCAGCATCGCCTGATTGCTGGCCGTGGCGTACGGGCCGTTGGAGCGGGCGAAGGGGATGCGGTTACCGCCGATGATCGCGACGCGGCGCAGCTGGGTCATGAAAAGCTCCTTTTCCAAATGGTCGAAATTTGCACAATCCCTGTGGGAGCGAGCCTGCTCGCGAAGAGGCCGGCAGATTCGGCATCTTCAGGGCCTGATGCACCGCCTTCGCGAGCAGGCTCGCTCCCACATGAACCGCATTTATCTGCAAGACCTGCTAAACCTGAATGTTCAAGCGTAGGCCTTAATGCGCCGATCGAACGATTGATTGCCGTGGACAGTCCACACTTTGAACCCCAACTTCTGGAGAGCGTTCCATGTCTGACCGCTATATCGACTTCGCCAACTCATCCTTCGGCCATCGTCTGGTCGGGGCCTTGGGCCTGCCGTCGCCGGTGCGGCTGGAACGCTGGCAAGCGGGGCGTTTGCGGCCGATCGAAGGCGCATTGCTGATCGGGGGCGGGCCGCTGGCCGAACGGATCAGCGTCTTTGCCAATCGCCTGACCGATGCGATTTACAGCTACGGCAGCGAGCCCTCGCTGGCCACTGCGTGGATACCCGGGCATGGCCCGAAGCTCAAGGCTGTGGTGTTCGACGCCAGCGAGTTGCAACACACCGATCAGCTCAAACAGCTGCGTGAATTCTTCCAGCCATTGATGAAGAATCTTGATCACAGCCCGCACCTGGTGATTTTGGGCCGAGCCCCGGAAACCCTGGCTGATCCGTTCGCCTCCAGTGCGCAACGGGCGCTGGAAGGTTTCTCCCGTTCGCTGGCCAAGGAACTGCGCGGCGGCGGCACGCTGCAACTGATCCATGTCGGCGAAGGCGCCGAAGACCAACTGGAAGGCCCGCTGCGGTTTTTCCTTTCGCCGAAAAGCGCCTTCGTCTCAGGGCAGGTGATTCGCCTGACAGCCTGCGCCACGCCAGTCACCGACTGGACCCGACCGCTGGCCGGGCGCAAGGCGCTGGTCACCGGTGCCGCGCGCGGCATCGGCGCCTCGATTGCCGAAACCCTGGCGCGCGATGGCGCCGAAGTCATTCTGCTCGATGTGCCGCCGGCCAAGACCGACCTGGAAGCTCTCGCCGCCCGCCTCGGCGGCCGCGCCATCACCCTGGATATCTGCGCCGACGATGCCGCCACGCAGTTGATCGAGCACCTGCCTGACGGCCTCGACATTCTCGTGCACAACGCCGGGATAACCCGCGACAAAACCCTCGCCAACATGACTCCGGAATTCTGGGACGCGGTGCTGGCCGTCAATCTCAACGCCCCGCAAGTGCTGACCAAAGCCCTGCTCGACAGCGGCACCCTGCGCGACCACGCACGGGTGGTCCTGCTCGCCTCGATCAGCGGCATCGCCGGCAACCGCGGGCAAACCAACTACGCGGCGAGCAAGGCCGGCCTGATCGGTCTGGCCCAGGCCTGGGCGCCGACGCTGCTGGAACGCGGCATCAGCATCAACGCCGTCGCACCCGGTTTTATCGAAACGCAAATGACTGCGCACATCCCGTTTGGTCTGCGTGAAGCCGGGCGGCGCATGAGTTCGCTGGGCCAGGGCGGTTTGCCGCAAGACGTCGCCGAAGCCGTGGCGTGGCTGGCACAACCGGGCACGGGCGCGTTCACCGGGCAAGCGCTGCGGGTTTGCGGCCAAAGTGTTCTGGGGGCCTGAGCATGAGCATCGAATGGCACACGCTGGATCGCGAACCGAGTCTGCCGGGGCTGTACTCGCGGGCGGCGACGCGACGCAAGATCACTGGCACGCAACTGCCCGACAGCGGCTTGCGCTGCTGGGTCGACATCGACAGTCAGCGGCTCGCGGCCTATCGCAAGGTCTGCGGTTTCATCGACGACGGTCTGCTGCCGCCGACCTATCCGCACATCCTTGCCTTCGCCTTGCAGATGCAACTGCTCACGGCAAAGGACTTTCCGTTTCCGCTGCTCGGGCTGATTCACCTGAGCAACCGCATCCGTGTGTTGCGGCCGATGGGCGCAATGAATCGCGCACAAGTCAGCGTGCGTGTGTGCAATCTGCAGCCACATGCCAAGGGCGCGACATTCGATCTGCTCACTACCCTGGACGATCAGCTCGGGCCGCTGTGGGAAGCCGAGAGCCGGATGCTCTGTCGCGGCGTGAAACTTGAGGGCGAGGCGCAGGCACATGACTGGGAGCCGTCGCAGGATCTGCTGGAAGCAGCGCGCTGGACGGCGCCAGCGGATATCGGCCGCCAGTACGCGAAAGTCTCCGGCGATTACAACCCGATTCACCTGAGTGCGGCGAGCGCGAAGCTGTTCGGCTTTCCCACCGCGATTGCGCATGGCTTGTGGAACAAGGCGCGCACGCTGGCGGCACTCTCTGATCACTTACCCAAAGCCAACCTGGAAATTGCCGTGCACTTTCGCAAACCGGTGCGCCTGCCCAGCGAAGTGACGCTGCTGGCCAGTGCAGCGGGCTCTAGCGGTGAATTGCGTTTGATGGGTGCTGGCGACCTCGAACACATGGTCGGCCAATGGCAGCCGATCGCCTGAACCTTCAGGGCCGGGAAACACTTCAATTGTGTATATATCACTTAAGCGTTTCCTCGCCCTGCCCGCGTTTTTGCAAAATCCCGAGCCTTGAATTTCAAGGCTTTTTTTCCCCTTTATCACCCCGGTATTAGTCCTTAGGCAGTGCGCCGAGCCCTCTGTATAAAGGGGTTAATACCAACTTGAGAATGGTGCAAATAACCCTCCTCGACTGAGATTACCGCCACGGACGAGGCATCGCCGACGACAGATCGGCGGGCCATCGAAGGCAACGCAACGTTGTGACAGGTGCAGGAATCTCAATCATGAAAACTCAAGTGATGTGGTCCAAATCGGCAATCGCGCTGGCACTGATTCTTTCCGTCGGCCTCGTCGGCTGCAGCAGCGGCGGTGGCGGTCATCGCAGCAGTTCGGGCAGCTCGACCGCAGACGGCACGGCGGGCACCGATGGCAGCGGTGGCGCGGGCGGCGGTAGCGGTGGAACCGGCGGCGGCGACACCGCAGGCACTGGCGGAACCGGTGGCACAGGCGGCACTGGCGGTGGAACCGGCGGCACCGGTGGCGGCACCGATCCGACCAATCCAACCAACCCCACAGACCCGACCGATCCAGCCAACCCGACCACGCCTTCGCTGGTCACCACAACACTGGTCCAGGATGTCGGTAAAACCGTCAGCGGGGTGGGCGATGGTGTGGGCCAGATTGGCGATTCGCTGAGCATTGTTCCTGTCGCGGGCGGCATTGTGCAAAGCGTGGCCAACACCACCGGTAACGTCGTCAGCACCCTCGGCGATGGTGTCAGCAATGGCATCGGCAAACTGGCCACAGATGCTAAAGGCCTGACCACCACCGTGGCCTCCGTCGGCGGCGTGGTCTCGGATGTCGGTGATGGTGTGTCTGACCTCAGCGCCAAATTGAACACCGCAACCAGCCGCATTCCCGTGGTCGGTGGTGTCGTTACCAAGGTAGTGCCGCTGGTCGATGGCGTTGGGGAAAAAGTCACCATGCTTGGCGACACCCTCAACACCACGCTCAGCAATGGCCCGACCAGTCAGTTGACCAACAAGGTCGGCAGTGGTCTGGTGCCGGTGATCGCCATGGTCGAGAGCACCACCGACAAACTCGGCGACGCCACCGGCCTGGGCGACCCGCTCAAAGGGGTGATCTCGAAAGTCGGCGGCACGGTGAACAGCCTCGGCGGCAAGGTCACCGACGCCGGCAACGGCAATGCCCTGACCAACACCCTCGGCGGTGCCTTGAGCAACACCGGTACAGCGGTTGGCAAAGCCGGCGGTCTGGTGTCGAACGGCACCGGGGCAGGCACTGGTGGAATCGGCGGCGGACTTGGCGGCACCGGTCTGCTGCAAACCGTTGGCGGTGCGGTGGTCAATGTCGGCAGCGGCCTGAATGCCGGCAGCAGCAGCGGCGTGGTCAGTGCCGGTGGTGTGACCGCTGGTGGCCTGGGCAACACCATCGCTTCGCTCAACACCGTGCTCGGTGGTTCGGGTACGCCGATCACTGCAACCACTGCGCCGTTGGCGAGCGTTGGCGCCGCAGTGGGCGCGGGCCTCAATCCGGTCACCAGCGCCGTAACCACCGTGACCCAGCAAGTCGGCGCTGCGACCGGTCTCGGTACACCGGTAGCAGGCCTCACCAGCCAGGTCGGCGCTACAGTCGGCAGCCTCGGCGGCGCGATTGCCGCGACCAACACTCCGGTCACCACAGCGGTCGGTGGCCTGGTGACCAACGTCGGCGGAACTGTGGCGGCGGTCGGCGGCCTGGTCAATGGCGGCACCAGCGGCGGTGGCACCGCAAGCGGTGGTCTGGGCGGTGCCCTGGGTAGCCTGACCGGCGCGCTGGGCGGCAACAAACGCTAAATTGCACCTGGCCGATTCGACGGCCTTACCTACAGCGCCTACGCTTGGTTGAGGGCGGAAGATTCCCACGAGTCTTCCGCTTTTTTCTTAGGAAAAATCAGCCCAGCGCTGTGTTCTGACCATGGAGTGTCCTATGCGCGTACTGGCATCCCTGTTGTGCCTCAGCCTCAGTTCCGCAGCCTTCGCCGACACCTTGCCCAGCTTCCTCAACAGCAACGAAACCCTCCGCAACCTGCCCGTGCCCAACCTCCCCGCAGACGCCTATCGCCCGAGCGCGGCGCCGCTGCAAGTGCCCGATCCGGGCGCCACTGCCGCGCAGCCATTGCTGATGGAAACCAGGGTCAACCTGCAGACCGTGCAGATCGAAGGCGGCACGATCTATCCGCTCAACGAGCTGGCCGAAGTCTACAAGCCGCTGATCGGCCGCCAGGCCAGCCTCGCCGAACTGATCGAAGCGACACGCAACATTACCCGGCGTTATCAGCAGGATGGCTACCTGTTGTCCTACGCGTTCCTGCCGCAACAGAACTTCGATAACGGCGTGGCGCGGGTGGTGCTGGTTGAAGGCTACGTGCGCGATATCCAGATGCAGGGCGACATCGGCCGGGTCAAAGGCCTGCTCGACAGACTCGCGGCAAAAATCCAGGCCGAACGCCCGCTGACACGCAAGACCTTCGAACGCTACACCACGCTGATGAGCCGCATTCCCGGGGTGACGATTCAAGCGCAGGTGCCGCCACCGGGCACCACCGATGGCGCCACCACCCTGGTTGCCCAGGCCAGTCGCAAACCCTTCACCAGCACCCTAAGCACCACCGAAGACAACCGCAACGGCCCCCAGGCCCTGCTCGGCCTCAGCAGCAATTCGCAGACATCAATGGGGGAACAATTGAGCCTCAACGGCCTGTTCCCACCGGGGGATGACAAAGAACATTACTACCGCCTCGACTACAGCCAGTTCCTCGACGCCGAGGGCACGCAACTCAACCTCTCGGCCTCGCGTTACCGCGCCGATCCCGACACCGAAGTGCTGGTCGGTGGCGGTGGGCGTCTGAGAACCCACCGCGAGAACGACCGCTACTCGATCGGCTTCAGCATGCCCCTGATCGCCTCTGCCAACGAACTGCTGACCGCCGGCTCGCGTCTGTATGCGGTCGACGACAAGACACGCTACGACGGCATCAACTTCCCGTTCAGCACCGAGCTGCGCACTGACGTCCGCGCCCTCGCTTTTGAGGGTGATTGGCGCAAGGCCGACGCCCGTCGACTGCGCATCCTCAGTGGGGGCGTTTACCAAGGCTTCGACAGCCTTGGCGCAGACACCAACTACGACGACATCGACCTGGATTTTTTCCGCGTGAGGCTGTCCGGCGTGCAGAGCGACAAATTCCTCGACAACTGGCAAGGCGTGCTCTCGGCAGCGCTGTACTGGAGCGACGACACCCTGCCCGACAGCGAGCGCGCGGTGTTCGGCGGACAGAATTTCGGCCGTGGCTACCCCGACGATCAGGCCTCTGGCGACAAGGGCTGGGGCGTGGCCTACGAGGTCAACTACAGCTTCAACCGCGACGGTAACTGGGTGCGCATTCTGCAACCCTACGTGGTCCTCGACCGCTCGCGCAGCTGGTTCAATCAACTGCCGGTGCAGGCCAACAATCTGTCCTCGACTGCCGTCGGGCTAAGGTTCGGCGATGCCAGGTACTACAACATCGCCCTGGAAGTGGCCAAGGCCATGTCCGATGAAGCGCTGGACACGTTTAACCGCAAGCCGCGGTACAGCATCAGTTTCAGTTATCAGTTGTAAGATCGGGAGCCGGCGTTTTCCGCCTTCCTCCCACAGGTTTTGTGGGCTGACTCAAATCTGCGCCTCACGGCAAATTCTGTGGGAGCTGGCTTGCCAGCGATGGCGTCAGGTCAGCAACCATTGCTGGCGCTGACACTCCGCTATCGCTGGCAAGCCAGCTCCCACAATCGTGCGGCTGTCTGGCAATCTCAACGTCGGGATCAGAACGCGTAACGTACCTTCGCGGTGAAACCGTCGGAATCAAACCCGCTGGCCGTGACGTAGTTGTACGAACCGCCGACACTCCACGGGCCCACTCGGTAATTGGCGCCCAAGCCCAATTCGTAGCTGTCACGCACGGGCGTGGCGCCACGGCTGGTGAAGGAGTCACCGCCCAGGACGAATGCCGACGTGGTCGCGACCTTGTCGCCGATGAAATCGTGCCAGGCCATGAGTTTCGCTTCCGGTTCAAGGCTGCCGGCCCCCATTGCAAACGCAGCAGCGAGTCGCGCGCCCGCACCCATCTCAGCAACTTCGTAACGCTGGCTGCCGACATTCAGCGACGCCGAACTGCCTTTCTCGCGATAGGCATCCATGCTCACATTGGCATACCGCGCGCCCACTTGCGGTTCAAGCACAACGTCATGCATCAGGCGCACGGTGTAGCCGGCCAGCGCACTGACGCCGAACACATCACTGTCGTAATTTCCCTTGGCTCGGGTGCCGGCGATATAGCGCTTGGATTCGTTGTCGTTCCAGCCGTACATCAGTGACGCGTCGACGAACCAATTGTCATGCACCCAGTTGCCATAGGCGGTGAGTGCGTGGCCGGTCACTTTGGTCTTGCTGCCAAGGTCGGATGTCACATCACTGTCGAGGTAGCTGTACGCCAGGCCGACGGTTGTTTCAGCATTCAACTGGCCATCGGCGCCCACCGCGATACCGTGGCTGTCGGCATCGTAACCGGCAACGCCACGACGGCTGTCCTGATCGGCATCGCTGCCAAGCGCCTGCAGCCAGACGCCCTTATCAGGCGAAGTCGCGTTTGTGCGTGCGCGGCTGGCGCGGTCGTTGAGCACACCTGACACCAGTGTCTGACTGTTGGTGGCTGCGCGCAGCACGCCCCGGCTGACGTCTGGACTCAGCGTTTCAGCAAGGCGCGCCAGCTGCGCATCGCTGCTGGCATTGGCAAACGCGCGGAACAGCGGATCTTCGTCATCAAGACGCGACATCAGCGAAGCCGACAGGCTGCCCAGCGCGAATGCGGCATTTTGCGTGCCCCCGGCATCAAGGGTGTTTTGCGTGATCACGTCTTGCGATTTGGTGCTGACCAGCGCTCTCACATCATTGCCTTCGACACCGTAGCTTTTCACGTCCAGCAATGCCGAAGTCGACACAACGGTGAGGTTTTCTCCGCCGATCAAATTGCCAGAACGGATCAGGGTGTAACGGTTGCCGCCGGCCGCCGTACGGAAATCGCTGGAGCGCGCCTGCAATTGCAAATGACCGCCCGGTGCGATCTCGGTGGTCCCGGTGACGGTCAGCACTGGGCGGTTGATATCAGTGTCATCGCCTACCGACATCGCAATCACCGAGTCAGCTTCTTCCATGTCCAGATCGCCGATGATCGTGGTATGTGCCTGCGCCAGCGTCAGGGTGCCTTCCTGGACAGTGACATACCCGGACTTGATCGTTGCGCCATCGAAGTTGACCTCGCCATCAATCGAAACCCCGGAGAGCCCGAGCAAGTTTCCTCTGACATCACCACTGTTCCAGTAAAAGAAGCTCTGTCCATCGTCCACTTGAATGGCCGCATTCCCCCCCTCGATCAGTCCGAAAGACTGCACGATGTTGAGCGGTCCCTGGCCTGCGGGCTGGTTGGTCACATGAATACCGATGCTCTCGCCCGAAACGGTGCCGTAGTTGTAAAGGCCATATTGGCTGGCGCTTGATGCCGGCGCGAGCCGTACGCCGTTCAGCACCAGCGCTTCAGCGCCACTGCCGGTGGCTCTGATCGTCGACCGGCTCATGACGGCGCTGGACAGCGCGGTGTTTGCGATATAAAGGCCGCGGGCATTGTTGCCGCTGACGACTATGGGCGCAGAGTTGATTACCCCCCTGCCAAAGCTGGTGTCGGTCAATGCAACGCCAGTAGCGTTATTGCCACGCACGGTGATAGCGCCGGTACTCATGAACGTGCCCCGCACCGGAGTGCCATTGAGCGCGATCCCCGTCGACTCGCCGCTGGCAGCCAGCCCGTTGACCGTGACCGTGCCTTCGTTGCTGAAGTTATAACCGAGCTGCGCCCACGTCACGCCTGCAGCAGGCGCTATATCGATGCCGACACCATGAGTAGCGCCATCGATCGTGATCCTCGCCTTGTTGGTGATTTCGCTATTGACCGACAACCCGGTAAACCGCGCCGCGCTGGTCAGCGCAGAAGGCGAGGTTTCCACGACATTGGCCGTGCCGACGAGATTGAAAAAATCGTAGGTCTGCTTGACGCTGACCAACGGGCCTGTGCCGACATCGTAATTGACCGTGACGGCGTCCACATTCGGGGCCTGGATGGCAGCCGCAACCACGGAAAGCGCCAGCAACGAGCGGCGCAGGCAAAAAGTATTCAAACGAGAGTCCCTTCCAAAACATCACAACAGTTTCGGCAGGGCTCACGCATTCGTTGAGGCATCCCTACCGGCCCGCCAGATGATCCGGTTCGAGCGCGGGGGAATTTACACGAGCCATCATTTAGACACCATCAAAAAGTCAAAGAGATGGCGTCAGATTTTCATGCATGAATTCATGTGCTGCGCAGGATCGTCCTACAGCGAGAGAAATTGGCTGGCTGCGGGGCCATCATCGCGGGCAGGCTCGCTCCCACAGAACAGCAAAATCACAATCAAAAGATCGCAGCCTTCGGCAGCTCCTACACGATGAGCGTTAGCTCGAGGAGCTTTTGATTTTGATCTCGGAGCCCGTCGGCAGGCTGAGCGAAGGGATTGATCCGGGCGTGGGAGCGCAGCGACCGTTTGGCGCAGCCAAACACAGCGAGTGTAGGTGCAGCGAAGCAAACCGGAGCCGCTGCGCCAGGATCGATCCCGCAGCGAAGGAACCCCGAGCCTAAGCGAGCGGGCCGAACGTCAGGGCACAGCCTTTTGGTTCCTTTTTGGCGTTTGAAAAAGGGACTCGCCGTAAGGGCGAAACCGCCAGCCGCTGCACCGAAAAAACGGATATTCACCCAATACCCCAACAACCCGGTCGGCCCAAAGGCCGCCGAGTTCACCCGGCCTCAACCCGAGACTTGGGAAACAGATTATCGAGGGTCTCCAACAACCGAACGTGATAAATCGGCTTGCGAAACAGATCCAGCACCTGCAACCGCAACATGTCGCTGACATCCTCCATATCCGCATGCCCCGACATCACAATCACCGGCAGATGCTCACGCGAGGTATGCTCGCGCAGCCGCCTGATCAACGACATGCCCGACTCCTCCGGCATGCGCAGATCAGTGATCACCAAGGCTATGTCCGGATGCCGGGTCAACAGATGCAACGCGAGCTTCACCGACGTTGCGGTATGACAGACAAACCCTTCCCCCTCCAGCAACTCCGCCAACTCCAGCAACGCGTCCTCTTCATCGTCAACCAGAAGCAACTGTTGGCGGGACGGCGAAGACGCGTTCATGGGCAATACCTGAATGCTGAAGGATTTATCCAGTGTAGTGCGATATCAGCCAGGCGCAGCGCTCATCAACGTCAAGGCACTGGCCGAGTAACAGCCGTACCATCGAGCGAGGTCAAAACATTGTTGAAAATCGCTAGCACCCTGTCTCCAAGCGGGCTCACGAATGCGACAACTACCACCGCCACCATCGCCACCACAATCGCATACTCAATCGCCGAAGCACCCTCGTCGCTACGGGCAAACGCGCGAGCCTTCGCCCGCAGATAGTCAAAAGTCATACGAAACATAGCTCCACTCCTTCGCGCCTCTGGCGCCGACATCACGACCGCGGCATGGTTCCACCGTGCCACTAGAGCATTGTCAACAAAGCCCCGCCCAACAACTGTAAGAACGCATTAATCACAAAGCATTAATCCCATCGTGTCTGCGCCATTTCCTGCTGTTTATTGGCCATGGCTCGTGATTTGCCGGGTTATTTGTCTGTCATTAATGGCGCTTTTGCATGGATCAGCTAGCTTGGAAATAGCGAAATAGTTGCATGTTCATAGCTGCCGAATCAGTACGCCTCTCGCGAACAAATGCAGTGGGTAGTGCAGCAGGAAAGGGAGAGCCGTCATGAACAGTCGCGTCACCATGGGCCTTGCAGCGTTGTTATTGCTCGGCGCGGTTTTCGTCGGTTACTGGGGGCTGGTGCTGAGTCGGCAACCGGCGCCGGTCGCCGAGGCGCCCGGGGCAGCAGCGACCAGCGTTGAACAGACTGTCGCGATTGCCGAAGACCAGACTCGTCAGCCAGTCGTGGTGCTGCTCCACGATGTGCCGCCGTTCACGCCGTTGACCGCCGCCGATGTCGCCGTGGAAAAACTGCGCAGCGCACCGGCCGGCAGCCTCAGCAGCGTCGAACAAGTTGTGGGCCGTACGCCATGGCGGCACCTCAGCGCCGGCACCTGGCTCAATGACGAAAGCTTCCAGGCCGGCGGTGCGCTGGCGCGGATGATCCGCCGCGACGAACGCGCGCTGACCGTGGCCGTCGATGAAGTGATCGGTGGTGCCGGGCAACTGTTGCCGGGGGATTACGTCGATGTGCTGCTGTACCTGCGTGAGGACGCGAGCAACCTGCAGCAGTCAGCGCAGATCGCCGTACCGGCCCTGCGCGTGCTCGGGATTGGCGATCAGTACGGTCTGACCAACGACGGCCAACCGGCATCGCCCAGCCTCAGCGCCGAAGAAAAACTCAAACAGGATCAACGCCGCATCGCCGCACGCACCGTGGTGCTGGCGGTGCCGGAACAACTGCTCAGTCGCCTGATGCTCGCCACTCAAGTCGGCACTTTGCGTCTCGCGGTGCGCAGCAGCGAAGAACAACGGCTGGCGAAATACTGGGCCGGCGAAGCGCAATCGCCCGGGCAGCTGGAGCGTGCCAACAGCCAGTTGTTCCAGTTCACCCAACTGGCCTTGGGCACTGCACAAAAAACGCCGTCTACCACCCGTGCCGGCGCTGCGCCGCGGCCTGCGGTGGAGATCATTCGCGGCAACCAGATCAGCCAACAAACCCCATGACTGCGCAAGGATTCACGTGCATGCAGAGTCGACTCAGACCGACATTGAAACCGCTGCTCCGGGCCTTGCTGTTGATGGGATTGGCGATGGACACCGCCCTCGCGGCGGTCGGCAATTGTTCGGCGCTGCCGCGACTGCCCTCGGTGATCGAGATCGGTCAAGGCTTCCAGCAGGACATGCAGTCACCGGTGGCGATCACCCGGCTGGCGGTGGGCGATCCGAAAATTGCCGACGTGCATGCCAATGGCAGTTCGTCGTTCCTGCTCACTGGCGTCGGTGCTGGTGCGACCAGCCTGATGGTCTGGACCGCCTGCTCGGCGCAGCCACAGCAAGCCATGGTCTTCGTCCAGGGCGCGGCGACCACGGCGCTGACCAGCAGCGTGCCGTCGGACGATCCGACCCTGCCATCACAAGTGCAGACCGACATTCGCTTCGTCGAAGTCAGCCGCAGCAAACTCAAGGAAGCCACCGCGTCGCTGATCGGCACCCGCGGCAATTTCCTGTTCGGCTCGCCCGGCACGCTGCCACCGATCGACGGCGTGCCGCAGCCACGGCTGCCGGTGGATAACTCGCTGTTCAATTTCTCCTGGGTCGGCGGCAAGACCATGGCGATCATCAATGCCCTGGAAACCAGCGGCTTTGCCTACACCCTCGCGCGGCCAAGTCTGGTGGCACTGAACGGGCAGAGTGCGAGTTTCCTGGCCGGTGGTGAAATCCCGATTCCGGTGCCCAGTTCCGGCAGCGACAGCGTGTCGATCGAGTACAAGGAATTCGGCATTCGCCTGACCCTGACACCGACCATCATCGGCCGCGACCGCATCGCCTTGAAGGTCGCGCCGGAAGTCAGCGAACTGGATTTCGCCAACGCGGTGAACATCGCCGGCACCACCGTTCCGGCGCTGACCATCCGCCGCACTGACACCAGTGTGTCGCTGGGCGATGGCGAAAGTTTTGTCATCAGCGGCTTGATCAGCACCAGCAACAGCTCACAGGTGAACAAGTTTCCCGGCCTTGGCGACATCCCCATATTGGGCGCATTTTTCAAGGGTTCGCAGATCAAACGCGAAGAGCGCGAGCTGCTGATGATCGTCACCCCGCATCTGGTTCAGCCATTGGCGGCGGACGCGCGACTGCCGTCATTGCCGGGCGAGAAACTGCGCAACTACGACCCGAATTTCTATCGCATGTTCTTCCTCGAGAACGGTAACTTCGACAAGCGCAGCGGGTTGTCGCAATGAACCAGAATCTCAGTCAGACCTTCCTCGCCATCACCCGCAACAGCACCGATCTGGAATGGCTGCAAAGCGCCCTCGCGCCGCTCGGCCAAGTGGTCAGCGCCGGGGCCGGCAGCCTCGACGAATTGCTCGCGCTGGTCGATGTAACGTTCGCCAATCTGGTGTTCGTCGGCCTTGACCGCGAGCATGTGGTGGCGCAGAGCGCGCTGATCGAAGGTGCGCTGGAGGCCAAGCCGATGCTGGCGATCGTCGCCCTCGGCGACGGCATGGACAATCAATTGGTGCTCAATGCGATGCGCGCCGGGGCGCGGGATTTTGTCGCCTATGGATCGCGCTCCAGCGAAGTCGCCGGACTGGTGCGACGCCTGAGCAAACGCCTGCCGGCCGTCACGCCCAACACGCAGCTGGGCGGCCTCACGGTGATGTACGGCGTGCAGAGCAGTTCCGACGGCGCATTGCTCGCCAATCACATGGCCATGGTGGTGCAGAAAAGCGGCCAGCAGACGTTGCTGCTCGACCTCGGTCTGCCCCGTGGCGACAGTCTGGCCCTGTTGGGTCTGGAAAGTTCGTTTCACTTCGGCGATGCCCTGCGCCACTTGCGCCGCCTTGACGCTACGCTGATCGACAGCGCCTTCACCAGCTCCGACCACGGCCTGCGGATTCTTGCTTACGCCAACAGCGACGAGCCGCTGGAGACCACCAGCGCCGCCGAGCTGTACATGCTGCTCAGCGCCCTGCGCCAGCACTTTCAGCACATCGTCGTGAACCTCACCGGGCAGGCCGACAGCGAAGCGCTGCGCACCTTCGTCAGCCATTGCGACAAGCTGCTCTGGTACACCGATCAGAACGTGCTCAACTGCCGACGCAATCTCGCCGTGCTCAATCTTTGGCGTGAGAAAGGCATGAAGCTCGAGCACGGACGGTTGTTGATCGATCGCTACTTGAACAACGTCGCGCCCGACTCGGAGACCCTGGGCAAGACCTTCAATCTCGAAGTCATCGCCGTGCTGGCCCTCAGTCCCGACGTGCGTCTGAACGCGAAAAATCAGGGCGTCAGCCTGTTCGAACTGGCACCACGGGAAAAACTCACCCAAAGCCTGCGCGCGCTCGGCGAGCGTCTGGCGAAACGTTCCGAAGGCCTGAGCAAACCGAAAGTCACCTGGTTCGATCGCCTGCGAGGCAGCTCATGAGCGCAGAAAAGCTCTTTGGTGCGGCGCCACACGGGGCGATCGGCAACAGCGATCACGAAGGCCTGAAACTGGTTCTGCACCGCTACATCATCGACGCCATCGAGGAGTCGGGGAAAAACCTGCTGGAAGGTTCGCGCCAGCAACTGGCGCAGTTCGTCACCGACAAGGTCGCCGAATACATCGCCCGTTTGCACTTGGCGATCTCGCGCTACGAGATGGAGCGACTGGGTGAAGAAATCGTTGACGAGCTCACTGGCTTCGGCCCGCTGGAAGTCTTGCTGCGCGACCCGTCGGTGACGGAAATTCTGGTCAACGGCCCGCACCGGGTGTTCGTCGAGCGCGACGGTGTCTTGCATCAGAGCGATCTGCGCTTTATCGATGCGCATCATGTCGAGCGGGTCATGCAACGCATTCTCGCGCCGCTCGGGCGCCGCCTCGATGAGTCCTCGCCGATGGTCGATGCGCGCCTGCCGGATGGCAGCCGGGTCAACGCGATCATTCCGCCAATCGCCCTCGACGGCCCGTGTCTGTCGATTCGCAAGTTTCGCAAGGACATGCTCAAGAGCGCCGACCTGATGGCGATGCAGACCATCGATCTGGGGATCTTCGAGTTTCTGCAGAACGCCGTCGGCAAACGTTGCAACATTCTTGTCAGCGGCGGCACGGGTACCGGCAAGACCACGCTGCTGAACATACTCAGTCAGTTGATCAATCCCCACGAACGTCTGGTGACCATCGAAGACGTCGCCGAACTGCAACTCGGTCATCCGCACGTCGTGCGTCTGGAAACCCGCCCACCGAACGCCGAGGGCCACGGCGAGGTCAAGGCCAGCGATCTGATTCGCAACGCCCTGCGCATGCGCCCTGACCGGATCATCCTCGGCGAGATTCGTGGCGTCGAAGTGGTCGACGTACTTACCGCCATGAACACCGGCCACGACGGTTCGATGAGCACCGTGCACGCCAACAACGCGCAGGATGCCTTGCTGCGTCTGGAAACCCTGGTCGGCCTGACCGGACGCTCGATCGCCGAGCGCACCCTGCGCCAGATGATCTGCGCCGCCCTCGACGTGATCATCCAGCTGACGCGAATGCCGGACGGCCGGCGCTGCGTCAGCGAAGTGGTGGAAGTGGTCGGCATGCGCGAGGACGTCTATGTCACCAACACGCTGTTCCGCCTCGACCGCCGCACGGGGTTCGGCTTTGTGCGCGAAGCGGTCAACCCGGCCGGCGACAAGTTGCGCCACGAGACTCACCTGGGCTGACGGCGAGGAGCATGCAGATGCGGGGATCGGTCATTCTTATCGCCATTTGCCTGATGCTGCTCGGGCTGTCGATCTATCTGTTCGTGCAAGGCCTGCGCAAGACCGCAACGGAAAAAGTCCTCAATCGATTGGCCGCCGGGCAGCCGCAGAGGGTCGTTGAGCAGAGCCAATGGGTGGGCCTGGAGCGTATGTTTCTGCGTGCCGGACTGGGTCGGCCGAGCGAACGGTTCGGCCTGTGGCTGAGCCTGTGGGCGGTGGCCATGGGCCTGGGCTTCTTGATCGCCAGCTGGATCGGGCTGGTGATCATGCTGCTCGCACCACCGCTGGCGTTGCGACTGTACATCGCCATTCGCTACCGGCGGAGGATCAGACGGATGATCGAGCAACTGCCGCAATTGCTCGATCACACCGTGCGCAGTCTCAAGTCCGGACGCACCCTCAGTGATGCGCTCATGGGCGGCATCGAAGCCAGCGAGGATCCGCTGAAAACCGCGATGGGCCGGGTGCAGCGCAATGTGCAATTGGGCGTGAATCTGCCCGACGCGGTCAGCGATTTTGCCGAGCTCTACGAGCAGGACGAACTGCGCATGTTCGCCCTCGGCCTGAAGGTCAATCTCCGCTACGGCGGCAACGCCAGCGAACTGCTGGAAAACCTGATCAAACTGATCCGCGAACGCGATCAGGGCGCCCGCCAGTTGCGCGCCCTGACCGGTGAAACACGCATGACCGCCTGGGTGCTCGGCGTGCTGCCATTGATTCTGGTGAGCTACTTCATGCTGACCAACCCCGGCTACATGCTCGGCATGTGGCACGACGAAAGCGGCCAGACCATGCTGCTTGGCGCCGCTGCGTTGCAGGTGCTGGGCAGTCTGGCGTTGTGGCGCATGTTGCGGAGCGTTTGAGATGGTCTGGCTCGCGGCGTTGTTGTTGCTCCTCGGTTCGCTGTTACTGGTGGGCAATCACCTGCTCACCGAGCGCCGCCGCGTGCGTCAGGTGCACCAGCGCCTGCAGGGCCATCTGCTGCGGGAAAACCGCTTCGGCCACTGGCTGCGCGCACTGGGCAACAGCCGATTCGGCCGGCGCTCGGTGAGCATCGACAGCGAAACCCAGACCCTGCTCGGCCGCCTCGGCTGGCGCCGCGCCAACGAACGCGCGCTGTTCGCCGCCTTCCAGGTGGGCACGCCGCTGTTGGCTCTGGGGCTGGCGATATTCCTGCAAGAAGTGTTTTTCCCCCAGATCCACCACCGCTGGATGGCGCCGATGTTCGCCGCCGGTGGCGGCTATCTACTGCCCAAACGCCTGCTCGCCTACGCCGCCGCCCGCCGGCAGAAAACCATCGCCGTGGAAATTTCCACGTTCATTCCGCTGCTGCGCATCCTTTTCGAATCCGGCATGGCCGTGGAACAAGCCCTGCGGGTGCTCAGCGTCGAAGCGCAAAAACTGCTGCCGGAACTGACCAGCGAGCTGCGCCTGATCCTCAGCCGAGTCGACTCGGGCCTGGAGCTGGGTCAGGAGCTGAACAAGACCGCGGTAATGCTCGCGGTGGACGAATTCACCGACACCTGCGTGATCCTCCAGCAACTGATCCATCAGGGCGGCGGTGCGATGAAATCGCTGTTGGCGCTCAAACAATTGCTCGATGACCGACGCCTGACCCGCCTGCAGGAATACATCTCGAAAATGTCCGCGAAGATGTCGGTGGTGATGATGCTGTTTCTGTTTCCAGCGCTGCTGATCGTACTGGCCGGCCCGGGCTTCACCGCGATTGCCCGCGCGTTTGCAAACTGACCCTGGCTCATGGAGAGCATCTGATGAAAGTACTGATAGTCGTGGCAAGCCTGTTGCTGCTTGGCGGTTGCGCCACCGATGGCCAGGCGCCCTGGACCGCACTGCTGACGCCGTCCAGTTGCAGCAAACTGACCTCGGAGCAGGAACTGTCACTGAACCTGGCCGATGACCTGGCCAGCGACGGCAAGCTCCACGCCAGCCTGGCCAACCTGCAGAGCCTGCCGGACAACCTCAGCGAAGTGCGCCTGCGCAAAGCCAAGGTCTATCGCCTGCTCGGTCGCAGCGAAGCCGAGCCGCTCTACCGCAGCCTGCTCGGCGGCTGCCTCAACGCCCAGGCCGAACACGGCCTCGGCCAGCTCTACGCCGCCCGCGGTGACAACGGCCAGGCCCAGGCCCACCTGCAACGCGCCGTGCGCCTGGCCCCCACCGACGAAAAAATCCGCAATGACTTGGGCGTGGTCTACCTCAACCAGCTGCGTCTTAACGAAGCGAAATTCGAATTTCTCACCGCCATCGAACTGAGCCAGAACAACCAATTAGCGACGCTGAACATGGTCACCTTGCTGCTCTACCAGAATGACTGGCCACAAGCTGCCGAACTGGTCAGCCGCTCGAAACTGTCCCCGGAGCAATTCACCGAAGCCCGGCAACGCGCAGAAAAACTCAAAGCACCGGCCCACGCCAAACCCACGCCCGGCGACCAGGTCGCAGCCTTCATCGACCCGCTACCGCCGTCGCTCAAATAAGGAGACAGCCATGAACATCCGCAGAGGCCTGTGCTACCTGACCCTGCTCACCCTGCCCCTCAGCACCCACGCCATCGACGCCGGCCCGGCCTCGGCGCAACAACAGGAAACCGAAGGCTGGCTGCTCTTGCAAAGCCGCAACCAAGCCGCCTCGCCAAAACCCCAAAGTGCCACTGCTACCGAACGCGAACTGGCGATGCAGCGCTGGTTGAAGAAATACCAGTATGAGATTCCGGATTTTTACGATCCGGATGCGGGGGGGAAGATTGAGAGCAGGAATTAGGTTTCGGTGGTCTTTCGGGCCTCTTCGCGAGCAGGCTCGCTCCCACAGTCAACCGCGTATTTCCTGTGGGAGCGAGCCTGCTCGCGAAGAACGATAACGCGGTTGCGGCTCAGGCCTGCGGATCAACCCGATCCAGCGCCCGGTTCACCGCTAACTCCGCCAGCATGACAATCTGCTGAATCGCCAACGCCGTGCTGCGCTGAAAACCGCTCAACTCGCCAGCGAAGTTGCTCGCCATCGCATTCGCTGACGCCAGCGACTCACAGGCGTGGGCCAACAGGCTTTCGGTATCGACATTGGGCACCACCATGAACAGCGTGCTGGGCGGGTGCGGTCTGGTGGGTTCTGGGCAGAGATAGAAATCCAGCGCGCGTTTTATCGCTTCGCGGTTTTTCACAAGATCGTCGGCGCGCATGGCGTCTTCGAGTGGCGTGGTGGGGGATGGGGGCGGGTCTGGGATCAGTTTGTCCATTAAAACGGCTCTCCAAAATCTGCGGTGCTACCCAATGCCATTCTCACGGGGCAAAAGGTGGCAACTGTATGCGGGGTGAGAATACCGGTTATGGACACCCGGCCAGACCGAAGTCTGCCCGCACACAGCCGCCATGACGCATTGCAGACAGCGGATAAGCTGGCGGCGATTATGCGTGCACAGATACTGGATGACCATAAGTAGCAGGGTTCTCACACCCGATCGCCGAAGATTCGACGACAGCCAGAGACTAGTGACCCGACGTCCGACGGACAACCTGAAAATCTTGTGGGAAGGTTCTGGTTATCTCACATCAGATTTAAACGACTTCGAGCTATCGGCGAACCCACTGGCCTCATCGCGAGCAGGCTCACTCCTACAGTTTGGATCGTGTGCTTTCGCCGAGGAACAGGTCGGCTGTCAGGCCGCCTTCGCGAGCAGGCTCGCTCCCACAGAACAGCAAAAGCAAAATCAAAAGATCGCAGCCTTCGGCAGCTCCTACAGTTGGATCGCGTAAGACTCAAAAACAGGTCGGCTGTCAGGCCGTCTTCGCGAGCAGGCTCGCTCCCACAGAACAGCAAAAGCAAAATCAAAAGATCGTCCGAACGCGGCCCGAGCCTTCGACAGCTCCTACACACGATGAGCGCAAGCTCGAGTACCGCTTTTGATCTGGGAGCCCGTCGGCAGGCTGAGTGGAGGGATTGATCCGGGCGTGGGAGCGCAGCGACCGTTTGGCGCAGCCAAACACAGCGAGTGTAGGTGCAGCGAAGCAAACCGGAGCCGCTGCGCCAGGATCGATCCCGCAGCGAAGGAACCCCGAGCCCCAGCGAGCGGGCCGAACGTCAGGGCGAAGACCTTTTGGTTCCTTTTGGGGCGTTTGCCAAAAGGGACTCGCCGTAAGGGCGAAACCGTAATCAGCAACACCCAAGAAAACGGATATACACCCAAAACCCCAAGAACATGGTCGGCCCAGAGGCCGCCAAGTCAATGCGCAGTAACCCGCTGCCGCCCCGCCGAACTACCAGGCGAAAGCGCCAAAGCCAACTGCGTCCGATTATGCATATGCGTCAACCGCAACACCTGCGACACATACAACTTCACCGTGTTCTCGGTAATCCCCAACTCACAGGCAATCTGATAATTGGTCTGCCCCTTGCCCACCAGCCGCGCCACATCCAGCTGCCGCGGCGACAATTGACTGAACACCGCCGGCATCTCGGCAGACTCAGGCTCACCATCGGCCAGCACCGGCGCGGGTGAGCGCCGCACCTTGTCCAGATCCTGATAAAGGTCATCAATCGACTCGGACAAGAACTGCAACTTCTGATTCAGATGCCCCAGATGCAGATTCTTCTGCCGCTCCTGCAAAGCCGACTCCTGACGCTGCACCCCTTCGAGCAATTCATGCAGATCAATTGGCTTCTGATAGTAATCGGCAATCCCCGCGCGCAGCGCCTTGATCACAT
Source organism: Pseudomonas sp. (assembly GCF_035554175.1). GTDB lineage: Bacteria > Pseudomonadota > Gammaproteobacteria > Pseudomonadales > Pseudomonadaceae > Aquipseudomonas. The sequence goes on along the minus strand of NZ_DATMIV010000056.1, from coordinate 87,732 downwards.
CCTGCTTGTCGGCGCGCCCCGTCAGCATGATCGACTCAAACACCCGTTGCTTGCCGGCCAGCCTCTGCAGCGCCTGAATTAATTCGATGCCATCCATGTCCGGCATGTGCAGATCACTCAACACCAGACCGATGTCCGGGTCCGCCCGGAACAGCTCAATGGCTTCAAGGCTCGAATCGCACGGTATGCACCGGTAGCCACTGCTTTCAAGAAACTCACACAGTTCTTCGACGATCAGCGGCTGATCATCGACCACAAGGATTTTTACCGCAGTAGGCTTGTTCACGAACCACTCCATTTGCTCGGGCCAACGCTGACGATTCCTGCACTTTGGTGGCGTATGCACCTGAATTGAAAGTAGACGCACTTTCTGACTATGTACATAGCACTAGTGGCACCGCGAAATCAGGTGATCCAGTACAACGAAAGCACCACACCGACCCATACGAACGGGGCAAATGGCAGCTTTTTTGACTTATCCGGGGCGAGATACTGCAAATGCCCTCTAAGCCCTTGAGCCATATGAGGCCAGACTTTTGGCGCAAGCAGCAGCCAGAGCAGACTGGCCAGGCCTGTGCCGATAAACGCGCCAAGAACAAAAACGCCGTTCGTCGCAAGACCCAGGGCTGTCATTAATTTCACATCGCCGGCGCCCATCCGGCCCTGCACGTAACCGGGCAGCGTCAGCAGCAAAGCGATCAGACAAGCCCAGCCGCCCTGCCCCGCGTCAGCGCCCAGCCAGGTGCTGCCGGTCGCCAGCAACCAGGCCAGCGCCAGCGCGCCCGCGCCCACGGTCAACAGGTTGGAAATTCGCCGCTGCCGGGCGTCTTGCGCGGCGCAGATCGCCAGCCATATCAGAACAAGAGAAATCTGCATCCGCGAAAAGCCGTCCATTTTGGCTGAATGATTCTATGCTGATACTACGCAGTGACTGTCAGGGTAGACGCACGCATGAAAACCGGCTTTCGCAGGTCGCAAAAAGGTGCGGTGGCGATCGAATTCGCTTTGGTGTTCATCATCTTTTTCGCCGTGTTTTACGCACTGGTCAGCTACGGCCTGCCCTTCGTGATGATGCAATCATTCAATCAGGCCACCGCCGAGGCGGTGCGCCGCAGTGTCGCGGTCGACCCGACGACACCGAATTATTCGACGGTGGTGGTCAACACCGCGAATGCCGCACTGAGCCAGCAATTGCAATGGTTACCGTCGACGCTGAACCTGGTGGTGGGCGTAGACACCAGTTCGGTGTACGACACTGGCAGCGGCACGTTGACCGTGACTGTGCATTACCCGGTGAGCAAGCTGAATCAGATCATGCCGTTTCTGGTGTTGCCGGGCATCGGCACGGTGCCCAATCTGCCGACGCACCTGAGCGCCCGCTCGAGCCTGCAATTTTGACCGCCGGCGATAACCTCTTCGGGCGTTTGCTCAAGCGCACACCCAGCGCTGGCCAAGACCTGCCGGACCGACTCGGCGCGCCGCCCACCGGCCTGCATCTGTACCTGGATGGCAACGGCGACGTATTGCAGATCGCCGGCCCGCTGCGGCATTTGCTCGCCCAACCCAAGCCGCACGACCGCCCACTGCCGCTGAGCGACTACGTGTTGCCCCACAGCCTGCTGACCATCGAAGGCCAGCCCAGGGACTGGCAAGGCCAATGGCTCGACCTCGACTTCCCCGGCCTGAACGATCAGCCGCTGCACCTGCGCGGCTGGGTGCAGCCGCTGGGTGACGGCTGGCTGCTGCCAATGATCGACATCGCCGACCTGCTGCTCGAGCGTCAGCAATCGCGCCACCGCGACGCCTGCCAGACCCTCGCCGCGCAGATCAGTGATCATCTGCGCACGTGCAGTCTGACGCGTCTGCCGACGGTACTCGGCGAACAATTGCAGGCCATCGCCCAGCGCTGGCACATGCCCTGTGTGGCCGTGGCCTTGCTCGATGAGCAGGCCCAGGGCTGGCAGATCCACCAACAGTTTCGCGCTCACGATGCCCCGCAACTCTGGGAAGACGGCCAGCCGCTGGGCACGCCGCTGGACAGCCTCAACGGCAGCGCGCCACAGCGTCTCGGCGGTCAGCAGGGCCGGTTTGAACACTCGCGTTTACAGGCCACGTTCGGCAACGCCAAGGGTTTCGCCGTGCCCTACAGCAACGACCAAGGCGTGGTGGCCTGGCTGCTTTGCGGCTTTTATCTGGTCGACGCCGCGGCGCCGTGGTTGACCGATCGTGACTGGCTGACTCTGGCGGGCGCGCTGGCCGGTCCGCTGCTCAGCCGCTTGCGCGAGCAGCGCCATCTGCAATCGATGGAGCGCCTGGATTGCTTGCAAAAACTGCTCGGCACCGGTTGGTGGGAAATCATTGCCGAGGAGCGCATTTCACTGGCGCCGTCGCTGGCATCAGCGCTGGGGCTCAGCGCCTGCACACTGCCGGTGGAGGACTGGCTGTTGCTGTTCCACCCCGCCGACCGCGACGAGTTGCGCAGCCGGTTGCGCGCTCTGCAATTGCAGGGAGAAGCGCTGACCCTCAGCGTTCGTCTGCACCACGGGGATCTCGGGCATGCAACGCTCTGGTATCGAATTCAGGGCCAGGTGAGCGGCACGGGTGAGCATCGGCGGCTGGTCGGGTTCATGCTCGATATCAGCGATATCCAGAATCAACAACAGCGGGCCGCCGCCGCTCACGCGCGACTGGATAATCTGATCGCCAGTTCGCCGGCAGTGATTTACGTCCTGCGTTATGAAGAAGGCGCGCTGATTCCGGCGTTTTTCAGCGCCAGCCTGCAACCGTTGCTCGGCTGGACGCTGCAGGATTGCGACGCCGCCGCGGTGGTCGAGCGCGTGCATCCCGAAGACCGCGAGCTGTACTTCCAGCGCAACCGCCAGTTGCTGCGTGAAGGCTCGGCGCGTGCGCGTTATCGCCTGCGAGACAGTCGCGGCGACTATCACTGGCTGCTCGATGAGGCGAAATTGCTGCGCAACGAGCTCGGTCTGCCGGTAGAGGTGGTTGGTCTGTGGCTGGATGTCACCGACGCGACCCTTGCCGCCGAGCAGGTCAGGCAAAGCGAGGAGCGCTACCGGGTTCTGGTCGAGGATTCGCCGGCGATGATCTGCCGATATCGCCCGGACCTGACGCTGACCTTCGGTAATCGACCGCTGGCGACGTATCTGGAATGCACGCCGGAACAGCTCCCGGGCATTGATCTGGGCAGCTGGATGTCCGAGGAACAGCGCGCCGCTTTCGTTCAGCGTCTGAACCAACTGACCCCGGAACAACCGGTGAGCACCGCCGAAATCAGCCTGCAATTACCAGGGCGCGAACATGCCTGGTGGGTCTGGTCGGATCGCGGTGTGTTCGATGAACGCGGACGGTTGCTCGAAGTGCAAGCGGTAGGCCGCGACAATACCGAAGTGCGGCGCTCGCAACAGCAACTCACACAGAGCGCCAAAATGGCTACCCTCGGCGAAATGGCCACCGGCCTCGCCCACGAAATCAATCAGCCGCTGAACGTGATGCGCATGGCCATTGTCAACGTGCTCAAGCGCCTCGACAACGGTGACGTGCAGGTCGATTACCTGACTGGCAAACTCAAGCGCATCGATGCCCAGGTCCAGCGCGCAGCGAAGGTGGTGGACCACATGCGCGTATTCGGTCGGCGCTCGGAAATCGAACAGCAACTGTTCAACCCGGCCCTGGCCATCGAGGGCACGCTGTCGCTGCTGGCCGAGGGCATGCGTGGCAAAGGCGTCGACCTGCGCATCAGCGACAGCGGTTTCGAGGCGCAGGTGCGCGGCTACGTCGATCAGCTGGAACAGGTGCTGATCAACCTGATGGTCAACGCCCGCGACGCCCTGCTCGGCAAGCGTGAGAGCGACTCATCGTTCAAGCCGTGGATTGCGATCTACACCGAGCGTGACGAGGTAAGCGTACGGCTGTGGGTCGAGGACAACGGCGGCGGCATCGATCCGCGTTTGCTGGAGCGGATCTTCGAGCCGTTCTTCACCACCAAACCGATCGGCGTCGGCACCGGTCTGGGCTTGTCGGTGAGCTACGGCATCATCGCCAACATGGGCGGCCAGTTGAGCGTGCGCAACTCGGCGGAAGGTGCGCGGTTTTGTATCCAACTGCCGATCGCCAGCGACGATCAGATCACCAGATAGGCTTTGCCGCTCTGCCCGCAGGTCATGTTGGCGCCCACCTCGGTGTTCATCAGGTTGATGCCCAGGCCTGTGAGCAGATTGTTCAGCAACGGGTCGAGCAAGGGGCTGATCAAACCGGTGACCACCGGCAACAAGCGGTTGCTGACGTCGCTGATCAACGAGGCCACGCCCGTGACAATGGCGCCCAGCGGATTGCTGGCCACAGGTTTGTAAACGATCAGGTTGATGCCGGACAGGGTACTCGCCAGGCTGCCGACGAGGTTGCTGGTCGGTGCGGCGGGCAGCACGCTCGGTGGCAGTTTCAGATTGGCCGGAGTGGCGAACGGCGTGGTGCTGGAAAACAGCAGATTCTGCGTGGTCTGCGCGACGCTGGTGTCGAGCTTGATGGCAATGCCGCCGGCGCCGTATTGGACGTGGCTGGCGGCATTGCAACTGCCAATGCCGAGAATTTTGTGGCAGGTGATGATGCCGAGATCGACCAGCGGCAACGGCGCGACGGTGGGCTCGGCAACCGAAGAGAACGCAGCGACCGCATCGATCTTGCCGAGCTTGAGGTCAGCGAGGGAAGTCGTGGTGGTAGCGGTCAGGCTTTTGCTGTCGTTGTCGCCAGTCGGGCAGCGGTAATCGGTGACGTAGCTTTTCGCGCCGCCGGCATCCAGCGCGATGTCGATTTGCGGCGAGGGCAGCAGCTTCGGATCGAGCTGTTGGCAGCCGGCACCCAACAGGCAGAACACTGAATTGAGCGTGTCCACCAGATTCAGGCTCAACAGCGCATTGAGTGTCGGCGTCAGCGTACCGACCAGGCCCAACACCGCATTGGTCAGCCCCGTCACCCCGCTCAACACCGGCAGGTTCACCGACAAAAGCGTGCGCACGTGCGCGGTGCGAACGAAAATCCGATCGGGTCCCAACGGGTTGGCCTTGGCTCGCGCCGGGTCGCCAATCGCCGAGAACTGCGGCGGTTCGATCACCTTCACCCGCACCGTGACACCGGCCAGGCCTAGGACGTTGACCGGCAAAGTCGCCGCCACCGCGCTCTTGCTGTTGGCCAGTTGCACCACGCCTTGCACCAGTTGCAGCAATTGCAGCCTGGCATCCAGCCCCGCCGCCGTGGTGCCGGTCTGCAATTGCAGGATCTCGCCGAGCCTGACGGGGACTGCGTTGGTCGCGGCGACCTGCAATTGGCCCAGAGCGGTGATGACTTCAGCCGTCGCACCGTTGAGTTGCACCACCGTTGCCGCGGCCTGAATCAGTTGCGTCACCGTGGCCTGGGTATTGAGCAACTGGGTGTAATTGCCGGCGCCAACGTTGAGGTTGATCGCCAGTTGATCGAGGTAGTTGAGCAGGTTGATATCGGTGTGCAGCAAGCCGTCCCAGCCAGCCGCTGTCAGATTGACGTTGCCACCGAGCAGCCCGGAAAACAGCGGGTTGAGAATGTTCGACTGCGCCGTGTCGATGCTGGTGAGGGTGCTGCGAATATTCAGTTGGGCGACGGTCGGCTGGGGTTTGGCGGCGACCGCCGAAGCATTCAGCGTGGTATTGAGGCTCAGCGGTGTGGCGCTGAACAGCGCCTGCACGCCGCCGACAAAACTGCGGGTGACCGTGCGGCTGGCAGCGACTTTGACTGCGGTTGATTGCGTGGCATCCACGGTGAAACTGCGCAAACCGCTGGCAGCGGTGACCAGCGTGCCGCAGGTGGCGGCGAGGGTGTTATTGACATCGACGAGGTAGCCATTGCGCAGCGCACTTTCGCCGGCGTAGCTGGCGGCCGTCAGCCCGGGCAGACAATTGCCGCTGCGACTGACCGCTTCGAGCGCGGCGTTATCGACCACGCGCTGCAGCTTGCGCTGTTCCATGTACAAGCGACCACTGTCGACCACCAGCAACATCATCACCAGCGCCAGACTCAAGGTGGCGGCCGCCATCAACCCGATCGCCCCGCTTTGCCGGGCCGGGCCGTTGCATTGCGATCCAGGCGACATGGCGCACTCCCTTTGCCGGCGCAGTGCCGAGCTACCTGCGTGGGTAAAAGTGAGTGTAGACGCGGTCGGTCGAGACTGCTGGCGTCATGCCATTCCTGTCACCACCTCCCACAGGGCCGGTGCCCGCTTCAGAGCGGTTCAACGCGGTGGATAGTTGGCCAGAATCCGCGCGACGGTCTCGCGAATGGCATTGCTGCGATCGGCCGGATTCGGGCGGTTGCTGAGCATCTGTTCATCGCTGCCGCGCCATACCAGTTTGCCGTCCTTGCCGTCGAGCAGATCGATCTGAATGGTCGCGACTTTGTAGGTGATGTTGCGTGTTTCGTTGTACATCGGCGCGCCCCAGTAACCGTTCCATGGGCCACCCCAACCGCCGCCGTAGTTGGTCGTCACTTGTTGCTGACGATCCTCGACGATCAGGTAGGTCTGCACATTCAGATCCGCCTTGGCGCCCGCAGCCGCCGGGCGCAAACCGCGCTGGTCCAGTTGATCGGATACGGCCTGGCGGATGCGCTGTTCGGTCAGATCGCTTTTGATGCGCGGGTCATCGGGGCGGTATTGCAGGGCCGGATCCTTCCAGCTCCAGTTGCGATAGCCGGCGAAATCGCGGCTGGCGTCGAAATCATGATTGACCTGATTGGCGGCGCAGGCGCTGAGCAACGCGGCGACAGCGACAGCGAGTAGAGCGAGACGGCGGAACATGATTTTTCTCCGGTGGAAGACATGAACCTGCTGACAAACATTCAACTGGGAGGATACGCCGCCAGGGCTTTTTCCACAGCTTCGCGAATCGCGTCGGCGCGCTCGATCTGGTTGCCCTGAGTGCCAGTCTCGGCGCTGGCGCTCCACACTGGCTGACCATTGCCGGCATCGAACAGATCGACCCGTACCACCACGACTTGCTCTTGATACGTGCGCACGATCGGCACCGTGTTGTACATGCCGTAACCGCGACCATAACGATCATAACCGCCGTATCCGCCGTAGTAGCCGTAATCGTCGCGGACCTGACGCAGACGGGTTTCCAGACGCAGGTCGGCGCTGACCAGCAGATCGGCCGGGCGGTTGTCGCGCATCGGGCGCAAACCGCGCTGGTCGAGGGCATTGCTCACCGCCTCGGCGACTTGCGCCGAATCGGCCCACGCCGTGCCCGGTGGCAATTGCCCGTTGCGCCAGGCCCAGTTGCGGTAGCGGCCGTAGTCACGCGGTGCCGCCGGGTAGGCGCTGCGGTCGAACGTGGTGGCGGCCTGCGGCGGCGCCGGCGGCAACGGCCGCGACTGCGCCACATAAGGGTTGCTGCCCTGGCAGGCGGCCAGTCCCAGACACATCAGCAATAACCCGCATTGAGCTTTCATGTTGCGCTCCGATCAGATCGGCCGGCAGATCCAGTGCAAGTAACGCCCAAGCCCGGCGAAGCCTGGGTGACGACGGTGCGCGAGTTCCATTTCCAGCAAATCCGCCAGTTCGGCGCGGGCCTGGAATTCCACCGGCATGTAATCGTGAAATACCCGTACACCGCTCTGACTTTCGACCTGCCACATACCGGCGAGTTGCGTTGCCAGTTCCCGTGGGTCAAGGGGCTGTTGCGGGGTCAGGCTCTGTTTTTCGCCGGCCATGACGTTCTTGCGCATTTTCTTGAAATGGCCCTTGAGCAGATTGCGATAAATCAGCGCATCACGGTTGTAGAACGCCAGCGACAACCAGCCGCCCGGTTTGGTCAATTGATGCAGCACCGGCAGGATCGCGTGGGGCTCGGCGAGCCATTCCAGCACCGCGTGGCAGATCACCAGATCGTAAGGTTCGCTGAGTTGACCGGGCAATTCCTGCCACGGTGCCTGAATGAAGGTTGCGGTCTGCCCGGCGTCGGCAAAACGCTGACGGGCGCCTTCGAGCATCGGCTCGGCCGGCTCGGTGAACGTAACGTCGTGGCCGCGTTCGGCCAGCCACAGCGACATGTGTCCCAGCCCCCCACCGATATCGAGAACCCGCAACGGACGATCCGGCAAGGCCTCGGTGAGGTCGGCCTGTAATACCGCGAGACGAATCGCGCCTTTGGCGCCGCCATAGATTTTTTCTGCGAAGCGCGTGGCCAATTGATCGAAATGACGGTCGCTCATCAGCTGAACCGCCGTTCGCTGTCGGCCAGCTTGCTGCGCACCACTTCATTCATGTCCAGGCCCAGCTCGCTGCACAGCAGCAACAGGTACAGGACGATATCGCCGACTTCCTGCCCGGCGTGCGCGAGTTTGTCCGCCGGCAACTGGCGCGACTGGTCTTCCGTCAGCCACTGGAAGATTTCCACCAGCTCGGCCATTTCGACGCTGGCGGCCATGGCGAGGTTTTTCGGACTGTGAAATTGCCGCCAGTCTTTGCGGTCACGAATGGCGTGCAGGCGTTCGGTCAGTTCAACAAGGTTCATCGGGCTCTCCTGAAGACGCATAGCTTCGGGGGGATACCCACCGAAGGCAAGGGCGCAAGCGAACTAATATGGGAGCGAGCCTGCTCGCGAAGACGGTGGATCATCCAGACCGGATTTGACTGCCACGCCCTCTTCGCGAGCAGGCTCGCTCCCACACAGGATTGCGGTAAACCTTCTATCATGCAGGGAACTCGGCCGCCCTCGGTGTGGCCCAAGGCTCAGCTCTTTCATCAGGGATGCACACATGCGTGTAGAAAGCTTTTTCGAATGGCTCGGCCAGGCACTCGGCTCGGTCATCCGGTTTATCGTCGATGGCCTCAGCGGCCTGTTCAACATGCTCAGCAACGCCGGCAGCAACTTTGTCGACGGCCTGGCGCAAACGCTGGGAATGGACACCTCGATCATCAGCATCATCGCGCTGATCGTTGGCCTGATGCTGCTGTGGTCGGCGATCCGGGCGTTCATGAATGCGTCGATCATTGCCGGGATCATCTGGTTGTTGCTGGGGTTGTGGTTGTTGAGCTGGATTATTCATTAACACCACCGGCCCCTGTGGGAGCGAGCCTGCTCGCGAATGGTCGGCACACCCGGAATCTTCGCCGACGGTCAGTCAGCCTTCGCGAGCAGGCTCGCTCCCACATTCAGTGGCATGACTCGCTACAATCCCCGCTCCCCCAAGGAGCCTGCATGTCCACTCTGATCACCGACTGGCGCGACCGCCCGACTCACCGCAGGGTCTGGGCGCTCGCCGCGCCCATGATTCTGTCCAATATTTCCGTACCGCTGGTGGCGCTGGTCGACAGCACCGTCATCGGCCATCTGCCCCACGCCCATCAACTGGGGGCGGTGGCGGTCGGCGCCAGCCTGTATACCTTTCTGGCCTGGGCGATGGGTTTTCTGCGCATGGGCACCACCGGTTTCGCCGCGCAGGCTGCCGGGCGCAGCGACGGTGCGGCGTTGCGGCAGATTCTGCTGCAGGGCCTGTTGCTGGCGATGGGGCTGGCCATCGTGCTCGGCAGTCTCGGTGTGCCGCTGAGCGGTGTCGCGCTGCATTTCATGCAGCCATCGGCGGAGCTGGATCAACTGACCCGGGAATTCTTCCACACCCGCCTGTTCGGCCTCCCCGCAGCGCTGGCGACGTATGCACTGGTCGGCTGGTTCCTCGGCACGCAGAACGCCCGCGCGCCGCTGGCGATCCTGCTGAGCACCAACCTGATCAACATCGTGCTCAATTTGTGGTTCGTCATCGGCCTGGACTGGGGCGTGGTCGGTTCGGCACGGGCGTCAGTGATCGCCGAATGGAGCGGCGCTCTGCTCGGCCTGCTGCTGACGCGCACCGCGTTGCGCGCCTATCCGGGGCAGATCATCTGGGCGGCGCTGAAAGTCTGGCAGAGCTGGCGGGCGCTGCTGGCGGTCAACCGCGACATCTTCATCCGCAGCCTCGCCCTGCAATCGGTGTTCTTCCTGATCACCGTGCAAGGTGCGCGGCTCGGCGATGCGACCGTGGCGGCCAACGCGCTGCTGCTCAACGGCCTGCTGCTGACCGCCCATGCACTGGACGGTCTGGCCCACGCCGTCGAAGCCTTGTGCGGGCATGCCATCGGTGCGCGGGATCGCCTGGCATTGCGCCGCTCGCTGGTGGTGGCCGGCGGCTGGTCGCTGATTGCCAGTCTCGGATTCGCCGTATTGTTTGTACTGGCCGGACATCTGTTCATCGAGATGCAGACCGACATCCAGAGCGTGCGCGACACGGCGTTCGCCTATCTGCCCTACCTCGCCGTGCTGCCGCTGATTGCGGTCTGGAGCTACCTGCTCGACGGCCTGTTCATCGGCGCCACCCGCGCGCGGGAAATGCGTAACGGCATGCTGCTGACGGTGCTGCTGTTACTGCCGTTCGCCTGGGTCTTGCAGGACCTGGGCAATCACGGCCTGTGGATATCTTTTCTGCTGTTCATGGTCTTGCGTAGCGTGACCCTCGGCGCGCACGCCTTGTGGCTGAAACGCAGCGATGGCTGGTTCAGCGGCAAGGCCCACTGACCCAGCATCCGCAGAAGTCAGCCCGCCGCGCCCCACTGGCGCCGCAAATGCTCGAGGCGTTCTTGCTGCGTCAGGCCAGCGGGAGGCGCCAGCAGCACGGCGCGGGGATGAAGCAGGCGCAGCCACAGCCAGCCATCGAGCACTGCACGGTCGCTGAAACCCAAGGCCAGCCCCTGTTGCACATGCGCTGCCATCGTCTGGTAATCGACACTCAAGGACTGGCACCAGCGCCAGATGTGTTGCTCCAGCAGGCAGGCCTGCAAGCGTTCGCGCTGACGCCGGGTCAGGCTTTCTTCGACACCCAGCGGCTCGACGAGCAGCCCGGGATTGCGCAGTTGCTGCCAGCCCTGACTGCCAATGGCGCGATCCGCCCAGGTGCCGCCAAACCAGCGCAACTGACGGATCGGCCCGAGCCAGCGACTCAACTGCTCGGCGTCGCAGGCGTCGAAGAAGTAGCTGGCAGTCTGGCGGTTGTAATAGCTGAGCAACGCCCGGTGATTCAAGCCGAACGAAACCGTGAGCATGCGCTGCAAGTGGCTCAGCAATGGCTGCAGCGGGATTTCACAGTTCAGCAACAGACCGCGCCAGGTATCCGGGTCGCGCAGGCACAAGGCGGTCAATGCCGGGCTGTCGCGCAGATCGACCAGTACCGGGCCATGCTCACTGACCGGTTGAAATTCAGTGCCGTCGAACAACGGGTGACGCTGCACATCGGCAAACCCTTGGCGCAAGGTCAACAAGGCACGTGCAGCGTCCGCAGTATCGAGCAACAGCCAGTGCGCCACAGGTTCAAGCGCCGCGCCGCTCATCTTGCGCAACTCGAGTCGAGCGCTGTGAGCAAGCGGCAGCTGCATACGGATTCGGCGCAATGGTTGAAACTCCCCCCACCCGGCAGCAGGCACAGCAGCAGCAACGGCTCGCCAGACTTCAGCAATTGCTGCAGCCCGTCAGTCAGCAACTGCTCCGGAAGGGGTACGTCAACCACCTCTTCAACTGCCACCGAAGGCTGGAGCACGCCGCTGACTATCGGTTGATCGGGATCACCCTCCAGAAAACTCACCACCACCTCCACGCCATCGACCAGTGCCGCCGATGGCAGCTCGCTCAGGCTCGGCGCGAGCGGCAGCCAGCAATGACTCGGCGCCGCCCCTTCGCCCTGATACAGCCAGTCGAACTGCACCGCCACTGACCGCTGACAATCCGGTTGCGGTTCATCGACCGCGACCACCCAGGCACGCTGCAGGCTGTGCATGCGTTGCTTCGGTTGCGCAGCGGCGGGCGCGCGGGCTGGAACCCGCGCGGCCGCGAACAGCCGATTGCCGTAGGGCGGTTCGAGAGACTGGTCGGCGCGGTGCTCGATGCGGGTCAACAACCAGGGGCGGTTGCATTCGAGAAACGGGTGGCCGTCCAGCGTCAACCAATGACCGCTGCGCAGGTCTGGCAGATCGCTGTGCCCTTGGGCATTGAGCGCGCGACGGCCAGCCTGAGCGTCTTCATGCAGTTGCCATTGATGGACGGCTGGAGTACCGCACGGGTCGTCGTGTTCGCCCTGATATCGTGCGACATCTGCCCGAGGCAACCGCGCAGAATCGTCGCCGAACACCAGGCAATGCCGGTCGCGGTGATGCTCGAAATAATAGTGAATATGGGCCTGTGCGCAGAGGCGCTGGAGCAGTTGCAGGTCGGATTCCCGGTACTGCGTGCAGAAGGTGCGGGGCGGGTAGTCGCTGTGCAGCTCGAAGCGTCGCTGCAGGCCGACGATGCCGTGCTCGCGCAGGACCTGCTCGATGATCTGCGGTACAGAGCGGCCGCTGAAGATGCGCTGACTGACGCGCAAGTCGAGACAGCCGAGCTTCGGCCTCAAGCGCACTCGACTCAAGCGCAAGCCGTGGCCGTGCTCATGCTGGACCAGGCTGTGCAGTTGCCCGTGCACACCCTGGCCAGGCGGGCCAAAACACAGGAAGGCCGAACGATGCAGCAGGCCGGCGAGATCCAGGTGCGGATCGTCGATGACCACATCGATCTCGAATACAAAGGGTTCGCTGAGCGCTTCCCTTCCGGTAAAGGCCAGAACTTCGAAGGGGTCGGACAGGCCCGCTACATCGAGACGAAACGACGACTCGTTGACTGGATCGAACATGGGCGGATCTCTACAGGAGGGGCGGCCGGGGATTCTCGCCGAGAGGCATGGCCGAGTAGAGAGGCGAAGTACAACTTAGGAAATGACCTACGCGAAAAGCAGACCAGATGAGTTTGCTGACCGTGATTGCGAAGGTTTTCGTGAAAAAATCGGGAGATATCCCACCGGGTTGTCCGATTTTTCCACAGCTTGCGGAAAAAAATCGGACAGCCCGGCTGGAACGCTATCGGGTCTCAGGAAGACAGATAGGAAGAGCGGGTCAGGCCCAGACGCAAGGCATCGAGAAATTGCGTGCGCTCGCTGGCACTGATGCGGGCACTGGCGCACTTGTCGCGATAGTGGGTCATCAGTTCTTCCGGCGACAAATGCACGTAACGCAACATGTCTTCGATGGTGTCGTGGGTTTCGATACCGGCGTGGTACACGCTGCCATCGGCGTTCTGGTAGATGTTCACCGAGTCGGTGTCACCGAACAGGTTGTGCATGTCGCCGAGGATTTCCTGATAGGCGCCGACCAGGAACACACCCAACAGGTAGTCTTCGCCTTCGTTCAAACTGTGCACCGGCAGGCTGGTCTCGATGCTCTGCTCGTCGACGTACTGGTTGATCTTGCCGTCCGAGTCACAGGTCAGATCCTGCAACACCGCGCGGCGCAACGGCTCTTCGTCGAGACGATGCAGCGGGATGATCGGCAGCACCTGATCGATCGCCCAGGTGTCCGGCAGGCTCTGGAACACCGAGAAGTTGCAGATGTACTTGTCGGCCAGCTTGTCGTTGAGTTCGTCGAGCACCTGGCGGTGCGAACGCTGGCGCGCTTTCAGCGAGTTGTGCAGGCGACGGCAGACAGCGAAGTAGCATTGCTCGGCCAGGGCTTTTTCCGCCAGGGTCAACTTGCCGTCGGCATACTGCGCCGCCACGTCGCTCATGTAGTGGGTGGCACGCCAGTAGGTTTCGGTGACCATTTCGATGTCGGTCGGGCCGAGCAGGTCGACCAGCCACTGCACGGTTTCCGGCAGGCTTTCCTTGTTCTCGATCAGCGGGATTTCGTCGTTGTGTTTTTCGACGTCGGTCACCTGCACCACCAGCATCGCGTGGTGCGCGGTCAGCGAACGGCCGCTTTCGGAGAAGATGTGCGGATGCGGCAGGCTCTGCGCATCGCAGAACTCTTTGAGCATGCCGACCACGACACCGGCGTAATCGTCCATGTCGTAGTTGATCGAACTGGCGTTGCGCGAGTGGGTGCCGTCGTAGTCCACGCCCAGGCCACCGCCGACGTCGATGTGATCGACCGGCAGACCCAGGTTGCGCAGTTCGCCGTAGTAACGGATCGCTTCCTTGAAGCCGTGCTGGTAGTCAGCGAGGTTGGCGATTTGCGAGCCCATGTGGAAGTGCAGCAGACGAATGCCCTGATCCAGACCGGCGCCACGGAAGCGCTCGACCACCGAGAGCAACTGCGCCGCCGACAGGCCGAATTTGGATTTCTCGCCGCCGGTGTCCGCCCACTTCGAGGAGGCCAGCGAAGACAGGCGCACGCGCAGACCAACCTGCGGCTTGACCTTCAGCGAGGCGGCTTCTTCGATCACCAGGCCGACTTCGGATTCTTTTTCGATGACGATAAAGACGTTGTGGCCGAGCTTCTGGCCCATCAGCGCCAGACGGATGAACTCGCGGTCCTTGTAACCGTTGCAGACGATGGTGCCGCCCTTCGGCGCCAGCGCCAGCACCGCCAGCAATTCTGGCTTGGAGCCGGCTTCCAGACCGATGGAAACGTTCTGGGTGGCGATGATGTTCTCGATCACCGCTTCTTGCTGGTTGACCTTGATCGGGTACAGCGCGGTGTACTTGCTCTGGTATTCCAGGCGTTCGATGTTCGCATCGAAGGCACCGGTCAACTGACGGACACGGTCTTGCAGGATGTCGGGGAAACGCACCAGCAACGGCAAGGACAAACCGCTCTTGCGCAACTGGTCGACTTGCTCGAACAGATCGATGGGCGAGCTGCTCGGGCCGTTCGGACGTACTTCGACGCGACCGGCTTCATTGATCGCGAAATACCCGGCCCCCCAATGGCGAATCCCGTAAACGCTGCGGCTGTCCGCAACTGTCCATTGGCTGCCATCGTCTTTACGTGTGCGTCGTACGGACATCGAAGTCCCCTATAAAGAAGTCAGAGTGCGGCGCCTGACGTTCAGGCCGGCGCAGTCTAAAGAATGAAAATGACGGTTCGTCAGTGCGGCGGTAGACCGCACTGACTGCGTGGAGTTTAGAAACCGGTCATGAACAGGCTCTGTGAAAACCATGGCGACGACACAGGATTCGAGAACACTCGAAGCCGGATCGAGCCGCCGGAGGGTTTCACAGAGGCTGCTAGCCGCCGGACTTCTTCGCCTTGAAACCGTGCTTGCTCAGTTCTGCCAGGAGAAGCTCGACGTGATCGCCCTGGATTTCGATGATGCCGTCCTTCAGCGCCCCGCCGGTACCACAACGTTTCTTCAACGTCGTCGCCAGCTCCTTGAGCGCGTCTTCGGCCAGGGGCACGCCGGTAATGGTCGTCACCGTTTTGCCGCCACGTCCTTTGCTTTCGCGACGCACGCGGGCAATGCCGTCACCGGCCGGGATCACGGTTTGTTTGCAGACACAGGCGTCCACCGGCTTGCTGCATTCCGGGCAATGACGACCTGCGTCGGTGGAAAATACCAGGCCGCCCAGGGCGGCGAAGGATGCGGCTTTTTTGGCCACCGGCAATCCTCTCGGGAGGACAAAGACTGATCGCAACCTTGGGCAAGGTCAGCGACCGCGAAGCCCCACTCAGGCAGGGGCAGCGCTACTGCACCGGAAAACTTCGAACGCTGGACTGAATCTGTAGGAGCTGACGAGTGCAACGAGGCTGCGATCTTTTGATCCTGATCTTTAAAAGCAAGATCAAAAGATCGCAGCCTCGTTGCACTCGTCAGCTCCTACAGTAAAGCTGCAGGCCAACTTCAAGCTATCCGGTACAGCTTGAAAAGGTCGCGCAGTGTAACGGCAAAAATCCCGCTTGCTAAGTGCCAATCGGCGCCAATTCATGTGTTCTTTGCGACGTCGCTTTGCCGGGCCTTGAGATAGCGCTGCAACGCGGCCAGAGAGTCCGGGCAATAAGGCTTTTGCGTGATTTCCTGCATGACTTGTTCAATCGGCATGAATCGCGCTTCGAGGACTTCTTCCGGCTGCAGTTTCAGCGGCCCGTCCCACACGGCAGAAAACGCCGAACACCAGAGACGGTTATCGACGTCTTCGAAGAAGAAGTGGTCGTGAGCGGTGAGCTCGACGCCGCTGACGCCCAATTCCTCTTCCAGCTCGCGCGCCGCCGACTCGGCGTAGCTTTCGTCGGCCTGGACCATGCCGCCTGCGGCGACATCCCAGTAACCGGGATAAATCGCCTTGCTCAACGTGCGCCGGTGCACGCACAACTCACCGGCGGAATTGAACAGCATGATGTAGGTGCCACGACCGATCAGCCCGCGTTCGCGCAAATCGGAACGCACCAGGGCGCCGAGCAGGTTGTCGTGCTCGTCGACCCAGGCGATCTGTTCAGCGTCTGAAGCAGCGCGATGTGCCGCCTCTTTGGCGTTTTGACTCATGAATCAGCCCTGATTGAGCAGTTGGCGCAAATCGATCACTGCGGCGTTGGCCCGGGAAATATAGTTGGCCATCACCAGTGAGTGGTTGGCCAATACGCCGAAACCGCTGCCGTTGAGGATCATCGGGCTCCATACCGGCTCTTGCGAGGCCTCCAGTTCACGGATGATCTGCCGCACGCTGACGGTGGCGTTCTTCTTCGCCAGCACATCGGCGAAGTCGACTTCAATGGCGCGCAACAGGTGCGACAGCGCCCAGGCCTGACCGCGTGCTTCGTAGAACACGTTGTCGATTTGCATCCACGGGGTTTCAACCACTTCTTCGTCAACCTGCGGCACTTCGCCGACCGCCGGGACTTCGGTTTTCAGCGCGGTATTGAGCTTGACCCGCCCGACACTGGCCGACAGGCGCTGCGACAACGAACCGAGACGGGTGCCGACGTCGCCCAGCCAGTTGTTGAGGTTGTCGGCGCGGGCATAGAACAGCGCGTTTTTCTGATTGGGATCCGACAGGCGCGCCTGATAACGGCTCAGGGAATTGATGCCTTCCTGGTATTCCGACTCGCTGGACGGCAGTACCCAGCTCTTGTTGTCAAAGTTGAAGCGCGGTTCGGCCTTGGCCAGATCGGCGTCTTCGGCCGACTGCGATTGCGAACGGGCGAAGTCTTTGCGCAGCGCGCGAGTCAGGTCACGCACCTGCACCAGCACGCCGTATTCCCAGCTCGGCATATTGTCCATCCATAGGCCCGGCGGGAAACGATCGTTGGAAATATAGCCGCCCGGCTTGTTCAGCAGGGTACCGGCAACGGTTTTCAGGGTTTCCACGGTGGTGTAGCCGACCACCATCTGCTTGCCTTCTTTCTCGGCCGCCACTTGCGCATTTTGCGCCACTGGAAACAGCTCCGGCTCCTGACTCCAGTACCAGCCCAGGGCAATGGTGACCAGCAAGTAAAGACCGACCACTGTGGCCAGCGCCCGGCTGAAAAATAGCCCGCCGACATAGCTGCGGGTGGCCGACTTGGGCTCGGCGGCACGTTCAGGCGCGCTGCCCGCGCGGTTTTTCCAGTCCAGCATGGCGATATCCTTTCAATCACTTGGGTTCAACGGTTCGACCACAACCATACAACAACGTGCCTTGGGCGGGCACCCGCCGGTAAAGATAAGCCGCAAATCGCAAGGGCCGATGACGTTTTGCGGGCAGTAGGGGATTCCCTGATACCGACAGCGTTGGCAAACGGTGAACACGAGCTGGGTTCCATGCACAGACCGACTGAAAACCGCCGGCGATTCTGCCCTGCGCTTCGGTGCAATCCTGCATGATCCGGGCATCCGGACGACACAAATAGGCAAACCAAAACCACGCAGTCAGAAACTGAATGGTGTCGTCCAGCAGATTATTGACGTACGACACTCGTCTAAGGGAAAAGAGGTGCTAGCATAGAGCCACCAGTCGATCTCAGCATGCACCCTAACTAGTAGTCAGGATATGACCGAGCCAGAAGACCCCAGCCGTGAGCGTCTCAAGCAACACTTTGCCCAGCGGGTAATTCATCAGGCACGTCAGATTCTTGAGATATGGCAGCGCCTGCAACGCAGTGAGTGGTCCACTGTCGATCTCGCCGAACTGAGTGAGGCGAATCTGCGCCTGCTGCGGTTTGCCGAGCGTTTCGAGCAGCCGGAACACACCCAGCTGGCGCACCACATCAGTCAGTCGTTGCAGGCGGTGGACGCCAACCGCGGGCGCCTAAGCAGCGGCCTGATCACCGAGCTCAACCGTTTGATGCAGCGCCTGTCGCGCACCGGCCTGCGCCATGGTGATCAACTCGACCAGACCTTCCTGCCGCCGCTGCGCAAACCCATCTACGTGCTGTTGCAGGACTACGACCGTGCCGAACGTCTGGCCAAGCAGTTGGAATTCTTCGGCCTCAGTGCACAGGCGCTCGACAGTGTCGCAGCGTTTCGCTCGTCGATGATCGAGCGCTTGCCCGCCGCGATCGTCATGGACGTGGATTTCAGTGGTCCTGGCGTAGGCCTCAAACTCGCTGCCGAAGCGCAGGTCGGCCTCGAAGAACCACTGCCGCTGCTGTTCTTCAGCCTGCACGAAACCGACACGCCGACCCGCCTGGCCGCGGTGCGTGCCGGCGGCCAGGAATTTCTCACCGGCACCCTCGAAGCGTCGAGCCTGCTGGAGAAGATCGAAGTACTGACCTGCGCCGCCCAGTACGAACCTTATAAAGTGCTGATCATTGACGACTCGCGCGCCCAGGCCTTGCACACCGAGCGCCTGCTCAACAGCGCCGGCATCGTCACCCGCACCTTGATCGAACCCATCCAGGCGATGGCCGAGCTGGCGGATTTCCAGCCGGATCTGATCATCCTCGACATGTACATGCCGGCCTGCACCGGCACCGAGCTGGCCAAAGTGATCCGCCACAACGACCGCTACGTCAGCGTGCCGATCATTTACCTGTCGGCCGAAGACGATCTGGACAAGCAGCTCGACGCCATGAGCGAGGGCGGCGATGACTTCCTGACCAAGCCGATCAAGCCGCGGCACCTGATCACTACCGTGCGCAACCGGGCTGCGCGGGCGCGTAATCTCAAGGCACGGATGGTGCGCGACAGCCTGACCGGGCTGTACAACCACACGCACATCCTGCAATTGCTGGAAGACTGCTCGTTCCGCGCCCGCCGCGAGAACAAGCCGCTGAGCTTTGCCATGCTCGACATCGATCACTTCAAGCGGGTCAACGACAGCCACGGCCACCCGATGGGCGACAGGGTGATCAAGAGCCTTGCGCTGTTTCTCAAGCAGCGTTTGCGCAAGACCGATTTCATTGGCCGTTACGGCGGCGAAGAATTCGCCATCGTCATGCCCGACACCGATATCGACGCGGCGCATAAAGTGCTCGACGAGATTCGCCAGCGCTTCGCCGAAATCCATTACCCGGCACAGCCGCAGGATCTGTGGTGCACCTTCAGTGCCGGGGTGGTGGAAATGAGCGACGACTCTGACAGCCTGATGATGGCCAGCCAGGCCGACGAGGCGCTGTACCGGGCCAAGGGTGCCGGACGCAACCGGGTACAGATCGCGAGACACTCAAAGCAAAGTGCCACTTTTTCATCGCAATCCACTGATTCGGTCATAACCCTGTAATAGAACCGCAATAAATTCAGGCGCTTACCATTTCTGTCGTTGGTAGCCGTCATGCGCCTGAAGTTGCTCACCAATCTCAACACTCTGCTGCTGGTCGCCGTATGCGTGGCCCTTGGCGCCACGCTGTGGTGGTCGCAAAAAGCGCTTGAACGCCCCTATCTGTTGATGGAGCGTTATCTGGGGCTGTCGCAGCAATTCCAGAATGAAGTGGCGCGCAACGTCGACGATTACCTGGCCAGCGGCGATGCACTGCGCCTGAGCAGTGCCGCACAAGCCATCGAGAGCGTGCACAAACAACTGAGTGAACTGCCCCCGGCCCTGGCCGACACCGTGCGGCCAAGCCTTTCAGGGCTTGAAGAATTCAGCAAAACCGACCTGCTTGCCGCCGGCAAACTGGCCGGCGATCCGCAGGCCTTGCTGCTGCAGGCCGAGCGGGAACTGAGCGCCAGTCTCGACCAACTCAACACCTACGCCAATGGCAACGCGGCCTGGCTGTCGCCGCTGCTCGCCGCCTCGCAGCATCTGGGCAAACTGTCGCTGGCCCGCGACAAACTGGTCAGCAGCGGGCGCAGTGAACTGGCCGCCGATGTCGAGCGCGAAGTGAGCAACATGCGCGCCCAGGCCCAGGTCATCGATGCCCTGCCCCTGCTCGGCGTCGTCGCCAGCAATGCATCGAGCAGCGACGATTTCGCCGCGCTGATGGGCATCGAAAACACCGACAAAGCCGCCGCCGAGGATGCCGGTGTCGGCCTCAAGCGGGAATTGAACAGCTTGCTCGGCCGCTATCCGGCGGAACTGGCGCGCACCCGCGAACAGATCCAGAAACGCGCCGACCTCAGCGCCGCCACCCACGAAAAAATCGCCACCGTGCAACACGCCATCGCCGGCCTGGAACCGGTAGTGCGCGCGCAACACGGGCAGATTCAGGGCGAAGTGCGTCTGATGCAGGGCGTTATGATCGGCCTGATCCTGCTGATCGCCTTGCTCATCGACACGTTGCAGCGGCGCCTGGCCCGAACTCTGACTAACCTCGTCCCGGCACTGTCGACCTGGGCCGAAGGCGACTTCAGTCGCGATATTCAATTGGGCAAGACCAACCGCGAACTGCACGACATCGAGGCCTCGCTCAATCGCTTGCGCGCCTATCTGGTGGACCTGGTCGGCACGATTCGCGGCAACGCCGAGCAAGTGGCGGGTAGCAGCCGTACCCTCGCCGAGCTGAGCAATGACCTGCACAACGGCGCCGAACATCAGGCCGGCGATACCGCGCTGATCCGCGACTCGCTCGGCGAACTGGAGGCGACCATTCAACAAGTCGCCGGCGATGCCCGTCAGGCTGCCGACGCCAGCCGTCATGCCGGTCTGGCGGTGGAACACGGGCAGACCGTGATCGGCCAGAGCCTCACAGGGCTGCACGCCTTGGTCGGTGAAGTTCAGGGCAATGCGCAGATGATCGAGCATCTGGCCGAGGAGTCCGCCACCATCGGCGGTGTGCTGACGGTGATTCGCTCGATTGCCGACCAGACCAACTTGCTGGCGTTGAACGCCGCGATCGAAGCAGCTCGTGCCGGCGAGATGGGGCGCGGTTTTGCCGTAGTGGCAGAAGAAGTGCGTTCGCTGGCCCAACGCACCGCCGGGGCGACGGCAGAAATCCAGACGCTGATCGCCGGCCTGCAGACCGCGGCCCGGCAATCGGTCGAAGGCATGCGCGCCCAGGTCGAACACGCCGAAGCCACCGCCAGCCAGGCGCAGGCGGCGGATGGCGCACTGGATAAAATCGTTGGCGCCATCCAGACCATTGCCGACACGGCCGTGCGGATTGCCGACGTCACGGCGCAGCAAAGTGGCGCGGTCAGTGAGATCCGCGATCACAGCGAGCGCATTCATCAATTGGGCGGGGATAACCTGCTGCGCATCGGCCAGGGGCGCGAGCAGGGCGAGAATCTGTTGGTGCTCGGCGGCCAGCTGCATACGGCCGTTCAAGCCTTTCGGGTCTGACGCCCCCCCTGTAGGAGCTGCCGAAGGCTGCGATCTTTTGGCTTTTCCTTGCAAGATCAAAAGATCGCAGCCTTCGGCAGCTCCTACACCGAGAGTGACTGAATCTGATGACCCGGTCACATATCTCGCGCAAACATCGCCCATCGTGCCGCCTATTGCATGGAACTGGACAGTCACAAAGGCTTTGCGGCATAGTCGCCGGGTTCTGACGACTGCTCATTGATAACAAGGACAACGCAGATGGCAACCTTACTGGTGCTGCACGGCCCCAACCTGAACCTGCTCGGCACCCGCGAACCGGGAACCTATGGGTCGACGACCCTGGCGCAGATCAATCAGGATCTGGAGCAGCGCGCCCGTGAAGCCGGCCACCATCTGCTGCACCTGCAAAGCAACGCCGAGTATGAATTGATCGATCGCATCCACGCTGCGCGCGATGAAGGCGTGGACTTCATTCTGATCAATCCGGCGGCTTTTACGCACACAAGTGTCGCATTACGTGACGCGCTGCTGGGAGTGAGCATCCCATTCATCGAAGTGCATTTGTCCAACGTGCACAAGCGCGAACCTTTCCGCCATCACTCCTACTTCTCCGATGTAGCGGTGGGAGTGATCTGCGGCCTTGGCGCCAGCGGTTACCGACTGGCCCTGGAGGCCGCACTAGAGCAGCTTGAACACCAAGCTATACGCCCCTGACCGACCCTTGGGAGTTGATGATTCATGGATATCCGTAAAGTTAAGAAACTGATCGAATTGCTGGAAGAGTCCGGCATCGACGAGCTCGAGATCAAGGAAGGCGAAGAGTCCGTACGCATCAGCCGCCACAGCAAGACCCCGGCGCAGCAGTACTATGCGCCGGCGCCGATGCAGGCTCCGGCCGCTGCGCCTGCTGCCGCTCCAGTGGCTGCCGCTGCACCGGCTGCCGCAGCTGCCCCGGCACTGAACGGCACCGTTGCCCGGTCGCCGATGGTCGGCACCTTCTATCGCAAGTCCTCGCCAACCTCGCCGGCCTTCGTTGAAGTCGGCCAGACCGTGAAGAAAGGCGACACCCTGTGCATCGTCGAAGCCATGAAGATGATGAACCACATCGAAGCTGAAACCAGCGGTGTGATCGAATCCATCCTCGTCGAAGACGGCCAGCCGGTTGAGTACGACCAACCGCTGTTCACCATCGTTTGAACCGCGGAGAGCCTTTGATGACTGCGAAGTTGGAAAAAGTTCTGATCGCTAACCGCGGTGAGATCGCCCTGCGGATTCTGCGTGCCTGCAAAGAGATGGGCATCAAGACCGTCGCCGTTTACTCCAAGGCCGACAAAGAGCTGATGCACCTGGGTCTGGCAGACGAATCCGTCTGCATCGGCCCGGCGTCCGCCGCGCAGTCTTACCTGCACATCCCGGCCATTATCGCTGCCGCTGAAGTGACCGGCGCTACCGCCATTCACCCAGGCTACGGTTTCCTCGCGGAAAACGCCGATTTTGCCGAGCAGGTCGAGAACTCCGGCTTCGCCTTCATCGGCCCGAAAGCCGAAACCATTCGCCTGATGGGCGACAAGGTCTCGGCCAAGCACGCGATGATCGAAGCAGGCGTGCCGACTGTTCCAGGCTCCGACGGCCCGCTGCCGGAAGACGAAGAAACGGCGCTGCGCATCGGTCGTGAAGTCGGCTATCCGGTGATCATCAAGGCCGCCGGTGGCGGTGGTGGTCGCGGCATGCGCGTGGTGCACAAGGAAGAAGACCTGATCGCCTCGGCAAAACTGACCCGCTCCGAAGCAGGCGCGGCGTTTGGCAACCCGATGGTCTATCTGGAAAAATTCCTCACCAACCCGCGTCACGTCGAAGTGCAGGTACTGTCCGACGGCCAGGGCCACGCCATCCATCTGGGCGACCGCGACTGCTCGTTGCAGCGTCGCCACCAGAAGGTTCTCGAAGAAGCGCCGGCGCCGGGCATCGACGAGCAGGCGCGTCAGGAAGTGCTGGCTCGCTGCGTCAAGGCGTGCATCGACATCGGTTACCGTGGCGCCGGTACTTTCGAGTTCCTCTACGAAAACGGTCGTTTCTACTTCATCGAAATGAACACCCGTGTTCAGGTGGAGCACCCGGTTTCGGAGATGGTCACCGGTATCGACATCGTCAAGGAGATGCTCAGCATCGCCGCTGGCAACAAGCTGTCGTTCACTCAGGATGATGTGGTGATCCGTGGTCACTCGCTGGAGTGCCGGATCAACGCTGAAGACCCGAAAACCTTCATGCCGAGCCCGGGTACGGTCAAGCATTTCCACGCTCCGGGCGGCAACGGCGTTCGCGTCGATTCGCACCTGTACAGCGGTTATGCTGTGCCACCGAACTACGACTCGCTGATCGGCAAGCTGATCACTTACGGCGCGACCCGCGACGAAGCCATGGCACGCATGCGCAATGCCCTGGACGAAATCGTGGTTGACGGGATCAAGACCAACATCCCGCTGCACCGTGATCTGGTGCGTGATGAAGGCTTCTGCAAAGGGGGTGTGAACATTCACTACCTCGAGCACAAGCTGGCCAAGCAGTCGTAAGACTGCAGCGCTGTGAAGAACCCGATCCATCCGGATCGGGTTTTTTATGCGCGCAGTCTATGCTCAGATCAACGATGTTATTGGAAACGCCTGTTCCTGAATCATCTCGGGGGTTGCCCGGCGGCCAGCTGGATCAACTACCACACCCGAACCATCTTCGTGCAACGGCTTTCGATTAAACCGCGTCTTGAATGCGTGCGCGCGAGCCGCTAACCCACCGGTGGTGCTCCCCGCTTGACTCAAAACCGGCCCGTATAGCTGATCGACCTGGCGCATGGAAGTCTTGAACACGGTTGAGACACCGGTCCTCAGATCCAATGCCACTGCGTAGTTATTGCCCAGACAGGATGAATACGACCAGTAATCCCAACTCGGCCGCAGCCCCTGCTCGCGCAACACGCTTCTGACCGGCCCACCGATATCGGGGCCCGACATCAGCCAGTCACCGCCTACCAGGGTGGCGCGAATATCCTTGGCCGAGCCTCCCAGGCGGGTGATCACAGCCTGGACATTGCTCTCGATCAACGCGCGAATGTTGTGATCGAAATGGATCACCGCCCCCACCTTCGTTGCCGGGTTGTACAACGAGGCAATGACGCAACTCTGCGCATTCAGCGAAAACAGATAATTGTTCTTCCACCCGGGGACAAACCTCGCCACCACAGCCTCGCCCTGCATCGCCCCCCGGTTGGCCAAGGGCACGACACGGTCGGGAAACGCGTTGCGCAGATCATCGACACGGCCAAGGTTGCGAACCTGGTCATTGCCGCCGCGCAGGCCGACTCGGTCATGCGTCCACTTGCCGCTTGCGGTCAGGCGTATCGGCCGCTGATAAATGGCGGCGGGGCGACGCGCATCGACCAGGCCAAGGCCGCCGAAATGCGGATTTTCCCTGACCTGGTAATACTTGCCTTTGCTGCGAATGTAGTAGGTCGGCTGAGGCCGTGCCGCGCTGGGCGGACTGCGCCAGGTGCCAAAGAAAACGCCCTCTTCGGTGACTTTCTGCAAATTCTCGGGCGTTTTGGCGACCGCCTGTCTGGCGTTTAAACGCACCTCCCGGACCGCCGGTAGCGTTTCCTTGCGCAGCGGCGCCACGGTTTTCAGCCGTTGCGCCAACAATGACGCCGGCCGCGTCGTGTACTTCAGACTTCTGACCGCGCGCCCAAGCAACTTGACGGTGCTTGCCCCGCCGGCCATGGCGAACAGCGCCCCCCACGAAGCTTCCAGCCAGTGGCCAAGGGCGCCATCGACATCGCCTTCCAGGTGGGCGTCGATGGCCCGAGCGGCGCTGACGGCGATGAACACCACATCCAGCAACAACGCAAAGGGCGGAAACACCATGCAAAACGGCGCAGCCCCGAACATCAACCCTTTGACCACTTGCCTTTCGATCATCTCGGCGCGGCTGGTGGTGATGTCCTCCACATCCGTGACCGTGCGCTCGATGTACGCGTTGAACTCACTGCGGGCGTCACTCACTCGCTGTGCTTCGTACAGCGTATCGACGCGCTGATTCTTCGCCGCTATTGCTCTTAATGAACGCGACACCGTGTCGCGTGCAGCCACCGCCGTACGCGCCATCAGGTAGTCATGCAGTGCGCCGGCGGTGTCTGCGGACAACGCCTGATAGGGACGCAATGTGAGGTGGTCGGGTGCATCCGGTGTGTACAGCCACCACGAGGCTACGGGATCGAAACAGGCAAAAACGTAGACTCCGAGCACGACATGCCCGCGAACGGTGAACCGGAACAGCCCGTCGTGCGCCACCACACTGGCGCCCGACCAACGCGCACCCGGCGCTGGCAACTGGCTCAACGACGAGACCTGCCGGACCAGAGCCGAATACACCGCGTCGCTCAACCGCGCCTGGCTCCTGGCCACGCGCAAATCACGATCCATCTTCGACAGCAGCACGTTGCGCCAGGCGAATCGACGCGGCTCGTAGGCAGGATCGCGGGAGTCGAGATAGGTACCACGGATTTCGTTGGCGTATTTTTCTCCCAGCCAGGCCCGGCGCAAGTACAACGCCAGATCGGCGCTGCGCACCTGGCTCAAATCCTGGCCAACGGAGGAGCGCACGCCTTTTTTCGGATGGTCGATGCCAGCGTTGTCATCGTACCCGTAGATTGCGAGGTCGAGCAGGCTGGCGACCGATTGCTTCCTGCGGTCGGCGATGCCTGGGCTGTAGTCGATCATGACCGTGGCCGGGTCGACCGGTTCCAGCACATTCTTGCTGCGCATGTAAGGCGCAATCGCTGCGGCAACCGTGCGCCTGGCGAAGTCGACGAAAACTTCGAAGCCGCCCAACAGATCGTTGAACACCTGCTGGTGAATCTCCAGTTCCTGATTCAGGCTGCTGATTCGGCGACGCTCATCCACGGCAAGCGTTGAATACCAGCGCAGCGAGTTATCCTCGTCGACCTGCTGGAGATTTTTTGCCAGCCCCATTTTTGCAGCCGCCTCGACGCATTCCGCAAATGGCAAGGCCGCACGCCGCAGGTCGCTGCTCATGTTCCACAGGGCCGGGCTGGCCGCTACGGCCAACAGGTATTCACGCGCCTGACGGTGGGCGACGGGCGAGAGTTGCTGCAACAGATACTCGCGACCGGATTCGCTCTGCGTCCAGCCCCAGACCTCCCCGCTCAGTTCCGCCAGCGAAGGCAACCGCACCCACTCCTGGCCGTCTGGCTTGTTGGGCGCGTACAGCACCAGGTCACGAACCGCTGACACCGGTTCCTCACGGTAGAACACCAGCAGATCCAGGCACTGCATGCCATTGGGGAGCGCCAGAGGGGCGACCCGTAAGTCGGTTCGCCCGGCATTGTCCGCCCACATCTGCGTAAGACGGTCATGGTCGCTCACCGAAATGTGGCCTGCGCAACGCGCAACGAATGCGCTTTGCCTGAGTCGCACGGAGAACCAGTCACTCAACGCCTTTTGCACCTCATCGCGCTCGTACTGTTTGGCGAGCACTTTCACGTAGTCGGCGCGACAGTCATGGTCGGCCAGCATCCGCGCAATGAAAGCCGGCTCCAGAGGCTGATTACGCAACGGCCCTCGGCTGACTTCCAGCACCGCCGCGAAATCCTCACCGATCGGCCCGGCCGCCAGCAATTCGCTCAGACTGCGGTTCTGCGTCGGCTCGCCGACGGCCGAACGCCATTGCAGGCGTACGTCGATCCGATCCGGTTCCACTTCCATGTCGAGCTTGAGCCGGATGTAATCAATGGCCTGCTGACGGGCATAGACCCGCAACGAGCCGTAGCCTTCCAGCAGATCATCGAGTGCAGCCTGGGCCAATGATGTCTGTTCCTGATAATCGCGCAAAAGGGCGCGATCCGGCTGGTTCAGCACTCGCAACCAGTGCGGCAGTTGCGCGAATGACTGCGCTTCGAGAATTTTTTTCTCTGCACTGGTTGCCAGCGCGGTCAGCCGATACCGGCGGGCGCCCTCATTCTGGATCTTTTCGATTTGTCTGCGCAGTTGAGCAGGCGTCAGGCCTGCCAGCCGATCCGCCTGAAACAGCTTGTCGATGTCGTCGATGTAGCGCTGCAGTTTGCGTTCGACCAGGCGATCGAACAAAGCCTCCTGCCCTTTCGTCTGCCAATGTCTTCGCAGGTATTGCTTGTATTGATCGACAAAGTACGTGGCGACGGCCTCCACCGTCTGGATGACCGTTTCACGACGACTGACGGGCAAACCCTGATCGACGCCTCCCGGCCACCGGTACGGAGCGTCACGGATCGCCAGGAACATGACCGGCTTGCCGTCGATGAGCTTTTGCAAAATGGTATCGAGCAGGGCAACCACAAAGCCCGGATCGATATTGCCGTCGGGGTAATGACTGCGCAGTTCGGTCAAGGCGAAATGCTCCATCGCCTCCAGCAAATTCATCTGGCTGCTCAGGCGCTTGTCGATCAACACCTGCCAGCGCGTGACTCGCAGCAGAATCTCCTGCGCGGTTCCTGTGGATGCGGCGGCTGCCGTTGGTGTGTCTTCTACAATCCCTTGTTGATCCGCCATATCGTCCAGCCCGTTCTTGCTTGGAAATGAGCTTTCACTCTATTGGCCGACCCGTTCGCTGAGGCGATACATATGTATATCGCGACAGCGAATGTGTAACAGCAAAGCGGCGTGTCCACTTTGCCGGCGACCTGGCGTAAACTGCGCGCTTTTGCAGCTTCGGGCTGCCCCACAGATTTTCAAAGGTGCCCGCCATGCCCTGGCTGCAAGTTCGTCTCGCCATCACCCCGGAACAAGCCGAAATCTACGAGGATGCGTTTCTCGAAGTGGGCGCCGTATCGGTGACTTTCATGGATGCCGAAGACCAGCCGATCTTCGAACCGGAACTCAACACCACGCCGCTGTGGTCGCACACTCACTTGCTGGCCCTGTTCGAAGGCGGCACCGAACCCGCGCCCGTGCTGGCCCACCTGGAGCTGCTGACCGGCAGCCCGCTACCTGAACACCACAGCGAAGTCATCGAAGACCAGGACTGGGAACGCAGCTGGATGGACGGTTTCGAGCCGATGCGGTTCGGCCAGCGCCTGTGGATCGTGCCGAGCTGGCACGCAGCCCCCGAGCCTGAAGCGGTCAATCTGCTGCTGGATCCGGGCCTGGCGTTCGGCACCGGCACTCACCCGACCACGGCGTTATGCCTGGAGTGGCTCGACGGTCAGGATCTGAAGGATTGCCACGTGCTCGACTTCGGCTGTGGCTCGGGGATTCTGGCGATTGCCGCGCTGCTGCTCGGCGCCAAAGAAGCAGTCGGCACCGACATCGACGTGCAGGCGCTGGAAGCGTCGCGCGACAATGCCGGGCGCAACAACATTGCCGATGAGCTGTTCCCGCTGTACCTGCCCGAGGATCTGCCGCAGGTTCAGGCCGATGTGCTGGTCGCCAACATCCTCGCCGGCCCGCTGGTGTCGCTGGCCCCGCAATTGTCCAGCCTGGTCAGGACCGGTGGACGCCTGGCGCTCTCGGGCATCCTCGCCGAACAGGGCGAAGAAGTCGCGGCGGCGTACGCGCAGGACTTTGACCTCGATCCGATTGCCAACCGCGATGGCTGGGTGCGCATCACCGGGCGTCGGCGCTAGAATGACCGCTTGCCTGAACCGGATCGCCGCATGACCGACAGTTTCGTCACCCAGTGCCCGCATTGCCAGACCAGTTTCCGCGTCAACCATGCGCAATTGAGCGTGGCGCGCGGCGTGGTGCGTTGCGGCTCCTGCCTGCAAGTGTTCAATGCTGCCAAGCAGCTGCTCGAGCAACATGCCGGCAAGGACACGGTGGCGCCGGCCGCGTCGCCCCTGCCTGAAGCACTGGCACCCGTCAGCGCTGCACCGATCATCGATGAAACGCCCGCCCCGCGTGCCATCAGTCAAAAGCAATGGAGCGCGTCGGAGCTGGATCTGGACAACCTCGATCTGGATCAAGAACTCGCCCGCCTCGAACAGCGCGAAATCCAGCCGGTTGCCGAGTTCGGGCGTACGCGCGAAGAGTCCTTGAGTGCGCGGCGCGACAGCGCGGAAGCGGAGGAAGGTGCATGGCCCGACAGCCTGTTCAGCGAGCCTGCCGATCAGCGCAGCGCTGCGCCGGATGTCGAACCCGATATCGAGGACATTGAAACCCTCGAACCCGAGCGTACCGAACCCTCGTTGTCGCTTGAGCCGGTGGATCTGGATGACGAGCCGCCGATCCCGCAACTGCGCCTGCACGATCCGATCGATCCGAACGCCCGCCGCGAACGCTTGTCCGCCAGCGACGACAGCGATGACGACGATTTGCCGCTGATCACCTCGCCGCGCAAAAAGCGCGAACGGACCGAGCCCGGGGTACGCGCCGAGATCCTGCAGGACCTGACCGACGACCCGCTGCAACTGGACTGGCAGCAACGCCGCTCGCCCTGGGGCCGGCGGCTGATCTGGCTGGTGCTGGTGCTGTTGGCCGCTGCCGGTCTGGCCAGTCAGTACATCGCCTACCACTTCGAGGAACTGGCGCGGCAGGATCAATACCGGCCGTGGTTCCAGCAAGTCTGCCCGCAGATCGGCTGCACGGTACCGTCCAAAGTCGACATCGGCAAAATCAAGAGCAGCAACCTGGTGGTGCGCAGCCATCCCGACTTCAGCGGGGCGCTGGTGGTGGACGCCATCATTTATAACCGCGCGACGTTTTCCCAGCCGTTTCCGTTGCTGGAGCTGCGTTTTGCCGACCTCAATGGCCACCTGATCGCCAGTCGTCGCTTCAAACCCGGCGAGTATTTGAGCGGCGATCTTGAAGGCATGGCGGAAATGCCGCCGCAGACGCCGATCCACATCGCCCTGGATATTCTCGACCCGGGGCCGAAAGCCGTGAATTACAGCCTCAACTTTCACTCGCCGGAATGAACAGCCTCAGCGTTTCTTGATTGACGGCATTTTTCTGACTGGATCGCGGCCAACCAAACCGCTGGCGATAACAGAATAACTGTTCAGATTTTGTTCAATTCAGCCTTTATCCAGTCATCGAGAGCGGGTATCATGCCCACCCTTTTTCGAACTCTCATGATCCGGCCCCACTTCAGGGAAGTCCTATGTCGGCGGTACGCATCGGCCCATATACATTGCAGAACGGTTTGATTCTCGCCCCGATGGCGGGGGTCACCGACCAGCCCTTTCGTCAGCTGTGCAAGCGTTTGGGCGCAGGGCTTGTAGTCTCGGAAATGGTCACCAGCGACATGAGCCTGTGGAACACCCGCAAGTCGCGCATGCGCATGATCCACGAAGGCGATCCCGAGCCGCGCTCGGTACAGATTGCCGGTGGCGACGCACAGATGCTGGCGGATGCGGCGAGGGCCAACGTCGAGCTGGGCGCACAGATTATCGATATCAACATGGGCTGTCCGGCAAAGAAGGTCTGCAACAAGGCCGCCGGCTCCGCGTTACTGAAAGACGAAGCACTGGTGACCGAGATCCTGCAGGCCGTGGTGGCGGCGGTTGATGTGCCGGTCACGCTGAAGATCCGCACCGGCTGGGATCGCGAGAACAGGAACGGCCTGACCGTGGCGAAAATCGCCGAACAGGCCGGGATCACTGCGCTGGCCGTGCATGGGCGCACGCGCGCCGATCTGTACAAGGGGGAAGCCGAGTACGACACGATTGCCGCGATCAAGCAGGCAGTGTCGATCCCGGTGTTTGCCAATGGTGATATTGATTCGCCGGAAAAGGCCCGCTACGTGCTCGACGCGACCGGTGCCGATGGCCTGCTGATAGGCCGTGCCGCTCAAGGGCGGCCATGGATTTTTCGCGAGATAGAACACTTCCTGCGTACCGGCGAAAAATTGCCCGCGCCGGAATTGAGCGAAGTGGAACGCATCCTGCTGGAGCATCTGGCCGCTCTTCACGCCTTTTATGGCGATGTGATGGGCGTGCGCATTGCCCGCAAGCATGTGGGCTGGTATCTCGCAACCTTGCCGGGCGCCAGGGAGTTTCGCGCCCGTTTCAATCGTTTGGATGGTACGGAAACACAATGCGCCGACGTTCGGGAGTTCTTCGCCGAGCGTTACAAGAGCCTGACAGGGGACGAAGAAGGGGTGGCCGCATGACGATGATGACCGAGACATTAGTGAGTGGAACAACACCCGTGAGCGACAACGTGAATTTGAAACAGCACCTCAACACGCCGAGCGAAGAAGGCCAGACCCTTCGCGGGAGTGTCGAGAAGGCGCTGCACAATTATTTCGCCCACCTTGAGGGCGCGTCCGTCACGGATGTGTACAACCTGGTGCTGTCCGAAGTCGAGGCGCCCCTGCTCGAAAGCGTGATGAACTACGTCAAGGGCAACCAGACCAAGGCCAGTGAGCTGCTGGGACTGAACCGCGGCACCCTGCGCAAGAAACTCAAGCAGTACGATCTGCTGTAAGCATTCAATCAAACCAGAAAGGCGCCCGCGTAAAAAACGGTCGCCTTTTTTGCTGACTTCCTTTGCTTTTGATGGAAATTGAGATGACCGACCAGACTACCCGCCTGCCGATCCGCCGCGCCTTGATCAGCGTTTCCGACAAGACCGGGATCCTCGAATTCGCCAAGGAGCTTGAAGCCCTGGGCGTCGAGATCCTCTCCACCGGCGGAACGTTCAAGCTGCTGCGCGACAATGGCGTAGCCGCAGTGGAAGTCGCGGATTACACCGGTTTCGCCGAGATGATGGACGGTCGGGTGAAAACCCTGCACCCGAAAATCCACGGTGGCATCCTCGGTCGTCGCGGGATCGACGACGCAATCATGAACGAGAACGGTATCAAGCCGATCGATCTGGTGGCGGTCAACCTGTACCCGTTCGAAGCAACCATCAACAAGCCAGGCTGCGACTTGCCGACCGCCATCGAGAACATCGACATTGGCGGGCCGACCATGGTTCGTTCGGCAGCGAAAAATCATAAAGACGTAGCGATCGTGGTGAACGCCGGCGATTACGCCGACGTTTTGCAAAACCTCAAGGCCGGCGGCCTGACCTACGCCCAGCGTTTCGACCTGATGCTCAAGGCCTTCGAACACACCGCCGCCTACGACGGCATGATCGCCAACTACATGGGCACCGTGAATCAGGCCGCTGAGACCCTCTCGACTACCGGTCGCAGCGAATTCCCGCGCACCTTCAACAGCCAGTTCATCAAGGCTCAGGAAATGCGCTACGGCGAGAACCCGCACCAGAGCGCGGCGTTCTACGTGGAAGCCAGGCCGGCCGAAGTCGGCATCGCCACCGCAACCCAGCTGCAAGGCAAAGAACTGTCGTATAACAACGTGGCCGATACCGACGCCGCGCTGGAATGCGTGAAGAGCTTCGTCAAGCCAGCCTGCGTGATCGTCAAACACGCCAACCCGTGCGGCGTGGCCGTCAGCCCGGACGCCGAAGGCGGTATCCGTCAGGCTTACGAACTGGCCTATGCCACCGACACCGAATCGGCGTTCGGCGGCATCATCGCTTTCAACCGTGAACTGGATGCCGAGACCGCCAAAGCGATCGTCGAGCGTCAGTTCGTCGAAGTGATCATCGCCCCATCGGTTAGCGATGAAGCCCGCGCCATCGTTGCAGCGAAAGCCAACGTGCGCCTGCTGGCCTGCGGCGAGTGGTCGGCTGACCGCGCTGCAGCCTGGGACTACAAGCGCGTCAACGGTGGCCTGCTGGTGCAGAGTCGCGATATCGGCATGATCAGCGCCGATGACCTGAAAGTGGTGACCAGACGCGCACCGACCGAACAGGAAATCCACGACCTGATCTTCGCCTGGAAAGTCGCCAAGTACGTTAAATCCAACGCCATCGTTTATGCGAAAAACCGTCAGACCATCGGCGTCGGCGCCGGCCAGATGAGCCGCGTCAACTCGGCCCGCATCGCGGCGATCAAGGCTGAACACGCCGGTTTGCAGGTTGCCGGTTCGGTCATGGCATCGGACGCGTTCTTCCCGTTCCGCGACGGCCTCGACAACGCGGCCAAGGTCGGTATCACCGCGGTGATCCAGCCGGGCGGTTCGATGCGTGATGCAGAGGTGATTGCTGCTGCCGACGAAGCCGGTATCGCAATGGTATTCACCGGCATGCGCCACTTCCGTCACTGATCCCCCGCTCCCTCTGTGCAGGAGCTGCCGAAGGCTGCGATCTTTGATCTTGACCTTAAAAGCAAGATCAAAAGATCGCAGCCTTCGGCAGCTCCTACAGGTGCAGTCCACAGAGGTTTTGCAGCGCTTCACAGAATTTGAGGTTTTTGAAATGAATGTTTTGATCATTGGCAGCGGTGGCCGTGAACACGCCCTGGCCTGGAAAGTCGCTCAGGATCCGCGGGTGCAGAAAGTGTTTGTCGCGCCGGGCAACGCCGGTACGGCGATCGAGGCCAAGTGCGAGAACGTCGCCATCGACGTATTGGCCCTTGAGCAACTGGCCGACTTCGCCGAGCAGAACGTCGCCCTGACCATCGTCGGCCCGGAAGTCCCGCTGGTGGCTGGCGTCGTCGATCTGTTCCGCTCCCGTGGCCTGGACTGCTTCGGTCCGACTGCCGGTGCTGCGCAGCTGGAAGGTTCGAAAGCCTTCACCAAGGATTTCCTCGCCCGCCACAAGATCCCGACCGCCGATTACCAGAACTTCACCGAGATCGAGCCGGCCCTGGCCTATTTGCGTGAAAAAGGCGCGCCGATCGTGATCAAGGCCGATGGCCTGGCTGCCGGCAAAGGCGTGATCGTTGCCATGACCCTGGCCGAAGCCGAAGACGCCGTGCGTGACATGCTCGCCGGCAACGCGTTTGGCGATGCCGGATCGCGGGTGGTGATCGAAGAATTCCTCGACGGCGAAGAAGCGTCGTTCATCGTCATGGTCGACGGCAAGAACGTCCTGCCGATGGCCACCAGCCAGGACCACAAACGTGTCGGCGACGGCGACAGTGGCCCGAACACTGGCGGCATGGGTGCCTACTCCCCTGCCCCGGTGGTCACCGCCGACGTGCATCAGCTTGTGATGGACCAGGTGATCTGGCCGACCGTGCGCGGCATGGCCGATGAAGGCAACGTCTACACCGGCTTCCTCTACGCCGGTCTGATGATCGACAAGGCCGGCAATCCGAAGGTCATCGAGTTCAACTGCCGCTTCGGCGATCCGGAAACCCAACCGGTGATGCTGCGCCTGCAATCGAGCCTGGTGCTGCTGGTCGAAGCCGCACTGGCGCAAGCGCTGGACAAGATTGAAGCACAGTGGGATCCGCGCCCGAGCGTCGGTATCGTACTGGCCGCTGGCGGCTACCCGGGCGACTACGCCAAAGGCGCAGCGATCAACGGTCTGGACGCAGCGGCAGGTCTGGAAGGCAAAGTCTTCCACGCCGGCACCGCGTTGAAGGACGGTCAGGTTGTAACCGCCGGTGGTCGCGTACTCTGCGCCACTGCCATGGGCGCTACCGTCGGTGAAGCCCAGCAGCAAGCCTACAGACTTGCCGCCGCCATCGACTGGGAAGGCTGCTTCTACCGCAAGGACATTGGCTACCGCGCCATTGCCCGTGAACGCGGCGAACCCCAGGAATAAACGATCCATCAGGCCCGGCGGGGGATGCCATTCCCTGCCGGGCTGTTCGGTCGTCGCGCATCGTTATATTCTGGCATCAACCTACGAAGGGATTTCGCCGTGCGCTGGCTCAGGATTGCCATAAGCTTCACCGTCACGCTGATGACCTTGCTCTGCATGCTCCCGGCCCAGGCCGCGCAAGGCAGTGGCTGGTCGGTATTGCTTGATGATCAGGGCGTCCTGCAACTGAGCGACATCCGCTCCGCTCGCTACACCAATCAATTCAGCCCCATCGAGCTCGACCGCCTGACTGCGGCCGAGCGCGAGGGCGCCTTGTGGCTGCGCTTCAAACTGGCGCCGGGCAAGCACGAACAAGTGCTGCGCATCTTTGCCCCCGACCTGTCACAGCTCAATCTCTACGTGCTCGACGGCGACAAGCTGATCGAGCAACGCAATACCGGCACCGAGCGTCCCCAGGCCGAACGGCCATTGCCGAGCAGCGACTTCATGCTGCCCCTGCCCCTGGCCGACAGGCCGCTCGATGTCTACGTGCGCATGGTGTCCGACCATCAGTTACGCCCGCACATCACTCTGCAAGCGGCGGTGGAAGGCGCAGCCAATCAGACCCGGACGCTGATTTTCGGGTTGCTGTTCGGCTGCCTCGCCATGCTCCTGCTGCACAACCTGGTGCGCTACGCCTACTCACGCTCGCGCAGCAGTCTCTGGCTGGCGATCTGCGAAGGCCTGCTGGGGCTGAGCCTCTTGTTGCTGCTCAATCTAGCCGGCCCCTGGCTGCCGAACTGGCACGCACTGCAGACACCTGGCGCCTATCTGGCTTTGCTGCTGACCGCCCCCGCAGGATTGATGTTCGCCCTGCGCTTCTTCGCGCCACTGGGTCAGCACCCGCTGAACAAACTGCTGTGGGGCGACATCCTGTTTATCGTGGCGTGCAGCCTGTTGCTGTTGTTCGTTGATACCTTGCCGCTGAACATCATCACCTACGCGCTGGTGGCGCTGGCCGGCCTGAGCATGTTGCTGGTGGGGTTCTATCACTGGCAAAAAGGCTACCGGCCGGCGCGCCTGTTCGTTGCCGCAATGGTGGTGTTCAACATCGGCACGCTGATCATCCTGCCGGCCCTGCTGGGACTGACATTGGTCGCACCGCAAGGTTTGATCATGACGCTGATGGTGTTCATCTGCATCAGTGGTCTGCTGATGAGCATTGCCCTGGGCGAACGCCAGCGCAGCATCACCGAAAGCCGTTTCAGCATCAGCCGTGATCTGGCGGCGAGCAATGCCGAAATCAACGCCAAGGCCGAATTCCTCGCCAAGATCAGCCACGAGATTCGCACGCCGATGAACGGCGTACTGGGCATGACCGAGCTGCTGTTGGGCACGCCGCTGTCGGTCAAGCAGCGTGACTACGTGCAGACCATCCACAGCGCGGGCAATGAGCTACTGACGCTGATCAACGAAATTCTCGACATCTCCAAGTTAGAATCCGGACAGATCGAACTCGATGATGTGCAGTTCGACCTCAACGCGCTGATCGACGATTGCCTGAGCATCTACCGGGCCAAGGCCGAGCAACAGAACGTCGAGCTGATCAGCTTCATCCAGCCGCAAGTGCCACGGGTGATCAGTGGCGATCCGACGCGGCTGCGCCAGACCTTGTTGAGTCTTCTGGAAAACGCGCTGAAGAAAACCGAAGAGGGCGAAGTGTTGATCGTCGTAGCCCTCGACGAACGCAGCAGCAAACCGCGCCTGCGCATCGCTGTGCAGGACAGCGGCGTGCCGATGGAGCCGGAGGAGCGTGAAGCGCTGCTGCACGCTGAACTGCACAGCAAACACTTCCTCTCGGCCAATCGCCTGGGCGGCAATCTCGGCCTGGTCATCGCCCGACAACTGATCCGCCTGATGCAGGGCGAGTTCGGCATCAAGAGCGGCGCCACCCAGGGCAGTACCTTGTGGCTGACCCTGCCGCTTGATCCGGATCGCCTCGAGCATCCAGCCTCCGACCTGGACAGCCCGCTGCAAGGCGCGCGGGTGCTGGTGGTTGACGACAACGATACCTGCCGCAAAGTGCTGGTGCAGCAATGCAGCGCCTGGGGCCTGAACGTCAGCGCCGTGCCATCGGGCAAGGAAGCGCTGGCGTTGCTGCGCACCAAGGCGCACCTGCGCGATTACTTCGATGTGGTGCTGCTCGACCAGAACATGCCCGGCATGACCGGCATGCAACTGGCGGCGAAAATCAAGGAAGATCCGAGCCTGAACCACGACATTCTGTTGATCATGCTCACCGGCATCAGCAACGCGCCGAGCAAGATCATTGCGCGCAATTCGGGAATCAAACGGATTCTCGCCAAACCGGTGGCCGGCTATACCTTGAAAACCACCCTGGCCGACGAACTCAATCAGCGCAACAAGGGCCAGGTCGTGTTTCAGCCACAAGTCGTGACTGCCGCCACCGCCGCCAAGGTGCCGAGCGACTTCCGCATCCTCGTCGCCGAAGACAACACGATTTCGACCAAGGTGATTCGCGGCATGCTCGGCAAACTCAACCTGCAACCGGACACCGCCAGCAATGGCGAAGAAGCGTTGCAGGCGATGAAAGCGCAGCGTTACGACCTGGTGCTGATGGACTGTGAAATGCCGATCCTCGATGGATTTTCTGCCACCCAACAGCTGCGCGCCTGGGAAGTCAGCAACCAGCGCATCCGCACGCCGATCGTCGCCCTGACCGCGCACATCCTGGCCGAACACAAGGATCGCGCGCGGCAGGCCGGCATGGACGGGCACATGTCCAAACCGGTCGAGTTGTCGCAACTGCGTGAATTGATCGAGCACTGGGTGGCCGAGCGGGATCAGCAGAACCGGGTGACCACGCAACCTTCGTGAGCCGACAGTCCCCCAAGCGCCTGATAGACTGCCTCACTCCTTTCCTCGCCAGTGAGCTTGCACCATGCTCCACGTGTTATTCAGCGTTTATCTGAAGATGCTGGTGCTCTACAGCCCGTTCTTCGTGTTGTCCTGTTTTATCAGCCTGACCCGCGGTTATTCGCGCAAGGAGCAACGGCGCCTGGCCTGGAAAGTCGCCGTCGCGACGCTGATTTCCAGCGTTCTGCTGTATCTGTTCGGACGAGTGATTTTCGATGTGTTCGGCATCACCGTCGATGCCTTCCGGATTGGCGCCGGCAGCGTGTTGTTCATCTCGGCGCTGGGCATGGCGCAAGGCAAATCCGTGGTACAAACCGACAATGTGCAGCAGGACGTGACCATCGTGCCGCTGACCATTCCGCTCACGGTCGGCCCCGGCACCATCGGTGCCCTGCTGGTGATGGGGGTCAGCCAGCCACACTGGGACGACAAGCTCACCGCAATCATGAGTATCGCGCTGGCCAGCTTCACCGTCGGTGTGGTGCTGTATCTGTCGAACCGCATCGAAAGGATTCTTGGCGATCAGGGCCTGCAGATCGTCAGTCGTCTGATGGGCTTGTTTGTCTGCGCACTGGCGGCGCAGATCATCTTTACCGGCGTCAAAGGCTATCTGGTGCCCTGAGCACCGGGACTTGCATCCTGACACTCAGCAAAACGCCGCGAACGACATCTTTCGCGGCGTTTTGCTGTCAGTGTCGGCTTACTCGGCGATGACAGGCTCTGCCATCAGCGTCTGCCAGGTGGTGCTGGCCGTGCGCGCCTTCCTTGCCTGCAATCGTCGCGTCCAATCCGAGATCGCGTGGGACTGCTGCCCTTTGAACGCGAGAAACACGTCCCCGCGCAATACCGGATCAGCCGAACACACATCGCGAAAAATCAGACTGTGCTCCGTGGCTGGATCAATGATGAGCAGATGATCTCCAATGATTTCGAAAAGCAGGTCGTCCCCCCCTTCATGATCCCAGATCAATTTTCCCGGCACTGCTGGCACTTCACCCAGACCATGCCGGCAATCGATGACGATCGAGTCAAGTCGTAACCAGGCAGCTCTGGACAACAGGCAAGTCACGTTGCCCTGCCCCAGTCGCAGAATCAGCGTATCGACGTCATCGGCAATCAACGGCAGCAGATCATCCAGACGGTTGTGTCCTTCAATCGTCAGGACCTGGGCATTGCGCTGGAGGTAATCGAATGGCCCGATGCTGTGCATGCCGGGATACACCTGCACCCTGCCCTCCCGCTGCTCGTGCAACAACACCCTGGTCGGCAGCTGCGACTGCGTCTGTGCGCCGAGGAGCTCGAAGGCTTTGGGCAGACTCTTCGAGGTGATGCTCAGCAGTCGGGCGCGGCGCGTGTCATACCATTGCAGGGTCGCGACCGCGGATTCCACGCAGACAAAGTCTTCGTGAGCCACTTCGCTCAACAAGTCTTTCAGTCGCTCGACCAGTGCTTCTGCGTGTGCGGTCACCCATTGCCGATTGACTCCGACCACTACTGCAGGCCTGCGATCGCGCAGTTGCAGCAACACACCGTCGACCGTCGTGCCGCGCAGATTCGATCCATCCACCGTAACGTCGACGAACCGCCAGCCAGCCCATTGCGCCTGCATCCGCGGCAAGGTATCAGCGTGTAGCAGTCGAGTGCCCGCAGCAAAAGCCCGCTCCAGGGCCAGCTGATCGACAAATGCCTGCTTCAGGATTTCGCCACTCGACACATTGAACAACCAGCCGGAGCGCTGATCTGGCGTTGTGCCTAGCAGGCGCAGTGTGTCGTGGTGCCCGGGCTCGCCGAGCAACAGGCGATTATTCACATACCATGCACTCAGGTTGCCATCACCGGCGAGGTTGCGCAGCCCCAGCAGAGCAAGACTGCTCACCGGATAGCGTTCAGCGACCGCTGCCAGCGCCAGCCACCACTGTGGACGATCCTTGAACCATTGTTCACCGAGCCCCGCCAATTGCACATTGCCTTGGGTGGTCAGGTTAAAGAAGCGTCCTGCTTCATCCAGTACCAGATAGCCATTTTCGACCGCGACTACTTGCTTGAGCCCTTCGGGCCTCACCCAGCGATGCGACCATTGCGCCTTGCCCTGCACCACGGTGCGGCGCAGCCAGCAGAGTGTCTGATGCAGGCGGTTGTAAACGACGTATGTATCGTCTTTCTCTGCCAGAGGCAGCAGCACCAGATCGTTCAGGTTTTTGATCGAGTCAGGCCAGCCCCGTGCGTGATGCCGCGCAGGCAGCGGACGGATCAGCAACCGGTCGCGACTGCGGATCCAGGTGATGTCACGCTTGTCGGGCTCCAGTTGCCAGCAGACTGAAACGTAGGGCGCCGGTTGCCAGTCCACAGTCGTGAAACTGTCGGTACGGAGCTGGGAAGGGGTGGCCAAATGTTTGCCCAATACGAGGTCCCAATCGTTCAGAGTCTCGTGGGCCAGCAG
Source organism: Pseudomonas sp. (assembly GCF_035554175.1). GTDB lineage: Bacteria > Pseudomonadota > Gammaproteobacteria > Pseudomonadales > Pseudomonadaceae > Aquipseudomonas. The sequence continues at coordinate 47,280 of NZ_DATMIV010000056.1, read as the reverse complement.
CTCCGATTGCAGCTCCTGCGCCTGCCCGTGGGTAACCGAACTCAACAGCAACTGCCCGTCGTGGATCAAATAACCGAATTGTCGCGAGCCGTGCGGGCCGCTGACCGACTGCATCAGGTGAATCACACCCTGGTCATCCATCCGGACATTGCCGATCGTGCTCAGGCCTTCAGCCAATAGCAACCGGTAGCGATGCTTGAGCAAGCCACTGACCGCATCGACCTGCCAGATGTCATAGCTGTCAGGCACATAAAACCAGGCAGACTCGCCCGCCACCAGCGCCAGTTGGGCATCGTCGGTATCGCCGGCGCGGTCATTGCGGATGTACAGGAAACGGTCTTCATGGGCGTCATACCAGGCTGTGGTGTAACGCGGTTGTTGTGGCGATTCGAACGGGATCAGCCAGTCATGCACCGGCGTATAGGGCAGCGCCAGGCGATGCTGCTGAGCCAGGGCTTTGTAGTGCTTGAGCAATGCATGTTCATCGAGTCCCTCGGGGGCGCTCTGCTCGATGATATCCAACCGTCGCCTGTCCTGATTGACGGTGAACAACTGATGATCTGCGGTGCGGATCAACAATGAGTGATGCCCATGGCCGGACGTTTTCACTTGAACATCACCGATGTACAGCTCGCCAAAAGGCTCGATGCGAATGTCGCTTTCCCGCGCCCAGTGGGCCTGGAGCACCCAGCGGCACCGGTGCTGGCGGGACGCGTGCAGCTGCAGACCGACCCCGGGAGCGAGTATTACGGTACAGGACGCGCCCAGACCGGAAATCCGGTAGGCCAGCCTGCCCTTCCAGGTACTCGGCAGCGACGGCACCACCAGAGTGCGCTGTACCGCGTCAAGGTCAACCCGGATCACCGTGTCGCGATAATCCGGCAACAGGTGCTGGACGATGTAATGGGAAGGGAACGAATAGAACGAAAACAGAAATTGCCATTGGTCATCTGCGTTTTTCTTTTCCAGACGGCGAGCCGTGGCAAAACCACGATCATCGCGCAACGTGGCAAACGGCAGTGCCTTGTACTCGTAGCCGTAGCAGATCTGTGGCGTGGCCGGCAACACGATCACTTGTTCGGCCGGTGGTGCGAAATCCTTCTGTCCGGGCAGGTTCAACTGCTCGCGTATATCGATCGCACGGTCATAGTCGGCATCGAAATCCGGCACGCCGAAGTGATCGCGCAGAGGGTAAAGCTTCGGGCTGTGAAGCAGGATTTTTCCCGCTGCCAGATCAATGCTGCTGACGGTCAACGCCGGATCGATAATCCACGCGCCCAGCCCGGCATCGAAGCGGCATCCGTCCCCACGGTAAGCGAGCTCCATGTCAGCGAAAAAATCGCCGACAGCCTGTGCATCGCGGGCGATACCGGCGAAGCCTTGCGCCAGCGCCGCTACGCCGACGGCCAGCCCGCCCAGTATCACGCCGGCGCCACCCAGGACTGCCGCAGCGGTCGAGGCACCGGCCACTGCCGCCCCGACCCCCGCGGCCGTCAGCGCCAGACTGGCGGAGTCGAACGCCAGTTGCGTGCCGAACTGTGCCTTCTCGACATCGTCTTCAGCGGTCGCCAATTGATAGACATCAAAGCCAACGTTGGCCAGCCCCAGCAGCGCGCCCACACCTTCGTTGGCGGCGTGGCCCAACGCTTCGCTGACCACGGGCGCCACCGTGCGCGCAATGACTTTTTGCTCATTCAGGGCCGTGCGCACCAGACGGATCAGCCCGAGCACATCCACCACGTTGCCATGCAGCAACTGCGCATAGTTGATGTAAGCGTGCAAACGCACCGCCGTGGTCAGCGTGCGGCCATCGCCTTCGCGACTACGCAACGCATTCATCAACGCCTGGATGGTGAACCCCGCATTGAGGGTATGAACACTGCCGGCCTCGGTGGGATCCAGCGTCTCACCGACAGCGGCCGGTTTGCGTGCCAGGGTGGCGAATTGCGCCGCCAACCAGTTTTTGATCCGCAGCAGGCGAGGGTCGTCGCTGACCACCTGCACCACCCGTTCAGGCTGCGCAGGGTCGACAAGACTCAACTGGTACTTGCCCTCGGGCGTGACTTGCAGCGTTTCGAACAACGGCACCAGCGACGTGACCGAAGCATGCAGCGTCTGCAACGCCTGCGTCGCTTGATCGATCTGCTGGCCCCACCAATGAGCGTCCAGGCCGAGCAGGCTGGCACCCAGATGGGCATTTTCGCTCAGCGAGCGACCATGCGCACTGTTGATGCGTTGGCGCAAGCTGCCGGCGGGTTGCCCTGGCAACGGCTCGCCGGTCAGTACCTTGGCCACCTTGAACCCGGCGGGCAATGACAAGGCTGCCACTCGCTCGCCCTGCAACTCGATCAGATCGAATGACGGCCGGGTCTCGGCACCGTAGGCAGCATAATATTTGGCCATGCCCATTTTCAGGAAGAAATGCTCAAGCGCGCGCTGAAGCTGGACGGCCGTCTCAAACTCGAACACCCCAAAGTTGGGGTCGTAAAAATGATAGAGGGGCTTTTCACCGACCACGGTTTTCGCCACCAGCATCGAGTGATTGTCTGAGTTGAGCATCAGCGTTCGAGTGCCGACAGCGTCCGCCAGGGCCGCCGCGACCTGCGCCAGATCAGCGCGCGCGAGTGTGTTCCCCACGTCACTCAGACGGGTGCCTCGCAGTTCCTCCAGCGCTTGTACAAAAACAATTGAATCATTGTGCTGCGGCTCCATGACGGCCAGGTAAAAACGCTCGCGCAGGACACGCGAAGCCTCGCCCCCCGAGGCAAAAGCCGCGGCCATCATCAAAGTCAGGGGATAACAACGCCCGCCAATCGATTCGCCAACCCCATCGAGCAACAGATCCTGCGGAACCGGTAAGACGCTGCTGACGTCGAGTTGGCCGAACACCTGATCGACGCGTTCAGCAATGTGCAAGCGATGCTCAAGCGTGGCGGCCTGCCGGATCTGCGCAACGTAGCGTCCCCACTGCTGCAGGGTTTGTGCCTGCATCAGCGCAGTTTTTTTCAGATCCAGCGCGCTCACCGAAGCTGCCGGGGCGCTGATATCGCTGACCAGACCTTTGAGAAACGCTGCATCCCTGCGGGCATACAGGTGCCGTTCAATTACCGCGTAGCGACTCGAAGCGCCACGCTCACGCACACTGTTGGCCAGGTGTCCAATTCGCCGCTGACCGCGTCGAAACCCTGGTTATGCAGCGAATCGATACCCAGCAACGCACCCAGCGCCAGGCGCTGCAGCGGCGTTATTTGCGCCAGAGACAGCTCACCGTGTGCCATGCCGTTCAGCACTTCATCCAGACCCAGACTCAAGACGCGTCGGTCACGGGGAAACACTGCGGGCCGCGCATCGAGCGGCTGATGCCTGATCATCTGACGATCGGCGAAGCTCAACGGCAACGGCTCTTCGAATGCAATCGCGCCATCGTGGCCCCGGCGCATGGCATCGACGAAGCGCTCACCGAGCCCGTCGGCCAGACGCTGCAAGATGTCGGTCAGCAACACTGCCCGTCCTTCGAGCAATGGCCAACCCTGCTCGAACTCAATGGTCGAGCCCTTGAGCAACTGCGCAATATCACCTGCATAGCGGGTCTTGTAGCCGCCCTCCCGCCAGCGTTGCTGCTCCTTTTTAACCCACTGCAACGGATCGGTTTCGTTGTCTTTCCAGGAGTGATCCTGTTCCTCTTCGGTGTTGCGGTTGATGGTCGGCAGCGCGGCAATCGCGGCATCCCGGCGCACCGTCTGCGCGTCCAGCGGGGTCAGATGAGCGCGCTCGTAATCGGCCATGCCGTCACGCATGGCGCCGGGGCCGGTCAAGTAGATCGTCCACTCGCTTTGCAGGCGAATGCCGTCACTGAAGTGGCCGGCAGCCGCACTCGCCAGCAGCCTGGCGGAGATTTCCCGCTCGGTGGTCAGTTGTTCCAGCACGCCGTAGCTGCGCGCCAGTACCTCTTCGGCCACGGGTGTCAACCGGTCAAAGTCGCTCAGCGCAATCCCTCGTTGCAGGCCCAGGCGAGCGGTGGCATCGATCAAGTCATAGTTGAAGCGCAATCGCTCGATCACGGTCTGCAGCATGGCCGCACCGGGATGGGCCATCAGGAACGCGTTGCTCATCGAGCCGCCTTCGGCTACCGCACGCAATGCAAACGCCCGCGCAACACGGTCCGCCGGCGCCTGAAAGACCTGTGTCAGGGCTGGATTGCTTTTGGCAAAGGTGGCCAACGCCGCACGGTGTTCAGCGGGAATGCTATCCAGGTAGCTGGCATAACGGCTGCGCAACTTCTGCCGCCCCGGCATCCACTCGGGATTGTGGTCCAGCAACAGTTGCAACACGCCCACGCGGGCATCACTGCCGAAGGCACTGATGTCTGTGCTGCCGAGAATATTGCTCAGCGGCGGCAGATTATCGACATCGGCATAGCTGCCACCCTCACCGTACAGAACCTCAGCGCGAACGATATCGGACGCCGCAGCCAGGTTGCCGCGCAATCCGGTCTCCCGCGCGTAGATATCCTGCAGTTGCAATGGCGCAGCGGCGCCGTGCAGATCACGCAGTTGCAAGTTGCCGTCGGCCAGCGCCAGTACGCTGTTGCGGTGACTCACCTTGAGCGCTTCAAGTTCTGCAGCGTCCTGGCCATACGCCCGAACCAGCAAGTCGATGCGCGCCTCATCGGCAGACTTGCCGTTGGCCAGTGCGGCATTGATATGCGCGAACATTTGTTGTTTGAGAACAATGGCGCGCTGTTCAAAAAGCGTTGCCAGTTCATTCTCGGAAACTTCCTTGCCCACAACTTTCGCCAAGGCGTCGGCCTTGGCTGCTTCGACGATGAACTTATTGGTCTGATAAGCAAGTAGCGCGTCGCTGTCGTGCCAGAGATTGAGTGTGTAACCGTGGCCGGCGAGCACTTGTTTCCACACATTGAGGTAATCACGTTGAATCTCGCCGACCCCACCACCGAGCCAGACAAAGTGCAGAATGTCCGGCACAGGCGTTGCCTCGGCTTTGATCAACGCGGCACTGGACTGCACCCGGGATTCGAAGTCATCGACCTTTTGGTAAACACGCGACAGCGGTGAGATGGCCGCCAATGGCTCCATTTCGCGTTTCACCCGCATTGGCCCCGCTACCTGCTCGAGTGTCTGGCGCAGCAGCCCCAGCGGCTCGAGCAACTGTTGCGAACTCCTGGCGTCGACGCACGCCGTGTAATAACGCAGCAGTGCGCCATAGTGTTGACTGGCTTTATGCGGCAACAATGCCTGCTCAAACTCGGTGAATGTCACCAGCTTATTAAAACTGACGTACTTATCGTCACCTGCTAATTGCGCGCTATTCATATCAGTCGTCCAATCAATTAATGGGTACTACCTGGCAGAAAACTAGCGGCTAATAAAAACAGACTCAAACAGGAAGACATTCAAATGATGTCGACGAGCGCAAAAGCAACAAGGCATTAAATGCCTTATCAAGACAAGTCTGAAACTGCACATTTCATTTGAACGATCAAAGCCACACCCTGCATAAAACACAGGCGTGCGACATTGCCTTTAAAAACCTTTAATAACAAAAAAGGTCGTGAACGCACTGTTCACGACCTTTGCACATAATATTGGCCTGATATGTCAGATGAGTTTTTGAACTGCCGTCACCAGACTGCCAAGGGTGTTATCGTCCCCGGCCAGTGACAGCGCCTTCAGCCATGTGCCGATCAGGAATGAGTAGTGCTTGCCGTGAAGCGTGATGACGATCTGCAGCGCCAGATCCGCTTCACCGGGCTGCGGCTCGGCGTCGCGCACGATCAGGCTGTGGGCATTGTCCGGATCGACCAGTACCAGGTGCCCGTCCACCATCGACACCAGCAGGCGCTCGTTGGCGTCCATGTCCAGCTTCAGCGTGCAGATGTTCAGCGCGTCAACATCCAGCGAACGCCGGCCATCGACCACAATGCAATCCAGACGCTCCCAGGCCTCTTGCGAGATGCGATAAGCCGAAGTCTGCGAGCCGAAGGCCAGCAACAGTTTGTCGACGCCATCTGGCAGTAACTGCGTGATCTGCGCGCTGTCGCTGCCCACTTCGAGCGCCAGGACCTCCGCGTCGCGGTGGGCATAACTTTCCGGTAGCCACACGCCCTCCTTCGAACCGACGCTGAAAATCAATTGGCCTACCGGGTCGAACAGCATCGCAGGTTTCACCCCGCGAGTGCCCAGGAACACCGACCATTGGCCATCGCTGCGCCCAGGCAGATCGAACAGACGATCAAGTTCCGGCACGTAATACATGTAGCGACCCGGGATGCTTGCCACCTGCAGCACCGGCGCATGGGCATGTCCGTTCAGCAACGCCCGCAGACGCTCGCGCAACTGCTCCGCGCTCTGCGCCGGCAGGTAAGCCCAATGATGCTCGATGCCAATAATCCTGGCGGGCTGGTGATCCAGCAATTGCAGATTCAGCCCTTCGCGGGTTTGCCCGAACAACCCTTCACCCAGGCGTTGCACTTGGGTGAAGGCCCACGGCGACCAGACCTTTTCAGCCTTGGCCAGTGCCTGGGGCTTGAGCAGACGTTGATCCGCGGCAAAAGCCCCGCGCAACGCTTCGATGGCTATCAGCGGCTGGCGATAAAGCTGTCCGGCACTCACCTCCAGCAACCAGACAGCGCTTTTGTCAGGGGTCAGACCGAGCAGCGACAACTCCTTGCCTCGACCGACATCGGCCAGGGCAATTTTTTCATCGATACACCACGCTGCCAGGAATGCCTGACCGGCCACATCTTTCCAGCCGAGGATCGGGAATGGCGACGTCTTCGAGACCTTGGCGAGCGCAGCCAATGCACTCCACCCGTCGGGGTTCTGCCGCAGCCATCGCTGACCGATCCCGGTAAATCTGAGGAGGCTGGGTTTGTCCGTCTGATCGCGCCAGTCCTCATCGCTGCGATTAGCCTGCGCAGGGATACCGTATTGCAATGCGACCTCGTCCGGTATGGACGCGGCCGGCGGCACGTCAATGATATCGACCTCAAACATTCGGCCGTCAGCTTTGGTGGCGATGTAACGACGGTCCTTTTGTGTGAGCTCGACCACATCGCGCTCGATCACCACGTTTTCCCAATACCCGACCCGGGGTTCGATGCCGCGACTGATCGATCGCTCCTGCTGGCTGTAGAAAAGTACCGCATTGTTTTCAGGATCAGAGGGCATGAGCATCAACAAGTCCTCGGGCCAGGAAAGGTTGTGCGCAGCCTGGCAGCGCTTGCCCGTCCGTTGGTTCAGCCAGGCCCGATCCTGCAATTGCGCCCCCGCGTAACCCTCGACGACGACGAATGGCGCACAGGACCACTGGCTGCTACTGGCGGCCAGCTCTGGCGTATCGTCCTGGAAAGGGACATCGATATGGCGCAGTGCAGCGTCCGGCTGAAACCGGTAGTCCTCTGCCGAAAAGGTGATCTTGCAAGCGGTCAGTTCCACCGTCTGCCCGGTGATGCGGTACTCGACGGTGGTCGAGCCGTACACAGCCAGCTTCTGCACAACACGCAGCGAACCATCAGCTTGCTGCCCGCATCCGATAATGGTCGAGCCCTTGCGGGGATTCTTCAAACGGTAACGATGCTGCACAGTGCCCGTGAGCACATCGACCCGCCAAACCGTGGCATGGTCGCAATGGTAGAACCATGCATGACGGGCACTGACACCCGCCAGCACCAGGCCATCGTTGACCTCTTTGGGCACATCACGCGCGTACAGCACCCGATCCCGCGCCGCGTCGTACCAGGCCGTGGTGCATACCTGGCGGTTCGCCGGGTTGAACGGAACCCTGAATCTACGTAAGGGCAGATAGGCCGCCGTCAGTCGTCTGGCTTTGACCTCAGCGCGCAGATAGGTCAGTACCGGCAACGGTACGCCAGCGGGCGCCGAGTTGGCGGATCGAATCTGGTCCGACGTTTCTTCATCGTCCTTTTCGTAGTCGAGCGTAATGCCCACAAGCTGCAGACTGCGGCTCGCCCAGTCGATTCGGAACAGCCCTTCGGCCAGTTCGATAACGCCATCGAACGGGTTCAGCGTGACGCCATCAACGAGCATGTGCGGCGTGCCGTCGGCGCTGTCGCGCGGCTTTTCGCGAAAACTGACGTGCTCGCTGCCGGCCCATGGCGCATGCACCGTCCAGGTCACGTTCTCCCAACCGTTGGCTTGATCGAAAGTCACCCCCAGCAGCCCCCGCGACAGGCGGATCTGGTATTGCCCTTGCGGTGCGGTGATGTGGTAAGCGATTTTCTTCTGCCACTCCTGCGGCAGATCCGGCACGACCAATTGGCGGACGTGCTCGGTCAAGTGCACCTTGATCGTCGTGGCCATGTACACCGGATGCAACTTGTAGAGTATGTGCGGCAAAAATGGCGTGCTGAACAGGTAGAAGACCCGGCTACCGTCCGATGCATATTCAAGCCGATTCGCCAGGCGGTCATCCAACTGCGGATAGCGGGTGGCAGAAAACGGCGGCGCCCCCTCGCTGCCGAGTTGATACTCGTAGCCGTAGTAGCAGATCGGCGAGCACGGCAGGATCACAGCCTCCGGCAGAGCCCCCCAGACACGGGCAACAGCGGGCTTGCTGAAAGCTCTCGGGATATTGATCGCACGGTGGCGGCTGGCCGGATCATCATCGTACTGCGGTAGCTCCAGAGCACTGCCCTTCCACGGATAGAACTTCTGCCCATCGAACACCACCCTTCGGCTGTGCAGATTCAGTTCGGTGATCACCGCCAGTGGCGGGAACTGCAGCACGTTATCCTGTGACTCGTAGGACAATTGATAGGCATCATGAAGTTCGGACAGGTGCTGGCCGATGGCGGCGGCCTTGTCCATGATCTGCCCCAGATTGCTGGCGATCGCGGTCACCCCGATGCCGATCCCCAACAGCGGCACGGACAGCGCTGCCGCCGCAGCGCCCACCACTGTGCCCGCTGCCAGAGCGACCACATCCAGGCCCAGCGCCGCTACGTTGAATGCCAGGGACGTGGAAAACCGCGCGCGCTGTTCATGGTTCTCCGCCAGCGACAGGTTGTAAATGTCGAAGCCGATATTGGCCAGGGAAAAGGCAACCCCGCCAACCGTAGCGACCTTACTCGCCAGGCCACCGTACAACGAAGCCTGCTTCAACGCTCGCTCACCCGCCGCCACGTGTCGAACCAGACTGACGATCTGCACAACGTCGCTGCCCACGCCAAACCCCAGCTGCCCATAGCTGACATACACCTGGACTTGCAGAGCGACGGTCAATGCCGGCACTTGATCGGCACCCTGGTAATCCAGTCGGCGCATTTCACTGATCAGGGTCTGGATCGCAAAGGCAAAACTCAGGCGGCTGCCACCGTCAGGGTCAGCCGCCTGACCTGGCCTGGCTGCACCGCCGCGCACCAGTCGTTCGACGTACTTCCTGATGTTGTAAAAACGCGAATCCCGGGTAACGACCTCCACGCTGTGTTTCGGATTGCGCGAATCGACCAGCGTCATGCTGTAGCCGCCGTCGCCGGTGTCCTTGAGGGTATCGAGCAAAGGCGAATATTCGCGTGCCACATTGTGTTCGTTGCGTAACCGCCGGGTCGCCAGATCGAACTCGCCTGCCCAGTAACGTGCATCCAGCTGCGCCAGACTGGCGCCCATGCGCGCGTTTTCGCCCAAGGAACGCTTGCGGGCCTGCGCTTGCTTCTGCCAGACCGATGCCTCCCGAGGATCGGCCAGCGCGATGCTGCCCAGCAAACTGTCCACGCGCAGATCCGATGACAGCCTGTACTCGGTGATCGCTGCAGTGTTCAGCTCAGTCACCGTGAATTGCGCCGTGGCCACATCACCCAGGCCATACAGCCTTGCGAGCGTATTGTCGCCCGCGCTCAGATAATGCTCTACGCCGAGCTGCAGTTGCGCACCATCGGCAAACCCATAAATCGCAAAGTTGGGGTCATAGAAGCGATACACCACGTGCTCACCCGCTTGCACTTTGGCCAGCACCAGAGCGTGGTCGCCAGTGTCGAGCAGCAGCACCGCTGGCAGCGCTATGGCGTCCAGCGAGGCCATGATGCTGGCCAGACCTTGCACGCCCCGGGCGGTGCCGAACTCGCTGGTGGGCACGGCGCGCAGCTCGTCCATGGCACTGAGCAGCGCCCGCGAACCGACCTCTTGAGGGCTGACACTGGCGGTGGCCATATGGCCCACCAGCGCCCGTTCCGCCGGCTCGCCAGCGGTGATCGCCGCCGCCATCAGCAGCGCCAGCGGATAGCAGCGCCGGCCTGGCTCAGCCTTACTGCGCATCAGCAGATCCTGCGGCAACTGTCTGGCAGAAACAGCGCCGGCGCGCCGGAATGCTTCACGCACCTGCCCGCTGCGCTGGAGGATCTGCGTACGAAACTCCTGCTGCGCGGTACGGTTGATCTGGCCGATACGTTCGCTCCACTGGCGCAATGTCAACGCCTCGGACATCGCTTGAACCTTGAGCTCGCGCACCGTCTGTGTGGAGACCGGCAGGTGACCGTCAGGCCCGCTCCCTGATGCCGACGATTGACGCTGACGTACGGCTTTTTCAATCGCATCGTATCGGGCGAACATGCCATCGCTGTCCGTTTCGATGGCGAGGTTGCGTACGTTCTGCCAGGTATCGGCGAATCCGCCATCGTCCAGTCTCGTCGCGCCAAAAATGCCGCCGAGCACGACCCGCGTCGAAGGGCTCAATTGATCCAGCGGCAGAGAGCCGTGGGCGATGCGGCTGAAGAGTTCGTTGAGGTGTCCGGTGTGCGCCGCGCCGTGGGATATCGGTAACTCGATGTCCGGTTGCGCAAGAATTTGCTGACGGCTGTCGAAGCCTATGGAAACGGCTTTATGGAAGGTGATGTCACCGGTCAACTTGTCATTCATTGCGCGAATGAACGGTTCGCCCAGCTCATCCATCAGTTGTTGCAGCACCGGGGTCAACAGAACCGGTTTGCCCTCGATGACAGGCCAGCCTTGTTTGAAGGTCACGGTCTGGTCTTTCAGCAGATCCGAAAGCTGGCCGGCATAACGAGACTTGAGTTTGCCGGTGCGCCACTTTTCCTGCTCTCTGGCCAGCCATGCATCTTCATCGCCGTTCACCGTCCAGCCGGTAATCTGTTCCTCTTCCGTGAAGACGTTATATCCCTGCGTCAACTTCAATTGTTGACGAACCGCGTGCAATTGGGCGAGTTGCAAATGTGCGGCGGTGTATTTACCGATGCCGGCACTCGCGGCACTGGGTCCGGTCAACACAATCGTGCCACGTGCTGCCGGACGGATCCCGTCCGAATAATATTGACGAATTGCCAGATCCAGACGCGCCATATAGATTTCATCAGCGTGGGCAAGTGCCCCGCCTTGAGCGGCTCTTTCCTTCAACACGTCATCAATGATTTTCCACAAGCGGTGGTACTCCGCCCAGTTGGCGCCTGCGGCGATCATTCGCCGTTCAACTTCATTGAGGCAATCATAATTAAACCTGATCACCTCCATGATGGCTTGGGTCATGCCCGCGCGGGGATGCGCCAGAATGTGAGCGTTCATCTCCGCCCTTATAGGGTCGCTGAACGCCGTGCCCAATCGGATCGCCTCTTGCGCAACCGGATCGGCTTGTGGCGCAACGAATACTTCGTGAACTCGGGGTTTACGCCGTGCAAACTCTGTTAACGCCTCTTTATGTTGAGCAGGCACCTCACCGGTCTGGTCTATGTAACGCTGGGGATCGCGCCCAGGCATCAACGAGTCATTGTGATCGAGCAAGAGCTTCAATACGCTTAACCGCTCGCCTCCATTAAAGCCGCTGATATCCACCCCGCCCAACTTGTCGGCCAGCGGCGGCAAGTAATCCATGTCGCTGTAACGGCCACCCTCCAGCCATTCGGCCTGCAAACGCACGACATCGCTCGCGGCGGCAAAGTTGCCGCGCATGGCCACTTCGCGTTGATAGACATCCTTTAAAAAGTGCCCGGCAAATTCCTGCTGAACGTCGCGCAACTGCAAGTCTGCACCGGCCATGGCCTGATGCGTCAGCAGACAGCGCTGGCGCAATGCCTCAAGCGTCGCGCGATCCTTGCCGTAGGCACGAACCATCAGATCGATACGCGCCTGGTCCGACCGGCCCGCCCACTGCGGCTGGTTCAAATAGTCGAACATCTGGTGTTTGAGTACCCGTGCGCGATCTTCGATCATCTGCGCCAATTCACTGGGGCTGTTGACGTTATTGCCCCCCGACTCCATCGCATCAACTCTGGCGCTGTCGAGAATGACCCGATTCATTTCGAAGGCGAGCAGTGCATCGCTGTCGTACCAAAGATTGAACCGGTAATCCTGAGGCTTGAGCACCGCGCGCCAGATATTCATGTAGTCACGCTGAATGGCACCGACCTCACTGCCACCGACCCAGACGAAGTGCATTATTTTCGGCACGGGCCGAGCATCGCCAGTGAGCAAATCCACCGTCGCCGATAATCTGCTTACGTAGCGATTCAACTCAGTTTGAATATCACTGACCTGAGTGGATACAGGCCCCGACGTGCGCTCCAGCAAAGACATGACTGTTTCCTGGAACAGTTTGACCGCCAGCAGTTTTCCCGTCGCATCGTAAGTTTCATGAGCCGTTTCATAATAATGAGACAGCGCCGCATATTCAGGTGTATTGGCAAATTCGCGCACTGCCAGTTGAAGTTTGGAAAAACCCGCCCTCGACGTAAAATCAACTTCGCCCGCCTCAGCCCCTATTGCCCTCATCGGTGTCACCCCTAAAAGTAATCAATCAAGTCGGGACAAACCTAATAGGGGATTACGGCGTACTCAAACGTGCAAAAGACGCAAACTTTTGCAGACGAAACATCAAATAACGCTCCACCGTGGGCGGCGCACTACTCAGTGACAACTTCGCCTGTGAGCGGTTGGGCATATAAATGGGCAAAGCCGCGAACCCGGGTGGATTGCGGCTTTGTTTTTACTTTCGAAATCAGACAGGAAAGTATTGACCTGATGTCTCGCCGACTTGAAGTTGCTTACAACTTGCCTCGACCATCAACAAAGGTATTGTCAGGTCATCGGCTTTTCGCCATACCAACGCGGCGTATACACCCACTCGCCCCCGTCAGCGCGCGGGAACGTGCAGGTCGTGGAGGAGCCGATCAGCACCATCGTGCGCATATCCACCTGATCCGGGGTCAGCGCGCCCAGGGTGGTGGTACGCAAGGTCTGCCCCGGTCGACCGATGTCTCGTCCCAGCACCACCGGGGTGTCAGGCGTGCGGTGCTGCGCGACAATTTCCAGTGCCCGACCGAGCTGCCATGGGCGAGCGCGGGAAATCGGGTTGTAGAACGCCAGCGCAAGATCGGCCTCGGCGGCAAGATCGAGACGTTTTTCGATGATCGACCACGGTTTGAGGTTATCCGACAGCGATATCACGCAGAAATCATGACCCAGCGGCGCGCCGGCCTGCGCGGCAGTGGCGAGCGAAGCGGAAACACCGGGAAGGATTTCCAGATCAACCCGGTGCCAGGCTGGATCATCCGATTCGTGCAGGGCTTCGAGCACGGCGGCGGCCATGGCGAACACGCCCGGATCGCCCGAAGAAACCACGATCACCGAGCGGCCTTCAGCGGCGAGCCTGAAGGCGTGGCGGGCACGCTGCATTTCTTCACGGTTATCGGTGCAGTGCTGCACCTGGTCATCGCGCAACGGCCCGGCCATGCGAACGTAGGTTTCGTAGCCGAGCACATCGGTGGCGCGGGCCAGTTCGGCTTTTACCGCCGGCACCATCAGCTCGGCGGCGCCCGGGCCAAGGCCAATGACCGCGAGACGACCGCGCGGGCGGCCGATCTGCGCGAGGTCCAGCGGTTGCTCGGCGATCGCGATCGCAAGATGTTCAACGTTGATCACATTCGCCGCTGGCACTGCAACGCGGGCCAACGTCTGAAGATCGCTTTGCGCTGCGACGAAGCGCACAGGCACGCCCAGCTTGAGCGCAGCTTCGCGCAGGTTCGTCGAAGCCATGTCAGTGTCGGCTGCCAAGAGGCAGGCCAGCGCCGGCACGGCGACGTTGGCCGCATGCAACGCATCGCGAATGGCGTTCGGCAGATCCGCCACCTCCGCGCTCACCGCCACGGCAACACTGCGCGGATAAATCAGCAATTCATCGGCACGGGCAACACGCCGGGCACTGCCCACATGAATCGACCGCTGCGCTTGCGGATCCTGCGGCAACTGCGCCTGATCCAGCCACGGCGCCGCGCCTTCGATGCGCACGCTGTGCCCGGCGAGCAGGTCGGAAACAAAGCGCTTGCCCGACTCCAGATCCGCCAGGGCATAGCCATTCGGCGGATTGAGCAGGCAGGTGCCGAAGCGCAATTCGCCGCTGGTGGTGATCGCTGCTGCCACTTGCAGCGCCGCGGCAATGTCGCGAGCCATGACGTTGACCCCGCCAAGGCCGCCGAGCAGCGGCACCACCGCGCTGCCGTCTTCGGCCACCGCCAGCACCGCCGGTTCGGCGCCCTTCTCCAGCAGCAGCGGCGCCAAGGTGCGAATGACAATCCCGGCTGCGCACAGGGCAATGATCGGCGTGTCCTGCTGATACAACGCACGCAGGGTCGCGCCGAATTCCTGATACAGGCAATCGGCGCCTTCAACCCGCCCGGCAAGGCCGTGGATCTGCGCTGCCGGATAGACCTGCTGAATCTGCCGCGCCGTCGCGAGGCTGCCCTGGCCGAGAATGACGATGGCGGGAATCGATGGCGTCATCAACCTTGCCACCGTTCGCCCGGGACGATGATCAGCGAGAAGTACGGCGAGGACATCGGCTCGACCTGATCCATCGGCACGATCTTCTGATTGGCCATGGTCGCCCGTTCGACGTACAGCGCACGCTCGGCGAGGCCGAGTTCTTCCAGCACCTGACGCACCTTGGGAAAATTACGCCCCAGTTTCATGATCACCGCCGCATCGGCATCGGCCAGACGCCTTTTCAGATCCTCATGGGGCAATACGCCGGAAAGCACCGAGAGGCTCTGATTGCGATACACCAGCGGCGCACCGAGCACCGAAGCGCCACCCAGCATCGAGCACACACCAGGTACGACTTCGGCCTCGTAACGACTGGCGAGACGGTCGTGCAAATACATGTAGGAGCCGTAGAAGAACGGGTCGCCTTCACAGATCACCGCCACGTCACGCCCGGCATCCAGATGTTCGGCTACGGCCACCGCGGCTTCATCGTAGAAATCACTGATGACCTGCTCATACGAAAGCGGTGCCGGCAACGCCTCGGTGGTCACCGGGTACACCAGCGGCAGCAGGTTCTGCGCCTCGACCAGGTGGGCCTCGATGATGCCGAACGCATTGCCCTTCTTGCCCTTGGCCACGAAGTACGCCACCACTGGCGATTCGCGCAGCAGGCGCAAGGCTTTGACGGTGATCAGCTCCGGATCACCGGGGCCGACACCGAGGCCGATCAGACGTCCTTTGGCCTGCATCATTCGATCTCCGTGGCGAGGGCATTGACAGCGGCAGCCGCCATGGCGCTACCGCCCAGGCGACCCTGCATGATCACGAACGGCACGCCACGGCTGTCGGCCGCCAGTACCGCTTTCGATTCGGCGGCACCGACGAAGCCCACCGGAAAACCGAGGATCAGCGCCGGTTTCGGTGCGCCGGCATCAAGCATTTCCAGCAGATAGAACAGGGCGGTCGGCGCGTTGCCGATCACCACGACACTGCCTTCAAGGTGCGGGCGCCACAGTTCCAGCGCGGCGGCCGAGCGGGTGTTGCCCAGTTCCCGAGCGAGCTGCGGCACGCTGTCGTCGCGCAACGTGCAGATCACTTGGTTGTTGGCTGGCAAACGCGTACGGGTCACGCCTTCAGAAACCATGCGCGCGTCGCAGAGAATCGGCGCACCGCCAGCCAATGCATCGCGCCCGGCCTTGCCGGCGCCCTCGGAAAATTGCAGACCGTCGACGGCCTCGACCATGCCGCAGGCGTGAATCACCCGCACCGCGAGTTTTTCCAGATCGGCGGGAATGCGCGCCAGATTGGCCTCGCTGCGAATGATCGCGAAGGAGTTGCGATAGATCTCCTGACCGTCGCGGATGTAATCAAGCATCAAGGGGGCTCCGAGAGCGGGCGGCGAGCAGGGTCGCGGCCGTTTCAATAGTAAGGTTGCGTGCGTGCAGCGCGCCGAAACCCGGCTGCGTTGCATCGCGAAAATAGAGGTCGTAACGACCGGGGGCAACGGCCAGTAGCGTGGCTGGCGCACAGTGGGCGGCGGCGCAGGAGCGCGGGCAACCCGAGAGGTGCGCGCTGAGTCCCGCCGGCAGCAGAGGTGCCAGTTGCCGGGCATCCTCCTTGGTGTCGGCCAGGCCTTTGCCACAGCCATCGGAGCCAGTGCAGGCGATCAGGCGAGTCAGTGGCTCGGCTTCGGTCGTCAAAAGGCCCAACGCCCGTAACTGCTCAAGCACCTTGTCGGTATCAGTGGCGTTCACGTTCGGCAGCAGCAGGCTTTGCCACGGCGTGAAGCGCAGGCTGCCATTGCCAAACTGACGCGCGAGTTGCGCCGCGCCGCGCAGCATCGCCGGATCGAGTCGCCCGAGCGGCGGCACCGCGCCGACGTAGCAGCGACCTCGCGTATTTTGCTGATGAGCACCGAGGTGCAGCGCGTCTGCCGACGTCGACCGTTGCCAGTTGCTGATTGCTGTGACCGGCACGCGCTCGCGCAACTGTTCGAGAAACGCGAGCCTCGGCAAGGCTTCCAGCAGATGGCGCATGCGCGTCTGTTCTGGCCGGGCCATGGCGAGGAACAACTCCAGCACCGCGACCACCAGCGCGTGAGCGTTGTCCACGGTCACGGCGCCGAGCGGGCGATCGTTCGGGCAACCGGCCAGGCCAAACGCCCAGTGGAGTCCGTCATCACGCTCGAACGCCGACAGCCACAGATCATGCGGATGCTCGAGCATCGCCAGCGCTTCACCGCCATCGAGTTGCACAGCGAACTTGGCGCTCAACTCGTGGAAACGAGGATGAGTTTGCAAGGTATCGAGAATCTGCCCTGCCAGTACGCGGGTGTCGCAGTGCATCTGCCGGTCGATCCCCGCCGTAGGGCTGAGCATCAGGTTGCGCACATCGTCGCCGGCAGCATTTTTTGGCCCGAGGCCAGCGGCGAGCAGCGTGTCGATCAGCGCCGTCGATTGCGCGCCGATCCCGCGAATCTGCAGATTGCCGCGGTTGGTCGCCTCGATCACGCCGCTGGCGAAACGCTCGGCGGCACAGGCCACTGCGTCAGCCTGATCAGCGCTGATCGAACCGCCATCGAGCTTGATCCGACAGATGCCGCCGTCCAGTGCCAGGACGATACGCAGCAACCCCGGACAGGCCGAGGGGCGTAAGGCGGTGGACATCGGGCGTTCGTTCAAGGGGCTGACCGGTTGCGTGGCAAAAGCGCTTCGCGGGCGAAGGCGCGGTATTATGCCTGCTTTGTCCGGCGGCATGAAAAGTCTGCCCGTCGGAACGGCACGTTTAGAGGAATATAGATGTCACCCTGGCTGACGATCGTGGGAATCGGTGAAGACGGCTTCAAGGGTCTGGGCAAAAACGCCCGGCGCGCCCTGATCGGCGCCTCGCGGATCGTCGGCGGCCAGCGTCAGCTGGATCTGCTGCCGCCGTGCATCGGCGGCGAACGGCAATTGTGGCCCAGCCCGTTTTCCCTCGCGCCGGTGCTCGAGTCGCGTGGCGAGCCGGTCTGCGTGCTGGCCAGCGGTGATCCGATGTTCTACGGCGTGGGTGCCAGTCTGGCGCGCCAGGTGCCAAGTGAAGAGATGTCGGTCATTCCCGCAGCGTCGTCCTGCGCATTGGCCACAGCGCGATTGGGCTGGCCGTTGCAGGACGTAACCATCCTGTCGCTGGTGGCGCGCCCGCTATGCGCGCTCAATGTGCTCTTGTTCAGCGGTGTGCGGCTGTTGTTGTTGAGCAATGACGGCAAAAGCCCGGCGGCCGTCGCGCAGCTGCTGCGCGAACGTGGCTTCGGCGCCAGCCGCATGAGTGTTCTGGAGCATTTGGGTGGCGACGCCGAGCGACGTATCGATCGCCGCGCCAATGACTGGGACGACCCGGCGGTTGCAGACCTCAATGTCATCGCCATCGAATGCCTGGCCGAGCCGGGTGTGACGGGTCTGTCGCGACTCGCCGGTTTGCCCGATTCGGCGTTCCGCCACGATGGCCAGCTGACCAAGCGTGACGTACGCGCCATCACCCTCGCGCGCCTCGCGCCAACGCCCGGCGAACTGCTCTGGGATGTCGGCGCCGGCAGCGGCTCGATCGGTATCGAGTGGATGCGCGCGCACCCCAGTTGCCGCGCTCTGGCCATCGAGGCCGATGCAGGCCGTCAGCAATTGATCGAACACAACCGCGATGCGTTGGGCGTGCCCGGCCTGCAATTGATTCGCGGCAAGGCACCGCAAGCGCTGATTGGCCTCGAGCGTCCAGACGCGATTTTCATCGGCGGCGGCGTGACTCGCGAAGGCGTGTTTGCAACCTGCTGGGCACAACTCAAGCCAGGCGGGCGGCTGATTGCCAATGCGGTGACCCTGCAAAGCGAAGTCACCCTGATGCATTGGCGTGAGCAGTACGGCGGCGAGCTGACGCGCATTCATCTCGCCCAGGCGCAACCGCTCGGCGAGTTCGACACTTGGCGGCAAGCATTGCCGATCACCCTGCTGGAACTGGTCAAACCCATCGATGCGTGACGAAACCGCTGAACACCCCGCGCCGCTGCGCAGCGGCCTGACCACCGGCAGCTGCGCCACCGCCACCAGCCTCGCCGCCGCACGCCTGTTGCTGACCGGCGTCGACGCCGACGCAGTACACATCACCTTGCCCAAGGGCAAACAGGTGCAGATGCGTCTGGAGTTCTGCCGCTTGAGCGATGATGGCGCCGAAGCCGGAACCATCAAGGACGCCGGTGACGATCCCGACGTGACCCACGGCGCCCTGCTCTATTCGCAGGTGCGGCTGCGGGCCAAACCCGGAGTCCGTTTCAACGCCGGTGTCGGCGTCGGCACGGTGACCCGCCCGGGCCTGGTACTGGGCGTTGGCGAACCGGCGATCAATCCGGTGCCGCGCAAAATGATCAGCGATCACCTGACCCTGCTCGCCGGCGAAACCGGTTATGGCGGCGGCTTCGATGTCACGGTCAACGTCGAGGGCGGCGAGGCACTGGCGTTGAAAACCATGAATCCGCGCCTGGGCATTCTGGGCGGCCTGTCGATCCTCGGCACCAGCGGCATCGTCCGGCCGTTCTCCTGCGCCGCCTATATCGCCTCGATTCATCAGGGCATCGACGTCGCGAAAACCAACGGCTATCTGCACATCGCCGCCTGCACCGGCAACGCCAGCGAAGACACCATGCGCCGCGTTTACAACCTGCCGGAAATCGCCCTGATCGAAATGGGCGACTTTGTCGGTGCGGTGCTCAAGCATCTGCGCAAAGTACCGGTGGATAAACTCAGCCTGTGCGGCGGCTTCGGCAAGATCAGTAAACTTGCCGCCGGGCATATGGATCTGCATTCGCGGCATTCGAGCATCGACTTGCCGCAACTGGCGCAGTGGGCGGCGGCGATTGGCGCGGATGCGGCGTTGCAGCAAGGGATTCGCCAGTCAAACACCAGTCAGCAGGCCTTGGCGATGGCCAGTGCGGCAGGGATCGCACTGGGTGACGAGGTCTGTCGTCATGCGTTGAATTTCGCCCGCAGCGTGGTGCCGGCGCAGGTGCAGGTCGAGGTATTTGCGATCGATCGCCAGGGCGGGATCGTCGGGCATGCCGGAGGCTTTGCATGAAACGGATCTTGCTGCTCGGCGGCGTCACCGAAGCACTGGCCATCGCCCGCACGCTGGGGCCGGAGCATATCTACAGTCTCGCCGGTGTCGGTCGGGTGCCGAGCGATCTGATCTGTCAGGTTCGGGTGGGTGGCTATGGTGGCGCTGAAGGCCTGGCACAATTCATTGCTGATGAGGGCATCGATCTGCTCCTCGACGCCACTCACCCGTACGCCGCGCAAATCAGCGCCAACGCCGCCCGCGCGGCAAAACTTGCCGGCATTCCCTGCTGGGCCTTGCGCCGCCCCGCGTGGCAAGCGCAAGCGGGTGATGACTGGCGTGAAGTCAATGACTGGGCCGAACTGATTGCCGCCCTCGAACCGTTCCGTCGACCGCTGTTCACCCTCGGCCGCGAGCCACTGCAACACCTCGACGAAATCCCCGCCCATCAGTTCTGGACCCTGCGCGCTCTCGACGTTTATCCCGGCAACCCGCGCTGCGAAGTCATCGGCGCACGCGGACCGTTTCTGCTGGAGGACGAGCGAGCGTTGTTCGAGCGCCGGCAGATCGACGTGCTGATCAGCAAGAACAGCGGCAGCACCGCCACCGAGCCGAAACTGGAGGTGGCGCGCGAGCGGGGAGTGCCGGTGCTGGTGTTGAAGCGACCGGGGTTGCCGGGGGTTGATCGGGTGTTTGGCTCAGTCGGCGAAGTCCTCGCTGCCCTCTCCCGCTGAATCGGCACGCCCCCTGTGGGAGCGAGCCTGCTCGCGAAGGCCTCAGCACCGGCAGCCCTCCAGTGCCTGACACACCGCTTTCGCGAGCAGGCTCGCTCCCACGGAAACTGTGGATTTAGCTGATATCTGTGCACATCCACAAAACCTGTGGGAGCGGGCTTGCCCGCGAAGGCGTCAGATCTGGCGCTGCAAATCCAAATGGCTACACTCTTTTGAACTGCGCACTGCGACACCAGACCGCACGCCGCTTTTTTACTTATCGGCCCTGATCAGGCTAAATGGGCCGCGCCTGATCGCCCACCCAACGGACCTGTCCCATGAACCGACGCCGGTTAGCATTTGCCTGGATCGCCTGCTTTGCAGTGCTGTTCAACATGCTCGCCATGCCGATGAGCGGGGCGATGGCGCAGGCGGCCAGTTCGCCGTCCGGGTCAATACTCTGGAGCAGTTTCTGCACCGGCAGTGGCATGAAAATGGTGGCAGTCGACATCGGCGCCACCCATCAAAAGACCCCGCCAGGCGACAGCCATTCGAACATGCAGCATTGCTGGTGCTGTTCGGGTTCGGCGCCGTTGCTGGCGCTGCCGGGGCATTCGCCGCAGCTGTATTTCGCGCGTTTCGAAAGCAACCGCAGTGTGGCGCCCGTTTCACTGCAAGCGCCTGCTCCGCGCCAGCAATGGCCGAGTCTCAACCCCCGTGCGTCCCCTCTGGTCTGATTTGTTCGCGCAATAACCCGCGTTTCGAATCGTTCTGGAGAACTGCCATGTTGAAGAACCTCATCGTCCTCGCTGCGCTGCTGCTGCCGGCGTGCTTCACTCATGCCCATGAGTACAAAGCCGGAGCGCTGGAGATCGCCCACCCGTGGTCGCAAGAGCTGCCGCCGAATGCGCCGACCATCGCCGCCTATTTCATCATTCATAACACCGGCAAAACCGCCGACCGCTTGACCGGCGTCGACTCGCCAATCACCAAAGAAGCGCAACTGCACGAGCACGTGATGCAAGGTGACCTGATGAAGATGCAGCAAGTGTCGAGCGTGGACATTCCGCCCGGCGACAGCGTGACCTTCGCACCGATGGCTTACCACGTCATGCTGCTCAACCCGACTGATCGCAGTCTGCTCAGCGACGGCAAGCGCTTCCCGATGACTCTGCATTTCGAGAAGGCCGGTGACGTCACGGTTGAAGTCGCCGTGCAGAAAAAGCCTCCGGAAACCTCGCAGGCGCACGTGCACGCGCAGTAACCAGTCCGGCTGAGCGCCGCCATGCGCCCGTTGCGCACCAGGTTCATCCGCAACTGCCGACAGCAAGGCAGCTGGATCGCCCTGTTCGCCATGTTGATGATCTTCATCGGCCCGCTGATTTCTCAGTCGATGCCGATGGATCAACACGCCTCGACATCGATGCCCATGAGCATGGACATGTCGATGGACATGCCTGTCATGGATCACGGCGGCCATCATGCCCAGCCTGCCGCCGAGCACTGCCCGCCGCAATCGTCGCACCACATGCTGTGGGAAAAATGCGGCTATTGCAGCCTGCTGTTCAATTGCCCGGCGCTGACCGGCGGTGGCGATTTCGTCGCCTTCAACATTGCACCACTGAACTCCTATACCCCGCCCTCCCCGCGTCTGGGCCATGCCCGCCAAGCGTTTTTCCCTGGTGCTCGCACCCGCGCCCCACCCATCGCCACGTAAACACGCACCTCTGATTACACACGGTTGAGAAGACAGCTCCACGCTGCCGGCCGTGG
Organism: Pseudomonas sp.; assembly: GCF_035554175.1. Classification (GTDB taxonomy): domain Bacteria; phylum Pseudomonadota; class Gammaproteobacteria; order Pseudomonadales; family Pseudomonadaceae; genus Aquipseudomonas. The sequence continues at coordinate 24,971 of NZ_DATMIV010000056.1, read as the reverse complement.
TGTTTACGACTGTTCGATGGAAATTGTCATGTCCAGGTTTACTGCTGTCCCCTGCGCGGAATCCGCCCGCGCGCCTTTCGCCCTGAACCGATCGCGGATGCGGTTCGGGTACACCAGCGCCGTGCTTTGCGGCGTATTGCTGGCACCGCTGGCACTGGCCGAAAATCACGCCGACCATCAGCAAGAACTGAGCCCGACGGTGATCACTGCCATCGCCCCAAGCTCGCCACTGACTGTGGTCACCAATCCCAAGGATCCGCGCCAACCGCTGCCGGCCAGTGATGGCGGCGACTATCTGAAGACCATTCCCGGCTTCGCTCTGGTGCGCAATGGCGGTACCAACGGCGATCCGGTGTTGCGCGGCATGTTCGGTTCGCGGCTGAACATCCTCACCAACGGCAGCATGATGCTCGGCGCCTGCCCCGGCCGGATGGACGCGCCGACCTCGTACATCTCGCCGGAAACCTACGACAGACTCACGGTGATCAAAGGCCCGCAGACCGTCCTGTGGGGTCCGGGCGCATCGGCCGGTACGGTGCTGTTCGACCGTGAGCCGGAGAACTTCGGCGAATTCGGCACTCGCGTAAACGCCAGCATCCTGGCCGGCTCACATGGGCGTTTCGACAAGGTTGTCGACGCCGCTGCCGGCGGTCCTCTGGGTTACGTGCGGGTGATCGGCAACACCGCGCATTCCGATGACTATCGCGACGGCAACAACGACATCGTCGCCTCGCGTTACGACAAGTGGAACGGCGATGTCGCACTGGGCTGGACGCCGGATGCCGATACTCTGATCGAGCTCACCGCCGGCAAGGGCGATGGCCAGGCGCGGTATGCCGGACGCGGCATGGACGGTTCGCAATTCCTGCGCGAGAGCCTCGGTCTGCGCTTTGAAAAATCCGACCTCAGCGACGTGCTGGAGAAACTCGAGGCGCAGGTCTACTACAGCTACGCCGACCATGTGATGGACAACTACACCCTGCGTACGCCGTCGGGCACCGGGATGATGGCCGGCCCCATGGCATCCAACGTCGACCGGCGTACCCTCGGGGCGCGGATCAAGGCGACCTGGCGCTGGGCGGATATTCAGCTGATTACCGGGCTGGATGCCCAGACCAATGAGCATCGCCAGCGCAGCGCGATGGGCATCGATACCTACAAGGACCTGCCCTACAGCAAGGATGCCGACTTCCATAACTACGGCGTGTTCAGCGAAATGACCTGGTACGCCGCCGAGCGTGATCGCCTGATCACCGGCGCCCGGGTCGATCGCGCCTCGGCCAAGGATTATCGGCAAACCATCGGGTCGGGGATGACGTCCCGGCCCAACCCGACCGCTGACGACACCCGCGCTGATACTCTCCCCAGCGGCTTCGTGCGCTATGAACATGATCTGGCCGACAGCCCGACCACGCTGTATGCCGGCCTCGGCCACGCGCAGCGCTTCCCGGATTACTGGGAACTGTTTTCGCCCACCTCCGGGCCGGCCGGTTCGGTAAATGCCTTCGATTCGATCAAACCGGAGAAAACCACTCAGCTGGACGTCGGCATCAACTACAAAAACGCCGACCTCCAAGCCTGGGCATCGGGCTATGTCGGCGTGGTGCGCGACTACATTCTCTTCGACTACCCGCCGGCAATGATGGGCATGAGCACTTCGCGCGCGGAGAACATCGACGCGCGGATCATGGGCGGCGAACTCGGCGCTGCCTACAACCTGACGAACAACTGGAAGGCCGATGCGACGCTGGCTTACGCCTGGGGCAAGAACAGCAGCGACGGTTCAGCGCTCCCGCAAATGCCACCGCTGGACGCGCGTTTCGGCCTGACCTACAGCGAAGACAACTGGAGTGCCGGGGCGCTGTGGCGAGTGGTCGCCGCGCAACACCGCATCGACGCCAACAAGGGCAACGTGGTTGGCAAGGATTACGACCAGAGCTCGGGCTTTGGTGTGTTCTCGCTCAACGGCGCGTACCGCATCAACCAGCACTGGAAGGTCAGCAGCGGTGTCGACAACCTGTTCGGCAAGGCCTACGCCGAGCACCTGAATCTGGCCGGCAACGCCGGATTCGGCTACCCGGCCAATGACCCGCAGGCGATTAATGAACCGGGGCGCACGCTCTGGACCAAAGTGGATATGAGTTTCTGACAAGAAAAGTCAAAAGATCGCAGGCTGCGCCAGCCGCGTACAACCTGTAGGAGCTGCCGAAGGCTGCGATCTCTTGATCTTGAAAAACGATTCGCCCAGCGGAGCACACGTAATGCAAAAGCCTCAACCGAATTTCTATAACCTGGCCTGGCGCTGGCATTTCTATGCCGGGCTGTTCGTAGCGCCGTTCATGGTGATGCTGGCCCTGACCGGGATCATTTACCTGTTCAAACCGCAGCTCGATGCGCTGATGTACAGCAGCCTGCTCGACGTACCGGCCGGGCATCACACGGTGCCGGCCGATGACTTGCTGCAACGGGTGAAAAGCGCTTACCCGCAAGGTCAGGTCACCCAATACCTGCCCCCTCCGAACGTCGAGCGCAGCGCGCAATTTGTAGTGAAAAACGCCGGCCACGAGCTCAACGTATTCGTCGACCCGTACCACGGCAACATCCTCGGCGAGCAGGATGCCAGGCAGAACCTGCAAGCCATCGCTCGCGCCATCCACGGCGAATTGATGATCGGCACGGTCGGTGACCGGCTGATCGAAATGGCCGCCGGATGGGGCGTGGTGCTGGTGGTCTCCGGTCTGTTTCTGTGGTGGCCGCGCGGTCAGGCGGCGGGGATTCTGTGGCCACGCCTGAGCAGCCGTGGCCGCGTGGTGTGGCGCGACCTGCATGCGGTAACCGGATTCTGGGGCGCGACGCTGTTGCTGGTGATGTTGCTCAGCGGCATGACCTGGACCGGTTTCTGGGGCAAGCAATACGCTCAGGTGTGGAACGTATTCCCTGCAGCGATGTGGGACAACGTGCCGACCTCGGACATCGAGGCGCGCAGCCTCAACAACGCAGCCCGCCAGACCGTGCCATGGGCGATGGAAAACACGCCGATGCCGATGTCCGGCGATCACGCCGAACACATGGCCCACGGCAACGCCCATGCCGGCCCCGCCGCGCCGGCCATCAGTCTGCAGCAGGTGCAAGACATCGCCAGCGAACGCAAGGTCGAACCCGGCTACAGCATCACCCTGCCGACCACCGCCACCGGCGTGTTCACCATCGCCGTGTTCGCCGACGACCCGCGCAACGACGCCACCCTGCACGTCGATCAGTACACCGGCAAAGTCCTCGCCGACGTGCGCTTCGAGCACTACGGCACGGTTGCTCGCGCTACCGAGATCGGCGTGATGCTTCACGAAGGCAAGATGTTTGGCACCTTCAATCAGATCGTCGTACTGCTGGTATGCCTGATGATTCTGCTCAGCGCCGTCAGCGGCGTAGTGATCTGGTGGAAGCGTCGTCCCGAAGGCAAGTTCGGCGTACCGCCGCTGCGCCATGATCTGCCGACCTGGAAAACCGGCGTGGCGATCATGCTGGTGCTGGCGGTGGTGTTTCCGCTGGTGGGGGCTTCGCTGGTGGTGGTGTGGCTGCTTGACCGTCTGCTACTGTCGCGCGTTGGCCGGACCGAGTCGGCCTCGACTTGAATCAAACGCAATGAGGAGTGGCCGCGGACGGCGGCACGCTCCCCTTGCGAGCTCTTGCACCGGGACTTACAACTCGTCCCGGATGCGGATCGTCCCTTGAGGCGACGGCTGTTCGCGCTGCAGGTTCCAGTCGCGTCTGATCACCCCGCTCTGTCGCCAGTAATGCCCTGCAACCAATACCCGGAATTCGCCGAGAGCCGCCAGGCGCGAAATGAATTCTCCAGGACTCAGCCGGTTGGTCCAGCGCCCGTTGATGAAAAATACTGATCGGGTCAGCAACAGATCCCTTTCGGCATCCGAGTAAACGGGCGTGTATTTGAGCAATACCTGATGGGGCGTCGAGTAAAAGTAATGCCGGATATCGAAGCCCTTGTTCTTCAGATCATGGGTATAGGCATACACCAGCCCGGGCGCCGCGAAGTTGGCGCCGACCGCCTCCGCGTCCGGCACCAGGGTGGTGTTGCCTGACAGGTGCAGCTGATGAGCGGCCACCGGTGTGTAACCCTCGGGATAGTGCGGCGCCGGGTTTCGCCAACTGGCCGATGCGTCATTTGCCGAGAGGAATATTCGCGCCAGCGGATTTGGGTCATGTGCGGACCAGACCATGGGTTCGAGCGGCACGAATTGACTGCCGGTCGCTGGTGCCAGAATGGCGCTCTGGTAGCCGACATCGAAAATGGCCTCGGCCGCTCGCTGCTGTGTATGACGCGCAGCATCGTCAGGATGATGGAAAACCGGGCCCAGCGCCGGCACAGGATTTTCTCGCCAGCGTTGCTCACTGCCGACATCGACCTGTCGCGCCTGCCAACTGTCATTCACCTCGCCATGTCGCGACCAGTGATCGCTGCTCTCGATAACCTCCAATTTGCCGGCCCGAGCCATCCGCCGAACATAGGTCGAAAAATCAAGCGCGCCATTGGCAATATCCCGTTCATCGTTCGCCCCCTGTACCGCAGATACAAACGCATTGGGGCGAAACTCGATCTGCCCGAACTGGTCGTGGAAGTCGCCTGGCTCGAACGCATGCAACTGCAGTTTCAACAAGGCTCCATCCGCGCAGGAAAAGTAGATCGGCAGATATCCCTGCGGTGTATCGGCCCGTACACAAGCTGACTGAACATCGCTGGGCAGAAAAAAGAACTGGCGCACATCGTCAGACCGCGCCCCCAGTGGCGGTAGCGCAGCGCGAAGGTAAATGGCGTCCAGGGTAGAACCTGAAAGCAGCTCGCCCTGCGGGAAAACCCGATCCAGAGCCAATGCCGAGCGCTGGACTTCAAGGGGCAGGGTCGCGAGCAATTCCCCTGTCGGATTACGCAGAATAAAACCGAAGGTCGCCGTATCCCGGCTCACCGACGCTTCATGCACGTACCGGGCGGCAGCATCTGCCTGAATCAGCAGGGGACTGCAAACGGGATTGTTCAGCGCCTTGTCGTAGTCTGTCGCAGGCGAAAGATCCGTCGAATAAGGTACCCAGGCAGATACCCGGCGTGGCAGCCCCCAGATCGCGCTGCCCTTTATCACCTGCAGATGCCCGCCCCTGGCCAGTGCGTTGATCCAATCAACGGGCTGCAAATGCCTGCTGCGCAAGCCCTGCTTTATCGCTTTTGCATCGACGGCGGCGAACCGGTCGCCCTGGCCAAGCAGCTGTGAAAAAAGTTCGGCTTGCGGCTGATACCTGAGCACCGAGCCGTCCGGAGCGAACAGGTATTCTTGCAATGGCTCCGGTTTGTAGCGCACCAGCGAACCGTCCGCCAGCACCCGGTAGCGGTCTTTCACCCCGCGCCTGTTGAATGCCGATTCGAGGACATCGACCGAAAACATGTTCATGTAGATCTCTTTCTGCACCGTCGACAAAATCAGCGACGCCTCCCGAGCGACGCGCGATCTGTAGCGCGCCACGATCTGACAATCGGCGGGAAATAATCCATAGGTCCGGCTTTCCTCAGGGCAGACCTGGATGACATCGAAATCTTCACGGCTGACTTCAATCGGTGCGGTGGCGACATAACGTTTCTCAGCGGTCTCCAGAATCAGGCCGCCATACACCCTGTCGGTCACAACGGGCAGAACGGTCCTGGCGTGAATGGCGGCGGCGTCAGCCGTCTGAAAAACCGGGCCGAGCCAGCGCCGCTGCAGATTGGCGTATGGCTGCCAGGTCACTTTGACCGGCCCCGTCCGGTCCCAGCACAGGCCCGCACGCATGACCGAGAGCTCGCCGCTGTTGGCGACCTCATGAACAAAATCGGTCGGCAACCATTTCCCGGAAGCGAGATCGCTGTTGATTTTCTCGACCATGCCTTGCGATGCAGCGTCATGAAACAGCTTGCTGGACTTGCGTCTTGCGTATTTCAGCAAGGCGCCATCGCGCGTCGCTAGATAGAGTGCGACCGGATGGTCTGATGCCATTACCGGACGACGGCGCCCGTAATACATCGACGTCGTCAGGCTGTCCGGGGAAATGAAGTAATGGGCCAGCCAGTCGTCCGGACTGTTTGCCGGATCCTCCACGTGATGATGCGAATACCAGCTGGCGTGCAGATCGAAGCCTTCGGGAAACCGATACCACGGGGATGTTCGTTGCGTTGCAAACAGGCTATCCAACTGGAACAGATTGCTTTGCGCAGCGCTGACGGGAACCCGCTCAGTGGCGATGTACTCGTCACGGTCGCGGTGTTTGAGGATGAACCCGAAACAGGCGCTGCCCTCTTCTTGCCAATGCCTGTCGCGCACGTGCTGATTGTGCGCCACCTCATCGGCTGAAGCGAACACCGCACTGTAGGCTACCGTTTCCGGGCGGCGCCATGGCAATGGCACGGGTAGAGACACTGCAGGCAATGCCATAACAGGCCCGGTTTGCCCAGGCATTGGCGGTGTGGGAAGCACAGCCACGGATTTGGGGACATTATAAAGTATCTGCCAGATGGGGGCGTCGGGCGCAGGCGGCGCTTCTCGCACAGACCAGGTCGAGGCAATCCGGCCGCGATAGCCCCACAGTTGATTATCCAGGAGGCTGGTCAGACGACCGCCTGCGGCTTGCTCGCGAATGAAGTCCTGCGGGCGCTTGCTGCCAGTGGCCAGTTCCGTAGCCAAGGCACCAGGACTTTGCCGGGTGCCAAGGCGTCCGCTCAGACTCTGCGCGGACGACGAGCCGTTGGACTCATACCGCAGTAGCGAGTCAGGTACGGCTGATGCGTACAGCACGACCTGATCGAGCAACACTTGCCTGATCTCATCGACACTGAACATCTGCAGGCTCAGCAGCGCCTCATGGTAGGTCCACTTGAAGTAATCCACTTCTACCGGATCAAGCCGCGACGGCGCAACGTGGCTCACATAGCGCGCGTGCAGAAGATGGTCATCGGGAAAAATCGTGCGCCCTGCATTGTCCTGCGGGTAGAGCCGGCCGTGCTTGAGCGTATCGATATCGCCAGGCAGGGGCTCGGTCACCACGAAGCGATTGTCGCGCTGGAAAATGTAGCCGGCGTACTGCCGGTCCCGACGGTTGCCAATCTGCTCGTGGGCATAACGGGCCGCGTCATCGGCCGATAAAAATTCCCGGCTCAATACCGGCCATGGGAAGTGCCCGAAGGGCTGCCACTGCAGGTCAACCTCCCCAAGATTCGCCCACATCGTACTGCCGCGCAGCACCTCCAGTTTTCCGGCCAGCACCAGCATCGAGACAAATTCGCGGGGGCGCAGGGTACCGGCCATCAGCCGCGCCTGCACGCCGTTGTCGCCGATCGTCCCATCGGCGAGCACAACGCTCAGCGCTGTTTCGACCGGATCGCCGCTGAAGCTGTACTTCAACATCGAATGATCCTGTGCCCGCATATACAGCGCCAGCCCTCGCCCGACCTGCGCCAGATGCTTGCAGCGACCATGAGCCTCGATAGCGATGGCGATTTCCTGCGGGGTAAAAAAATTGGCGTAAAGCCATGGCTGCGTGGGCGGAAACTGTTTGGGGTCTGGCCGCGAGGCAAAGTAAAAGCCCTCCAGCAGATAGCCCCTGGGCAATTGCAATTGCCCCTTGGCGTCCACCGGAAACAGGCGCTCGGCATCCCACGCGGCCAGCCCGGTGGGGCGTGCGTGGGTCGCGACGTACTCTTCACCAGTGAGTTTTTTCAGTACCAGCCCGGCAGTCTGCGCGCCTCTGGATTTCAATGCCGCGAGCACCGCGCGCTCGGCATTGGCGCAGACGCGGGTCATCAGCGGCAACTCGCGCACCATGCCCGTTGCAAACCCCTCACCCGGTCGCCAGTCCGGCGGCACCACGCCCACCGAATGGCCCCAGTCGGCATTGGAAACGATGACTTTGAGTTCACCGACAGTCGCCAGCTTATTGATGATGCTGAGCACGTCGCGCGTCCATGGCTCAGGCCCCGGCCTTGCCCCCGCTTCGTGCCACCGGTAGTAATCGAGTTCTGCCTGTGAGCCGCTCGCCGTGTATTTGAGCAATGTGCCGTCGGGTCCGGAGAGGTAAGCACTACGGAAATAGGCGCGGCCATCCACATCACCCATGAAATCGGTACTGGAAAAGAAGTTGACAAACAGACGCACGCCCAACTCATCCAGCTCCGGATATTGCTCGGCGACATCATCGTGAAGGGCGACGTGGCTGTGCAGGGTTGCCACGAACCGATATCCGCCAGGCGGCTCCAGATCCCCGGACGCATCGAAGTCAATGATGCTGCTGAACTCGAACGTGTCGGTTGCTCCGGCCACCGGTGAAGAAGCAACGTACTTCCCATCCGGGCGCAACAGAATCAGGCTGCCATATTCCCTTTTCGGCTTTAACGGTATGCGCATATGGACCCAATAGGCAGCGTCCTCCTCTGACAGAAATGGCGGACTCAGTTGCGGCACTCTGGATTTGCGCGAGGCCGGAGCGGCGAGTCCGGGCCGGCCTGACATGTCATTCATGATTAAGATCCTGCGAAGAGAAATCGGGATATCGATCGAATGAGTGTCCGCCGGCGGTTCTGAGCAGCTGCGGTACATGTTTATCGTTTCTGTATCCGCATCTGAACGCACGCCGCGCCCCAATCTGGCGCACCTGCGCGCACCATCGTCCGCAACCCGTCCCCTCCTGGTGCACACCTTGCGTGGGCAACCGCTCTAGCACGAGATTTTCCTGCCCGATCCCGACCGGGCACAGCCCTTGCAAAACACCCTTCAGTCGTCCGCATCTGCCAACCAGAAAAATCAAACGTTCACGGAGATCGCACAATGAAGCGTCGCAGTTTGATCAAGGCTTTCACACTCACGGCATCCATTGCCGCGATGGGCATGACCTGGACTGTCCAGGCGGCCGAGACCATCAAGGTCGGGATTCTGCATTCGTTGTCCGGGACCATGGCGATCTCCGAAACGTCGCTCAAAGACATGGCGCTGATGACCATCGACGAAATCAACGCCAAGGGCGGCGTCAACGGCAAGATGCTCGAACCTGTTGTCGTGGACCCTGCTTCGAACTGGCCGCTGTTCGCCGAAAAGGGCCGGCAGTTGCTGACCCAGGACAAGGTTGCCGTGGTGTTCGGCTGCTGGACCTCGGTGTCGCGTAAATCGGTACTGCCGGTGTTCGAGGAACTCAACGGCCTGCTGTTCTATCCCGTGCAGTACGAAGGCGAAGAAATGTCGCCGAACGTGTTCTACACCGGCGCGGCGCCGAACCAGCAGGCGATCCCGGCGGTTGAGTATCTGATGAGCGAAGAAGGCGGCAGCGCCAAACGCTACTTCCTGCTCGGCACCGACTACGTCTACCCGCGCACCACCAACAAGATCCTGCGCGCGTTCCTGCATTCCAAGGGCGTGGCCGACAAGGACATCGAAGAGGTCTATACGCCGTTCGGTCACAGCGATTACCAGACCATCGTCGCCAACATCAAAAAGTTCTCGGCCGGTGGCAAGACCGCGGTGATCTCCACCGTCAACGGTGACTCCAACGTGCCGTTCTACAAAGAGCTGGCCAACCAGGGCCTGAAGGCCACCGACGTGCCGGTGGTGGCGTTCTCGGTCGGTGAGGAAGAACTGCGCGGCATCGACACCAAACCGCTGGTGGGCAACCTCGCGGCGTGGAACTACTTCGAGTCGGTGGAGAATCCGGCGAACAAGAAGTTCGTTGCTGACTGGAAGGCGTACGCGAAGAAACACAACCTGCCGGGCGCCGACAAAGCGGTGACCAACGACCCGATGGAAGCCACCTACGTCGGCATTCACATGTGGGCGCAGGCCGTCGAGAAAGCCAAGTCCACCGACGTCGACAAGGTGCGCGAAGCGCTGGCCGGGCAGACCTTCGCTGCACCGTCGGGCTACACCCTGACCATGGACAAGACCAACCACCACCTGCACAAACCGGTGATGATCGGCGAGATCCAGAGCGACGGTCAGTTCAACGTGGTGTGGCAGACCGAAGGCCCGATCCGCGCGCAACCGTGGAGCCCGTTCATTCAGGGCAACGACAAGAAGCCGGATTATGCGGTGAAGAGCAACTGAGTCACCGGATGTCAGTCTCGCGCCTGGCGTGAGGCTGATGCAATTCCCTGTGGGAGCGAGCCTGCTCGCGAAGACGTCGGCACATCCAACATCCATGTGACTGACAGACCGCTTTCGCGAGCAGGCTCGCTCCCACAATGTCCGCGTCAAGGCGACTGACTATGCCCACTGCCCTTTACCGATTTATCTGTGCCATCGCGTTGTTGCTGCCCATGCTGGCTCACGCCGGCGACGCCGAAGACTTCGTCGCGGCCAACCCGATGCAACAGGCCAGACTGCTGGAAGCCTGGGCCGCGCAGCCCGATCCGGCCCGTATCGAATTGCTCAACGCCCTGCAACAAGGCGAACTGAGCATCGACGGCCAAAGCAAAACCCTGCGCCTGAACAATCGCCTGCGGAGTCTGATCGACACCGCGATGGCCAGCCATCAGTTGCTCGCCGCCGACGCCAGAGTCCGTCTGAGCGCCGCGCAGCAATTGCAGAAAAGCGCGAAACCCGCGCAGCTGAAATTCCTCGACCAGCAGCTCGCTGGGGAAAAAGATGAACACGTCCACGCGGCTTTGAGCCTGGCGCTGGCCAATCTGCAACTGGTCGACAGCGACCCGGCGGTGCGCCTCGCCGCTGTGCGTCTGCTCGGCGAAACCGGTGATCCGCTGGCCCGCACCCGCCTTGAAGGCCTGCTCGAAGCCGGCGTGGAAAGCGACGCTGGCGTACGCACGGCGGCCGAAACCAGCCTCGCCCAGGTCAAGCGCAAACTGCTGATCGGCGAAGTCCTCGGCCAGGCGTTCAGCGGTATGTCACTGGGCTCGATTCTGCTGCTCGCCGCCCTCGGTCTGGCCATTACGTTCGGCCTGCTCGGCGTGATCAACATGGCCCACGGTGAAATGCTCATGCTCGGCGCCTACTCGACTTACGTAGTGCAGCTGATGTTCCAGCGCTACGCGCCGCAGGCCATCGAGTTCTATCCGCTGATTGCGCTGCCGGTGGCGTTTTTCGTCACTGCCGCGATCGGCATGGCGCTGGAGCGCACGGTCATCCGCCACCTCTACGGGCGACCGCTGGAAACTCTGCTGGCGACCTGGGGCATCAGTCTGATGCTGATCCAATTGGTGCGGCTGGTGTTCGGCGCGCAGAACGTTGAAGTGGCCAACCCGGCGTGGCTGTCCGGCGGGATTCAGGTGCTGCCCAATCTGGTGCTCCCCTACAACCGCATCGTCATCATTGCTTTTGCCCTGTTCGTCGTCGTGCTGACCTGGCTCTTGTTGAACAAAACCCGGCTCGGCCTCAACGTGCGTGCCGTCACCCAGAACCGCAACATGGCCGCCTGCTGCGGTGTGCCCACCGGACGCGTGGACATGCTCGCCTTTGGCCTCGGCTCAGGCATTGCCGGCCTCGGCGGCGTGGCGCTGAGCCAGATCGGCAACGTCGGCCCCGACCTGGGCCAGAGCTACATCATCGACTCGTTTCTGGTGGTGGTGCTCGGCGGGGTCGGCCAACTGGCCGGCAGCGTGCTCGCCGCGTTTGGCTTAGGCGTCGCCAACAAGATTCTCGAACCGCAGATCGGTGCGGTGCTCGGCAAGATCCTCATCCTCGCGCTGATCATTCTGTTCATTCAGAAACGTCCGCAAGGCCTCTTCGCACTGAAAGGACGGGTGATCGACTGATGAATCAGCCTCTGTTAGTCACGGCCACGCAAAAGGCCGGGCCGAAAGTCACGCTCGCGGTCGGTGCTGTAATCCTCGCGCTGCTGATCGCCCTGCCATTACTGTCCCTGCTCGCACCGGACCACGCCCTGCACGTCTCGGCCTATACGCTGACCCTGGTCGGCAAGATTCTCTGCTACGCCATCGTCGCTCTGGCGCTGGATCTGGTCTGGGGTTACGCCGGTATGCTGTCGCTGGGCCACGGTCTGTTCTTCGCCCTCGGCGGTTATGCGATGGGCATGTACCTGATGCGTCAGGCCGCTGGCGATGGCTTGCCGGCGTTCATGACCTTTCTATCGTGGAGCGAACTGCCGTGGTACTGGAGCGGCACCAGCAGTTTCCTCTGGGCCATGTGCCTGGTGGTGCTGGCGCCGGGCTTGCTGGCGCTGGTGTTCGGTTTCTTCGCTTTCCGTTCACGGATCAAGGGCGTGTACTTCTCGATCATGACCCAGGCGCTGACCTTCGCCGGCATGCTTCTGTTCTTTCGCAACGAGACCGGGTTTGGCGGCAACAACGGCTTCACCAATTTCCGCACCATCCTCGGTTTCGGCATCACTGAGCCGGGCACCCGTGCAGTGTTGTTCCTGGCCACGGTGTTGCTGCTGGTCGCGAGTCTGTTGATTGGCTGGCGGTTGGCGCAAAGCAAATTCGGTCGGGTGCTGACGGCCCTGCGCGACGCGGAAAACCGTCTGATGTTCTGCGGCTACGACCCGCGTGGTTTCAAGTTGTTCGTCTGGGTGCTGAGCGCCGTGTTGTGCGGCCTGGCCGGAGCCTTGTACGTGCCGCAAGTCGGCATCATCAACCCCAGCGAAATGTCACCGACCAACTCCATCGAAGCGGCCGTATGGGTCGCTCTCGGCGGGCGCGGCACATTGATCGGGCCACTGCTCGGCGCCGGTGTGGTCAACGGCATGAAGAGCTGGTTCACCGTGGCCTTCCCCGAATACTGGCTGTTCTTCCTTGGCGCGCTGTTCATCGTCGTGACGTTGTACCTGCCCAAGGGCGTGATCGGTCTGCTGAAAAAGCGAGGTGAACAATGAGAGTGACCGCGACGGCTGAATTCATGCTCGAACCTGCGTTCTTCCCTGCAGATCCCAACAAGGACGAGGGCACCAGCCGCGACTCGATCGGCCTCGGCCAGCGCGTAGGCCCCGGCCTGGATACGCGCCACGGCACGATCCTGACCCTGGAAGACATCAGCGTCAGCTTCGACGGCTTTCGCGCGCTGAATGATCTCAACCTGTACATCGGCGTCGGCGAACTGCGCTGCATCATCGGCCCCAACGGCGCCGGTAAAACCACGCTGATGGACGTGATCACCGGCAAGACCCGGCCCAGCCACGGCAAGGCCTGGTTCGGCGAAACCCTCGACCTGACGCAGATGAGCGAAGTGCAAATCGCCCAGTCCGGCATCGGTCGCAAGTTCCAGAAACCGACGGTGTTCGAAGCCCTCAGCGTGTTCGAAAACCTTGAACTGGCGCAGAAGACCGACAAGTCGGTGTGGGCCAGTCTGCGTGCGCGCTTGAATGGCGAGCAGAAAGACCGCATCAGCCAAGTGCTGGAGACCATTCGCCTGACCACTTCGGTCAATCGCCCGGCCGGGCTGTTGTCCCACGGGCAGAAGCAGTTTCTGGAGATCGGCATGCTGCTGATGCAGGACCCGCAATTGCTGTTGCTCGATGAACCGGTGGCGGGCATGACCGACGCCGAAACCGAGTTCACCGCCGAGCTGTTCAAGTCACTGGCGGGCAAGCATTCGTTGATGGTGGTCGAGCACGACATGGGGTTCGTCGGCTCGATTGCCGATCACGTCACGGTGCTGCATCAGGGCAGCGTGCTGGCCGAAGGCTCGCTGGAGCAGGTGCAGGAAAACGAGCGGGTGATCGAGGTCTATCTCGGCCGCTGAAGATTGCCCTAGGTAGGAGCTGCCGAAGGCTGCGATCTTTTGATTTTGCTTCTGAGGATCAGGATCAAAAGATCGCAGCCTCGTTTCACTCGACAGCTCCTACAGGGGATTTGAGGAGATTCTGGACATGCTGCAAGTCGACAAGCTGCACCAGTACTACGGCGGTAGCCACATCCTGCGTGGCCTGAGTTTCGACGTGAAAGTCGGCGAAGTCACCTGCCTGCTCGGGCGAAACGGCGTGGGCAAGACCACCCTGCTCAAATGCCTGATGGGCCTGTTGCCGGCCAGGGAAGGCGCGGTGAACTGGGAAGGCAAACCGATCACCACGTTCAAGCCGCATCAGCGGGTGCATGCCGGTATCGCCTATGTGCCGCAGGGCCGGGAAATCTTCGCGCGCCTGACCGTGGAAGAGAATCTGTTGATGGGCCTCTCGCGTTTCCCCGGCAGTGAAGCCAGGCAAGTGCCAGATTTCATCTACGAACTGTTCCCGGTGCTGCTGCAAATGAAGCAGCGCCGTGGTGGTGATCTGTCCGGCGGTCAGCAACAGCAACTGGCAATCGGCCGGGCGCTGGCCAGTCGTCCGCGCTTATTGATCCTCGATGAACCGACCGAAGGCATTCAACCGTCGGTGATCAAGGAAATCGGCGCGGTGATCAAACAGCTCGCGGCGCGCGGTGACATGGCGATTCTGCTGGTCGAGCAGTTCTACGATTTCGCCGCGGAACTGGCCGATCAATACCTGGTGATGTCCCGGGGTGAGATCGTTCAGCAGGGGCGTGGTGAAAATATGGAGGCCGAGGGTGTACGCGGGCTGGTCACGATCTGATGCGGCGGTCTAATCTGTAGCTTCCTAACGATAATCACAAATCATGAATTCGATTGCCTTACCTGCCCTGTTTACCCCGAGCTGGCACGCCGAGCTGGAACTGGCCTACGCACGCTTCGGCGACTGCACGCGCCCGGTCATGCGCCGCCACCTCGGCCCGTTGCGCGTGCAAAAGCATTTGTACGCCGAAGGCCCTGAAGTCTGCCAACACATCATTGTCCACCCGCCGGGCGGGATTGCCGGCGGTGATCGACTGGACATCAGCGCCCGCGTCGAACACGACGCCTGGGCACAGATCACCAGCCCCGGCGCCGCCAAGTGGTATCGCGCCGGCGGCCCTGCGTATCAGCAGCTCGATTTGCATATCGCCGCTGGTGCTACGCTGGAATGGCTGCCGCAGGAAACCATCGTCTACAGCGCTGCGCAGGCTGAGCTGACCACAACAATTGAGCTTGAAGGTGACGCGCGGCTGTTCTACTGGGACGTGGTGGCGCTGGGGCGTCCGGCCAGTGACGAACGGTTCGACCTTGGGCATTTTCAGGCGCATCTGGATATCCGCCGCGACGGTCGGTTGCTCTGGCATGAACGTCAGCGCATTGTCGGCAACGATGGTTTGCTTGATTCGCCCATCGGACTGGATAGCAACCCGGTGTTTGCGACGTTGTTGGTCACCGGTGAAATTGATGCCGGGTTGCTGGAGCAATGCCGCTCGCTGGGGCATGAGGTGCGCGGGGATCTGACGCAATTGCCGGGGCTGCTGGTGGCGCGGTGTCTGGCCAGTGAGGCGTTGCTCGCCCGCGCCTGGCTGATCGAATTATGGCGTTTGCTCAGACCCGCGCTGCTCGGGCGCGAAGCCATGCCCCCAAGAATCTGGAACACCTGAAATGCATTCCCCTGTCGCGATCAACATGATCATTCTTAACTGCCGATATTGGATTCCAACCATGGACCTGACCCCACGCGAAAAAGACAAGCTGCTGATTTTCACTGCCGGCCTTGTCGCCGAACGGCGGCTGGCTCGTGGCGTGAAACTCAACTACCCGGAAGCCATGGCCTACATCTCCGCCGCGCTGCTCGAAGGCGCCCGTGACGGACAGACCGTGGCCGAGCTGATGCACTACGGCACTACCCTGCTCAGCCGCGAACAAGTGATGGAAGGCATCCCTGAAATGATTCCGGAGATCCAGGTCGAGGCGACCTTCCCCGACGGCACCAAGCTGGTCACCGTCCACCAGCCGATCGTCTGAGGCCGCACCATGACTTACAGCATTCGCGATGCGAGCCGGGCCGACCTGCCGGCGATCCGCGACATCTACAACGACGCCGTGCTCAACACCACGGCAATCTGGAACGAGCAGGCCGTCGACCTCGGCAACCGTGAGGCGTGGTTCGACGCGCGTCAGCTGCAGGCGTATCCGATTCTGGTGATCGTCGATCACGCAGACAGCGTGCTCGGTTACGCCTCGTTCGGCGACTGGCGACCGTTCGACGGTTTCCGCCACACCGTCGAGCATTCGGTGTACGTGCGCAGCGATCAACGCGGCAACGGCCTCGGCCCGCAGTTGATGAGCGCGCTGATCGAACGTGCCCGCGCCTGCGGCAAACACGTCATGGTCGCTGCCATCGAAAGCGGCAACGCCGCCTCGATCCGCCTGCACGAACGCGCCGGCTTCAACATCACCGGGCAGATGCCGCAAGTGGGCACCAAGTTCGGCCGCTGGCTCGATCTGACGTTCATGCAGTTGGCCCTCAACCCCGGCGCACAACCGCCGGATACTCACAAGGAGTGATGTCGATGAACGCCGCCCAGTTGCGCCGCGTCAACGCTGAAAGCTTTGCCCACTATCGCCAGGGCCTGATCGACCTGCTGCTCGACGCCGTCGGCTACGGCGCCAGCGTCGGTTTCATGGCTGACCTTGACGCCGCGCAGGCGCGCGACTATTTCGACGAGGTGCAGGATCACGTCAACAAGGGCAACACGCTGCTTTGGGTGGTGGTCAAGGACGAGCAGGTGCTGGCCAGTGTGCAACTGGCGCTGTGCCAAAAGGCCAACGGGTTGAACCGCGCCGAAGTACAAAAACTGCTGGTGCGCGAGCACGCCCGGCGGCGCGGCCTCGGTCAACAATTGATGAGCGCGCTGGAACTCGAGGCGCCGAAACACAAACGCGGCATGCTTTATCTCGACACCGAGGCCGGCTCGCCGGCGGAGGATCTCTACAAAGCTTTGGGCTACGTTCGCGCCGGCGAAATCCCCGATTACGCCTGCGATCCGAACGGCACCTATCGCCCGACCGCCCTCTATTACAAAGTCCTGCAAGGAGCCCAGCGATGATTCCTGGCCAGTACCAGATCCAGCCCGGCGACATCGAACTCAACGTCGGCCGTCGCACCGTCAGCCTGAAAGTAGCCAACAGCGGTGACCGGCCGATCCAGGTGGGTTCGCACTTTCACTTTTTTGAAACCAACGATGCATTGATGTTTGATCGTGCGGCCAGTCGTGGCATGCGCCTGAACATTCCCGCTGGCACCGCCGTGCGTTTTGAGCCGGGACAGAGCCGCGAGGTCGAGCTTGTCGATTACGCCGGGCATCGCCGAGTGTTCGGGTTTGCCGGACGCATCATGGGCGAGCTCGACTGATATCGCTGCGCCCCAAAAGATCGCAGCCTTCGGCAGCTCCTACAAACATCACACGGTCTCAAGCCGATCACTGACTGTAGGAGCTGTCGAGCGCAGCGAGGCTGCGATAGCGAGCTATGCGAGCGATCTCAAAAACAATTGAATCCCAAGGCATGCACATGAAGATTACTAGAAGCGCCTACGCCGACATGTTCGGCCCCACCGTCGGCGACAAGGTGCGCCTGGCCGATACCGAGCTGTGGATCGAGGTCGAAAAGGACTTCACCACCTACGGCGAGGAAGTGAAATTCGGTGGCGGCAAAGTCATCCGCGACGGCCAGGGCCAGAGCCAGTTGCTGGCCGCCGAGGTGGTCGACACGCTGATCACTAACGCTCTGATCATCGATCACTGGGGCATCGTCAAGGCTGACGTCGGCCTCAAGGACGGGCGCATCGCCGCGATCGGCAAGGCCGGTAACCCGGATGTGCAGCCCAACGTGACCATCGCCATTGGCGCGGGCACCGAAGTCATTGCCGGCGAAGGCATGATTCTCACCGCTGGCGGCATCGACACCCACATCCACTTCATCTGTCCGCAACAGATCGAAGAGGCGCTGATGAGCGGCGTCACCACCATGATCGGCGGCGGCACGGGACCTGCCACCGGCACCAATGCCACGACATGTACGTCCGGGCCATGGCATCTGGCGCGCATGCTCCAGGCCGCCGATGCGTTCCCGATGAACATCGGCCTCACTGGCAAGGGTAACGCCAGCCTGCCGGAGCCGCTGATCGAACAGGTCAAGGCCGGCGCCATCGGCCTCAAGCTGCACGAAGACTGGGGCACCACGCCGGCCAGCATCGACAACTGCCTGAGCGTTGCCGACCAGTATGACGTGCAGGTAGCGATCCACACCGACACCCTGAATGAATCCGGTTTCGTCGAAACCACCCTCGGCGCCTTCAAGGGCCGCACCATTCACACCTATCACACCGAGGGCGCCGGTGGCGGCCATGCGCCGGACATTATCAAGGCCTGCGGTTTCCCCAACGTGCTGCCGAGCTCGACCAATCCGACCCGGCCGTTTACCCGCAACACCATCGACGAACACCTGGACATGCTGATGGTCTGCCATCACCTCGATCCGAGCATTGCCGAAGACGTCGCTTTCGCCGAAAGCCGAATCCGCCGCGAAACGATAGCCGCCGAAGACATCCTCCACGACCTCGGCGCGTTCTCGATGATCAGCTCCGACAGCCAGGCCATGGGCCGCGTCGGTGAAGTGATCACGCGTACCTGGCAGACCGCCGACAAGATGAAAAAACAGCGCGGCCCGCTGCCGCAGGACGGCGAAGGCAACGACAATTTCCGCGCCAAGCGCTACATCGCCAAATACACCATCAACCCGGCGATCACCCACGGCATCAGCCATGAAGTCGGTTCGATCGAAGTCGGCAAGTGGGCGGATCTGGTGCTGTGGCGGCCGGCGTTCTTTGGTGTGAAACCGACGCTGATCCTCAAGGGCGGCGCGATTGCCGCGAGCCTGATGGGCGATGCCAACGCCTCGATCCCGACGCCGCAACCGGTGCACTACCGGCCGATGTTCGCCAGCTACGGCGGCTCGCTGCACGCCACCAGCCTGACCTTCATCAGCCAGGCGGCGCAGGAAGCCGGATTGCCGCAAGCGCTGGGGCTGAAGAAGCAGATCGCCGTGGTAAAGGGTTGCCGTGATGTGCACAAGACCGACCTGATTCACAACGACTACCTGCCGGACATCGACGTTGATCCGCAGACCTATCAGGTCAAGGCCGATGGTGAGTTGCTGTGGTGTGAGCCGGCCGAAACATTGCCCATGGCGCAGCGGTATTTCCTGTTCTGACAAGCGCAAAAGCTGAATACGGACGGTGCATGTCCGTATTCAGACGCGCTCACCAACCGATCATGGAAACGCCCACGACATCTGCTGGTCGCTGTAGTTGTAATCCAGACGCAACTCAGTGCCCGCCGGTATGTCCTGAGTGGCAAAGATGGCGTTGAGGATAAAGTCCTTGGTCACCAGCTGCTTGCCCATCCACTGTTGCGCCTCGACGTTGAACGGAACGAGTACGACGTTATAACCCTCCTTTGCCTGGCGTACCGGCTTGCCGGTGGCGTCATATTCAAAGTTGGAATTGATTCGCGACAGAATGTTGTCCCCCAGTATCGCCAGCGGGTCTTCTATCAGTTGGCCGGGGCCATATTGATAACGCATGCCTGCCAGCATGCTGAAGGTCTGTTCATGGGGCTGTACGAAACGTGCCGGCGTGATGGCGCCACCGTAGACCCCCAGTGCTTCGCCATCGGCAATGCGGCGGTTGGCCACCACCATGGACTGACCAATCAAGGCTCGCTCACCGGGGACTCTGACATCGGCTTCGGTGAACAGGCGCCATTGCAGCTTCTCCTCATACAAGCGGGCGACCGTTTCATGCTCGCCAAACTTGATGTAGGGCTTGATCTGCTCCGAGGTATACAGGATGCCATTGGCCGAACGCACTTTGTTTTCCAGGCGTTTGATGCGAATCGGTCTGCCGGCGGTGTCCCGCATCGGGTACTTGCCGTTGTTGGCGCGATCGTAGGTGCCCAGTTGATTGGCGAGGAACGAATAGCGCGTTTCGCTGCTCATCGTGTGCAGCTCTTGTGCGGTGTACGGTTTGATCGGCATGGATTCAGAAGCCAGATAAAACGTTTCCTCTCCCTCTGCATCGCTGGAAAGCTCTTCGAGGGCAGACTCGTACGCGTCATCACTCTGGCGGCTCACCCGGCGACTTTCGCGTGCCAGGGAGACGGCGCCCTGCGAGACGCTGAAGTCCTGCAGCGGATACCAATGATTGTTCAGCGGATCGTACGCCAGCACCGGGCCGGTGGGTTGCGCCTCGCTAGACAGTCTGGCCCGGTACAGACCGGTTTGGGCATCGATGCCGATGAGCACCGTACCGCCACCCTGCACATCGCCGAACTGGCGGCCCTTTAACACGCGCAATCCCTGGGCATCGGCGGCCGGCAAGACGATCGTCGGCGGAATCAGATAATCCTGTAGAGAGGGTACCTGAGGCGCAGATACAGCATCAGAACCGGACGGCACCGGATGGACCTGCACGTTGTGCGTAGCGCCAGCCTCATCGGAGTGCACAGTGCTGCTGCCCGGCTCGCGGGTATCTGGCACAGGCCTGCGACCCAATGGGTCTGGGGTAAAACGCAGCGTTTCGGACCCGTGGGAAATTGAATCACCGGAGGTGCGCGGAGGGGTGGTTACATCGGCCCCGGTTTTGGGGGGTTTTGGCTTGACTGGCATGAACAGGCTTCCTTGCAAAGATTGCGCAGCGACAGGCCAGCTTGGCTGGCGCTACGACAGTCGGCATCCATTGCCGACTTGTGCCCGGAAAATATCAGACCACGTTCGCGCTTAACACCGGCGGAAATACCCGCAAACACTAACCCTGTGAGAGCGAGCCCGCTCGCGAAACGGCTGTGCGCCAACCCGAAAAGACCCAGACAATCTACTCAATCACCAACCGCCCCAACCGCTGGCGCAACATGCGGTTTTCGGCGCGCAGCTCACGCACCTCTTCCAGCAGGTCCAGCGCCAGCGCAACCCCCTCCCACTCCAGCTCCAGGTCGCGCCGCAGTTTGGCGGCGCGTTTGGCCAGAGCCAGTTCGTAATCGGTGAAGCGCCATTCCCGGGGCTGTGCGCCCTGAGGTTCGAGGATGCCGTGCTCGACGATTTCGATCACGTAAACGTCCGACAGGTCGGCCGCCTCACAGAATTCTGCCAGATCCAGTTGAACGATCAGGGGGTTGCTCATGATGGGCCACTCCGTCGTCGGGTTCAGAAGTTCTCTCGCGGGTTGAACGCGGCTTTCTTCGCCAGTTCCTGCCACAGCGCCTTGACCTCGTCGTCGGACGCTTTCGGCATCACAGCCTTGAGCTGCACGAACAGATACCCGCGCTCGCCAGCCTTGTTCAGCAGACCATGGCCCTTGGCGCGCATGCGCTGGCCATTCTGGCTGCCGGCCGGAACCTTGAGATTGATCTTGCCGGTCAGGGTCGGCACGGCCACTTCGGTACCCAGCGCCAGCTCCCACGGGGCCAGTGGCAGCGTGATGATCAGGTTTTCGCCTTCTACGTCGAATTTCGGATGTGGCGCAAAACGTATGGTCAGGTACAGATCACCGTTCGCCCCGCCACCGACGCCTGGTGCACCCTGGCCCTTCAAGCGAATACGCTCGCCGTCGGTAACGCCGGCCGGAATCTTCACGTTCAGGCTCTTGCTGGTGTTGCTGACGTGCTGGCCGTGAGCGTTGTATTGCGGCACCTGGAAGGTGACTTTCTTCGATTCGTTGGACAGGGTTTCTTCGAGGAAAACCGGCAGTTCCATTTCCACGTCCTGCCCTCGGCGTCCGCGTGATTGGCGGCTGTCCGCGCCACCGAAACCGGGGCCGCGATTGCCGAAGATCGAACTGAAGAAGTCCGAGAAGTCACCTGTGTCGCCACCGCCAAAACCGCCACGGCTCTGCCAGCCCGGCGGGCCCTGGAACGGCTGACCGTGCTGGCCATAACGGCGCAGTTCGTCGTATTCGGCGCGCTTGTCGGCGCTTTTCAGCGCTTCATAGGCTTCCGAGGCGTCCTTGAATTTGGCCTCGGCGTCTTTTTCCTTGCTGACATCGGGGTGGTACTTGCGCGCCAGCTTGCGATAGGCCGCCTTGATCGCCTTGTCGTCAGCTGTCGGCTCCACGCCGAGTATCTTGTAATAGTCTTTGAAGTCCATTGAAGGATCACCATCCGTTATCGATTTCGCGCCGATGCCAGCGTGCGCCCGATTGGCGCGTGCCGGGTTGACCGATCTCAAGGTTGTGACCGGGTGGCGCCGCAGAAGTTTATCGGCAGTGGACGGCGGTTCTTGCGACCGCCGGTGTGTCTGCCGGCCCATGCCAGCAAGTTTGGGGCGAAGCGGCGATTTTCAACCTTCTTTGTCGCGAAATAGCGGATGACCGGCCTTCGAATCTGCCGCGTGCTGACATACACTGCGCGGCCGTTTTTTGACCGGAATCCGAAAGACATGAAAGACGCCTCTCCAGCCCGTGCCTGCGGCATCGACTTCGGCACGTCCAACTCCACCGTCGGCTGGCTGCACCCCGGCATGGACACCATGATTGCGCTGGAAGACGACAAGATCACCCTGCCGTCGGTGGTCTTCTTCAACCTCGAGGAGCGCCGCCCGGTGTACGGTCGCCTGGCCCTGCACGAGTATCTGGAGGGCTACGAAGGCCGGTTGATGCGCTCGCTGAAAAGCCTGCTGGGTTCCAAACTGATCAAGCACGACACCAGCGTTCTCGGCACGGCCATGCCGTTCAAGGACCTGCTCGGGCTGTTCATCGGCCAGCTCAAGAGCCGTGCCGAAGGCGCCGCCGGTCGGGAATTCGAAGAAGTGGTGCTGGGCCGTCCGGTGTTCTTCGTCGATGACGATCCGCTGGCCGACCAGGAAGCCGAAGACACTCTGGTCGAGGTGGCTCGCAAAATCGGCTTCAAGGAAGTGTCGTTCCAGTACGAGCCGATCGCGGCGGCATTCGACTACGAGTCGACCATCGAAAAAGAAGAGCTGGTGCTGATCGTCGACATCGGCGGTGGTACCTCCGACTTCTCGCTGGTGCGCCTGTCGCCGGAGCGTCGCGGTGTCGATAACCGTCACGACGATATCCTCGCCACCGGCGGCGTGCACATCGGCGGTACCGACTTCGACAAACAGCTGAGCCTGCAGGGCCTGATGCCGCTGTTCGGCTACGGCAGCCGGATGAAGAGCGGCGCCTACATGCCGACCAGCCACCATATGAACCTGGCGACCTGGCACACGATCAACTCGGTGTACTCGCAGAAGTCGACCCTGGCGCTGGGCAGCATGCGCTACGACATTGAGGACACCGGCGGTATCGATCGTCTGTTCAAGCTGATCGAACAGCGCGCCGGGCACTGGCTGGCAATGGAAGTGGAAGAAACCAAAATCCAGCTGACCCACGCCGACAGCCGCCACGTTCCGCTTGACCGCATCGAGGCCGGGCTGAGCGTCGAGCTGACCCGCGCGCTGTTCGAATCGGCGATCGAGGCACTGCTGGAGCGGGTGCGCGGCAGCGTTACGCAACTGTTGAATGACGCCGGCGTGGCGGTCGATCAGGTCGATACGGTGTTCTTCACCGGTGGTTCCAGCGGCATTCCGGCCCTGCGCAACAGCGTTGCGGCGATGCTGCCGAAGGCGCGGCATGTCGAAGGCAACATCTTTGGCAGCATTGGCAGCGGCCTGGCGATTGAAGCGATGAAGCGCTACGGCGCCATGGACTGATCCATAACTGGCGGCGCGCCCTTCGCGAGCAGGCTCGCTCCCACAGTGGATCGCATTTCAACTGAAGGAATGCGATTCCATGTGGGAGCGAGCCTGCTCGCGAAGAGGCCCGCTCAGGCGCTGAAGAATCGGCTTTAAACCATTCCTCCGAGCTTCAACTCACTCTTCAGATAAGCGTAATAAATCGGCCCGGCCACCACTCCCGGCAGGCCGAACGCCGCCTCGAACACCAGCATCGCCAAAAGCAACTCCCACGACTTGGCACTGATCTGCCCGCCGACGATGCGCGCGTTGAGGAAGTATTCGAGCTTGTGGATAACGATCAGATAGCCCAGCGCGGCCAGCGCTACCCAGATCGACAGCGACAGGCCGACGATGGTGATCAGCGTGTTCGACATCAGGTTGCCGATCACCGGCAGCAGGCCGAGCAGGAAGGTCAGCACGATCAGGGTTTTGGTCAGCGGCAGCTTGATGCCGAACATCGGCAGGATCACCGCAAGAAAGATCCCGGTGAACACGGTGTTGAGCAGGGAAATCTTGATCTGCGCGAAGACGATATTGCGGAACGCCTGCACCAGCAGATGCAAACGGTCGAACAGGGCCGCGGCCAGCGGCTTGCGCTTGGTTACATCGGGAATACGCTGCAGGGCGATGATCGCGCCGAGCACCATGCCGATCAGCAGGGTGACGAACATGTGCGCCGCGTCCTTGCCGACCAGTTGCAGGTCAGCCAGGTGTTTGCTCGCCCACTCGCCAATCGCCAGGCGAAACTCCGCCGCGCTGGCCGGCAGATAGGCGTCGATGAACGGTGGCAGTTGCCCACGCGCACGATCGACCACGCCCATGAATTTATCCAGCGACGCGCCGGGGTTTTCCGCTTCGTGCAAAAGGAAGCTGATAGCCCCGGCGAAGATCAACGCCAGCACACTCACTACCAGCGTCCCGAGCAGTGCCACTGCCAGCCAGCGCGCACGCCGCCCTTCGATCAGCCGTTGCAGTTGCGGGGTGAGCATGTTGACCAGCTCGAAGACGAGCAGCCCGGCCAGCAGGCTCGGCAACAAGCGCAGCGGCAGCACCAGCAGCAAACCGCCAAAAATAATGATGCAACTGACCCAGAACACAACATGACGCTCAGAAAACGTTGGCATACAGCCTCAAAACGAACGGCGTGAAAGGATGGGCAGTCTGCCAGCGATCCGGGGTTAGCACTAGGGATATGCGGGGCTTGGGATTGGCGGTGCACTCAGCGACGCTTTCGCGAGCAGGCTCGCTCCCACAGGGAATGCATTTCAAATGTGGGAGATTCTATGTTGCGTAGCAACCCCGCAATTTCAGGTTAAGCGATATTCGCTCTGGTTCTTCATCAGGGCGAACGCCACTCGACAGAGCTTGCGAGCAAGAGCTACCAACGCCTGTGTTTTC
>NZ_DATMIV010000055.1:0-128030 GCF_035554175.1 Pseudomonas sp. | reverse complement strand
ATGAATTCCTTATCGGCGCTTTGGGTAGAAGGGGCGGGAGGAGAAGTCTCCCACGGTCTGTACTGGTCAGAGTCAGAATCGAGTCTGTAGTCCCGCCCACCCCTTCAAGTCTAAACATACAAGCGAGCCTGCTCGCGAAGGGGCCATGCCAGGCCATGCGAAAACTTCAGGCAGAAATGCTGACCAGACTCAACAAGTGCCCATCCTGCACCCCGAACTGCGCCTCCAGCTCCGAACCCTTACGCCATTCGCTGGATAAATCAGTCAACAACCGCAGCCTGACCTGACCCGCCTCAGTCCATTCGAGCACTTCGGCATGCTCGAAATAAAAGCGCTGCTGCACGATCGGATACAGCGCCTTGAACAAACTCTCCTTGACCGAGAAGGTCAGGGTCACCAGCAACGCCAGCTGATCCTGCGACCCAGCCGTCATGCGCTGCAGTTCCGCCGGCGTGAGGATTTCCCCGGCCAGGCGTTCGGCACGCTCGTGGCTCAGCAGGTTTTCCAGATCCATGCCCAAGCCCCGCCAGTGCTGTTTGTTGGCGACAATCGCCGCCGCGCGCCCGGTGCTGTGAGTGATCGAACCGCAGATATGCGCCGGCCAGACCGGTGCGCGGTCTTCGCCGATCGGCGGCACGATGTTCAGGCCTTCCAGTTGTTGCAGCGCAGCGCGGGCACAAATGCGGCCGGCGAGAAACTCGGCCTGACGCTTGGCCACCGAGCGCTGAATGCTCGGTGGCGCCAGCACAGCACTGCGCTGAAAGTCATCACCGAGCAGTTGCGCCGGATTGAATTGGGTGCTGAACAGCACGGTGTCGGGCAACCGCATCGGCAACGGCCAGTGGCTGTCGAGCGCGGTGCAGCAGGCGGGCAGGGCGGGGGTGGCATTCATGGCGGGCATTTTGCCGGTTAGTCGGGGCAAGGTCGAGATCGGTGGTGAAGCTATCGCGAGCAGGCTCGCTCCCACAAGGGATTTTCTGTGCGAAGCAGATCCAGTGTGGGAGCGAGCCTGCTCGCGAAGGCCGCGCCTCGGTCGTTACTGACTCAACTGAAAATCTTCTTGAAGAACGCCTGCATGTCCGCCCACGACTTTTCATCCGCCGCCTTGTTATAGCCAATATCCGGCCCACCATGCTCGCCATGGCTCAGGCGATCGGCATCCGGGTTGCTGAAGCCATGCTTGGCGCCGTCAAGGCTGACAAACCTGTAATCCGCACCAGCCTTGTCCATTTCCGCCTTGAACGCGGTGACATTGTCCTGAGTGACCATGCTGTCCAGCGCGCCGTGCTCAACCAGAATCTTCGCCTTGACGCTGCCCGGGGTCGCCGGAGTCCTGGTGGCCAATGCGCCATGGAAACTCACCACGCCGGCCAGCGGCACGCCCTGACGCGCCGCGTTCAGCACTACGCCGCCACCGAAGCAATAGCCGATGGCGGCGATTCTGTTCGGGTCGGTCTGCGCTTGCTTCTTCAACAGATCGAGTCCGGCGGCGAAACGCTTGCTCGCCGCATCGGCATCTTTGGTCGCGGCCTGCATGAAGGCCATGGCGTCTTTTGGATGCTCGGTGTTTTTGCCTTCGCCGTACATGTCGATGGCCAGGGCGCTGTATCCGAGTTCGGCGAGATCGCGCGCGCGACGCTTGGCGTAATCGTTGAGTCCCCACCATTCGTGCACCACGACAACGCCTGGGCGTGGGCCTTTTATGGCGTCGTCATAAGCGTAATAGCCAATCAACTTCGTGCCATCGGCGCTTTGATAGGGGATTTCTGCGGTTTTGATCGCAGCCTGGGTGAAGCTGGTGACCGCCAGCAAAGTGAGAGCGAGGAACAGGCGCATGATCGGGTCTCCTTATCGAAAGTGGTCAGAACAGCCTAGTCGATCTGGTTCAGGTCAGGTTCAGAGACGGTTCAGGGGCGGTACAGGGGGGGCTCAGTAACCTTGCGCCATACCCAAACAGCACTGTGAAAGAGGAAATACCCATGACTCGTTTAAACAAACTGCTGCTGGCTTTTACCTTGTTAGGCTCCAGCATCGCGGCCAACGCCGATGACACCAGCAACTTCGCCGGCCTGACGTTCGGCCAGACCAGCGACAAGATCAACAAGTCCCACGCACTGAACAATAACCTCGGCCACCCCAACGCCACGGGGGCCATCGACGGCAATAACACCTACGGCGTACGCCTCGGTCAGCAGAACAGCCAGGGTCGCTACTACGCCACTTACGACAACGTTTCCGGCTCGCACAATGGCGTTAAACTGCGCCAGGAAAATCTGCTGGGCAGCTACGACCTGTTCTACCCGGTGGGCGGCAGCACCAAATTGTTCGGCGGCGCCACGGCCGGTCTGACCAAGCTGACTCAGGACTCGCCAGGCTTCAGCCGTGACAGCGACATCGGTTACGCCGTCGGTGGCCAGTTCGGTGTATTGCAGCAAGTTTCGCAGAACACCTCGGTGGAACTCGGTTACCGTTACCTGCGCAGCAACGCCAGCACCGAAATGAAAGAGAGCGGCGGCAGCAAGCAGGGCTCGCTGGACTTGACCAGCAGTGCGCAGACCTACCTGTCGGCCAACTACTATTTCTGAGCGATGGCCGCCGATTGAAATGTGGGAGCGAGCCTGCTCGCGAAAGGGGTTTGTCAGCCGACACTTGCTTGGCTGGTCCACCGTATTCGCGAGCAGGCTCGCTCCCACAGGTTGCGTCTGGAGTGTTCAAGTGATGGGGAGAAAGGCATGAAACTGTTGGTCGTCGAAGATGAGGCGCTGTTGCGTCATCACCTGCAAACCCGCCTGACGGAGAGCGGCCACGTGGTCGAATCCGTGGCCAATGCCGAGGAGGCGCTGTATCAGACCGGACAGTACAACTTCGATCTGGCGGTGATCGACCTCGGCCTGCCGGGCATGGGCGGCCTCGACCTGATTCGCCAGTTGCGCTCGGGCGGCAAGACCTTCCCGATCCTGATCCTCACCGCGCGCGGCAACTGGCAGGACAAGGTCGAAGGTCTTGCCGCCGGTGCCGACGATTACGTGGTCAAGCCATTCCAGTTCGAAGAGCTTGAGGCACGCCTGAACGCGCTGCTGCGCCGCTCCAGCGGTTTCACCCAGTCGACCATCGTCGCCGGGCCGTTGCTGCTCGACCTCAATCGCAAACAGGCCAGCCTCGATGAACAACCGCTGGCACTGACCGCCTATGAATACCGCATCCTCGAATACCTGATGCGTCACCATCAGCAAGTGGTGCCCAAGGATCGCCTGATGGAACAGCTTTACCCGGACGACGACGAGCGCGATCCGAATGTGATCGAAGTGCTGGTCGGGCGTCTGCGGCGCAAGCTCGAGGGCCCGGCCGGGTTCAAGCCGATCGACACCGTGCGTGGCCTCGGTTACCTGTTCAATGAGCGCTGCACTTGATCCGTTCCCTTCGCGTTCGTCTGATGCTCGCCGCCACCACGTTGGCGGTGTTGTTCATGCTCGCCTTGCTGCCGGCGATGCAAGGCGCGTTCAGCCTCGCCTTGCAGGATTCGATCGAGCAACGCCTGGCCTCGGACGTCACCACGCTGATCTCCGCCGCACGCGTGGAAAACGGTCGGCTGGTGATGCCATCGCAACTGCCCGACGAGCGCTTCAACCTCACCGACTTCCGTTTGCTCGGCTACATCTATGACCGCGACGGACATCTGGTCTGGCGGTCGAAAGCCACTCAGGAAGAGCAGATCAACTACAAACCGCGCTACGACGGTCTCGGCAACGAGTTCGCGCGGATTCGTGAAGCCAGCGGGCAGGAGTTCTTCGTCTACGACGTCGAAGTCAAACTGCTCGGCGGCAAAAGCGCAGCGTTCAGCATCGTCGCCCTGCAACCGGTACGTGAATACGAAACCACTCTCGCTGGTCTGCGGGAAAATCTCTATCTGGGCTTCGGCGCGGCGTTGCTGGTGTTGCTGGCGTTGTTATGGATCGGCCTGACCTGGGGCCTGAAAGCCTTGCGGCGCCTGAGCCAGGAACTCGACGAAATCGAAGCTGGCACTCGCGAAAGCCTCACGGAGAAACACCCGCGCGAATTACTGCGCTTGACCGGCTCGCTCAACCGTTTGTTGCTCAGCGAACGCCAGCAACGCAGCCGCTACCGCGATTCTCTCGACGACCTCGCCCATAGCCTGAAAACCCCGCTGGCGGTGCTGCAGGGGGTCAGCGAGGACATGGCTCAGCGTCCGGAAGATCGCGATCAGGCCTGGGTGCTGCAAAGCCAGATCGAACGTATGAGTCAGCAGATCAGCTA
Source organism: Pseudomonas sp. (assembly GCF_035554175.1). Classification (GTDB taxonomy): domain Bacteria; phylum Pseudomonadota; class Gammaproteobacteria; order Pseudomonadales; family Pseudomonadaceae; genus Aquipseudomonas. The sequence goes on along the minus strand of NZ_DATMIV010000055.1, from coordinate 123,755 downwards.
CCAACTGCAACGGGCCAGCCTGCGCAAGAGCGGCCTGGTGCGCCATCAGGTACGCCTGCAACCGGTGCTCAAAAGCCTGTGCGACACGTTGGACAAGGTCTACCGCGACAAACACGTGCAGGTAACGTTTGATCTGCCCGAACATTGCTACGTGCCGATCGAGCAGGGCGCTTTGCTGGAAATGCTTGGCAACCTGCTGGAAAACGCCTACCGCCTGTGCCTGGGCGAAGTGCGCGTCAGCGTGCGCGAATCGCTCGCCGGGATCGAGTTGTGTGTCGAGGACGATGGGCCGGGCGTGCCACTTGACCAGCGTGCGCGGATTCTCGAACGCGGCGAACGCCTGGATGCCCAGCATCCGGGGCAGGGGATTGGACTGGCGGTGGTCAAGGACATCATCGAAAGCTACAACGCCCGGTTGGCATTGGGCGACTCGCCGATGGGCGGGGCGGCGTTCAGGATTCATTTTCCTGTGGTTTGAACGTTGTCAGCACAGGCCTCTTCGCGAGCAGGCTCGCTCCCACATTTGCAATGCAATCCTCCTGTGGGAGCGAGCCTGCTCGCGAAGGCGTCTGACTTCACAACTCCTGCGCCCGATAAGCCCCCGGTGTCAGCCCGGTCCATTTCTTGAACGCCCGGTGAAACGCCGACGGCTCGGAAAATCCGAGCTGCTCGGCAATTTGTTGCAACGACAGCTCCGCCCGCCCCAGATGATAGATGGCGATATCCCGCCGTAGCTGATCCTTGAGCTCCTGAAAACTCGTGTCCTCCTCGCGCAAGTGCCGGCGCAGGGTTTGCGGGCTGAGGTGCAGATGCGCTGCGACGGCCTCCAGATCCGGCCAGTGTGCAGGGTCGCGGCTGAGCAGACGGCGCAAGCGGCTGGTCAGGCTGTGGCCGTCGTCCGGGCGTGACAGCAGGTCGGCGGGGGAGCGTTCGAGGAAATGTTTCAGCGTGCGCTCGTCCTGCAACAGCGGCATGGCCAGGTAGCGACTGTGAAACAGCAGGCTGCTGTGTTCGCGGTCGAAGCTCAGCGGGCAGGGGAACAGCAGGTCGTATTCGCTGCCGTGTTCCGGGCGCGAATAGCTGAAGGTCGCCTGTTCGAGGCGAATCCGCTGGCCGATCAGCCAACTGCCGAGGCGGTGCCAGATCACCAGCAGGCTCTCGGTCAGGAAGTGATCCGGATCCCACAACCGCGCGTCGTCGAGGCTCAAACGCACCCATTCGTCTTCGCGGCTCAGGGTCAGGCGCGGGGCGTCCGGGAATAAGCTATAAAACAATAACCCGCGTTGCAGAGCCTTCTCCAGGTTGCGGCAGTGAATCGAGGCGTGGCACATCATGGCAAAACTGCCGGGTTTGCTCGGCGCACTGCCCAAGCCAAGGTATTCGTCGTCCAGCGCCAGCCACAATTGTTGAATCAGCCGGGTGAATTGCTCCGGGGCGATTCGCGCGCGGGGTTCGTCGAGCAGTTCCGCACTGATGCCCAGTTGTTGCAACAGGCCCGAATAATCGAAACCGCGGCGGCGGGCACCGCCGAGGGCGGCACGGGCGAAATGGCTGGCGATGGTGCGTTCGCGCATAAACGGCAATCCTTGTTCAAGCGACGATCGTAACGACGGGGCTGGTGCGCAACAAGGCGGATTTCCGCCAAATTGCAGGACACCGAACGCCCTGTTGGCGGAAATCCGCCACAGTCAGGTCACTATTTGGTAAACGGAAATTCCCCTGGACCCTGATATCAAAAGGCTTGCTGCCCATCGCACCAATCTGGCACGACGTTTGCGATACAAGCGACAGAAGCGTGCATTAAACCCGCCCGGGAAGGTGCCGCTCCAACAACAAATCCCTCCAGTGCAGGAGGGTTCGCAATTAAGGTTCGGCGCTCGACAGATGGATGTTGCCCGCTGAACGCTTGAGGAAACCTGCAATGACGACTCGTCAGCCACTGTACAAATCCCTGTATTTCCAGGTGATCGTTGCCATCGCCATCGGCATCCTGCTCGGTCACTTCTACCCGCAGACCGGTGTGGCCCTCAAGCCACTGGGTGACGGGTTCATCAAGCTGATCAAAATGGTCATCGCCCCGATCATCTTCTGTACCGTTGTCAGCGGCATCGCTGGCATGCAGAACATGAAGTCGGTAGGCAAGACCGGCGGTTATGCGCTGCTGTACTTCGAAATCGTTTCCACCATTGCCCTGCTGATCGGTCTGGTCGTGGTCAACGTTGTGCAACCGGGCGCCGGCATGCACATCGACGTCACCACCCTCGACGCCTCGAAAATCGCCACCTACGTGACGGCCAGTAAAGACCAGAGCATTGTCGGTTTCCTCCTCAATGTGATCCCGAACACCATCGTCGGCGCCTTCGCCACCGGTGACATCCTGCAAGTGCTGATGTTCTCGGTGATCTTCGGCTACGCCCTGCATCGCCTGGGTGCGTACGGTCGTCCGCTGCTGGACATGATCGATCGCTTCGCCCACGTGATGTTCAACATCATCAACATGATCATGAAACTGGCGCCAATCGGTGCGCTGGGCGCCATGGCGTTCACCATCGGTGCCTACGGTGTCGGTTCGCTGGTGCAGCTGGGTCAACTGATGATCTGCTTCTACATCACCTGCGTACTGTTCGTTGTGCTGGTGCTGGGTGCGATCTGCCGTGCTCACGGTTTCAGCGTGTTCAAACTGGTGCGTTACATCCGTGAAGAGCTGTTGATCGTGCTGGGTACGTCCTCGTCGGAATCGGCACTGCCACGCATGCTGATCAAGATGGAGCGTCTGGGCGCGAAGAAATCGGTGGTGGGTCTGGTGATCCCGACCGGTTACTCGTTCAACCTCGACGGTACTTCGATCTACCTGACCATGGCCGCCGTGTTCATCGCCCAGGCGACTGACACGCACATGGACATCACCCACCAGATCACCCTGTTGCTGGTGCTGCTGCTGTCCTCCAAAGGCGCAGCGGGTGTGACCGGTTCGGGCTTCATCGTGCTGGCGGCTACCCTGTCGGCGGTGGGTCACCTGCCGGTTGCCGGTCTGGCGCTGATCCTCGGTATTGACCGCTTCATGTCCGAAGCCCGCGCGTTGACCAACCTGGTCGGTAACGCCGTAGCGACCATCGTCGTGGCCAAGTGGGTCAAGGAACTGGACACCGATCAACTGCAAACCGAGCTGGCTTCCGGCGGTCGCGGGATCTCCGACGAGCGTGAAGAAGACGACCTGGGTGTGGCTGAAGGCCCGACCCCGAGCAATGTGAAGTAAGCATTGCTTGAACAGAAAAACCCGCTTCGGCGGGTTTTTTCTTGCCCGGGATTTGAGCGCAACGGTCACACCCGCTGACATTTGCGGTGATTGCCGCATCGACGATGCCTGCCTAGGCTGAATGCATCGCCCAAGGAGTTCGCTCATGTCTGCACCGTTGGCCTCACTGAAGATTCTCGATTTCTCGACCCTGCTGCCCGGGCCGTTCGCCTCGTTGCTGCTGGCGGACATGGGCGCCGAGGTGCTGCGTATCGAATCGCCGACCCGCATGGATCTTCTGCGGGTGCTGCCGCCTCACGATGGCGGGGTATCGGCCAGCCACGCCTACCTGAACCGCAACAAGCGCAGTCTGGCGCTGGACCTGAAGCAGCCTGAAGCGCTGGAAATCATCAAACAGCTGTTGAGCGATTACGACATTGTCCTCGAGCAATTCCGCCCCGGTGTGATGGAGCGTCTGGGCTTGGGTTACGAGGCATTGAAGGCGATCAACCCGCGGCTGATTTACGTGTCGATCAGCGGTTACGGTCAGACCGGGCCGTACACAGAGCGCGCCGGGCACGACATCAACTATCTGGCTTTGGCCGGGCTGGCCAGTTACACCGGTCGCGCCGACAGCGGGCCGTTGCCGCTGGGCATGCAGGTGGCAGACGTGGCCGGCGGGTCTTTGCACGGGGTGATCGGCTTGCTGGCAGCGGTGATTGCCCGCCAGCAGAGCGGGCAAGGCACCCATCTGGATGTGAGCATGACCGACTGCGCGTTCAGCCTTAACGCCATGGCCGGCGCGGGATATCTGGCCTGCGGCGAGGCGCCGGGGTGGGAAGATCAGATGCTCAATGGCGGCAGCTTCTACGATTATTACCGCACGCGGGATGGGCGCTGGATGTCGGTGGGCAGTCTCGAACCGGCCTTCATGCAGCAACTGTGCACGGTGCTGGGCCGGCCGGAGCTCGCGGCACAAGGGTTGTCGCCCAGGGCTGATCAGCGACAGGCGTTGAAAGAGGCGTTGAGGATCGAATTCGAGCGCCATGACTTCGCTGAACTGTGTGAGTTGTTCGCCGGGGTCGATGCGTGTGTCGAGCCGGTATTGAATCTGGGGGAAGCGGTGCGCCATCCGCAGTTGCAGGCTCGGGAGCTGGTGACACAAGTGCCGCGCGGGGATGGCACGACGCAGGCGCAGATGGCTTGTCCGTTGAAATTCTCCGAAGCGCTGCCCCCGCCCCGGCATGTCGGGGCGGGGTTGGGGCAGCATACCGATCAGGTGTTGGCGGAATTGGGCTTGAGCGCTGAACGGATTGCAGAACTGCGATCCGCCAAGGTGATTCTGTAGTGCCCATGCCGGCCCCTTCGCGAGCAGGCTCGCTCCCACGTTCGAAATGCATTTCCCTGTGGGAGCGAGCCTGCTCGCGAAGGGGTCAGTCGATGCACTACAAAACTGTCATTCCATCCGCATCTCACCACTGAACACCAAGGTGCTGCGGCATCGCCGGCACAAATACCGCCGCCCTTGTCGCACCAGTCCATGGCGCTGTGCGGTAAACGGGAAGTCGCTGTCCGGACACGGGCATTTGTAGATATAGCGGGTCACGCTGCGCCGCTTGATCTCATAGGTGTGGCAGCGGTCGGGCGGCAGTTCGTAAACGCCGCGCATGATCAATTGCCACTCCTCGCCATGGGGCTGGATGCGGTCGCCGAACAGTTGATGAGCGATCAGGTGAGCGACTTCGTGGGCCACGGTCTGCTTGAGGAAGTGTTCGGTGTTCTCCCGGTAAAGCTGCGGGTTGAAGCGCAGCAGGTTCTCGTGCAGATGCGCGACACCGGCTTTCTGCCCGCGTAGCTTGAGGCTGACCACGGGGCGTTTGAAGGAACGTTTGAAAAAGGCTTCAGCGAGTTGGTAACAATCTTCGACGCGGGTGTTGAGTTGCTCGGGCATGCTTGATGGATCTCCAGAGACGCCGAGTATGCCGCAACCCCGGCGACTTGCGAATCGCCGACCTGCCGAATGGTCATCGCCTGATGAGAAGGCCGCCTTGCGGCGGCCTGTATTGGCAGATCTGGTTTTTCTCAGGCGGGAAACAATCTAGTTGGTATACACCGGGCCAACGCCCAGGCCCCAGACAATCACGGTGAACGCCATGATCGCCACCAGCACCACCAGGCCTACCGCGAGTACCGAACTGGAAAACAGAAAACCTTCATCCGACGGGATGTTCATGAATGTTGGCAGGCCGACATACAACAGATACACCGTGTAGCAGATGGCCGCCGTGCCGACGATCATTCCCAGCCACATATGCGGATACAGCGCCGCCAGCCCGCCGACGAACAACGGCGTCGCCGTGTAAGTGGCGAACGCCACGCACCGGGCCAGGCTCGGATTGGCGTCATAGGTGCGCGCCATCCAGTGCACGAAGGCGCCCATGACCGCGACCCCGCCGAGCATCGCCAGGTACGACATGATGGTCATCCACAACGCACTTTCCAGAGTCAGCATTACCGGCGCGCGGTTGCCGATCACCCAGCCGACCTGGGTGGTGCCGATAAACGCCGAGACAGCAGGGATCGCCGCCAGGATCAGCGTGTGGGTCAGGTACATGTGGCTGATGCTTTCCTCTTGGTCGCCACGGATTTCCTTCCATTCCTGATCGGGGTGGGTAAACAGTCCCACTACGTGATGGATCATGCCATTCACTCCTCTTGTTATTGCCATCGCCCCCCAACGGAGCGCCTGCGGGCCAAGGTGGCCGAGCAAATTCAGGTCTTCAGATGTGTGCGACCTTATGTCGCAGTATAGAAAGGACTCCAGCGCACAGGTATGGGGGGCTTAGAGCAAATCGCGCTGTAAACAAAGGGCTTAATCGCCTTGGGGTCTTGGGCGTTTCAGCGGTTTACCTGGCGAGGGAGCTTGCTCCCGCTCGGCTGCGCAGCAGTCGCAAATCCTTGCGGCTCGGTGCATCACGAAAAATTGCGGCTTCAGGTTTGGGGGCGCTTCGCACCCCAGCGGGAGCAAGCTCCCTCGCCACAAGGCAGGTGAGCCAATGCGACCACGGCCCTTCGCCCCGTCCTGGTTTTTGCGTAAAATGCCGGCCCTTCGTCACACCTCACGGATTCCGCGTCATGGGCACTCTTACGGTCAACCAGAACAAACTGCAAAAGCGCCTGCGCCGCCTGGCCGGCGAAGCGGTCGCCGATTTCAACATGATCGAAGACGGCGACAAGGTCATGGTCTGCCTGTCCGGGGGCAAGGACAGCTACACCATGCTCGACGTGCTGATGCACCTGCAGAAGGTTGCACCGATCAAGTTCGAGATCGTCGCGGTGAACATGGACCAGAAACAGCCGGGTTTCCCCGAGCATGTGCTGCCGGCGTACTTGAAAGAACTGGGCATCGAGTATCACATCGTCGAAAAGGACACCTACTCGGTGGTCAAGGAACTGGTGCCGGAAGGCAAGACCACCTGCTCGCTGTGCTCGCGTTTGCGTCGCGGCACGCTGTACACCTTTGCTGACGAAATCGGCGCGACGAAAATGGCCCTTGGTCACCACCGTGACGACATCGTCGAGACGTTCTTCCTCAACATGTTCTTCAACGGCACGCTCAAGGCGATGCCGCCGAAACTGCGTGCCGACGACGGCCGCAACGTGGTGATCCGTCCGCTGGCCTACTGCAACGAGAAGGACATTCAGGCCTACTCGGACTTCAAGCAATTCCCGATCATTCCGTGCAACCTGTGCGGCTCGCAGGAAAACCTGCAGCGCCAAGTGGTCAAGGAAATGCTTCAGGACTGGGACCGCAAGACTCCGGGCCGCACCGAATCGATTTTCCGCAGCCTGCAGAACGTGGTGCCGTCGCAACTGGCTGACCGCAACCTGTTCGACTTCACCAGCCTGAAGATCGACGAAACCGCGGCTTCGCGTTTCGTCAATGTCGTAAACCTCTAACCCCCGATCCAAATGTGGGAGCGAGCCTGCTCGCGAAAGCGGTGTGTCATTCAACGCATCAGTTGACTGGTCCAACCCCTTCGCGAGCAGGCTCGCTCCCACAGGGATCTGTTTGTTTCATTCAATAGGAGAGGGCATGCGCGATTACAAGTGGCTGCACGAATACTGTCTGAACCGCTTCGGTTCGGCGGCTGAACTCGAAGCCCATCTGCCCGTTCCCAAGACGCCCGCACAACTGCGCAAAATCAGCGATGACCGCTACCTCTCGACCATGGCCCTGCGGGTGTTTCGCGCCGGGCTCAAGCACAGCCTGGTCGACGCCAAGTGGCCGGCGTTCGAAGAAGTGTTCTTCAGGTTCGACCCGGAAAAAGTCGTGCTGATGAGCGCCGAGCACCTGGAGCGCCTGATGCAGGACGCGCGGATCATTCGCCACCTCGGCAAACTGAAAAGTGTGCCGCGCAATGCGCAGTTCATTCTCGATGTGGAAAAGGACAAGGGCAGTTTCGGCGCGTTGATTGCCGAATGGCCGGTGACCGATATCGTTGGCCTGTGGACGTACCTGAAAAAGCACGGCCATCAACTTGGCGGGCTTTCGGTGCCACGGTTCTTGCGCATGGTCGGCAAGGATACTTTTGTGCCGAGCTACGACGTGGTCGCAGCGCTGAATGCGCAGAAGATAGTCGACAGGGTGCCGACCAGTCAGCGTGATCTGGCGACGGTGCAGAGTGCCTTTAACCAGTGGCACGAACAGAGCGGCGGACGGCCGATGAGCCAGATTTCGATGATGCTGGCTTACACCGTCAATCATTGAGCCCCCAGTCGCTCCATTCGCGAGCAGGCTGGCTCCCACAGGGGAATGCATTCCAAGTGTGGGAGCGAGCCTGCTCGCGAAGGCGTTGGGTCAGACGACGCTGACCTGGCCTTCGCCCGCCAACTTGCGATTGAGCTGATAGCGCCAGCGCACATACAACAGCGCCGAGCAGAACAGCGCCAGGCTTGCGGCCATTTCCAGCAGGCCAAACAGTTGTCGGTGGGGGTCGTACGCCGCCAGTGCACCCTTGATGAAATACAGGTTCACCACAAAACACATCCACGAGTGCCCACGGGCGCTGCCCATGATCATCGCCGGGGCGAGCACCAGCCACGGGATCAGTTCGACCAGCAGAATCACCCACGGACGCGCGCCATGCAGGTCGGCAAACAGCAGGTAATAAGCAGCCAGCAACCCGGCGAGGGCGAAGAAGCTCAGCAGACTGAGCACGCGCATCGCCTTCACCCGTGGCTCGAGCCACGCCACCGAGGGCAGGACTTTCGGCTTTTTCGCCATTCAGCCCACCAGTTTCTGCGCGGTTTTCGCCAGGCGCAGACCCAGTGCCCGACACAGCGCCACTTCGTGCTGATCGAGGCCGTTTTTGCCGTCGGAGCCAGCGTGATGGCTGGCGCCGTACGGCGTGCCGCCACCTTCGGTTTCCAGCAGCGCCGACTCGCTGTAGGGCAGGCCGGTGATGAGCATGCCGTGGTGCAGCAATGGCAACATCATCGACAGCAGGGTGGTTTCCTGGCCGCCGTGCAGGCTGGCGGTGGAGGTGAACACGCCGGCCGGTTTGCCGACCAGCGCACCGGTCAGCCACAGGTTGCTGGTGCCATCGAGGAAATACTTGAGCGGCGCGGCCATGTTGCCGAAACGCGTCGGACTGCCCAGCGCCAGACCGGCGCAGTTCTTCAGGTCATCGAGGGTCGCGTAGAGCGCGCCTTCATCGGGAATGTCTGCCGCCACCGCTTCGCACTCGGTGGAGATCGCCGGCACCGTGCGCAGACGCGCTTCCATTCCCGCCTGCTCGACGCCACGGGCGATCTGCCGGGCCATCTCGTTGGTCGAACCGCTGCGGCTGTAATACAGAACCAGAATGTACGGCGCGCTCATGGCAACAACTCCAGTACCTTTTCCGGTGGGCGACCGATGACGGCTTTGTCGCCGACTTCGAGAATCGGCCGCTCCAGCAGTTTCGGGTGCGCGGCGATAGCGGCGATCAGTTGCTGTTCGCTCAGACCGGCGTCGGCCAGGTTCAGGCTTTTGTATTCCTCTTCGCCGGTGCGCAGCAGTTGCCGTGCGCTGATCCCGAGCTTGCCGAGCAGGGCGTTGATCTGCGTCGCGTTCAGTGGTGTTTCGAGGTAGCGCACGATAGTTGGACTCAAGCCGCGGGCTTCAAGCAGTTCCAGCGCGCCGCGGGATTTCGAGCAGCGCGGATTGTGATAAAGCGTCAGATCGGTCATGGCGGGTCGCTTCTGGCGTAAAGTGGCGGCTATTCTAACTGTGCAGCGCGCAATCCAGAACCGTCAGAGGCGATGGGTCGCAGGCGCTTTCGACTTTTCACAAGGAACACGACATGACACGGCGATTGGCAGCGGCATTGGCGATTCTCGGGGCGTTGATGCTGGGGGGCTGCGGCAATGATTACGGGATCGACCAGAACGGCCAGAAGGTTGCGTCCGAACGTCTGGACAAACAATGGCTGGTGCTCAATTACTGGGCCGAGTGGTGTGGCCCGTGCCGTACTGAAATTCCCGAACTGAATCATTTGGCTGAACAGCTCAAAAGCAAGAATGTCGGGGTGTTCGGAGTCAACTTCGACAATGTGCAGGGCGCGGAGCTGAAAGAGGCGAGCGAAAAACTCGGCATCAGGTTCACCGTGCTGGCGCAGGATCCGGCGGAGCTGTTCGACCTGCCGCGCAGTGAAGCGCTGCCGGTGACTTTCATCATCGATGACAAGGGCAAGATGCGTGAGCAGTTGCTGGGTGAGCAGACGGCGGCGGGGGTGATGGCGAAGCTGGAGGCTTTACAGTCCAGCAAATAAGCCGTCAATCCAAAGAAAAGATCGCAGCCTTCGGCAGCTCCTACAGGGTGTAACCGGTCCTTGTAGGAGCTGCCGAAGGCTGCGATCTTTTTTGTGGTTGAATGATCAACCCTCTTCCAGCCACCAGCGCAACGGCTTGCCTTGCGCAGGCCAGAAGCGCATCTGCTCGATCGGCGAAATGTCCCAGCGCTCGACTTTTTCCAGCGCCTGCAGGAACCGTTGTTCCTGTTCCATCAACGCCGGTGCGCAAAGCTTGCGGGTTTTGCCGATCTTGCCGAAGGTCAGCTTGTCGCCGTCCTGCGTATAGGGCGCGAACCAATGGTTGCAGCCGCCGTTGCCGTAGGCGCGACCGTCATCGCCGAGGGTCACGGTCAGATGGCTGTAGTCCATCAGCGGCCGCTCGCCGATCCATTCCAGAATGTAGCTGCGGTTGTGCTGCAGTTGCACCGGCTCTGCGGCGCAACCGGCCAGGCCGACACCGATCAGCGCGGTCAGGGCAAGGCGTTTCATCACGCGGGCTCCTGGCATTTCGGGCACAGGTGCTTGTCGCCAACGGCTTTCCAGCCCAGCTCGGCGATACGTGCGGTGGCAGCTGGTTTTTCCGCAGCTTTGCCGAGTTTGGCATCCACGGCAAATTCAAAGCTCAGCTCTTTGGCGCAGTTGTCGCAATTGACTTGCCAGGTGTGAATGGCCAGCTCGCCGAACACCGGGCCGGTGGTCATCGCGGTCCATTGGCCCGGCGGATTGATCAGGTGGCGGACCGTGTCGACGGTCAGGCGCATGGACAAATCCTTGCTGCCTTTGAGCGTGACCAACAGGGCATCGCCGATGCGGATCGAGCCACCGTTGCCGGTCACCTGATAACGGCCCGGGACGAGGGCGCGGCATTCGGTGAGGGTGTGTTGCGGGTTCATCAGGGTGTAGCGGAAATCGTGTTCGACCATGGGTCCTCCAAATATGCGCGACATGCTAGCACGGGCCCGATTGCAGAATGATGCGCGCGTGCGACCTTCGATCCGGTTCGAAGGATCGCTGATTCTGGCGTCTCCACTGTCCAGGGAGGGCGGTTCAACCCTCGACCTGGTTCTGCGCCGCGCCCGCCGCCCAGGTCGCGATGTTGTGCAGCGTGGTTGCGGCAATCGCGCCCAGCGCCTCGCGGGTCAGAAACGCCTGGTGCGCAGTAATGATCACGTTTGGAAAGGTCAGCAAGCGCGCGAGCACATCGTCCTGCAACGGCAGGTCGGAGCGATCCTCGAAAAACAGCTGCGCCTCTTCTTCATAGACATCCAGCCCCAGATAGCCGAGTTGACCGTCCTTCAACGCGTCGATCAGCGCTGGCGTGTCCACCAGTGCGCCACGCCCGGTGTTGATCAGCATCGCGCCCGGTTGCATGTGCGCCAGGGATTCACGGTTGATCAGGTGTTGGCTCTGCTCATTGAGCGGGCAATGCAGGCTGATGATCCGCGATTGCGCGAGCAGTTGCGGCAGGCTCAGATAACGCGCACCCAAGGCCAGCACGTCGGGATTGGGATACGGGTCGTAAGCCAGCAGCTCACAACCGAAACCGTGCATGATTTTCGCGAACGTTGCGCCAATCTGCCCGGTGCCGACGATGCCGACAGTCTTGCCGACCAGGTCGAAACCGGTCAGGCCATGCAGGCTGAAATCGCCTTCGCGGGTACGGTTGTAGGCGCGGTGCAAACGGCGGTTGAGGGCGAGGATCAGCGCCACGGCATGTTCGGCGACCGCGTGGGGCGAGTACGCCGGCACGCGCACGACGGCCAGGCCCAGACGTTTCGCCGCTGGCAGGTCGACATGGTTGTAACCCGCCGAGCGCAGGGCGATCAGCCGCGTGCCGCCAGCCGCCAGACGTTCGAGCACTGGCGCGCTGAGGTCATCATTGATAAACGCGCAGACCACTTCGTGCTGCTCGGCCAGTGCCGCCGTATCGAGGCTGAGCCGGGCAGCCTGAAAGTGCAGTTCGAGCCCGGCAGGGCAGGCGGCGGCGAGAAAGCTGTCGCGGTCGTAGGTCTGGCTGCTGAAAATGATCGTGCGCATGAGTCCTCCTGGAGCATCGACGCGGGCCCAATGGCCCGCGACAACTGTAGCGCTTTGCGCGCGCCGCGCCTTGCCGTGGATCAGGCGCTGATGCGGGCTTGCGCCGCGAGGCGGTTGATCGAGCGTTCCAGTTCATCCAGCGCAGCGGCGGATTTCGGATCGTCCTGCTTGAGCAGGGTTTCGCTGCGCTGGCAGGCGGCGCGCAGTTGCGGCACTCCGCAATATCGGGTGGCGCCGTGCAGCCGGTGTACGCGTTCGAGCAGCGCAGTCTGGTCGTTGCTGTCACGGGCGACGCGGATCGCTTCACGGTCGGCTTCCAGCGAGGCCAGCAGCATGGCGAGCATGTCCGCCGCCAGATCCGCCTTGCCCGCCGCCAGACGCAAGCCTTCTTCATGGTCGAGCACCGGCAGTTCCTGTTGGCCCGCCGCGTTGTCGCCGCTGCGCTCCGGCGCCTGATTGCGCAGGGCCAGTCCGGTCCACTTCAGCACCACCTGCGCCAGTTGCCGCTCGCTGATCGGTTTGGTCAGATAGTCGTCCATGCCGCTTTGCAGCAATGCACGTTTTTCATTGGCCATGGCGTGGGCGGTGAGGGCGACGATCGGCAGCGGCGTGCTATGCCGTTCGCTTTCCCACTGGCGGATGGTTTCGGTGCTCTGGCGACCGTCCATGCCGGGCATCTGCACGTCCATCAGCACCAGATCGAACGACTCGGTCTGCACCGCTTTCACCGCCGCGTAACCGCTTTCCACCGCGAGCACCCGAGCGCCCATGTCTTCGAGCAGGGTTTGTACCAGCAACAGATTGGCCGGGTTGTCGTCGACACACAGCACGCGCGGCGCCCGGCTCGACAGCGGCTCGCCCGGTTCGCTGCGCGGCTGGCGCGGGTTGACCAGATCCGACAAGGCCCGACGCAACTTGCGCGTGCACGCCGGTTTGGCTTGCAGCTGGCTGTGCGGGTTGGGTACCGACAGGTGGAACAGTGTCTGTTCGGTGGTCGGGCACAGCACCAGCACTTTGCAGCCCAGATGTTCCAGATCCCAGATGTGCTGGTTCAAACGCTCCGGCAGCATGTCGTTGCTGGTGATGCCGATGACCGCCAGATCGATCGCCTGATCGGTCTGATGGGCGCCAGTGACGCCATTGCTCAGACTCTCCAGGGTGTTGAACGGCGTGACGTCGAGCCCGCAGTCTTCGAGTTGATGCTGCAAGGCCTGGCGCGCCAGTTCGTGATTTTCCAGTACGGCAACACGACGCCCGAGCAGCGGCGCGGCGGGCAGGTCTTCGGCATCGTCACGCGTCTTGGGCAGGCTCAGGCTGATCCAGAATTCCGAGCCTTCGCCCGGCGTGCTGTCGACGCCGATCTCGCCGCCCATCTGTTCGATCAGACGTTTGGAAATCACCAGCCCCAGGCCGGTGCCGCCGGGTTGGCGCGACAGCGAATTGTCGGCCTGGCTAAAGGCCTGGAACAACGCGCGGACATCCTGATTCGACAGGCCGATGCCGGTGTCCTGAATGCTGATGCGCAACTGCACACTGTCTTCGTGTTCTTCTTCGAGCATGGCGCGGGCGACGATGGTGCCTTCGCGGGTGAACTTGATCGCGTTGCTTACCAGATTGGTCAGGATCTGTTTGAGGCGCAAGGGATCACCTACCAGCGACAGCGGCGTGTCGCGATAGACCAGACTGACCAGTTCCAGCTGCTTGGCGTGTGCCGCCGGGGCCAGAATCGTCAGGGTGTCCTGCAACAGATCGCGCAGGTTGAACGGGATGTGATCGAGGACCAGTTTGCCGGCCTCGATCTTCGAGAAGTCGAGGATCTCGTTGATGATCCCCAACAGACTGTCAGCGGACTTTTCGATGGTGCCCAGATAATCGAGCTGGCGCGGGGTCAGTTCGCTTTTCTGCAACAGGTGGGTGAAACCGAGAATGCCGTTGAGCGGCGTGCGGATCTCGTGGCTCATGTTGGCGAGGAATTCGGATTTGATCCGGCTGGCTTCCAGCGCCTCTTTGCGCGCCAGGTCCAGTTCGATGTTCTGGATCTCGATGGTTTCCAGGTTCTGGCGCACGTCTTCGGTGGCCTGATCGACGCTGTGCTGCAATTCCTCGCGGGCGTTCTGCAAGGTGCCGGCCATGCGATTGATGCCCGAGGCCAATTCATCCAGTTCCTGACTGCCGAGGGGCGGTAAACGGGTTTCCAGATGACCGTCCTTGAGTTGGGCGACGGCCTGTTTGATCTGGCTCAGCGGACGGTTGATGGTGCGGCCCATGCGCAACGCGAGGAGGGCAGCGCCAGCCAGTCCGGCGGCGATCAGCAGCAGGCTGGCGAACAGGCTGCGATAGCCGCGCAGCAGCATGCCGTTGTGCGACAGCTCCAGTTCGACCCAGCCGAGCAGCCGTTCGGATTCCTCGGGAATGACCTCACCGGCAAGGTTGCGGTGCTTGCCGAACACCGGCATCAGGTAGCGCGTGGCATCGTTGCCGCTGCGCCGTTGCAATAACGCGCTGTCGCCGCTGGGGGCCTGATTGAGCATGGTCGGGCCGGCGTGGGCCAGCGGCGAGCGATCCGGGGCGAGAAACGTCACCGCGCGCACGTCGGGTTGTTCCAGGGACTGGGTGGCGATGCGTTCGAGCAGGTCGGCATCGCCATGACCCATCGCCGGTGCCACCAGCGGCGCCAGTTGCTCGGCGATCATTTCGCCGCGCTGCATCAGTTGGCTCTGCAGGTCGGTCTGCTGCGTCCAGGTGAAATAGCCGCCCAGCACCAGCGCCATCAGGCTGGTCGGCAACAAGGTCAGCAACAGCACGCGACCCTTGATTCCCAGTTTCTTGAGCACGCCTAATCTCCCGCATCCAGCTGATCTGTTCACATGCGTGCATCCGGCACGCGACATGGGCGCAGTGTAGCGATTTGCAGGCGGGCAATCTCGCGCAAATTACAGCGCCTGGCACGCGCTCGTTCGTCCGACGGGCGATCCTTGTGTTGCCCGCTGTCGGACAATCTTGAATAATCCGCCAACTGAGAATTACTTGCAGATACTCATGACTCCTGTTTCCGTTGGCCAGCCACGCATCCTTTCCATTGAAGACGATCCGGTTCTCGGCGCTTATGTGCACGAGCATCTGGGTCGCAGCGGTTTCCAGGTGACCTGGTGCCAGAACGGTCAGGAAGGTCTGCGCATCGCGCAACGCCAGCCGTTCGACGTGGTGCTGATGGATATCCTGCTGCCGGGGCTTGATGGCCTGAAACTGTTGACGCAACTGCGTCAGAGCCACTCGACCCCGGTTTTGCTGATGTCGGCGCTGGGGGCCGAGGCCGATCGCATCAGCGGTTTCCGCTTGGGCGCTGATGACTACCTGCCCAAGCCATTCAGCATGGCCGAGTTGCACGTGCGCATCGAAGCGATCCTGCGGCGGGTGGCACTGGATCGGCGTCCGCCTGCGGTGGCCGCTGTGGTGGCCAGCGGCACGCTGCGTTTCGACGACGAACAGTGCGAGGTGTTCTTCCGCGAACAAGCGGCCGGACTGACCCGCAGCGAATTCCGTCTGCTGGAGACCCTGCACCGCAACAATGAGGAAGTGCTGAGCAAAGCCTTCCTTTATCAGCACGTCCTGCAGCGCGGCTATGCGGCCCACGACCGCAGCCTCGACATGCACATCAGCCAGATCCGCCGCAAACTCAAAGCCATCGGTTACACCGAACGCGAAGTGCGCACGGTGTGGGGCAAGGGCTATGTCTTGAGCACCGCCGATGAAACTGTCTGAGCTGCCCGGTCGGCATTCACTGTTCTGGAAACTGGCGTGCCTGCTGGTGGCGTTCTGCCTGCTGATGATCTGGCTGAGCTGGTCGTGGGGTCGTTACATGGAGGAGCGCAATCAGTTCCTCTCCAGCGAAGCGCGCAACACCCTCAGCCGTTATGCCGCACAAGCCGAACAGGCGTGGCAGCGCGGCGGGCGCGACGGCGTCGATGACTGGTTGCAGAGCATGCAATTGCGCGAGGCCAGTTGGGTCGGCGTGATCGGCGCTGATTTGCAGTCGCTGAGCAGCCAGCCGCTGGACGCGGCAGAGGTGCAGCACCTGACCTTTCTGCGCGGTCTCGACTGGCCCGTTCACAAGAAAGGTCGGCCGTGGCTGCGCGTGCCGTTTCCCCAGGATCCGGCGGCTGGCATCCTCGTCATCGAGTTGCCCGAACGTTTCGTGCCGGGCAAGTACCGGGTGTTCTGGCGCGTTATCACCAACGGCGTGATTCCCGGGCTGTTCACCTTGTTGCTGTGCGTCGGCCTGTATCGCCTGCTGGTGGTGCCGTTGAACAACCTGCGCGAACAGGCCAACGCCTGGCGCGCAGATCAGTTGAACGTGCGGCTGTCGAGCGGTATCACCCAGCGCCCGGATGAGCTCGGGGAGCTGGCGCGGGCGTTCGACTCCATGTCCGAACGCCTGCAAACCACCGTGGCTGTGCAGCAGCAATTATTGCGTGATCTGTCCCACGAACTGCGCACGCCGCTGAGCCGCCTGCGCGTGGCCAGCGAGAGCGAACAGGGCTTGCTGCAATTGCGTGAACGCATCGGCCGCGAAGTCGACGGCATGCAACGGCTGGTCGAAGACACCTTGCAATTGGCCTGGCTCGACACCGATCGCTCGCCGTTGCCGGATGAAGCGATCCAGATTCAGGCCCTGTGGGAAATGCTCACCGACAACGCCTGCTATGAAAGCGGCTGGCCGAGTTTGCAGTTGCAATGCACGGTCGAGGCGTCGTGCTGGGTGCGCGGCAATCTCAATACCCTGGCGCAGGCGCTGGAAAACATCCTGCGCAACGCCATTCGTCACTCCCCCGAGGGCGGCATCGTGCGGCTCGAAGGCCGGCGCGATGGCGATTATTGGCATTTGTGGCTGGAAGACCAAGGCGGCGGCGTGGCTGAAGGGGATCTGGAGCGGATCTTTTCGCCGTTCATTCGACTGGACGGATCGAGGCCCGGGGATGGTGGGTTTGGGCTGGGGTTGAGCATTGCGCGCAACGCGGTGCAGCGCCAGGGCGGGGTGCTCTGGGCGGAAAATGCAGGGGCGGGGTTGCGCTTGAATCTGCGTTTGTTGGCGGATGATGGTGTCGTCCAGGCGGCCGCCTTCGCGAGCAGGCTAGCTCCCACATTGGAATTGCGTACGCCGCAGATTATTTGAACACCGTAGATCTCCTGTAGGAGGGAGCCTGCTCGCGATGTAGTCCGTTCGCGCCCCCAATCCAACTGACTTGCCGGAGTGCTCGTCTTTTTCTGTATGACATTTCCCAAGCTGCACCAGCGGTCATTTCAAGCTTCCTGAACGGTTTAGGCTCGTGCTTCACCAAACCTTCAAGGAATTGCGCATGAATGCATCCAGCCTTACCGGCAGCTCAGATGGCGATCGTTTCAATGAAGTGCTCGCGCTGATTCACAGTTCCAGACACAAGGCCATGCAAGCGGTCAATACTCACCTGATCGAGCTTTACTGGCAGGTGGGCGCGCATATCAGTCGCAAGATTGAGCGGGCGGAGTGGGGGGATTCGGTGGTCGGCCAATTGGCTGAGCATCTGGCCAAAACGCAACCGGGGCTGCGAGGCTTTACACGCTCCAACTTGTTTCGCATGCGCCAGTTTTATGAGCTTTATCACGCCGAAGAGAAAGTCGCACCACTGGTGCGACAATTGTCCTGGTCCCACAATTTGATCATTTTCAGCCAGTGCAAAAGGCCGGAAGAGCGCGAATTCTACGTACGAATGGCCGTTCGAGAAAAATGGTCAAAGCGCGAACTGGAGCGGCAACTTAAAGCCGCTCTGTTCGAGCGAACCATCGCCGATCCAGCGAAAGCCTCCGCCGCGCTCAAACAAACGCACCCGGCAGCGCTTGAGATATTCCGCGATTCCTACATGGTCGAATTTCTCGACCTGCCTTCTGCTCATTCTGAAACCGATCTGCACCAAGGGCTCCTGACAAGGCTAAAGGACTTCCTCATTGAGCTGGGTCGGGACTTCTGCTTTGTCGGCTCCGAATATCCGCTGCAAGTCGGCGGCCGGGATTTTGCTTTGGATCTTCTGTTCTTCCACCGGGAGCTTAATTGCCTGGTCGCTATCGAACTCAAGGTCGGGCGTTTCGAGCCAGAGTACTTGGGCAAGCTGGATTTCTATCTGGAGGCGCTGGATCGCAATATCCGCAAGCCCCACGAAAATCCGGCGATTGGCGTATTGCTCTGTGCCAGTAAAGAGGACGAAGTCGTCGAATACGCCCTTAACCGCAGTCTTTCGCCTGCATTGATCGCGCAATATCAAACATGCTTGCCGGATAAACAGTTGCTGCAAGCCAAGCTCCATGAGTTTTACGCCTTGGATACGGCCCATATGGAAAACACCGACTAGCGATCCCTTATTCCCAGAAACCATAAGCACCGCACTTTGCGTGATATGGCCTGCGCGGGTTTGCCGGTATGATAGGCGCCCCCGCACGTCTGGATTGCGAATACGCCATGACCCTGCAGTACCCAACCATTGCCGATTGCGTCGGCAACACGCCGCTGGTGCGTTTGCAGCGCCTGCCCGGCGCCACCAGCAACACTCTGTTGCTCAAGCTCGAAGGGAACAACCCGGCGGGTTCGGTCAAGGACCGACCGGCGTTGTCGATGATCACGCGCGCCGAGTTGCGCGGGCAGATCAATCCCGGCGATACGTTGATCGAGGCGACGTCCGGCAACACCGGTATCGCGCTGGCGATGGCCGCTGCGATCAAGGGTTACAAGATGATCCTGATCATGCCGGACAACTCCAGCGCCGAACGCAAAGCGGCGATGACCGCTTACGGTGCCGAGCTGATTCTGGTCACGCAGGAAGAGGGCATGGAAGGCGCCCGCGATCTGGCCCAGCGCATGGAAGCCGAAGGCCGTGGCAAGGTGCTCGACCAGTTCGCCAACGGCGACAATCCCGAAGCGCACTACACCACCACCGGTCCGGAAATCTGGCGTCAGACCCAGGGCAGCATCACCCATTTCGTCAGCTCGATGGGCACCACCGGCACCATCATGGGCGTGTCGCGCTACTTGAAAGAGCAGAGCGACAGCGTGCAGATCGTCGGCCTGCAACCGATGGAAGGTTCGGCCATTCCCGGCATCCGCCGCTGGCCGCAGGAATACCTGCCGAAGATCTATCAGGCTGATCGCGTCGATCGTATCGTCGACATGGCGCAAAGCGAAGCCGAAGACGTCACCCGGCGCCTGGCCCGTGAAGAAGGCATATTCTGCGGCGTGTCCTCCGGCGGTGCGGTGGCAGCGATGCTGCGCCTGTCCAGAGAAGTTGAAAACGCGGTGATCGTCGCGATCATCTGCGACCGTGGCGACCGTTACCTGTCGACCGGCATTTTCGACGCACCCAACTGATGGCCAGACACGAGAGAGGCCTGCGCTTCCAGCCCACCGGCGGCAGCAAGGCCCCGCAAGTCCCTACCGGTAAAAAGCAGCGCTTGAGCATCGAGCGCCTGGCCAATGACGGTCGCGGTATCGCGTTTTTCGAAGGCCGTACCTGGTTCGTTCTCGGCGCCCTCGCGGGTGAAGAGGTCGAAGCGCGGGTGCTTGGCGCCCACGGCAAAGTGGTCGAAGCGCGTACCGAGCGTGTGTTTACCGCCAGCGATTTGCGCCGCCCGGCAGCCTGCCCGCACTTCGGCCGTTGTGGCGGTTGCAGCGTTCAGCATTTGCCTCACACCGAACAGCTCGCCCTGAAACAACGCATGCTTGCCGAGCAGTTGTCGCGGGTTGCCGGTGTCGAACCGCGAGAATGGACAGCGCCGCTGACTGGCCCGGAATTCGGCTACCGTCGTCGCGCGCGCATCGCCGTGCGTTGGGACATGAAAGCGAAACAGCTTGAAGTCGGCTTCCGCGCTGCCGGCAGTCAGGACATCGTCGCGATCAGCGAGTGTCCGGTGCTGGTACAGCCCTTGCAGCCGATCATGACCGGCTTGCCGCAGATGCTGCGACGCTTGAGCAAGCCGCAAGCGCTGGGTCATGTCGAGTTGTTCAGCGGCTCGTCACTGGCGCTGTTGCTGCGGCACATGGCGCCGTTGTCCGAAGCGGACCTGACGATCCTCAAGGACTTCTGCCAGTTCCACCAGGCGCAGCTGTGGCTGCACGGCGAGGGTGAACCGCAACCGGTCGAGGCCGGTCAGAGCCTCGGTTATCGCCTGGAGCAATGGGATCTGCAGTTGGCTTACCGGCCGGGAGATTTCATTCAGGTCAACGCCGGGGTCAACGAAGCGATGGTCGCCCAGGCGCTGGACTGGCTGAACCCGACCGCCGAAGAACGTGTGCTGGATCTGTTTTGCGGTCTCGGAAATTTCGCTTTGCCGCTGGCCAGACACGTGCGCGAAGTGGTGGCGGTAGAAGGTGTGCAAACCATGGTCGAGCGGGCGGCCGGCAACGCCGTCAGTAACAATTTGCATAACACAAAGTTTTTTCAAGCCGATTTATCCCAGCCTTTGACCGATGCCCAGTGGATCGGAAGCGGCTTTTCTGCGGTACTCTTGGACCCACCGCGTGACGGTGCTTTCGAGGTGGTGCGCAAGCTCGCGACCCTGGGTGCCAAACGGTTGGTGTATGTGTCGTGCAACCCGGCGACGCTGGCGCGCGACACGCTGGAATTGATCAAGCAGGGCTACCGGTTAAAACGTGCCGGGATTCTCGATATGTTTCCTCAGACGGCACATGTCGAGGCCATGGCGTTATTTGAAGCGAGCCAGGACGGCTCGTCTGAATCCGTCTGATCTGTCCGCGCAGCGCTCGCCTGAGCCCCGCGAGCGCGAACCGACACTGAGGATCAGCGATTTGACGCATTGAATCTGCGTCGTAGGGAAGGTAAAGCAGCATGGTACAGGTGAGAGCACACCAGCCGATCAACACCGACGGCAGTATCAATCTCGAGGCTTGGCTCGATCACGCGGTCAGTGTCGATCTGGCACTGGATCGCGAGGCCTTGAAAGAAGCCTGCGAGTTCGCTCGCGAGGCCGAGCAGCAATCCAACGCTGCGAAGAATCTGTGGGCTGAAGGCTCCGGCAGTTTCAGTACCGGGCTTGAGATCGCCGAAATCCTCGCCGACCTCAAGCTGGATCAGGATTCGCTGGTCGCCGCCGTGCTGTATCGCGGCGTGCGCGAAGGCCAGATCGAACTGGCGGCCGTCAGCCAGCGCTTCGGCCCGGTGGTA
This sequence comes from Pseudomonas sp., assembly GCF_035554175.1. Classification (GTDB taxonomy): domain Bacteria; phylum Pseudomonadota; class Gammaproteobacteria; order Pseudomonadales; family Pseudomonadaceae; genus Aquipseudomonas. The sequence goes on along the minus strand of NZ_DATMIV010000055.1, from coordinate 102,441 downwards.
GCCAAGCTGATCGACGGCGTGCAGCGCATGGCGGCCATCAGCGCCAGCCTCAGCCCGCGGCAGTCGATGGTCATGGGCACCCAAGGGCAGGTCGAGAACCTGCGCAAGATGCTCGTGGCGATGGTCGACGATGTGCGCGTTGCGCTGATCAAACTGGCCGAACGCACCTGCGCCATCCGCGCGGTAAAAACCGCCGACGACGAAAAGCGCAACCGCGTTGCCCGGGAAGTCTTCGACATCTATGCGCCCCTCGCGCATCGCCTCGGCATCGGCCATATCAAATGGGAGCTGGAGGACTTGTCCTTCCGCTACCTTGAACCGGATCAATACAAGCAGATCGCCAAGTTGCTCCACGAGCGACGGCTGGATCGCGAGCGCTTCATCAGCGACGTGATGACCCAGCTCAAGGACGAACTGCAGGCCACAGGCGTCGACGCCGACATCAGCGGTCGGGCCAAGCACATCTACTCGATCTGGCGCAAAATGCAGCGCAAGGGTCTGGAATTCAGCCAGATCTACGACGTTCGCGCCGTGCGCGTGCTGGTCCCGGAAATGCGCGACTGCTACACCGCGCTGGGCATCGTCCACACCCTGTGGCGGCACATCCCGAAAGAGTTCGACGACTACATCGCCAACCCGAAAGAGAACGGCTACCGCTCGCTGCACACCGCAGTGATCGGCCCGGAAGGCAAAGTCCTCGAGGTGCAGATCCGCACACATTCGATGCACGAAGAAGCCGAACTCGGTGTTTGCGCGCACTGGCGCTACAAGGGTACCGACGTCAAATCCGGATCGAACCATTACGAAGAGAAAATTTCCTGGCTCCGTCAGGTCCTCGAATGGCATGAAGAGCTGGGCGATATCGGCGGGCTGGCCGAACAGCTACGCGTCGATATCGAGCCGGACCGGGTCTACATCTTCACCCCGGACGGTCACGCCATCGACTTGCCGAAAGGCGCGACGCCGCTGGATTTCGCTTACCGCGTACACACCGAGATCGGCCACAACTGCCGGGGCGCGAAGATCAATGGGCGTATCGTTCCGCTGAACTACAGCCTGCAGACCGGCGAGCAGGTCGAAATCATCACCAGCAAACACGGCACGCCGAGCCGCGACTGGCTGAACCCGAACCTGGGTTACGTCACTACCTCGCGGGCGCGGGCGAAGATCGTTCACTGGTTCAAGTTGCAGGCCCGTGACCAGAACGTTGCGGCCGGTAAAACCCTGATCGAGCGCGAGCTCAATCGCCTTGGCCTGCCGGCGGTGGATTTCGACAAGCTGGCTGAAAAGGCCAACATGAAAACCGCCGAAGACATGTTCGCCGCCCTCGGCGCAGGCGATCTGCGTCAGGCGCATCTGGTCAATCTTGCGCAGCAACTGGTCGAGCCGGAACGCGGCAACGAACAACTGGAGCTGATCCCGCGCAAGGCCACCGGTTACAAACCGGGCAAGCGCGGCGACATTCAGATCCAGGGCGTCGGCAACCTGATGACGCAAATGGCCGGGTGCTGCCAGCCGCTGCCCGGCGACGCGATCGTCGGTTACATCACCCAAGGCCGTGGCGTGAGCATTCACCGTCAGGACTGCGCCTCGGTACTGCAACTGGCCGGGCGCGAGCCGGAGCGGATCATTCAGGTCAGCTGGGGGCCGGTGCCGGTGCTCACTTATCCGGTGGACATCATCATCCGCGCCTACGACCGTTCCGGGCTGCTGCGTGACGTCTCGCAGGTGCTGCTCAACGAGCGCATCAACGTGCTGGCGGTCAACACCCGCTCGAACAAGGAAGACAATACCGCGCTGATGTCGCTGACCATTGAGATCCCGGGCCTGGATGCGCTGGGGCGTTTGCTCGGGCGGATTTCGCAATTGCCGAATATCATCGAAACACGGCGTAACCGTACCCCGTGATGCGATTGATTGTTCCCTGTGGGAGCGAGCCTGCTCGCGAAGGGGGCGAGTCAGTCGACATCTTTGTTGCAGACACGCCGGTTTCGCGAGCAGGCTCGCTCCCACATGTGTTTTGTGGTGAGACAGATAAATGATGTATTCACTTGAAGACCTGCTCCACCTGATGTCCCGCCTGCGTGACCCGCAGTTCGGTTGCCCGTGGGACATCAAGCAAACCTACGCGACCATCGTTGCGCACACCCTCGAAGAAGCCTATGAAGTGGCCGATGCCATCGAGCGTGGCGATCTCGATCATTTGCAGGGCGAATTGGGCGATCTGTTGTTTCAAGTGGTGTATTACAGCCAGTTGGCCAAGGAAGAAGGGCGGTTCGAATTTGCCGGGGTGATCGACAGCATCACGCGCAAACTGATCCGCCGGCATCCGCACGTCTTTCCCACCGGCGATCTGTACGCGCCACTCGATGTGCCGCGCTTGAACGAAGAGCAGGTCAAACGGCGCTGGGAAGAAATCAAGGCCGAAGAGCGCGCTGAGAAAGCCTTGGCGCCTGAGCAATTGTCCTTGCTCGATGATGTCCCGGCGACGCTGCCGGCACTGTCACGCTCGGCCAAATTGCAAAAGCGCGCCGGGCAGGTCGGTTTCGACTGGCCGGACGCCTTGCCGGTGCTCGACAAGGTGCGCGAAGAGCTCGATGAAGTGCTCGAAGCCATGTCGGAAAATGATCCCGTGGCAGTGGCGGACGAGATTGGCGACCTGCTGTTTTCCGTGGTCAATCTGGCCCGGCATCTGAAGGTCGACCCGGAAACCGCCCTGCGCGGCGCCAACGGCAAGTTTGAACGACGTTTCCGTTTTATCGAACAGGCATTGCGCGACACCCACCGTCCCATGGAAGATTGCACCCTCGAAGAGTTGGACGCCCTGTGGGGCGAAGCCAAACGCCAGGAAAAGAATGAGCCCAGCTGCGGCTGAGCCGTTGCCCAAGTGAGTAAGCATTGATGAGCCTTTCCCTTCGCGACCAGTTGCTCAAAGCAGGCCTGGTCAACCAAAAGCAGGCCAAGCAGGTCAGCAAAGACAAGCAGAAGCAACAGCGTCTGGCGCACAAAGGCCAGGCCGAGCTGGACGATTCACAGGCGCGCGCCGCTCAGGAAGCCATGGCCGAGAAGGTCAAGCGCGACCAGGAACTGAACCGCCAGCAGCAGGAGAAAGCCGAAGCCAAGGCCCGCGCCGCGCAGGTCAAGCAGTTGATCGAGGTCTCGCGTCTGCCCAAGCTGACCACTGAGGACTACTACAACTTCGTCGATGACAAGAAGGTCAAACGCATCTCGGTCAACACGCTGATGCGCAACAAGCTCAGCAGCGGTTCGCTGGCGATTGTGCACCACAACGGCGGCTACGAAGTGATCCCCCGTGAAGCGGCGCTGAAGATCCAGGAGCGCGACCCGCAGCGCATCGTCCAGCTCAACGTGCAGACTGAAGAGGTCAATGCCGAGGACGATCCGTACGCGGCCTATCAGATCCCAGACGATCTGATGTGGTAAGCGACTGTGGCGAGGGAGCTTGCTCCCGCTGGGGCGCGAAGCGGCCCCGCTCTTTATCCTGAGAGCAGGGCCTGCTGCGCAGTCCAGCGGGAGCTAGCTCCCTCGCTACAGTGTGCAATGTTTGCCTGATCAGGCGGACTTCAGCTCTCTTTGCTGTTCCTGCGCTTCGAGTTCGGCCTTGTAATTGTGGGCATCGATCTCGTTGTGGAACATGCCGACCAGCAAGTCCTGTTGATGCACATCCCAGATACGGATACCGGCGGCCAGGCCTTCGTGGGACATGTGTGAATCGTCGCGTTCAGTTACTTTTACAGTCATCTGCTAGCTCCAGATCTCAAGTTATCTGCACCAAGGCATGTGCAGGACTCTGTTATAGGATTTGTTAGCCAGCTAAGTAAACCGCTGATGGGCGCAAGGTGTTGTTGCGGATTTCGCAACAGTGCTGCAGGCCGCGTAATCCGCGACATTCGGTCGCAGGGCGGTTGGTTTCATGACGAATCTTTCATCTCCAGACCCATGCGAACCCTTGTGTAGGAGCTGCCGAAGGCTGCGATCCTTTGATCTTGTCTTTTAAAATCAAAGTCAAAAGATCGCAGCCCTCGGCAGCTCCTACACAGGGGATTTGTGTTGAGTCATGAGGTTTTCTGCAGGCAAAAAAAACGCCCCGAACCAGTCGGGGCGTTTTCATGGGTGACTCAGCAGCGGGGAATTACTTGCCTTCCCAGCGCTTCAGTACCAGCGTTGCGTTGGTGCCGCCGAAGCCGAAGCTGTTGCTCATCACGGTGTTGATGGTGGCGTTTTCGCGGGTCTTGGTCAGCACCGGCAGATCGGCCACTTCCGGGTCCAGCTCGTCGATGTTGGCGGAGCCAGCGATGAAGTTGCCTTCCATCATCAGCATGCAGTAGATCGCTTCGTGAACGCCGGCGGCGCCCAGAGAGTGACCGGACAGGCTCTTGGTCGAGCTGATCGCTGGCGCCTTGTCGCCGAACACTTCACGCACACCTTTCATTTCCGCGACGTCGCCGACCGGAGTCGAAGTACCGTGGGTATTGAGGTAGTCGATCGGGGTGTCGACGGTGGACAGCGCCTGCTGCATGCAGCGGATCGCGCCTTCGCCGCTTGGAGCGACCATGTCGTAGCCATCGGACGTCGCGCCGTAGCCAACGATCTCGGCGTAGATCTTCGCACCACGGGCCAGAGCGTGTTCCAGCTCTTCGACTACCACCATGCCGCCGCCGCCAGCGATGACGAAACCGTCACGGTCGGCGTCGTAGGCGCGGGAAGCTTGCTCAGGGGTGTCGTTGCGTTTGCTGGACAGGGCGCCCATCGCGTCGAACAGGAAAGACTGGCTCCAGTGCTCTTCTTCGCCGCCACCGGCGAAAACGATGTCCTGCTTGCCCATCTGGATCTGTTCCATGGCGGTACCGATGCAGTGCGCACTGGTGGCGCAGGCAGACGCGATGGAGTAGTTCAGGCCCTTGATCTTGAACGGCGTGGCCAGGCAAGCGGAAACGGTGCTGCTCATGGTCCGCGTGACGCGGTACGGGCCGACGCGTTTCACGCCCTTCTCACGCAGGATGTCCAGCGCTTCCATCTGGTTCAGCGTGGAAGCACCGCCGGAGCCGGCGATCAGGCCGGTGCGCGGGTTGGACACCTGCTCTTCGGTCAGGCCGGAGTCAGTGATGGCGTCTTTCATGGCCAGGTAGGCGTAAGCCGCTGCGTGGCCGACGAAGCGATAGATCTTGCGATCGATCAGTTCTTCAAGGTTGAGGTCGATGGAGCCGGAAACCTGGCTACGCAGACCCATTTCAGCATATTCCGGGTTGAACCGGATGCCAGGGCGGCTTGCACGCAGGTTAGCGGAGACGGTCTCTTTGTCATTGCCCAGGCACGAAACGATGCCCAGACCAGTGATAACGACGCGGCGCATGCGAATAACCCTTAGAAGTTGTCAGTGGAGGTGAACACGCCGACGCGCAGGCCTTCGGCGGTGTAGATTTCGCGTCCGTCGACACTGACCGAGCCATCGGCGATGGCCATGTTCAGCTTGCCTTTGAGGACGCGCTTGATATGAATGTTGTAAGTGACTTTCTTCGCGGTCGGCAGCACCTGACCGAAGAATTTCACCTCGCCCGAACCCAGCGCACGGCCGCGGCCCGGCAGGCCTTGCCAGCCCAGGAAGAAACCGACCAGTTGCCACATGGCGTCCAGACCCAGGCAGCCCGGCATCACCGGATCGCCTTCGAAATGGCAAGCGAAGAACCACAGGTCAGGGTTGATATCCAGTTCGGCGACCAATTCACCTTTGCCGTACTTGCCGCCTTCTTCGCTGATATGGGTGATGCGATCCACCATCAGCATGTTCGGGGCGGGCAGTTGCGCGTTACCTGGGCCGAACAGCTCACCGCGACTGCAGCGCAGCAGATCTTCCCGAGTAAAGGCGTTTTGTTTGGTCATGCGAGCTCCTCAATAATCCCATGCGGCAGGTGGGGCGAATCTTCCCGACCGATCAAAGCGTTCATGCCTCGAACCGGCAGCCTACTCATAGACTATTGCGTTGTGGTGAAAGTCACAGCATCAAGGACATGAATGTACACTTGTGCACTGAAATTTTTAATCAAGCCCCTTTTGGGGCTCGTTCGGGTGCCTAAGACTGCCGCACTTTCGCTTTTCACGCCAGTCGCAGATGGTCGAAAGGCCCACACTACGACACCCAGCGCTGCAAAATCTGCTGCAGGTCATTGCGTTTGAACGGCTTGGCCAGGTAATCGTTCATACCCGCCGCCAGACAGGTTTCGCGGTCGCCCTGCAAAGCGTTGGCGGTCAGCGCGATGATAGGCACGTCGCGGCATCCGGGCAGGTCGCGAATCTGCCGCGTGGCCTCGTAGCCGTCGATGATCGGCAGCCGGCAGTCCATCAGAATCACCTCGAATTCGCCGCCCTCGGCACTGCGCACCGCTTGCGCGCCATCGGTCGCCACGCTGACGGCAAAACCCAGGCTGCGCAGCATCGCTTCGATCACGGTCTGGTTGACCGGGTTGTCTTCGACCAGCAATACCTGTCGTCCTTCACCCTGGCCACTGCCGTTCAACGCACGCGGCGCGGCCAGTGCTGGCATTGCCTGCTTATAGAGCGCCAATGGAATTTCCAGCGTGAATACCGAACCGCGTCCTTCTTCGCTCTGCGCGCGCAGGGTACCGCCCATGCGTTCGGCCAGCGTCCGGGCGATCGGCAGACCCAGACCGGTGCCACCATAACGGCGGGAGATCGAGCTGTCAGCCTGCTGGAAGGCATTGAACATCAGCTCCAGACTCTGCGATGAAATACCGATGCCGCTGTCGCGCACCGAACAGGTGAACCACACCAGCTCATGGTCCAGCGATTGCCATTGCGCCTCGATGCTGACCCGGCCCTGTTCGGTGAATTTCAAGGCATTGCCGACCAGGTTGACCAGAATCTGCCGGATTCGCGTCGGGTCGCCCTGCACTTGCAAGCCGCGCATGTCGTCGGGGATGCGCAGATTCAGCGCCAGGCCACGCTGCACTGCGCTGTGCTGGAACGACTGCGCACAGGCACCGATGAGTTCGGCGAGGTTGAAGGGAATGTGCTCAAGCTCCAGTTCCGAGCGCTCGATCCGCGAAAAATCGAGAATGTCATTGATGACCTTGAGCAGGTGCTCGGTCGATTCCGAGGCGAGTGCCGCGTACTCGACCTGCTCCTCGGTCATCTCGGTGGTTTCCAGTAACTGCAGCATGCCCAGCACGCCGTTCATGGGCGTGCGCAGTTCATGGCTCATCATCGCCAGAAAGTCGGATTTGGCATTGTTGGCCTTTTCCGCTTCCTCGCGGGTCTGGATCAGTTGCGCCATCGCCTGCTGCTGTTCGCGACTGGCCTGTTCCAGCGCCTGGGCGAGGTTGTTGATGTGCTGTGACAGCGCACCCAGTTCGGTGTCATCGACAATCGGCAATGGGGTTTTGTAGTCGCCTTCCTGAATCGCCTTGACCGCGTCGCCAATGTCGCGGATCGGCTGCGACAGGCTGCCGGCCAAACGCCGCGCCAGCAAAAACGTGAAGAGCAAGGCGAACAGCGCCAGAATCGCGGCCTTCAACAGGATTTCCTGCTGACGCTGGCTGAAGGCATCGTTGGACAGCCCGACGATCACCCGCCCCAGATAATCCTCGCCGGCGGCACTGGTGCTGACTTTGCCGTCCTGGAAAAAATCATTGTGCAGGGCGATCCGTTGCAGACGCACCGGGGCCTGGAACACTTCGACCTGATGCGGACGACTGTGGGCGGCGGCCGGTTGTTCGACATAGACCAGAATCCGGTTGGCGCTGTCCTGCACCTCGAGAAAGCGCACATTGGGTGTGGCCAGTGTCGCTTTGAGCAGGCTTTCGAGCACTTCGTTGTTGCCGGAAATCACCCCGTATTCCGTGGCCGGGGCCAGTTGGTTGGCGATCAACTGGCCGGTGTGGTTGAGCTCCTGCCGCAAATCCTGGATACGCACGAAGGTAAAGAAACTGATCAACAGCAACGTCAGCAGCAGCGCCGGCCCGAGGCTGATCAACTGCGTGCGGGTGTTGATGTCCCAGCGGCGACGGAAACTCATGGGCGGCGCTCTCCTTCGGCCAAGGCACTGGCAACAGATGCTTCATTCAACGGTTCGATGCCCAAGGAACGAGCCACCTGCGCATTACTTGAGACTTTGAATCGAGCCGGGTACAGCGTTCGCGGCCATGCGCTCGGTGGCTGGTCGAGCAAGTGGTCGAGGATCGCCAGCCAGTCGCTCTGATCGCTGTAGGTGCTGGCGAGGCTGCCGGCCCGGACGAATGCAATGTTGGGGCCGATCAGCGCTACCTGCCGCGAGTAGCTGCTGAGCAAGAGATTCTTCGCCGTCTGCGAGTTGTACAGATCGGGGTCGTCGAGGCCGAGCAGCACGTCGCTGTTCTTCAGCACGGTTTGCAGCGCGCGATTGTCGTGGGTGTCGTCCCAGCGCTGACTGACGATGTCCAGCTTCAGCGGCCGGGCAGCCAGGCGCAATTCATCGAGGAGGAATTCGCCGTGCGCGTCGAACAGCACGCCGACGCGCCGGGCCTGCGGCAGGATCCGCCGGATCAGTTGCAATTGCCGGCTCAGCGGCGGGTCGCTCCACAACAGGCTCAGGCGCGCCGGTTGGGCATCACCGAAACGCTGGCGCGCCTGCAATCGGCTGATGCGCAACACCAGCGTCGACGGGCCTTGAGCATCCTGCAGGCGCCAGTCGAGGCTCGGCAGATCGAGCAGGATCAGACGCAGGCTGGCCGGCAGCTTGCCCGGCGCGGGCAGGCTGGCCAGCGGCTGGAATCGCACACTGTCGGTCGGGCGCAATTCACTCAGGGCGTGAACGAAAGCCTGCACGCCGGGGCTTTCCTCGGCACCGGTCAGCAGAATGTCTGCGGCCTGCACCGCGACGCCGTGCAGCCACGCAGTCAGGAACAGGCAGCACCCTGCCAGCCAATGGCCAAGGGCTGGCGTCTTGCGTGACGGGCGGTTGCGCATCCTAGAACTCCAGCTCGGCGCTGAAATACAGCACCCGGCGTTCGTCATAATTGTTATCGACGAAGGTGTTCGGCTGATGGTCGAGACGCTGTTGCAGCACGCCCGCCAGTTGCAGTTGCGCTGTGCCAATGGCGATGCGTTTGGCGATGCGCGTGTCGACGCGTTCAAAGCGATAGCCATTGAGCGCGTTGTCACCGTAATAGAAGAGGGCGCTGTTCCAGCCATGGCCCCAATTGCGCAGCCAACCGGCAGATCCGCTGTTGCGCGAGGTGAATTGCTGGTCCAGCGGATTGCTCGCCTGGGCATCGACGAAGGCGTAAGTGAAGCGCAAACGGTCGGCGTTGCTGAAGCGCCAGTCGAGTTGCGTTTCCGTGCCGCGAAAGCGCGAGCTGTTGGCGTTGCTGGCGATGTATTGGTTGTTGCGCAGCGGCTCGCTGATCATCCCGGTGATTTCGTCGTAGAACAGCTTCACGTCCACCGCCAGACCGAGCTCGGCGAAGTAGCCGTTGTAGCCCAACTCGCGCGAGCGCATGTGCTCCTGATCGAGATCGCCGGGGCCACGGGTCTTGACGAAATAGCGCGCCGACGATTGGCCGTAGGCCGAGGGCCGCAGGTTGCTGACCTGATAGCTCCAGTTGACGTTGTTCTCGAACATGTCCGGCGAGCGGATCGCTTCCGAATACACCGCGCGCAGGCCGTGGCGCGGGTTGATCAGGTAATTGACCGCGAAGCGCGGCGTCAGCGAATTGCCCACCAGTTGCGTGTCTTCGAACATCGCTCCGCCCTGCAACAGCCAGTGCTCGCTGGCGCGCCATTCCAGTTGGCCGAAGGCGCGCCAGGTGCTGTCGTCGAGTGTGCCGTTGAAGTAGGTCTCGGAGTCGGCGCGGTCGTAACGGTAATTGACGCCGCTGACCAGACGCAGGCCGTCGGACAGGCTGAGGGTGTCCTGCAGTTCGAGGTCGTAGCGCGATTCGCGGGCGCTCTGATCGATGTCGCCGCACAGGGTTCGGCTGGCACCGTTGCGCCATTGCTCGAGCACCTGATTGGCCAGGGCCATTTCCTGCGGCGTACCGGGCGCCGCGCCAGGCCCGGTGAATTGGCTAATGTTGCGTGCCAGCCGTTCGGTGTAATTCGGGTTGAGCTGCCACAACTGCGTGAGCTCGGGGCTGAACGACACCTCGGCATCGCAGGCGCGCCAGACTTGCTGGCGATCCCAGTGCTGCGCCGAACCTTGCACATAAAGGCTGTGCTCGGGATTGATGTCGAGATTCCAGCGCACCGAACCGGCGTAATCCTTGGCCATCACGTCGGAATTGTTACCGGCATCGGTAATCCCCGAGAACACCGGGCGGTAGGTATAAGGCCGCTGGTTGCTGCCGTCCTTGGCGTTGAGCTGCCAGTCGAGGCTCTGGTCTTCATTGAGGCTGTGGCTGACCGCCAGATTCAGCCGATTCAGGCGCCGGCTGTCGCGGTAATCGGCGCCGTTGCGATCGCTGTCGAAACCGTCATCCTGCTGGCCGGACAGCGACAGGCGCAGGTCGCCGCCATGCCAGCCGGTGCCCTGGCTGGCATAAAAGTCGTTGATGCCGCGCTGACCGCGAGTGATCTTCAGGCGCGTGCCGTGGCTGTCGGCCGGGTGGCGAGTGATGATGTTGATCACCGCCATCAGCGCGTTGGCGCCATAGCTGACGGTGTTCGGGCCGCGAAACACTTCTACCCGGTCGACGTCATCCATGGCCACCGGGATATCGCTCCAGTCCACCGTGGCCAGACCGGCGCGATACACCGAGCGGCCGTCGATCAGCACCTGCATGCGCCGTGCTTCGCTGGCGTTTGTGCCGTGGTAATTCACCGCCGGCTGATTGCCGTTGATGTTGCCGACCATCATCCCCGGCACTAGCCGCAGCAGTTCGCTGATGTCGCGGGCCCCGCTGGCGATGATCAATTCGCTGTCGAGCACGGTCATGCTCCCGGGCACTTGCGCCGGCGTCTGTTTCAGGCGCGTCGCCGTCAACACTTGCGGCAGCGCCTGGCTGTCGACGAACAGGTCGTCCGCCGGCACCAGCGGGCTGAACAGCAGCGCCAGTATCAGGGACGAGCGTGGGGGAGGAGGGCCAGAAAACACGACACAACCTGTATAGAAAAGAATTGGCGCGCATGTTAACCGAGGGCATCGACTTTTCCAGTGACGTTGCAGGCATTTTCCTAGGTTTTATTGGTCTTCTTCCTACAAGTGTCGGTAATTGTTGCTGGGGCTGGCCGCGACCGGGTCGCCCCGTATAATGCCCGGCATCGCCACTGGTATGGATTAACGGATTGCATATGACTGAACAGCGCCCGATTGCGGTCCTGGGAGGCGGAAGTTTTGGTACCGCCGTGGCCAATCTGCTGGCCGAGAACGGCCATCAAGTCCGGCAGTGGATGCGTGACCCCGAGCAGGCCGAGGCCATCCGCGTCAACCGGGAAAACCCGCGTTATCTCAAAGGCATCAGGATTCTGCCGGGCGTGACCGCCGTCACCGACCTGCAGGCGACCCTCGACGCCTGCGACTTGTGCTTTGTCGCGCTGCCGTCCAGCGCTTTGCGCACCGTGCTCGCCGCCCACGCTGAACGCTTGAGCGGGAAGATGCTGGTCAGCCTGACCAAGGGGATAGAAGCGCAGACCTTCAAGCTGATGAGCCAGATCCTCGAAGAAATCGCTCCGCAAGCGCGCATCGGCGTGTTGTCCGGGCCGAACCTGGCACGGGAAATCGCCGAGCACGCGCTGACCGCCACGGTGGTTGCCAGCGAAGATGAAGCGCTGTGCAAGCAGGTGCAAGCGGCGCTGCACGGTCGCACCTTCCGTGTTTACGCCAGCGCCGACCGTTTCGGCGTCGAGCTGGGCGGGGCGTTGAAAAACGTTTACGCGATCATCGCCGGCATGGCGGTGGCGCTGGAGATGGGCGAGAACACCAAGAGCATGCTGATCACCCGCGCACTGGCGGAGATGACCCGGTTTGCGGTGAATCAAGGCGCCAACCCAATGACCTTCCTCGGTCTGGCCGGGGTTGGCGATCTGATCGTCACCTGCTCGTCGCCCAAGAGCCGCAATTATCAGGTCGGCTTCGCCCTCGGCCAGGGGTTGAGCCTCGACGAAGCGGTATCGCGTCTCGGTGAGGTCGCTGAAGGGGTCAACACCCTGAAGGTGCTCAAGGCCAAGTCGCAGGAAGTCGGCGTGTACATGCCACTGGTCGCCGGGCTGCACGCGATCCTGTTCGAGGGACGCACGCTGGAGCAGGTGATCGGTCTACTGATGCGTGCCGAGCCGAAAACCGACGTCGACTTTATTTCCACCAGCGGTTTCAACTGATTCAGCTGTTACACGGACAGGAAGCAAGCCATGAACGATCCGAAAACCGAAGCCCAGTACGAATCCATCCTCCTGCGGGTGTTGTGGATGATCGTTTATCTGCTCGTCTGGCAAGTGGCGCAGTTCATCCTCGGCGCGGTGGTGCTGGTGCAACTGATCTATCGCTTGATCTACGGGGCGCCGAGCGCCAGCCTGATGAATTTCGGCGACAGCCTGAGCCAGTTCCTCGCGCAGATCGGCCGTTTCGGCACATTCCACAGCGACCAGAAACCCTGGCCGTTCGCCGACTGGCCAGCGCCGCGCGCCCCGGAAGGAGAAGCGCCGCACGCCGTCGCCCCTGCAGCGCATCCGGTGCGCGATGAGGAGCCCAAGCTATGAAGATCTGGGTATTGCGTCATGGTGAGGCGGTGCCTCACGGGTCGAAAATCGATTCCGAACGTGAGCTGACCGAGCACGGCCGCGAGGAAGTCCTGCGCAGCGCCGAGCATCTGATGGGCGAGCCGCTGACGGCGATTTACGCCAGTCCTTATCTGCGCGCGCAGCAAACCGCGCAGATTGTTCGCGAGGCACTGGGTTTCGAACCGGAGATTCGCACGGTCGAGTGGCTGACGCCGGAAGTTGATCCGGACAAGGTGACTGATCAACTGGTGTCGGTAAGCAACGTGCTGCTGGTCAGCCACAACCCGTTGGTGGGCAGTTTGCTCAGTTACCTGCAACACGGCGCCGGGCATCCACCGGAGCGCGTGAGTACAGCGGGACTGGCGGAGCTCGAGCACAGTGAACTGCTGATTGGCTCGATGAAGCTCAATAGCCTCAAGCACCCTTAAGCCTGGCCCTTGTGGGAGCGAGCCTGCTCGCGAAGGCGATGGTCCATTCGACACAAATGTTGTCTGACCCGACGCTTTCGCGAGCAGGCTCGCTCCCACATTGGTTCTGCGGACATCATGAAATTATTTGTTTGAAAATTCCGACCAAGCACTTGCTTGGTTGACTACGCTTGCTCCAGACCAAAAAAACAGGAGCGAGTCGCATGTCTGCTGCCTTCCGTTTGCCGCTGGACGTGTTCTACGAACGGGAAGCCCGGCACCCGCGCCAGCGCTTTCTGGTGCAGCCCATCGGTGGCGGCCAGGTCGAGACGCTGAGCTGGGCGGATGTCGGCCATCAGGCACGCTGCGCCGCGCATTGGTTGCGAGCCCGGGAGTTGGCGCCGGGCAGCCACATCGCCCTGATCTCGAAAAACTGTGCGCACTGGATCATCGCCGACCTGGCGATCTGGATGGCCGGGCATGTGTCAGTGCCGCTGTATCCCAACCTCACCGCTGAATCCGTGGCGCAGGTGCTGACCCACTCGGAGAGTGCGCTGGCGTTCATCGGCAAGCTCGATGACTGGGCAGGCATGTCCCAAGGTGTGCCGGCGGGTTTGCCGACCATCAGTCTGCCGCTGCATCCGCCCGGCGAATTCGATTTCAGCTGGGCGGACCTGCAAAGCTGTTCGCCGATCCAGGACGATCCCCGTCCGGCCGCCGAGCAACTGGCGACCATCATTTATACCTCCGGCACCACCGGCCTGCCCAAAGGCGTGATGCACAGTTTCGCCAACCTCGGTTTCGCCACCAGTCGCGGTACGCAGTTGTTCGGCCTCAATGAAAACGACCGGCTGCTGTCGTACCTGCCGCTGTGCCATGTCGCCGAGCGCATGTTTGTCGAGTTGGCCTCGATCTATACCGGCCAGACCGTGTTCTTCGCCGAAAGCCTCGACACTTTCATCGCCGATCTGCAGCGCGCACGGCCGACCGCGATGTTCGGTGTGCCGCGCATCTGGACCAGGTTCCAGATGGGCGTGTACGGCAAGATCCCGGCCAAGCGCCTGGATTTTCTTCTCGGGCTGCCCTTTATCGGCAAACGGGTCGGGCACAAAGTGCTGGCCGGGCTTGGTCTGGATGCCTTGCGCGTGGCGTTGTCCGGCGCTGCGCCCGTGCCGCCGACCTTGCTTGCCTGGTATCAGAAACTCGGCCTGGATGTACTGGAGGTCTACGGCATGACCGAGGGCTGCGGCTATTCGCATATCTGCCTGGCGGGGCAATACCGGCAGGGCTGGATTGGCAAGCCGTGCCCCGACGTCGAAGTGCGCATCGATGAGTCAGGTGAAGTGCAGGTACGTAGCCAGGCCAACATGCTCGGCTATTTCAAGGAGCCGCAAAAGACCGCCGAGACCCTGACCGAAGACGGCTTCCTGCGCACCGGCGACAAGGGTGAGCAGGACAGCGAAGGGCGCCTGCGCCTGACCGGGCGACTGAAGGAAATCTTCAAGACCAGCAAAGGCAAATACGTATCGCCGGCACCGATCGAAAATCGTTTGGCCGTGCATTCGCGGATCGAGCAGGTGTGCGTGGTGGGCGATGGCCTGAGCGCGCCGCTGGGGTTGTGCGTGCTCTCGAACGTGAATCAACAAGAGCCGCGGGCAAATCTGCAATCGAGCCTGGAGAAACTGCTCGAAGAGGTCAACACCGCGCTCGACAAACACGAGCGCCTGCGCCGGCTGGTGGTGGTCAAGGACAACTGGGCGGTGGATAACGGTTTCCTCACGCCAACCCTGAAAATCAAACGCAATGTCATCGAAGACCGCTACGGGGCGCGTTTCGAAGAATGGAGCGAGCGCAGCGAGGCGGTGCTGTGGCAGGATTGAGCGTCGACCAAAACAACAAAGGAAGTCTGCGATGAGCCTGTGGCGAACTACTCCCGACATCGAACAGTTGAATGCGATCCAGAAGAACACCATCGGCGAAGTGCTGGATATCCGCTTCGAAAAGTTCGACGAACAATCGCTGACCGCGAGCATGGTCATCGACCATCGCACCCATCAGCCCTACGGTCTGCTGCATGGCGGCGCTTCGGTGGTGCTGGCGGAAACCGTCGGTTCGATGGCCAGTTACCTGTGCATCGATGCCAGCAAGTTCTACTGCGTCGGACTTGAGATCAACGCCAACCATTTGCGCGGTTTGCGCAGCGGCCGAGTGACGGCGGTGGCTTCGCCGATTCATATTGGCCGCACCACGCATGTCTGGGACATCCGTCTGACCAGCGACGAAGGCAAGGCCAGTTGCGTATCGCGGCTGACCATGGCGGTGGTGCCGCTGGGGGAACAGCCGCCGCTGCGCTGATGGGTTAACGATCAAGGATCGCAGCCTTTGGCAGCTCCTGCATTGGATTCGGGTTCCTGTAGGAGTTGCCGAAGGCTGCGATCTTTTGCTTCTGAAGCGTCTCCACCACCATTTCTGGCAGTTATGGTCATTGCTGCAACGCGGGGTCTTACGGACAATCAACGCCACGTTCCCCGCTCATGGATTTGCCCGCATGTCGCAACCGATCTTTTTCGCCCACGCCAACGGCTTCCCCTCGGGAACCTATGGCAAGTTGTTCGCGGCGCTGGCGCCGGAGTATCGGGTCGTGCATCTGGAGCAGCATGCCCATGACCCGCGTTTCCCGGCGGACGATAACTGGTACAACCTTGTCGACGAACTGATCCATCACCTGGAGCAGCAGGAGCAACCGGTGTGGGGCGTCGGGCATTCCTTTGGCGGTCTGCTGCACCTGCACGCGGCGTTGCGTTGTCCCGAGCTGTATCGCGGCGTGGTGATGCTCGATTCGCCGGTGCTGACCCGCACCGATCAATGGGTGATTCGCGCGGCCAAGCGCTTTGGCTTCATCGACCGGCTGACCCCGGCCGGACGCACGCTCGGGCGCCGTGAAGAATTCGCCGATCTGGACAGCGCGCGTAGTTACTTTGCCGGTAAAACCCTGTTTCGTGGCTTCGACCCGGAATGCTTCGACGCCTATCTGCAACACGGGCTGCATCAGGTCGACGACAAGCTGCGCCTGCGTTTTGATCCCGCCACGGAGATCAGCATTTATCGCGGCGTGCCGCACACCAGCCCGGGGCGTACCCGGCAATTGCAGGTGCCACTGGCCATGGTGCGCGGGCACAAGAGCCGCGTGGTGATGCGTCATCACAGCCGTTTCGTCTCGCGCCTGCCGCAAGGCGAGGCGCTGAGCATGCCCGGTGGGCATATGTTTCCATTGGAACGGCCGCAGGATACGGCGCGGTTGCTGAAAAATCTGTTCACGCGCTGGGAACAGCGGCGGAACAAGGACTGCGCATGAGCCCGACCTGCGAAGAAGTGCGCCTGAACCTGCCCCATATCGAGTTGGCTGCGCATCTGTTCGGCCCCGAGAACGGCTTGCCGGTGATCGCGCTGCACGGCTGGCTCGACAACGCCAACAGCTTTGCCCGGCTGGCACCCAAGCTCAACGGCTTGCGCATCGTTGCCCTGGACATGGCCGGGCATGGCCATTCCGGGCATCGGCCGAACGGTGCCGGTTATGCCTTGTGGGACTATGCCCATGATGTATTGCAAGTCGCCGAGCAACTGGGCTGGAAGCGTTTCGGCCTGCTCGGGCATTCGATGGGCGCGATCGTCTCGATGGTGCTGGCCGGTTCGCTGCCCGAGCGCATCAGCCATCTGGCGCTGATCGATGGAGTGATTCCTCCGACAGACAAAGGCGAAAACGCTGCCGAGCGCATGGGCATGGCCCTGCAGGCGCAACTCGATCTGCGGGAAAAGCGCAAACCGGTCTACAGCACCCTCGACCGTGCCATCGAAGCGCGAATGAAAGGTCTGGTGGCCGTCAGTCGCGAGGCCGCCGAACTGCTGGCACAGCGCGGTCTGATGCCGGTCCCCGGCGGCTATACGTGGCGCACCGACAATCGGCTGACGTTGCCATCACCGCTGCGCCTGACCGAGGAGCAGGCAATGGCGTTCGCCCGGCGCGTCAGTTGCCCGGCCCATCTGGTGGTCGCGGCCGATGGCATGCTGGGCAAGCATCCAGAGTTGCTGGAACGTCTACCCCTCAGTCACGAACAGCTGCCGGGCGGGCATCATCTGCACCTGAACGACGAGACAGGCGCAGGTCTTGTCGCAGACTGTTTCAATCGCTTCTTCGTCATGCCTTGACTTGCTGCGGGCAACTGCCGAGGCTGGGCGGGTTGAAATGGGAGACAAAGACGATGGATTTCTATACCGCTGCGACCCCGACCCGCCCAGCCATGACCGTCCGGTGAGCCCGACTATGCGGTCACTCACGCTGTTGGCGCTGTGCTGCTTCAGCTCTTTATCGTTCGCCGCCGATGTGCCGGGCAGCCATGACTTGCAAATCGTGCCGCGTCTGGCCGATGCGCAAATCGTCGACTATCGCCCGGCCGCCGAGCTGGAGCGCATCTACCCGCTGGGCTCGATCCGCAAGATCAGTGGCCAGTTGCGCTTCGATGGCCAGATCACCGCCCGCGGCCAGACCACCTCGGTGACCTATGAGTTGCCGCCCGAGCATTCCGCCACCGAAGCCTTTACTGCCGCCCGCCAAGCCCTGCAAAAGCAGGACGCCGAGTTGCTGTTCTGGTGTCAGGCCCGTGACTGCGGCGAAAGCAGTCTGTGGGCCAACGAGGTGTTCGGCAACGCCAAGCTCTACGGTTCTGACGAGCAGCAGGCGTATCTGTTGTTGAGATTGGCCGCGCCCAGGGACAACACGCTGGTAGCGCTCTACAGCATCACTCGCGGCAATCGCAAAGCCTATCTGCACGTCGAGCAGTTCGAGGCGGCCGCGCCTTTGGGTGAGTCGCTGCCGACCTCGGCAACCCTGCTGCGCCAACTCAAAAGCACTGGTGAACTGGACTTTCCGAAACTGACAGATGATCCGGACGCCACCTGGCTGCGCCTGATTTCCCGTGGCCTGAACCTCGATACAACCTTGCGGGTCACGGTTTCCGGGCCCAAGGCCGAAGCCTGGCGCCAGGCGCTGATCAGTCAGGGCGTTCGTGCTGCGCGGCTGGAAACCGGCAATCTCGAAGGCTCTGGCCTGCGCATCGACCTGTTGCGATAAGCTGTGCCCGGCGAGCACGCACACAGTGTTCGCCTACTCTTTCGCTGACTGACTTTGCCGGGACTTCCCATGCTCAATAACGATCGCCTGCTGGTGCAGATTCTGCTGCTGGTGCTGTTCGGTGCCAGCCTCTGGGTAATGGCGCCATTCTGGTCGGCGCTGTTCTGGGGCGCGGTGCTGGCATTTGCCAGCTGGCCGCTGATGCGTTTGCTGACCCGCTCGCTCAATGGCCGCGAATCACTGGCTGCGGCGATCCTGACTGTAGGCTGGATGTTACTGGTGGCGGCGCCGCTGGTGTGGCTGGGTTTCAACCTCGCCGATCATGTGCGCGACGCCACGGCATTCATCAAGGATGTGCAGGTCGACGGTCTGCCGGAAGCGCCAACCTGGCTTGGTAGCGTGCCTTTGGTGGGTGAGCGGCTGGTGGCGATGTGGGACAGCATCGACCAGCAGGGCGCGGCGTTAATGGTCTCGATCAAACCGTATCTGGGGCAGGTCGGCAACTGGCTGCTGGCGCGCAGTGCGCAGATCGGCGGCGGGATTCTCGAGCTGACCCTGAGTCTGGTGTTCGTGTTCTTTTTCTACCGTGACGGACCGCGACTGGCGGCATTTGTGCACAGTCTGCTGCAGCGCCTGATCGGCGATCGTGCCGGCTACTACATCGAACTGGTGGCCGGTACGGTGCAACGGGTGGTCAACGGCGTGATTGGTACGGCGGCGGCGCAGGCGGTACTGGCGTTGATCGGCTTTTTGATTGCCGGCGTGCCGGGGGCGCTGGTGTTGGGGATTGCCACGTTCCTGCTCAGTCTGATTCCGATGGGGCCACCGCTGGTGTGGGTGCCGGCGACCGCCTGGCTGGCGTGGAAAGGCGAGTATGGGATGGCGGTGTTTCTCGGGATCTGGGGGACGTTCATCATCAGTGGCGTGGACAACGTGCTCAAGCCTTACCTGATCAGCCGGGGCGGGAATCTGCCGCTGGTGATTGTGTTGCTCGGGGTGTTTGGCGGGTTGATTGCGTTTGGATTTATCGGGTTGTTTATCGGGCCTACGTTGTTGGCGGTGGCTTATAGTTTGTTGACGGATTGGAGTAAGAGTCAGGCTCGGGTTTAGGGGGGCTTGGCGGCCTTTGGGCCGGCCATGCTGCTTGGGGTTTTGGGTGAATATCCGTTTCTGCGGGTGGTGCGGCTGGCGGTTTCGCCCTTAGCGGAACTCGAGCTTGCGCTCATCGTATGTAGGAGCTGCCGAAGGCTGCGATCTTTTGATTTTGCTTTGCTGTGTGCAAGTCTGCTCGCGATGGCGTCCTGGCGACCAACCAATTCTGCTACAATGCGCGCCGTTTTCGACCAGCCTGAGAGCCCATCCATGTCCGTCTGCCAGACTCCTATCATCGTCGCCCTGGATTTCCCTACCCGTGACGCCGCACTGAAGCTGGCCGACCAGTTGGACCCGAAACTGTGCCGAGTCAAAGTGGGCAAGGAACTGTTCACCAGTTGCGCGGCGGAAATCGTCGGCACCCTGCGTGACAAGGGTTTTGAAGTGTTTCTCGATCTGAAATTCCACGACATTCCCAACACTACCGCAATGGCTGTCAAGGCCGCTGCCGAGATGGGCGTGTGGATGGTCAACGTGCATTGCTCCGGCGGCATGCGCATGATGGCGGCCTGCCGTGAAGAGCTGGACAAGCGCAGCGGCCCGCAACCGTTGCTGATCGGCGTAACCGTGCTGACCAGCATGGAGCGTGAAGACCTCGCCGGGATCGGTCTGGATATCGAGCCGCAGGAACAAGTGCTGCGTCTGGCGGCACTGGCGCAGAAGGCCGGGATGGATGGTCTGGTGTGTTCGGCACTGGAAGCTTCGGCGCTGAAATCCGCGCACCCGTCGCTGCAACTGGTGACCCCGGGAATTCGCCCGGCGGGCAGTGCCCAGGATGACCAGCGCCGTATTCTGACCCCGCGCCAGGCCCTGGATGCCGGGTCCGATTATCTGGTGATTGGTCGTCCGATCAGCCAGGCGGCGGATCCGGCGCAGGCATTGGCTGCGGTTGTAGCCGAAATCGCCTGAAGATCGCAGCCTTAGGCAGCCCCTACAGGGTTATGCGAACACCTGTAGGCGCTGCGGCACGCTGCGATCTTTTTGATCTTTTGCGTTAAACCTTCAACACCAACTTGCCAAAGTTCTCGCCGTTGAACAGCTTCATCAACGTCTCCGGGAATGTCTCCAGCCCTTCAACCACATCTTCCTTGCTCTTGAGCTGCCCGCTGGCCATCCAGCCGGCCATTTCCTGTGCGGCGTTGGCAAACTGCGCGGCGTAGTCCATCACCACGAAACCTTCCATCCGCGCGCGATTGACCAGCAGCGACAGATAATTGGCCGGGCCTTTGACCGCCTCTTTATTGTTGTACTGGCTGATCGCGCCGCAGATCACCACCCGCGCCTTCATGTTCAAGCGGCTCAGCACCGCGTCGAGAATGTCGCCGCCGACGTTATCGAAGTACACGTCCACACCTTTCGGGCATTCGCGCTTCAAGCCGGCGACGACGTCTTCGGCCTTGTAGTCGATAGCGCCGTCAAAGCCCAGTTCGTCGATCAGGAATTTGCACTTGTCGGCACCGCCGGCAATGCCGACGACGCGGCAGCCTTTGATTTTCGCGATCTGTCCGGCAACGCTGCCCACAGCGCCCGCTGCACCGGACAACACTACGGTGTCACCAGCTTTCGGCGCGCCAACATCGAGCAGGGCGAAGTAGGCGGTCATGCCGGTCATGCCCAGCGCAGAGAGGTAGCGCGGCAATGGCGCCAGTTTTGGATCGACTTTATAGAAGCCGCGCGGCTCGCCGAGGAAATAATCCTGCACGCCGAGGGCGCCGTTGACGTAATCGCCGACGGCAAAGCCAGGGTTGTTGGATGCGATGACTTTTCCCACGCCCAGCGCGCGCATGACTTCACCGATACCGACTGGCGGGATGTAGGACTTGCCTTCGTTCATCCAGCCACGCATGGCCGGGTCGAGGGACAGGTATTCGTTTTTCACCAGAATCTGCCCCGCCTGTGGTTCGCCGACCGGTACTTCCTGAAAGTTGAATGTCTCGCGGGTAGCGGCGCCCACCGGGCGTTTGGCGAGCAGGAACTGGCGATTGGTCTGGTTGGTCATGACAGGGCACTCGAGCGGAATGAAGCCTTGTTGATAGACCTTCGGCGGCGATGTCGCAAGGTTGGCTGATGCGGCGAATGCACGTCGATCCAGTGCAGTGATGGTTGCAGGGAGGGTTTCATCACTGCAGCGCATGGGCCCATAAACAGCGACTGGATAGTGCTGACGCGTTCGCGCTGCCGATGGCTATGCTGCAACCCCAATATCCCAGCTTTTTTGCGTTCGAGGACATACCCATGAGCATGACGTTTTCCGGTCAGGTGGCTGTCGTGACAGGAGCCGCCCACGGCATCGGCCGGGCGACCGCGTTGGCGTTCGCCGCTGAAGGCTTGAAGGTAGTGGTGGCTGATCTGGACGCGGCCGGCGGCGAAGGTACGGTGGCGCTGATTCGTACAGCCGGTGGCGAAGCGACCTTCGTGCGCTGCAACGTGACGCTGGAAAACGATGTGAAGAATCTGATGGACGAGGTGATCAATACCTACGGGCGTCTCGACTATGCCTTCAACAACGCCGGAATCGAAATCGAGAAAGGCAAACTGGCCGACGGTTCGATGGACGAGTTCGACGCGATCATGGGCGTCAACGTCAAAGGTGTCTGGCTGTGCATGAAGTATCAGTTGCCCTTGCTGTTGGCACAGGGCGGTGGCGCGATCGTCAATACGGCGTCGGTGGCCGGGCTCGGCGCAGCACCGAAGATGAGTATTTACGCGGCGTCGAAACACGCAGTGATCGGCTTGACCAAATCGGCGGCGATTGAATATGCAAAGAAGAAAATCCGCGTCAACGCGGTATGCCCGGCGGTGATCGACACAGACATGTTTCGCCGCGCCTACGAGGCTGATCCGAAGAAAGGCGAGTTCGCTAACGCTATGCACCCGGTCGGGCGCATCGGCAAGGTTGAGGAAATTGCCAGCGCAGTTCTCTATCTGTGCAGCGATGGCGCAGCGTTCACCACCGGGCACTCGCTGGCGGTGGACGGAGGCGTGACGGCGTTCTGAGTGTTGTGGCAACAAAAAGAACCCGCCTCGCGCGGGTTTTTTCTGTGCCTTGCGCTCGACGCCGTGAATACCGTTAAACAATGTGTATCAAATAGTTAGAACCGCTGTATTTGACGGCGTTGTCGCACAGCCTCCGCGGCGCGGCTGTGATTTACTGCTGCCAGCAAAACTGACAGGAGTTTGCGAGCTCATGGAACTGAGAATTGACCGACAGGCAATGGTGCCGGTCGTGCAGCAGATTGTGGACGGACTGACGGACTGGATTCTGCAAAGTGGCGTCCCGCCGGCCACCCGGTTGCCGTCCGTACGGCAAATCGCCCGGGGTAATCTGCTCAGCCAGTCGTGCGTTGTCGAAGCCTGCGAGCGCCTGGTTTCGCAGGGTGTCCTGACCACGCGTCAGGGCGCCGGTTTTGTCGTTGCGGCATCGCCAGCGGTGCGCGGTGCAGACCCTGAACTGGCAGCCTTCGAGGGGCGCCATGCCTGGTGCGATGAAGTCAGCGCCACCACCAGTCGCTTGAAGCTGGGGCAAGGCAGTTTGCCGCCGAGCTGGCGCGAGCCCGACGATCTCAGCTACGCATTGCGCGAGGTGGCGCGCACCGATATGGACAGCCTGTTCAATTACAGCTCGCCGCTGGGCCTGCCAGCATTGCGCGAGCAAATCGCCAAGCGGCTCAAACTGCTGAATATAGAGGCTTGCAGCAGCCGATTGATGAGTACGTGCGGAGCCAGTCATGCGCTGGATCTGATCGTGCGCACCTTGTTCAGGGCCGGCGACTGCGTGGTCGTGGAAACGCCCGGTTATGCACCGTTGTTTGACCTGTTGCGAATGCATGGCGTGCGCATGCTTGAAGTGCGTCGGACGCCGAGCGGGCCGGACATCGAAATGCTCGAGTCGGTGCTGCGTCAGTTTCGTCCCGTCGCCCTGTTCATCGGCAGTCATCACCACAATCCCACCGGCAGTTGCCTCACCCCCGCTGTGGCCCAGCGCATCGTGCAGTTGAGCAAGGCCTTCGACCTGCGGGTGATCGAAGATGATGTCTATGCCGATTTGCACACCGGCAACGGCACGCGGCTGGCGGCGCTGGACCATGAAGGGCGGGTCGTTTATGTGGGCAGCTTCTCCAAAACGCTGAGCAGTTCGTTGCGGGTCGGCTTTGTTTCGGCCGACAGTGAACTGCTGACGCGCCTGGCCGAGGTGAAAATGATCAGCGGCCTGGGCTGTTCAAGGCTGGCCGAGGCAGTGCTGGCGAGGCTGATGGCGACCGGCGCATATCGCAAACTGGTGCAGCGTCAGCGCCAGCGCTTGAGTGCCGATCGCGCGGCGGCATTGCAGGCTCTGGAAGACGCTGAGTGGGAAGTGTTCGGCAAACCGGTTGGCGGCTTGTTCATCTGGGCGCGGGCACGCGTCAGCGATCAAGCGTGGATACGCAGACAGGCGCAGCGTTGCGGGATCGTGTTATCGGCGGCGGATGCCTTCAGCCCCAGCGGCGAAGCGGGTGACTGGCATCGCATCAACGTCGCCTGCGCCTGCGATCCGCGTGCCCGCCAGTTTTTTCGCAATACTCGCGCGGATCGACCTCAAGCATTCTGAAAACGACGCGGGCGTAGCTTTTTGCCATTATTCCGACGCTTGAGACTTGTGCTGGTTCAAGCCCGTTGCGAATCTTCGTCAACAGACTTTGGCAGGGGACGACGCGCAATGATTTCCGCCGTGCAAGGACGTTTTGCCGACCTCGGTATGGCGAAAAAACTGGGGATCGGGTTTGTTCTGGTTTTGCTGCTGACTGCATTGGTTGCGGCGATTGGCGTCTGGTCCCTGCAAACCATCAGCCTGCGTTTCGACGGCCTGAAGCAGATGTCCGCGCTCAATAGCGGCCTGCTCAAGGTGCGCCTGCTCGAGCAGGAATACGCGTTGCGCGGCGATCCGAAAACCGCCGACGCGTTGCGCGAAGGCGTTGATGGGCTGGTGGTTCTTGCCGGCGAGCTCAAGGCACAATCGCCGGCCAATGTGCCGGTGATGAGCGATGTCGAGCAGGCATTGGGCGCGTATCGCCAAGCGTTCGATGAATTTGTCTCGATCAGCCAGGCCAAAGACCTCGCACTGGAAATGGCCAGTTGGTCAGTGTCCAGCGTGGCCAATAACCTCGATGTGTTGCAGTCGGGGCTGGCCGACGATGGCGCCTACACCCTGAAAGACACCGAGGGTAAAGACGGCGCTCAGTTCATCGAGCAGGCGAATCAGATCAGTCAGGTCTCGCGGCTGATGCTACAGGCGATGAATGAAGCACGCGTGCGTCTGGATCAAAGCCGCAAGGGGGCTTCCGACGCCGGCCAGGGCCAGATTGAACAGGCCGCTCAGGCGCAGGAGCAGGCCGAGGCGCTGAAAACCACGGTCAAGGACGAGGGCTATCTGACCGTGCTAAATGAGGTGTCGGGGCATATCGCTGGGTTCAACGACAAACTCGCCGAGTACACCGGCTTGCTGGCGCAGGAGAAAAATGTCTACGGGCAATTGCATCAGCGTGCCGCGCAAGTGGTGGATCGGGTCAATCAGGCGTATGTCGCTGAAGACGCGTCGATGCAGGCCGAACTCAAGAAAAACTCGATGCTGATTATTGGTTCTTCAGCGCTGGCCCTGTTGGTCGGATTGCTCGCCGCATGGCTGATCACGCGGTTGATCGTCGCGCCCTTGCGCAGTGTGATTCGCGTGGCGCAGCAGATCGCTGCGGGCGATCTGACGGCGAAGGTCGACGTGACGCGTCGCGATGAAATGGGCCAGTTGATGTTGGCGATGCAGCAAATGGCCGCCGGATTGGGCAGCATTGTCAGTGGTTTGCAGGCAGGGATCGAGCGACTGGCCGGTTCCGCGCAGTCGCTGTCGGCGGTGACGGAGCAGACCAATCTCGAGGTCAACACCCAGAAAGAAGAAACCGAGCAGGTGGCCACGGCGATGAATCAGATGACCGCCACCGTGCATGACGTCGCGCGCAATGCCGAAGAGGCGGCGCTGGCAGCGCAGACCGCGGATGACAAGGTCGAAAGCGGTCAGCAGGTAGTACGCCAGAGTATGGCGCGGATCGAGCAGTTGGCGGATTCGGCAACGTCGGCCAGTTCCAGCATCGAGAGCCTCAGCGCCGAGATTCAGAATATAGGCACGGTGTTGGAGGTGATCAAAAGCGTGGCCGAGCAGACCAATCTGCTGGCGTTGAACGCGGCCATCGAGGCTGCAAGGGCGGGGGAGCAGGGCAGGGGATTCGCGGTGGTGGCCGATGAAGTGCGCGCACTGGCGCGGCGTACGCAGCAGTCGACTGATGAGATCGAGCGACTGGTCAGTGCCTTGCGTGCGGCGGCGCAGTCGTCGGTGCAGCAGATTCGCAGCAGTGGCGAACTGGTGAAGCTGGCGGTCAGCGACGCGTTGCAGACCGAGAGTGCGTTGGGGAGTATTGCGGCGGCGGTGTCGTTGATTCAGCAGATGAATCAGCAGATTGCCGCGGCGGCCGAGGAGCAGAGTTCGGTGGCGGAGGAGATCAATCGCAGCGTCACGCAGATTCGCGCGAGTGCGGATCACTCCTCCGTGGCGATGCGCGGCAATGCTGCTTCGAGTGTTGAGCTGGCGCAGTTGGGGGGAGAGTTGCGCTCGATGGTTGGGCATTTTCGGCTTTGAGCCTTGGCGGCCTCTGGGCCGACCAGGCTCTTGGGGGGGCGTGAATATCCGTTGCTTCGGGGGGTTGCGGCTGGCGGTTTCGCCTTTACGGCGAGGCACTTTTTCCAGACGCCGAAAAAGTACCCAAAAAGGCTTTACCCTGACGTTCGGCCCGCTCGCTGGGGCTCGGGGTTCCTTCGCTGCGGGATCGATCCTCGCGCAGCGGCTCCGGTTTGCTTCGCTGCACCTGCACTCGCTGTGTTTGGCTGCGCCAAACGGTCGCTGCGCTCCCACGCCCGGATCGATCCCTCCGCTCAGCCTGCCGACGGGCTCCAAGATCAAAAGCTACTCGAGCTTGCGCTCATCGTGTGTAGGAGCTGCCGAAGGCTGCGATCTTTGGCTTTTGATTTTGCTTTCTGTGGGAGCGAGCTTGCTCGCGAAGGCGGCCTGACAGCCGACCTGTTCTCGAGTATTACGCGATCCAACTGTAGGAGCTGCGGGAGGCTGCGATCTTTTGACTTTGCTTTTTTGTGGGAGCGAGCCTCCTCGCGAAGGCGATTTTCAAGTCACACCCTCTTTAAGGCCCCCACAAAAAAGCCACCGATTACGGTGGCTTCTTCCCCGGCATTCCCGCTTCAGTCGTAAATCACTTTCTTCTTCCAGTCCGCATCCGCTTCGACATCCTTCAAGCCTGCAGTCAATTGGTTCTCTTCACCTTCAACCGGGGCGATCTTGTCCATGACCTGGGCGTTCGCGCGGGCGAGGAGTTTTTCCAGGTATTGCAGCTGCTCCGCGTAGATTTGCGGATCCTGCTGTTTACGCAGGTATTGCACGCCGCGTTCGAAGGCGAGGCGGGCCTGGCCGGGTTGGTTTTGTTGCAGGGACTGCTGGCCGAGGTTGTTGAAGAACTCGATGTGCAGCAGCACCAGGATGTGGCGCACTTCGCGAATCCATTGTTTGGCTTCGTTCGGTGGCAGGAAGCCGTCGTGGGCGGCGCGGGTGATCTGGCCGTGGAGGGCTTCGAGGAGGAAGCGCACGTCTTTGGCTTTGGCTTCGGTCAGGATCGGCGCCGGCGGGTTGTTTACCGGGATCGATTCGCCCTGGGCCACCAATGCGCTGAGTTCGGTGATGCGCGCCTTGGTGGTCGCGCTGGTTTTGTCCAGGTTCAGCAGGCGCTGGCAGACGTTGAGCTCCAGGCGAGTCAGCAGCAGCTTGAGCGCCGGCGTCATGAACTGGCCGGGAAAGGTCTCGGTCAGTTCACCGCAGCGACGCAGGCGGTCGTTGAGTTCGACTTTGGTGCGGGCCTTCTCCAGTTTGTTGTTTTCCACCACATGGTTCATGTAGCCAATGGCGATCAGAATTGCGATCCCGGCTACGACTAGCAGGGTGATCATGAGTGGTGTCACCGGTAAGACCTCTTTATAGGGTTCGCATGCGAGTGTAGTGGCTGGGCATTTAGGCGCCTAGCGCCGCTCGACGGGTTGGATCGGCTGGTGCAATCTGTATCGGCCGCCAGCGGTATAGATGAATGCTGGCGCCGGATGTGCAGATTGCCATCACTGTGCGGTGGACTATAACGTCTTGGCGAGTGGCGGAATATAGGCGTCAGGTTTCGAACGACGGAAAAGCCCTACGCGGCCCGTAAACCATGTCGAAGTCATTGATTTAAATAAATTTATATCAGGGGGTTGACGACCCCTCAATCCATCCATAGAATGCGCGCCACTTGCAGCGTAAAGCACACAGCGAAACGCGGCAGGGAGTGAATGTTGTAGTGTGTCCCCTTCGTCTAGTGGCCTAGGACACCGCCCTTTCACGGCGGTAACAGGGGTTCGAGTCCCCTAGGGGACGCCAATGCGGGAATAGCTCAGTTGGTAGAGCACGACCTTGCCAAGGTCGGGGTCGCGAGTTCGAGTCTCGTTTCCCGCTCCAATTTTAAACAGCAGTGCTTTCGGGCGGTGCTGAGTGAAACCAGAACCTGATCTTCGGATGCGGATCTGGACACCGAAACACACACCATGTGTTCCGGGTAGCGTGTCCCCTTCGTCTAGTGGCCTAGGACACCGCCCTTTCACGGCGGTAACAGGGGTTCGAGTCCCCTAGGGGACGCCATTTGCGGGAATAGCTCAGTTGGTAGAGCACGACCTTGCCAAGGTCGGGGTCGCGAGTTCGAGTCTCGTTTCCCGCTCCAATTTCACAAAAACGCCGATCAGTGATGATCGGCGTTTTTGTTTGTGCGCATTTTATGGCGGCAACAAAAAAGGATCCTGCCCTGGAGCCCGGCAGGATGCCTTTTCAGGCGCCTTTCAGTTTCAATGGAATCCCATAATCATACAGCTGCAGGATTCTGCTTCTCGGGGTCAATCCCATAAAGAACAATCGCTTCGGTCACTTTTTCCCGTGCCAGCGATCCGTCATCGGCCAGCGCTTTCAGGGCCGCCAATGCAATGAAATGGCGATCCACTTCGAAGAACCGACGCAACGATTCCCGGGTGTCCGATTGGCCAAAACCGTCAGTGCCCAATGCGACGAAGCGGCGTTTGGGCACGAACGGGCGGATCTGATCGGCGAATATTTTCATATAGTCGGTCGCGATCACCACCGGACCCTGTGCATCCTGCAGGCAGCTTTCAACATGGCTGATGCGAGGCGTCTGTTGTGGATGAAGCAGATTCCAGCGTTCGGCATCCTGGCCCTCCCGACGCAGCTCGGTCAGGCTGGTGACGCTCCATACGTCACTGCTGACGCCAAAATCGCGCTCCAACAATTGGGCAGCGGCAACGACTTCCTGCAGGATCGAACCGCAACCCATCAGTTGCACATGCTTGCCTTCGCCGGGCTGGGCACTGGCGCTGAGCCGGTACATGCCTTTGAGGATGTCTTGCTCGACACCCTCGGGCATCGGCGGATGGACGTAATTCTCGTTGAGCAGCGTGATGTAGTAAAAGATATCCTCGTTTTCGACATACATCCGCCGCATCCCGTCCTGGATGATCACCGCCAATTCATAGGCGTAAGTGGGATCGTAGGAAACGCAGCAGGGGATGGTGGAAGACAAGACATGGCTATGGCCGTCGTCGTGCTGCAGGCCTTCGCCCATCAGCGTGGTCCGGCCGGACGTGGCGCCGAGCAGGAAACCCCGGGCACGGGCGTCACCTGCCGCCCAAGCGAGGTCGCCAACGCGCTGGAAACCGAACATCGAGTAGAAAATGTAGAATGGCACCGTCATTACGGCGTGGGTGCTGTAGGAAGTACTCGCGGCGATCCAGGAAGAAATTCCGCCGGATTCGTTCAGGCCTTCCTGCATGATCTGGCCATCTCTGGCCTCCTTGTAATAACTCAGTTGGCCGGCATCCTGAGGCGTATAGAGCTGGCCGACATGGGAGTGGATGCCAATTTGTCGGAACAGGCTTTCCATACCGAAGGTGCGTGATTCGTCGGGGACGATCGGCACGATCAGTTTGCCAATATTCGGGTCCTTGAGCAGCGTGCCGAGGATGCGCACGAACGCCATGGTCGTCGAGATCGCCCGCTCGCCAGTCCCTTTGAGCTGTGTATCCAGCGCCGACAAAGGCGGAACCTGCAATGGCGCCACGGCATTGAAACGGGCCGGGATGTAACCGCCCAACCGGGTGCGCCTGGCTTGCAGGTACAGGGTCTCGACGCTGTCCGCAGCCGGTTTGAGGTAAGGCATGTCGCCGAGCTGATCATCGCTGAGTTCCAGTCCGAACCGATCACGGAACGCCTTGACCGCGTCCTCGCCCATCTTCTTGAGCTGGTGGTTGATATTCTGACCTTCGCCGGCTTCGCCCATGCCGAAACCCTTCACCGTCTTGGCCAGGATCACCGTCGGTCCGCCGGTGTGGCGCATGGCAGCGGCGTAGGCGTTGTGGACTTTCTCCGGATCGTGGCCACCACGGGACAGTTTCCAGATGTCGGCGTCGCTCAAGTTACTGACCAGCTCCAACAGCTCAGGGTATTTGCCGAAGAAATGCTCCCGCACATAGGCGCCGTTCTGCGACTTGTAATTCTGATAGTCGCCGTCGACACACTCCATCATCCGTTGGCGCAGCAGGCCGGTTCTGTCCTTCTCCAACAGGGCATCCCAGCCGCTGCCCCAGATGACCTTGAGTACATTCCAGCCAGCCGCCCGGTACAGGCTTTCAAACTCCTGAATCACCTTGCTGTTACCGCGCACCGGTCCGTCCAGGCGCTGCAGATTGCAGTTGACGACAAAGATGAGGTTGTCGAGCTTTTCCCGGCCCGCGAGAGAAATCGCCGCCAGGGATTCCGGCTGGTCCATTTCACCGTCGCCGAGGAATGCCCATACTTTTCGCCCCTGATGTTCCTTCAGCCCGCGGTCTTCCAGGTAACGCATGAACCGTGCCTGATACGCCGCGGTAATTGGCCCCAGCCCCATGGACACCGTCGGGAATTGCCAGAACTCCGGCATCAGCCGTGGGTGGGGATAGGATGAAAGACCGTCACGATCGGTTTCGCGGCGGAAGTTGTCCAGTTGCTCTTCACTCAGGCGTCCTTCCAGATAGGCCCGTGCATAGATGCCAGGTGAGGAGTGGCCCTGGATGTACACCATGTCGCCGGCGAACTGCGCGGTGCGGCCACGGAAAAAGTGCTCGAAGCCGACGTCATACAAAACCGCCGCCGACGCATAGGACGCGATGTGTCCGCCCACGTTCGAATGTTTGCCGGCACGCAGCACCATGGCCAGCGCGTTCCAGCGGATATAGGCATTGATCCGGCGCTCCACGGCCAGGTCGCCGGGGTAGGGCTGCTGACGGTTGACCGGGATCGTATTGACGTAGGGCGTCGTCACGCGCCCGTAGAAATCACCGTGACGGTTGGCGTCGAAATCAAGCATCTGATCGATAAGATAGTGGGCGCGAGGGCGTCCTTCGACACTCGCCACTGACTCAATCGATTCGAGCCATTCGCGAGTCTCTTGTGGATCCTCGTCGAGAAAAGCGGGTTGTTGTGCCATCGTTGTCGTCTCCTGAACATTTGCAGCAGCACCGAGTCGTTTGGTGCCTGACCAAGGGGCGTGGGTCAGCGCCAGCCTTCGAGTTTGTAGTTGCATTTGCAACTACGTGAAAGAACTTAGCCTGTCGTGCGCTACAATTGCAACTAAATCGACTTCATGAAAAAGGTGATGCATGTCTTCAAACGAGCCGGATACCTGGTTCAGATTCGTCAGGGCACACCGCTGCCTGATCCGCGAGATCGAGCGTCGGCTGGCGGCCGCCGGGCTGCCGGCCTACGCCTGGTACGACGCGTTATGGGGGTTGGAAAGCGGCCCCGAAGGCACCCGGCGAATGAACGAACTGGCGGATGTGATGGCCATCGAGCGCTACAACCTGACGCGCCTGGTGGACCGCCTGGAGGCCGAAGGTCTGGTCACCCGCAGCCGCGCCAGCGATGACGGTCGCGGCGCGTATGCCAGCATCACCGAGCAAGGCAAGGCGCTACGCAAGAAAATGTGGGCCATCTACGAAGGCGCAGTGGACGAACTGTTCTTGTCGCAATTTGACGACGCCCAGCAACGCCTTTTCAGCGATGCCCTCGAGCGCGCGGCCAGCGCGGCGCGCAGCAGTGGGCGGGCGAAGTGAGGGAGCTTTTCATTGGAGCAGGTACCGATCCATGGCCTGTTTGATGAACGCTTGGCTGATGACGCTTTCCTCAGCCAGAACCTGAAGGGCCAGCACCACGATCCAGCGCTGATCCACCCGGCCCAAGGCGGACCCGATCGAGTCGGCACCGAGAGCCACGAACCGTGACTTCACATGTGCACCGATCTGCTCGGCGACATGCCGGGCATACCCGGTCACGGCCACCACCGGCCACTCCTCGTTGTCCAGGCAATCGAACAAATGCGCTGACCTGCGCGGCATTTCCGGATGCAGGCGATTCCAGCGGTGCGCATTGTCCGCGTCGCGGGCAAGGCGGGTATAGCTGGGGCAGCTCCACAGTTCGCTGGCCACGCCCCAGTCCTCGCGTAGCAGTTGCGCCGCCGTCGCCACCGATTGCAACGCCAGCCCCGCCCCGAGCAAGCGCACTTTAGGGAGCGCTGAATCGGTATCGATGCTGCTGAGCCTGTACATGCCCTTGAAGGCCTCGCTGGCGTTGAGTCGGTTGGTTGGAGCGATGAAATCACTGGGCTCATCGTGAAGCGCCATGTAATAAAAACCGTCATTGCCTTCCACATACAAACTTTGCAAAGCCGCCAGGGTAATGGCCTGCGCTTCGGCGCCGCTGGCGGGGTCGAAGGGCAGGCAGTGTGCGTTAGCGACCAGCCAGAGTGGCACCCAGGGATGAGCCCCCTTGGGCCAGCGTGAGGGCAAGGTTTCGATGTCATTGCACAGAATGCCCCGATGGGCCGATTCATCGGAAAGCGCACATAACTCGGCCGATGTCGCCGAAGTGGTCAGGTACAGCAGCGGTTTTTCGCTTGAGCGAGCTATGGCGCTCAAACGCAGGGGCCAGGCGCTGATCCGGGTGTGGGCATTTGCGGCTTGGCTCTGCTTGCTGGAGCGGATGACCCAGATATGCCTGGCTGTTCCCGGATCCCTCTCGAGGCGATTGGCGATTTCGATCATGGTGAGCAGCGGCGAGGAAGAACCCGCAGTCTGCTGCGGTGAAACTGTGCGGATCTTATCGATGCAGGCCTGAGCGGCCAAGCTGGTTTCGGGCGTTTTAGTGAAGCTGCAAAAGCCGATCATTCCACAATCTCCGTACGTTCCGTCGTGGCTGCACCTTACTCAAGGCTTCAATGTGATTGCAAGTGCAATGAAGTTGAGTGTCGGCTGCAGGCGATCCAAGCCCGACTTGCTTAGGGGGCTGACAGCCTCGACGCGCGCGTTTTGTGGGGGCAAAAAAAAAGGACCCGATGCCGGGTCCTTCCGTATGTTTAACCCGATCACAAGCGACCGGGTAAATACAGTGCATCAGAGCTTCGGCAACTGCCCGACACGCCCCATCATTTCCGTGACGATTTGCAGATCCAGCAGGAACTGGTCGACGGTTTTGAATTCCCCATCGGTGTGGCCAGTGTATTTGGCCTCAGGTCGCGCCAGGCCGAACTGCACACCATTCGGCAATTCGTGAACCGAAGTCGCGCCAGCGGAAGTACCGAATTCCGACTTCATGCCGAGGTTTTCGCTGGCCACCGCGAGCAGCGCCTTGACCCACTCGCCCTCGGGATTGCGATACATCGGTTCGGCCACTGAATAATCGAACGCCACGGCGACGTGAGTCTTCTTGCTCCAGGCATCCAGTTTCTCGGCGATTTCAGCCTTGAGCTTTTCCGGGGACTTGCCCTTCGGTACACGCAGGTTCACCGCCAATTTGAAGGCTTTATCATCCTCGGCTACATAAGTCAGGGAGGTGGTCAGTGGCCCCATGAACGAGTCCGCGAAGCCCACACCGAGTTTTTTACCCAGATAGTCGAGGCCCCAGTTGTCATCGGCATAACGCGCGGCGTCAGTGAACTGGTTGTGCTTGAGCGCGACTTTGCCGTCCAGGCTGTTGATGAAGCTCAACATCCGCGCCACCGGATTGATCCCGGATTCAGGTTCGGAGGAATGCGCGGACACCCCGGTGACGGTCAGCTTGACGTCTTTGCCTTCGACCTTGGCAGCGATCTGGAAGTCGCCACCATTGGCTTTGGCATAGACGGCGCCGGCTTTTTCCAGACTGGCTGCCAGCTCCGCAGGATTGTCGGTTACCAGGGTAACCACAGAAGCGGATGGAATCTGGTTGGTTGCCTTGCCGCCGGTCATCGAAACGATTTCCGCGCCGTTGCCCTCGGCTTTGCGCTTGGCGAAATTGGCCATCACGGTGCCGTAGCCCTTCTCGGCAATCACTACCGGATAACCGCCGTCCAGCGCCATGTTGTAGGCAGGCGTCGGGTTGCGCTCGAAGTAATAAGGAATCGCGTCACCGCTGGTTTCTTCGGTGGTGTCGACCAGCAACTTGAAGTTACGCACCAGTGGCAACTTCTCGTCCTTGATGACCTTCATTGCGTACAGCGCAACGACGATGGCGTTCTTGTCGTCTTCGGTGCCGCGACCGTACATGCGATCGCCTATCAGCGTGACCTTGAACGGATCGAGCTTGGTGCCGTCCTTCAAAACCCAGTTTTCCGGGGTCACCGGCACCACATCGGCGTGCGCGTGAATACCGACGACTTCGTCGCCTTTGCCGTCCAGAGAAATTTCGTAGATGCGGTTATCGACGTTGCGGAATTTCAGGTTGAAAGACTCAGCGAGCTTTTGAATCTCGCCGGCGATCTTGATGAATTCCGGGTTGTCATGCTGCGCCACGCCGTCCTTGCGGAAGGTCGGAATCTCGACGAGTTGACGCAGGGTTTCCAGCGCGGCCTTGCCGTACTTCACCCGGGTGTAGATCCCCAGCAGGCGGTGGATTTCATTCTGCTGTTCGGCGTTCAGGGTCTTGTTGTCGAGGAAAGCGCTGATGGATGGGTTGAGGTTATCCGTCTTGGCCAGGTCGCTTTTCGCCAGGCTGCCAAGGAAGCTGCGGAAATCCGTCAAGCTCTGGCCGTCGAAGGATTTCAGGATCGCTGCGCTTTGCTCGGCAGTAATGTTGGCTTGTGCGGCGCTGGCAAACGTGGCGAGGCTGGCCATGACGAGAGTGGCGGCGGCCAGTTTTTTCAGGGAAAAGACCATGGAACAGGCATTCCTTTGCTAAGGGATGGAAGGAAAATTCTGACGCTTGCGACAGAAACATTTTGCAACCTAACACCCCGAGGGCGTGTAGAGGGAGCCTGAAATTTGATCTGTCGCACAGAAATGCAAAAGAGGCGCACAAATGAAAAAGTCCCGGCAGGTTATGCCGGGACTTTTTTGTGTAGGTCACATCGACAGCATCAAGCGCCCGGCGAAAAGAATCAGGATCACCCCCATGCTGCGCTCGAACCAATGCCCGAGGCGCATGAACAGCAGGCGCACTTTGTTGCTGGAGAAAAACAGCGCAACGACCACGAACCACAGCGCGTTGACGAAGCACATCCACAATCCGTAGAACGCCTGCACCTGCAGCGGTGTGCTGGCGCTGATGATTGTGGTGAAGATCGCCAGGAAAAACAGGGTGGCCTTGGGGTTGGTGGCGTTGGTCAGGAAACCGGTGCTGAATGCCTTGAACAGTGACTGTTCAACCAGCGGCTCATCAGCGCTTTTTTCGCCCTCGACGCTGGTTTTCGGTTTGCTGCGGATCAGGCTCACGCCCAGATAAAGGATGTATGCGCCGCCGACAACCTTGGCGACGGTGAGCAACCATGGCGTGGTGTGCATCAAGGCGCCGACGCCGAGCAAGGTATACAGCACATGCACGGAGATCCCCGCGCCGATGCCCAGCGCCGTACAGATTCCGACCAGGCGGCCGAAGCGAACGCTTTGCCGGATGGTCACGGCGAAGTCCGGGCCGGGTGCGACCACGGCGAGAAAGTGAATGGTGGCCAACGCGAGAAATTCGCCCAGGTAATTGGAAAACATGTCAGCTCCAGAAAGTCAGGGGGGAAGCGTTGCCGCGATAGCCGACAAAGAAGGACAGGCTCAAACGCGGGTCCGCCACGCCAGGTGTCACCGAGTGCATGCGGCGCGAGTTGAACATGATGAAATCGCCGGGCTGCGGCCGCACCTCAAGCGCGGGCGGCCCAAGCAGGGACGGCTCGATGCCGTAACTGTCGCCGCGCATTTCGTCGAACTGGTCCGGGGTAATCGCGTCGTTCCACATCTGCAAGGCGCCGCCTTCGGTGGGCATGTTGAGGTAGACATTGCAGGCGAACTGCGCTTCCAGGCTGCGCGCCTGAAAACTGTCCGGGGCGTCCTTGGCGAAAATGTCGTGGTGGGCGAGAAAGCACACGCCGGGTTTGACCACGCGCGACAAGCCGACATACATCTTGCGTCCGTAGAGGTTTTCCAAGTGCGCACCGGCGGGCCAGGATTCGTCGAGCATGCAGCGCAGGGTGTCGATCGGTGAGGAGTAGGGCGCGCAGCGCTGGCGCAATTCGGCGATGTTACGGGTGGCGCGTTCGAAGTAATCCTCGATCAGCAACGGCTGGTTTTCCGCCTCGTAAAAAGCCATGCCGATACGGCCGATGCTCGGCGCGTTGATGTAGCCCTCAAAGCCCGGGGCAAGGATCTTGTCGCCAATTTCGATGGCCAGCGGCTCAGGTAAAAAGCGTTTGACGCGGATGGCGAGGACTTCTTCGTTGGCCAGTTTTTTTATGCACGTCTCATCGAGACGCTCGACGTCTAGCATCATTTGTTTTAGGTCCGTCTATCGATAGTCAACGGAACCGGCGAATGCGGTTCCCCGGCGTCGGACGCCGCGCGACGGCTGCGTCCGAAATGCTCAATCCACGCTGTAGTGGACGGACAGCGTGCCCTTCTTCTGCGAAAGGGAGGCGATCGTGACTGTGCCCAGATCCTTCAGGCTGCGTACATGGGTGCCACCGCAGCCATAGGCCGGCAGTTCACCAAAACTGATTTCCCGTGCGCCTTCGCGCAGCGATGTCAGGCGCGGCAGATCGTGTTCGATCCACTGCTCGATGCCAGTTTGAACGGTTGGTGCATCGACTTCTTCCGCAGCATCGCCCGGCTTGAATTGCACCCGGCCTTCGTCTGGCCAATGGTGTGCCTTGATCGGCACCCAGCCCATGGCCTGAAGGAAATGCCCGATGAGGTGCCCGGCCGAATGCATGCGTGTGTTGAAGCGGCGGCGTTCGTCATCGATGCGGATAACCGTCATGCCGAGCGGTACCGGACGGTCAACGAAATGAACGATGCGCTCCGCTTCCTGTACCACCCGCGACACCCGGCTGTCACCGATCCAGCCAGTATCGCAAGGCTGACCACCGCCTTGCGGATGAAACAGGGTAGCGCGCAGCACCACGGCGAATTCGTTTTCGTGGGGTGTGCAGTCGAGGACTTCGACATTCGCCTTGAGGTCATCACTGTGAAAAAACAGGCGAAGCGTCATATTCCGTGCCCTGATCGAAGTTCTGTTTTTATTATATGAATCGTGCAATAACGTGATAATCCATTCCAACATCAAAGGACTTGTGCGTTGTGAGCATCAATCTACCGCTGCCGCTGCTTGGTGAAATGGCGATTTTCGTCAAGGTTGTCGAGACTGGCAGTTTCTCTGAAGCAGCACGGCAAATGGGCTCGTCGCCCTCAGCGGTCAGTCGCAGCATTTCCCGTCTGGAGAAGGCTTTGGCCACGCGCTTGCTGCAGCGCACCACGCGCAAATTGCGCTTGAGCGATGGCGGCGAAGAGGTGTTCAAGCGTTGCCGGGAAATGGTCAGTGCGGCCAGATCGGTGATGGAAATCAGCGGACAATTCACCCACGAAGCGGAAGGTCTGGTGCGGGTCAGCGTGCCGAAAGCGGTGGGGCGTTTTGTGATTCATCCGCACATGCCGGAGTTTCTGCGCCGCTATCCCAAGGTCGATGTCGAGTTGTTGCTGGAGGATCGTCAGGTCGATTTGATCGATGATCATGTCGACCTGGCGATTCGCATCACTGATCGTCCACCAGCCGGGCTGGTCGGGCGGCAGTTGCTGAACATCGACCATTTGCTTTGCGCCACGCCGCAATACCTCACCGAACATGGCACGCCGACGCATCCTCACGATTTGCTCAATCACAGTTGTATTTATCTGGGCGAAACGCCGAGCGATGCGCGCTGGAAATTCAAGAAGGGCAGCAAGGTGGTGACGGTTGGCGTGCGCGGGCGGTATGCCGCCAATCACACCGGCGTGCGGCTGGGGGCGGTGTTGCAGCATATCGGGATTGGCAGTCTGCCGTATTTCACGGCGCGTTATGCGTTGGAGCAGAAGCTGATTGTGCAGGTGTTGCCGGACTGGACGTTTCTCGCCTCTTATCACGGTGGGTTGTGGTTGCTGCATTCGCCGACGCGTTATCTGCCGCCGAAATTGCGGGTGTTTATTGATTATCTGGTGGAGTGTTTGCAGAAGGAGCCGACGTTGGGCAGGCCCGGGAAATCGGTGGGCGGGAGCAATGTGGCTGTGGCTTATGAGCTGCCGGAGAGTGAGGGGTTGCTTTGAGGTTTTTTTGGGGGGCTTGGCGGCCTTCGGGCCGACCATGCTCTGGTGGTTTGGGTGAATATCCGTTGCTTCGGTTGTTGCCTCTGGCGGTTTCGCCCTTACGGCGAGTCACTTTTTCAGACGCCAAAAAGTAACCAAAAGGCTTGCTCCTGCGTTCGGCCCTCGCAGGCTCGGGTTCCTTCGCTACGGGATTGATCCTGGCGCAGCGTTTCCGGTTTGCTTCGCTGCACCTCCTTGCGCTGTGTTCGACTTCGTCGAACGGTCGCTGCGCTCCCACGCCCGGATCAATCCCTCCGCTCAGCCTTCCGACGTCGCCGGTGGATCAAGATCAAGAGCTTTACTCGAGCTAACGCTCATCGTGTAGGAGCTGCCGAAGGCTCGGGCCGCGTTCGGACGATCTTTTGATCTTGATTCTGCTTTCTGTGGGAGCGAGCCTGCTCGCGAAGGCGTCTTTATTGCCGGCCATCTACTACCGAATGCACGCCATCCAACGAGCTGTAGAACGTGTGCGTCAGGCTTGAGTTGGTGCCCCTATCCCTCCGGGAGAGGGGGCTTTTGATCTTGAAAAAAGCCCGCATGGATCACCATGCGGGCCTCTTCATTATCTGTGAAAAATCAGTGCTTGCTGTCCTGTGCGGACATGGCCAGCAGTTGTTTTTCCTGGTTCCAGTCGAACGGTTCGTCGTTCTGTTCGGCTTCGTAGCGGCGTTCTTCGAGGGCCTGGTACAGGTCGATTTCTTCGTCGGAGAGGTAATGCAGGCAGTCGCCGGCGAAGAACCACAGCAGATCGCGCGGGATCAGGTGGGCGATTTGCGGGTAGCGGCTGATGACTTGGGTGAGGATGTCCTGGCCCAGGTATTGGCTTTCGATAGGGGCGATCGGCAAGGATGCCAGCAGTTCGTCGAAGCGCTCGAGGAACAGGGCATGGCTTTCTTCGGGCACCTGTTCGGCGTCACCTACGGCGACCAGGATACTGCGCAGGTGGTCGAGTAAAACGAGATGATCGGCAACGACGTTGGACACGAGATAAGTCCTCAAGAGCAAAACGGGCGCGGGAGTATAAAGCCCCCGCGCCGTTTTTTCACAAAAAACCAGGATCAGCGGACTTTGCCCTCAGCCTGTGTCAGCTCTTCCTTGGCGAAATCGTCGACATCGATCACCTTGCGGCGGGCCGCTTCAGCGTCGCGCAGGCTTTGCGCTTCGACGGGTTGCAATACGCCGGCTTCCAGCGCCGCGTCGATGGTGTGTTCGCCCGCTGCCGGTTTGACCTGACCGCTTTTCAGCGCGGTGTGCAGTTTCTTGTGCAGCGGTTGCGCAGCGTTCAGCAGGTCGCTGGCGTATTGCAGTGCGCCCACTGCATCATCGGCCGATTGCGGGCGATAGCAGCCGGCGAGCAGTTCTTCCAGCGCCGGATCACCCTTGGCGCGACCGATGACCGCGGCGACTTCGGCACCGAGTTTGTCCGATGGGCCTTTGTGGCGGCGACCGAACGGGAACACGATGACTCGCAGCAGGCAACCGAAGACCCTGTTCGGGAAGTTGCTCAGCAGTTCATCCAGCGCCCGTTCCGACTGGCCGAGGCTTTCTTCCATGGCCCAGCGGAACAGCGGCTCCATGTACGTGGGCGAGTCCAGATCGTGATAACGCTTGAGCGCGGCGGAGGCCAGATACAGGTTGCTCAACACATCGCCAAGGCGTGCCGACAGTCGCTCGCGGCGCTTCAGCTCACCGCCCAGCAGCATCATGCTGAAGTCGGCGAGCATGGCGAATGCGGCAGCCTGACGGTTGAGCGCACGGAAGTAGCCCTGACTGATGCTGTCGCCCGGTGCGTGTTCGAAGTGGCCAAGCCCGAGATTCAGCACCAGGGT
The DNA here is from genome assembly GCF_035554175.1 of Pseudomonas sp. GTDB lineage: Bacteria > Pseudomonadota > Gammaproteobacteria > Pseudomonadales > Pseudomonadaceae > Aquipseudomonas. Next base: position 62,416 of record NZ_DATMIV010000055.1, on the reverse strand, counting down.
GCTGGCAGCATTGCTGACGGCGAAGCCGATGTGCTTGAGCAGCAGACCATCGAATTCCTTGAGCGCCTGGTCTTTGTCTTCACGACCGGCCAGCGCCATTTCCTTGAGCACGAACGGATGGCAGCGGATCGCGCCCTGACCGAAGATCATCAGGTTGCGCGACAGGATGTTCGCGCCTTCGACGGTGATGAAGATCGGCGCGCCGTTCCAGCTGCGGCCGAGGTAGTTGTTCGGCCCCATGATGATGGCTTTGCCGCCGTGCACGTCCATGGCGTGGCTGATGCATTCGCGGCCGCGTTCGGTGAGGTGATATTTGAGGATCGCCGACAGCACTGAAGGTTTTTCGCCGAGATCCACCGCGTTGGCGGTGAGCATGCGCGCGGCGTCCATCATCCACGCGTTGCCGCCGATGCGGGCCATGGCTTCCTGAATGCCTTCGAAAGCGGACAGCGGTACGTTGAACTGTTCGCGAATCTGCGCGTATTGACCAGTGACCAGACTGGTGAACTTGGCCGCGCCGGTACCGACTGCCGGCAGCGAGATCGAACGCCCGACCGACAGGCAGTTCATCAGCATCATCCAGCCTTTGCCGAGCATTTCCTGGCCACCGATAAGGTAGTCCAGCGGAATGAACACGTCCTTGCCGGAGTTCGGGCCGTTCATGAACGCGGCGCCCAGCGGCAGGTGGCGTCGGCCGATCTCGACGCCCGCAGTATCGGTGGGAATGAGCGCCAGACTGATGCCGAGGTCTTCCTCTTCACCGAGCAGGTGCTCCGGGTCGTAGGCCTTGAATGCGAGGCCGAGCAGGGTGGCCACCGGACCGAGGGTGATGTAGCGCTTTTCCCAGTTCAGACGCAGACCGATGACTTCCTCACCTTGCCATTGACCTTTGCAGATAATCCCCGTGTCGGGCATCGCGCCGGCATCGGAACCGGCGAGCGGCCCGGTGAGGGCGAAGCACGGGATATCGTCGCCACGGGCAAGGCGCGGCAGGTAGTGATTGCGTTGTTCGTCGGTACCGTAATGCAGCAGCAGTTCGGCCGGGCCGAGGGAGTTCGGGACCATCACGGTAGAGGCGAGGTCGCCGCTGCGGGTGGCCAGCTTCATGGCTACTTGAGAGTGGGCGTAGGCGGAGAAACCTTTGCCGCCGTATTCCTTGGGAATGATCAGGGCGAAAAAGCCATGTTCCTTGATGTGCGTCCAGGCCTCGGCCGGCAGGTCCATCGACTGGCCGATCTGCCAGTCACTGACCATTGCGCAGAGTTCTTCGGTCGGGCCGTCGATGAAGGCCTGTTCTTCTTCGCTCAGTTGCACCTTGGGGTAGGACAGCAGTTTGTCCCAGTCCGGACGGCCGCTGAACAGCTCGCCGTCCCACCACACGGTGCCGGCATCGATCGCGTCGCGTTCGGTCTGCGACATCGGCGGCAGGGTTTTCTGGAACCAGTTGAACAGCGGCGCGGTGAAGTGCTTGCGGCGCAGGTCGGGCAGCAACAACGGCGCGGCGACCACCGCCAGCAAGACCCAGAATATGAACAGCAGCCAGCCCGGCGCGTGACTGAAAATCCCCATCGCCACCAGGTAGGCGGCAACGATGCCCAACGCGGGCAGGGGGGCGATGCGTCGATGGGCGAGGTACGCCACCCCGACGATCAAAACCAGTATCCACAACAACAGCATATTCAGTCCTCCGTGAACCAAGGCAAATCGACCCTCCAGAGCTTAGACGGCATCTGTAAAACCGGGTGGTCAGAGCATGGTGATTGAAATCGTGGGAAACCCCGGATGGTTTTCGTAGGTTCGGTGGGCAACACGTGTGGGAAATCGTTCGTTGCTGCGCAACTTTGCTTTCAGGTTTGCCCGAAACGTCGTTATCTCTGTGCTCAGGCTGTCGCTAGACTCCAGGCTCATCCAGGAGATCGCCGTCATGCACGAGTATCTGAGCCCCGGCCGCTTCATCGATAGTGACCACCCGGCGGTGGTGGAGTTCGCCGAAGCGCATCGTGGCGCCAGTCGTGATCCGCGCACGCAGGCGATCAGCCTTTATTACGCCGTGCGCGAGGCAGTGCGCTACAACCCGTACACCTTCAGCCGCGATCCGCAAACCTTGCGCGGCAGTTACGCGCTGGCAGCGGGGCAAAGTTACTGCGTGCCCAAGGCCACGCTGCTCGCCGGTTGTGCGCGACATTGCGGCATCCCGGCGCGTATCGGGCTGGCCGATGTGCGCAATCACCTGTCGACCCCGCGTCTGCTCGAGTTGCTCAAAAGCGACGTGTTTGCCATGCATGGCTACACCGAGCTGTTTCTCGATGGCCGCTGGGTCAAGGCGACGCCGGCGTTCAACCGGCAACTGTGCGAGTTGTTCAATGTTGCAGCGCTGGAGTTCGATGGCGTCAATGACAGCGTGTTCCACCCGTTCAACCGCGACGGTGCGCAGTTGATGGAGTATCTGGTCGATCATGGCCAGTTCACCGATGTGCCGGAAACCTTCTTCTTCGAGCACCTGCAACACTGCTATCCGCATCTGTTCAATGAGCAGTTGCCGGTCCTGCTGGGCGATATGCAGACCGATTTGAGTCGCACCTGATCCGGCGTATGCTGGCCGTCCACTCATGTGCAAAGAGGCGGTCATGCTGAAGATCTGGGGACGGAAAAACTCATCGAATGTCAGAAAGCCCTTGTGGGCTGCCGAGGAGCTGGGCCTGGCTTACGAGGCCATCGATGCCGGTGGTGCGTTCGGTGTAGTCGATACGCCCGAGTACCGTGCGATGAATCCGAATGGCCGGGTGCCGGTTATCGAAGACGACGGCTTCGTGCTGTGGGAATCCAACGCCATCGTCCGCTACCTGCTGGCCAAGCACGCGCCGGGCAGCGCTTGGTACCCGGCGGATCCGCAAGCCCGCGCCGGGGCGGACAAGTGGATGGACTGGACCACTTCCAGTTTCGCCGGGCCGTTTCGTACCGTGTTCTGGGGTGTCCTGCGCACACCTGCCGAGAAGCAGGACTGGACGGCGATCAATGCCGCCATCAAGGAATGCGATGAGTTGCTGAACATGGCCGACCATGCCTTGATCAGCCAGCCTTATCTCTCCGGCAATGAAATCGGCATGGGTGATATTCCTCTTGGCAGCTTTATTTATGCGTGGTTCGAAATGCCCATCGAACGTGCGCCACAACCCCATCTGCAAGCCTGGTACGAGCGCCTGAAACAGCGGCCGGCCTACCGCAAAGCAGTCATGACCGCGTTGACTTGATAATTACTATCGACACACTTGACTGTACTTGTGCGGCGGCGGCAAGCACCATTGCGAACTTGCGCCGCGGTTGTTTCCCCCGCCGCCTGCCCTTATTTATTCCTTTCCTTCCTTCTTGGTGCGTAAATCCGATATGAGTTCCGCTCTGTCCATCCGGCAGCTAACCAAAACCTACGGCAACGGGTTCCAGGCCTTGAGTGGTATCGATCTGGATGTCGCCGAAGGTGACTTTTTCGCCTTGCTCGGCCCCAACGGTGCCGGCAAATCCACGACCATCGGCATTCTCTCGACCCTGGTCAACAAGACCAGTGGCACCGTGAATATCTTCGGCCATGACCTGGACAAGAACCCGGCAGCGCTCAAGCGCTCGATCGGCGTGGTGCCCCAGGAATTCAATTTCAACCAGTTCGAAAAGACCTTCGACATCGTCGTGACCCAGGCCGGTTACTACGGCATTCCGGCGAAAATCGCCAGGGAACGCGCCGAGCAGTACCTGACCCAGCTCGGCCTGTGGGACAAGCGCGATGTGCCGTCGCGTTCACTGTCCGGTGGCATGAAACGCCGCTTGATGATCGCCCGTGCGCTGGTACATGAACCGCGCCTGCTGATCCTTGATGAGCCGACTGCTGGTGTCGACATCGAACTGCGCCGTTCGATGTGGACCTTCCTCACCGAACTGAACGAGAAAGGCATCACCATCATTCTGACCACGCACTATCTGGAAGAGGCCGAACAGCTGTGCCGCAACATCGGCATCATCGACCACGGTACCATTGTCGAAAACACCAGCATGCGTCAGTTGCTCGGTCAGCTGCATGTCGAGACCTTTTTGCTGGATCTCAAGGGTGATCTGTCGGCCGCGCCGCAACTGGTCGGTTACCCGGCGCGGCTGGTCGATGCGCACACCCTGGAAGTGCAGGTCGACAAGTCTGCCGGCATCACTGCGCTGTTCGGCCAACTGGCGCTGCAGAACATCGAAGTGCTGAGCCTGCGTAACAAAACCAATCGCCTCGAGGAGTTGTTCGTGTCCCTGGTGGAGAAAAATCTGTCGAAGGTGGCGGTATGAGTTCCGAGTTCGGCCCCAACCTCGTCGCCCTGCAAACCATCGTCTACCGTGAGGTCAAACGCTTCATGCGGATCTGGCCGCAGACCCTGCTGCCGCCGGCGATCACCATGGTTCTGTACTTCGTGATCTTCGGCAACCTGATCGGCCGCCAGATCGGCGACATGGGTGGCTTTACCTACATGGAGTACATCGTGCCGGGGCTGATCATGATGTCGGTGATCACCAACTCCTACGGCAACGTGGTGTCGAGTTTCTTTGGCAGCAAGTTCCAGCGCTCGATCGAAGAGCTGATGGTCTCGCCGGTCTCGCCGCACACGATCCTGATCGGCTTCACCATTGGTGGTGTATTACGCGGTTTGGCGGTGGGAGTGATCGTGACGATTCTGTCGCTGTTCTTCACCCATTTGCAGGTGCATCACCTCGGCGTAACCATTCTGGTGGTGGTGCTGACGGCGACGATCTTTTCGCTGCTGGGCTTTATCAACGCGGTGTTTGCGCGCAACTTCGATGATATTTCAATCATCCCGACCTTCGTGCTGACTCCGCTCACCTACCTGGGCGGCGTGTTCTACTCGATCACCTTGCTGCCGCCGTTCTGGCAGACAGTCTCGCTGGCCAACCCGGTACTGCACATGGTCAACGCCTTCCGTTACGGCATTCTTGGCGTATCGGATATCCGTATCGGCATCGCTATTACCTTCATGCTGGTGGCGACCGTGGTGCTGTATCTCGGCTGTGCGCGGTTGCTGGTGAGTGGGCGCGGGATGCGTACTTGAGCTGATACCGCGTTGCTTTTTTCGCGAGCAGGCTCGCTCCCACAGAGGAAAGCATTCCAATGTGGGAGCGAGCCTGCTCGCGAAGGGGCCACCCCAGATACAAAAAAAAAACGGTCTCCCATCGCGGAGGCCGTTTTTGCATTCATTTCTGCCGACTTTTCTTGCGCCGCCGCCATTGCCGTGCCACCCACCAGCGCCAGTACAGCATCACAAGGCAATAGGCGAGGGCGCCCAGCACCAGACCAACCACTACTGAACCGAGCAAAAACGGCTGCCACAACGTCGACAGTTCACCGCTGATCCATTCCCAGGTCAGTTCATCCGGCAGGTGCCGCGCCGGCACATCCATCAGCAATGCCCCGGCCTGATATGTGCAGTAAAACACCGCAGGCATGGTGATCGGATTGGTCAGCCAGACCAGACTTACCGCAATCGGCATATTGCCGCGCACTAGCACCGCCAATGCCGCGGCGACCAGCATCTGCGCCGGTATCGGCAGGAATGCCGCAAACAGGCCGACCGCCATCGCCCGGGCGACCGAGTGGCGATTGAGATGCCAGAGATTCGGGTCATGCAGCAACTTGCCGAGAAAGCGTAAGGATTTGTGTTCCCTGATGCTCGTCGGGTCGGGCATGTAACGTTTGAATAAGCGCCGGGGCATAAGGCTTCTCGGTCGGTTAAGGCGGCAAGTATGTCTGGATTCTACGAACCGCCCATTCAGACTTTGTGACAATTGTTGACGACGGTGGTGCCCCCGACCCGCTATGCCTAAGGAGGGACTCTCAAGGACGGGCATATGCGCACAGGGATGATGGCGCTGGCAGTCGGTCTGCTGGCCCCGGTTTTTTTGCCGGCATTGCCGCCGGGCGGATTATTGGTGGTGCTGCCGGTGGTGGCGCTGATGCTGCTGCCGTTTCGCAGCTATCCATTGGCGTTTTTGCTGTTTGGCTTTACGTGGGCCTGCGTCGGCGCGCAGTGGGCTTTGCATGATCGCTTGCCGCCGAGCCTGGACGGCGAAACCCGCTGGCTTGAAGGGCGTGTGGTCGGTTTGCCGCAGCACAGCGACGCAGTCGTGCGTTTCGAGCTGGCCGATGCACACTCACGGCACGAGAAACTGCCATCGCTGATGCGCCTGGCCTGGTACGCCGGGCCACCGGTCAATAGCGGCGAACGCTGGCGTCTGGCGGTGAAGTTGAAGCGCCCGAGTGGCTTGCTCAACCCAGACGCCTTCGATTACGAGGCCTGGCTGCTGGCACAACGTATCGGTGCAACCGGCACGATCAAGGATGGCCAGCGCCTGACTGAAGCCCGACATGCCTGGCGCGACGGAATTCGTCAGCGTTTGTTGGCGGTAGACGCGCAGGGACGAGAGGGCGCGGTGGCTGCGCTGGTGCTCGGCGACGGCTCGGGTCTCAGCGGCGAAGACTGGAAAATTCTGCAGGACACCGGCACCGTGCATTTGCTGGTGATTTCCGGCCAGCACATCGGTTTGCTGGCAGCAGTGATGTACTTGTTCGTCGCCGGGTTGGCGCGGTACGGGGTCTGGCCGTTGCATTGGCCGTTGCATTGGCCGTGGCTGCCGTGGGCCTGTGGCCTGGCATTCGCGGCGGCGCTCGGTTACGGCTTGCTCGCCGGTTTCGATGTGCCGGTGCAACGTGCCTGCGTGATGGTGGCGCTGGTGCTGTTGTGGCGCCTGCGCTTTCGCCATCTCGGCGCGTGGTGGCCGTTGTTGCTGGCGTTCAATGGCGTGCTGTTGCTTGATCCGCTGGCCAGTTTGCGTCCCGGTTTCTGGCTGTCCTTCGCTGCCGTGGCGGTGCTGATTTTCACCTTTGGCGGACGGCTGGGCGCATGGCGTTGGTGGCAGACCTGGACCCGCGCACAGTGGCTGATCGCGATCGGCTTGTGCCCGGTGCTGCTGGCCCTGAGCCTGCCGATCAGCGTGAGCGGCCCCGTGGCGAACCTGTTGGCAGTGCCGTGGGTCAGCCTCGTTATTCTGCCGCCGGCGTTGCTCGGCACGTTGCTGCTGCCCGTGCCATATATCGGTGAAGGGCTGTTGTGGCTGGCCGGCGGTTTGATCGACTGGCTGTTCACCGGGCTGGCGCTGATTGCCGGGCAATGGCCGGCGTGGATACCCGCGGCTATTCCCTTCTGGGCGTTGGCCTTGGGCAGTCTTGGCGCGCTGTTATTGCTCTTGCCCCGTGGCGTACCGCTGCGTCCGCTGGGCTGGCCGCTGATGTTGCTGTTGGTGCTGCCGCCCCAAGAGCGAGTAGAAGAAGGGCGGGCGGATATCTGGCAACTCGATGTGGGCCAAGGCCTGGCCATTCTTGTTCGTACCCGCCATCACGCGTTGCTGTATGACGCCGGCCCGCGTTTCGGCGATTTCGATCTTGGCCAACGGGTCGTATTGCCTGCGCTACGCAAGCTGGATGTGAAAAAGCTCGATGTGATGCTGCTCAGCCACGCCGACGCTGATCACGCCGGGGGGGCTCGAGCGGTGATGGGTGGATTGCAGGTGCAGCGCATCATCAGTGGCGATCCGCCAAACCTGCCCGCAGAACTGAGCGCCGAGGCCTGCGAAAGCGGTGAACGGTGGCAATGGGATGGCGTGCATTTCCAGCTGTGGCAATGGTCGGCCGCTCACGACAGCAATCAGCGTTCCTGTGTGCTGCAGATCGAGGCCAACGGCGAACGCCTGTTGCTGACGGGCGATATCGATACCCATGCCGAGCGCGTCCTGCTCGAAGGCCCTCTGGCGGTGCCGACGCAATGGTTGCAGTCACCGCATCATGGCAGTCGCAGCTCATCATCCATGGCCCTGCTCAAGGCGTTGCAGCCGGAGTCGGTGCTGATCTCCCGAGGCCATGGCAACTCCTTTGGCCATCCGCATCCGACGGTGCTTGCGCGCTACCGCAAGCAAGGGCTGCGCATCTATGACAGCGCCGAGCAGGGCGCGATTCATCTGCAACTGGGCAGCTTCAAACCACCGTGGACGATGCGGCAACAGCGGCGTTTCTGGCGCGATCCGCCAGCGTTTGCCCGTTGATCGGTGCCAGCATGGCTGGTACATCACGGTCGTCGGAGCGGCGGGTCTTAATCGCGGATCGGTATGGTAAAGTGGCGCACTTTTTCGAGGGGACTGTCACTGTGTGGGAATTGGTCAAATCCGGCGGCTGGATGATGTTGCCGATCATTCTGAGTTCCATCGCGGCCATGGCGATCGTTGCCGAGCGCCTGTGGACACTGCGCGCCAGTCGCGTCACCCCCGAGCATCTGCTGGGTCAGGTCTGGGTGTGGATCAAGGACAAGCAGCTCAATAAGGAAAAACTCAAGGAATTGCGCGCCAACTCGCCATTGGGGGAAATCCTCGCGGCGGGCCTGGCCAACTCCAGGCATGGTCGCGAGATCATGAAAGAGTGCATCGAAGAGGCCGCAGCCCGGGTCATTCACGAGCTCGAACGCTACGTCAACGCGCTGGGCACCATCGCCGCGATGTCGCCGTTGCTCGGGCTGCTCGGCACCGTGCTGGGCATGATCGACATTTTCAGTGCCTTTACCGGTTCCGGTATGACCACCAATGCTGCGGTGCTGGCCGGGGGGATTTCCAAAGCGCTGATCACCACGGCAGCGGGCCTGATGGTCGGCATCCCGGCGGTGTTCTTCCACCGCTTCCTGCAACGGCGTATCGATGAGCTGGTGGTCGGCATGGAGCAGGAAGCGATCAAACTGGTTGAAGTGGTGCAGGGCGACCGCGATGTCGACCTCGCCGAGGGCCGCGCGTGAAATTCCGTCGCAAGCCTCGGGAAACCATCGACATCAACCTCGCGTCACTGATCGACGTGGTGTTCATTCTGCTGCTGTTTTTCGTGGTCACGACCACCTTCACCCGGGAAACCCAGCTGCGCGTCGATCTGCCGGAAGCGGTCAGCGGTTCGCCGGCCGAAGATCAGCAAGTCAAACAGCTGGACGTTGCGATCAGCGCCGAAGGCGTGTTCTCGGTGAATAACAAGATTCTGCCGAAGAATGACCTGGCGACGCTGATGGAAGCCATGCAGAAAGAGTCCAACGGCGACACCAACATGCCGTTGTCGATCAGTGCCGATGGCAAGGCGCAGCATCAATCGGTGATCACCGCCATGGACGCGGCCGGCAAGCTCGGTTTCAGCCATCTGCGCATGACCACGGTCGAGGCGGCGCCCAAATCCTGATGAGCCTGTCCGATCGCTTGCTCGCCGCGTGGTATCAGGGGCATCCGGCCCTGACGTTGCTGCGGCCGCTGGAAATGCTCTATCGCCGCGTGGTCGTCAACAAACGCCAGCGTTTTCTCGACGGTGAGGGTGAAATCTATCAGTCGCCGGTGCCACTGATCGTGGTCGGCAATATCACCGTCGGTGGCACCGGCAAGACGCCGATGATCCTTTGGCTCATCGAACATTGCCGGCGCCGTGGATTGCGCGTCGGCGTGGTCAGTCGCGGTTACGGCGCCAGGCCGCCGCAACTGCCGTGGCGTGTCACGGCAGAGCAGAGCGCTGACATTGCTGGCGACGAGCCGCTGCTGATCGTCCAGCGCACCGGCGTGCCGCTGATGATCGATCCTGATCGCAGCGCCGCCGTCAAAGCCTTGATCGCCAGTGAGCCGCTGGATCTGATTCTTTCCGACGATGGCATGCAGCACTATCGCCTCGCGCGGGATCTGGAACTGGTGCTGATCGATGCCGCCCGGGGCCTGGGGAATCAGCGCTGTCTGCCGGCAGGGCCGTTGCGCGAGCCGATCGAGCGCCTGCAAAGCGTCGATGGCGTGCTGTACAACGGCGCCCTCAATGATCGCGACGACGGATTTGCCTTTCGCCTGCAACCGACCGCACTGGTCAATTTGCGCAGTGGTGCACGTCAGCCGCTCGATCATTTTCCTGCCGGGCAAGCGCTGCACGCGGTGGCCGGGATCGGCAATCCGCAACGTTTCTTCAACACCCTCGAAGCGCTAGACTGGCGCCCGATCGCCCATGCGTTTGCCGACCACGCCGAGTACAGCGTGCAGGCCTTGAATTTCAGCCCGTCATTGCCGTTGGTGATGACCGAAAAGGACGCGGTGAAGTGTCGTGCCTTCGCGGCGGCCGACTGGTGGTATCTGGCGGTCGATGCGCTGCCGTCGCCGGCCTTCGTGGCCTGGTTCGACACACAACTGATGCGCCTGTTGCCGGATCGTCTGTTGCCTTAACTTTTTTATTTCTGGGAATGTTCATGGACACCAAACTGCTCGATATCCTCGCTTGCCCCGTGTGCAAAGGCCCGCTCAAGCTCAGCGCCGACAAGACCGAACTGATCAGCAAGGGCGCCGGCCTCGCGTATCCCATCCGCGACGGCATCCCGGTGATGCTGGAAAGCGAAGCGCGCACCCTGACTACCGACGAGCGTCTGGATAAATGACCACTGCCTTCACCGTTGTCATCCCGTCGCGATTCGCCTCGACCCGTTTGCCGGGCAAGCCGTTGCTGGATATTGCCGGCAAGCCGATGATCCAGCACGTCTGGGAACAGGCGAGCAAGAGCAGTGCTACCCGTGTGGTGGTGGCGACTGACGATGCGCGCATTGTCGAAGCGTGCAATGGCTTTGGCGCCGAAGTGGTGCTGACCCGTGAAGATCACAACTCCGGCACTGACCGTCTGGCCGAAGTCGCAGCGAAACTGGGCCTTGCGCCTGATGCGATCGTGGTCAACGTGCAAGGCGATGAGCCGCTGATTCCGCCGAGCGTGATCGATCAGGTCGCCGCCAACCTTGCTGCCCATACCGAAGCGCGCATGGCCACGTTGGCCGAGCCGATCGAAGATGTGGAAACCCTGTTCAATCCGAACGTTGTGAAGGTTTCCAGCGATATCAACGGTCTGGCCCTGACCTTCAGTCGCGCCACCTTGCCGTGGGCCCGCGATGCGTTCGCCAAGAGCCGCGAGCAATTGCCTGCAGGTGTGCCGTACCGTCGCCACATCGGCATCTACGCCTATCGCGCCGGGTTCCTTAAGGACTTCGTGAGCTGGGGCCCGTGCTGGCTGGAGAACACCGAATCCCTTGAGCAACTGCGTGCCTTGTGGCACGGCGTGCGCATTCATGTCGCCGACGCGCTGATCGCGCCGCCGACCGGCGTCGACACCGTTGAAGACCTTGAGCGGGTTCGTCGCCTGCTGGGGGCCTGATGCGCGTTCTGTTTGTGTGCCTGGGCAACATCTGCCGTTCGCCCACCGCTGAAGGCGTGTTGCGTCACAAGTTGCGCGAAGCCGGGCTGGCGGACCTGGTCGAAGTAGCCTCTGCCGGCACCGGTGACTGGCACGTCGGCAACCCGCCAGACAAGCGCAGCCAGGCCGCGGCGAAGCTGCGCGGTTATGACTTGTCGGCGCAGCGCGCGCAGCAGGTCAGCCGGGCCGATTTCGCCAGCTACGACCTGATTCTCGCCATGGACAACAGCAACCTGCGCAACCTCAAGGCCTTGCAACCGTCCACTGGCAAGGCCGAACTGGATTTGTTCCTGCGCCGCTATGCCGGGCTGGTCGATGAAGTACCGGATCCTTACTACGACGGTGATCAGGGGTTCGAGCAGGTGCTGGACCTGATCGAAGCGGCTTGCGACCAACTGCTGATCGAAGTGAAGGGCCGCTTATGACACTGCAGATCCAAGCGCAAGTGTCGCTGAAGGCCTTCAACAGTTTCGGCGTCGATGTCCGCGCGCAGCTTTTTGCCGAAGCCTACAGTGACGACGATGTCCGCCAGGCGCTGGCGTATGGCGCTTCCCATGACGTGCCTGTGCTGGTGATTGGCGGCGGCAGCAACCTGCTGCTGACGGCCGACATTCCCGCGTTGGTGTTGCGCATGGCCACGCGCGGTATTCGCGTGCGCAGCGATGACGGCAATCGCGTGGTGATCGAGGCCGAGGCGGGCGAACCTTGGCACCCGTTCGTGCAGCACACGCTTGATCAGGGTTTTGCCGGGCTGGAAAACCTCAGTCTGATTCCGGGCACCGTCGGCGCCGCACCGATGCAGAACATCGGCGCCTACGGCGTGGAGATCAAGGACGTGTTTGCCGGGCTGACCGCGCTGGATCGCGAGAGCGGCGAGCTGCGTGATTTCAGCCTGGAGGAATGCAACTTTGGCTACCGCGACAGCGTGTTCAAGCAGCAGCCGGGACGCTGGCTGATCCTGCGGGTGCGCTTTGAGCTAGAGCGCGCCGCCCACCTGCATCTGGAGTACGGTCCGGTGCGCCAGCGCCTGAGCGAGCAGGGAATCGAACAGCCGACCCCCAGCGATGTCAGTCGCGCCATCTGCAGCATACGCAGCGAAAAACTGCCGGATCCAGCAGTGCTCGGCAACGCCGGCAGCTTCTTCAAGAATCCGCTGGTACCCGCCGCCGTGGTCACGCAGATCAAAGCGCAGCACCCGGATCTGGTGGCTTACCCGCAACCTGACGGGCAGATGAAGCTGGCCGCCGGCTGGCTGATCGAACGGGCCGGCTGGAAAGGTTTTCGCGACGGCGATGCCGGTGTGCACAAGTTGCAGGCGCTGGTGCTGGTCAACTACGGCGCGGCCACCGGCCTGCAATTGCTGGACCTGGCGCAACGCATCCAGAAAGACATTGCCGATCGCTTCCATGTCGAACTGGAAATGGAGCCCAATCGGTATTGAGGCAGCTTCAAGCTTCAAGCTTCAAGCTTCAAGCGGCAAGCGGCAAGCGGCAAGCGGCAAGCTACACTGCGTCATGAGCCACCTGCTGCTTCTACTTGCAGCTTGTAGCTAGAAACTTGCAGCTGAAATGCCCTGTATAAGCAGGGCTTTTTTGTTAATGCTGGGTTAACTTAGCGAGCTAACGATACCAACCATTTGTTTCACCCAAAGACCCGGTGCAGACGTTGCCGTCTGCGCAAGAGAGTCCTTGGTCAGATGCAGGTCAGCAAGCGAGGAATTCTGTGGCGAGGGAGCTTGCTCCCGCTGGGGCGCGTAGCGGCCCCCTCTTGAACAGAGAACTGCTGCGCAGTTCAGCGGGAGCAAGCTCCCTCGCCACAAAGTCTGTGTTCAGCTTCATTGATATGTATCGGCCGATTAGCCTGAGTCGATCTGCGCGAACCCACCGCTGGTTTCCGGCGGCAGATTGCTCGACCCCATAACCTCCAATAAATATGCGGGCGTGCCCATGATTACCCTGAAACTCAACGGTCAAGACCACTCCCTCGATGTCACCGAAGACATGCCGCTGTTGTGGGCGATTCGTGACGTCGCCGGTTACAACGGCACCAAATTCGGTTGCGGCATGGGCCTGTGCGGCGCGTGCACTATTCACATCGACGGCTTGCCGGCGCGCAGTTGCATCACCCCGATCGGCTCGGTCATCGGCCAGAACGTCACCACCATCGATAATCTACACGCCGATCCGGTAGGCCAGGTCGTCCAGCAAGCCTGGCTTGACAGCGCCGTGGCCCAGTGCGGTTTCTGTCAGGGCGGGCAGATCATGTCAGCCACCGCCTTGCTGAAAACCAACCCGAACCCGAGCGACGAGCAGATTGAAGAAGCCATGGTTGGCAACATCTGCCGCTGCGGCACGTACAACCGGATCAAAACCGCGATCCGCCAGGCGTCCACGCAACTGAAGGGGGTGAAGGCATGAGCCGCGTCCCGAATGATTTCGCCCTGAGCAACCTCAGCCGTCGTGGCTTTCTCAAAGGCGTCGGCGCGACCGGTGCGCTGGTTCTCGCCGCGAGCTGGGGCTGGCAGGATGCGCTGGCCGAGGACGCGCCGAAGAAGTTCGGCGCCGACGGCATGCCCAATGGCTGGATCGACGATCCCAAGGTGTATGTGAGCATTGCCGCTGACGGCAGCGTCACAGTGGTGTGCAACCGTTCAGAAATGGGCCAGGGCGTACGCACCAGTCTGAGCATGGTCGTTGCCGATGAACTGGAAGCCGATTGGGCACTGGTCAAAGTGCAGCAGGCACCGGGGGACGAGGTGCGCTTCGGCAACCAGGACACCGACGGTTCGCGCAGCATGCGTCACTGGTACGAACCGATGCGTCGTTGCGGTGCGGCCGCGCGGACCATGCTCGAGCAGGCTGCCGCTACGCAATGGAAAGTGCCGGTCGGCGAATGTCACGCGCAGTTGCACAAGGTCATTCACAAACCGTCCGGCCGCGAACTGGGCTACGGCGAACTTGCTGCTGCGGCCAGTGCGCTGGCGGTGCCGGCGCGTGACAGCCTGCGGCTCAAGCAGCCGTCGGAATTTCGCTACATCGGCAAGGAAGGCACCAAAGCCATCGACGGTGCCGACATTGTCAATGGCCGCGCGGTGTACGGCGCCGACGTGCATTTCGATGGCATGCTCTACGCCACCATCGCCCGCCCGGCGGTGTATGGCGGCAAGGTCAAAAGCCTGGATGACAGCGCCACGCTGAAAGTCCCCGGCGTGTTGAAAGTGATCCAGATCGAAGGCCGTCCGCTGCCATCGGAATTCCAGCCGCTGGGTGGCGTCGCCGTGGTTGCGAGCAATACCTGGGCGGCAATCAAGGGCCGCGAGGCGCTGAAGATCGAGTGGGACGACGGCCCGAATGCCAGTTATGACTCGATTGCCTATCGCAAGGAGCTCGAAGCCGCTGCGCTGACGGCCGGCAAAGTGGTGCGCAACACCGGAGATATCGAGAAAGCCTTGAGTGGCGCCGCCAGCACCCTGGAAGCGGCTTATTACCTGCCGCATCTGGCTCAGGCACCGATGGAGCCGATGGTCGCAATCGCCCGTTTCAACGATGGCGTGTGCGAAGCCTGGGCGCCGAGCCAGGCGCCGCAGGTCACCCGCGAGCGCATCGCCGAGCGTTTGGGCGTGCCGTTCGACAAGGTCACTTTCAATGTGACGTTGCTGGGCGGTGGATTCGGACGCAAGTCGAAGCCGGACTTCGTCGTTGAAGCGGCGATCCTCGCCAAGGAGTTTCCGGGCAAGGCTGTGCGGGTGCAGTGGACGCGCGAAGACGACATCCACAATTCGTATTTCCACACCGTTTCGGCCGAGTATCTGAAGGCCGGCGTCGACAAGAACGGTCTGCCCTCCGGTTGGCTGCATCGCACCGTGGCACCGAGCATCACCGCGTTGTTCGCGCCGGACATGAACCATGAGGCGGCGTTCGAGCTCGGCATGGGCTTTACCAACATGGCCTACGCGATTCCCAACGTGCGTCTGGAAAACCCCGAAGCCAAGGTGCACACGCGGGTCGGCTGGTATCGCTCGGTGTCGAACATTCCCCATGGCTTCGCGATTCAGAGTTTCGTCGACGAACTGGCGCACAAGGCCGGCGAGGATCCGCTCAAGTACCAGATCAAATTGCTCGGCCCGGATCGGCAGATCGATCCACGCACCTTGAGCGAAGAGTGGAACTACGGCGAATCTCCCGAGCGTTATCCAATCGACACCGCACGCATGCGTACGGTGCTGGAAACCGCCGCCAAAGCCGCCGGCTGGGGACGCAAACTGCCCAAGGGCCGGGGCCTCGGCCTGGCCGTGCATTACAGCTTTGTCACCTACGTTGCAGCAGTGATCGAAGTCGAGGTCAAGGACGACGGCTCGCTGATCGTACACAAGGCCGATATCGCCGTGGACTGCGGGCCGCAAATCAACCCTGAGCGGATTCGCTCGCAGTTCGAAGGCGCGTGCGTCATGGGCCTGGGCAACGCCGTGCTCGGCGAGATCAGCTTCAAGGACGGCAAGGTGCAGCAGGACAACTTCCATATGTACGAAGTCGCGCGCATGTCGCTGGCGCCGAAGGAAGTCGCGGTGCATCTGGTCACGCCGCCGGGCGACGTGCCGTTGGGTGGTGTTGGCGAGCCGGGCGTGCCACCGATTGCGCCGGCGCTGTGTAACGCGATCTTCGCCGCCACCGGCAAGCGCATCCGCAATCTGCCGGTACGTTATCAGTTGCAAGGCTGGCAGAAGGCGCAAGCGTAATGGACAGTGTCGATCTGAACGTTCTGCGCAGCGTCCTCGAATGGCGCCGCGCCGGGCAACGGGTGGTGCTGTTCAGCGTGGTGCAGACCTGGGGCACCGCGCCGCGGTCGCCCGGCGCCATGCTCGCCTTGCGCGAGGATGGCGTGGTGATCGGTTCGGTCTCGGGGGGGTGTGTCGAGGATGACTTGATCGCTCGACTGCACGACGGCCGCATTGCCACCGATGGCCCGCCCGTGCAGATGATTACCTACGGCGTGACCCGCGAGGAGGCCGCGCGTTTCGGCCTGCCGTGCGGCGGCACCCTGCGCCTGACCGAGGAGCGCGTCGGCGACCCGGCGTGGGTGGCCGAGCTGCTGCAGCGTTGCGAAAACCATGAAATCGTTGCGCGGGAACTGAACATCGAAACCGGCGAGGTGCTGCTGGCACCGGCGAGTAAAACCGATTCGCTGGTGTTCGACGGCAAGATTCTGCGAGCGATATACGGCCCACGCTGGCGTCTGTTGTTGATCGGCGCCGGGCAGTTGTCACGCTACGTCGCCGACATGGCGCGGCTGTTGGATTTCGAAGTGCTGATCTGCGATCCGCGCACCGAGTTCGTCTACGGCTGGGAAGAGCAGCATGGCCGTTTCGTCCCCGGGATGCCGGATGAGGCGGTGTTGAACATCCAGACCGACGAGCGCACGGCAATTGTCGCCTTGACCCACGACCCTCGGCTGGATGACATGGCCTTGCTTACCGCGCTCGACTCACCGGCGTTCTACGTCGGTGCGCTGGGCTCGCGGGTCAACAGCCAGAAGCGCCGGGAAAACCTCGCTCAGCTAGGCTTGTCGCAAGCGTCGATTGATCGCTTGCACGGGCCGATCGGCTTGCACATTGGCAGTCATTCGCCGGCGGAGATCGCCTTGTCGCTGCTGGCGGAAATTGTCGCGATCAAGAACGGTGTGGAGTTGAAACAGAAGAAACCGCTGGAGGGTGCATGAGCCAACCCATCGCTGTGATTGTGCTGGCGGCGGGCGAGGGCAGTCGCTTTCGCCAGATCGTCGGCCACGACAAAGACAAATTGCTCGCTGACTGCACGGGGCGTGACGGCGTCGTGCGCTCGGTGATCGAGCAGGTGCTGGTCAATCTGCCGGCCAGCCTCGGCAAGCGCGTACTGGTCACGACCCAAGCGCGACCGCAGGCGATGCGTATGGCCCAGGCTTATGGCTGTGACGTGGTCTCGATCGAGTCGACCGGCATGGGCGATAGCATCGCGGCGGGTGTTGCGGCGTGTCCCGATGCAGATGGCTGGTTGATTGTGCTTGGGGATATGCCGTTCATCTTGCCTTCGAGTATTGAGCGGGTGGTCGCAGCGATGGCTGATGATGCGGTAAGCGTGCCGGTGCAGGCAGGTGAGTATGGGCACCCGGTCGGCTTCAATCGCTCGTTTGGCGCGCAATTGCGAGCGCTGACGGGTGATCGTGGGGCTCGGCCGTTGTTTGCTCAGGGGCGGGTGGTGGAAGTGTCCGTGGATGATCCCGGGGTGTTGTGGGATATCGATGTGCCTGATTCTTTGGTATTTCCTCATTCCTGAGCTGTGCACAGATCCCCTGTGGGAGCGAGCCTGCTCGCGAATGCAGTGGTTCAGTTACATGAATATTGTCTGACCCAGCGCTTTCGCGAGCAGGCTCGCTCCCACAAAGGGTTCGGGTGATGCTTGGATTGCGGACATAAAAAAGCCCCGCCAGGTTTTCACATGGCGGGGCTTTTTAACGGCTTTGGGAATTACACGAGTGGTTTAGGCTCGTGCTGTTTCTCCTCGGCTTCTTCGCGCTGCTCGACCGCGTCCTGAACGGAGCGTGGTGCTTCAGCGATCACCGCTTCAACCGCTGCTTCTTCAGCGACCGGGGCAGGGGCTGCCTCGACCACGTCAGCAGCAGCTGGCTCGGCAGTCACTGAAGCCGCAGCGGCAGCCATTTCAGCTTCCTTCTGCAGACGCTCGGCTTCACGCTTGCGACGACGCACTTCACGCGGGTCGTTTGGCGCGCGGCCGTTTGGCGTCAGGGCGCTGACCGGAGCCGGTGCTTCGACCACAGGGGCTGGCGCTTCGACAACGGCTGGTGCTTCTTCAGCAACCGGTGCTTCCACCACTGGCGCTGGAGCCGGTTCGGCCGCTGCAACTACTGGCTCGGAAACCATGGCCTGCGGTACTTCGGCTTCAGCGACTGGCGCTGGAGTTTCGGTGACGGCTGGTTCAGCGACCCAGTTGAACGCGGTTTGCTCTTCGCGAACTTCACGCACGGTTTTGGTCACGTTTTCGCTGACGGTCTCGACCGCTGGCTCAGTGACGGCAGCTGGCGCTTCCACGGCAGCTTCTGGCTCGGCAGCCGCTTCAACCTGAGGCTGAGCTTCGCGAACCGGAGCCACTTCGATTTCCGGCGCAGCGGTCACTTCCACTGGTGTGGTAGCTTCGACAACCGGCGCTTCGACTGGAGCGGTTTCCAGTGTGGCGGCGGTGGCGCGTTCAGCCTGCTCATGGGCCTGGGCTTCCGCCGGGGCGCTGATGGTGCTGCTGGCAACGGCGGCGGTAACGGCCAGGCCAGCGGCCAGATCGGCACTGCTTGGCTCGGCAGCGTTTTCAGTGGATTCGGATTCTTCCGAACCTTCGATCACGTTGCCGTTGGCATCACGCTGACGCTCGCGACGGTTGCTGCGACGACGCTGACCACGGGAGCGACGACGTGGACGATCGCCTTCGGCGTGGTCCTGACCGTCTTCCGGCAATTGCTCTTCGTTGCTGGTATTCACTTCTTCTTCGGCAACGGCAGCAGCGGCTTGCTCGGCGCGCGGTTGGCGCTCTTCACGCGGCGGACGCGGGGCGCGCTCTTCGCGTGGCTGACGGGCCGGACGCTCTTCAGCGGTCACGGCAGCAGCGGCTGCGGCTGGCACAGCGTCCAGTGGCTCGCGCAGTTCACGCACGCGTTCTTCACGCTCGCCACGTGGCTTGCGCTCTTCACGCGGTGCGCGTGGTGCACGTTCTTCACGCGGAGCACGTGGTGCGCGTTCTTCGCGGGCAACTGGCGCTTCGCTGCGGGCTTCGCGTGGCTCACGGGCCTCACGTGGCTGGCGCTCTTCACGCGGTTCGCGTGGTGCGCGTTCTTCACGCGGAGCACGTTCTTCGCGCGGCTTGCGTTCTTCATCGCGGCGACCGTTACGGTTGCGGCTCTGCTGACGACCGTTGCGACGCTCTTCGTTACGGGCCGGACGCTCGGTGGCAGCCGGTTTTTCAACGGCAACCGGTGCGGCTGGCTCTTCCTTGGTGGCGAACAGGCTGACGAGCGACTTCACCAGACCCTTGAACAGGCTCGGTTCAGGCGCGGCAACCGGTGCCGGAGCAGGTGCGGCAGCGGCGACTTCGGTCGGCACTGGTGCGTTGGCGCGGGCCGGTGCGGTCTTGACCGCAGCTTCCTGGCGAACCAGGGTGCGGGTCGCAGCGGCTGGCTGGACTTCTTCGACTTCGGCAGCGGCCGCAGCGATTTCGTAGCTGGACTGGTTGGTCGCGGCCTCCGGGCTGTCATCACGCAGACGCTGAACTTCGAAGTGCGGCGTTTCGAGGTGATCGTTCGGCAGAATGACGATGCGTGCGCGAGTGCGCAGTTCGATCTTGGTGATCGAGTTGCGTTTTTCGTTGAGCAGGAACGCGGCCACCGGGATCGGCACCTGGGCGCGAACTTCGGCGGTGCGATCTTTCAGGGCTTCTTCTTCGATCAGGCGCAGGATTGCCAGCGACAGCGATTCAACGTCACGGATGATGCCGGTGCCGTTGCAACGCGGGCAGACGATGCCGCTGCTTTCGCCGAGCGACGGACGCAGGCGCTGACGGGACATCTCCAGCAGGCCGAAGCGCGAGATGCGACCGATCTGCACGCGGGCGCGGTCGGCTTCCAGGCATTCGCGGACTTTCTCTTCCACGGCGCGCTGGTTCTTGGCCGGGGTCATGTCAATGAAGTCGATGACGATCAGGCCGCCGATGTCGCGCAGGCGCAACTGACGGGCGATTTCTTCGGCGGCTTCAAGGTTGGTCTGCAGAGCGGTCTCTTCGATATCGCTGCCTTTGGTGGCGCGCGCCGAGTTGATGTCGATGGACACCAGGGCTTCGGTCGGATCGATGACGATGGAGCCGCCGGAAGGCAGTTCGACGACGCGCTGGAAAGCGGTCTCGATCTGGCTTTCGATCTGGAAACGGTTGAACAGCGGCACGCTGTCTTCGTACAGCTTGATCTTGCTGGCGTACTGCGGCATCACCTGCCGAATGAAGGTCAGGGCTTCGTCCTGGGCTTCAACGCTGTCGATCAGCACTTCGCCGATGTCCTGGCGCAGGTAATCGCGGATGGCGCGGATGATCACGTTGCTTTCCTGGTAGATCAGGAATGGCGCGGAGCGATCCAGCGAGGCTTCTTTGATGGCGGTCCACAATTGCAGCAGGTAGTCGAGGTCCCACTGCATTTCTTCGCTGCTGCGGCCAAGGCCCGCAGTGCGCACGATCAGACCCATGTCGGCTGGAGCGACCAGACCGTTCAGCGCTTCACGCAGTTCGTTGCGCTCTTCGCCTTCGATGCGGCGGGAGATACCGCCGGCACGCGGGTTGTTCGGCATCAGCACGAGGTAACGACCGGCCAGGCTGATGAAGGTGGTCAGGGCGGCGCCCTTGTTGCCACGCTCTTCTTTCTCGACCTGAACGATGACTTCCTGGCCTTCGCTCAGGACGTCCTTGATGTTGACGCGGCCTTCGGGGGCTTTCTTGAAGTATTCGCGGGAGATTTCTTTGAGGGGCAGGAAGCCGTGGCGCTCGGAGCCGAAATCGACAAAGGCAGCCTCAAGGCTTGGTTCGATGCGAGTGATACGGCCTTTATAGATGTTGGCCTTCTTCTGCTCGCGTGCACCGGATTCGATGTCCAGGTCGTAGAGGCGCTGGCCATCTACCAGTGCAACACGCAACTCTTCGGGTTGAGTTGCGTTAATCAGCATTCTTTTCATGTAGTACCGTCGGTTTCCGGGCTGCCGGAAACGGCGTTCGGCACACACGACTTCTCACGGTCGGTGTCAGGTGCGTCGGGAGTGGTTGGCCATTCCCGTGTCCAGCGATGTGCGGCCAATTGGGCCGATACCGCGACGTACGCGTCCTGCTTGCTGTGGCTACTTAAGCACTCAGTCAGGAGGAGGAATCAACCAGCGGCTGTGGACGAGATGAAGCGTCTTGATAAAACCTGTTGCTACACAGTCCGGCGGTTGTGCATCTCCACCCTACACGTATCCCTGATAATTCGGGTGCTGCCGCGCGCAGAATCCGCAGCGGGTTGGCATTTACCGTGAGCTCCGAAAGGGGAGGTCACGCATCATGGCTATTCAGGCGATGTTTCCGAAACATTCGCTCGGGGTCATTCGCAGTCGACTGCACTTTGTGAACTGGCCTCGAATGTTGCCTGCCGGGCGAGTGAAAACTCTGCTCGGCGGTGTAATTCAGGCCTCATGTCACCTGCGCTCGTTACAACCGCAAACTCCACCGTTACGTAGCGAAAGCCCCGTAGGACGGCCTCGCGCCCTGGTGAATTGCGTTGGTCAGGGCCGGTCTTTGACCGTGGTTCCGCTGTCCAGGCCGCTTTTGGCGGCGTTCGCGACTATAGCAGCAATGATTAAGTGCTTCAATTCCATAAAAATTGTTATCATCCGCGGCATGACAACTACTGCCTCTTCGACTCCAGGCGTTCAATTGCTTGAAGTCTCGCCGGAGTATGCCGGCCAACGAATCGACAACTTTCTCCTCGCCCGGCTCAAAGGCGTGCCCAAGACCTTGATTTACCGCATTTTGCGCAAAGGCGAAGTGCGCGTGAACAAAGGTCGGATCAAGCCCGAATACAAGCTGCAGGCCGGCGATATCGTGCGCGTGCCGCCGGTTCGCGTGCCTGAACGCGACGAACCGGTGCCACTGGCCCAGGGCCTGTTGCAGCGCCTGGAAGCGTCGATCGTCTACGAAGACAAAGCCCTGATCGTGATCAACAAGCCCGCCGGCATTGCGGTTCACGGCGGCAGCGGGCTGAATTTCGGCGTGATCGAAGCCTTTCGTCAGTTGCGTCCCGATGCCAAGGAGCTGGAGCTGGTACACCGGCTCGACCGTGATACCTCCGGCCTGTTGATGATCGCCAAGAAACGCAGCATGTTGCGCCACCTGCACGAGCAGTTGCGCGGCGATGGCGTCGACAAGCGCTACATGGCGCTGGTGCGGGGCAACTGGGCGACTTCGATCAAGCAGGTCCGCGCGCCATTGCTCAAGAGCAATCTGCGCTCCGGCGAGCGCATGGTCGAAGTCAATGACGAGGGCAAGGAGGCCCTGACCGTGTTCAAGGTGCTGCGCCGTTTCGGCGAGTTCGCCACCATGATCGAGGCCAAGCCTGTCACCGGACGCACTCACCAGATTCGCGTGCACACCTTGCATGCTGGCCATTGCATTGCCGGCGACAGCAAGTACGGCGACGACGATTTCACCAGGGAAATCCGCGATCTGGGTGGCAAGCGTCTGTTCCTGCACGCTTACATGCTGACCGTGCCGCTGCCCGACGGCGGCAAGCTGAATTTGCAAGCGCCCGTGGATGAAATGTGGGCCAAGACCGTGGAGCGATTGAGTGCGCCCATCTGATTACAAGCTGCTGATTTTCGATTGGGACGGCACCCTCGCCGATTCGATCCATCGGATCGTCGAGGCCATGCATTCGGCGTCCGGGCGTTCCGGCTTCGAGCTGCGCGATGATTTCGCAGTCAAGGGCATTATCGGCCTCGGCTTGCCGGAAGCGATCCGCACGCTATACCCCGAGATCAGCGACGCCGAAATGCTGGCGTTCCGCGAGTATTACGCCGATCACTACATCGCTGCCGAAGCCGTGCCTTCACCGTTGTTCGAAGGCGTGGTGGAGTCGATGGCGTCGTTTCGCGAACAGGGGTATCACCTGGCGGTCGCGACCGGCAAGAACCGTCGCGGCCTCGATCGGGTGCTCAAGGCCAACGGCTGGGAAGATTATTTCGATATCACCCGCGCTGCCGATGAAACTGCCAGCAAGCCGCACCCTCTGATGCTGGAGCAGATCGTCAGCCACTGCGGCGTACGCCCGGAGCAGGCATTGATGGTCGGTGATTCGTCCTTCGATCTACTGATGGCGCGTAACGCGGGGATGGATTCGGTGGCGGTCAGCTATGGCGCGCAATCGATCGAGTCTCTGCAACAGTTTGGGCCGCGCCTGTCGATCGACCGTTTTTCTGAATTGCATGCCTGGCTGGGTCAGCGGGCTTAATACGTTTTTGCTGGGGTAGATGGCATGACCGACGAATGGAAAGCACCGGCCAAGGCAAGTGCCGACGACGGTGACGGAAAAAGCTGGAAGCTGTTGGAGAAAACCCTGCTGGCGAGTGTGCAGGAGCAGCGTCGTTCGCGGCGCTGGGGGATCTTCTTCAAGCTGCTGACATTTGTTTATCTGTTTGTTGCGCTGCTTCTGTTCACGCCGCTGATGGACATGGAAAAAAGCGCCACGCGTGGCTCGAACTATACGGCGTTGATCGAAATTGACGGGGTGATCGCCGACAAAGAGCCGGCCAGTGCCGACAACATTGTGGGCAGTCTGCGCGCGGCGTTCGAAGACAAGAAGGTCAAAGGCGTAATCCTGCGCATCAACAGCCCGGGTGGCAGTCCGGTGCAGTCCGGTTATGTCTATGACGAGATCAAGCGTCTGCGTGCTCTGCACCCTGAGACCAAGTTGTACGCAGTGATATCCGATCTCGGCGCCTCCGGTGCCTATTACATCGCCAGCGCGGCGGACCAGATCTACGCCGACAAGGCCAGTCTGGTTGGTTCGATCGGCGTGACGGCGGCAGGGTACGGATTTGTCGGCACCATGGAAAAGCTGGGTGTTGAGCGTCGTACCTACACGTCGGGCGAGCACAAAGCCTTTCTCGATCCCTTCCAGCCGCAAAAGCCAGAAGAAACAGCGTTCTGGCAGAGCGTGCTCGACACCACGCACAAGCAATTCATCAATAGCGTCAAGCAGGGACGTGGTGATCGCTTGAAGGATAAAGAACATCCGGAGCTGTTCTCCGGGCTGGTCTGGTCGGGCGAGCAGGCGCTGCCGCTGGGTCTGATCGATGGGCTGGGCAGTGCCAGTTCGGTAGCGCGCGACGTGATCGGTGAGAAAGAGCTGGTCGACTTCACGGTGCAGGAATCGCCGTTCGATCGCTTCTCGAAGAAGCTCGGCGCCAGCGTGGCCGAGCAGTTGGCGATGTGGATGGGTTTCCACGGGCCGTCGTTGCGTTAAATCGTTGCAAGGTCAAAAGATCGCAGCATTCGGCAGCTCCTACAGAACTCACGTCGCCGCAAATGATGCGGTCGATCATTAATCCTGTAGGAGTTGCCGAAGGCTGCGATCTTTTGCTTTAAGGGATTTGCACGCCTTCAATCAGCAGCATATCGATCAGGCGAATCAGCGGCAGGCCGATCAGGCTGGTGGCGTCCGGGCCTTCGGTCGATTGGAACAGGCTCACGCCCAATCCTTCGGCCTTGAAGCTGCCGGCGCAGTCGTACGGCTGCTCGATTTGCAGATAGCGTTCGATGCGCGCCTGATCGAGCTGTCGCATGTGCACGGTGAACGGTACGCAGTCGACCTGACATTGCCCGGTCTGACTGTTGAGCAGGGCAAGGCCGGTCAGGAAGGTCACGCTCGCGCCGCTGGCGGCCATCAATTGTTCGCGCGCCTTCTCGAAGGTGTGCGGCTTGCCAATGATCTGCTCGCCAAGCACGGCGACCTGGTCCGAGCCGATGATCAGATGGGCGGGGTTGCCCCCGGCCAGCGCCCGGGCTTTTTCTTCGGCCAGGCGTTTGACCAGATTGATGGCGGACTCACCGGGGCGGTGACTTTCATCGATATCCGGCGAGCTGCAGACGAACGGCAGGTGCAGGCGGGCGAGCAAATCCCGACGATAAGTCGAGCTTGAAGCGAGTAATAAAGGCAACATGGGCGTCTCCAGAGGCAGGCGCCAATTCTAGCGAAGGCGCGCAAGTGACGGACAGGGCACAATTTCCTTTGACATGGGTGGGGGCATCCCTATAATGCTGCGCCTATGTTGAATGACCCGATTCCACCTCACGTTGACCCGCGCAAATTGGCTGACCGTGGCACCACCCTTCAGGGTGAACTGCTGCTGGCCGATTTGAAGAGACTCTGCGACCCGCTTTCCGACGATGTCGGTACGGTGCAGGCCAAATTCGTTTTTGAACGAGATGAACGTAAATCTGTGGTCATCCACAGCTTTATCGACACCGAAGTCAAAATGGTTTGCCAGCGTTGTCTTGAGCTGGTCACCCTGCCGATCCACAGCGAATGCAGTTATGCGGTGGTGAAGGAGGGTGCGAATACCCAGTCGTTACCGAAAGGTTATGACGTGCTGGAACTGGGCGAAGATCCATTGGATCTGCAGTCACTGATCGAGGAGGAGCTTCTGCTCGCCTTGCCCATTGTGCCTGCTCATCATCCGGAAGAATGCCAGCAGCCGGCGGGAGCAGATGAACCCGAACCGAGCGAGGACGAGGTAACGCGGTCCAACCCGTTCAGTGTATTGGCGCAGTTAAAGCGTGACCCAAACGTTTAGGAGTTAATCAATTATGGCTGTTCAGCAGAACAAAAAATCCCGCTCTGCCCGTGACATGCGCCGTTCGCACGACGCTCTCGAGGCTAGCACCCTGTCTGTAGAAAAAACCACTGGTGAAGTTCACCTGCGTCACCACGTATCGCCAGAAGGCGTATACCGTGGCCGTAAAGTGATCGACAAGGGCGCTGACGAGTAATCACTTGTCCGCTCAAGTCATCGCGATTGACGCAATGGGCGGGGACTTCGGTCCCCGCAGCATTGTTCAGGCCAGTCTCGCTTGCCTGTCTGCTACGCCCTCGTTGCATCTGACCCTTGTCGGTCAACCCTCCCTTCTTGAAGAACTGATCCACGGCCAGTCGGCTGCCGATCGCGCGCGCCTGACGATTGTCCCGGCCAGCGAAGTCATCACCATGGACGAAAAACCTGCTCAGGCCCTGCGTGGCAAGCCGGATTCGTCGATGCGCGTTGCGCTGGGGTTGCTGCGCGATGGCAAGGTGCAGGCCTGTGTCAGTTCCGGCAATACCGGTGCGTTGATGGCGTTGTCGCGATTCGTGCTGAAGACGCTGCCGGGTATCGACCGTCCGGCCATGGTCGCGGCGATTCCGACGCAGAAGGGTTATTGCCAGTTGCTCGATCTGGGTGCCAACGTCGATTGCAGTGCCGAGCATTTGCTGCAGTTTGCGGTCATGGGTTCGGTCGCTGCGCAGACGCTGGGCATTGCCCGTCCGCGGGTGGCGTTGCTGAACATCGGCACCGAAGACATCAAGGGCAACCAGCAGGTCAAACTGGCGGCGACGCTGTTGCAGGCGGCGCGCGGGATCCACTACATCGGTTTCATCGAAGGCGATGGCTTGTATCGCGGTGAGGCCGACGTGGTGGTATGTGACGGTTTCGTCGGCAACATCCTGCTTAAATCCAGCGAAGGCCTGGCGACGATGATTGCCGCGCGGATCGAGGCCTTGTTCAAGAGAAACCTCGCTTCTCGTGCGGTGGGTGCTGTGGCGCTGCCGTTGATGAAGCGGCTGCAGGCCGATCTGGCCCCGGCGCGACATAATGGCGCAAGCTTTCTCGGCTTGCAGGGCATTGTCGTGAAAAGCCACGGATCGGCCGGGGTGCAGGGTTTTCAGAGCGCGATTCAACGGGCGCTGATCGAGATCCAGGAGAACCTGCCCGAGCGTCTCCACGGTCGTCTGGAGGATTTGTTGTCTTAGGCGTTTTCGTCGGACAATGCTTAAATGTGACCGCCCGGTTCAAAGGGCCATCCAAACTGTCAGTTTCTGGCGTCCCGAGCGGGACGTTATTTTCCGACGACAAGATCATTAGGGGCTTGTTACATGTCTGCTTCCCTCGCATTCGTCTTTCCAGGACAGGGTTCGCAGTCCCTCGGCATGCTGGCCGAGCTGGGCGCGCAACATCCGCTGATCCTCGAAACCTTTCAAGAAGCCTCTGCTGCACTGGGTTACGACCTGTGGGCGCTGACCCAGCAGGGCTCGGAAGAGCTGCTCAATCAAACCGACAAAACCCAACCGGCCATTCTGACCGCTTCGATCGCCCTGTGGCGTCTGTGGCTGGCCGAAGGCGGCGCACGTCCGGCCTTTGTCGCCGGTCACAGCCTCGGTGAGTACAGCGCGCTGGTCGCGGCCGGCAGCCTGACTCTGGCTGACGCGGTCAAGCTCGTCGAGCGCCGTGGCCAGTTGATGCAGGAAGCGGTGCCGGCCGGGCAGGGCGGTATGGCCGCCATCCTCGGCCTGGAAGACGCCGACGTGCTGGCTGCCTGCGCCGAAGCGGCGCAAGGCGAAGTCGTCAGCGCGGTCAACTTCAACTCACCGGGCCAGGTTGTGATCGCTGGTGCAAAGGCTGCTGTCGAGCGCGCCATTGAGGGTTGCAAGGCTCGCGGTGCCAAGCGCGCCATGCCGTTGCCGGTGAGCGTGCCGTCGCACTGCGAACTGATGCGCCCGGCTGCCGAGCGCTTCGCCGAATCCATCGCCGCCATTGACTGGCAGGCGCCGCAGATCCCGGTGGTGCAGAACGTCAGCGCGCAAGTGCCGGCCGATCTGGAAACCCTCAAGCGCGATCTGCTGGAACAACTCTACAAGCCGGTGCGCTGGGTTGAATCGGTACAGACCCTGGCGGCCAAGGGCGCCACGAATCTGGTCGAATGCGGCCCGGGCAAAGTCCTTGCCGGCCTGAACAAACGTTGCGCCGAAGGCGTTTCGACTTCCAATCTCAATACCCCAGACGCCTTCGCTGCCGCTCGCGCAGCGCAGGCCTGAATCAGGAGAAACTTGCATGAGTCTGCAAGGTAAAGTTGCACTGGTCACCGGTGCAAGCCGCGGTATCGGCCAGGCCATCGCGCTGGAACTGGGTCGTCAGGGCGCCATCGTTGTTGGCACCGCGACCTCCGCGTCGGGCGCCGAGCGCATTGCCGCGACCCTGAAGGAAAACGGTATCCAGGGCGCCGGGTTCGAACTTAACGTCACCAGCGACGAATCGGTCAGCGCCGTGCTGGCAGGCATTCAGGAACAGTTCGGTGCGCCAGTGGCGATTCTGGTCAATAATGCCGGCATTACCCGCGATAACTTGATGATGCGCATGAAAGACGACGAGTGGTACGACGTGATCGATACCAACCTCAACAGTCTGTATCGCCTGTCCAAGGGCGTTTTGCGTGGCATGACCAAGGCGCGTTGGGGTCGAATTATCAGTATTGGCTCGGTGGTGGGTGCCATGGGCAACGCCGGCCAAGTAAACTATGCAGCCGCCAAGGCCGGTCTGGAAGGTTTCAGCCGGGCGATGGCGCGTGAAGTCGGTTCGCGTTCGATTACGGTCAACTCGGTAACCCCAGGGTTCATCGACACCGATATGACCCGCGAGCTGCCTGAAGCACAGCGTGAAGCCTTGCAGACGCAGATTCCGCTGGGTCGTCTGGGACAAGCTCAAGAGATCGCGTCCGTGGTCGCTTTTCTTGCATCCGACGGTGCGGCATATGTTACCGGGGCTACAATCCCGGTGAACGGTGGGATGTACATGTAAGTAAAATGTGACGGATTGCTTCAAAAAAATGTCATACGAGCTGTCTAAAATCCGTTATAAAGCTGCAATCTATTTATAGGCAGAGGGCCGCAGGGTTTGAGGAGTGAAGCTTTCAGTTGAAAAGCTGAAAAGCATTTCTATACACTTACCCACTGGCCAGCTGCCTGAATTTGTCCATTAGGAGTGAAAACAAGGTATGAGCACCATCGAAGAGCGCGTCAAGAAAATCGTTGCCGAGCAACTGGGTGTTAAAGAAGACGAAGTGGTCAACACCGCTTCCTTCGTAGAAGACCTGGGTGCCGACTCCCTTGACACCGTTGAGCTGGTGATGGCTCTGGAAGAGGAATTCGAGACCGAAATCCCTGACGAAGAAGCTGAAAAGATCACTACTGTACAAGCTGCAATCGACTACGTTACCAGCCACCAGGCGTAATAGTTTGTAATCGTTGCTTGCTGTCATGGAAAAACCGCACTGCCATCATGGCGTGCGGTTTTTTCTTTAGGCCTGATGCAAAATCGTCATTTGAAAAAGGAGAGTGCTGTGTCGCGTAGACGCGTCGTAGTCACCGGTATGGGTATGTTGTCGCCACTGGGCACGGATGTGCCGAGCAGTTGGCAGGGCATTCTGGCTGGCCGCAGTGGCATTGGTCTGATCGAACACACCGACCTTTCTGCCTATTCGACCCGCTTTGGCGGTTCGGTCAAAGGCTTCAATGTCGAGGAATACCTGTCGGTCAAGGAAGCGCGCAAGCTCGACCTGTTCATTCAGTACGGCCTCGCCGCAGGCTTTCAAGCCGTGCGCAACGCCGGTCTGGAAGTCACCGACGCCAACCGTGAACGCATTGGCGTGGCCATGGGTTCGGGTATCGGCGGGCTGACCAACATCGAAGAAACCAGTCGCACCCTGCACGAGACCGGCCCTCGGCGGATCTCTCCGTTTTTTGTGCCTGGCTCGATCATCAATATGATTTCCGGGTTCCTGTCCATCCACTTGGGCGCTCAGGGACCCAACTACGCCATCGCCACCGCGTGCACCACCGGTACGCACTGCATCGGCATGGCGGCGCGCAATATCATGTACGACGAAGCCGACGTGATGATTGCCGGTGGCGCGGAAATGGCCGCCTGCGGTCTGGGTATGGGCGGCTTCGGCGCGTCCCGTGCGCTATCGACCCGCAACGATGAGCCGACCCGCGCCAGTCGTCCATGGGACAAGGGCCGTGACGGCTTTGTGCTGTCCGACGGCGCTGGCGCTCTGGTTCTTGAAGAACTTGAGCACGCCAAGGCCCGCGGCGCGACGATCTACGCCGAGCTGATCGGTTTCGGCACCAGCGGCGATGCGTTCCACATGACCTCACCACCCGCTGACGGCGCCGGCGCCGCGCGCTGCATTACCAATGCCCTGCGCGACGCGAAGATCAATGTCGATCAGGTGCAGTACATCAACGCCCACGGCACCTCGACTCCGGCCGGCGACCTCGCTGAAGCCAATGCGATCAAATCGGTGTTCGGCGACCACGCCTATAAGCTGGCGGTCAGCTCGACCAAGTCGATGACCGGCCACCTGTTGGGTGCGGCGGGTGCGGTCGAGGCGATCTTCAGCGTGCTGGCGATCAACAGCCAGGTGGCGCCGCCGACCATCAACCTCGACGAGCCGGACGAAGGCTGCGATCTCGATTTTGTGGCGCACACCGCGCGCAACATGGACATCGATGTCGTGCTGTCCAACTCCTTCGGTTTTGGCGGCACCAACGGCACCCTGGCGTTTCGCCGGTTTGCAGGCTGATGGACAGCTGGGTCGACGGTCAACCGGCTGACGCGCTGTCGCTGAAAGACCGCGGCCTGGCTTACGGCGATGGTCTGTTCGAGACCATCGCCGTGCGGGCTGGCCAGCCGGTCCTGCTGGATCGGCACCTGACGCGCCTGGCCGATGGCTGTTCGCGTCTGGCCATCGCTACCGATTTCGAGCTGATTCGCCATGAGCTACTGAGCTATGCGGCAGCGATGAGCGAGGGCGTGCTCAAGCTCATCCTCACCCGTGGTGACGGTTTGCGCGGTTACGCGCCCGATCCTGCGGCCCAGGGCCGACGTATCCTGCAAGGCAATCCGCCGGCGGCTTACCCCGCTGCACATACCGAGCACGGCATCCGCCTGTTTCCCTGCAGCACTCGTTTGTCCACGCAACCGTTGCTGGCCGGGCTCAAACACCTCAATCGACTGGAACAGGTTCTCGCCCGCGCCGAGTGGCAGGACAACGAGCATGCCGAAGGCTTGATGCTCGATCAGGCCGGGCGTGTCGTTGAAGGCGTGTTCAGCAATATTTTTCTGGTGCGCGACGGTGGTCTGGTCACCCCGGACTTGAAACGCTGCGGCGTCGCCGGCGTGATGCGCGCTGAAATATTGTTTCAGGCCGAGTCATTGGCCATCCCCACGCAAATCGCCGACATCAGCCTCGAACAGCTGCAATGGGCCGATGAAGTATTTGTCTGCAACAGCGTTTATGGCGTCTGGCCGGTACGCGCTTGTGCCGCGCTGAGCTGGCCGGTTGGCCCGCTCACCCGTAAACTGCAAACCATTGCCCGCGCGCTACTGGATGCTTGATTCGTGAGACGTAAATTTTTGCTGCTGCTGGAAACCGGACTGGTTCTGGCAGGGCTGCTGTTGGGCGCCAGCGCCTGGAAGATTCATTCCGCACTGGAACAGCCCCTGAACATCACGCAGGAACAACTGCTGGATGTGCCGAAAGGCTCTACACCCACCCGTACTTTCCTTGAACTCGAAACCGATGGCCTCATCAAGGACGCGTTCTGGCTGCGGGTCTACTGGCGCTTCAACCTCGCCGACACGCCGATTCACAGCGGCGAGTACCGCATGCAGCCGGGCATGACAGTCAATGGCCTGATCGATTCGTGGAAGCGCGGCGATGTGGTTCAGTACAGCCTGACCTTGGTTGAAGGCTGGAATTTCCATCAAGTGCGCACCGCGCTCGCCAGGGACGACAAGCTCGAACAGACCCTCAACGGTTTGAGCGACAGCGACGTCATGGCCAGGATCGGCCACAAGGGGCTGTTCCCGGAAGGCCGGTTCTTCCCGGACACCTATCGGTTCGTGCGTGGCATGACAGATGCCGAACTGCTGAAAAAGGCCTTTGACCGTCTCGACGAAGTTTTGGCCAAGGAATGGGCGCAGCGTTCCGCCGATGTGCCTTACACCGAACCCTATCAAGCGTTGATCATGGCCTCGCTGGTCGAGAAGGAGACCGGCGTACCGCAGGAGCGCGGGCAGATTGCCGGTGTGTTCGTGCGGCGGATGGCGCTGGGCATGCAGTTGCAGACCGATCCGACGGTGATTTATGGCCTCGGCGATCGCTACACTGGCAAACTGACCCGGGCGCACCTGAAAGAGCCGACGCCCTATAACACTTACGTTATTCCCGGTTTGCCACCGACACCGATTGCGATGGTCGGGCGCGAAGCGATTCACGCTGCGCTCAACCCGGTGGAAGGCAGCAGCCTGTATTTCGTCGCCCGTGGCGATGGCAGCCATGTGTTCTCCGATGATCTGGATGCGCACAACAACGCAGTGCGCGAATACCAGCTCAAGCGCCGTGCCGATTACCGTTCCAGCCCGGCACCGGTGAGCACCCCGCAAACAGCGCCGGCAACCGATGACGCGGTTCCGGCGGCCTCGCCGAACACCGCGCCCGGGTCGCTGCCGCAGGTGCCGCCGCAAGAGCCTGCGCCAGACGCCGCCGAACCGCAGAACGCGCAATGACTTTGATGAAGGAACGCCCGTGACTGGCTTGTTTATTACCCTTGAAGGCCCGGAAGGCGCGGGCAAGAGCACCAACCGCGAATACCTCGCCGAGCGCCTGCGCGCCGCCGGTATCGAGGTGGTGCTGACCCGCGAGCCCGGCGGCACGCCACTGGCCGAGCGGATTCGCGAGGTGTTGCTGACCCCGGCCGACGAAGTGATGCACCCGGACGCCGAGCTGCTGCTGGTGTTTGCCGCGCGTGCGCAGCATCTGGCCGAGGTGATTCGCCCGGCGTTGGCCCGTGGCGCCGTGGTGCTGTGTGATCGCTTCACCGACTCGACGTACGCCTATCAGGGCGGCGGTCGCGGCTTGTCGCTGGAACGCATCGCCACTCTGGAAACCTTTGTGCAGGGCGACCTGCGGCCGGATTTGACGCTGATTTTCGATCTGCCTGTGGAAATCGGTCTGGCCCGCGCCAGTGCCCGTGGGCGACTGGATCGCTTCGAACTGGAAGGCCGGGAGTTTTTCGAGAGCGTGCGCAATGCGTTTCTGAAGCGCGCTGAGGCCGATCCTGCACGCTATGTGCGTATCGATGCCGGTCAGCCCTTGGCCAAGGTGCAACAGTCGCTGGATACCTTGCTGCCGAATTTGCTGGAGCTGGCCCGTGGCTGAGGCCTACCCATGGCAGGCCAGCCTCTGGCAGCAACTGGCCGGACGCGGTCAGCATGCTCACGCGTATCTGCTGCACGGTCCGGCCGGGATCGGCAAGCGTGCGCTCGCCGAGCGTTTGATGGCCAGCCTGCTGTGCCAGCGCCCGACGCCTGAGGCGTGCGGCGAGTGTAAATCCTGCCTGCTGCTCAAGGCCGGCAGTCATCCGGACAATTACATTCTGGAGCCGGAAGAAGCGGACAAGGCGATCAAGGTCGATCAGGTTCGTGATCTGGTCAGTTTCGTAGTGCAGACTTCGCAGTTGGGCGGGCGCAAAGTGGTGCTGATCGAGCCGGTCGAGTCGATGAACATCAACGCCGCCAACGCCTTGCTGAAAAGCCTCGAGGAGCCGTCCGGCGATACCGTTCTTTTGCTGGTCAGCCATCAGCCGAGCCGTTTGTTGCCGACCATCAAGAGTCGGTGCGTGCAGCAGGCCTGCCCGTTGCCGGGTGAGGCGATGAGCCTGGAGTGGCTGGCCGGGGCGCTGCCGGAGTGCTCGGAAGAAGAGCGCATCGAACTGCTGACGCTGGCCGCCGGGTCGCCGCTGATGGCGGTCAGCCTGCAATCGCAGGGTGTGCGTGAACAGCGCGCGCAAGTGGTCGAAGGTGTGAAGAAGCTGCTCAAGGGGCAGCAGTCGCCGACACAACTGGCCGAAGAATGGAAAAGCATTCCGATGCTGCGCCTGTTCGACTGGTTCTGCGATTGGTCGAGCCTGATCCTGCGCTATCAACTGACACAGGACGAAGCCGGCCTGGGCTTGCCCGATATGCGCAAGGTCGTGCAGTACCTGGCGCAGAAAAGCGCACAGGGCAGAGTGCTCGATATTCAGGACTGGATTCTCGCCCAACGCCAGAAAGTGCTGAGCAAGGCCAATCTCAATCCGGCTCTGCTGCTGGAAGCTTTATTGGTGCAATGGGCGGGATTGCCTGGTCAAAGATAAGGATGTGTACCTAGACTCTGAAGATCAGCAGTGGAGGTGACCATGATCGAACCTGTCAGCCCGGGGCCGCGTAACGGCATCTTGTCTCTGACCATCAAGGACAAGGCAGTGCTCTACGC
The DNA here is from genome assembly GCF_035554175.1 of Pseudomonas sp. Classification (GTDB taxonomy): domain Bacteria; phylum Pseudomonadota; class Gammaproteobacteria; order Pseudomonadales; family Pseudomonadaceae; genus Aquipseudomonas. Next base: position 28,144 of record NZ_DATMIV010000055.1, on the reverse strand, counting down.
CGCCTACATGCCGTTCATCAAGAATGGAGGCCTGTTTATCCCGACCAACAAAAGCTACAGGTTGGGCGACGAGGTGTTCATGCTTTTGCACCTGATGGATGAAGCGGAAAAGATTCCGGTTGCCGGTAAAGTCGCCTGGATCACCCCCAAAGGCGCACAAGGCAATCGTGCCGCCGGTGTCGGCGTGCAATTCAACGACGGCGACGACACTGCCCGCAGTCGCATCGAAACTCATCTGGCCGGAGCGCTGAAATCCGACCGTCCCACTCATACGATGTAAGTTGCAGCCCTTTTTATGCTCGTAGATTCCCATTGTCACCTTGATCGTCTCGACCTCGCCGCCCATGACGGCTCGCTGGATGCCGCACTCGATGCGGCGCGTCAGCGCGGAGTCGGACACTTTCTGTGCATCGGCGTCAGCGCCGACAACGCGGCCGACGTCAAAGCTCTTGCCGAGCGCTATGACGATGTCGACTGTTCGGTCGGCGTACATCCGCTGGATGTGCAGCCGGGCGCGGCTCCGGCGCTGGACTGGCTGCTGCATGAGCTCGATCACCCGAAAGTGGTGGCGATCGGTGAAACCGGTCTCGACTATCACTACGAGCCGGAAGCGGCCGAGTTGCAGCAGGCATCGTTTCGCCTGCACCTGCAAGCGGCGCAGCAGACCGGCAAGCCGGTGATCATTCACACTCGCGGCGCCCGTGCCGACACCCTCGAACTGCTGCGCGAAGCGGCGCTACCCCAGGCGGGTGTGTTGCATTGCTTCACCGAGGACTGGGACATGGCCAAAGCGGCGCTGGACATGGGCTATTACATCTCCTTGTCGGGCATCGTCACATTCCGCAACGCCGACGCCCTGCGCGATGTGGCGAGCAAAGTGCCGGCCGATCGCCTGCTGGTGGAAACCGACTCGCCGTACCTGGCGCCGATCCCGTATCGCGGCAAGCCGAACCTGCCGCAATATGTGCGCGAAGTCGCGGAATTTCTGGCGATGTTGCGCGGTGAGAACTACGAGCGTTTTGCCGAGCAGACCACGGAAAACTTCAAGCGCCTGTTTCCGTTGGCTCATGTAAAAGCCTGACCTGCAAAAGGCTGGGTGTCCTCAAATTGCAGGCAAAAAAAACCCGGGTTCTGGGGGGTGAATCCGGGTTAAGACCATTAGGAGTAAAACAAAGGTACGCGGTCCGTTGGTACCTTTACCGGCACGACACTTGGGGGAGATGTCGCCCGACAGTTCAAGTATTGATCAGTCTGGCGTGCAGTCCAGTGAGCCGGTCGGGGTTTTTAAACAAATTTGGAATACGTTTGCTTCAGTTGAGTTCTCATTACGCCCAAATCGTTCTCAAAATGAACAAGAAACTCAGATTTGGTCGATGAACCGTGCTTTTTTGTGCAAGTTAGGCATAATACGCGGCTTCGAATTTTGACCCATCAGACCTTTTTCTTATGCATAAAGAACCTCGTAAGGTCCGTGAATTTCGTCGCCGCGAGCAGGAAATTCTCGATACCGCGCTCAAGCTGTTCCTCGACCAAGGTGAAGACAGTGTCACCGTCGAGATGATTGCTGATGCCGTGGGTATCGGCAAAGGCACGATCTACAAGCACTTCAAATCCAAGGCCGAGATCTACTTGCGCCTGATGCTCGATTACGAGCGCGATCTGAACGAGCTGCTGCATTCGGCCGATGTCGACAAGGACAAGGAAGCGCTGTCCCGCGCCTACTTCGAATTCCGCATGCGTGACCCGCAGCGCTATCGCCTGTTCGACCGCCTCGAAGAGAAAGTGGTCAAGGGCAATCAGGTGCCGGAGATGGTCGAGGAGTTGCACAAGATTCGTGCCTCGAACTTCGAACGCCTGACCCTGCTGATCAAGGGCCGCATCAGCGAAGGCAAGCTCGAAGACGTGCCGCCGTACTTCCATTACTGCGCATCCTGGGCGCTGGTGCACGGCGCGGTGGCGCTGTATCACTCGCCGTTCTGGAGCAATGTGCTGGAAGATCAGGAGGGTTTCTTCCAGTTCCTGATGGACATCGGCGTGCGCATGGGCAACAAGCGCAAGCGCGATCCGGAAACGCCGAGCACTTGAGCCATTCAGCAGGCTGATTGCGCCATGTTTGCGCTTCATGGCGCGTTAACGCAGGAATATACTCAGGCATAGGGCTTGCTAAAACCTGATTTCTCAGTCAAGTTTTGCTCGCTCGATTTTCTTCCGCCGGAGTGATTCATGATCGTTGACCGTCAAGGCAGGCGTTTTCGCAACTTGCGTATCAGCCTGACCTCTGCCTGCAATTACGCCTGTACCTACTGCGTGCCCAACGGCAAGCGGCTGGTGGCTGCGCAGGACGAGCTGTCGGCCGAAGCCATGGCGCGCGGTGTCGAATATCTGATTGAAGCGGCCGGCATCGAGCGCCTGCGTATCACCGGCGGCGAACCGCTGGTCAGTCCCAAGCTCGAATCCTTCATGAGCGCCGTCGGCCAGATGGGCCTCGACGACATCAGCCTGACTACCAACGGTCAACTGCTCAGCAAAAAACTGCCGCTACTGGTGGACGCCGGTCTGCGCCGGATCAACGTTTCCCTCGATACCCTTGATGCCGTTGCCTTCCGCAGCATTGCCAGGGGCGGCGATCTGGCCAGCGTGCTGGATGGCATGGACAAGGCCGCTGCAGCGGGGATGAAAATCAAGGTCAACATGGTGCCGTTGCGCGGGCAGAACCTCGATCAGGTCATGCCGCTGCTCGATTACTGTCTGGAGCGTGGCTTTGAGCTGCGGTTCATCGAACTGATGCGCATGGGCCACCTGGCCAAGGATTCCAACGCCTTTTTGCAGCAATTCGTCAGCCTCGAGCAGTTGCTTGGCCTGATTGGCGAACGTTATGAATACGCTCAGACCGACGCGCCAGTGGACGCCACAGCCGTACGCTATGCGATCGCCGGGCGTGGCAACTTCGGTGTGATCGCCAACGAAAGCGTACCGTTCTGCCGGACTTGCTCGCGCTTGCGCCTGTCGTCGACGGGATGGCTGCACGGCTGCCTGTCGTCGAGCAACCGCCACTATGTCGGCGACCTGCTCGACAAACCGCGGCATCAGGCGTTGCCGGCGCTCCAGGGTTTGCTGGTCAAGGCGCTGGGCGACAAGCAAGAAGTGGCGTTTTCCGGTGGTGCGACGGTCATGAAAATCATCGGTGGCTGATTAATCGCCTTCGCGAGCAAGCTCGCTTCCACATTTGGAATGCATTCCAATTGTGGGAGCGAGCTTGCTCGCGAAGGCGATCTATCCAGAGACGAAAATCCCGAGCTGGCGCAAAAGCTGCATCCAACGGCCATTCGCCGGTTTTCCGACACCGGCTTCTGGAGGAATAGGATGCGTAGCCTGGTTTTGCTGCTGGCCGTTTTGGCGCTTGGCGGCTGCATGAATGTCAGCGATATGGCCGAAGGCACTCGTTATCACATGAGCGATGCGGGGCTTCTGGATCATAGCGACAGCCGCCGGGTGAACAATTTCCGTATTCAGCCGGACTCGTTCATCTACATCGCCCAAGGCGCGTTCGCGCCGCCGGGCGGTTCCTACCCACGGCCGAACGTGGTTGCCGAAGAAGCCTTCAAGGGCTTTGTCGAATATTTTCCGATGGTCCGCCGCGCCCGTGCTCCGGAAGGTCTCGACCAGGCGATGGGTGAAGCCCGCGATGCCGGCGCGCATTACCTGCTGTACACGCGTTTCGCCAAGGCTGATGACCGTATCGGCAACTCTGACGAGTGGCTGGACCAGGAAGCCGTGGACCGTCTCGGCATCGACGGCGGCGTGATTCAGATCATGTTGATCGAGACCAGCACCCAGTATTTGATTGATACTGCACGGATCAAGAGTCGTGGCGGTTTACTGACGTTCCATGACTCCAAACCCGAAGACCTCATCGGTCCGCCACTGGCGCAGTACGCACGCAGCCTGCTGGGGATCGGCTACCAGTAATCAAGGAGTACGCCATGAGTGGCCCGCAAACAGCCAATGACCTGCTGGGACAGATCCCCAAGACCAAAGGCCTGCCGCCGGTGCATTTATGGAATCCGGATTTTTGCGGCGACATCGACATGCGCATCGCCCGCGACGGCACCTGGTATTACCTGGGCACGCCGATCGGGCGCAAGCCGATGGTCAAACTGTTTTCCACCATCATCCGCCGCGACGGCGATGATTATTTCCTGATCACACCGGTCGAGAAAGTCGGGATCAAAGTCGATGACGCGCCGTTCGTGGCGATCGCTGTGGAGGTGGAAGGCGAGGGGGAGGCACAGGTTCTGCGCTTTATCACCAACGTCGAGGAAACCAGCGAGGCGGGGGCTGAGCATCCGATCCGCGTCGAGATCGATCCTGTCACTCAGGAGCCAGCTCCCTATGTGCATGTACGCAGCAATCTTGAAGCGTTGATTCACCGCAATGTGTTCTATCAATTGGTGGAATTGGCGGTGAGCCGCGAGATCGATGGCCAGCGCTGGCTCGGCGTGTGGAGCGGTGGCGAATTCTTTCGCATTGGCCTCGAACCCTGACACAAAATCAAAATGTGGGAGCGAGCCTGCTCGCGAATGCGGTGTATCAGTCGCAATCAATGTTGACTGACACGACGCTTTCGCGAGCAGGCTCGCTCCCACAATGGTTTATGCCGGTATCAAAATCCGATTGACTGTTATTCGTATGATGATTAGCGTACACCTCCATCGCGATTTGCCTTGAGGTGTCCATGTCCAGCAGCTTTCATGCGTCAACCGTTGACTGGCTGGGCAGTTGGATTGCTGCTGGCCAGGTCAAGCCGGGGCAGACCATCAAAGTCGAGGCGGATCTGGGCGAACAGCTCGGCGTCAGTCGCACGGTGATTCGCGAAGCAATCAAAACCCTTGTGGCCAAAGGCATGCTCGAAGTCGGGCCGAAAGTCGGCACCCGGGTGCTGCCGGTACGACGCTGGAATCTGTTCGATCCGCAGGTGGTCGGTTGGCTGTCGCGCAACGGTTTACCGGAAAATTTCGTCGATGACCTGTTGGACTTGCGCCGCACCATCGAGCCGATGGCGGTACGTTGGGCCTGCGAGCGCGCGACTCCAGAGCAGATCGAGGCGGTGCAACTGGCCTTCAACGCCCTTGAACGAGCCGTCGACAGCGGTGTCGATTACAACCGCGCCGACCAGGCTTTCCACGAATGCATTCTCGCCGCCAGCCATAACCAGTTCATCGAACAAATGGTCCCGGCCCTCGGCGCGTTGCTTGCGGTGTCATTCGAAGTGTCCGCCGCCGACCCCGATGAACTGCGCCGCACCTTGCCGATCCATAAAGACATGGCTGATGCCATTGCGGCGCGCGATTCCACCCGTGGCGTCTGGGCGTGCATGACCTTGATCGACAATGCCGATCTGGCGATAAAACGTTTTTACCCCAAGGTCGTGGCCGACAGAAAAGCCAGCTAGGCCACAGCCCCCCTGTGGGAGTGAGCCTGCTCGCGATAGCGGTGGTTCAGTACCAATGATGTCGCCTGATACACCACTTTCGCGAGCAGGCTCGCTCCCACATTGAACACAACAAGAACATGAAGGATTCCAGATGACCTGCACCGCCCTGACCCAACACCGCGCGCAACTCGGCGAAGGCCCGTTCTGGGACGCGCCGACCCAAGCGCTGTACTGGGTCGATATCGCTGGCAAACAAGCGTTGCGCCTGATCGGTCAGAACGTGCAGATCTGGCAGATGCCCGAGCACATCTCCGCCTTCATTCCCTGCGCCAGCGGCGATGCGCTGGTCACTTTGAGCAGCGGTGTCTACCGGCTCGATCTCGATTCTCCTGGCCTGGAACCACGGCTGACGCTGTTCTGTGTTGCCGACCCGCAACCGGGCAATCGCCCCAACGAAGCCCGTTGTGATGCGCAGGGCCGCTTGTGGCTGGGCACCATGCAGAACAACATCGGCGAGCACGGTGAGGATCTGCCCATCGTGCGCCGCTCCGGTGGCCTGTTTCGCATTGATCCCGATCAGCGCGTCACACCGCTGCTGTTTGGTCTGGGCATTCCCAACACCTTGCTGTGGAGCGATGACGGCACCTCGTTGCTGTTCGGCGAAAGTCTCGACAGCACGCTCAATCAATATTTCATCCGCACCGATGGCAGTCTCGATGCCCCGCAGGTGTTTTACAAATCCGAGCAAAACGGCGGCCCCGACGGCTCGGCAATGGACGCCGAAGGCTACGTGTGGAACGCGCGTTGGGATGGCAGTTGTCTTCTGCGCCTGTCCCCGGACGGGCAGGTGGATCGCAAAATCGATCTGCCGGTCAGTCGCCCGACCAGCTGCGTATTCGGCGGCGAGGATTTGAAAACCCTGTACATCACCAGCGCAAAAAGCCCGCTGAATCATCCGCTCGATGGTGCCGTGCTGACCATGCGCGTCGACGTTGCAGGAAAACTCTGTACGCGCTTTTCTGGTTAGATCCCAAAATATGGGATGCAAAATTATATATTGAGATTATTTGGCGGTCGGGTTTATAGTCGGCTCCAGCAGTAACACGCACTCACACTTAAAAAGAACAAAACAGGTGAAGTGATGCAGCGAATTCTTGTCGCCCGCTCAGGCGGGATCCGCCTTTCGTCACGGCTCAATGCCGTTGGCGACGCTTGCCTGTTTCTTTTCCCAAGCCGTGAATACCGGACATCGACCGATGCTCGGTTTTTTTGCGCCTGTGCGCAGGAGGCCTGAGCCATGGCTGAAGCGCTGACATTGCGACCAGTGCCGCCACCGCCGAAAGGCGAGCGCCTGAAAAACAAGGTCGTGCTGCTGACCGGGGCCGCTCAGGGCATCGGCGAAGCGATTGTTGCAGCCTTCGCCTCGCAACAGGCCAGATTGCTGATCAGCGATATCCAGGCCGACAAGGTCGAACAGGTCGCCGCCCATTGGCGCGAGCAGGGCCATGACGTGCATGCGCTGAAGGTCGATGTGTCGAATCAGCAGGACCTGCATGTCCTCGCCAGGCGCGCCGTGGCGATGCATGGGCGCATCGATGTGCTGGTCAACTGCGCCGGAGTCAACGTGTTCCGCGATCCGTTGCAGATGACCGAAGAGGACTGGCATCGCTGTTTCGCCATCGATCTGGACGGCGCCTGGTATGGCTGCAAAGCCGTACTGCCGCAGATGATCGAGCAGGGTTTTGGCAGCATTATCAACATCGCCTCGACCCACTCCAGCCACATCATTCCCGGGTGCTTTCCGTACCCGGTGGCCAAGCACGGCTTGCTTGGCCTGACTCGCGCGCTCGGCATCGAATACGCGGCCAAAGGTATTCGCGTCAACGCCATCGCGCCGGGCTACATCGAAACGCAGCTGAACGTCGATTACTGGAACGGTTTTGCCGATCCGCACGCCGAGAGGCATCGCGCCTTCGACCTGCACCCGCCCAAGCGCATCGGCCAGCCGCTCGAAGTGGCGATGACCGCGGTGTTTCTGGCCAGCGATGAAGCGCCGTTTATCAACGCGTCGTGCATCACGATCGATGGTGGTCGCTCGGTCATGTACCACGACTGAATTGAACGGATTTCCAGCGCTGAACTACGCTTGAAATCCAATCATCATACGATATGACTATTTTTAACCAGCTGTACCGAGATCAGCGTCATGACACTCAACCCTGTGGCAAGGGAGCTTGCTCCCGCTGGGCTGCGAAGCAGCTCTGGTCGCAAATGCAGTATTTCAGTAATACCGCATTCGCCGGATTTACGACTGCTGCGCAGCCGAGCGGGAGGTAGCTCCCTCGCCACACACGCTTTTCAAACCTTGCTCAAAAAAAATAACAAGGAGTCATCTGATGAAACGTCGTTTTGGGATTCGTACCCTGTGCAGCACTGCCCTGGCGGTCACTGCGTTCAGCCTGAGCAGTGCGCTGCTCGCCGCCGATGCGGTGAAGATCGGTTTTCTGGTCAAGCAGGCCGAAGAGCCGTGGTTCCAGACCGAATGGGCTTTTGCCGAAAAAGCCGCCAAGGACAAGGGCTTTGAACTGATCAAGATCGCCGTGCCCGATGGCGAGAAAACCCTCTCGGCCATCGACAGCCTGGCGGCCAATGGCGCTAAAGGCTTCGTGATCTGCCCGCCGGACGTGTCCCTCGGCCCGGCGATCATGGCCAAAGCCAAACTCAACGACCTCAAGGTGATTGCCGTGGACGACCGTTTCGTCGACGCCAACGGCAAATTCATGGAAGACGTGCCGTATCTGGGCATGGCCGCATTCGAAGTCGGCCAGAAGCAGGGCGCCGCCATGGCTGCAGAAGCGAAGAAGCGTAACTGGGAGTGGAAAGACACCTACGCGGTAGTCAACACCTACAACGAGCTCGACACCGGCAAGAAGCGCACCGACGGTTCGGTCGACGCGCTGAAAAAGGCCGGCATGCCGGAAGACCACATCCTCTTCGCCGCGCTGAAAACCCTCGACGTCCCGGGCAGCATGGACGCCACCAACTCGGCGCTGGTGAAACTGCCCAGTGCGGCGAAGAACCTGATCATCGGCGGCATGAACGACAACACCGTGCTGGGCGGCGTGCGCGCTACCGAAGCGGCCGGGTTTGCCGCAGCCAACGTGATCGGCATTGGCATCAACGGCACCGACGCTATCGGCGAGCTGAAAAAGCCCAACAGCGGCTTCTTCGGTTCAATGCTGCCAAGCCCGCACATCGAAGGCTACAAAACCGCCGAGATGATGTACGAGTGGATCACTGCCGGCAAAGAACCGCCGAAGTACACCGCCATGGATGACGTCACCCTGATCACCCGTGAAAACTTCAAGCAAGAGCTGGAAAAAATCGGCTTGTGGAACTGATGCAGCGACGGCCCGGGCAGCCGGGCCGTTTTTCGGTGTGAAGAGGTGGCTTTATGCACGCGCAAGTACAAACACAAGAACAACACAGCGCCAGCGGCAGCTTGCGCTTTAACGGGATCGGCAAGACCTTTCCCGGCGTTAAGGCGCTAGATGGCATCAGCTTCGTCGCTCACCCCGGCCAGGTTCATGCCTTGATGGGCGAGAACGGCGCCGGCAAATCGACCCTGCTGAAAATTCTCGGTGGCGCCTACATTCCGAGCAGCGGTGAACTGCAGATCGGCGAGCAGGCGATGGCGTTCAAGTCCACCGCCGACAGCATCGGCAGTGGCGTCGCCGTGATTCACCAGGAGCTGCACCTGGTCCCGGAAATGACCGTGGCCGAGAACTTGTTTCTTGGCCATCTGCCGGCCAGTTTCGGTCTGATCAATCGCAGTGAACTGCGCCAGAAAGCCTTGAATTGCCTCAAAGGTCTGGCGGACGAGATCGACCCGCAGACCAAAGTCGGCCGCTTGTCGTTGGGCCAGCGGCAACTGGTGGAAATCGCCAAAGCGTTGTCTCGCGGTGCTCACGTCATCGCCTTCGACGAACCGACCAGCAGCCTCTCGGCGCGCGAGATCGACCGCTTGATGGCGATCATCGGCCGCCTGCGCGATGAGGGCAAAGTCGTGCTCTACGTGTCCCATCGCATGGAAGAAGTGTTCCGCATCTGCGACGCCGTCACCGTGTTCAAGGATGGCCGCTACGTGCGCACATTCGAGGACATGAGCCAGTTGACCCACGATCAACTGGTGACCTGCATGGTCGGCCGCGACATTCAGGACATCTACGATTACCGCCATCGCCCGCGCGGCGCGGTGGCGCTGAAGGTCGACGGTTTGCTCGGCCCGGGCCTGCGCGAGCCGATCAGTTTCGAAGCGCACAAGGGCGAAATCCTTGGCCTGTTCGGGCTGGTCGGGGCAGGGCGCACCGAGCTGTTTCGCCTGCTCAGCGGCCTGGAACGCAACACTGCTGGCCGCCTTGAACTGCGCGGCCATGAGCTGAAACTGCGTTCGCCCCGTGATGCAATTGCTGCCGGCATTCTGCTCTGCCCGGAAGATCGCAAGAAGGAAGGCATCATCCCCCTGGCCAGCGTCGCCGAGAACATCAATATCAGTGCGCGCGGTGCGCATTCCGGGCTTGGCTGTCTGATTCGCGGTTTGTGGGAAAAGGGCAATGCCGACAAGCAGATCAAGGCCCTGAAAGTGAAAACCCCACACGCCGGACAGCAGATCAAGTTCCTTTCCGGCGGCAACCAGCAGAAGGCCATTCTGGGTCGCTGGCTGTCGATGCCGATGAAGGTTTTGCTGCTCGACGAACCGACGCGGGGCATCGACATCGGCGCCAAAGCCGAGATCTACCAGATCATCCATAACCTGGCGGCCGACGGCATTTCGGTGATCGTGGTGTCCAGCGATCTGATGGAAGTGATGGGCATTTCCGACCGCATCCTGGTGCTGTGCGAAGGCGCCCTGCGCGGCGAAGTGAGCCGCGACCAGGCCAACGAATCCAACCTGCTGCAACTGGCTTTGCCACGCCACCGCGCTGACGGCGTGGCGAACTGAGAGGTGACTATGATGACTACCCAAAACGAAACCCTGCCGACCGAGCGCAAACCGTTGGACATGCGCCGCTTTCTCGATGACTGGGTCATGCTGCTGGCGGCGATCGGCATCTTCGTCGCCTGTACGCTGCTGATCGACAATTTTCTCTCGCCGCTGAACATGCGTGGCCTGGGCCTGGCGATTTCCACCACCGGCATCGCCGCGTGCACCATGCTCTACTGCCTGGCGTCGGGGCACTTCGACCTGTCGGTCGGCTCGGTGATCGCTTGTGCCGGGGTGGTCGCAGCCGTAGTGATGCGCGACACCAACAGCGTGTTCCTTGGCGTCAGCGCGGCGCTGGTGATGGGCCTGATCGTCGGGCTGATCAACGGCATCGTGATTGCCAAGTTGCGTGTCAACGCGCTGATCACCACGCTGGCGACCATGCAGATCGTTCGCGGTCTGGCTTATATTTTTGCCAATGGCAAAGCGGTCGGTGTTTCGCAGGAATCGTTCTTCGTTTTCGGTAACGGCCAGCTGTTTGGTGTGCCGGTGCCGATCCTGATCACCATCGTCTGCTTTCTGTTTTTCGGCTGGCTGCTGAATTACACCACCTATGGGCGCAACACCATGGCCATCGGTGGCAACCAGGAAGCGGCGCTGCTGGCAGGCGTCAACGTTGACCGGACCAAGATCATCATCTTCGCCGTGCATGGTGTGATCGGCGCGCTGGCCGGGGTGATTCTGGCGTCGCGGATGACCTCCGGGCAGCCGATGATCGGCCAGGGCTTCGAGCTGACGGTGATTTCTGCCTGCGTATTGGGCGGGGTGTCGCTGAGCGGCGGGATCGGCATGATCCGCCACGTGATTGCAGGCGTTTTGATTCTGGCGATCATCGAGAATGCGATGAACCTGAAGAACATCGATACGTTTTATCAGTATGTGATTCGTGGTTCGATTCTGCTGTTGGCCGTGGTCATTGACCGCCTCAAACAACGCTGACACAAGCACTTCCCTGTGGGAGCGAGCCTGCTCGCGAAGGCATTGGCACATCCAGCATTGATATGTCAGGGATACCGCCTTCGCGAGCAGGCTCGCTCCCACAGTTGATCGCGCCATTCCTGCCTTCTGTCATCTCCCTTAAATAATTCTTGCTCGTCAGCGACCGTTTCGGTTATCAATTTGTACATGATTAGACAGGTACGATTCGACAAGAAACAAAGGGTGGTCGACGAGCTCGTCCGGCGCATCGAAAGTGGTCTCATGGAGGACGGCTTTCTGTTGCCCGGCGAACATCAGTTGGCTCAGGAATTCCAGGTCAGCCGTGGCACGCTGCGTGAAGCGCTGGCCGAACTGAAGCGGCGTAACTACATCGCCACGCAGAGCGGTGTTGGCTCCATCGTCACCTTCGACGGTGTTGCGCTCGATCAGCGCAGCGGCTGGGCGCAGGCATTGGCCGACAGCGGGGCGCTCATCAATACCGAAGTATTGCGCCTCGAGGCGGTGACTCGCCCGGATCTGCTGGTGCGTTTCGGCACCGATCAATTCATCACTCTCGACCGTCGCCGGCGCGCCACCGACGGTACGCTGGTGTCTCTGGAACGTGCATTGATGCCGGCCAACGGCGGCCTGGAAAGCCTGCCGCGCGTCGGTCTGATCGACAATTCCCTGACCATCACCCTGGCCGCCTATGGCTACATCGGTGAACGCGGCGATCAGTGGATCGGCGCCGAGCCGCTGAATGCCGAAGACGCCGAACTGCTCGGCCGCCCGGTTGGCACGGTGTTCCTCAAAGCATTGCGCACCACCTACGACCGGCAGAACCGCTTCATGGAACAGGTCGAAAGCCTGCTCGATCCGGTGCATTTTCGTCTGCACCTGCAATTTGGAGAATCGAAATGACCGCGCTCAACCGTGCGCTTGGCGCGTTCTATGGTCTGGCCCTGGGGGATGCGCTGGGCATGCCGACTCAGTCACTCGATCGCGAAACCATCAAGGCGCGCTTCGGGCAGATCACCGATCTGCAGGATGCCGGCCCGCTGCAACCGATCGCCGCGAACATGCCCAAGGGCTCGATCACCGATGACACCGAACAGGCGATTCTGGTCGGCCAGTTGCTGGTCGAAGGCCAGGGCCACATCGAACCCTCGGTTCTCGCCCAGCGCTTGATCGAATGGGAAGCCGAGATGCAGGCCAAAGGCTCGCAGGACTTGCTCGGCCCATCGACGAAACGCGCCATTGAAATGATCCTCGCCGGGCATTCCCCGGAAGAAGCCGGACGTTATGGCACCACCAACGGCGCGGCGATGCGCATCACCCCGGTGGGGATTGCCGTGAGCGTGGCCGATCCGGCGCGCTTCATTGCGGCGGTGGTGCAAGCCTGTCAGGTGACCCACAACACCACGTTGGGAATTTCCAGCGCGGCGGCGGTGGCGGCGGTGGTGTCCGCTGGCATCAACGGCGTTGATCTGGGCGAGGCGCTGAACATGGGCCAGCAGATTGCCCAACAAGCCGAAGCCCACGGGCACTGGGTCGCTGGTGGGCGCATGGCTTCGCGTATCAGTTGGGCGCGCAGCATCAGTGTCGACAGCGACAAGGCGCTGCTCGCCGATCTGCTCTATGACGTGATCGGCACCTCGGTGGCGTCGCAGGAGTCGGTGGTGGTTTCGTTTGCCCTGGCTCAGCAAGTAGCCATTGGCGAGATGAGCGCTTTTGACGCGTTGTGCATGGCGGCCAGCCTGGGCGGCGACACGGACACCATCGCGGCGATTCTCGGGGCAATGCTGGGCGCCTGCCTGGGGCTTGAATGCTGGCCAGTGCCGATGATTGAAACGGTGAAAGCCGTCAATCATCTGCAGCTTGAGCCCCTTGTGAAAAGCCTCCTCACCCTACGCTGAGGAATCCGTGTAGGAGCTGCCGAAGGCTGCGATCTTTTGATCTTCAGCAGTCTTCAGGTCGCTGGAAAATCAAGATCAAAAGATCGCAGCCTGTGGCAGCTCCTACAAAGGAGAGGTGCAGGCATTCAATTGCCCATAAACACAAGAATGGCAAACAGGAGCATTTTCATGAGTTCATCAACCGCCGGGCAAAGCGTCGGGCAACTGGAAACCCGGGGCATCGAGCCGGTGCCGGAAGCCGAGTGCAACGGCCATCCACTGCAGCTGTTCTGGGTCTGGTTCGCCGCCAATATTTCCATTCTCGGTCTGCCGCTGGGCGCCACGCTGGTAGCGTTTCGCGGGCTGGCGATCTGGCAGGCGATCATCGTCGCCATCCTCGGTGCCGCCGGTTCGTTTGCGGTGGTCGGGATCATTTCCATTGCCGGGCGTCGTGGCCGTGCGCCGAGTCTGACCTTGTCCCGGGCAATCTTTGGCGTGCGCGGCAATATCGGCCCGACGCTGGTCTCGCTGATGTCGCGCCTGGGCTGGGAAACCGTCAACACCACCACCGCAGCGTTCGTGTTGCTGTCACTGTGTTCGATCCTGTTCGGCTCGCCGGTCGAGGCGAAAAGTGCGCCGCTGCTGACACTGATCTTCATCGCCATCTTCGTCCTGCTGACGCTGGCGGTGTCCGGCCTCGGTCACGCAACCTTGCTGGTGATCCAGAAGTGGGCGACCTACGTGTTCGGCGCGCTGAACATTCTGGTCGGTGGTTTCCTCTGCGCGACCATCGACTGGAGCGCGGTATTCAACGCCACACCGGCGCCGCTGAGCGCGATGATCATCGGCATCGGCACCATGGCTGCCGGCACCGGGATCGGCTGGGCCAACGCCGGGGCCGACATGTCGCGCTATCAGCATCGCAGCGTTAAAGCCGTGCGACTGGTGGCGTCGGCGGCGTTCGGTGCGGGCATTCCGCTGGTGCTGCTGATCACCCTCGGCGGCCTGCTGTCGGTGGGCAACAATGACCTCGCCTCGGCGACTGACCCGATCGTGGCGATTCGCGACATGCTGCCCACGTGGATGGCCGTGCCGTACCTGATCACCGCGTTTGGTGGACTGCTGCTGTCGAACAACCTGTCGGTGTACTCCGCCGGTCTGACCACGCTGACACTCGGCCTCAAGGTCAAACGCGTGTACGCGGTGGTGGTGGACATCGTCGCGATCTTCGCCGGCTCGATCTATTTCATGCTGATCGCCGACAGTTTCTACGGCCCGTTCATCACCTTCATTTCCTTGCTGGCGGTGCCGATCACCGCGTGGGTGGGGATCTTCGTGGTCGACCTGATCCACCGTCATTACTACAGCCCCCAAGACCTGCTCGATGTCAGCCCGAGCAGCGCTTACTGGTATCGCGGCGGCATCGAGTGGCGCGCGTTCGGCGCGTGGGCGATCGCCATCATCCTCGGCTTCAGCTTCACCACCATCGGCACCACGGCGCAAAACGTCTGGTTCAAAGGCTTTTTGTCCGACTCCTGGCTGGGGCACAACGGCCTCGGCTGGATCGTGACCTTCGTCGTCGCCGGTGGCATTTACCTTGTACTTGGCGGCGCGAGGGATCGCCGCGCCGCGCAACCCGAGAATGCTCATGCCTAAGATGTTGCACACCGGCCAGGTCATCATCGACCTGGTCATGGCCGTGGATAAACTGCCGCAGATCGGCGGCGATGTGTTGGCGCAGTCGGCAACATTCGAGGCCGGCGGCGGCTTCAACGTGATGGCGGCGGCGGTGCGCAATGGCCTGCCGGTGGTCTATCTCGGCCGCCATGGCAGCGGGCGTTTCGGCGATCTGGCACGCCAGGCGATGCAGGCCGAAGGCATCTGTATTGGCATTCGCGAGGTTGCCAAGCGCGACACCGGCTTGTGTGTAGCGCTGACTGACGCATCCGCCGAGCGCAGTTTCATTTCCTACATTGGGGCCGAGGGCGAGATAACCGAGGAGGACCTGAGCAGCGTGGCTGCCGAGGCGGGCGATTATGCTTATCTCAGCGGTTACAGTCTGTTGCATGAGGGCAAGGCGCAGGCGTTGCTCGACTGGACGCTGTCGCTACCAGCGTCGATCAATGTGGTGTTCGATCCGGGGCCTTTGGTGGAGTCGCCCGAAGCACCGATGATCCAGGCCTTGCTGCCGCGCATTGATGTGTGGACCAGCAACAGCGTCGAAGCGCTGCGGTTTACCGGTGCTGACGAGATCGCTGTGGCGATGGATCGTCTCGCACAACTTCTGCCGGCCAGCGTACTGATGGTGGTGCGCGATGGGCCGCAGGGCTGCTGGATTGAGCAGCGCGGCGAGCGCCGGCAGGTGCCCGGGTTTGCGGTAGAAGCGGTAGATAGCAATGGCGCCGGTGATGCGCATGCCGGGGTGTTTATCGCCGGTCTGGCGCAGGGACTGAATGCGCCGGAAGCGGCGCGCCGGGCGAATGCGGCAGCAGCGCTGGCGGTAACACGCTGGGGGCCGGCGACTTCGCCGGGGAAGGCTGAGGTGGATGCGTTTATCTGCGAGTCCTGCGGCGACTGAGCCGAAGCCTTCGCGAGCAGGCTCGCTCCCACCTTGGATCTGCATCGTATACAAGCCTCCTGAAGGAGCTGCCGAAGGCTGCGATCTTTTGTTTTTGAAGATCAGAATATCGCAGCCTCCGGCAGCTCCTACAGAGGGGGGTGTTCTAACTGGCCTTGCGCAACGCCTCGATCAACTCCTGCTTGCGCATTGACGAGCGCCCCGGAATGTTCTTCGCTCGGGCCTCCTTCATCAGGCTGTCCACGGTCTGCGCGTCCTTCGAAGCCTCGCTGTTGCGCGAGTGGCCCTTGCGACTGGCCACCGCGCGGCGCGATGACTCTTTGCGATCCTCCGACTTGGCGCTGGCGAGCTTTTTGCGCCCCGAGCCGCCGGACTTCTCACCGCCGCCGGACTGCTTGTTCACCGTTGCCCAGGCCCGGGCTTCGGCTGCGTCTTTGGACATGCCTTTTGTCTCGTAGCTGTCTTCGATGTGCTCGGCTTTGCGCTTCTGTTCGGTGGTGTATTTGTCTTTGCTTCCACGAGGCATGGTATCTCTCCTTGCGTCAGGATGTGCTTCGTTACGCCGACGGCTGCGAACGTTCCGATGTGACTTAAGCCTGATGTCGAAAGTCCGCAGCCCGGCCAGCGTCAGCTGTCGAGTTTTTTCGCCGCTTCAACCCCGGCAGAACTCAGCTTGATCGGCAGGTTCAGCGAGTGTTCGCCCGCTTCGCTGCAGGTCACATGACCATGGTGAATCAGCCCGCGATCCTGCAGGGCGGCGAGGGTGCTGGCCACGACTTTCTCGCCGCGATAATTGTCCAGCACCTCTTTGCCCAAGCCATTGGGGTGCGCGTGGAGCAGGCGGGTGAGGACTTCTTTTTCCAGGTCTTTGTCGACGTTCATGGTTACCTCTTCATGGGAGTGAATAGGGCGCTCGCGTCGGCGAACTACTGACCGGCACCTTCGGAACCGGAGCCACCGGTGGTGGTTTTCGAACCGATACCCGGACCGGCATTGTCGGGTGTGGCGGCGGGAGAGTCAGGCGTGTTCATGCCGCCTTGACGGCCCGGATCGCTACCCTGAGTGCGCGGGTCGGTACCCGTGGCCGGTGGCTGATTGATCAATGGCACGCCGGAGCCGTCGGTATTTACCCCGGGGGCACTGTTGATGGCGGGGGCACGGGGTGGGGTCGGGTCGGTAGGGCCAGTGCCCGCTGCCGTGGATGAGGCGGCGAATACCGCAGGGCAGAGCAGGGCGCTGAAGACTAAAGCGGTCAACCTTGACGGGATCATAGGGCTTCTCCAGTGATTGGAATCCTTACACTTGGTTGGTCAGCCCTCGAAACGGATTGGTGCCTGATGATCGACGAACGGTCGCGGTCGGCTTTATGACTGCTTCGCAGCCAAGCGGGAGCAAGCTCCCTCGCCACAAAAGCGCTGCGGACTTAGTATTGCGTTTTTCCTTTGCAGACAAGGCCTGTCCATGACGAGCGAAATCCGCCCGGCGACTCCCAGCGATGCGCCGCAAATCCTCGCCTTCATCACCGAACTGGCAGATTTCGAAAAGGCCCGCCACGAAGTCATCGCCAGTGTCGCCGACATCGAACGCAGCCTGTTTGGCGAAGGCGCCACCGCCCATGGCCTGATCTGTCTGCGCGACGGTTTGCCGATCGGCTTCGCCGTATTCTTCTTCAGTTACTCGACCTGGCTGGGCAGCAACTGCCTGTACCTCGAAGACCTCTACATCACCCCCGAACAGCGCGGCGGCGGCGCCGGCAAAACCCTGCTGCGCCATTTGGCGAAAATCGCCTGCGCCAACGACTGCGGCCGCTTCGAATGGAGCGTGCTGGAGTGGAACACCCCGGCCATCGAATTCTACAAATCCCTCGGCGCCCAACCTCAGGAGGAGTGGGTGCGGTATCGCATGGACGGCAAGGTGTTGCGCGAGTTCGCAGAGGGGTAACACAGGATCGCAGCCGTCGGCAGGTCGTAGGAGCTGCCGAAGACCGCGATCTTTTTTTATCTTTTCCCATATTGTGGGATGTGTATTTATATATTGAGATTTGATCCCGCCCGGGTTTATAGTCCGTCGCACTCACTGCCAAAAACAAAACAGGTGAAGCGATGCAGGCGCAATTGATCGCGCTCGATTGGGGGACAACCTCATTACGTGCTTACAAACTCGCGGCGGACGCTGTGGTGCTGGAACAGCGTGCGCTGTCGTCCGGGATCATGCAGTTGCCCAAGACCCCGCGAATCATCCATGGTCGTGAATGCGCCGAAGGTTTTGAACTGGCCTTCGACGAAGCCTGCGGTGACTGGCTCGACGCGCAGCCGGATCTGCCGGTGATCGCTTGCGGCATGGTCGGCAGTGCGCAAGGCTGGCGCGAAGCGGCCTACTGCGAGACGCCAGCCGACGTCGCCAATCTCGGAAATTCCCTACAAACTGTCGTCAGCCTGCGCGGCACGTCAGTGCACATCGTCCCGGGCGTGATCCAGCGTTCGCGCCTGCCCAACGTGATGCGTGGCGAAGAAACCCAAGTCCTCGGCGTGCTGCAAAGTCTGCCGGCCGGTGCGGGTAACGATCTGTTGATCGGCCTGCCCGGCAGCCACTCGAAATGGGTGGAAGTGGTCGATGGTCGCATCACGCATTTCGACACGTTCATGACCGGCGAAGTTTTCGCCGTACTCAGCGAGCACAGCATCCTTGGCCGTACCCAGCAACCGAGCACAACGTTCGATGCGCAAGCGTTCGATCGCGGCGTGCAAATCGCGTTGTCGACGGATGCAGAGCTCGGCGTGCTGTCGACCCTGTTCAGCGCGCGCACTCTCGGCCTGACCGGTGAGCTGAGTCCGAGCGCTCAAGCGGATTATCTGTCCGGCCTGATGATCGGCCATGAGCTGACCGCGCTCGCCGATGTGCAGCGGCGCCGGCGCAACCAGCCGAATCTTCCGGCGATCGTGCTCATTGGCAATGCGCAACTGTGCACCCGTTATCGCCGTGCCCTCGACGCCTGCGGTTTTGCCCAGGTGACGCTCGCCGAGCAAGCCACCGAGCGTGGCCTGTGGCAACTGGCGCGCGCCGCCGGCCTGATCGATTCATCATCCCGTTAACCCTGACTGGAGGCCTGACATGCTCAAGCAAGCACTGGCACAAAACGGTCTGATCGCGATTCTGCGCGGCCTGCAACCGCAGGAAGCGGCGGCTGTCGGAGAAGTCCTTTATTCCACCGGATTTCGCGTCATCGAAGTACCGCTCAATTCCCCTTCACCGTACGAAAGTATCCGCATCCTGCGTGATGCGCTGCCCGACGATTGCCTGATCGGTGCTGGCACGGTGCTCACCCCCGAGCAGGTCGAGCAGGTCAAAGCCGCTGGCGGCCAGGTGATCGTCATGCCGCACAGCGATGCCAGGGTTCTGCGCGCGGCGAAAGCGGCGGGGCTCTATCTGTCGCCGGGCGTGGCCACGCCGACCGAAGCCTTCGCGGCCCTGGCCGAGGGCGCGGACATTCTCAAACTGTTCCCTGCCGAGCAGATGGGCCCCGCAGTCGTCAAAGCCTGGCTCGCAGTGTTGCCGGCGGGCACGGTATTGGCGCCGGTCGGTGGGATTACGCCGGACAACATGCAGGCGTTTATCGACGCCGGCGTGAAAGGCTTCGGCCTCGGGTCCGGCCTGTTCAAACCGGGCATGACGCCGGAACAGGTGGCGGTGAATGCCAAGGCCTACGTGGCCGCATGGAAAGCCCTGCGTTAAGACTTTTCGGCGCTGTGTGCGCTGCATCCGAACAAGAGAGACAAGCAGATGAAAATCACCAAACTCACGACCTTCATCGTTCCGCCGCGCTGGTGCTTCCTCAAGGTCGAAACCGACGAAGGTGTGACCGGCTGGGGCGAGCCCGTGGTTGAAGGGCGCGCACACACGGTCGCCGCTGCGGTGGAAGAATTGTCCGACTACCTGATCGGCAAAGATCCACGCAATATCGAAGACATCTGGACCGTGCTCTATCGCGGCGGCTTCTACCGTGGCGGCGCGATTCACATGAGCGCGCTGGCCGGTATCGATCAGGCGCTGTGGGATATCAAGGGCAAGGCGCTCGGGGTGTCGGTCAGCGATCTGCTCGGTGGCCAGGTACGTGACAAGATACGCGTGTATTCGTGGATCGGCGGTGACCGTCCGGCCGACACGGCGCGTGCGGCGAAAGAGGCGGTGAGCCGTGGTTTCACGGCGGTGAAAATGAACGGCACCGAAGAGCTGCAGTTCCTCGACACCTTCGAGAAAGTCGACCTCGCCTTGGCCAACGTTGCCGCCGTGCGCGATGCGGTCGGGCCGAACGTCGGTATCGGCGTCGACTTCCACGGCCGGGTGCACAAGCCGATGGCCAAGGTACTGATGAAGGAACTCGACCCGTACAAACTGATGTTCATCGAAGAGCCGGTGCTCAGCGAAAACTACGAAGCGTTGAAAGAGCTGGCGCCGCTGACCAGCACCCCGATCGCCCTGGGCGAGCGGCTGTTCTCGCGCTGGGACTTTAAACGGGTGTTGAGCGAAGGCTACGTCGACATTATCCAGCCAGATGCCTCCCACGCTGGCGGCATCACCGAAACCCGCAAGATCGCCAACATGGCCGAAGCCTACGACGTCGCGCTGGCGCTGCATTGCCCGCTGGGACCGATCGCGCTGGCTGCCTGTTTGCAGCTCGATGCCGCTTGTTACAACGCGTTTATCCAGGAGCAGAGCCTGGGCATCCATTACAACGAGAGCAATGATTTGCTCGACTACGTGAAGGATCCGCGCGTGTTCGATTACGACCAGGGCTTCGTGAAGATCCCGAACGGCCCGGGTCTGGGCATCGAGATCAACGAAGAATATGTGATCGAGCGTGCCGCCGTCGGTCACCGCTGGCGCAACCCGATCTGGCGCCATGCCGATGGCAGCTTTGCCGAGTGGTGAGTCTTCTCTGACCCACCGCCGTCACCTGTGGGAGCGAGCCTGCTCGCGAATGCAATGTCACATCCGCCATCCATGTGACTGACCCGACGCTTTCGCGAGCAGGCTCGCTCCCACAGTTTTCGATCTCCAGGGAGAGGAGATCTGCGTCATGACCTCAACAAACACAAGAAGAGGCATCTCTCATGCAAACGCACACCCTCTCCGGGCAGGCGTCTTTAGTCACGCCCAGTCGCAAGCGATTTTTCATCATGGTGTTGCTGTTCATCACCGTGGTCATCAACTACCTCGACCGCAGCAACCTGTCGATTGCCGCGCCAGCGCTGACCAGTGAACTGGGCATCGATCCGGTTCACGTCGGGCTGATCTTCTCCGCGTTCGGCTGGACCTATGCCGCGATGCAGATCCCCGGTGGCTGGCTGGTCGATCGCGTGCCGCCGCGCATCCTTTACAGCGTCGCGCTGCTGCTGTGGTCGGTGGCCACGGTGATGCTCGGGTTTGTCAGCAGTTTCATCGCCCTGTTCGTGTTGCGCATGGCCGTCGGAGCCCTGGAAGCGCCGGCCTATCCGATCAACAGCCGCGTGGTCACCACTTGGTTCCCTGAGCGCGAACGTGCCACGGCGATCGGTTTCTACACCTCCGGGCAGTTCGTCGGTCTGGCCTTCCTGACCCCGGTGCTGGCGTGGCTGCAACATGAGTTCGGCTGGCACATGGTGTTTGTCGCCACCGGCGCGGTCGGCATTCTCTGGGCTGCGATCTGGTACGCGGTGTATCGCGAGCCGCGCAATTTCAAAGGCGCGAACGAGGCGGAGATCGAACTGATTCGTGAAGGCGGCGGGCTGGTCGATATCCAGGCCGAGACGGCCAGGGTCAAGGCCAGATTCAGCTGGACCGATCTGGGTATCGTCCTCAGCAAACGCAAGTTGTGGGGCATCTATCTCGGTCAGTTCTGCCTGAATTCGACGCTGTGGTTCTTCCTCACCTGGTTCCCGACCTATCTGGTGAAATATCGCGGGATGGACTTCATCAAGTCAGGCTTGCTGGCGTCGCTGCCGTTTCTCGCTGCGTTCGTTGGCGTGCTGTGTTCGGGATTCTTTTCCGACTTCCTGATCCGTCGCGGTTACACCGTTGGCTTCGCGCGCAAATTGCCGATCATTGGCGGGCTGTTGATTTCCACCTCGATCATCGGCGCCAACTTTGTCGAATCGACGCCATTGGTGATTGCCTTCCTCGCCCTGGCATTTTTCGGCAACGGTCTGGCGTCGATCACCTGGTCGCTGGTGTCGACGCTGGCACCGGCGCGTTTGCTCGGCTTGACTGGCGGCGTGTTCAACTTCATCGGCAACCTGTCGGCGATCGCGACACCGATCGTAATCGGCTTCCTCGCCAGCGGTGATTCGTTCGCGCCGGCGATCACCTACATCGCCGTACTCGCGCTGGTCGGTGCCTTGTCCTACGTGCTGTTGGTGGGCAAGGTCGAGCGTATCGAGTTGTAGTGCTCAGCATCGGGCGACCATAATGCCGCCCGTTCCTTCGCTCAACGGTAAAAGGCTGGATATGCAGGAAGACGCTCTGGAAAAAACCAAGGACGCCGCGCCCACCGGCACCCAGACGCTATTGCGCGGCCTCGGTGTGGTCCAAGCGGTGGCCAGCGGCGCGCGTGATCTCAAGGAGATCGCCCGGCTGATCGGCACCACGCGCAGCACCACCCATCGTCTGGCCAGTTGCCTGGTCGATGAGCGTTATCTGCGGGTGGTGCCGCAAATCGGTTACCTGCTCGGGCCGAAACTGATCGAG
Organism: Pseudomonas sp.; assembly: GCF_035554175.1. Classification (GTDB taxonomy): domain Bacteria; phylum Pseudomonadota; class Gammaproteobacteria; order Pseudomonadales; family Pseudomonadaceae; genus Aquipseudomonas. Next base: position 5,552 of record NZ_DATMIV010000055.1, on the reverse strand, counting down.
CTGGGTTTTCAGGCTCGCGAGGAATTGCCGCTGGTGACATTGGCCGGCCCCTATCTTGACGAATTGTCGGCACTGACTGGCGACACCGTGCATCTGGGCATTCGCGAAGGCGATGAGGTGCTGTATCTGCTGAAGAATCCTGGACGCAACGGCCCGGAAATGCGTTCGCGGGTTGGTCACCGCATGCCATTGGTGCGCACCGGGATCGGCAAGGCGCTGATGCTTGATGACTCGCCGCAGGATTGGCGGCGGCTGTACGACATCAGCCTGCCGGCGGGTGGCAAAAGTCAGTTCTGGCCGCAGCATCCCCAGCAGTCGTGGGAACAGCTCGAGCAGCGCATGAGCGAATACGTCGCCGGTGGCTACGCCTTCGATCTGGAAGACAACGAACCGTCGATCCGCTGCGTGGCGGCGCCGATTCGTGACGCGAGCAAAGGCATCGTCGCGGCGATCAGTATCGCTAGCACCGTGCCGTACATGCCGCTGGAAAAAATGGCCGAGTTGATTCCCCTGCTCAAAGGCGTCACAACCCGGCTGTCGGCGGAGCTTGGCTTAAAGGTATAGCCTTGGGGTTCAGGCCTTCAGCGTCGCCATGTCAATGACGAAGCGGTACTTCACGTCACCGGCAATCATCCGCGCGTAGGCTTCGTTGATATTGCGGATGTCGAGCATTTCGATGTCGCAGGTGATGTTGTGCTCGGCGCAGAAATCCAGCACTTCCTGGGTTTCGGCAACACCGCCGATCAGCGAGCCGGCCAGCACCCGACGGCTCATCACCAGTTTGCCGGCGTGGACCGGCGGGTTCACCGGCTCGATCAGCCCTACCAGAATGTGCACGCCATCAAAGCGCAGGGTGTCGAGGTACGGATTGAGGTCGTGCTGCACCGGAATGGTGTCGAGCAGAAAATCGAAGTAGCCGGCAGCGGCTTTCATCTGCTCAGCGTCGGTAGATACGATCACATGATCGGCGCCCTGACGACGGCCTTCTTCAGCCTTGCTCGCCGAGCGGGTGAACAGCGTCACTTCGGCGCCCATGGCCTTGGCGAACTTGATGCCCATGTGGCCGAGGCCGCCCATCCCGAGAATACCGACTTTGTCACCGGCCTTGACGCCGTAGTGCTTGAGCGGCGAGTAAGTGGTGATGCCGGCGCAGAGAATCGGTGCCGCGCTGGCCAGAGCCAGACGTTCCGGAATGCGCACAACGAAGTGTTCGCTGACCACGATGCTGTCGGAGTAGCCGCCCATGGTGTTGCTGCCATCGACCCGGTCCGGAGTGGCGTAGGTCATGGTCGGGCCTTCGAGGCAATATTGCTCCAGGTTCGCCTGACAGGCTTCGCAGCTGCGGCAGGAGTCGACCATGCAGCCGACACCAACCAGATCGCCTACCTTGTGACGGGTGACATTCGCACCGACAGCGGTGACTTTCCCGACGATCTCGTGGCCGGGCATCAGCGGGTAAACGGCGATGCCCCATTCGTTGCGCGCCTGATGGATGTCGGAATGGCAGACGCCGCAGTAGAGAATTTCGATAGCCACGTCGTCGGCGCGCGGACTGCGGCGTTCGAATTTCATCGGGGCGAGGGGAGTGGTGGCCGATTGGGCGGCATAGCCGATAGCGGTGTACATGAGTGACCTCGCAAAAGCAGTGACAGGTGAGGCGGTGAATTCTGGGCGCCGGGCACTGGTGCGGCCATGACGAATTCTCCGGGTCTCATGCCTAATCCTCCGGGATGCGGGTTGCGACGGTCGCATTGGCCAGCGGATCTGCGATGATGTTTTCATCCCTCTTTGCGTGTTTTTTACGAAGACCTATTCGATGCAGTTGACCCGTCATCTTGATGCCAATGCCCGGCTCGTTTCGTTGATCGAACCGCTGGCGCTGCGCGATGGCTACAGCCAGACCGGCCTGCCCGGTGTGCAGATCCTGCGCGCCAGTTGCGACGTCGCCCGTGGCCCGCACATTTACGAGCCAAGCCTGATGATCATTGCCCAGGGCAGCAAACTGGCGTTCCTGGGGCCACGGACGATGGAATATGGCGCCGGCCATTACCTGATCCAGGCGCTGCCGGTGCCGTTCGAGTGCGAGACCTTTGCTCTGCCCGATGCGCCGCTGCTGGGTGTCTCGGTGGCGATCGATCGCGTGCTGCTCGGTGAATTGGTGTTGGCCATGGGGCTGGCGCCGGGTCGGCACATCCCGGCGCAAACACCGGAGTCGATGACCTCGGTGGTGCTCGACGATGGCATGCGCGGTTGTGTCGAACGGTTGTTAAGCTGCCTGCACGATCCGCTGGAATGTCAGATTCTCGGGCCGGCGCGAGTACGTGAATTGTTGTTTGTAGCGCTGCGCGGGCCGCAGGCGGATGTGTTGCGCGCGTTAGTCGAACAGCAGGGACAATTTGCGCGGGTGGCGGCGTCGATCAGTCACCTGCATGCGCATTACACCGAACCGCTGAATGTCGAGACCCTGGCCAGTTGCGCGAACATGAGCGTGTCGACGTTTCACGAGCATTTCAAACGCAGCACCTTGTTGTCGCCGGTACAGTATTTGAAGCGCTTGCGGTTGTTGAAGGCGCAGACGTTGTTGGTCGCCGAAGGCCTGGGCGTGGCGCAAGTGGCGCACCGGGTGGGGTATCAGAGTACGTCGCAGTTCAGTCGCGAGTACAAACGTTACTTCGAACGCAGCCCGGGCGACGAACGCGTCGCTTGAGTTATCACTCATTCTTGTAGGAGCTACCGAGTGAAACGAGGCTGCGATCTTTTGATTCTGTCTTTTAAAAGCAAGATCAAAAGATCGCAGCCTCGTTTCACTCGACAGCTCCTACAGGTGGAATTGGGGGCAACAAAAAGGCCCCCAAATCGGGAGCCCTGTTGTTCAGCGATTCGACTTACATGTTCGGATAAGTCGGGCCGCCGGCGCCTTCCGGTGCCACCCAGGTGATGTTCTGCGCAGGGTCCTTGATGTCACAGGTCTTGCAGTGCACGCAGTTCTGGGCGTTGATCTGGAAGCGTTTCTCGCCGTCTTCCCTGGTGATCACTTCGTACACACCGGCCGGGCAGTAGCGCTGCGCCGGTTCGTCGTACAACGGCAGGTTCTTGCTGATCGGGATGCTCGGGTCGGTCAGCTTCAAGTGGCACGGCTGCTCTTCTTCGTGGTTGGTGCCGGAGATGAACACCGAGCTGAGTTTGTCGAAGCTGAGTTTGCCGTCGGGTTTCGGGTAATCGATCTTCTTGCAGTCGGCTGCGAGCTTGAGGCACGCATAATCCGGCTTGGTGTCGCGCAGGGTGAACGGCAGTTTGCCGCCGAAGATGTTCTGGTCGAGCCAGTTGAAACCACCGCCGATGATTGCGCCGTACTTGTGAATCGCTGCGCCGAAGTTGCGGCTGGCGAACAGTTCTTCGTGCAGCCAGCTGTTCTTGAACGCGTCGACGTAGGTGGTCAGTTCGACCGTGCAGTCTTGCTCGGCGAACAGCGCATCTGCCACCGATTCAGCCGCGAGCATGCCGGACTTCATCGCGGTGTGGCTGCCTTTGATCTTGGCGAAGTTCAGGGTGCCGAGGTCGCAACCGATCAGTGCGCCGCCCTTGAAGACCATTTTGGGCAGCGAGTTCAGGCCACCCTTGGCGATGGCGCGGGCGCCGTAGCTGACGCGCTTGCCGCCTTCCAGATATTGCTTGAGCACCGCGTGATGCTTGAGACGCTGGAATTCGTCGAACGGCGACAGGTAAGTGTTGCTGTAGGACAGATCAACGATCAGACCGACTACAACCTGGTTATTCTCCAGGTGATAGAGGAACGAGCCGCCGGTGTTCTCGGTGCCCATGATGTCCAGCGGCCAGCCTGCGGTGTGCACGACCAGGCCAGGCTGGTGCTTGGCCGGGTCGATTTCCCAGATTTCTTTCAGACCGATGCCGTAGTGCTGAACGTCGGCATCGCTGTCGAGGTTGTAGCGCTTGATCAGCTGCTTGCCGATATGGCCACGGCAGCCTTCGGCGAACAGCGTGTATTTGCCACGCAGCTCCATGCCCGGGGTGTACAGACCTTCTTTCGGGTGGCCTTCGCGGTCGACGCCCAGGTCACCAGTGATGATCCCGCGGACCACGCCGTTTTCGTCGATCAGCGCTTGCTGCGCGGCGAAGCCCGGGTAGATTTCCACGCCGAGGTTTTCGGCCTGCTGAGCCAGCCAGCGGCACAGGTTACCGAGGGAAATAATGTAGTTGCCTTCGTTGTGCATGGTCTTGGGCACGAAGAAGTCAGGAATTTTCTGCGCGCTGTCGGCGTTTTTCAGCACGAAAATGTCATCGCGGGTGACTGGCGTGTTCAGCGGGGCGCCGAGTTCTTTCCAGTCCGGGAACAGTTCGTTCAGTGCGCGGGGTTCGAACACCGCACCGGAGAGGATGTGTGCGCCGACTTCGGAGCCTTTTTCGACCACGCAGACGCTGATTTCCTTACCGGCGTCAGCGGCCTTCTGCTTCAAGCGGCAGGCGGCGGACAGACCAGCGGGGCCGGCACCGACGATGACGACGTCGAATTCCATGTATTCGCGTTCCACAGGCTATCTCCTACTCAAGGCTCTACAGTTTTTTCTAATTGGAGGTTGGGCGTTGCATCCGTCGTTTCTTCGCTAAAAGCGACAAAAATGACCCGGGATGACACGCGGTTCTCTCTTAAGCGGCGCATTATATCTACACCACTCCCAGGGTCCAATACAAACGTTTGTTTGAAATTGCCGCAGGCCAGATAAATCACTGACGTGCGGCTTATGACTGGCCATTTTGCCGTATTGACCGGAATAGGCGTTCCGGTCAAGATACGGGCGGTTTTGCGCTCGCCGTAGGCTGACTGTTGGTTTCAAGAGCACCTCTAAAGACAGGGCGAAGGCAGCACAAAGTGACGTATTGCGTGGTTTGGACGCGCAGTTTACACGCCGCGATAATGAATGACTCATCGGTCATCACTGACGAACGGTCTTCACTCCCGTGAGCAAGGTCATGTGTGGTTCATGCCGGCGTTTTTAGAGGTGCCCTTGCGCCCATGAGCATCAACCGCCAGGTTCGCCTAGGCGACTTTCTTTTCACCGGAGAGTAACGAGGAATCCATGAAGGTTCTTGTAGCTGTCAAACGAGTGGTCGACTATAACGTCAAGGTTCGCGTCAAGGCGGACAACTCCGGCGTCGACCTCGCCAACGTCAAGATGTCGATGAACCCTTTCTGCGAAATCGCCGTGGAAGAAGCCGTACGCCTGAAAGAGAAAGGCGTGGCAACGGAAATCGTCGTCGTCTCCATCGGCCCGACCACCGCCCAGGAACAACTGCGCACCGCGCTGGCACTGGGAGCCGATCGCGCCATCCTCGTCGAATCCGCCGAAGACCTGACCTCCCTGGCCGTGGCCAAGCTGCTCAAAGCCGTTGTCGACAAGGAACAGCCTCAGCTGGTGATCCTCGGCAAACAGGCCATCGACAGCGACAACAACCAGACCGGCCAGATGCTCGCGGCATTGAGCGGCTACGGTCAGGGCACCTTCGCTTCGAAAGTCGAAGTGTCCGGCGACAGC
>NZ_DATMIV010000054.1:0-75695 GCF_035554175.1 Pseudomonas sp. | reverse complement strand
CAACAACATCGTCAACAAGGCGGGCGGGATTATCGCCGGCAAGGACGTCAGCCTGACCACGCGCACCGGCGATGTGATCAACGAACGAACCATCACTTCGATGGACGACAAGTACGGCACCGTCACCCGGCATCAGGACTTCGCCGATAACGCAGCCCGGATCGAGGCTGCCAACGATCTGACCGTCAAAGCGGCCAACGACATCAACGTCATCGGCGGCGTCCTGAAAAGCGGCCAGGACATGGCGTTGAATGCCGGGCGTGATGTGAATGTGGCGTCGGTGCAGGTTAACGACAGCGCGTCGCTGGGTTGGAGGGGAACGGTCAGCAGCGTTACGCAACTGGGTGCCGATATTGATGCCGGGCGTGATTTCAAGACGGATGCCAAGCGTGACATCAGTGTCATTGCCAGCGAGATCGATGCCAAGCGTGACGTGTCGATAAAAGCTACTGACAACGTGGTCATCACCTCGGCGGCGGACGAGGAGCATTCGCGCTCCAAAAACAAGAACATGACTCGTCAGGAGGATCATGTCACCCAGGTCATGTCAGGTATCACTGCTGGGGGCGACGTCAAACTGGATGCGGGCAAAGACCTGAGTGTGATTTCCAGTCGGGTAACGGCGGGGGATGAGGCGTATCTGGTAGCGGGTGACAACCTGCAGATCCTGGCGCTGCAAGACACCGATTACTCGCTGTATGACATGAAGAAAAAAGGCAGCTTCGGCAAGCTGAAGATGCAGCACGATGAGGTGACCGACATTAAACACGTCGGCTCTGAAATCAAGGCCGGTGGCAACCTGACGCTGTCGAGCAAGGGTGATCAGCTGTATCAGGTTGCCAAGCTGGAAAGTGGCAACAACATCACGCTGGACAGTGGTGGGGTGATTACTTTTCAGGGGGTCAAAGACCTCCATGACGAAAACCATACCAAGACCAACAACAGCGCTGGCTGGGTGTCCTCCAAAGGTCGAGGCAATACCGACGAGACTCTGCGCCAAACCCAGATGATCGCCAAGGGCGATATCGTTATCAAGGCAGTCGATGGCCTGAAAATCGACATCAAGGATGTGAATCAGCAATCCGTCAGCCAGACCATCGACGCCATGGTCAAGGCGGATCCGCAACTGGCCTGGTTGAAAGATGCCGAGGCCCGAGGGGACGTGGATTGGCAGCGGGTGAAGGAGATTCACGAGTCATTCAAATACGAGAACTCGGGACTGGGTCCGGCAGCACAAATCGCAATCGCCATCATGATGTCCTTTGTGATGGGGCCCGCTGGACTGGGTCTGGTAGGTGGTGGAGCCGGTGGCGCAATTGCTACAAGCCTAGCGACGACTGGCGTAACCAGCACCATTAATAACAAAGGTGATCTCGGGGCCGCATTCAAGGAGACCTTCAGTGCCGGTAGCTTGAAAAATGCGGCTATCGCCGGGTTTACGGCGGGCATGCTCGACTATGCAGACACCAACTGGTTTGCGGCTGGGGGCAGTAAAACTGCAAATATCCTGACCAGCAGCAACATTACTGATGTCGCCATCCGCACGACCGGCCGGGCGATTATTTCCAGCGGTATCTCTACCACTATTGGTGGAGGTAGCTTTGGTGACAACTTCGGAGCGGCGTTGCTGGGTGAGGCGAGCAGTGTCGCCATGGCGACCGGGTTCAACTGGGTTGGCGACAAGACGATCAAGTTTCCGGATGGCAGCGTTGAAAAGGTCGTAGCACATGCGTTGATGGGTGGTTTGATCTCCCAAGTCATGGGTGGGGATTTTGCTACAGGCGCGGCCGCCGCAGGGCTGAACGAAGCGGCGATGAATGCGCTGCTTTTCATGGCTGACGGCAATCAAGAGCTTCAAAAGTCTCTCTCACAACTTACCGGATTGATTGGTGCTGCAGCTGTGGGTGGAGATCTCTCATTAGGTTCGGAAATTGCGAAAAACGCAACGGTATACAACCAACAGGGTCATTCACACATAGACCAAATGCAGGGTCACAATTCTGTGCAGGAAGTGGATGAAGAGTTAAGGCACACGCTCAGAGAGCATATTCCGCTGCAAGAGCAGGAAGCGATGGGTGACTTCACGATCCCGATTGATCCGGGTTTAAGTCCGATCATCGCGGGGCCTATACTTGGCATTAAAATCCCCGGCGGCGGTACGAAGTCAAGCACTAGCTGGGCCGGGTCAGGACCAATGCCCGGGGTTTTAGGTTTGCAGCCAAACTCATCTTCCTCAAAGGCCATAACCAACTATTATCCGTCAACCAGAAGTGGAGCGATTGAATTTGTTTTTGACCCTAAAACAAATTATTTTGCTGTTGGTAAGCCGAGTACAAATCTGGGGGGTTCTCCTCATGAGCAGCTAGGCGCTACCATAGGTGCTAATCCAGCGACTTTGGTGGGCGGGATGTTTAAGCGAGGTCCAAGCGGAGAGGTTCTAACCAATGAGCATAGTGGGCATTATTGGAAAAACTGGACTCCAGAGGTTCGTTTTAATTTTGAGGAATCAATGAAGCAGTATGGAATCAATGTGAAGCATAATCCGGGGATTTGAAGTATGAGTACCTCGTCAGGAAAAAAAATTCTAGGTGGCGATTTCTTCATTTGTCAGGATGAATTTGGAGGTTGGCGACTTGATGGAGCCTCGGCTTCCTTTAATTTGGTGGATGACTCAGACTTTAAACGCGTGATTTCTTTACTCGAACTTCCTTTTAGTGAAGTAAAGTTAGAGTTGGGGTCCGACTTTCCTTATTTTGCACTGATAGGCGTGGGGTTGAAGCACGAGTCTGATTATTGGATCGATCTCGCCCTGAATTGGGTCAGTCAATTAAATTCTAAAGAGGCTCTTGAATTTTTCGAAGAGTTGAAGTTCATATCCGCGGACAAAAAAGTTTCTCAAAGAAACAGAGGCTTGGCTAAGAAAGAGATTAAAAGGTTGCGGGGGCTTACTAGTTGAATGGAAATGGGGTAGACCACATTTAGACAGTAATCCAAGGGCGTGGCCTGTTCCCTTTTTTATTCGGTGAGTATCAGGTCTCTCTATTTATAGGATAAATGGGGACAGACCACTTTTTAGAAAAGCACTTCAAAAACGTGGTCTGTCCCCGTTTCCCTCCGTATAGCCGCAGCGGAAGTTTGTGGGAAGACCAGTATCGTTCATGCCTTGTTGAGCGTGAACGAGTGAGCCCGGACGGCTGAAAAATCGATAATCTGGTTAAACGTGATCCCTCCCCATTTTCACCCGTCCCCGTTTTCCACCGTTTTCCCCAAAAATCCCGAATTTTCTTAAAGTTTTACCGATTCGGCCGATTAACGATTGGCGCTTTTGTGGCAGCTTTCAGCGTCGTCACCTTTGACCTTGAATTGCGGTCGCTTTATGATGTGCCATCATATTGATATCGCTGTCAGACTTTCTGGAGATGTGTCCTCGGGTCTACAGCGTTCCGCTAGATACATAAATTTTCCGCCCGGCCTGCGCCGTCTCTCCAGGTGTCAAGTAACGTGATCGTCCCGAAAATATCCGTCGTCATCCCTACGTACAACGTTGAGTCCTACATCGCTGAAACCCTCGATTCGCTGATCAACCAACCCGTGCCGCTGCACGAAATCATCCTGATCAACGACGGCTCGACCGACGGAACCCTGGCCGTGATTGAAGCCGGTTACGGCGATCGTTCGGAGGTCAAAGTGGTGACTCAACTCAATCAGGGGGTGGGCGCAGCGCGGCGCAATGGTCTGGCGGCGGCAACGGGGGACTTTGTTTTTTTCTGTGATCCGGACGATGTGGTCAGCCCTGAACTGTTCACCACGCTGGTCGAGCAGGTCCAGGCCAACGCGGCGCTTGAGTTGTTTTATTTCTCCAAGCGTTCGTACACGGAAGTCGACGGCAAGAAGCAGTTATTGCGACGTAACACCGCCGCCAGCCGCAATGGCTGGTTCGATGCGGGGCGCGACTTGCTCGAAGATCTGATTTTGTCCGGCAAGTATCACGCAGCGACATGGCAATATATTTTCAAGCGTTCGGTATGCGAGCGTTTTGCGGTGCGCCTGGAAGGTCGGGCCCATGAAGATCATGTGTTCAGCATGAACATTTATCTGCACAGCCACACCACGTTTGCCACCGCAGCGGATTATTACTTCCAGCGGGTCAGAAGCGGCTCGCTGACGCAGAGCCATAAGGATGTCGAGTACGTGATGGGCAGTTATGCCGCGTACCGCGACACCCTGACAGCATTGAAGAAACACATTGGGTCATTCAATGCTGGACGGGATGTTGCCCTGAATTTCATGGAACGCAATGTCGATGCGCTGATTACCAAGTGCGTCAAGTACGGTGTGCCGTTGCCACAGCAGATCACTTCGATGACTCGGCAAGACAGCCGTGATTGCGGAGTGGTGGTGCATCCTCGCTGGACGTTGCTGTTTCCGCGCTTTGCTCATGGTATGCGTAAACTGCGTTTCAATTTAAAGCAGATGCGCAGAAGCCGAAAGGCCACCGTTCAGGGCTAGTCGTTCACGCACTGAAAAACGTAAAAGGAGCGAATTCATATCGGTGAATTCGCTCCTTTTTATTGCAGCCAGTCAGGGGATAAATGGGGACAGACCACGTTTAGAAACCAATCCGAAACCCTGGTCTGCCCTCTTTTTACCCCCGCCCGATAATTAAGAGATGTACGTGGCTATTTATATAGAGATGGACAAGGTTGTAGAGACTGAGGCGTATGTGGAATATACGTTTGGCCGCGGCGGTGATGTAGGTCTGATACAGCTAGATAAAATAAAGCAAACTATAAGTGTTATAAAGGAATGCCCGTTGGATATAAGCGGAAAATGGTCAGAAAGAGCGGGTATGAAGCTCGCTCGGCTTTTCGTAAAAAGCGAGTATCCTGAGAAAACCCAGTGGGCTTCTTGAGAAGGAATTGAGAGAAAATGGGATAAATGAGGAAAAATTCTGGGGGAATCCCCGCGCTAATTGAGTTTGATCCCGGGTTTATTGCGTGCAGATCATAAATGATGAAGACTTTTTATATTGTCATTCGCTTCCTGACGCGATGCCTGTAGAAAAAGTGGCAAAAGAGTTCCATCAACTGCTGATGGAAAAGTCTTTCTCTGGAAAGTCAAAGCATGATTTTTTACAGGCTCTGTTAGAACTCAGCGACCGTCAGTGGCACACCTATGAACAGTTGTCCGAGCCACTAAAGACTCACATTGAAAAAATCTTGATCAACGAGTGGGATGGGTTTGATTTCGATTTTTCTCAGGGGGCGATCCTCGTTGCGGCACACCTTGGATTGGTTGGACTGTTTGACTTTATATCAAACCAAAATGTCAGCGAGCTTTCCTCAGAAGTGGCTATCGAGATCAAAGAGGCAATTGCTGAGCTGGGTAATAATATTGCTGATCCATATAGTGGTATGAATATAGATGGGTAGAGATCACGTTTGGCGAACATTTAGAAACGTAGCTAACTCCGTTTTCTACCGTTTCGAGGTCAACGTAGCCTCATCGAAGTCTGAGCCACTTGAAATTGAACATTTTTTTCCATCACAACCTGATATCTCATGACTTGGCTCAGGCAGCAATGGATTCCCTGCCTTTGCAAGGTTTCAAAGCAGTTCGAAATTTTCTTCTCGGATACGGTCGCTGAATCAGCCGGGATCGTATCGGGCTGGAATCGCGAGGAGCTGGAGCGATGGGCTGTTGCCGGGCGGGTGGTCAATACACCCACTATGCCGATAGTCTGATTACCTTGATTAAAATTAGCGAAGGCCTGTACCAGATCATAGATCTTGAAATGTTCTACCGAAGCTTTGGTGGGTGTGCCGTTTACCGAGAAGGACAATACGCACCCGCAGGAAATTTCTGGGACGGTGAGCAAACGCAAACTAAACCGCCCCGAACTCTATCGGGGCGTTTTCATTTACCAAGCTTGACCAGCAACGCGTTTACCGAAACGCTGGCACCACATGCTTGATAAACAGCTCCAACGATTTCTTCTTCTCCTCATGCGGCAAGCTGTTGTCACACCAGAAGCTGAACTCATCCACGCCCAGTTCCTGGTAGTACTTGATGCGCGGAATGATCTCTTCCGGCGTACCAATCATCGCCGTCTTGTGCAGGCTCTCCAGTTCAAACTCCGGACGCCCGGCAAATTTCTCTTCAGGACTTGGCGCGAGGAAGCCATTGACTGGCGTTTGCTTGTTGCCAAACCAGGCATCGAAGGTGCGGTAGAAACGTGAGATCGCTTTCGCGCCGACTTTCCAGCCGTCCGGGTTATCAGCGGTGTGAACGTGGGTATGGCGCAGCACCATCAATTGCGGGCGCGGCACATCCGGGTTGTTGTCGAGTGCGGTCTGGAACTTGTTCTTCAGATCGAGGACTTCTTCGTCGCCCTTCATCAGCGGCGTGACCATCACGTTGCAGCCGTTGGCCACCGCGAAGTTGTGCGAATCCGGGTCGCGGGCGGCGATCCACATCGGCGGGTTCGGTTTCTGAATCGGCTTCGGCACGCTGGTGGAGGTGGGGAATTTCCAGATGTCGCCGTCGTGGGCGTAGTCGCCTTGCCACAGTGCACGGACCACCGGGACCATTTCGCGCAGGGCCTGGCCACCGCTGGAGGCGGGCATTCCGCCGGCCATGCGGTCGAATTCGACTTGATAGGCGCCGCGTGCGAGGCCGACTTCCATGCGGCCGTTGCTGATCACGTCGAGCAGGGCGCATTCGCCGGCGACGCGTAGCGGGTGCCAGAACGGCGCAATGATGGTGCCGGCGCCGAGGTGAATGGTAGTGGTCTTGGCGGCGAGGTAGGCGAGCAATGGCATCGGGCTTGGCGAGATGGTGTATTCCATCGCATGGTGCTCGCCGATCCACACGGTGCTGAAACCGCCGGCCTCGGCCATCAGGGTCAGTTCGGTGAGGTCTTCGAACAGTTGGCGATGGCTGACGCTTTCGTCCCAGCGTTCCATGTGTACGAACAGGGAAAATTTCATGACGCTTCCTCGGATCTTTTGTTGTTGAGGCTACCTGTGGGAGCGGGCTAGCTCGCGATGGCGGTGTGTCAGAAAACACATCGACATCGGATAAATCGCTATCGCGAGCAGGCTCACTCCTACAGTTGATTTGTGCGGTTCTGACGATCAGGCCAGGACGGGCAGGGCTCCCATCTTGCCGTGGCAGTACACCAGCGGCCCGGCGATTTGCTCGGGGACGATCAGGTTCTTCACGGCGCCGACCATGATGGCGTGGTCGCCGCCTTCGTATTCGCGCCACAGCTCACATTCGATGATAGCCGTCGCATTGGCGAGGATCGGGTTACCCAGTGCGCTCAACGTCCACTCGATGCCTTGCGCCTTGTCCTTGCCTTTGCGGGCGAAGGCATAGGCTTCGCTTTGCTGCACGCTGGACAACAGGTGAATCGCAAAACGTTTGTTCTTGATCAGCACCGGATAGGAATCGGAACTGTAATTGGGGCAAAACAGCACCAGCGCCGGGTCCATCGACAGCGAGCTGAAGGCGCTGGCAGTCAGGCCGACGATCTGACCGTCATCGTCCAGGGTGGTGATAACGGTTACGCCGGACGGGAACGAGCCCATGACTTGTTTGTAGATGGCGGCATCAATCATTGGTCGGTCCTCGGGTGTTGTGACGCTGTTTTTATGTGATTGTTGGTCTGATGGTATACCACTATTGAATCTTTGCAAGGGCTTTTAAGCTGAACCGATAAACGTGCCACGTTTGTCAGAAACACAGCATTTACGCGGCTTTCGGCTGGTATTCAAGTCGCGGTTTCAGCGAGGATGGCGTATCAGCTGGCGGCGTAAACTACGGATCAGTCTTGTGAAAAGCGTGGAATACCATAATATGGTCTGCATCTGAGGGGCGACCCAACAGTCCTCCCGGTTTGGCTTCATACAAAGATAAAAACAGACAAACTCGAGTTCATGCATATGTCCCAGATGTCCCGGCAAGATCCGTTGATCGAGAATCATACGGTCGATTACGTCCCACTCGCGGAACGCCACGGGAAGGCCCGCGACCTGTTCACTCTGTGGTTCAGCACCAACATCGCGCCACTGCCCATCGTCACCGGCGCCATGGTGGTTCAGGTGTTCCATCTCAATTTGTTTTGGGGGCTGCTGGCGATTGCGCTGGGGCACATGATCGGCGGCGTGGTGATTGCGCTGGCGTCGGCCCAGGGCCCGCGCATGGGCATTCCGCAAATGGTTCAGAGTCGCGGCCAGTTCGGTCGTTATGGCGCACTGCTGATCGTCTTCTTTGCGGCGCTGATCTACATCGGCTTCTTCATTTCCAACATTGTGCTGGCCGGCAAATCCATCGTCGGCATCGCGCCATCAGTGCCGGCGCCGCTGAGCATTCTGATCGGCGCGCTGGCCGCCACCGCCATCGGCGTGATCGGCTACAACTTCATCCACACGCTCAATCGCATTGGCACCTGGGTGATGGGCGGCGCGTTGCTCGCAGGCTTCATCTACATTTTCGCCCATGACTTGCCGGCAGACTTCCTCACGCGCGGCAGTTTCAATCTCTCCGGCTGGCTGGCGACGGTGTCGCTGGGGATCATCTGGCAGATCAGCTTCTCGCCGTACGTCTCCGACTATTCGCGTTATCTACCAGCAGACATCGGCATCGCCAAACCCTTCTGGGCGACGTATCTGGGCGCGACGCTGGGCACGATTCTGTCGTTCAGCTTTGGCGCGGTGGCGGTGCTGGCGACGCCGGAAGGCACCGAAGCGATGGCGGCGGTCAAGCAGTCCACCGGCTGGCTGGGGCCGATTCTGATGGTGCTGTTTCTGCTCAACATCATCAGCCACAACGCGCTGAATCTGTATGGCGCGGTGCTGTCGATCATCACCTCGATCCAGACCTTCGCCAGCCAGTGGACGCCGAGCATCAAGGTGCGCGTGGTGCTGTCGAGCGTGATCCTCGCCGGATGCTGTCTGGTTGCTCTCAGTGCTTCAGCGGATTTCATTTCCCAATTCATCGGGCTGATTCTGGCGCTGTTGCTGGTGCTGGTGCCGTGGGCGTCGATCAACCTGATCGACTTCTATCTGATCAAACGTGGCAACTACGACATCACCTCGATCTTCCGTGCTGACGGCGGGATTTACGGGCGCTTCAACCTGCACGCGATCATTGCCTACTTCATCGGCATCATCGTGCAGCTGCCGTTTGCCAACACCTCGCTGTACGTTGGGCCGTACGCCAATCTGGTGGAAGGTGCGGATCTGTCATGGCTGGTTGGCCTGGTAGTCACCGTGCCGCTGTATTACTGCCTGGCCACACGCGGTGAGACCCAGCAGAGCAGGGCGGCCAGACTTGGCTATACCGACTGATCGCCATCGCAATTCCAGCAATGCCCGGCCCAGTGCCGGGCATTTTTGTTTGCGCATTTCAGCGGTCACGCAAATTGGCCATATCGATCCCCTTTTGGCCTGTCGCCTACTGTCATCGCGCTACGCTGTCAGCAAGAATCGAATCCAGAACAACAGGCTCGCCCTTTTTTGCCCTTGGCTTTCGTTGCAGCCACTGCCGTGTACAGAACATAAAAACCATCGATCTCACGTCGCATTCGGGGAAACAACCATGGTCACGATCAAACGCATTCTGGGCGCCACCGTCTGTGGCTTGACGCTGCTGGCCAGCGCCGTCCAGGCCGAGCAGCGCGAACTGCGGGTGTACAACTGGGCGGATTACATTCTGCCGTCAGTGCCCAAGGAGTTCGCCGAGCAGAGCAAGATCAAAGTGACCTGGGACACCTTCGACACCAACGAATCCCTGGAAGCCAAACTGCTGACCGGCAACTCCGGCTACGACCTGGTGGTGCCGTCCAATCAGTTCATCGAAACCCAGATCAAGGCCGGCGTGTTCCAGAAACTCGACAAGTCGAAACTGCCGAACTGGCAGCATCAGGATCCGGCATTGCTCAAGTTGCTCGACGCCAACGACCCCGGCAACCAGTACGGCGTGCCGTACATGTACGGCACCGTGTTGATCGGCTTCAACCCGGCCAAGGTCAAGGCTGCCTTGGGCGAGAATGCGCCGGTGGACAGTTGGGATCTGGTGTTCAAGCCCGAGAACATAGAAAAGCTCAAGGCCTGCGGCGTGGCGATGCTCGATTCGCCGTCGGAGATTCTGCCGCTGGCCCTGCATTACCTCGGCCTCGATCCGAACAGCCAGAACCCGGCGGATTATGAAAAAGCCAAGGCCTTGATGATGAAGATTCGCCCCTACGTGACCTACTTCAACTCGGCCAAGTACATGACCGACATCGCCAACGGCGATATCTGCGTGGCGATCGGTTACTCCGGCAGCTTCTACCAGTTTGGTAATCGCGCCAAAGAGGCGGGCAACGGTGTGGTGGTCGACTGGCGTTTGCCGAAGGAGGGCGCGCCAATCTGGTTCGACACCTTCGCCATCCCGAAGAGCGCGAAGAACGTTGCCGAAGCCCACGAATTTCTCAACCACTTGCTTGATCCGAAAGTGATCGCGCCGATCAGCGATTTCCTCGGCTACCCGAATGCCAACAAGGACTCGATGCCGCTGGTCAACAAGGAAATCACCGGCAACCCCAACCTGACGCCGACCAGCGAAGCATTGAAAACCCTCTATGTGGTACAGCCGTTGCCGCAGAAGATGGAGCGGGTGCGGACGCGGGTGTGGACGAGTATCAAATCCGATAAATAAGAGCACCGCCTATCAAATGTGGGAGCGAGCCTGCTCGCGAAAGCGGTGGGTCATTCAACTCGAATGTTGATTGATCCGGCGCCTTCGCGAGCAGGCTCGCTCCCACAGGTGGGTTGTGTTGTGTGTCATTCGGGGCTGCGTTCAGCCTCGCGGCTGGTCGCCAGGCTCAACAGCACCGAGCCCAGAATCACCGATCCCACCACCGCCAGCGACCACTCCACCGGCATGTGGAACCACGGCATCAGCACCATCTTGCCGCCGATGAACACCAACACGATCGCCAGTCCATATTTGAGCAGGTGAAAACGGTCAGCCATGTCCGCCAGCAGGAAGTACAACGCGCGCAGGCCCATGATCGCGAAGATGTTCGAGGTGAAGACAATGAACGGGTCGGTGGTGACGGCGAAGATTGCCGGGATGCTGTCGACGGCGAACATCAGGTCGCTGGCTTCGATCAGCACCAGCACCAGAAACATCGGTGTCGCCCAGCGCACGCCGTTCTGCAGGATGAAAAACTTCTCGCCGTGGAAACCGCTGGTGATGCGCATATGCCCACGCACCCAGCGCAACAGCGGGTTGTTGTCGAGATCCGGTTGCTGATCGGCGAACACCAGCATCTTGATCCCGGTGATGATCAGGAACACACCGAACGCATACAGCAGCCATTCGAACTGCGACACCAGCCACACCCCGGCGAAGATCATCACCGCGCGCATCACAATCGCACCCAGCACGCCGTACAGCAGCACCCGCCGTTGCAACTCCGGCGGCACGGCGAAATAACTGAAGATCATCACGAAGACAAACATGTTGTCGATCGATAGCGATTGCTCGATCAGGTAACCGGTGAGGAATTCCAGGCTTTTCTGCCGGGCAATCTCGCCACCGAATTCGCCGTGCAGATACCACCAGAGCAGACCGGCGAAGCTCAGCGCCAGCAAGCACCAGGCGATCACCCAGGCCAGCGCTTCGCGCACCGACACCCGATGCGCCTTGCGCCCGCCGAAGACAAACAAGTCAAGGGCCAGCATGGCCAGAACGAAGACGATGAAGGCGCCCCACATCCAGGGTTCGCCGATATTGATATTCGTGGCAGGCATGTCACGCTCCCTGTCTCGTTTCTCGCAGCGTTCAGACTACATTCCCCTGTGGGAGCGCGCAGGCTCGCTCCCACAGGGATCATCTTCACTTCTCGATCAAAGTCAGACGGGGCCATGCTAGCGACGGATTTATGCCCAAGAAAAATCGTTTATTTCTGACTGATAGTTCGGTTGAACCGAAGTGTCAGCGGAAAAACTCTCCCGGCGTCTCACCAAACTGCTGACGAAACGCGGCGATAAACGCCGATGTGGAGTCGTATCCGCAGGCCAGCGCGACGTCGGTTACACGCTCACCCTTCTCCAGCGGCGTCAGCGCGCCGAGCAGGCGCAGGCGTTGGCGCCAGGCGCGGAAGGTCAGGCCGGTGTCGCGCAAAAACAGGCGCGTCAGGGTCTTTTCGGTGACACCGAATTTGTCGCTCCAGTGGCTCAGCGTGGTCTGCTGCTCCGGGTGTTGCTCCAGGCTGTGGTAGATCTGCCGCAAACGCGGATCCTGCGGCAACGGCAACATCAGGTCGATGGTCGGCGCGTTCGCGAGTTGATCGAGGATTACTTGGGCCAGGCGTCCGTCGGGGCCGCGCTCGTCATATTCCACCGGAACCTGACTGAAGGCGCGGATCAACTCCCTGAGCAGATCGCTGACGCCAAGCACATGGCAATGCTCAGCCGCCCAGCCAGTGACGCTGCTGTCGATATACAGGCTGCGCATCTCTGTGTGCGGCGCGCTGAACACCCGGTGTGGCACGCCCGCCGGAATCCATACCGCACGTTCTGGCGGGGCGACGAAGCGACCGGCGCCGGTCTGCACTTCGAGCACGCCCTGGATCGCGTAAGACAATTGCACCCACGGGTGACTGTGGCGGCGGGTGAGGGCGCGATTGGGCAGCGATTCGGTGCGTCCGTACACCGGACGCGGCAGGCTGGGCAGCCCGGGCACACTACGGCGAACGCTGTTGGCATGTCCTTTAGGCGGCATTGTGTGGCTCTTCGGCGTTAGTCGGTAAATGGCAGTCACGTTAGAGTCCTCGGCACGCACTGGCAACCCCCGGATGAATCTCATGACCCGCCCACGTTTTTTGCCTGATAACTTCACCCTCACACTGATCGGCGTAGTCCTGCTGGCGAGCTTGCTGCCCGCCAGCGGTCAGGTCGCTGTCGGCTTTGGCTGGCTCACCAACATCGCCATCGCCCTGCTGTTTTTCCTGCACGGGGCCAAGCTCTCGCGCGAATCGATCATCGCCGGCGCCGGCCACTGGCGCCTGCATCTGCTGGTGTTTGGCCTGACCTTCGTACTGTTTCCCATACTCGGTCTGGCGCTGAAACCGTTGTTGTCACCGCTGATTGGCGATCAGCTGTACATGGGCATGCTCTACCTGTGCGCATTGCCGGCCACGGTGCAGTCGGCCATCGCGTTCACTTCGCTGGCGCGAGGCAATATTCCGGCGGCAATCTGCAGTGCGGCGGCGTCCAGTCTGTTCGGGATTTTTCTCACTCCATTGCTGGTGACGCTGTTGCTCAATGTCCATGGCGACGGCGGTTCGACCCTCGATGCGATCGTGAAAATCAGCGTGCAATTGCTGCTGCCCTTTATCGCCGGGCAGATCGCCCGGCGCTGGATCGGCGCGTGGGTAGGGCGCAACAAGAACTGGCTGAAATTCGTTGATCAGGGTTCGATTCTGCTGGTGGTTTACGGCGCATTCAGCGAGGCGGTCAACGAAGGCATCTGGCAGCAGATTCCGTTGTTCGAGTTGCTTGGGCTGGTGGTGGTCTGCTGCATCCTGCTGGCGCTGGTGCTACTGGCTTCGACCTTGCTGGGCAAAGCCTTCGGTTTCAATCAGGAAGACCGCATCACCATTCTGTTCTGCGGGTCGAAAAAGAGTCTGGCCACCGGCGTGCCGATGGCGCAGGTACTGTTTGCCGGCAGCACCATCGGCGTGTTGATCCTGCCGCTGATGCTGTTCCACCAGATTCAATTGATGGTCTGCGCAGTGCTGGCCCAGCGTTATGCCAAGCGGCCGGAGTCGGTGCCGGATCTGATGGCGCAAGTCGACCCCTGATCATCGGGTTTCAAACGATATCGTCGATCAGAATATGCTGCAGCCCGCGGCTGCACTGCTCGATCCGCGCCTGAACCTTGTAGACCTTGCGCAGCATCTGCTCGGTGATCACCTCATTGCTCAGGCCGCTGCCCTGGCTAGTGCCGTCGGCGATGACCAGCACCTGATCGGCAAATCGCAACGCCTGGTTCAGGTCATGGATGGCGATGAACACAATCACTTCGCGCTGGCGCGCCAGGCGGCGCATGAAGTTCAAGACCTGCACTTGCCGATGCATGTCGAGGGCGCTGGTCGGCTCATCCATCAGCAGGATTTCCGGCTCGCGCACCAGCGTCTGAGCGATGGACACCAGTTGCTGCTGACCGCCACTGAGTTCACCGAGATTGCGGAATGACAGCGCCGTGATGCCCAGGGCGGCGAGAATCTCGTCGACCAGTTTCAGCTCGTCATCGTGCACCACCCAGCCTGGTGTCAGTTGCTTGCGCGCCAGCAGCACGGATTCGTACACCGTCAACCGGGCACTGGCATTCAACCCCTGTGGCATGTAGCTGATGCCCGTCGGGCCTTTTTTCGAGTCCTGCAGAATCACTTGTCCGGGGCCGTCGAGTAAGCCGGCCATGCGCTTGAACAAGGTTGATTTGCCGGCCGCGTTGGGCCCGACCACTGCGACCACCTGACCGCCGAAAAACATCTGCGTCGAGACCCCGCGAATAATCTCGCGCTGGCCGTAACGGGCACCGAGATTGTCCAGTTGCAGCTTTACCATGAGTTTTTCTTCCCGCCCAGAATCAGTGAAATGAAGAACGGCACGCCGATCAGCGACGTAACCACACCGATCGGGAAAATCGCCCCGGGGATCAGGGTTTTGCTCACCACTGAGCTGGCGGACAGAATCAGCGAACCGGTGAGCAGCGAGGCCGGCAAGAAGAAACGCTGATCCTCACCGATCAGCATGCGCGCGATGTGTGGACCGACCAGGCCGATAAAGCCGATGGTGCCGACGAACGCTACCGGGAACGAGGCGAGCAGGCTGACCATGATCAGCGTCTGAAAGCGCAGGCTGCGTACATTGATACCGAAACTGGCGGCCTTGTCGTCGCCCAGGCGCAGGGCGGTCAAGGCCCAGGCGCGTTTGGCGAAGATCGGCAGGGTGATCAGAATCACCAGGCAGATAATGCCAAGCTTCGGCCACGTGGCTTTGGTCAGGCTGCCCATGGTCCAGAACACCACGGCGGCGACGGCTTGTTCGGTGGCAAAAAATTGCACCAGCGCCAACAGTGCGTTGAAGGTGAACACCAGGGCGATGCCGAGCAGCACGATAGTCTCGGCGGTGACGCCACGGCGCATACTCAGAAAATGGATCAGCAGCGCCGAGAGCATGGCCATGATGAACGCGTTGAGCGGCACCATGAATTGCGCGGCCAGCGGGAACAGCGCAACACCGAACGCCAGGCCCAGTGCGGCGCCGAAACTGGCCGCGGCGGAAATGCCCAGAGTGAACGGACTGGCCAACGGGTTGTTGAGGATCGTCTGCATCTGCGCGCCGGCCAGCGACAACGCCGCACCAACGGCGACTGCCATCAGCGCTACCGGCAGGCGAATGTCCCACATCACCACACGCACCTGCGGCGAGGCGCTGTCCGGCGCAAACAGCGCGCCGAGCACTTCACCGAAACTGTAGCTCGCCGGGCCCAGCGCCAGATCGAGCAGCACGCTGCACAGCAGCAACATCACCAGAGCGGCGAGAATCAGGCGTTTGCGCAAGACCAGGCGACGATAGGTTTCGCGCTGGACCACCACCGTTTCGATCATTGAGCTCATGGTTTGACCTCGGGATTTTGCAGGCTGACAAAGTAGCCCGATTCATACGGCACGGGCAGGAAGCGTTCATGCAACTGGCGGAACGAGGCATCCGGGTCGAGATCGGTGAACAGATCCGGGTGAAACCATTTCGCCAGTTGCTGAATGGCGACGAACTGGTAGGGGCTGTTGTAGAACTGGTGCCAGATCGCGTGGAAGGCCTGATCCTTCTGCGCCTGGATGCCGGCGTAGGCCGGTCGCCGGGTGTACCACGCGAGTTTTTTCCGCGCTTGCGCCATGTCCGCGCCGGGGCCGACACCGACCCAATGACCACCAGGCGCAAAGGCTTCCCAGTTGGCAGTGGTCACCACCACGTGGGCCGGATTGGCGACGATGACTTGCTCGGGATTCAACTGGCCGAACGTGGTCGGAATGATCCCTCTGGCGATGTTGTTGCCGCCGGCCATATCGACGAACCGGCCAAAGTTCTCGTTGCCGAAACTCAGGCAACAGTCATCGGTATAACCGCCGATGCGCTCGATGAACACATTCGGGCGCGGTGGCTGCTGTTTTTCGATCACGTCGGTAACGCGGTGAATCTGCTGGTTACGAAAATCGATGAATGCTTCGGCACGCTGTTCCTTGCCGAACAACTGGCCGAACAGACGCATGGTCGGCTCGGTGTTCTGCATCGGGTTATTGCGGAAATCGACGTAAACCACCGGGATGCCGAGGGCGTCGAGTTTTTCGATGTAACGCGCATCTTCGGTGGCGTGTTGGGCTTCGATATTGAGGATGATCACGTCCGGGCGCTGCGAGATCGCTTGCTCGATATCGAAAGTGCCGTCTTCAAAGCCGCCGAAGGTGGGGATTTTCGCGATG
Organism: Pseudomonas sp.; assembly: GCF_035554175.1. GTDB lineage: Bacteria > Pseudomonadota > Gammaproteobacteria > Pseudomonadales > Pseudomonadaceae > Aquipseudomonas. The sequence continues at coordinate 59,155 of NZ_DATMIV010000054.1, read as the reverse complement.
TCGGGGAATTTGCGCAGGTAAGCGTTATAGGTGTCCGGGTCTGACTGGATGAGGTCCTTGCGCCAGCCGACGATGCGTTCGATCGGGTTGTGTGTGTCGAGCGCGGCGACCAGATACAACTGCCGGCCTTCGCCGAGAATGACCCGTCTGACCGGCAAATGTACCTTGACCTTGCGCCCCAGCAGATCAACGACCTCGGTGCGCGCAGCCTGCGCGTCGCCAGCGTGAGCGGCACGCGGCAGCAGGAAAGACAGGCTCAGCAGTCCCGCCAGTAACAGCGCAGCGACAGCGAGGCTGCGTCGATCGAAAATCACCATGCTCAAAGCCTTTGCAAAAGTCAGTAGGGTCAACGGCTCACACCGCCATCCGCCTGAACGTTTCAGAAATCGACAGTCGCCGACAGTAATAAAGTGCGCGGTGAGCCTTGGGAGAACGCGCCGTAGGAGGCGACGCCCGACCAGTACTCATGGTCGAACACGTTCTGCACCGTGGCGCGAAACGTGGTCGGTCGCTCATCGATGCGCGTGGTGTAGCGTGCGCCGACATCGAAGCGGGTCCAGTCCTCCAGTTTTTGCGTGTTGGCCTGGTTTACATATTGACTGCCGGTGTGGATGGCGCCGCCGGTCAGCGTTAAGCCTTCGAGCCAGGAGCTGTCCCATTCGGCCCAGAGGTTGGCTTGCACGGAGGGTACGCCGACCGGTTTGTTGCCACGGTTGGCCGCCACTGCGGTTTTGTTCAGTTCGGCATCGAGCAGGGTCACGCCGCCGAGCAGGCGCGTGCCCGGAACGACTTCGCCAAACACACTCAGCTCCAGCCCGCGATTGCGTTGTTCGCCCTGAACCGAAAATACACCGGAGGCCAGTTCGCCGCTGGGCTTGGTGATCTGGAACAGGCTGAGGGTGGAGGTGAAGGTGCCATAGTCGGCTTTGACCCCGAGTTCATGCTGACGGGAGACGTACGGGGCAAAGATCTCGCCGGCGTTTTCGGCGCTGGAAGGCGCGATATCGCCCTTGCTCAGGCCTTCGATGTAGTTGTAGTAGAACGCGATATGCTCCCAGGGTTTGATCACCGCGCCGAATAGCGGCGTGGTCCGGCCGTCGTCGTAGGAGGCAGTGACCACGCCGGTCGCGTTGTAGTTATCGGACCGGATATTCTGTTTGCGCAGGCCGAGGGTCATTTGCGCGCGGTCATCGAGGATCGACAGCGTGTCGGCAAGCGCCACACCAGTCAGCTCGCTTTCGGAGACCTTCGGCGTGTCCGGTTTCGCGATGTAAGGTTCTGGCCGGTCCACCGGGTGGTAAATATTCGACAGAATCGGCGCAGCGGAAATGATCCCCCGCGACAGCACGTCGCGATAGCGACTGACCTGCACGGTGGTGCGGTGGCTGATCGGGCCGGTGTCCAAGCGCAGGCGTGCGCCGGCATCGACGGTGTAGCGCTCGACTTCGAACTTGTAATAACCGGGCGTTGAAGAGGTGTCGCCCGCCGCATTGATGATGGTCGGCGTCTGGTCGGACATGCGCGCGACGTCCGATTTGCCGCCACCGGCGTGGGCGAACGCCGTCAGGCTGTCGCTAAGGTCATATTCGCCGCTGAGCAGGACGGAACTGTCGCGGCTTTTCGACCAGCCCCAGTCCTGACTGACACTGGTGCGGCCGTTGGCAGCGGAGGGGATATCGACGCCGGGGGCGATCAGAAATGGCCGCGAGGCGGCGTCGAAGCGTTCTTTCTGGTTCAGCCAGTCGAAACTGGTACGCAGGCGTTCGCCCTGATAATCGAGGGCGATTGCACCGATATCAACGTGGCGGGACTGGTGGTCAATCGCGGTATCGCCCAGTTGCGTGCTGCCGTTGATACGCACGCCGAAGCGGCGTTCTTCGCCGAAACGCCGGCTGACGTCGACGTGCCCGCCAAGCTGAGCGTTCATGGCGTAACTGGCGGTGAACCGGGTCAGATCGTCATCGAGGGAGCGCTTGGGTACCACGTTGATCACGCCGCCGACGGCGCTATTGGGTGACATGCCATAGAGCAAAGCGCCTGGGCCTTTGACCAGCTCGATGCGCTCGGCGTACTCGGTGAATACCCGATAGTTGGGCGCCACACCGTAAACGCCGTCGAAGGCCAGCTCACCGAGATTGCCTTCGCCCACAGGAAAGCCACGGATGAAGAACGAGTCGACAATTCCTCCGGTCTGGCCGGTGGAGCGCACCGAAGAATCGCGTTCCAGTACATCGCCCACGGTGACGGCCTGTTGATCCTTGATCAGCGTAGAGGTGTAGGTGCTGACGCTGAACGGCGCGTCCATCACTTGGGTATTGCCGAGAAGGCCCAGCCGCCCGCCGCTGGCGACCTGCCCCCCGGCGTACACCGGGGGCAGGGCGTCTGCACGCGTGTCGGTGCCAATGACCGCGGTTTCCTCCAGCGTGACCCGGCGCGGCACCAGCGTGTAGCTGCCGTCGCTGCGTAGCACCATGTCCAGGCCGCTGCCGTCCAGTAACCGGTTAGCCGCTTCCCGGGTCGAATAAGTGCCGATCAGCGCAGGACTGCGCAGGCCTTCAGTCAGCGCAGGCTGGAACGACAGGGCAATGCCGGCGTCTACGGCAAAACCCGACAGGGTCGCACCCAGCGGCCCAGCGGGAAGGTTGAAAGCCCGAACCGCGCCAGCGTCCAGTTGCACAGGCGCGGCGGCCAGGGCGAATGGGCAAACGACACCGGTCAGGGCAAGGCTGAGCAACGCACTGCGAACAACAGGTTTGAACTGACGATCCGGGCGCAGGAGGCGTGCGGCAAACATGGATGGATGAGCCTATGAACAGGACGGAAAAGTGCTTCTCCCCAATTGCCAGTCGAAACCGAAAAAAGTATCACCCGGACGGCGATTTTTTTCACTCAGGCGGGAGAGAGCATGACCCAGTAGCCATTCAGGTGGCCGCTGACGAGAATCGGATAGGTCTGCGCCAGCATGTTCAAGGTTCGCTGGCTGTCGCTGATGGGGTATGCGCCGGAAATACGCAGGTCGGCGATAGCCGGATCGAGGCGCACGAAACCCCGGCGATAGCGCGTGAGTTCGTCGACAAAATCGGCCAGGCGCATTTGGTCGGCCATCAACAAGCCTTGGCTCCAGGCCCCGACATTGCGGTCGGTGGCGCTGACCGGGCCAAACCTGGAGGACGAAAAATCCGTGCGCTGACCGGCGTTGACGATCAAAGGTGTGCCTTGGCGATTGTCCGCAAGCTCGACTTTCACCGCGCCTTCCAGCACCGCCAGACGGGTCAGCGGTTGCTGCTCGCGGACGCTGAAACGCGTGCCCAGCGCCTGCATGCGGCCCTGACGGGTGCTGACCACGAAAGGCCGGGCGAGAGGGGAAATATCCGCGGTGGTCTGCACGAGTATTTCGCCTTCGCGCAGATAAACGAGGCGTTGGCCGGCGTCGAACAGCACGTCGATGGCGCTGTCGGTGTTAAGGATGATTTTCGAACCATCGGCCAGACTCAGCTCGCGTCGCTCGCCGACGGCCGTGCGGTAGTCGGCCGACCATTGCTGCGATTCTGCCAGTTTCCAGCTGCCCCAACCGGCCGGCACAAGGGCCAGGAGCAACGCCAGCTTGGTCATCGCTGCGCGCCGTTCAGGGCTGCTGGGACGATCGAGGGCCGACATCGCCAATGACGCTGGCAGACCGCCGAGTTTGGTCTGCAACAACTGCGCGCGCGCCCAGGCACGGCTGCGCTCGGGGGTGCTGGCTTTCCAGAATTCCCACTCACCGCGTTCGCTGCCGCTGAGTTCGCCTTCACTCATGCGGATCAACCAGTCGGCGGCTTCTTCCAGGGCCTGGTGATCGGGCTGCGCTTCATTGCGCCGGGTGAGCATCACTCCACCAGCAACAGGCACTGCACGAAGGCTTGCTTCATGTAGCGTTTGACGGTGATCAGCGAGACTCCAAGCTGCTCGGCGATGTCGTCGTACTTCAAACCGCTGATCTGCGACAGCAAAAAGGCGCGCTTCACCAACGGCGGCAGGGCGTCGAGCATAGCGTCGATTTCGTGAAGCGTCTCCAGCACCATCAAGCGCAGTTCCGGAGACGGTACTTCGGGCGCGGGCAGATGAGCGAGGGCGTCAAGATAAGCGCGTTCCAATGCCTTGCGCTGATACCAGTTGACCAGAATGCCCTTGGCCACGCAGCTCAGGTAGGCCCGGGGCTGCTCGATGACCGTGACCTGGGAGGCGAGGATGCGGGTGAAGGTGTCCTGCGCCAGATCCGCCGCATCCATGGCGTTACCCAGTTTTTTCCTCAGCGTCGCGTACAGCCAGCCGTGATGGCCGCTGTACAGGGCTTCGATCGCGCGCAGGTGCTTGTCATTACTCGCGGAAAGGGGTTCGCTCATGGCTGCAGATTTTCATGCAATTGAGAAGTATTCCCAATGCTAGTTTACAAACCCTCTGTGACGCAAGCGCCGATTGGCTTCTGCTTTCACAGGTTCGGCAGACCGCGCAGCGCGGCAATCATTGTGTCGATCTCTGCTTCGCTGTTGTAGGCGTGCAGCGAGGCGCGACTGACCTCCAGCAGATCTCTTTGCTGCATATCGAGCAGGGTAGAACGCAACGTCGAGGTACTGACATTGATGCGTTTTTCCTGTCCGGCCAGCCATTGCTGAACCTGGGATGCGCTGTGATGCCGATGGGTGAACGTGACGATCCCGGACTTCTGCACACCCAGATCCTGTGGTGTGACGCCGGGAACCTCCAGCAGTCGCTGGCGCAGGTAATCGGCCAGTTGCTGAATCCGCTGCCACATCGGCTCGATACCTTGCGCCAGCGCGTAATGCACCGCCGCCCCGAAACCCAGTTTGGCGGCGACATTGCATTCCCAATTCTCGAAACGGCGCGCATCGGCGCGGACCGTGAAGTGGTCGGCGCTCAGCAGAGACGCAGCGTGCAAATCGAGAAACGCCGGTTCGAGGTTCTCGCACAGCGAGCGTTCGACATATAAAAAGCCCATCCCCCTTGGTCCGCGCAAGTATTTGCGGCTGGTGGCGGTGAGCATGTGACAACCGACCTTCTGTACATCGATCGGCAGGTGTCCGACACCCTGGCAGGCATCGAGCAGAAACAGCACGCCAGCGGCGCGGGCGAGGGCGCCGATCTGCTCGATGGGCTGAACCGGTCCGCCATTGGTGGCAATGACCGGCAGGGAGATCAACGCCACGCGCTCATCGTCGAGAAGGTCTTCAAGCGCCGTAAGCGAGACCTGGCCGTGTTCGTCGTTGGGGATGACCCGAACCTCGATGCCCCGCTGCTGTTTCAGTTGCAGGTAGGGGATGTAGTTGCCCGCGTATTCGGTGGTCGACGTCAACACCACATCGCCGGGGCGCAACGGCAGTGAATAGAACGCCATGTCCCAGGCGCGGGTGGCGTTTTCGATCACCGCGATTTCATCGGCGCGGGCATTGATCAACCGGGCGAGGGCGACGTAGACATTTTCGATTGCTTGCGATTGCTGCGCGGCGGCTTCGTAGCCGCCCAGGCGCGCTTCGAGCTGGATATGGCGCGTCATGGTGTCGATCACCGGCGCAGGCATCAGCGCCGCGCCGGCATTGTTGAAGTGGATCAATTGCGCGACGGCGGGGGTGTCGGCGCGCAGTTGTGCAATGTCCAAAAGTCTCACTCCTCGATCAATCCCCGGGCGGGGCAGGGCTCGTTTGCAGCGCCGCCGGCCAGTAACGCAGCGCAACGATCGGGATCAGCGCCAGCACGTAGGCCAGGCAAACGAACAGGTAGGTGTATTGCAAACCGTAGACCTGACTGAGCAGACCGCCTGCAGAAATGCCCGCAATCGACGCGAACTGCGCCGTGCCCTGGGCGATCCCCAGCACATGGCCCTGGCGCGAGCTGTCGGCAGTTTTCGAGATCAGCGCCATCAGCACCGGCGTGGTGGCCCCAAGCAGTACGCCCCAGATGAAATAAGCGCTGACGAACACCAGTGGATTTCGCGTGACGCCCGCCACTGCGGTGAGCCCGATGCAGCCGATCACCACGTAGGTCATGCGCTGCAAGGTGTCTTGCTGGCCGCGGTGCTCGAAATGACGCGACCATGCCGTGGCCGACAGAATGAAGCCCAACGCGAGCAAGCCGTAGCACAGACCGACCACCGAATTGCTGACCTCGAACACCGAGCTGACATACAGCGAAAAGGAGGTCTGCGGCAGCATCCGCGCGAGCAACAGAATGCCCATCACTGCAAGCAGCGACAGCAGCGGCGAGCCTTGCCAGAGACTGCTGGCGCGGCGCTCGGGCGCGGCCTTGTCTGCGACCGCTGGTTTCTTCACTGGCGGCACGTCCGGCAAGGTCACGGCGGCAATCACGGTGCACACCGCACACAACGCCGAGGCGGTGATGTTGATCCAGAAGAACGTCGCGTAATCGAGGATCAGGCCGCCAACCACTGCGCCGAGCAGCGAGCCGACGTTGGTTGAAATCTGCAGAATGGCGAACAGTCTGGCCCTGCGCGACGGCGCTTCGATACTCACGCCATAGGCCTGGGCCGGGGCGATATAGCCGGCAAACGCACCTTGCAGAAAGCGCAGGATCAGGATGACCCAGATGTCCGTGAACAGGGCCAGCCCGAGCTGGGTCAACGACAGACCGGCGAGGGCGCGGATCATCATCAACTTGTGGCCGTAGCGGTCACCGATACGGCCCCAGAATGCGCTGGTCAGAATAATGCCCAGCATCGGCCCGACATACACGGCGATACTGGCGAAGCTGAAAACCGACTCGGAGCTGGTCAGCCCACGCAGATGGACAGGCCAGAACGGCCCGCTCATTTCCATCGCACCCATCGATACCAATTGGATGGCGAAGAGAAGATAAATCAGGATTCGTACTCTCGAACCCTCGATGGCACCTGCATGGGACATGAGTCAGCCTCGGTTAAACGTTAGCGAGCGGGTTGGTCAGGGTGTGCTGCAAACGATAGTTGCTGTATTGCATCAAGTGCATGCGCAACAACGAACGTGTCGGCCACGGGTCTTCGACGAACGCCTTGTGCTCGACTTCCCACACCTGAGGCGAGACGCGCTCGCGCACTGCGTCGAACGCAAGGTCGGTTTCCTGGCGCAGGATCTGCCACAGTCGCGTGTCGTTCAAACCGTACTCCCTGGTCAGCCACAGGGCGATCTCATGCAGATGCGTGAGGAACGCCGCGTCGAGGACAAACATGCGCACCGGCTCGATGTCATCGGCAAACACCGTCGGCAGGATACCCGGCTGCACATGCGGTTGCAGGCTGTAGCCACGTCCCTCCAGCCACGGCGCATAGGTGCGGCCGTCGCCAAAATCGCGGATCAGCAGACTACGTGCTTTGCCGTCCGGGGAGAACAGCACCATGGTGTTTTGCTGATGCGCTTCGAGACCGATGCCGTACAGCAGATAGATCGCCACTACCGGGTGCGTGACTGCTTTGGCGTACTCACGGAACCAGTCTTGCACCTGTGCGGCATTGGCCCGTACCCCGTCGCGTTCGATCAGATCGGTAAACAGCGGACGGCCGCTGCCAGGCAAACGGGTGAACAGCGACGCTACGGTGATGGGCAGGCAATCGTCGTGGCGTTCCAGTGCCGGGGCGCTGGCGCGAAAGACCACGGACAAATGTCGTCCCGGATGATCATCCTGGGTGATCGCGTTTTTGTACCGCACGCCGATTTCTTCCGGGAAGATTTCCAGGCGCCGTCCGAAACCGTTTTCGGCTTTCAAAATGTCCATGATCACCGTGCTGATGCGCGGCCCCATGTGAATCGACTTGGCTTGCAGGCTACGCAACTCGCTGGTCATCCACACGGCGATCGGCAGTTTGATCAGCGGCGCACACTCGTCCAGCACCGGCATCATGGTCCGATACGACATGGTCGGCAGCGTCGCCAGGTCGGGGCCATCGGTGATCAGAATCCCGTCTTCGATTTCCGTCGCAAAGGTCTTCAGCACGTAGGCCTGCAGGTGCCAGGCATGGATCGGCAGCGGCAGCCATTGGGTTTCGTCCAGGCCCTTGCGGTTGAGCGAGGCTTTCCATTGTTCCCACTGCGCCGGGAAGTTGCCGGCAAACCAGGCGTGGTAGCTGGTCACGTGGGGCATGCTCTCGCTTTTTGCGTTGTCGGCGCGCAATGCAGCGAGGCGCAACGGCACTTGAGCATTGAACTCGGGCGACAGTTGCGCCACTTCGTCATCGGTCAGGCCCGGGCGTGCCTTCCACGTCGGGTAATACGGGTGGCCCTCCAGCGAGCCCCATTGATCGAGCAGGATCGCAGCATCCTTGGTGCTCGCATGCTGGCGCAAGTAATCGGTGAAGCTGTCGAGGCCCTGATCCGCGATGGCCTGGTGCAGGCGCGCATTCCATTGCTGGCGATGCTGGCGAGCATGGGCGTCATTGGTCAGGCTGTTTTCCATGTCGGCCTTGAGCCCGGCGACGCCTTCGTCGGTCGGCGCGAAATCGAAGCTGTCGCGCAGCACATCGAGCATGTCCTGATGGCTGGTGATGGTCTGGCGCACACCTTCATCGGTGACCAGCACCACGTCGCCGTCGTTGACTACGGTGTCGGCCGGGCCTTTGGCGATGGCGGAAAATGCCAGGTGAGCATGTCCGCCCTTGAGCGGATAAGTGGCCTGGTTGCCTTCGGCGCAGAAACGCAGCGCCGAACGGTCGAGAATGTTCTCCGCGAACAGACAACGCACCAGACGGCGCATGGCGTTCTTGCGGGAATAGGCGATCAGTGTCTTGAGGTCATCCATATCAGCGGTCTGCTCGTCAGAAATTGAATAGAGCGATCAAGCGGCGGCGCTTGTCGTGTGTGGCCAGTGACGCGGGAAATAGTCGAGTGCCGAATCGCGCAGACCCTGCATGTAAGCCACGCTCCACTGCAGGACTTCCTCGATGTAGGGCACCTTGAGTTCGAAGCGCCGGGCCATTTCCACCAACAGCACCAGGCCGTAGGCGACGTCTTCGTTGAAGGCACGGCTCTCGCGCTCGATGACGTAGCCGGCGCGGTTGCCGGCGGCTGGCACCATCGGCGCGAGGATGTCGTTGTAGGCCTGATTGGTGCGCAGGATCGACAGCATGCTGCTCTGATCACGGATCTGCTCGCCGTAGGCCTCGACGATTTCCTGTTTCAGCGATTTCACCGAGGACAGGTCGATGCCCAGCCGTTGGCTGATCACCGTGCATAACGCCTGGCTTTCCTGATCCATGCGTTCGAGAAAATACGCGCCCAGTTCCGGGCATTCGGTCCACCAGCACATGCGCTGCGGGAAGATCTTGCCATGCCACTGGCCAAAAGGGCCGATCAAGCCGTAGATCACCGAACTGTGCATGATCGGGTTGCCCGGCGTCAGGGTGATTTCCAGATAATGCTCAAGCATCGTCACGCAGGGTCCGTACAGCCTGGTCAGTATTTTCTCCAACTGGCGGCGCGCGGTTTGCGGCTCCCTGGCATGGGTAGCCACATACAGTTGGCTTTTGCCGCCGCCCATTTTGATCGAGCGTCCCGGTATCAGCTCAAAGGCTGTGTGCGGTACATCCTTCATGCCCCAGATCACTACGTTCGGTCGATCGGGCAGGGTGGCTTCGGCCAGCCAGTCGAAACCGCAGAAGCCAGGGATCGCACCGATGAACACCGGTTTGCTGGGACTCAAATGCGGGGCGATGGCTTGCAGGGTTTGTTGGCGGACGTGAGCAGGCACGGTGACGATGACGATGTCGGCATCCTCCACCGCGGCTTTGGCATCCGCGGTAACGCGGTCCAGACGGGCACTCAGGGTCGAGCCGTCTGGCAGTAGCGCCTGCATCGGCGTCTGGCGCACGTGTTGTTCAATGACCTCGTGATTGTGGGTGAGCAACGAAACCTGAACCTCGGGCAGTTGCTTGAACAGGATGGCGTTGAGATGGCCGGTCCTGCCGCCACCGCAGATGGCGACTTTCAACAAATTCATCGAGAGGCGTTCCTGTGTGAAAGGTGGGTCATGCGACGCTCAATTGCAGCGGCGCGGAAACGGAATCCAGCCATTGGGTCTTGCCCAGCCAGGCGTCCAGTTGCGGGGCGATGCTCGGATCGATCAGGTCGCGCTGTTGCAACCACTGTTCATCGAACACGGTATGCAGGTATTTCTCGCCGCCGTCGGCAACCGGCACCACGACGTTGCCGGTCAGCACGCCTTTGTGGATCAGTTCCAATGCCTTGAAAATCGCCCCGCCAGTCGAGCCGCCGACCAGCAAGGCAAGATTGCGGGCGATGTAGCGCGCGGTCTCGAAGGCCTGGGAATCGGTGACCTGCACCCCCAGATCGATGCAGCTGTAATCGAGCACCAGGCCAACGGTGTCGCCTGCCGGTGTGCCGGTTCCGGATTGGTAGTAGGGATAGCCGGGATGGCCGAAAACGATCGAACCGGCCGGTTCGACGCCGACGGTAACGGTATCGGGGTTGTGTACTTTCAGGCCGCGAGCGATACCGGTCATTGAACCGCCGGTGCCGACACAACCGACGTAGGCGCCGATCGCCCCGTCAGCCTGGGCGATGATTTCGCGGACGAAATCACTGTAGCCACCGGCATTGGCCGCGTTGTCGGATTGATTCATGAACACCGCGCCCGGGATCTCGGACGCCAGTTCCGCAGCGAGGCGCTGGCGCTCGACCACGGCGACTTCATCTTCGCGATAGGTGCCTTTGACGAAGCGAATGTCGGCACCGAGGGCCTTCATCACGGCGATCTTGTCTTGTGCTGCATGGTGATCGACCACCGCGATGAAATGCAGACCGAATTCGATGGCAGCCATGGCCAGGCCAATTCCGGTATTGCCGGAAGACGACTCGACCACCACGCCGCCGGCTTTAAGGCGCCCGGACTTGAGCGCTGCCAGCACCATATTGCGCGCCATGCGATCCTTGATGCTGCCGCCGGGATTATTCTTTTCAATCTTCAACAATAAACGGGCGTTGCTATCGGGAACTTCGATAGCCAGCATCGGGGTATTGCCGATCAAATCTGAAACTTTATTCAATATCATCGCAATGATTCCCTTCAGTAGTCAGGTGCAAACGCATAGTTACCTTCCTTACAACAAGTCGCCATCAACCGACGGGGCAGGGGATGGCGGTGAAACTGGTTTTCCAGCAAATCCATCTGATAACCGGCAGTGTTGATGTAAATCAATAAGTCGCCACGCCGCGGTTCACAGGCGAAGTTGATCAGGCGATAAGTGATGACATCATCGTCAAGGCAGCTGTGCCCGGCGATATACGCTTGGCACGGCGTGTTTGCATGTTGTTCTGTGCTGATCAGTATCGGATCAACAAGATATTCGGAAGCAAACCAGGTTTCGCAAGCACTGAAACTACTGCCTTCAACGAAAATGACGGTTTTATTGTCGGCAAGTTTTTTCGTGCGGGTAATGCGAAAGATTGAGATGGCCGCCTGATCGACCAGACTTCGACCTGGTTCCAGGGCCAGAGTAATGTTCTGTTGTTGCAAATAACCGGCAATGGATAATCCCGCTGAATGCTCGGCTTCGAGAAATAACGTCAGCCATTGCGCAGCCGTCAGGTCGCTGCCGTACGGATAATAGTCAGCCGGTACTTTCTGGTTGTAATAGTGGCTCGGGTTATTGTCGTTTTGCAGGAAGCGTGCATATCGCTGGGGATCGACATAACGAATCGGCAGGCCGCCGCCGATATCGATCATTTGCGGATGCAAGCCCATTTCTCTGGCCGCATCGACGAACCCGCTGACCTCACGAAACGCTTGCACCCGGGTTTCGAACCCATAGCCGCCAAGATGAAAGTGGAAACCCTCGAAATCGAAGCGCACGGTGTCTTTCATCAAGCGATGCAAAGCTTCGAGCAAGTCTTGCGAGCCCATGCCGAATCGGCTTGTTGTGCAGCTTTTGGCACGGTAACGCAGCAGAATACGGGCTTTTGCGCGGATTGGCTGGGCCTCGACCACCTCCTTCAGGTGGGCGAATTCCTCGAGCGAGTCCACGCAAATCAGTGCGCCGGCGCCGACCAGCGCATGGTGAAACTCCACAGTTTTGGCCGGCCCTGTGGCGCAGATTTTTGCCGCTGGGGTACCCGCTCGCAAGGCTGCCCGCAGTTCATGGATGCTCGAAACGTCGACTCCGATGGCGGACGTCGCTGCCGCGCCAAGCATGCTCTGCGACTTGTTCGCCTTCGCGCCGTAGAAGATGGCATGGGCGACGGCGTGCTGTTTCAACACGTTCAGCAATGCTTGCGTATTCAATGTAAATGCATGGGGCCAGACCAGATTCAATGGCGAACCGTGTTTTTCTACCAGATCAATAAGTGTGCTCGGAAAGCCATTGATAAGTTTGGAAATAACCGGGTCGATCAGCGGTTTCAACATGTGCGGGTGATGGACTTTATTGCACTGGTCGATAGGTACTGCTTTTACTTCAGGCATAGTTCACCCCGACGCTGAAAAATAACGTCGCCATAGATAATTTGATAACCGGTTTGTTATCAATTCATGTGTTGTTTCGACTCGTCAGAGACGATGATCGTGTTACGTCACAGGCGGATCCCGGGCAAAGTCAGAGCCTGGATCCGAAATGGTTCTGGTAATAAATACTTCACCGAACAATCGCATAAAAACCCCAATCCATAAGGTTTGCACGGACGTGTCAATTGGCCGTTAGTTGCTGGCCAGTCCTCCGTAAATACCCGAATCTGATGTTCAACTGACATCATTGGCGGGTAATTCCAAAGGCACTGCTGACTTGTGTTTAACCGAGGAAAGTTCCTCTTGGCGGCGTGAACAATATTGCGAACAGGAACGATTATCAAGTAAGGTTTTCAAATATTTTTGAATAAACACCTGCGCAAGACGAATCCATGAACGTGTATTTACACGCTCAAGGAATCGTTCGCCCCGAGATAAAAAAGTCCGTTAATTGCTTGAACGATAAGGCGTTAACGGTTGTTGCACCAAGTCCGCGAAACCGCAGGAAATCCTGCTGTGGCAGGGGCTTGAAAACTGTTCGAAACCACGACTGGTTCACATTCAAGGAGCAACGCCATGCCATCCGTCCGACTCAGCGGCCAAACCCGCCTCGCCATCAGCTACCTGTTCGTCCCGGGCAACCGGCCCGAGCGTTTTTGCAAAGCCGCCGCGGCAGGCGCGGACGCGATCATTCTGGATCTCGAGGATGCTGTTCATCCGGACAGCAAAGCGGCCGCCCGAGACGCTACCCGGGCCTGGCAGGAGGCGACGCCGGGGGTTGCCTGCGATCGTTACATCCGGTTGAACAGCGTCAGCAGCGCGCTGTTTCGCCAAGATCTGACCTGGCTCGGCGACATGCGTTATCCCGAACGGTGCAGCGGGATCTTCCTGCCCAAGGCCGAATGCCCCGAGACCTTGGCGCCAGTGGTGGAGCGGCTGTTGGCGTGGCAGCCGCAGTTGCAGATCGTCGCGATCATCGAGACCGCCAAGGGCTTGCAACAGGTCGAGGCAATTGCAGCAATTCCCGGCTTGGCGAGGCTGGCTTTCGGCTCGCTGGATTTCGCGCTCGATATCAACTGCAGCCAGGTTCCGGAGGCGTTTCTGTTCGCCCGCAACCGTATCGTGCTGGCCTCGCGCACGGCGGATTTGCCGGCGCCGATCGATGGCGTGACGCCGGCGATCAGCGACCTGGAGGTGGTCGCCAGGGACTCGCATTACGCTCGTTCGCTGGGGTTCGGCGCCAAGTTGTGTATCCACCCCGGTCAATTGCCCACGGTGCAGCGCGCTTTCCTGCCGGACTCACGCCAGTTGGCATGGGCCGAGCGCGTGATACGTGCGGTTGCGGCCGGCAGCCATGCCGTGCAAGTGGACGGCGAGATGGTCGACTTGCCGTTGATCGAACACGCCCAGCGCTTGCTCGATGTCGCCCGCCAGCACGCGCCGGTTGCCCGCGCCGATGCCTGCTGAATCCCGGTTGATCAGGAGACCATCATGGATCACGGTTATCAGATTGCGCTGCGGCCGCTGTGCCAGGTTTTGCAGTCCGAGCAGGTCGATCCGGCCAACGTGACGAGGCTGTGCGAGTCGATCGTCCGCGCCGGGCACTGGCTGGAGCCGATCATCGTCGAGCGTTCGCGTGGCATCGTCATGGACGGCAATCATCGTTTCACCGCAGCGCGGCAGTTGGGGCTGAAACGGGTGCCTTGCATCCTGCTCGATTACAGCGATCCGCGGGTTTGCGTGCGGCATTGGCAAACCGGGCAGGCGTTCGAGGTGGCGCAGATTTTCAGCACTATCGCCCGGGGGGAAATTCTTCCGTACAAGACCACCCGCCACGCGTTTGAACCGGCATTGCCGGTGGTCGCCATAGCGCTGGAACGGCTCTACGACAGCGCCTGATCACGGCAAAGCAAAAAAACTCGACTGCGGGTGATACTTTTTCGCAGATCGACTGGCAATAGGAGTGATTACCATTTTCCCTTGATGAAAAGGATCCTCACGTCATGCCTGTTGTCAGTCGTCCCTGCGGTGAGCGGGTGTTAACACTCGCCGTGCGTACCGCCATGCTGAACTTCGTTCTGGTCGCAGCAAGCGCCAACGCCTGGGCCGCCGGCTCCGGGCAATCCGGCGTTGCCGCCGATCAGACTGCGGACGCTGCGCCAGTCGTGCCGGCCGACGCCAGCAAGGACGCGCTGACCCTCGATACAACCCGCATCGATGCCCGCTACAACGGCGCGACGGCCTTGCCCGAAACGCTTGCCGGTGGCCAGGTGGCGCGCGGTGCACGGCTGGGCATGCTGGGCAACAAAGACGTAATGGACACCCCGTTCAGCGTCACCAGCTACACCGCCAAAACCCTCGCCGACCTGCAGACCGTGACCGTCGCCGATGCATTGGAGCGTGACCCTTCGGTGCGCTCCACTGGGCAGACCGGCGGGATCGTCGACTCGTTTTTCATTCGCGGCTTCCCGATCGGCGAGGGCAACCTCGGAGAACTGGCCTTCGACGGCGTGTATGGCGTGGCACCGAATTATCGCGTGTTCACCGACTATGCCGAGCGGGTCGAAGTGCTCAAGGGGCCCGGTGCGCTGATGTACGGTCTGTCGCCCAACAGCGGCGTCGGCGGGGTGATCAACATCGTGCCCAAGCGTCCGCTGGATGAGGACCTGACCCGCTTTACCGGCAGTTATGCCTCCGATTCCCAGGTCGGCGGTCACTTGGATGTAAGTCGTCGTTTCGGCTCGGAAAACCAGTTCGGCGTGCGCTTCAACGGCAACCTGCAGGGTGGCGACACGGCTATCGACGATCAGCACCGCGACCTTGGCGTGGGTGCGATTGCCCTGGATTATCGCGGCGAGCGCCTGCGCTTGAACCTCGACTACCTCAGTCAGAAGGAAAGCTGGGAAGCGGCCTCGCGACCGTTCACCATCGCGCCGGGCGTTGAAGTGCCTTCAGCGCCGAACGGCCGCACCAACCTGCCACAGGACTGGGGCTGGTCGGACACCAAGGAACAATCGGCGTTGCTTGGCGGCGAATATGATCTGAATGACGCGGTGACGGTATTCGCTCACGCCGGCGGCGGGCGATCCGACGTCAAGCGCCTGTCCGACCAGGTCCCGCGGATCCTCAACGATGCCGGCGATACCAGTAATGTCCCCGGCTACTACAAATTCAACGTTGATCGCTCGACCGCCGATGTCGGTATCCGTGGTGTATTTGCCACCGGCCCGATCACCCACACCACCACGGTCATGGCCACGCGTTATCAGGACGAACTGTCGCGCGGCATCAACAACGGCACCGCGATTGTTTCTAACATCTACCACCCGGTCGATGCGCCCCGGCAGTATCTCAACGCACCGAAAGTGCTGCGCGTGTCCGAGTCGGAACTGTCGGGTGTGGCGTTGACCGATACCCTGTCGATGCTCGATGAGCGCTTTCAGTTGACCCTGGGCGTGCGCCGCCAGGAGATCGAATCGCGCAATTACAACGCCGCCGGCGCCGTCAGCTCGAAGTACCGCGACAACGCCACCACGCCATTGGTTGGTGTGGTGGTCAAGCCCTGGGAAGACGTCTCCCTTTACTACAACTATGTTGAAGGCTTGAGCAAAGGCGACATCGCTCCGGGCACGGCGACCAACGCCGGTGAAACCTTCGCGCCTTACGAATCCAGGCAGCACGAAGTCGGGGTCAAATACGAGCACGGCACGTTCATGACCTCCCTGGCGTTGTTCCAGATCGAGAAGCCGAGTGGCGAGGTCGGTACCGGCAATGTTTTCTCGGTGCAGGCCGAACAGCGCAACCGTGGCATTGAGCTGAGCATGTACGGTGAAGTCGCCAAGGGTACTCGCTTGATGGGCGGTGTGACGGTGCTCGACGGCGAACTCACCGACTCGGCGACTGCTGCCAATCGTGGCAACAAACCGGTCGGTGTGCCGGACGTGCAAGCCAATCTCTGGGCCGAGTGGGATACGCCGTGGATCGAGGGCTTCACTCTCACCAGTGGTGCGATTTACACCGACCGCCAGTACGTCAACCAGGCCAACACCCAGGCACTGGATGCCTGGACCCGCTTCGACGCCGGCGCCCGTTACGCGACCAGAATCGAAGGCCGGCCTACGACGTTCCGCGCCACGGTGCAGAACGTATTCGATCGCGAATATTGGTCGGGCGTGGCTTCCTACGGTGCATTTTCCCCGGGTTCGCCACGAACCTTGCAACTGTCGGCCACCGTCGACTTCTGACGGGCAGGGGCGTCGCCGACAATCTCGGCGATTGCTTTCTCTTCTTTATATAGAGGCATGACCGTGTTGCCGATGCGGGATCGGCAGCAACCCGTTTGAACATTCGGAAAAGGAGTATTCGCCATGTTGAACAACCCGGGCGCTGCGGTTGACGATGCATCTGCCATACACCGGCCAGCGTCTCCCAGGCTGGTTTTTGAACTGGATCGAACAGGTAACGAACACATCCGTCAACTGCTCCGCCACTTCGGACTACGCAGCAGCCTGATCCGTTTCAAAGTGCTCAATGCGCTGGTGATTGCCGATCGGGAGGGGCGCGTTATGGGGGTAAACGGGGTGTATGCGTTTGTGGCGTCGTCCTCACCGCAGTTGTCATTCATCAGCGTGCGCGAAGTGCTCAAACGGCTGTGTCTTGAAGGCCTGATCGTGCTTGAAAACGGCAAGAGTTACCGGTTCACCCGACAAGCCCGGCTCATCCTTCTACAAGGCCAGGACGGTTGAACCTCAGAATCCGCCGGAAAATTTCACCGCCGCTGCCGCTCGCGTCGGCACGTCCAGCGTACGCAACAACGAGGACACATGAATCCGCACCGTGAATGGCGAAATGTCCAGTTCACGGGCGATTTCCTTGTTGGTCTTGCCTTGCGCAATCAACCGCAGCACATCCTGCTGACGCGGCGTCAGCGTCGTCGCGGTTTCCAGCGGCAGCAAGCCTGACGGCGCAGACTTCACCAACACCTCGCCTTCACGGATCGCCAGAATCGCCTGGCCGATTTCATCGGGCGCAATGTTCTTGCCGATGAAGCCGTCAATGCCGGCCGCCATGACTTCACTGATCAGCGCTTGATCATCGACCATCGACACCACGATCAGCGTGGTGCGCGGCAATCGTCGGCGCAAGTCGGCGAGCTGGGTGATGCAGGTCAGTCCGGGAAAACGCAGATCGAGCATCAGCGTGTCCGGCTCGTGGCCCGGTTGCAGCAGCGCCAGCACGGCGTCGAGGTCGCCGGCTTCGTCGATCATTGCCTCGGGCAGCACGCGCTGCACAGTGCGCAGCATCGCTTCGCGAAACAGCGGGTGATCGTCGGCTATGATGATCCGGCATGTCATGGCGTGACCCTCCCTGGGTCGGCGTTATTCAAGGCCTGCACCTTAGCATCGGACGCCAGGGTTGCCTGTAGGCTGCTTCCGAAACTGCAATCGCTGCACAAGGACGTTTACCATGAAATTCGAAAAAAACACCGAACTCGACCAGGCCAACCTGCGCATCATCATCGCTGCCATCGCGGTAGTTTACATGGTCGTTCTGGGTTTTCTGCCGGGCCAGCACTTCGATACTTATCTGCCGGTCATCACCTACATCGTCCTGTTTCTGCTGGCCTCGATCGTGTTCCGCCAGGCCATCGCCCGCTGGCCGGGGCATTATCCGGCGCGGCGGATTTTTGCCATGGTTCACGATTACACCGGCACCTGTTTTGGTCTGGTGATCGGCGGCGAAGCGGCACTGCCGCTGTACGCGGTGATGGTCTGGGTCAACCTCGGCAACGGCATGCGCTACGGCTCGCGCTATCTGGCGATTGCCACCGGGCTGGCGTTGCTGGCGCTCGTGGTGGTCTATCGCCTGACGCCTTACTGGCAGGCGCAACCGTTCATGGTGCTGATGCTGTTGATCACCAGCACGGTGATTCCGTTTTACGCGCACCTGCTGCTGGAGCGGACGCGCAAGGCATCGGAAGAGGCGGTGGCAGCCAATCTGGAGAAGTCCCGTTTCCTCGCTCAGGCCAGTCATGATCTGCGCCAGCCGATTCATTCCATCGGTTTGTTTACGGCGTGCCTGCGTGAATCGCGCCTGGGCGATGACGAGCGACGGCTGGTGGATAACATTGATCGTTCTCTGCTCAACGTCTCGCAGTTGTTCCGCTCGATTCTCGATCTTTACACCCTCGATAACGGCCGCGTCGAAGCGAAAATGCAAGTGATCAACCTGGGCGAATGGCTGGCGGAGCTGCTTCGACAGAACCTGGAAGCGGCGCGTTGGGCTGGTGTTGCACTGCGTCTGCGCCCCTGTCACTACTGGGTCAGAACCGACCCGGCACTGCTGGCGACCATGGTGCAGAACGTGCTCTCCAATTGCTTCAAGTACGGCGCGCAGCGACCGGTGCTGATGGGCGTGCGCAAACGCGGGGCAGGGCTGGCCATCGTCATTTATGACCGCGGCAACGGCATTGCCGAAGAACATCTGCCAAAGGTCTTCGAGGAGTTTTACCGGGTGCGCCAGATCCGCGATAAAGACGTCGAGGGCGTCGGGCTGGGGCTGTCGATCGTCAAGCGTCTCGGGGAGTTGATCGGCGTGGAAGTCGCGCTGCGTTCGCAGCTGGGACGCGGCACGGCGGTGACCCTCGCCGGTTTGTCGTTCGCAGCGGCGCCGCTGTCGCCGGTCATTCGCGATGAAGCGCGGCAGGTGGGGCTGCTGACCGGGCTGAAAGTGTGTCTGGTGGAAGATGACCGCAACGTGTTGCAGGCGACGTCGGCGCTGCTCGAGCGCTGGGGCTGTGTGGTGCAGGGCGAGTGGTCGGCGGAGAATCTGGTCACCGACTGCGACATCATCGTCGCCGACTATGACCTCGGCACCCACGCCACCGGTATCGAATGCATCGACGATGTGCGAAGGCAACGCGGCTGGGCGGTACCGGCAATGATCATCACCGGCCACGATATCGAAAAGATTCAGGCAGCCTTGCAGGATCGGCAGATTGCGATCCTGTCCAAGCCGGTTCGGCCTGCCGAGTTGCGCGCGACGCTGCGCGCCTTGCGCGACCGGCAGGTCGAGCCGCTTGAAAACGTCGGGTAAATGAAATCCGCTTGAACGACAAAACCCGCGTTCTGCGGGCTTTGTCGTGCGTGCCTTTCTAGATTTTCGCCAGTGCCTGGGCGAGGTCGGCGCGCAGGTCTTCAACGTCTTCGACCCCGACCGACAACCGCACCAGACCATCGCCGATGCCAAGCCTGGTGCGAGTCTCTGGGGGAATGGTCGCATGGGTCATGATCGCGGGATGCTCGATCAGGCTCTCTACGCCACCGAGGCTTTCCGCCAGCGCGAAGATCTTCACGTTCTCCAGAAAGCGCCGCGCGCCGGCCAGGTCGCTGTCCAGATCGACGGAGATCATCCCGCCAAAACCGCGCATCTGCCGCTTGGCCAGCTCATGCTGTGGGTGCGAAGCCAGCCCCGGATAGTAAACGCGCTTGACCTGCGGTTGCTGCTCGAGCCATTGCGCCAGATCCAGTGCATTGCTGCAATGCCGTTCCATGCGCAGCGCCAGGGTTTTCACCCCGCGCAAGGTCAGGAACGCATCGAACGGCCCGGAAATCGCGCCAACGGCGTTTTGCAGAAAACCGAGTTTTTCCGCCAGCTCGGCGTTCTGCCCAACCACGGCGATGCCGCCGATCACGTCGGAGTGGCCATTGAGGTATTTGGTGGTCGAGTGCAGCACAATGTCGAAACCCAACTCCAGCGGACGCTGGATGTAGGGGCTGGCGAACGTGTTGTCGGCGACACAGATAATGCCCCGCGCGCGGCAGATGCGGGCGATGGCGGCGAGGTCCGACAGGCTCAGCAGCGGGTTGGTCGGGGTCTCGACCATGACCATGCGCGTGTCGTCCTGCAACGAGGCTTCGAACGCCGACAGATCGGTCAGGTCGACGAAGCTGAAGCGATGCCCGGCACTGCGCTGGCGGACCTTGTCGAACAGGCGGAACGTGCCGCCGTACAGGTCGTTGCCGGAGACGATGTGCGAGCCGGCATCGAGCAATTCCAGCACTGTGGAAATCGCCGCCAGCCCCGAGGCAAACGCAAAGGCGCGAGTGCCACCTTCGAGATCGGCAACGCAGCGCTCCAGCGCGAAGCGCGTCGGATTGTGCGAGCGACCGTAATCGAAGCCCTTGTGCACGCCGGGGCTGTCCTGCAGGTAGGTGGAGTTGGCGTAGATCGGCGGCATCAGCGCACCGGTGGTCGGGTCAGGCTGCTGCCCGGCGTGGATTACCCGGGTCGCGAAGCCCTGGGATTTATCGTCGTGCTGACTCATGCAAGGGATCTCCGTAATTGGTTGAGCATGTCGGTGCGGGTGATCAGGCCATGGAAGCCCGAGGCGTCGGCGATGATCGCCACGAGGCCACGGCTGAGCACTGATTCCAGCTCGGCCAGGGAGGCGGCCGGGGCGAGGGTTTGCAGTTTGTCGGTCATCACGCTGGATACCGACTGACTGAAGCGCGCGGCGTCTTCGTGCACGCCGAGGAGAATGTCGGACTCGTCGATCACCCCCACCAGTTGTTTGCCTTCGACCAGCACCGGCAGTTGCGAAACATCCGCCAGACGCATGCGCTGGAACGCAGTCAGCAAGGTGTCATCGGGGCCGACGCTGATCACCCGGCCGTCCTCGAAACGTCGTGCGATCAAATCGCGCAGGTCGCCGTAGCCTTTGCGTTGCAACAGGCCCTGATCGGTCATCCACTGGTCGTTGTAGACCTTCGACAAGTAGCGCGTGCCAGTGTCGCAGACAAAACTGACCACGCGTTTCGGCTCGGTCTGTGCGCGGCAATAGCGCAGCGCGGCAGCGAAGAGGGTGCCGGTCGATGAACCACCGAGAATGCCTTCGGCCTTGAGCAACTGGCGGGCGTGATCGAAGCTTTCTTCATCACTGATCGAATAGGCGTGGCGCACGCTGGACAGGTCAGTGATCGACGGAATGAAATCCTCGCCAATGCCTTCGACCGCCCACGAACCGGGCGTCGGCAGGCTGCCGTCGCGGCTGTATTGCGCCATCACCGAGCCGACCGGATCGGCAAGCACCATTTCCAGATCCGGCTGCACGCGTTTGAAGAAGCGACTCAGACCCGTCAGCGTCCCCGCCGACCCGACGCCAACGACGATGGCATCCAGATCATGTTCGGTCTGCGCCCATATCTCCGGAGCGGTGCTGCATTCATGGGCCAGCGGGTTGGCCGGATTGTTGAACTGGTCGGCGAAAAAGGCGCCGGGAATGTCTTTGGCCAAACGTGCGGCGACGTCCTGGTAATACTCGGGATGGCCCTTGCCGACATCGGAGCGGGTGATATGCACTTCGGCGCCCATGGCCTTCAGGTGCAGGACTTTCTCGGTGGACATCTTGTCCGGCACCACCAGCACCACACGATAGCCTTTGGCGCGACCGACCAGTGCCAGGCCCAGGCCAGTGTTGCCTGCAGTGGCTTCGACAATGGTGCCGCCGGGTTGCAGACGCCCGTCACGTTCGGCGGCGTCGATCATGGCCAGACCGATGCGGTCCTTGATCGAACCACCGGGGTTTTGCGATTCGAGTTTCAAGAACAGCGTGCACGGTCCGGTATCGAAGCGGGTGACCTGAACCAGCGGAGTGTTGCCTATCAGCCCAAGTACCGCAGGGCGTGATTCCTTTGACATTTCTTCACCTCTTTATGGTGTTGATCGCGTTCCGATCGCGGGGAAAAGACTCGCGTGCAACATAGGCTCAGACATGCTCTGTCGCAACCATTAGTCCCTCGCAAATCCAGCCATTTCGATCTAACGATAGAACGAAATCGGCGCGCTCACAGGAGAGTACGCACACGTTTACAAAGAGGCGTCATTAGCTATTCAAAGGGCGTCGTCGCTGCGATAAATGCTTGATCTGTACCGCGCCGGTCTGATTGTTCCCCACGCTCCGCGTGGGAGTGCAGTCAGGGACGCTCCGCGTTCCCACACCTCAAGATCTCAGCCTTCGGCAGCTCCTGCACGTCAGATCAGTCGACACTGATGTTGAATGATCCGCCGCCTTCGCGAGCAAGCTCGCTCCCACAGGGATTTGCGGTGTGTGCGGGATTTTTGGCATCCCCGTTGTTAAGGTAGTCAGCCGTGGTCCAGGTATTTTTGCTACATGAACGCTCAACCGGCTATTCAGGCAGTGTCCGCCGCAGACATTCCCGATGTTTTGACCTTCACCCTCGAGGCCCGCGCCGAGCTGTTTCCCAAACTCAGCGGCAGCGGCGTGCCTGACGATCTGGCGCGCTTCGCCGAGGTGTATCTGCATGGCGAAGGTTGCTTCCTGATTGCGCGGCATGAAGGGCAGATCGTCGCCTCGATCGGCTATGTGCCGTACGACCGACGTTTCCCGCAACTGATGTATCCCGGCCGCAAAGTCGTGGAAGTGGTGCGCCTGTTCGTCCTGCCATCGCAGCGTCGTTCAGGTCTGGCGGGTGCGTTGTATCGCGCGCTGAAGAAACACGCGCAGGCCAACGGCGTGCAGTTGATCTACCTGCACACTCATCCGTTTCTGCCGGGCGCCATCGAGTTCTGGCAGCGCCAGGGGTTTGAAATCGTCCAGGTCGACGAGGATCCGCTCTGGCAGACCACGCACATGCAATCGTTCATGAATGAAAACGCAGAATCCGGGCGCCATCGAACGGGTCTGTCAGGTAGTGCGCCCTGACCCCGAACGTCGTCTGCAAGCGCTCCGGCGTCAGCACTTGCAGCGGCGCGCCCAGCGCCACCAGTTGCCCGCGTTCAAGCACCGCCAGGCGGTCGCACTTGAGGGCCTGATTGAGATCGTGCAGCGCAATCAGCGTGGTCACCGGCAGTGCACGGACCACTTGCAGAATGCTCAATTGATGTTGGATATCGAGGTGGTTGGCCGGCTCGTCGAGCAGCAGAATCTGCGGTCGCTGCGCCAGTGCCCGAGCAATGTGTACGCGCTGGCGTTCACCGCCGGACAAACTGCGCCAGAGGCGCTTGCGCAGATGTACAGCGTCGACATCGACCAAGGCTTGCTGGACGATGGCGTCATCAGTGGCCGACCACGGTTGCAGCGCCGACAACCACGGCGTACGCCCCAGCGCGACAGCGTCGAAGACGCGAATGCCATCGTCGGTATCGGCCTGTTGTTCGACCACAGCGAGGGTCTGCGCGATGCTGCGTCGGGACATTTTGCCCAGCACCTGAGCGTCGAGTTGTACTTGCCCGGCGCTCGGTTCACGCAGGCCAGCGAGCAGCTTCAGCAGGGTGGATTTGCCCGATCCGTTCGGCCCGACAATACCCAGGGTCTCGCCATGCTGGACGTCGAGGCTGACACCGTTGAGCAACTCGGCACCGCGCACTTTGAATCCCAGATTCGCACAACTGAGTATCGGCTTCATCGCGCCGATCTCCGGCCTACCAGAATCAGGGCAAACACCGGTGCGCCGACCAGCGCGGTGACCACCCCAACCGGAATCACCTGCCCCTTGATCAGGGTGCGCGACAGCACATCGGCGGCAATCAGAAACACCGCGCCGCCCAACGCGCTGGCGGGCAGCAGACGCGCATGGCCGGTGCCGAGCAACAGCCGCGCGGCGTGGGGAATCACCAGGCCGACAAAGCCGATCGAGCCGACAATCGACACCATCACCGCGGTGACCAGCGCGGCGACGCCAATCAGCACGATCTGCACCCGGCGCACCGCAATGCCCAGGGAGGCCGCCGAGTCCGCGCCAAAGGTAAACGCATCCAGCGCCCGGCGATGCCACAGACAAACAACCAACCCCAGCGCAGCCACCGGCACCGCCAGCCACACCGAAGGCCAGCGTACGCCGCCGAGGTTGCCCAGCAGCCAGAACATGATTCCGCGCGCCTGCTCGGAGCTGGCCGAGCGGGTGATCAGAAATGCCGTGAGGGCGTTGAACAATTGCGAACCGGCGATCCCGGCGAGAATGATCTGTCCGGTGCCGCTGGTCGAGCCGCTGACCCGTGCCAACACGATCACCAACGCGAACGCGGTGACCGCGCCGGCAAAGGCACCGACCGACAGCGAAATCGCCCCGGCGCCGACGCCGAGCAGGGCGACCATCACTGCGCCGGTCGAGGCACCGGCGGAAATCCCCAGCAGATACGGATCGGCCAACGGGTTGCGCAGCAGCGACTGCAGGATCACTCCGCACGTGGCCAGACCGGCACCGCAGGCCGCCGCGACCAGAGCGCGGGTCAGGCGGTAGTTCCAGACGATGCCTTCATCGATCGGGTCGAGTACATAGCCGGCGCCCCACAGCTTGTTGGCCAGCACCTGCAGCACCACGCTTGGCTCGATCGACGTCTCGCCAATGGCCACGCCGCCGATCAGCGCGACCGACAGCGTCAGTAAAACCAGCAGCGTACGGATCAGGCGTCTGCTCATGGCGACAGGTCGAAGCCGTTGATGGCGCTGGCCAGTTGTTCAAGGCCATCGAAGGTGCGCAGGCTGGCCTGCATGGCCATGGCGTCGAGAATGATGATGCGGTTGTGCTTCACCGCGTCCATGTTGCGCGTCACCGGATCGCTGCGCAGGAACGCGAGCTTCTTCTGATAATCGTCAGCCGGGAAACGCCGCCGATCCATGCGTGCGATGACCAGGAAGGTCGGATTGGCCTTGGCAATGGTTTCCCAGCCGACGGTCGGCCATTCCTCATCCGACTCGACCACGTTGCGCACGCCCAAGGTGCTGAGCATAAAATCGGGAACGCCTTTGTGCCCGGCCACGAACGGCTCGATGTCCATCTCGGCGCTGGAAAACCACACCAGTGCGCTGAGGTCTTTGCGCTGCTGGTTTTTCGCGGTGGCGATCGACTGGGCGAGGCTGGCTTTGAGTTGACCGTTGAGCTGTTCGCCACGGGCCTGCACGTCGAAAATCATCGCCAGTTGGCTCACGCTTTTGTAGATGCTGTCGACGCGAAACGGCGCCAGTCGCGTGCCATCAGCGCCGACCAGGTTGTCCTTGGCTTCGCAATCGGAGGGCAGCAGGTAGGTTGGAATCTTCATTTCGTGAAACTGCTCGCGGGTGCCGACCGCACCCTGCGGGCCGACCATCCATTCCAGCTCCACGGCGACGAGGTCCGGGCGTTTGCCGATCACCGCTTCAAAGCTGGGTTCGTTATTGGCGAGGCGCTCGATCTGGTCGTTTTGCGCTTTGTATTCAGGCAGGACGTCGTTGAACCACAGCGAGGTGCCGACGACTTTGTCGCCCACACCCAAGGCGTAGAGCATTTCCGTGCCGGCCTGGCCGATGGTCACGGTGCGCGCCGGCGCGTGCTGGAAGGTGAGGCGGCTGCCGCAGTTTTCCACGGTCAGCGGGTAGGCGGTAGGCGCCGCTTGCGCCACGGCGCCGAGACTCAGGCTGGTGATCAGGAAGGCAACGCGGGGCAGCAGCATGGGCAGTCTCCAGGGGAACCGTACGGGAGCGGGCGGG
Organism: Pseudomonas sp.; assembly: GCF_035554175.1. Classification (GTDB taxonomy): domain Bacteria; phylum Pseudomonadota; class Gammaproteobacteria; order Pseudomonadales; family Pseudomonadaceae; genus Aquipseudomonas. The sequence continues at coordinate 33,174 of NZ_DATMIV010000054.1, read as the reverse complement.
TACGGTCTGGAAACACACCTCGGGCGCGGTCGTGGAAACAGCGCAAGGCCGGTCACCTGCTGAAGACGCGCACGGCACGATGTCCTTCCCGGACACCCCGCCGGTTAGTCAGTCACTGTGCCGGCAGGTCTCCTGACTGATGCGTCATCGCCTTGCTCCGGCCTTCCCGGGGTTCACCCAGTGGCAGTCGAGGAGCAGGCTCGGCACCTACAGTTGCGGGGGCAGTTCCGATTGATGCTGTGCGAGCATTTCGGATTCCCTGTTAATTCCGTGTGGAAACCGGCGGCGGCATGGTAGTCGATCGAGCCGCTAAAGGGGAGCCGAATCTGCCTCTGTAGGAGCTGCCGAAGGCTGCGATCTTTTGATCTAGACCGTTAAAGACAAAATCTAAAGATCGCAGCCTTCGGCAGCTCCTACGGGGGCACGCGTTTCCATGCTGGAGCGTTTGCAATTCAGGAGGGTGCCTGGCTAATATACGTTCCATATACATAACGTATCGGATTTATATATGGGCATCGTAAAGATTTCAGAGGATATGCACGAGAATCTGCGCATCTCCAGCAACGCACTCAGCCGCTCGATCAACGCGCAGGCCGAGCACTGGATGCGCATCGGCATGCTCGCTGAACTGCACCCCAATCTCGACCACAGCGCCATTTGCCGCCTGCTGATCCGCGCCGAACAGAACGGCGGGCTGGATCTGCAACAACTGACCCGGGAAGCCGTCAGCGCATGAAAAACCAGATCAGGATCAACACCCCGGCCGACATCGAAAAGTCCCGCGCCGCCGGCAGACTCGCCGCCCAAGTGCTGGCGATGCTGGTGCCTCACGTGAAGGCCGGCGTGACCACCGATGAGCTGGACCGGCTGTGCAACGACTACATCGTCAACGTGCAGAAAGCCGTTCCGGCCAATGTCGGTTATCACGGTTTTCCGAAAACCGTGTGTGCCTCGGTCAACGATGTGGTGTGCCACGGCATACCGTCAGGCACACCATTGAAGGACGGCGACATCGTCAACCTCGACATCGCCGTGATCAAGGACGGCTGGTTCGGCGATACCAGCCGCATGTACGTTGTGGGTGAGGCAACACCCGAAGCACAGCACCTGATCAAGACCACCTACGAAGCGATGTGCGCGGGTATTCGCGCGGTGAAACCGGGCGCAACCCTGGGCGATATCGGCCATGCGATCCAGAGCCTGGCGGAGGCGGAGGGCTTCAGCGTGGTTCGCGAATACTGCGGCCACGGCATCGGCAAGGTCTACCACGATGAACCGCAGATACTGCATTACGGTTTTCCCAATCAGGGCTTGAAGCTCAAGGCCGGGATGATTTTTACCGTCGAACCGATGCTCAATGCCGGCAAGCGCCATGTGAAGAACATGCCGGATGGCTGGACGGTGCTGACCAAGGATGGCTCGTTGTCGGCGCAGTGGGAGCATATGGTGGCGGTGACGGAGACCGGGTTTGAAGTGCTGACGGCGTGGCCGGATGAGATTGAGGGCTTTGTCCCGATCCTCTGAGCACCACAAAACCCTGTAGGAGCTGTCGAGTGAAACGAGGCTGCGATCTGTTGATCCTGTTTTTAACAGCAAGATCAAAAGATCGCAGCCTCGTTTCACTCGACAGCTCCTACAGGTGTCCTCAGTGAGAGCCCGCAGCTTTGTTGAGGTCGCTTTCGGTCCACTCGGTATAAACGCAGGCATCTGCCGTCGCCCAACGCACCCGCACCGGATCGCCAGCCTTGAGCGGCATGCCGGCCGCTGAAAGCGCCTTCACCGTCATCGAAGTCCCGCCCGAAGTCACCACACTGCAGGTCTGGCTCTCTCCCAGAAACAGTACCTCTGCAACGTTCGCCGAAACCTCGTTCCAACCGTCGGCCAACGGCTCGTCGATCGCCTGTGGCACGCTCAACGCCAGGGCTTTTTCCGGGCGCACCATCAGCAGCACGTCCTGATCGGTGTGCAGGCCGGCCGTCAGCCGAATCGACAGCGACTGCCGCTCGAAACTCGCCGCCGCATTACCTTGTGCCTTGAGCTTGAGGAAGTTCGAATTGCCCAGAAACGAGGCAACAAACGCATTCGGTGGATTCTGGTACAGGTCGTAGCCGCTGCCCAGGCCGACGATCTTGCCGTGGCTGAAAATCGCGATGCGTTGCGACAAACGCATGGCTTCTTCCTGATCGTGGGTCACGTAAACGATGGTGATGCCCAGGCGTCGATGCAACTGGCGCAGTTCATCCTGCAGGTCCTCGCGCAGCTTTTTATCCAGCGCGCCCAGTGGTTCGTCCATCAGCAGAATCCGTGGCTCGTAAACCAGCGCTCGCGCGATCGCCACGCGTTGTTGCTGACCGCCTGACAGCTGCGAAGGGCGGCGATGGGCGAACTGTTCGAGTTGCACCAGTTTGAGCATCGCATCGACACGTTTCTCGCGCTCGGCGGCGGCGAGTTTGCGGATCGCCAAAGGGAAGGCGATGTTGTCGCGCACCGACAGATGCGGGAACAGCGAATAACGCTGAAAGACCATGCCGATGTCGCGCTTGTGCGGGGGAACGTTGACCAGCGACTGGCCGTTGACGAGAATCTCGCCGCTGCTCGGCGTTTCGAACCCGGCGAGCATCGACAGCGTCGTACTCTTGCCCGAGCCGCTGGAGCCGAGGAAGGTCAGGAACTCGCCGTCCTTGATATCCAGCGAGATGTTGTCGACGGCTGCAAAGTCGCCGTAATGCTTGTTGAGGTTGCGCAGGCTGACCAGGGGCTTGTCGTTCTGCTGGGAAGCGTCTTTGATCACGGCACTCATGTCGTACTCCGGGGCGCTCAGGCGCTGATTTCGTTGCGCCGGCGCAGGGCGGCGGCGATCACCATGACCAATACCGACAGGCCGATCAGCAGCGTCGAAGCGACGGCGATCACCGGGGTCAGATCCTGGCGCAGGGTGGTCCACATTTTCACGGGAAGGGTTTGCAGTGTGGGACTGGCCATCATCACGCTGAGCACCACTTCGTCCCATGAAACGAGAAAAGCGAAGAGGGCGCCGGCGACCATGCCCGGACGGATCGCCGGGAACGTCACCTTGAACACCGCTTGCAGGCGCGAGGCGCCGCAGATCACCGCCGCATCTTCAATCGACTGATCGAACAGCTTCAGCGAGTTGATGATCGAGATGATGGTGAACGGCAGCGCGACGATCACATGGCTGACGACAAAGGCGAACATCGTCCCGGTGTAACCGAGCTTGAGAAACAGCGCGTACACCGCCACGGCGATGATCACCAGCGGCACGATCATCGGCAGGGTGAACAGGCCGTAAAGCATTTCCCGGCCGGGAAAGCGCCCGCGCACCAGGGCAAACGCGGTCGGCAAGCCGAGGGCCACGGCGCAGATCGTCGTCAGTACGGCGACCTTGAGGCTGGCGGCAGCGGCGTTCATCCAGTCGGGATTGGAGAAAAACTGGCCGTACCATTTCAGCGTCCAGCCTGGAGGCGGGAACACCAGCCACTGCGAGGAGCCGAACGACAGCAGCACGATGAAGACGATCGGCAGCAGCAGGAACAGACCGATCAGCCCGGTGGTGGTATAGAGGCCGACGCGCATCCGCCGGCTCATGGCATTGGGAGTCAGGAGCATGTCGGCTTACCTCGCGTTACTGGCGCCAACCGGGGATTCCGGCTGAAGCTTCAGGTAGAAGTAGAACAGCACCAGCGTGATCGCGATCAGCAACGCGGCGCCGGCACTGGCCAGACCCCAGTTGAGGAACGATTGCACCTGCTGAATGATGAACTCCGGCAGCATCATGTTCTGCGCCCCGCCGAGCAGCGCCGGAGTGACGTAGTAACCGAGCGACATCACGAACACCATCAAACCGCCGGAGGCCAGACCCGGTCGGCACAGCGGCAGGAACACCCGGAAGAAATTGGTCCACGGACTGGCGCCACAGATCGAACCGGCCTGCAGGATCATCGGGTCGATGGCCTGCATGGTCGCCTGCAACGGCAGCACGATGAACGGGATCATGATGTAGCTCATGCCGATCACCACGCCGGTGAGGTTGTGCACCATTTCCAGTGGCTGATCGATGATGCCCAGCGCCATCAGCGCCTTGTTGATCACGCCCGATGCCTGCAGCAGCACCAGCCACGAATAGGTACGGGCGAGCAGGCTGGTCCACATCGACAGCAGCACGATATTGAGAATCCAGCGGCCCCAGCCGCGCGGCACCAGCGTGATCGCCCAGGCCAATGGGAAGCCCAAGAGCAGGCTGAACAGCGTCACCAGCCCGGCCACCGAAAAGGTGTTGAGCAGCACCCGCGCATAGGCCGAGTTAGCGAACAGTTGTTCGTAGTTGCCAAGACCTGGTGTCGGTTCAAGCACGCCGCGCAACAACAGGCCAATCAGCGGCGCGAGAAAGAACAGCCCGAGGAACAACAGCGCCGGGACGAGGTTGCCGGCGCCGCGCCAGCGTTGCTTGAAGGCCGAACCGGCAGCGCCGGCGGCGCTCCCGGTGGCAGTGGCGGGACGGGGCGCAGTGGCCGCGATTTTCATTTGACCAGCCATTCGTTCCACCGTGTCGCGATAGCCGGACCGTTTTTGGCCCAGTAAGCGAAGTCAAGGGTGATCTGATCCTTGGCGTAGGCCGTCGGCAGGTTGGGCGCCAGCGTCGAATCCAGACGCTCCACACTGTCGAGGTTGACCGGGGCGTAGGCGGTCAGGTTGGAGAAGTCGGCCTGGCCTTTAGCGCTGCTGGCGTTGGCCAGGAACTTCATCGCCGCGTCCTTGTTTTTCGAACCCTTGGGGATGACCAGAATGTCGGCCATGACCAGGTTCTGCTTCCAGCTCACGCCGACCGGTGCGCCGTCTTCCTGCAGGGCATGCACGCGACCGTTCCAGAACTGGCCCATGCTCGCTTCGCCAGACGCCAGCAGTTGCTGCGACTGCGCGCCGCCGCCCCACCAGACGATGTCTTTCTTGATGGTGTCGAGTTTCTTGAAGGCGCGATCCAGATCCAGCGGATAAAGCTTGTCAGCCGCAACGCCGTCGGCCAGCAGCGCCAGTTCGAGCACGCCGGGGCTTGGCCATTTATAGAGGGCGCGCTTGCCCGGGTAGGTCTTGGTGTCGAACAGTGCGCTCCAGTCCTGCGGCTTGTTGGCGCCGAGCTTGCCTTCGTTGTAGCCGAGGACAAAGGAGAAGAAGAACGAGCCGACGCCGTGATCGCTGACGAAGCGCGGGTCGATCCTGTCGCGCTGGATCACTTTGAAATCGAGGGGTTCGAGCAGGCCTTCAGCGGCGGCACGCAAGGCGAAGTCGGCTTCGACGTCGACCACATCCCACTGCACGTTGCCACTTTCGACCATGGCCTTGAGTTTGCCGTAGTCGGTCGGGCCGTCCTGTACGACAGTGATGCCGCTGGCTTTGCTGAACGGATCGGCCCAGGCCTGTTTCTGCGCATCCTGGGTGCTACCGCCCCAGCTGACGAAGTTCACGCTTTCGGCAGCCATTGCAGCCTGGCCGGTAACGCTGAGCAGTCCCGCGAAAAAGATCGCGGTTGCAGCTTTGTTCAACACCATGTTCACGCCCTCATTGTTGTGTTTTTGAGCGGGCCTTGCGTTGTCGCCCGCCTGTCGGGAGCAGTAGATGGACGACTCGTGGGTGCGTCCGGTCTATGGAATATCATATTATGGTATTCCAAACTTTGTGCAAGCACTTTGCCTTACCGGTTATCTGGCGAATCTGTTTTCGTGCCGCAGGGAATAGGCATTGAAATAAAAACCTGTGGGAGCGAGCTTGCTCGCGAAAGCGCTGGTTCATGCAACATCCATGTCGAATGAAAGGGCGCCTTCGCGAGCAAGCTCGCTCCCACACGGTGTGTAGTGGGTTCGGGTTATTCGGTGAAAGGGATGCTTTCAACGACTTCCAGGTCATAGCCGGTCAACCCTGCATACTTCAATGGTGGGCCGAGGTGACGCAATTTGCCCACCCCCAGATTCTGCAGAATCTGCGCCCCCGTCCCGACCTCCGAATAAATCCGCGACTGTGAACGGCTGAACTGCCGCGGCGGCTGAGTCAATTGCGGCACTCGTTCCAACAAGGCCTGCGACGACTCATGATTGGCCAGCACCACAACCACGCCATGACCTTCAGCGGCGATCCGCTGCAGCGCCGCCCATAGCGTCCAGTTGCTCGGCCCGCTGTAATCGGCACCGACCAGATCGCGCAGCGGATCAATCACGTGCACGCGCACCAGCGTCGGCTCCTCGCGGCGCAAGTCGCCCATCACCATCGCCATGTGCACGCCGCCTTCAATGCGATCTTCGAACGTGATCAGACGGAAGGTGCCGTGCACCGTCGGCAGCTCGCGCTCGCCGATGCGTTCGATGGTGTGCTCGGTGCTCAGGCGGTAGTGGATCAGGTCGGCGATAGTGCCTATCCTGATCCCGTGCTTGCGTGCGAATTGCTCAAGATCAGGGCGGCGGGCCATGGTGCCGTCGTCGTTCATCACTTCGACGATCACTGAGGCCGGGGTGAAACCGGCCAGCCGGGCGAGGTCGCAGCCGGCTTCGGTGTGGCCGGCACGGGTCAGCACGCCGCCTTCCTTGGCGCGCAACGGGAAGATGTGGCCGGGCTGCACCAGGTCTTCAGCGCGGGCATCGGGTGCGACGGCGGCGGCAACGGTGCGCGCTCGATCCGCCGCCGAAATGCCGGTGGTCACGCCAACCGCCGCCTCGATCGACACGGTGAACGCGGTGCTGAACACGCTGCCGTTGCTCGGCACCATTTGCTCAAGGCCCAGACGCTGGCAATGCTCGTCGGTCAGGGTCAGGCAGATCAGCCCGCGTGCTTCGCGGGCCATGAAGCTGATCGCCTCCGGCGTGCAACGATCGGCGGCCAGCAGCAGGTCGCCTTCGTTTTCGCGGTCTTCGTCATCGACCAACAGGACCATTTTGCCGAGGCGATAATCTTCGATGATTTCTTCGATGCTGTTGAAGGCCATGCTGGACTCTCAGGGTTCGTTGGAAATATATTGGTATACCATAATACAAAATCAACAAAGAGGTCACTATGAAGGCGTACTGGATTGCACACGTGGATATAGCTGATGCCGATCATTACAGCCAATACACCCAGCGCGCGCCGGCGGCTTTTGCTGAGTTCGGCGCGAAGTTTCTCGCCCGGGGCGGACGCAGCGAGGCCATGGAAGGGCGGCAGACACCGCAGCGCAGCGTGGTGATCGAATTTGATAGCTACGAAAAAGCCGTGGCGTGCTACCACTCGGCGGCGTATCAGGAGGCGAAGAGTTATCGCGAGGAATGGGCGAGGGCGCAGATCATCATCGTCGAGGGCGTCGCCCCGAACTGAGCCATACCACAAGACCCCCTGTAGGAGCTGCCGAAGGCTGCGATCTTTTGATTTTGACTTTAAAAGCAAAATCAAGAGATCGCAGCCTTCGGCAGCTCCTACAAGGTTGTGCGACGATGGAGATCAGCGCATGAAGTGGATTTTGCCGCTGTCGTCATTGCCCATGTAAATCCCGTACACACCGGCCTGGCGTTCTTCGATATAGCGCTCCAGAATCTGCCGGATCGCTGGGTAATAGATCTGCTCCCATGGAATGTCTTCAGGGGCGAAGAATTTGTAATCCATGGTCTCAGGGCCGAACTGCCCGGTGATCTCCAGCGCGATGGCGCGGAAGATGATGTACACCTCGCTGATCTTCGGCACGCTGAAGATCGAATACGGCGAGACGATTTCCGCACGCACACCGCTTTCTTCCCAGACTTCGCGCAACGCTGCCTGCTCAGTGGTTTCGCCGCTCTCCATGAAACCGGCGGGCAGGGTCCAGGTGCCAGGGCGCGGGGGAATCGCCCGTTGGCACAGCAGGTATTTGCCGTCCTGCTCGATGATGCAGCCGGCGATGATCTTGGGGTTTACATAGTGAATGTAGCCGCAGCCGCGGCACATCAGACGCTCGTGCGTATCGCCCGGCGGCAGTTGCTGACCGAGGTCAGGGCCACCGCATTTCGGGCAAAAGCTCGGGCTGAACATGTCATTGACCTATGCGCGGTTCTTTCAGCGCGATCGGCAGGGTTATGGCCGGGGTGCCTTTGACGGCGACGCCGGTGTCTTCCTGCTTGCGCTTGAGATAATCGAGGGCCACGGCAGCCGCGGCGCGGACGTGATCGACACAGGCCTGATGCGCCGCCAGCGGATCGCCGCTCTTGATCGCCTCGACCATTTTTTCCATCTCGTGGTTACTCGCGCCGCGACGGTTCTCCTGCGAGACCGACGTCGCGCGCAGATAGCTGATGCGCGCCTGCAACTGGCGCAGTTGCGTGGCCGCGACATGGTTGCCGGAGCCCTCGAGCAGCACGTCGTAGAAGCCCTGCACCGAGTCGATCACCTGTTGCAGCTCGCCGTCCTTGAGTGCCTTGCGGTTGTCATCGAGCGCTTTTTCCAGGGCCTTGATGTCCTTGGCCTTGGCGCGCAGGGTGAACAGCTGCACGATCAGGCCTTCGAGCACGCAACGCAATTCGTAGATATCGACGGCGTCGGCGAGGGTGATGATCGCAACGCGCGGCCCCTTGGCATCGGCGAACTCCACCAGACCTTCGGATTCAAGGTGACGCAACGCTTCGCGCACCGAGGTGCGGCTGACGCCGAGGCGATCACACAGGTCGCGTTCGACCAGACGATCGCCTGGCATGAGCTGGAAATTCATGATCGCGCTACGCAGTTTGTCCAGCACGATTTCGCGCAGGGTAACGGGGTTGCGATTGACCTTGAAGCTGTCGTCGAGTGGCTGGCGTTTCATGGGGTCCGCTCTTTGGGTTGGCTGTCCATGCCAGAAGGCATCGAAACAGCCGAGGGGTTAACTGGAGGCCTCGGCGTCGGCTTCGGCAAAGGCTTCACGGGCCAGCCGGAAACTGTCCACGGCCGCCGGAACGCCGCAATAAATGCCGACCTGAAGCAGAATTTCGCGTATTTGCTCACGACTCAGGCCGTTACGCAAGGCGCCACGCACATGCAGCTTGAGTTCGTGGGGACGGTTGAGCGCCGAGATCATCGCCAGGTTGATCATGCTGCGCTCCTTGAGCGACAGACCCTCGCGTCCCCAGACATGGCCCCAGCAATACTCGGTGACCATTTCCTGTAGCGGACGGGTGAAGTCGTCGGCATTGTCGATCGAACGCTGAACGTAGGCTTCGCCGAGTACCTGCGTGCGGATCTGCAGGCCTTTTTCATATTTCTCGTTACTCATAAATCCTCCACTCACCACAGATCCCTTGTGCAGGAGCTGCCGAAGGCTGCGATCTTTTGATCTTGCTTTTAAACATCAAAGTCAAAAGATCGCAGCCTTCGGCAGCTCCTGCACAGGGCGATTTGTGTGAATCTTTCAGGTCAAGGTGGGCAACGCACCCAGCTTGCCCTTGTGGTAAATCATCGGTGTCACCGGTTGCTCGGGCAGGATCAGGTTCTTCACCGCGCCAACAATGATCGCGTGATCGCCGCCATCGTACTCACGCCACAATTCGCATTCGATGATCGCCGTGGCCTTGGCGAGGATCGGGTTGCCCAGTTCGCTCAAGTGCCACTCGATGTCCTTGGCTTTTTCCTTGCCCTTGCTGGCGAAGGCATAGGCTTCGGCGGTCTGGTCGGCGGAGAGCAAGTGGATCGCAAACTTCTTGCTGTCGCGCAGCACCGGGTAGGTGTCGGAGGCGTAATTGGGGCAGAACAGCACCAGCGCCGGGTCAATCGACAGAGCACTGAAGGCGCTGGCGGTGATGCCGACGATGCCGCCATCCGGGTCGAGGGTGGTGACCACCGTGACGCCGGACGGGAACGAGCTCATGACGTCTTTGTAAATGCCGGGTTCGATCATTTCGCAGGACTCCTAGCGCATCACAAACGGATCAGGCATCGGCGCCTGAGAGAGGTTGATCCACACCGTTTTCAGTTCGGTGTAGGCCAGCACTGAATCGATGCCGCTTTCGCGTCCATAGCCACTGTTCTTGAAGCCGCCGATCGGTGCCATCGCCGACACTGCGCGGTAGGTGTTGACCCAGATGATTCCCGAGCGCACATCGCGCGCCAGACGATGGGCGCGGCCGAGGTCGCGGGTCCAGATGCCGGCAGCGAGGCCAAACTGCGAGTCGTTGGCGATGGCCAGCGCTTCGGCTTCATCCTTGAAACGAATCACCGAAGCCACCGGGCCGAAGACTTCTTCCTGCATGATCTTCATCGAATTGCGGTCGCACTCGAACAGCGTCGGCTCGTAGAACCAGCCCTCACCAAGATCCGCCGGACGCTTGCCGCCAGTGCGCAAACGCGCGCCTTCGGCGATGGCGTCGGCGACCAGACCTTCGACCACCGCCAGTTGTTGCGCGGTAGCCATCGGGCCCATTTCACTGTGATCTTCCTGCGGGTTGCCGATGCGGATGCGCTGGGCGCGTTCGACCAGACGATTGACGAACTCGTCGTAGATCTCGTCCTGCACCAGCAGGCGCGACCCGGACACGCAACTCTGCCCGGACGCTGCATAGATCCCGGCAATCGCGCCGTTGATCGCGCTGTCCAGATCGGCGTCGGCAAAGATGATGTTCGGCGACTTGCCGCCCAGTTCCAGCGACAGCCTGGCAAAGTTCTCGGCGCTGCTGCGCACCACATGCCGGGCCGTGGCCGCGCCGCCGGTGAAAGCGATCTTGCGGATCAGCGGATGGCGGGTGAGGGCGGCGCCGGTGCTCGGGCCGTAACCGGTGACGACGTTGACCACGCCAGGCGGAATCCCGGCTTCGAGGGCCAGACGCGCCAGCTCAAGAATGGTTGCCGAAGCATGCTCGGACGGTTTGATCACGATGGTGTTGCCGGCGGCGAGCGCCGGGGCAAGCTTGATCGCAGTCAGGTACAGCGGGCTGTTCCACGGAATGATCGCGGCGACCACGCCCATGGCTTCGTGCACGGTGTAGGCAAACAGGTCGGGCTTGTCCAGCGGCAGGGTGCCGCCTTCGAGCTTGTCGGCCAACCCTGCGGTGTAGTGGAAAAACTCTGGCAGATAGCTGACTTGCCCACGGGTTTCGCGGATCAGCTTGCCATTGTCGCGGCTTTCCAGCTGCGCCAGGTGTTCCTTGTTTTCCGCGATCAGGTCGCCGAGGCGGCGCAGCAGTTTGCCCCGCGCCGTGGCGGACAAACCGCGCCACGCAGGGCTGTCGAACGCGGTCTGCGCCGCTTGCACGGCGCGTTCGACGTCCGCTTCATCGGCGTCGGGCAGTTCGGCCCAGGCCTGCGCGGAGGCCGGGTTGAGGCTTTCGAAGGTCTTGCCGGAGAGGGCGTCGACCCAGTCTCCGCCGATGCACATCTGGAAGCGTGCGAGTGTCATGCAACGATCCCCTTTATATGGTTTTGTCGGGCGTGTGCGAATTGGAGAAATTCCAGCAGCATCTGATTGACCAGACGCGGCGACTCTACCGGCATCATATGCCGTTGCTCGGGCAGCACGGCGACCTTCGCGCCGGGGATGCGCCGGGCCAGTTGCTCGGCCATTTCCGGCGTCGAGCCAGGGTCGAGTTCACCGGTCGCGATCAGCGTCGGCGCCTGAATGCTGCTCAGGTCGTCGGCGCGGTACATGTCCTGGGTAGCGAACAATTCGTAGGTGGTCAGGTAACCCTGCGGATCGTTGTTAGCCAGGGTCTGGCGCAATGCGGCGATCTGCGCCGGGTTGGCCGCCTGATATTCACGGCTGAACCAGCGTGACAGCGCCGCTTCGGCGTTGGCATCCGGGCCATGCTCGGCGGCCTGCGCGGTGCGGGCAATCACGCCGGCACGCTGTTCTTCGCTGCGGTTGAACACGCTGTTCAACACCACCAGGCTTTGCAGGCGCTGCGGGTAATGCAGGGCGAAGGCCCGTGCAACCAGACCGCCCATGGAGAAACCGATCACCGCTGCCAGGGGCAGATTCAGGTGATCGAGCAGCTCGAGCAACTGATCGGCGTAACCGAGCAGGTCGGTGCCGCTGGCCGGTCGCGGGCTGGCGCCATGGCCGAGCATGTCGTAGGCGATCACCTGGTACTGGCTGGCGAGGCCGACAATCTGCCCGCCCCACATTTCTTTGTTCAGGCCCACGCCGTGGATCAAGACCACGGGCTGGCCTTGGCCGGTCGCCAGGTAACTGGTGCCAGCCGGGGTGAGTTCAGCGGTGAGCCGAATCATGGAGCGCTCCTGCAATGCCTTTCTTGTTGTGATTACTGGGCTTTTTCGGCGGCCAGTTCTTCCAGATCGATGTAGCGGTTGCCGATGCGCGGGTGCAGGCGGCCACCGTCAGCGCAACCCAGCACCACGACGATTTCGTCGGCACGCGGCGCGTCTTCGATCTGCATTTCCAGGGTGATGTAGTGCGAACGCAGGCCTTCGTCGTCCTTGTGCATCATCGGGATCTGAATCGACGTGCCCGGACCGCCGCGCTTGTTGGTGAAACTCAGGTAGCTTTTGGCTTTCACTGCTTCGCGATAGTGATTGCCGAAGCGCAGGGTGTGGATCACCGCCGAAGCGTGCTCGATCTCGCCGTCAGCGCCGACCACCGCCGCTTTGCCGTAGGCCTCGATCTTCTCGGCGCCGCCGATGATGCCGACCAGACGCTCGACCATCATCGCGCCGAGGTCGGAGCAGTTGGCGCGGATCTGCGGCTTGAGGTCTTCGACAAAACCGTTGCCCACCCAAGGGTTCTTCATCACCACGGCGAGGCCGACCATGGTCACCGGCTTGTCAGCGGCTTTGCCGCCTTCGATGAAGGTTTCTTCGACATAGCTGACGATCTTGCGAATTTCGAAACTCATGAGCTGCTCCGTTGGGGATTGAGAGTGTCTGTGCGTCTGATGGTATACCATAATACCGATCCTGCAAGTCCCCTCCGCAAGATTTGCCGCATCCATCCGGCGAATGGCGCTGCATTCACCCGCCGATCCCGTTATTCGATGCCACGCGATATTTCTGTAGGAGCTGCGGAACGCTGCGATCTTTTGATTTTGATTTTTGTTTTAAAGATCAGGATCAAAAGACCGCAGCCTCGTTTCACTCGTCAGCGCCTACAGGGTTCCGTGCAGGCTGTTTTCGGTTAACAAAAGATAACGTGGCGCCGATTGTCAGACATTTGCAAAGCCCGATAGGATGAGCCAGCTTCCGAAGGGGCTCTGGATTGCGGGTTTCAGGACTATGCTTCTGAAACGCCAGTAGCCGAGCACCCTTGCGGCGCCCTTGAAGGCCCGATGGCCCAACAATAATAAATAGGGGAAGGTCTATGAGTCGTTGCCGCCCGCCGGCGTTACGCAACACCGCGTTGCTGGCCACAGCACTTTCGCTGCTGGGCTTTGCCACGTTATCGGCACCGGTGATTGCCGCCGAGGCCCCGGCTGACGTGGTCTATGCCACCGAGTCGGCCAAGGCCGCAAAAAGCCTGATTCTCGATGTCGTCCACGCCGGTGCGCGTCTGGTGGCGGTCGGGGATCGCGGGCACATCGTCTATTCCGATGACCAGGGCAAGACCTGGACCCAGGCCAAGGTGCCGACCCGGCAACTGCTCACCGCCGTGTATTTCGTCGACGACAAAAACGGTTGGGCCGTGGGCCACGACGCACAGATTCTCGCCAGCGCAGACGGCGGTCTGACCTGGAGCAAACAATTCGAAGACCTCGCCCGCGAATCGCCGCTACTCGACGTCTGGTTCAAGGACGCCAACAGCGGCTTTGCCGTGGGCGCCTACGGCACGTTGCTCGAAACCACTGACGGCGGCAAACACTGGGAAGACGTCAGCGACCGTCTCGACAACGAAGACCAGTTCCACCTCAACGCCATTGCCTCTGTGAAAGACGCCGGGCTGTTCATCGTCGGCGAGTCCGGCAGCATGTTCCGCTCCGCCGATGACGGCCAGACCTGGGAAAAACTCGAAGGCCCGTACGAAGGCTCGTTGTTCGGCGTGATCGGCACGGCGCAGGCGCAGACCCTGCTGGCTTACGGCTTGCGCGGCAATCTCTATCGTTCCACCGATTTCGGCAGCACCTGGGAACAGGTCGAGCTGAAAGCCGCACGCGGGGCGCTGGAGTTCGGCCTGTCCGGCGGCACGTTGCTGGAGGACGGCTCGATCGTCATCGTCGGCAACGGCGGCTCGGTGATCAGCAGCAGCGACAATGGCGCGACCTTCAGCGTATTCAATCGCCCGGATCGCATTTCGCTGTCGTCGGTCGCCGCTGCCGGCAACGGCAACCTGATTCTGACCGGGCAGGGTGGTTTGCACATCACCCTGCCAAACGGTGCCGAAACCAATAACAAGAAGGCGGGGCTATGACTTCCTTGATCACTCCTCAGCAGGAAAAGGCGACGTTCCTCGAGCGCCTGATCTTCAACAACCGCCCGGCCGTGATCCTGATCTGCCTGGTGGTGAGCATTTTCCTGTTCTGGCAGGCCACATTGATCCGGCCTTCGACCAGTTTCGAAAAGATGATCCCGCTGCAGCATCCGTTCATCGAGAAGATGATGGAGCACCGCAACGATCTGGCGAACCTCGGCAACACCGTGCGTATTTCGGTGGAAGCCACCGACGGCGACATCTTCTCCAAGGAGTACATGGAGACCCTGCGCCAGATCAACGACGAAGTGTTCTACATTTCCGGCGTCGATCGTTCCGGCCTCAAATCGCTGTGGAGCCCGAGCGTACGCTGGACCGAGGTGACCGAAGAGGGTTTCGCCGGCGGTGAAGTGATCCCGCAGAGCTACAACGGCTCCCAGGACAGCCTCGACCTGCTGCGCAACAACGTGCTCAAGTCCGGCCAGGTCGGGCGTCTGGTGGCCAACGATTTCAAGTCGAGCATCGTCGACATCCCGCTGCTGGAGGCCTACCCGGACCCGCAGGATCAGGGCAAGTTGCTGGCGCTGGATTACCGCAAGTTCTCCCATGAACTCGAAGACAAGATCCGCAACAAGTTCGAAGCGCAAAACCCCAACATCAAGATTCATATCGTCGGTTTCGCCAAGAAGGTCGGCGACCTGATCGACGGGTTGGTGATGGTGGTGATGTTCTTCGGCATCGCCTTCGTCATCACCCTGATTCTGCTGCTGTGGTTCACCAACTGCCTGCGCAGCACCATCGCGGTGTTGAGCACGACGCTGGTGGCGGTGGTCTGGCAGCTGGGCTTGATGCACTTCTTCGGCTTCGGTCTCGATCCGTATTCGATGCTGGTGCCGTTCCTGATTTTCGCCATCGGTATTTCCCACGGCGTGCAGAAAATCAACGGTATCGCCCTGCAATCCAGCGAGGCGGATAACGCCCTGACCGCTGCGCGGCGCACCTTCCGGCAGTTGTTCCTGCCGGGGATGATCGCGA
This sequence comes from Pseudomonas sp., assembly GCF_035554175.1. Taxonomy (GTDB): domain Bacteria; phylum Pseudomonadota; class Gammaproteobacteria; order Pseudomonadales; family Pseudomonadaceae; genus Aquipseudomonas. The sequence continues at coordinate 17,813 of NZ_DATMIV010000054.1, read as the reverse complement.
TTCTTGCCGATGCGGTGGGCTTCATCACCCTGCTGATCATCGACATCGGTGTGATCCGCGAACTGGCTATCGGCGCCTCCATTGGCGTCGCAGTGATCGTGTTCACCAACCTGATCCTGCTGCCGGTGGCGATTTCCTATGTCGGCATCAGCAAGCGCGCGATTGCCAAGAGCAAGAAGGACGCCAATCGCGAGCATCCGTTCTGGCGCCTGCTGTCGAACTTCGCCAGCCCGAAAGTCGCACCGGTCTCCATTGCCCTGGCGCTGATCGCCTTCGGCGGCGGCCTCTGGTACAGCCAGAACCTGAAGATCGGCGACCTCGACCAGGGCGCGCCGGAACTGCGTCCGGACTCGCGTTACAACAAGGACAACAACTTCATCATCAGTAACTACTCGACCAGCTCCGACGTGCTGGTGGTGATGGTCAAGACCAAGGCCGAAGGCTGCTCGCGCTACGAAGCCATGGCTCCGATCGACCAGCTGATGTGGAAGATGCAGAACACCGAAGGCGTGCAATCGGCGATCTCGCTGGTCACCGTGTCCAAGCAGATGATCAAGGGCATGAACGAGGGCAACCTGAAATGGGAAACCCTGTCGCGCAATCCTGACGTGCTGAACAACTCGATCGCCCGCGCCGACGGCCTGTACAACAACAGTTGCTCATTGGCGCCGGTGCTGGTGTTCCTCAACGACCACAAGGCCGAAACCCTCGACCGTGCGGTGCAGGCAGTTCAGGAGTTCGCCAAGGAAAACAACAAGGACGGCCTGGAATTCATTCTCGCCGCCGGCAACGCCGGGATCGAAGCGGCGACTAACGAAGTGATCAAACAGGCTGAGCTGACCATCCTGATTCTGGTGTACATCTGCGTGGCGGTGATGTGCATGATCACCTTCCGCTCATGGGCGGCGACCCTGTGCATCGTCCTGCCGCTGGTGCTGACCTCGGTACTCGGCAACGCGCTGATGGCGTTCATGGGCATCGGCGTGAAAGTCGCGACGCTGCCGGTGGTGGCGCTGGGTGTGGGGATCGGCGTGGACTACGGTATCTATATCTATAGCCGCCTGGAAAGTTTCCTGCGCGCGGGGCTGCCGTTGCAGGAAGCCTATTACCAGACCCTGAAATCCACCGGTAAAGCGGTACTGTTCACCGGCCTGTGCCTGGCGATCGGCGTGTGCACCTGGATCTTCTCGGCGATCAAGTTCCAGGCGGACATGGGCCTGATGCTGACCTTCATGCTGCTGTGGAACATGTTCGGCGCGCTGTGGCTGCTGCCGGCCCTGGCGAAGTTCCTGATCAAGCCAGAGAAGCTGGCGGGGCAGAAGGGCAATTCGTTGTTTGCGCACTGATCTGAAAGGCAGATACAACAAAGCCGCAACCTTATGGGTTGCGGCTTTTTTATTTTTTTGAACCAGACGCCGATTCCCTGTGGGAGCGAGCCTGCTCGCGAAGGCGGAGTGTCAGACAGCATAAATGTCACAGGCAGACCGTTTCGCGAGCAGGCTCGCTCCCACAGGTCGATCATCAACGCTAAGAGAGTTCAGCGCCCAGCACCACACTCAACGCACTGCGCGCATCATCCAGCTGCACCAACGTCGCATGCCGGGCACCCAGCGCATCGCGATTTTCGATCGCTGTCAAAATCGCCTTATGTCGCGGCAACGCCAACTCATGCAGATTCGGCCGTTGATTGGAATGCTTCAATGCCTCGGCAATCGCCACCGCGAGCATGTTGCACAGGTTCGCCAGCAAATCATTGTGCGTCGCATCGGCAATCCGGCTATGGAAATCCAGATCCGGCTGCAACAAGGCTTCCGGCGTCGGCGCGGCCTCCATGCGTTGATAGGCTTCGTTGATCGCGGCGATGTCGGCATCGGTTGCGTGCTGGGCGGCGAGGGCGGCGGCGGCGGGTTCGATGATGCTGCGCACGCTGGTCAGCACGTTGAAGAATTCATTCTGCGGGCTGCTTTGCATCAGCCAGTGCAGCACGTCCGGGTCGAGCATGTGCCATTCGCGGCGGGCCTTGACCACCGTGCCTACGCGTGGCTTTGAATACACCAGCCCCTTGGCCACCAGCACCCGCGTGGCCTCGCGCAAGACCGGCCGACTGACCGCGTACTCTTCGCAGAGCAGGGCTTCGGCGGGCAGTTTGTCGTCGGGCAAAAAGCGTCCGGAGACGATCTGCATGCCCAGTTCCTGGACGATGCGCGAGTGCATGCTTTTACGGTCGGAAGGTTTGCGGTAATCCATGGGGAGCGGCGCGATCCTGAGCGATGGAGATGCCGCGCATCATAGCAGGCACCGGACAATCTTGAGTCGGGTATAGAACAACTGTGGGAGCGAGCTTGCTCGCGAAGAGGGACTGTCAGTGCCATATATTTGGCTGACACGCCGCTTTCGCGAGCAAGCTCGCTCCCACAGGGATTTGTGTGATCAGTGAGAGTGGCGGGGGACTTCAGCGCCTCGGCAACCGACGAGGAAGTCAAAGTCGCAGCCCTGATCCGCCTGCAGCACGTGGTCGATGTACAGCTGACGATAACCACCCACCAGCAACTGCGGCGGCGTTTGCAGATCGGCCATGCGCGCAGCCAGTTCCGCCTCGGGAATATCCAGATGCAAACGACCGCTGGCGCAATCGAGTTCAATCCAGTCGCCTTCCTGCACCGCCGCCAAAGGCCCGCCCGCTGCGGCTTCCGGTGCTACGTGCAAAACCACCGTGCCGTACGCGGTGCCGCTCATGCGAGCGTCGGAGATACGCACCATGTCGGTCACACCCTGCGCCAACAGCTTGGCCGGCAAGCCCATGTTGCCGACTTCAGCCATGCCCGGATAACCCTTCGGCCCGCAGTTTTTCATGACCAGAATCGAATCTTTATCGACGTCCAGTTCCGGGTCGTTGATCCGCGCCTTGTACATGTCGAAGTTCTCGAACACCACCGCACGGCCGCGATGCTGCATCAATTCCGGGGTCGCGGCGGAAGGCTTGAGCACCGCACCCAGTGGCGCCAGGTTGCCGCGCAATACGCAGATGCCGCCGTCAGCGCGAATCGGATTGTCGAGGGTGCGGATCACTTCGTCTTCGCCATAAATCGGCGCGTCCTTGGTGTTCTCGCCAATCGATTTGCCGTTGACGGTGAGCGCGTCCGGGTTAGGGATCAGATTGGCTTCGCCGAGGCGACGCAGTACCGCTGGCAGGCCACCGGCGTAGTAGAACTCTTCCATCAGGAAACGCCCGGACGGCTGCAAGTCGAGGATGGTCGGCATGCCACGACCGATACGCGTCCAGTCGTCCAGATCGAGTTCGACACCGATGCGCCCGGCGATGGCTTTCAGGTGGATAACCGCGTTGGTCGAACCACCGATGGCGGCGTTGACACGAATGGCGTTTTCAAAGGCTTCCTTGGTGAGGATCTTCGACAGCTTCAGGTCTTCACGCACCATTTCCACGGCACGCATGCCGGACATGTGCGCCAACACGTAGCGCCGTGCATCCACTGCCGGGATCGCCGCGTTGTGCGGCAGCGAAGTGCCCAGTGCTTCAGCCATGCACGCCATGGTCGAGGCGGTGCCCATGGTGTTGCAGGTGCCCGCCGAGCGCGACATGCCGCCCTCGGCCGCGAGGAAATCGTCGATGGTGATGGTGCCGGCCTTGACCTGTTCGCTGAGCTGCCAGACCACGGTGCCGGAACCGATGTCCTTGCCCTTGTGCTTGCCGTTGAGCATCGGCCCGCCGGTGACGACGATCGCGGGCACGTCGCAACTGGCCGCGCCCATCAACAGCGCCGGGGTGGTTTTGTCGCAGCCGGTCAGCAGCACCACACCGTCGATCGGGTTGCCGCGAATGGCTTCTTCAACATCCATGCTTGCCAGGTTGCGGGTGAGCATGGCGGTCGGGCGCAGGTTCGATTCGCCATTGGAGAACACCGGAAATTCCACCGGAAAACCACCGGCCTCGATCACCCCGCGTTTGACGTGCTCCGCGATCTGGCGGAAATGCGCGTTGCACGGAGTCAGTTCCGACCAGGTGTTGCAGATGCCGATGATCGGCTTGCCGTGGAACTGATGGTCGGCGATGCCCTGATTCTTCATCCAGCTGCGGTACATGAAGCCGTTCTTGTCGGCTGTGCCAAACCATTGGGCGGAGCGCAGGGTGGGTTTCTTATCAGACATGATCGATTCTCTTATTGTAAGACTATTGTTTGCGAGCTGACGCTTAATCTAAGCTCAAAATCGGCGCTTTGGAAGTGTTGTTGGGTAATTAGTATTACTATATAGTCGTTTTCGACGGAGGGATGGCCCTGGCTGTTTTAGCGAGAGGCGTCCCCCGAGGTTCTATAAAAACAACAATCGGAGACCGATCTCATGAGCCAGGAATTGCGGCTTGTCCGGCGCATCACACTGAAACTGATTCCCTTCCTGATCCTGCTGTACCTGATCGCCTATGTGGATCGCTCCGCCGTCGGCTTCGCCAAGCTGCACATGGGCGCCGACATCGGCATCGGCGACGCCGCCTATGGCCTGGGCGCCGGGCTGTTTTTCATTGGTTACTTCCTGCTCGAGATTCCCAGCAACCTGATGCTCGAACGCTTCGGCGCGCGGCGCTGGTTCGCGCGGATCATGATCACCTGGGGCGCGATCACCATCGGCATGGCGTTCGTTCAGGGGCCGCACAGTTTCTATGTGATGCGCTTTCTGCTCGGTGCGGCCGAGGCGGGCTTCTTCCCCGGCGTTCTGTACTACATCACCCAGTGGTTTCCGGTGCGCCATCGCGGCAAGATCCTCGGGCTGTTCATCCTTTCGCAACCGATCGCGATGATGATCACCGGTCCTGTTTCCGGTGGCTTGCTGGGCATGGACGGCATCCTCGGCCTGCACGGCTGGCAGTGGCTGTTCATCGTCATCGGCACCCCGGCGATCCTGCTGACCTGGCCAGTGCTGCGCTGGCTGCCGGACGGTCCGCAGCAAGTGAAGTGGATGGATCAGGCGGAAAAAGACTGGCTGACCGGCGAACTGAAAAAAGATTTGCAGGAGTACGGCCAGACCCGTCACGGCAATCCGTTGCATGCGCTGAAAGACAAACGCGTGCTGCTGCTGGCGCTGTTCTATCTCCCGGTAACCCTGAGCATTTATGGCCTCGGCCTGTGGCTGCCGACGTTGATCAAACAGTTCGGCGGCAGCGACCTGGTGACCGGTTTCGTTTCTTCGGTGCCTTACATTTTCGGGATCATCGGCCTGCTGATCATTCCGCGCAGCTCCGATCGCTTGAACGATCGCTACGGCCATTTGGCGGTGCTGTATGTGCTCGGTGCGCTGGGCCTGTTCTTCAGCGCCTGGCTGTCGATGCCGGCAGCGCAACTGGCGGCGCTGTGCCTGGTCGCGTTCGCGTTGTTCTCCTGCACGGCAGTGTTCTGGACTTTGCCGGGCCGTTTCTTTGCAGGCGCGAGTGCAGCGGCGGGGATCGCCTTGATCAACTCGGTGGGCAACCTCGGCGGCTATATCGGGCCGTTCGTGATCGGCGCATTGAAGGAATACACCGGCAATCTGGCTTCTGGCCTGTATTTCCTCTCGGGCGTGATGGTGTTCGGCCTGATTCTGACGGGCGTGGTTTACCGTGCGCTGGAACGCAAGCATGTGCTGCCGGTTGAGCAGTTTGCCGCCAGTGCACGCGGCGCGACCCGAACCTGACTGACCAACACCGGCCCCTGTGGGAGCGAGCCTGCTCGCGAAGAGGCCATCACGTCCAGCATTGTGGGTGACTGATACACCGCTTTCGCAAGCGGGCTCGCTCCCACAAGGGATAGCGGCGTTTTTGATGGAAAAGGAGAACAACATGCATCTGGTTCAATTCGAATTAACCAACGGCGAGCGCCGTGTCGGCGTGGTCGATAACGCTCAGGTTCGTGAGGTGCAAGCTACACGCAGCGTGCGCGATCTGGCCCTCGCCGCGATCGAGGCCGGCAGCAGCCTTGAGCATCAAGTGCAGAGCCTCGGCCTCGGTGCCAGTCACGACTACGCGCAGTTGCTCAAAGACCTGCGCGTCCTGCCGCCACTGGATCACCCGGATCCGGCACACATGCTGGTCAGCGGCACCGGTCTGACTCACCTGGGCAGCGCTTCGGCCCGCGACAAGATGCACCAGCAGGCCGGTGACGAGGCGGCGATGACCGACACCATGCGCATCTTCAAATGGGGCGTGGAGGGCGGCAAACCGGCGGCGGGGCAGGCCGGTGTGCAACCGGAGTGGTTCTACAAGGGCGACGGCAGCATCGTCGTGCGTCCGGGGCAGCCGTTCCCGCTGCCGCCGTTTGCCGAAGACGCCGGCGAGGAACCGGAGATGGCCGGGCTGTACATCATCGGCAACGACGGCAAGCCGTATCGCCTTGGTTTTGCGGTGGGCAACGAGTTCTCCGACCACATCATGGAACGCAAGAATTACCTGTACCTCGCGCACTCGAAATTGCGCAGTTGCAGTTATGGCCCGGAACTTCGCACCGGTGAATTGCCTCAACACCTTGCCGGCACCAGTCGCATCCTGCGTGACGGCGAAGTGTTGTGGCAAAACGAGTTTCTCAGCGGCGAGGCCAACATGTGCCACAGCCTGGCGAACCTCGAATACCATCACTTCAAGTACCGTCAGTTCCTGCGTCCGGGCGACGTGCACATTCACTTTTTCGGCACTGCGACGCTGTCGTTTGCCGACGGCATCCGCACTCAACCGGGCGACACGTTCGAGATCAGCCAGGCCGAATTCGGCGCACCGCTGGTCAACGGCATCGTCCCGGTCGAAGCGGCTTTTGAACCGGACAGCATCGGCACCCTTTAAGGAGATCCCATGACTCAGATTCTCGGTCACAACTACATCGGCGGTCAGCGCAGCGCCGCCGGCACCGTCAAACTGCACTCGGTCGACGCCAGCACCGGCGAGGCCCTGCCGCACGATTTCATTCAGGCCACGACCGAAGAAGTCGACGCCGCCGCCAAAGCCGCCGCTGCGGCTTACCCGACTTACCGTAGCCTCAGCGCCGAACGTCGCGCGCAATTCCTCGACACGGTGGCGGATGAGCTGGACGCCCTTGGCGATGATTTCGTTGCCGTGGTCTGCCGTGAAACCGCGCTGCCGGCCGGGCGCATTCAGGGCGAGCGCGGTCGCACCAGCGGGCAGATGCGCCTGTTCGCCAAAGTCTTGCGTCGCGGTGATTTCTACGGCGCGCGGATCGATCTGCCGCTGCCCGATCGTCAGCCGCTGCCACGCCCGGATCTGCGCCAATACCGCATTGGCCTCGGCCCCGTTGCAGTGTTCGGCGCGAGCAACTTCCCGCTGGCGTTCTCCACCGCTGGCGGCGATACCGCAGCGGCGCTGGCCGCCGGTTGCCCGGTGGTGTTCAAGGCCCACAGCGGCCACATGGCCACCGCTGAGCTGGTCGCCGACGCGATCATTCGTGCGGCGGAAAAAACCGGCATGCCCGCCGGCGTGTTCAACATGATCTACGGTGGCGGCGTCGGCGAATGGCTGGTCAAGCATCCGGCGATTCAGGCGGTTGGCTTCACCGGCTCGCTCAAGGGCGGTCGCGCGCTGTGCGACATGGCCGCTGCCCGGCCGCAACCGATCCCGGTATTTGCCGAAATGTCGAGCATCAACCCGGTCATCGTCCTGCCGCAGGCACTCGCCGTGCGTTCGGAAACCGTCGCTCGCGATCTGACCGCATCGGTGGTGCAGGGCTGCGGTCAGTTCTGCACCAATCCGGGTCTGGTCATCGGCATTCGCTCGCCGCAGTTCAGCGCGTTTGTACAGCAAGTCGCCGCTGCAATCGGTGATCAGCCGGCGCAAACCATGCTCAACGCCGGCACCCTTGGCAGCTATGGCAAAGGTCTGGAAAAACTGCTGGGCCATTCCGGCATCGAACATCTGGCCGGCAACCCGCAGCAGGGCAATCAGGCGCAGCCGCAGTTGTTCAAGGCCGATGTCAGCCTGTTGATCAACGCTGACGAAGTGCTGCAGGAAGAGGTGTTCGGCCCCACCACAGTGATCGTTGAAGTGGCCGATCAGGCACAACTCAGCGCGGCGCTGCACGGTCTGCATGGTCAACTGACCGCGACGATCATTGGTGAGCCAGCGGACTTTGAGCAATTCGCCGAACTGACGCCGCTGCTGGAACAAAAGGTCGGGCGCATTCTGCTCAACGGTTATCCGACCGGTGTAGAGGTGTGCGATTCGATGGTGCACGGCGGGCCATATCCAGCCACGTCCGACGCGCGCGGTACGTCGGTGGGTACGCTGGCGATCGATCGCTTCCTGCGCCCGGTGTGCTTCCAGAACTACCCGGACAGCTTGCTGCCCGAGCCGCTGAAAAACGCCAACCCGCTGCGCATTCAGCGACTGGTCGATGGCAAGCCATCGCGTGAGGCGATCTAGCCAGCACCGCAATCTCCCGTGTAGGAGCTGCCGCAGGCTGCGATCTTTTGATTTTGCTTTTAAAAACAAGATCAAAAGATCGCAGCCTGCGGCAGCTCCTACACGGAGGGCAGGGCGCCATGAGCTATCATTGGCCCTTTCCCCCAAAGAAAGACTGTTTGCCATGACTGCCCAAACCCTTCTCAACGCCCTCGAACATTGCGGTATGGTCGAAATCGATGGCCTGCACGCCTTCGAATTGGCCCTCGACGAGGACGATAACCTGCACATCGAATGCATGATTGGCGGCGAAGCCAGGCACTGGGTATTCACCCCGGCGCAGGTCGCGGCGGCGACGTTCGATGAGACGCTGAAGAGCTGGCTGATCGTCGGTTACGCCAGCGACACCAAGACCACTGGCGAGCATCGCCTGGTGTGTCTCGACGACGTAGTCAGCAGCAGCGATGACGAGGAAGAATCTGATGAAAATGCGTAACTTCTGGCCTTTGCTGATGGCCGGTAGCGTCGGTGCGATGGGACTGTCCAGCGCCTCTGCCGAGACCTTGCAGTTGCTGGTCGGCTCGTATACCGCCGGTTCCAGCCAGGGCATCTATCGCATGCAATTCGACAGCGCCACCGGCCAGATCGACGCCAAGCCGCTGCAAGTGGTCAAGACTGAAAACCCATCGTGGCTGACCCTCTCGAAAGACCAGAAACGCCTGTTCGTGGTCAACGAAAACGGTCCGGGCCAGACCGATCCGGTCGGTCGCGTCAGCAGTTTCGCCATCGACCCGAAAACCCACGCGCTGAGTCTGATCAATCAAGTGCAGAGCCTGGGCAACGAGCCGACCCACTCCAGCCTCAGCGCTGATGCCAAACACCTGTTCGTCAGCAACTATTCGGTGATGCAAGACCCGGGCGGCACCCTGGCGGTATTGCCGGTGGATGCCGACGGCCAGCTGAAACCGGTGGTGCAGATGAGCGGGCACCCGGCCAGTCGGGTCAACCCTGAGCGCCAGGCTTCCAACCACGTGCACTCGACGGTGTCCTCGCCGGACGGCCGCTATGTGTTCTCCAATGACTTGGGCGCGGACAAGGTCTTCATCTATCAATACGACCCGAAAACCAATCCACACTTGCCGCTGACCCCGGCGAAAACCGCCTCGGTGGCGATGCCGGCCGGCAGTGGCCCGCGTCATCTGCTGTTCAGCGCCGACGGCAAACACGCCTGGCTGACCATGGAAATGAGCGCTCAGGTCGCGGCGTTCGACTACAACGATGGCGTGCTGACCCAAACGCAACTGGTCGATCTGGCAGCGGGCCAGCCGACCTCGGACAAGGCGGCCGCCGCGCTGCATGCGTCGGCCGATGGCAAGTTCCTCTACGTCAGCAATCGCGGCACGGCCAACCAACTGGTGGTGTTCAGCATCGACCCGGCGAGCGGTCAGCTCAAAGAGCTGCAGAAGCGCTCGGTCGATGGCGATCACCCACGCGAGTTTGCCCTCGATCCGAGCGGTAAATTCGTCTTGATCGCCAACCAGAAGAGCAACCAGATTGTCGTCGTCGAGCGCGATGCCAAGACCGGACTGCTGGGTAAAACCGTGCAAAAACTGCCGATCGACGCGCCAAGCGATCTGAAGTTTCTAGTGCGACAATGAGCCGCAGGCCCCGATTCGCGGGGCCTGCGCCGTTGTATTAATTGCACTGATAACGGCTAATGCTACAAAAGATTTCAAGCGAACAACCCTCGAGCGTTACGTTTGTTTCACAGCCCGACCGGGCAAACCAAGCAAACGCACACGAGGGTTACCGCCATGAACTTCAATCTCTTCTCCGTAATCGCCGCCTCCGCCATCTCCGCCACCGTGGTATTGCCAGCCAGTGCCAACGTCGAGATCAGCAGCAAGAAGTCCCATACCCAGAGCTACACCCAGAAATACCTGCAACAAAGCGCCAACTTCTACGCCGCACTGGATCATAAAACCCAAGCCTGAAATTCCGGTCTCCCTGTAGGAGCTGCCAAAGGCTGCGATCTCTTGATCTTGTTTTTTCAAAATCAAAAGATCGCAGCCTTCGGCAGCTCCTACACGTGTGCGTGCCATCCGGTTATAGGTTTCTTCAAACGGGCAAATAGAGCCGGTAAATAATCAACGAAGCTGATATGCACCATTGCAAACCCTGAGTGGTTGCCTCGGTTTTTTTGATTGATTCTGTGGCCATCGAAACCTTTGTCCACGGGAGAACACCATGGCCAGCGCAATCCTCACTTCTGCCAAACGCGGCGCCTACCTGGCCATCGGTCTGTACCTGGCCGTGGTGCTGATCGTCAGCATCGGCGCGCAAATGGAACACAGCTTCGACGCGCCGATCGACGTCGCCCACCCTGGCATCCAGTTCGAATTGCGCTCGCAAGGCGCAATGGTCGACAGAGCCGAGCTCGCAGGAGTCGGCGGCGCATGAAAGGCTACAGACTGTGGATCATCGCCAGCCTCGCGCTGATGACCAACGGCGCCACACTGCTGGGGTTTGGCCAAGGCTCGGTGGGCGGTCTGGCCCGCGCCATAGAGGCCAACCACAACATCGCGCATAACATTGAACGCGCCAACACACTGGGACTGATGGCCGGTAATCCACCGGTCAAGGCCGCAGTCGATTTTCTCGGGCCGTTTGAAGTGGATTGCATGGCACTGGGCATGTGCAACGCCTTGGCGTAAAAACGCGGACCATTGTGGCGAGGGAGCTTGCTCCCGCTGGGTTGCGAAGCAACCCCAAATCCTGCAGACACAGTATTTCTGATGCCCTGAACAGACCGCGACTGCTGCGCAGCCGAGCGGGAGCAAGCTCCCTCGCCACAGGTGTGGTGTGAGGCGAGATTCAGGGTCACTTCTTCATGATTGAAGTGAACAGTTCGGATTCGAGCAGGCGCTGTAACCATGCCTGCAAGCGAACATACGGCGTCTGCGCAAACCATTCGCGATCAACATGAGCGAATTGCCGGACGAAGGGCAGCAGGGCGATATCGGCGAGGCTCGGATGATCGGCCAGCAAGTCGTCACGACCTTCAAGCAGCTCATCCAGCTTCTGCAGGAACAACGCCCCTTCAGCCCGATAAACCTCCATCGGCTGCTCAGGGTAACGCTCGGCGTACTTGTAGCGATTCAAAGCTGTCTTGAACACCTGATCGTTAGCCTGAACAAGCTTTTCCAGCCGCATCGCCGCGAACGAGTCCCCAGCCAGCAACCAATCATCCGGATCATTCTGCGCCAACGCCCAGCGCATGATCTGCAGGCTCTCATCAATCACCACGCCATCGGCGTTCAGCACCGGCACCGTGCCCTTGGGCGAGAGCGCGAGCATCTCGGCCGGTTTGTTCTTCAGGCTGACTTCGACAATCTCCACCGGCACGCCTGAATAACGCAGCGCCATGCGCGCACGCATGGCGTAAGGGCAGCGGCGGAAAGAATACAGCGTGTTCATTTCACCTCCAGCGTGCTCAAACCATTGCCTTGGCGCCGCACTTGAATCTGCACCGGGATCCGCTCGTGCATTTCCTGTACGTGAGAAATCACCGCGACCTTGCGCCCCTGCGCCTGCAAGCCGTCGAGTGCATCCATGGCCAGTTGCAAGGACTCCGGATCGAGGCTGCCAAACCCTTCGTCGATAAACAGCGATTCGATTTTCAGCGTGCTCGACGCCATCGACGCCAGACCCAGCGCCAATGCCAGCGAAACCAGAAACGTCTCGCCGCCGGACAACGAATGCACCGAGCGCAGTTCATCGCCCATTTCCGTGTCCATCACCAGCAGCCCGAGCATGCTGCCGCCACGTTTGAGGCGATAGCGTTTGACCAGTTGGCGCAGCTGCGCGTTGGCGTGATGCACCAGTAGGTCAAGGTTGTAGGCCTGAGCGATCTTGCGGAAGGTGTCGCCGGTGGCCGAGCCGATCAGGGCACTGAGCCGCGCCCAGCGCTGATACTCGGCATAGGCATCGGCAATCTGCTGGGCCAGCGCCTGATTGGCGTTCTGCCGGCGCTGGTCTTCAAGCTGTTCGGCGCGCAGTTCGGCACATTGCTGCTCGCTGACGGCGAACTGTTTGTGCAATTCGGCGAGGGCGCTGTCGAGCTGTTCGGTGTCGAGGCTGCTGTCCTGCCGGGCCTGATGATCGAGCAGACGCTGATCGCGTTCCTGCAACAAGACCTGGGCCTGTTCGATGGCTTTTTCGTTTTGCTGAATGATTTGCCGCAGTTGGGCGACCTGCGCGTCGTCGAACCGCAATAACTCTTCGAGCCCACCGTCATCCAGTTCCGGATGGCTGGCGCGCCAATCGGCGATCCTGGCGGTGAGCGCTTTGTCCTCACCTTCCAGCGCCTGCAATCGTTCCTGCTGCGCCTTCAGCTCTGCGGCGATTTGCACGAGTTGCGTGCGCACGTTCTGCAATTCCTCAGCCGTGCTGGTTTCGGCGCTGCGTGCCTGACCCACGGCGTTTTCCAGCTGCTGTTGCCAGTGCTCGGCGCTGCTGTGTTCACCGAGCAGTTGCGCGAGTTTCGCCTGAGAACTTTGCTGCTGTTCGGTCAGGGTTTGCAATCGCTGCGCGGCGCTGTGCAGTTGCTGGCCGCGAATCTGTTGGCGATCCTGTTCTTTTTCCAGCGTCTGCTGGCGTTGCTGCTGTTCGCTGAGTTCTTCCTTTTGCTGCTCAAGCTGCGCCAGGCGCTCGGCGATCTGCCGGTCCAACTGCATGAACGTCGCTGCCGGCTCAACACGCAGGGCTTCAAGCGTGTCGGCGGGCAACAGCGGGCCGAACGCGCTGAGTTCTTCATCAAGGCGCTGACGATCGCCGTTGAGTTCATGCTGCTGATGGCTCAGCTGTTGCGCTGCCTGCTGGTGCGCCACTTCGGCCTGCCGCAATTGCTGCGACAGACGCGCCGCATCCTGCTGCAAGGTAAGCAGGGCGCTCTGGCGTTGTTCGTCCTGGGTGATGCTCTGGTTCAACTGCTCGTTCTGGCGGCTGAGCCAGGCGCCGCGTTTGTCAGCGTCCTGATTGAGCAGTTGCGCGGCCAGTGGATGCGCGTCAAGGCTTGAAGCCAGGGCTTGCTGCTGAGCGGCGAGTTGTTCCTGCTGTTGCAGCAACTCTTTCTGTTGCGCGATCACGCCACCGACTTCGCCGCGCAGCTCGATCAGTTTCTCCTTGAGCTGATCGACCACTTGCTGGGCGTTGGCCTGTTCGCTTTCATCATGACGGCCGAGACTTTGCAGCAGCGCCTCGGGCTGGTGATACGGATGCTCGTTGCTGCCGCAGACCGGGCAGGGCTGATCGTCCTGCAACTGCGCGCGCAACTCTTCGACACTGGCACTGCGCGCCAGCCGCTGACGCTCGAGCAGTTCGCGGGTGACGCTGAGGGTCTGCTCGGCCACGGTCAGTTCGGCTTTGGTTTTCACCCCGTCCTGGGTCAGGCGTTCACGTTGTTGCTGTGCGTCGAGCTGGCGTTGTTGCAAGTCCGCGCTGCGTTTGTCGAGATCCTGTTGAGCGGCCCACAGGCGCGACAGCTCTTCGATCGCACGCAGCTGTTTGCGGTTGTCCTGCAGCAATGTGCCGAGCAGGCCGATCTGTTCGGCGACCGCGTCGGGCTCGGCGCCGGCCTCTTTGAACAGCACTTCCAGTTGCTGTTTGTGCGAGGCCAGTTGTTCAGCACTGCGTGCGGCGTTGTGTTCAAGCGATGCGAGCTCGGTCTGGCCCTTGTTCAAGCGGTTACCGATCAGCATCAGTTGTTGCAGACGATCGCGGTAGGCGCTCCAGGCATCGCTCAACGGCGCCAGATGCGCACTCTGCTCAAGCCCGGCGGCGATGCGTTGCAAACGCTCGGCGACCTCAGCCTGTTTTTCCTGCAAGGCCTGAATCGCGTTTTGGCCATCCTTGAACGCTTGCTCGGCGGTCTGCCGGGCTTCGGCGCTGCTGGCGGTGTCCTTGATCAGGCGGGCGAGGGTGCTTTGCTCGTCGAATGCCTGACGCAACAGTGGTGCGTTTTCGCTCTGCTGCTGTTGCGCTTGGCCCAGGGCGATTTTTGCGGCGTCGAGGTTCTGCTCCAGTTGCGTCTGACGTTCGCTCAGCGCTGCGTGTTGTTGCGTGTGCGTGGCAATCTGCGTGGCCAGTGGCGTCAGCAGGGCATCGAGTTCGGCTTTACGCGCGAACTGATGGCGCTGCGGGCCGAGCTGCTCCAGGCGTGTCAGTTTCTCCCGCTCGCTGGCCAGTGCTTGCCATTGCTGTTGCGCTAGCTGAAGTTGTTCGCCGGCCGCTTGCTGCGCCTCCTGCAACAGGCGCAAGTCCTTGAGCCAGCCGTGCTGCTGCTCAAGCTGTTTGAGCTGCGCCTGTTGCGCCTTCATCTGTAGCTGCGCGGCGTTGAAACGCTCGTCCAGTTCGGCGCGGGCTTCAGGCGCCAACGGCGTTACGCCGGTAGCCTGATCCTGCAGCAGCTTGTGCGCTTCGCGGGCCTCTTTGGTCTTGTCGAAGGCGCGGCGGCCGAGGCGGGTGTACAGCGCGGTGTCGGTGAGCTTTTCCAGCAGTTCGCTGCGGTCGTTGTCGTCAGCCTTGAGGAAGGCGCTGAACTCGCTCTGCGCCAGCAGTACGGCGCGGGTGAACTGTTCGAAGTTCAGGCCCAGCGCGGCTTCCAGCTGGGTTTTGTATTCGCCTTTCTGGCTGGCCAGCAATTGGTCCTGATCGATATCGCGCAGACTCTGCCGGCTCGCTTGCAGCTTGCCGCCAGCCTTCTCACGAGCGCGGTTGGCTTCCCAGCGGGCCCGATAGCGACGGCCATCGACGCCGACAAAATCCACTTCCGCGTAGCCCTCGCCGGTGCCGCGCCGCAGCAAGGTGCGCGGATCGCCAGTGGCGATTTCACCGTCGGCGTCGGGCACTTTCGCATCGCGGCCAGTGTTGTTCAGGCGTGGCACAGCGCCGAATAACGCAAGGCACAACGCATCGAGCAAAGTACTTTTACCAGCGCCAGTCGGGCCAGTGATCGCAAACAGGCCGGCGCTGGCCAGCGGTTCGGCGGTGAAATCGATTTCGAACGGCCCGGCCAGCGAAGCTAGGTTCTTCAAGCGAATGGCAAGAATCTTCATGGCTGCTCGCCCTCCAGTTGCACGTCCTGCAGCAGTTCGGCGAAGTCCTTGAGCGTCTGTTCATCGACCTCGCTGCCGTAGTTGTCGAGCCAGGCGCGGCTGAACAATTCCTGCGGGGTGAGCTGGTCGAGTTCGATCAGCGTGCTGCCGTCATCGCTGCCATCGGCGCCCCGATTGCCGGCATATTCAGCAGCGATGCGCACCAGCCGCACGGCTTTGCCTTGCAGCGCAGTTTCCACCTGATGGCGCAAATCCGGTTGCGGTTCGTCGAGACGCACGCGCACCTCCAGCCATGGCTGGCGCTGGGTTTCGGCGAGCAGATCGATGTTCGGCAGGTCGGCCAGTTGCAGGAGGATCTCGGCCAGCGGCGCCGGGCCGATGCGCTGCAGATTGACCGAACGCGGAATCAGTTTCGGCTCGACGCTGACCAGCGTTTCACCATCAAGGACTACATCTAAAATCTGGTGCTGATAACCGATCTCCGAAAACGACAGCGGAATCGGCGAGCCGCTGTAGCGGATGCGCTCCTCGCCGTTGACCTTCTGCGGCTTGTGCAAATGGCCGAGGGCGACATAGCTGATGCTTTCGCCAAACAGGCTGGCGGGCAGGGCTTCGGCATTGCCGATGATCAGGCTGCGCTCGGAATCCTCCGACACCGAACCGCCGGCCATGTGCGCATGGCTGATAGCGATCAACGCCTGCCCGGGCTGACGCTTGGCATTCGCCGCCGCGATCAGCCACTCATGCACCTGACCGATGCCACGCAGATAGTTGTCGCCCAGATGCGCGCCAGTGACTTCCGCCGGGCGCAAAAACGGCAGCGCCAGACACCACGCGGCGATTTCGCCTTTGGCATCGGGCAGCGGCAGTAACAGGCGCTCGGCGTCGAGTTGGCCGTCATCCAGCCACAGCACCCGGCCCAACGCGTGAGTGCGCAAACGCCGCATCAACGGCGCCGGCAGTTCGATCCGCGAGCCGGAATCATGGTTGCCGGCGATCATCACAATGGTCAGCAGCGGCTGCTGTTCGTGAGCACTGACGATGAAATCGTAGAGGCGTTCCTGCGCTTTCACCGGCGGGTTAACCGTATCGAAGATGTCCCCGGCGATCAGCAGCACATCCGGCTGCGCCAGGTGCAACTGACGCAGCAGCCATTCGAGAAAACACGCGTGCTCGAAATCGCGCTCCTGGCCGTGCAGGTTTTGCCCAAGGTGCCAGTCGGAGGTGTGGAACAGACGCAAAGTGGACTCCGCAACAAATAAAGAGGTAGTGGCCGCGAGGGAGTGACAGGCGGCGAAAGAGAGGAGAGTTTACAGATTATTGCGGCCTGAGCGCTCGTTGCGCAGTCGGCAGGCGACTGTTGCCTTCGAATTTGAGCTGCACCGCTCATCGAAATCGATTTTTCAACGCATCCTTTAATTGACGCCAAAATAGTGGCCATCTAATATCGCGCCACTATTTTGATACTAGTGCGCTATTGCAGGGATGCCAGCGACTCTTTGCGCTCATCCGCGCCGCTTTCCTGCGGAGCATGGCACCTGATCAGACCGATTATTGCCCGTTGCAGGATCTTCTACATGGACGTTCGCCAGTACGCATTCCTCGCTCGCCAGCCTTCTGCCGTCGTGGCCAAACGCGAGCAGTTCCTCGGCATGCCCAAGCGCGGACTGGCCTTCCTGCTGGCGAACGTCATGTTCTGGCAACCGATGTGGGCGCAGGCCGACGGCATCGTTGTCGCCAACCCCAATACCACACTGGATCGTGCCGGCAACGGCGTGCCGATCATCAACATTGCCACGCCCAATGCCAGCGGGCTGTCGCATAACCAGTTCCACGATTACAACGTCGGTGCGCAGGGCGTCATCCTCAACAACGGCGCGACCCAGACCTCGAACACCCAGTTGGCCGGGCACGTCATCGGCAATCCGAACCTGAAGAACAGCGGGTCGGCGCAGGCGATCCTCAACGAAGTCATCAGCGGCAACCCGAGCCAGTTGCGCGGCTACACCGAAGTGGCCGGGCAGTCGGCGCGGGTCATCGTCGCCAACCCGTACGGCATCACCTGCAATGGCTGCGGTTTTATCAACGCGCCACGGGTGACGTTGACCACCGGCAAACCGGTGCTGGAAAACGGTCGGCTGGATCGTTTCCAGGTCGATCAGGGCAGTGTGGCCATCGAAGGCGCGGGCATCAACGCGACCAACATCGACCGCTTCGAAATCATCACCCGCAGCGCGAAAATCAACGCGCAGATTCAGGCGCAGAACCTGACCATCGTCGCCGGTCGCAACGACGTCAACGCCGACAGC
>NZ_DATMIV010000053.1:0-85648 GCF_035554175.1 Pseudomonas sp. | reverse complement strand
ACCAAAAAGGCTTTGCCCCGGCGTACGGCCCGCTCGCTGGGGCTCGGGGTACCTTCGTTACGGGACCGATCCGGGCGCAGCGGCTCCGGTTGGCTTCGCTGCACCTACACTCGCTGTGTACGACTGCGTCGTACGGTCGCTACGCTCCCACGCCCGGATCAATCCCTCCGCTCAGCCTTCCGACGTCGCCGGTGGATCAAGATCAAAATCAAAAGCACTCGAGCTTGCGCTCATTGTGGAGTGGGGCGGCTTCGCCGCGGGCAGCTGCGCTGCTTTGCGTTTCTGTGCGAGCCTGCTCGCGAAGGCGGCCCGCTAGTCAACAAATTACTATCGAATTCACGCGATCCAACGGTAGGAGCTGCCGAAGGCTGCGATCTTTTGATCTTGCTTTTGCTTTTCTGTGGGGCTGGTTTGCCAGCGAAAGCGGCCTGACAGCCGACCTGTTTCTCACTGGTGCACGCATTCCAACTGTGGGAGCGAGCTTGCTCGCGAAAGCGGTTTATCTGACACCTCGAATGTTGAATGTGCCGAAACCTTCGCGAGCAGGCTCGCTCCCACGGGGTCAGCTGTGTGTCGGGGATTGGTGGATTTCGTAATTATCCAGCACCCGGTTCACCGCCAGTTCCGCCAGCATGATCACCTGCTGGATGGCCAATATCGTGTGCCGCTGGGGGCTGTCGACGCAGGCGGCGATGTCGCTGCTCATGATGCTGGCCGAGGCGAGGGATTCGCAGGCGTGAGCCAGCAGGCTTTCATTGTCCTGGTCGGGGGCGACCTGGAACATGGTGCTGGGTCTGTGGCTTTGCTGCACGGTGGCGGGCGGTTTGAGGTAGTGGTTCAGCGCACGCTCGGCGGCGTCATGGAGTTTTTTGGAATCGGGGGATTGGTAGGGTGAGGTGCTTGCGGATTCGGGGGATTGGGTGTGGGTTTGAACATGGTGAAACTCCATTCTGGAAGTGGAGTTCGCCACTGACTGCGACCAAGCAATCGGGTGGCGAACCGTACGCGGGTTGGTCGACCAGGGAATGGAAAGCCGGCAGGGCCAAAGCCCTCCCACGCACAGCTCGCCATTAAGCAAGCTTGAAAATGTGCGCCATTCTAAACCCGGACGACCAAGTCCGGTCGCTGATTCGTCAGCAACCACCAGATCCTAGCCAGCGCACTTCCGACGGACAACCTGCAAAACCTGTCGGAAAGTTCCTTGTAAACGCGTCCATGTAGGAGCTGCCGTAGGCTGCGATCCGTTGATTTTTAAACAGCAAGATCAAAAGATCGCAGCCTCGTTGCACTCGTCAGCTCCTACACGAAGTCAGCGGTGTTTAAAGTCAGGTCGCAACGCGGACGCCTGCCAGGCTCCCGGTCAGTTCATACGCGACCAATTCCGCCTGATGCGCTGCCAGTATCTCCGGCAACGATCCGCGCAAGTACTCCACCCAGGTTTTGATCTTCGCATCCAGGTATTGCCGCGACGGGTAGATCGCGTACAGGTTGAGTTCCTGCGAGCGGTAGTTCGGCATCACGCGCACCAGGGTGCCGTTGCGCAGGCCTTCGATGGCGGCGTAGACCGGCAGGACACCGACGCCCATGCCGCTGGTGATCGCGGTTTTCATGGCGTCGGCGGAGTTCACCAGAAAAGGTGAGCTGTTGATGGTGACCATTTCCTGACCGTCCGGGCCGTCGAAGGTCCATTTCTCCAGCGGGATCACCGGGCTGACCAGGCGCAGGCAGGCGTGGTTGAGCAGGTCGCTGGGTTTCTGCGCGGCGCCGTTGGCTTTCACGTAGGCCGGCGAGGCGCAGACGATGCTGTAGGTGATCCCCAGGCGCTGCGAGACGAAACCGGAATCGGGCAGTTCACTGGCCAGCACAATAGACACGTCGTAACCCTCGTCGAGCAGATCCGGCACGCGGTTGGCCAGGGTCAGGTCGAAGGTCACGTCGGGGTGAGTCTTGCGGTAGCGGGCGATGGCGTCGATGACGAAGTGCTGACCGATGCCGGTCATGGTGTGCACTTTCAGCTGCCCGGCCGGGCGCGCATGGGCGTCGCTGGCTTCCGCTTCGGCTTCTTCAACGTAGGCGAGGATCTGCTCGCAGCGCAGTAGATAGCGTTTGCCGGCCTCGGTCAGGGCGATACGCCGGGTCGTGCGATTGAGCAGGCGGGTTTGCAGGTGGGCTTCCAGGTTGGAGACCGCGCGCGAGACGTTGGCCGTGGTGGTGTCGAGTTGCACGGCGGCGGCGGTGAAGCTGCCTGCTTCGGCAACACAACTGAAGGCGCGCATGTTTTGCAAAGTGTCCATGGGGTGCTCTCAAGGGAGATGGCAAATTGTGACACGAAGTTTCAAGGGCTGAGACCCCCGACCAAGGGATTATCTCGTTAACCGTAACAAAGATTCACAGAAATCCCAGCTTATCGTCGCAAAGGCAGCTCCATAGAATTGCGCCGGTCCCTGTAGGAGCTGCCGAAGGCTGCGATCTGTTGATTTTGTTTTAAGGGAAGCAAGATCAAAAGATCGCAGCCTTCGGCAGCTCCTAAAGGGACCCCGACCCGCCTTATCCTCTTCTCAGGAATTCGCAGCTGTGCCGCGTCGCATCAACAGAGCGCTTTTGCCGCTCAGTGTTCTGGCTTTTACCCTGGCTCTCGGCGGCTGCATCTCAACCCAAGGCATTGCCCCTCACGGCGAGGCGCTGCAGGTCAATTCACTGGCCACCGACGCCGCCATCGCCGAGGCCGCCAGAGACGCCCACTGGCCCTCTGCACAATGGTGGAAGGCATTTGGCGATACCCAACTCGATCGCTGGATCGACCTCGCCGTGCAAGGCAGCCCGAGCATGGCCATGGCCGCCGCACGCGTGCGTCAGGCCAAAGCCATGGCCGGTGTCACCGAAGCGGCCGAGTCGTTGCAGATCAATGGCGAGTCGACGCTCAAGCGCCACAACTGGCCGACCGATCAGTTCTACGGCCCTGGCGATCTGGCCAACACCACCACTTGGGACAACAACGCTGCGCTGGGTTTCAGCTACGCCCTGGACCTCTGGGGCCGCGAGCGCAATGCCAGTGAACGCGCGGTGGATCTGGCGCATGTGAGTGTCGCCGAAGCGCGACTGGCGCAGCTGGAGTTGCAGAGCAATATCGTCCGTGCCTACATCGAGCTGTCGCTGCATTACGCCCAGCGCGACATCGTCGCGGCAACGCTCAGGCAGCAAGAGCAGATTCTCGAACTGGCGCAGAAACGCCTGAATGGTGGCATCGGCACGCACTTTGAAGTCAGTCAGGCACAAACGCCCCTCCCGGAAACCCACAGGCAACTCGACGCGCTCGACGAAGAAATCGCCCTGAGCCGCAACCAGATCGCCGCGCTTGCCGGCAAAGGGCCGGGCGCTGGTGCGCAGTTGCAACGCCCGACACTATCGCTCGACGCGCCGTTGAAGTTGCCCTCGGCCTTGCCCGCCGATCTGCTCGGGCAGCGTCCGGACGTGGTCGCCAGTCGCTGGCAAGTGGCGGCGCAGGCACGCGGAATCGATGTGGCCCACGGCGGTTTCTACCCCAACGTCGATCTGGTCGGCAGCCTCGGCTACATGGCCACCGGCGGCGGTGCGCTGGAGTTTTTGACCGGCAGGAAACTCAACTACAACGTCGGCCCGGCGATCTCGTTGCCGATCTTCGACGGCGGCCGACTGCGTAGCGAATTGGGCGAAGCGTCGGCCGGTTATGACATTGCCGTGGCGCATTACAACCAGACGCTGATCAATGCGCTGAAGAACATTTCCGATCAGTTGATCCGCCGCGAATCGATGGACAAGCAACAAGCGTTCGCCAGCGAATCCGTAGCGGCGGCACAGAAGACTTACGACATCGCGATGATCGCCTATCAACGCGGACTCACCGATTACCTCAACGTGCTGAATGCGCAGACCTTGCTGTTCAGGCAGCAGCAGGTGCAGCAACAGGTCCAGGCGGCGCGGCTGAGTGCGCATGCCGATCTGGTGGCGGCGCTGGGTGGCGGCCTCGGCGCCGGCAATGACGTGCCGACTTCTGAGCAGACCCAAGCCCCGAAAACCCCGGCGCTGTTGAAGTGAACCCATAACCAATGTGGGAGCGAGCTTGCTCGCGAAGAAGGTGTGTCAGCCAGCGAACAGGTTGACTGACACACCGCATTCGCGAGCAAGCTCGCTCCCACAGGATTGCTGTCCGACCCGACCTTTTGAGCAGAATTCATGACCTCCTTGCCCGCCCCACTGCGCTGGCTCCACTCCCTGGAATGGCGTCGCGGCTTCTTCGACTGGGCACGCAGTGACGGCGTGACCTGGGTGTATATCTTCAAGGTGTTGCTCGCTGCGTTCCTCACGCTGTGGCTGGCGATGCGTCTGGAGTTGCCGCAGCCGCGAACCGCGATGATCACCGTGTTCATCGTCATGCAGCCGCAGAGCGGCCAGGTGTTTGCCAAGAGTTTCTATCGCTTGCTCGGCACCCTGGCCGGGTCGGCGATGATGGTCACGCTGATCGCCTTGTTCGCGCAGAACACCGAGCTGTTTCTCGGCTCGCTGGCGATCTGGGTGGGTCTCTGCTCGGCCGGTGCCGCGCGTAGCCGCAACTTTCGCGCCTACGGTTTCGTCCTCGCCGGTTACACCGCAGCGATGGTGGGTTTACCGGCACTGGCGCACCCGGACGGTGCTTTCATGGCGGCGGTGTGGCGGGTGCTGGAGATCTCGCTGGGAATTCTCTGCTCGACGCTGATCAGCGCCGCGATCCTGCCGCAGACCGCCAGCGCGGCGATGCGCAACGCCTTGTATCAGCGCTTCGGCGTATTTGCCTTGTTCGTGACTGATGGCTTGCGCGGACGCAGCAAAACCGAGGCGTTCGAAGCCAGCAACGTGCGCTTCATCGCTGAAGCGGTGGGCCTGGAAGGGCTGCGCAGCGTCACCGTGTTCGAAGACCCGCACATGCGTCGGCGCAACGGTCGCTTGAGCCGCTTGAACAGCGAGTTCATGGGCATCACCACGCGCTTCAACGCCTTGCATCAGTTGCTTGAGCGCCTGCGCGGCAACGGCGAAGAACACGTCGTGGCAGCGATCAGACCGGGTCTGCAGGATCTCGCCGAAGTGCTGGACGGCTTCAGCGGCCGCGCCCTGACCAGCCCCGATGCCGACCGTTTGGCCACGGCGCTCTCGACCTACAAGGAAGGCTTACCGGCACGTGTTCGAACCCTGCGCGGGATCTTCCAGGAAACTGATCCGAGCGATGTCGAACAGCTGGATTTCCACACCGCGTACGAATTGCTCTATCGCTTCGTCGACGACCTGCACAGTTATGCCCAGACCCACGCCTCGCTGACCGATCACCGTCACGAACGCGAGCGCTGGGACGAGCCCTTCACCCCGCAAACCAACTGGTGGGCGGCGGCCGCTTCGGGGATTCGAGCCTCGTTCATTCTGATCGTGCTGGGCAGCTATTGGGTCGCCACCGCATGGCCAAGCGGGGCGACGATGACCCTGATTGCCGCCGCCACCGTGGGCCTTTCCGCGGCCACACCGAACCCGAAACGCATGGCCTTTCAAATGGCCTGCGGGACTTTTCTTGGCGCGTTGATCGGCTTCGTCGAGATGTTTTTCATCTACCCGTGGATCGACGGTTTTCCGTTGTTGTGCGTGATGCTCGCACCGGTGATCGTGCTCGGTTCGTTCCTTGCCTCTCGACCGCAATTCGCCGGTGTCGGATTGGGCCTGCTGATTTTTTTCAGCACCGGTTCAGTGCCGGACAACCTGACGATCTATAACCCCTACGCCTTCATCAACGACTACATCGCCATGGTCATGGGCATGCTCGTGTGTGCTGCCGCGGGGGCGATTATTCTGCCGCCGAACAGTCGCTGGTTATGGCAGCGTCTGGAGCAGGACCTGCGCGGGCAAGTGGTCTACGCAATCAGTGCCAGGCTCAAAGGTCTGGCCTCGAGTTTCGAAAGCCGCACCCGCGATCTGCTGCATCAAGCGTACGGTCTCGCCACAGGGCAGCCGAAGGTGCAGAAGAATCTGCTGCGCTGGATGTTCGTGGTGCTCGAAGTCGGCCACGCGATCATCGAGTTGCGCAAGGAACAGGCGATCCTGCCGGTGCATCCGGCGTATGCCGAATCGCAGCCGTGGCGCCAGGCAATCCGTGTGATGGGCCGGGCGCTGGTGCGACTGTTTCTGCAGCCCAACGCGAGCAATCTGGAGCGCGCACTGGTCGCGGTCGATCACGCCATCAGCCGCGTCGCCGCCACCGATGAACCGTTTGCGCCGCATTTCGACACCTCCGCGTTGCGGCGGGTGAAAAGCTATCTGCACTTCATCCGCACCTCGCTGCTCGACCCGCAATCACCACTCGCCCAATTCGCTCCAGCCAGGCCCGAAGGACTTGCCCATGCCTCGTGAAATCGCCTTCCACGGCGTGTACATGCCGACCATGACCCTGATGTTCTTCATTGCTGCGGGGTTGGCCTGGGCGCTGGATCGCTTCCTCTCGGGCTTTGATTTGTACCGCTTTTTCTGGCATCCGGCGCTGCTGCGTCTGAGCCTGTTTACCTGTCTGTTCGGCGCCATGGCGCTGACTGTCTACCGTTGAGAACATCCTGATGAAAAAGTTTTTCAGCCTGCTCGCGACCTTGCTGGTGCTGGCCCTGGCATTGTGGATCGGCCGTACTTTGTGGGAGCACTACATGAACACGCCGTGGACTCGCGATGGTCGCGTGCGTGCCGACATCATCAACGTCGCCGCCGACGTCACGGGCGAAGTGGTCGAGGTGCCAGTGCGTGACAATCAGTTGGTGAAGAAGGGCGATCTGCTGATGCGCATCGACCCCGAGCACTACCGCATCGCGGTCAAGCAGGCGCAGTCGCTGGTCGCTTCGCGCAGGTCGACCTGGGAAATGCGCAAGGTCAATGCCCATCGCCGCGCCGACCTCGACAACCTGGTGATCTCCAAAGAGAACCGCGACGACGCCAGCAACATCGCCGACGCGGCACTGGCCGATTACCAGCAAGCCCAGGCGCAACTGGAAGCCGCCGAGCTCAACCTCAAACGCACCGAAGTGCGCGCAGCGGTGGACGGCTACGTGACCAACCTCAATGTGCATCGCGGCGACTACGCGCGCATCGGGGAGGCGAAGATGGCCGTGGTCGACATGAACTCATTCTGGGTCTATGGCTTCTTTGAAGAGACCAAGCTGCCGCATGTGCGCGTTGGAGACACGGCTGATATGCAATTGATGAGCGGCGAAGTGCTCAAGGGCCATGTGGAAAGTATTTCCCGTGGCATCTACGACCGCGACAACCCGGAAAGCCGCGAGCTGATCGCCGATGTCAACCCGACGTTCAACTGGGTGCGCCTGGCCCAGCGGGTGCCGGTGCGCATTCATATTGATGAAGTGCCGGAGGGGGTGTTGCTGGCGGCGGGGATTACTTGCACGGTGGTGGTGAGCCCGACCGCGGCGAACCTCTGACAGACCGCGTCGTCCCCTTCGCGAGCAGGCTCGCTCCCACAGGGATCTTCGGTGTGACGCAGAACCAGTGTGGGAGCGAGCCTGCTCGCGAAGGGCGCGACTCGGTCTTACAGTTTTGCGCGCAGGCCGAAGCGCTTCATCAACGTTGATTCCAGCAACCCTTTCGGCAACAACGCAGCCAGCAACGGCAACGCCCGGCTGCCATTGCCAATGCGAATCAGCCGGGGCGGCTTGCTTTGTTGCACAGCCTTCAACAACTGGACGGCAAACTCGCGGGCCGGCGTCGGTTTGTCCTGCGACGCTCTGGCCCGTGCACGAATGCCTTCGCGCAACGGAAACCACGGCGACTGGTCGTTGATCAACTGCTCGGCCTGATGCCCGGCGTTCTTCGCGAAGCTCGACTCGATGGCGCCGGGCTGGGCTTCCATTACGCGGATGCCGAACGGTGCCAGTTCCATGCGCAGAGCATCGCTCACGGCATGCACCGCCGCTTTCGAAGCGCAGTAGGCACCGGCGAATGGCGTGACCAGTACGCCTGAAACACTGCCGATGTTGACCACCAGTCCCTTGGCCCGGCGCAGCGCCGGGAACAGTGCGCGAGTGACGCCGACTATCGAAAACACATTGGTTTCAAACTGGCGCTGCATGGCGGGTACGCCGCCGTCCAGGAGCGGTCCCATCGCACCGTACCCGGCGTTGTTGATCAGCACGTCGAGGCCTGCGTGTTGCTGGTTGAGGCGCTCGCCGAGTTGCTGCAGCGCGTTGACATCGTTGACATCCAGCTCGATCGCGGTGAAACCGGCGGCACTGAGTGCGGCCACATCTTCCACCTTGCGTGCGCTGGCCCATACTTCGTAGCCGGCCGCTTTGAACGCATCGGCGAGGGCGCGGCCGATGCCGCTGGAACAACCGGTAATCAACGCAACGGGCATGGCGCATTCCTTGTGCAAGAAAAAAGAGGGGAGGGCATCAGTCGGAGAAACTACCCTGCAAATGCTCGGCGCGAAACTCCAGGGTTTGCGGGCGATAGCCGGGCCTTAGCGGTGGCAGTGGCAAGCAGTCTTCCCATGTCGCGCCGGCCTGCAGTTCGCCGGGGCCGCGATAGCGTGGCGCGGTGTATTGATTGTCGGCCAGGTTGACCGTATCGCCCGGCGCATAGGCTGCAATGCGCCAACGCAGTTCGGTCAGCGGCACAGCGTTGCCGTTGTTCATTTTCAAATGCAGCGGACGGTCGGCCGGGCATTGCTCGGGCGCGTAGGCAATGCGCAACTCCAAGCGCGCCAGTTGCTTGATCTCGCGGTTGTCGAGCCAGAGCACCCACATCGCCACAAATCCCAAGCCGATCGCAGCGGCCACCGACACCGGCAGGGCCTTGGCCGGGTAGCGCACGAGCAGGATCAGCCACGTGATGACCAGCAAAACGCCAATGAACATGCGTGAACGCTCCATGGGTGAATGTGCCCCATCCTACCGAAGGCGTCGCCCAATGGATATTCGTGGCGCCGATACACCGTTGGTCGGGACTGTAATTTCTGACAGTGGCCATCCGGCCTTTCTCTTGCTCAGATGAACAGAAACACACACGGACGTTGACTGACCATGAGCATCCACTGCAAAACGCCAACGCTTGCGGTGAACGATCCGCGCGGCCTGGCCATTCGCACAGTCAATTACTGGCGGGCTGATGCTCGGGCAGCTGAGCCGCGCATCGAGCGAACTCTTCGCGACGCTGACGGGCGTGCGGTCAAACACTGGGATGCTCGACTCTGGACGCTGCAAGCGACTGATCCGCAGACGCCTGCCAGTCTCACGAGTGTCCATGCCCTGAACGATATCCTGCTGCGCTCGGACAGCACCGATGCGGGAATTCAAGTCCAGCTGCCGGGGTTGGCTGGCGAGAGGCTGTTCGACTGGGATGACCGGGGCACATGTCGCGAGCTTGAGTACGATGACTTGCTGCGGCCGGTCGCCGTGTTCGAAGAGGGCAGCGATGTGCCTCGCCGGTGTGCCGAGCGTTTTGCCTATGGCCGCCCCGACGCAGGCGACCCGCTGCGCAATCAGCTGGGCCAGTTGATCCGTCATGACGATCCGGCCGGCAGCGTCCTGTTGGAGCAGTTCGCAATCACCGGGCAGTGCAACCAGAATACCCGGCACTTCACGCTGGAGCCGGTTGCCCCGGATTGGCCGAAAGCCCGTGTTGATCGGCACAAACTGCTCGAACCGGGCGCTGGCGCAACCACGCAATGGCGCTATGCCCCGCTGGGAGCCGTGCTCGAACAGCTCGACGCCGGTGGCCATCAGCAGGCGTTCGCACTGACCCTGGATGGCCGGTTACGCGGGGTTGATCTGCGGATCAGGCTTCAGACGGAGTGCCACCCCGTAGTCAGCGATATTCGCTACAACGCCGAAGGGCAGATCACCCAGGAACTGGCGGGCAACGGTGTGTTGACAACGTTGAGCTACTGTCGCGAAGACGGTCGACTGGTCACTCGGCATGCCCGGGATCGGCTGGGTACTGTTTTGCAACATCTGCTGTATGACTACGACCGGATGGGCAATGTACTGAGTATCGAAGACAAGGCATTACCCGTACGCTGGTTCGCCAATCAACGCATCGATCCGATCAGTCGTTTCACCTACGACAGCTGTTATCAGTTGAGGAGCGCAACCGGCTGGGAGGCGGGCACTGCGAGCCAAGGGCCAGCGTCCATCGATCGTGTCGATCCGGCGGCGGTGACCAACTACAGCCAGACCTACCGCTACGACGAATCCGGCAATCTGCTTGAATTGACCCATGTGGGCGCGCGCAATGGCCGCAGGCTGAAAGCCGCTCGGTTCAGCAATCGCTGTCTGCCCTACTTCGATGACGTACCGCCCACTGAAGAGGCAATCGCGGCGGCATTCGATCCCAGAGGCAACTTGCGGGCGCTGAAGGGGGGACGGGCACTGATGTGGAATCTGCGAAATCAACTGCAGTCGGTGGCTCCCGTGGTGCGGGTTGATGGGGGCAATGACGTTGAGCAGTACTGTTACGACGGCGCCGGCCTGCGTGTGCGCAAGACTTGCTCAATGCAGACAAACAGCCGTGGCCTGGTTAACGACGTGCACTATTTGCCAAGGCTGGAACTGCGCAGCTACACCGGCACCGCAGAACAGTTGCAAGTGATCATCGCCGATGGCGGGCTCAACAGTGTGCGCGTGCTGCATTGGGAGAGTGCACCGCCCAGCGGTTCCAATGACCAGTACCGATACACCCTCTGCGATCATTTGGAATCGACCAGTCTGGAACTGGGCGAGGATGCCCGGATCATCAGTCAGGAAACATTTCTCCCGTTCGGTGAAACGGCGTGGAGCAAGGACACTGAAGTCAGTTACAAAACCATTCGTTATTCGGGCAAGGAACGGGATGCGACAGGGCTGTACTACTACGGTTATCGCTGTTACCTGCCCGACTTGCAGAGATGGCTTAACCCGGATCCGGCGGGTGCCATCGACGGTCTTAATCTGTACCGGATGGTTCGCAACAATCCGATGACTTATCTGGATGCGGACGGGGCTGAAACCCGAAAGAAACAGGCCAACGGTTTATGGACGCCTGTGCTCGCGGTAGGCGCGGATCGGGACATTCCGGGTGCTGTTCCTGTTGATGCAGGGAAGCCGCACAACAGCGTGCCGTTCACCGCTAAAGCAACCGATATTCGCGCGGCGTTGACGGTACCCCAGTTCAGTCAACAGACGATCAATACTGACTTGTTCATGCCTCAAAAGACTGGGTATTCCAGGGAGATCACGTCGCAACTCGCGAACAGGCAGGGTGGCGGCAGCTTCATATTCTCCATGCTGCGAGTGAGTTACAGCGGCTCTGTACGCGGTGAGTTCAATGCGATCAAGGTTGTCGATATTCCTGGCGGGGAAATACCTGACCAATCCAGCTCCGTGTCAGGTTACTGGGCGGCTCAGGGTGGTTATGTCGACATACCGATGCATCCCAAGGGTACAGAGCCCGAATACGTTTTCACGCCCGGGTTCAGTGGTTGCTCGCTGACCGTCGATCAGCTGAATGACAACGTTCTGAGGGTCAGGCATGTCGAGGGTAATAAAGAGGCAGATCAATACAATCGGTTGCCGTCAGCCGAACATGGAATGGGTATGAGTGTGGCCATGGAATTCGTGGATTACGGCTTCGATGACGAAGGTGGCAAGGTTGTAAATCAATTGACCGGTTTCGCTTTCATGAAGTACGAACACAAGACCAAGACTTGGGATATCCACTATCAGAGCAATCAGGGGGCGGCAACGATCGGGGTTTATTCCAAAGAGCGAAAACTGTTCGGAGGATCGAAATCCTTTGCCAGTGTGATGGAGAAACCGAAGGTTCGAAGGACGATGAGCAAGCGAGCGGTTACCGTCTCCGCACGTCCACACGGTTAATAACTGTCCGCATTGCTGCGGACAGGGTACGCAACGGGGGTGGCGAGGTGCCTGAGGAATCATTCCGGCCAATACTGACCTGACAACATTCGTTCAGTTGAAAAAAAGCCCCCGCCCGGCCCGCTGCGGATAGGGGACGCAACGGGCCGGACGAGGGCTTCTTGTTTCAGCGAGCGATCACTGCGCGATGGTTTTCACCGACACGCCGCGTTCGATCGGGGTGGAGCGCCCGTAGATATCTTCGAAGCGCTCGATATCGTCCTCACCCAGATACGAACCGGATTGCACTTCGATGATTTCCAGCGGGATCTTGCCCGGGTTGCGCAGGCGATGCACCGAGGCGATCGGGATGTAGGTCGACTGGTTTTCGGTGAGCAGGAACACGTTCTCGTCGCAGGTCACTTCGGCGGTGCCGCTGACCACGATCCAGTGCTCGGCGCGGTGGTGGTGCATCTGCAGCGACAGGCACGCGCCCGGCTTGACCGAGATGTGCTTGACCTGGAAACGCCCGCCCATGTCCACCGAGTCGTACGAGCCCCACGGACGATAGACTTCGCAGTGGTTCTGGGTTTCGCTGCGACCCTGGGCATTGAGGGTGTTGACCATCTGCTTGACGCCCTGGACCTTGTCCTTGTGAGCAATCATCATCGCGTCCTTGGTTTCGACCACGACGATGTTTTCCAGACCGATCACCGACACCAGTTTGCCGTTGCCGTGGATCATGCAGTTCTTGCTGTCCTGGATCACCACATCGCCTTTGCTGACGTTGCCGTTGGCGTCTTTTTCGTTGACTTCCCACAGCGACGACCAGCAACCGACATCGCTCCAGCCTGCAGTCAGCGGCACTACGCAGGCGCGCTGGGTTTTTTCCATCACCGAGTAGTCGATGGAGTTGTCCGGGCAGCAGGCGAAAGTGGCTTCGTCCAGAGTCACGGTGTCGGCATCCTGCTGGCTGCGCTCGAGGGTCAGCAGGCAGGTGTCGTAGATGTCCGGATCATGCTTTTTCAGCTCTTCGAGGAAGCGGCTGGCGCGGAACAGGAACATGCCGCTGTTCCAGTAGTAACCGCCGGACTCGACGTATTCGGTAGCGCGCTGGACGTCAGGTTTTTCGACGAAATGCGAGACGCGGCTGACGCCTTCGGGCAGCAGCGAGTCAGCGGTGGATTTGATATAGCCGTAACCGGTTTCCGGTTTGGTCGCCGGTACACCGAACAGCACCATTTCGCCGTTTTCCGCAGCGACAGTGGCCAGGGCCAGTGCGCGTTGCAGGGCTTTCTGGTCTTCCAGCACGTGGTCGGCCGGCAGTACCAGCATCAGTTCGTCACGGCCTTCGTTGACCAGCATCATCGCGGTCAGGGCCACCGCCGGCGAAGTGTTGCGGCCGAACGGTTCCATCAGGATGCGCTGGCATTCCAGATTGCGCGCGGCCAGTTGCTCGTTGACGATGAAGCGATGTTCCTTGTTGCAGACCACGATCGGCGTGTCCATGCCTTCGAACACCAGGCGCTCGAGGGTTTGCTGGAACAGCGTGTGTTCGCCGGTCAGGGCGAGGAATTGCTTGGGGAACTGCTTGCGCGAAAGAGGCCACAGACGCGAACCGCTACCACCTGACAAGATCACCGGAATCATAGTTTTTACTCCATAAAATCAATTTGGTTAGAGCAACGAACGTTGTGTCGTTTCACTCTTGTTTTTGTCTCGTGTGCGAAGACGCCGCATCCCCTGTAGGAGCTGCCGAAGGCTGCGATCTGTTGATCTTGATCTTCAGAATCAAAAGATCGCAGCCTCGTTTCACTCGACAGCTCCTACAGGGATCAGCGTCTCTGCGGAAAATGGATTAGCGAGTCGACACCGGGCGTTTCACCCAGACTGGCGACAGGTTGCTGCCGTTGCCGGTGACGTACAGCACCGCTGCCTCACCACGCTCCAGCGCGACCGGTTTGACGTCGCCGACTTTCTTGTCGCCTTCGTACAGTGCCAGGCTGACTTTCACCGGGTTGATTTCACGTTCGCCACGACCCTTGGCCGCGACGTTCGGCACCACGTCGGTCTTGCCGTCGGCGGTTTTCAGGGTCAGCGATTTGTCGCTGAGGTTCTGCACGCGCACCAGGGATTTCTGCTTGTTCTTGAACGGTGGTTCTTCGATGAGTTGCGGCGCGCCGGAAGCGTTGTTGACCAGGGTGTAGTAGTGATCACCGGCCAGTTTCACCGGCAGGGTCTGGCTGCCGACTTTGGCGCTGTAGTCGCCGCCCGGCATGAAGCTGAAGTCGCTGCTGGCCAGTGGCGCAATGTCGCTCAGGCTGGTGCTGCCGACCGTGGCGCTGACTTCAGCGTTGCTGGCGTTGTAGACACGCACAAAGGTCGAGCCTTTCGGTGCGGTCGGGCCGTACAGCGCGGCGTCGCCGCCGGCGAAGGCCGGGACGGAAAGGACGCTGAGGCCAGCAACCAGTGCGAAGCTTTTAGCGAGACGACGAGGAGTTGTAGTGAAAGTCATGGTGTTACCTCTCTTTCAGTTTTGCGCCCGATCGGGCGTCTCGGATTTAGTGTTGATGGCTACGTTTTGTTGGCGGGCGCCGGCTTGTTTGAGCTCTGCGACCCACTGCGGGTCGGCGTCGCCGATTTCGTTGTTCACAGGCAGATATCGTTCAGGAAACTCCCAGATCAGCACCTGTGGCGGGCTGTTCTTGAAGTCGTCGCTTTTCAGGTAGCTGAGCATTGGCAGAATCGGGCCGTGGCCGTCTTCGGCGTAGTTGACGACGTCGCTGTGCAGGGCTTGCTTGAGCGCACCGACGAAGTTCCAGTTGGGGTTGGCGCTGTAGCTGGTGCCGATCAGCGCGACCGGCACTTCGCTGTTGGCGAACAGGGCGTCGTCACCGGCAGGTTGCTCGGCGGCCACGGTGTTGCGTTTGAGCAGTGGTTCAGGTGCCGGCATCATGTTTTCGAACAGCGGATCCAGCGGCAGGAACAGACGCAGATCGCCCTTGTGCGTGACCTTCTCCGCAGGCGTGGTGACGAAGCGCTGTGGCTCGCCGCTCAGCGGGAATTTCTCGGCAATGGTTTTCGCCAGGGTGTTGGCCGCGATCTCGGCGCCTTCCGGAGTCCAGTGGGTGTCGGTGCGCAGGAACACTTGCTGACCGTTCTGCTTGGCCTGTTGCAGCGGGCCGAGCAGGTCAGGGGCGAGGATCTTGTCGGCGGCGACACGGGCGTGGAAATCCTGGTAAAGGTTCTGGTGAATGCTCGAAGGCTTCACCTCATCCAGATGCTCCGGGTACAGACGCACCTTGGCCGGCACGATCGCCATCACCAGTTTCACGCCTTTCTCTTTCAGGGTCTGGCGCACGCCTTCGACCAGCGCGTAGTTGCCTTGCAGGTTCTGCTCTTCGTTGACGATCGGGTTGAATTCCTCATCGCTGTACAACCACTGGTCGCGGCCGAGCACGACGCCCGGACGACCTTCGTTGAACAGTTTGAAATCCAGCGCGGCCCAGAGATTGGTACCCAGACGCTTGATCGGGAATTGATCGTCGTAATGGGTTTCCACAGCCTTGGTCCAGCGGCCGTTGAGCACCGTCGCGTCGGCGTTGGTGCTGAAGCCGAAGAAGCTGCGAACCGACCACAGACCCAGGACCAACAGCGTCACCAGGAACAGGGCGATGTAGAAGATGCGTAATGAGCGGGTCATGTCAGATCCCTCAGAACTGGAAGTAAAGGAACGGCGAGAAGCTTTGCGCCGAGAGTTTGAGAATCGAGGCGATGAACAGCAGCAGAATCAGCCCGCGCATCACGTAGCGCGACCAGTCTGCGGTCCAGTAGGCCGGTTGCACCTGGGCTTCGACGCCAACGGTGTAGCCAGGTTCATGGATGCTCGCCGGATTTTCACCAGGCGCCGCCTTGATCATTCCTGGGGTCGCGGTGGCAGGGCCATCGGCCTCGACGTTGACTTCAGGTTTGGTCTTGGCTGGCGGCTGATTGGTGTACAGATCACGCAGGCCGAAGAACGCCAGGGTCACGTAGGCCACCACCAGAGTTGCCACTTGCAGACCGGTGAGGCTGGCCTGATTGAGTTCCGACAGCGACCAGTCACCGAAGCTGAACATTGCGCCGTACATACGCCCGGCGACGTGCAGGTTCTCGGCCCGGAAGATCACCCAGCCCATCACCACCAGCAGGAAGGTCAGTGCCCAGCGGATCGGGTTGAGGCTGCGCGGCGAGGTGTTCAGGCCGAGCATCTTCTCGATCGCCAGCCACATGCCGTGCCAGGCGCCCCAGACGATGTAGGTGATGTTCGCGCCGTGCCACAGACCACCCAGAAGCATGGTCAGGAACAGGTTGCGATAGGTCATCAGCGTGCCTTTACGGTTGCCGCCGAGGGTGATGTACAGGTAGTCACGCAGCCAGGTCGACAGGCTGATGTGCCAGCGACGCCAGAACTCGGTGATCGATTGGCTGATGTACGGCTGCTTGAAGTTTTCCATGAAGCGGAAACCCATCATCAAGCCCAGGCCGATGGCCATGTCGCTGTAGCCGGAGAAGTCGAAATACAACTGCGCGGTATACGCCAGCGCGCCGAGCCAGGCATCGCCGGTGGTCGGGTTCTGCAGGGCGAAGCAGTGGTCGGCAACGACGGCGAGGGTGTCGGCGATAAAGACCTTTTTGATGAAACCCTGCATGAACCGCGTGCAGCCCTCGGAGAACTTGTCGAGGGTGTGGGTGCGATTGTTGAACTGATCGGCGAGGTCGCGGAAACGCAGAACCGGGCCGGCAATCAGGTGCGGGAAGATCGCCACGAACGCTGCAAAGTCGATCAGGTTGCGCGTCGCCGGAGTGTCGCCACGGTACACGTCGATGATGTAGCTGATCGATTCGAAGATGTAGAACGAAATGCCGATCGGCAGCAGCACGTGAGTCAGGATGAACGGCTCGAGACCGAACGAGGTCATGATCGCGTTGATGCTGTCCACGCCGAAGTTGGCGTACTTGAAGTAGCCGAGGATGCACAGGTCGACAGCCACGCCGAGCAGCAGCCAGCGCTGCGCCGGTTTGGTGCGAACGCCGGCGGCACCGACTTTCAGGCCGATCCAGTAGTTCCACAGCGTGACCGCTGCGAACAGCGCAAGGAAGTCCACCCGCCACCAGGCGTAGAACACGTAGCTGGCGATCAGCAGCAGCAGGTTGCGATAGCGTTGCCCGCTCAAGTAATACAAGCCGAGAAAGATCGGCAAGAACAGAAACAGGAACACGTTGGATGAAAATACCATCCCGATCTCTCCATGTTTGAATCAACAGTCAAGGGCCAAAGCCCCCCCAAACCCCCCACGAAAAACCGGAGGGCCAACTCACAAATCTCACACCTGACACCGATCCCTGGAGGAGCTGCCGAAGGCTGCGATCTGTCGATCTTGATCTTCAAAAACCAGATCAAAAGATCGCAGCCTTCGGCAGCTCCTACAGGGTTTCGCGCTCGTTCTTACGAACCCTTGTTACCCTTTTCATGCGACGGGTCGTAGACCTTGGTCAGATCCCCGCCGAGGCGGAAGGTCTTGAACGGTTGCATGTCGCGCTTCTTCTCAATCACATCAGGAGCGCAGGTGTAGAGCGTGCAGAACGGTTCGAGCCAGGCGAATTTCATGTCCTCTTTAAGGTCGGTCATGTCCTGCTCTTTGCCGTTCTTCTTCTCGAATTCGTCCGGGTCTTTGACCCCCGACAACACCCGGTCAGCCAGGCGCTTGAGCGCGCCGTTGTTTTCCTGACGCAGATCCACACCGTTGACCTGGGCGAAACTGGCGATCATCGCCAGCGGCGGCAGGGCATAGTTGTGATAGGCGAGGGCGCGTTGCTGGCGCTTGAGTTCGTTGGGCAGGAAGCCGTCGGCGTCGACTTGATTGACGCCGACCTTGTATTCCTTCACCGCCCAGTCGAACAGGTCGCGGCGGTTGGTGGCGACGGCGGTGGCCATTACCGACCAGGCAGCCCAGTACGAGTGGTTGTTGGTTTTTTCCAGTGGCAGGTTGTCCCAGTCGCTGACCACCTGATCGGCCATCTTGCTGAACCAGGCCTCGATCAACTGCGCTTGCTGCTGGTGTTGGGCCAGTGGATGCGAGTCGGAAAACTTCAGGCGAATGTACGACGAGGCCATGCTGCCCAGCGCCCATTTGCGCATCGACTTGCCGGTATGGTTGAAGTCTTTCGACATCAGCGCATCGGCCTTGGCCCACGCGGTCAGCCAGTTGAGCGTGCATTCGAGCTGCTCCGGGCGACCGTCGCGCATGAACTGCATGACGCGCTTGGCGGTGCCGCGCTCCAGCGTGGTGATGTCCTTGGTGGTGTCGCGAAAGGCTTTTTCCGATTGCACGTTCAGCGTCGCGCGGGCCTTGTCCGATCCTTCGTACTTGCTGCGAAATTGCAGCGGGCCGGTGTACGGCGCCGGCATCGCATCGCAGCCTTCACTCTTGTCGCCCGTCTTGAATTTATCCACCGGCGCAAAGTAGCCCTGCGGTGGACGCAGTGGCGCGGCGGCCTGGGTGGCGCCAGCGAACATCGCCAGGCTCAGGAGCGTCGGTGCCAACAGATTTTTCAATTTCGGATTTCGCATAGCAGACCTCATTGCCCGAGTTGCGCGGTCTGTTGACCAGCGCCCGGGAATACGTTGCGTTTGCAGATTTTCGCTTCGACTTTTTGTGGCGCGGCGCCAGGTCCGGCTTCAGGGCCCTGGACCTCAACGGCCAGCAGGTTTTGCGAGGCCCAGTCTTCGTCCGTGCGCAGTTCAAAGGCGAAACGACCGTCGGTGTCGGAGGTTTCCGGTTTCTCGATCTTGATGTCCTCGTGGCGACCGTTCATGTACCAGAGGGTGGCCTGCAGGGTTTTCACCGAGGTGTCGGCGAAGCGGATGTCGACCTGATGGCTGGCGTTCTGCAGGTTCAGGTTCTTGCTGTTGACCAGCAGTTCCTGCTTGCTGCCCGGCTTGAGCGTGGTGCTGGCGGACATTTGCGCGTCTTTGCCTTCGCAACCGTTATCGAGCAGCGCCATCATCTGGCGATAGATGGTTTCCTGATCGAGGCGATACAGCGGCGAGAATTCCCAGATGAGAATCTTCGGCGGGGTTTTCTGGAATTCTTCGCTGCCCAGATACTGCAGCATCGAACCTTCGAAACCGCCGCCGGGGAAGGCCACGTTGAGAATGTCGGCGCCGATGGCTTCTTCGAGGAAACCGGCAAAGTTGTAGTTCTTGCCGCTGTGCGACGTACCGACCAGGGTGATCTGCGGATTGCCGGAATCGCCGAACAGATCGCCGTCGCCTGCCTCGCCTTTCGGTTCGGTGGTGAACTGGTCCATGTACTGGATCGCGTAGCTGGTGCCGCACAGCTGCCCGGCCATGTTGTGCAGGGTTCCGGTCTTGCCCATGCGCCCGGAGCGCTTGGTTTCGAATTCACGCTTGGGAATGTCGGCGAAGGCCGGGATCTGCTTGACCTTCTCGGCGACGATTTTCGCTGTGCGCTGGGCGCCGTATGGCGTCCAGTGCTGGTCGCCACGGAAGTAGAAATCGTGCGCGGGCAGAGTCTCCGGCAGCGATTCGTTGGTCAGCGGCGACAGGTCTGGCACCACGTAGCCCATCTTGGCGAAACGGCCGAGCATGGTCTTGTAGTTGCCCAGCGCTTTCTCGTAATCGAACGCGGCTTTTTCCTGCGGGTTGAGCTTGTTGCGGTTCACCAGGCCACGGGTCGGCTGATAGACGATCACCAGCTCCACGCCTTTGCTCTTGAACGCATCGTGCAACTGTTGCAGGCGTTTGTAGCCGGCCGGCGTGGTGTTGAATTCGGTGCGCAAATCTTCCTGAGTACGGAACAGCCAGTCGCCCTGCGCCTGCACCAGGGTGGTGAAGTTCTGCTGGTAACGCGTGGTGTAGTTCTTCGCGTCATGGGCAGCGGGGCACAGGTTGCAGCACGGCTCGGCGGTGAATTTCGGTGGAGTCGCAGCGGCACCGTCGGCGTCGGCGCGGGCGTTGCCGGCAGCGAGAATGCCGAGGGTCAGGGCCGAGAGGCTGAGCAGTTTGATCATGTGTGGGTGCATAAAAATTATCCTCAGTCCTGCAATTCGGTCTGGCGTTCGACAGGGTCGATCAGCACGGCTTTCTGCTGGCGCACCAGCAGGTCGAGAATTTCATCCTGGCGCTCGCCGAGGATGCCGTTGAAGCTGATACCACTGGATTTGGTCGGCGCCAGCATCGACACGCGATACAGCTCGACACTCAGCGGCGAGTCGATCGACAGCGGGCCGCTGCCGTTGGCCGCCAGTTCACCGCCAACCACGATCAGCGACACCTGGGCATCGAACGGGTCGAGCTTGATGTCCCGGTCGGTGTCGGTCAGGTCCTTGATGTGGCCGTAGATGCCGGTCAGGCCGTTGGTCATGGCAACGTTTTCGTAGAGGCGGATGTTCACGCTGTTACGAATACGAATGCCGTGACGGGTATTGCTGATGACCTTGTTGCCCCACAGCAGGTTGTCGGCGGACTCGTAAAGCGTGATGCCGTCGGTGTGGTTCTTGTAGATCTCGTTGTAGGCAATGATGTTGTTGACGCTGTTACGGTCGATCACCAGGCCCGACAACTTGTTGTCGAAACTCTTGTTGTTGAAGATGAAGCTGTCGTTGACCTCACGGGAAATAATGATCCCGTGCTTCTTCTTCGTGCCGTAGACGGTGTTCTCGGCAATGATCAGACGGTGCGAGCGGTCATGCGGGTCGATGCCGTAGACGATGTTGTCTTTGTAGGTGTTGCCCTTGACCACGAAGTCGCGGGTTTCGTAGCAGTAGAAGCCGTACCACATGTCCGAGAACTCGGAGCCGACGATCCAGCCGGTCGGCTCGGGACGCTTGAGCACCTTGGCCATGTTCGGCGTGTACTGGGAAATACTCACCCCGTACGACTTACTGTTGGCGTAACCGAAACTGGCCATCTTGCTGTTGACGATGTAGGTCTCGGTGCCACCCCAGGCGAGCAGGAACGGACGGAATTCCTTCGGCGAACGGAAGGTTGCCGGGCCGTTGTCCTTCTCGCGCCAGCCAGTGACTTTGGTGTCACGCACAAACAACTGGCCATCGTTGACCAGGAACGAACCGGCCTCTTGCGACAGGCGCAGTTCCTGGGTCTGACCGTCGATTTCGAGGATGCCCTTCTCGCCGACCACGATCGGCAATTTGGCCAGGTACACGCCCGGGGCGGTCTCGCTGAAATACTGCTTGGGCAGTTTTTTCGCCAGATCCTTGAGGTTCATGTAGCCGTCGTCGATGAAGATCGCCTGCGGGATGCCGTGCTGACGCACCACCCATTCAGCCATCTTGTTATCGCCGCCGATGAAGTCCTTCAGAGCGTTTTCCTGCATCATCCGCCGCACGCTGATCTTGCCCGGCTTGCTGCGCACGATCTTCGCGGCAGCGGCTTCGGCGGTGAAGCCGGAGAGGTCGGGCAGTTTCGGCTTGGCCAGTTGCAGCGCCTCGGTCGGCGCGCTGCTGACGGTGTAGGTCTTGGCCTGTTGCAGTTCCTTGGCCACGGTCGCAGGTTTCGCCGGTTCAACATTGGCGAAGGCGCCGGCGCTGGCCAGCAGCATCGCGCCGGCCAGCAGGCTGAGTGAGCCTGTTCTGGTGCTGATCATGTCGGGCACTCCCTTGGCGGTTTGCATCAGAAGCGCCAGATCACGTCAATGAATGCGCGGTGCATGTAAGAATCAACCTGGCTGCCGTAGGCATCGCCCGGTTTGAACACACCGCCACGGAAACGCACCAGTGCCGAAGGCTCGTCGATCGACTGACTCAACGCCGCCGGCAACAGACCTTGCTTGAAGTACTTGGTGACCACCAGGTCCATCTCCTGACCCAGATCCTTATTGCCATCTTCAAGCGGCAAGGAGGTGCTGGAGAGGATCGCGCCGGTGACGTCGTCGGTGTTGTTCTCCACGGCATTGATGCCGTTACTGCCGACCGGCTTGTTGCCGTCGACACGCCAGAACTTGTGGTAGATCAGGCTGGCGTCGTACTCGTCGTTGACCATCCACGAACCGAACAGGGTAGCGGTCTGCATGTTGTTCATTTCGCCACGGAACGCTTCGCCGAAACGGTGCACGCGCGAACGGGTGCCGGTGTAGTTGGAGCGGTTGCTCTCCAGACCGTTCTGTTCGTAATCGGCACTGGCGCGGGCGTAGGCACCGCCGACTTGCCATTGCGGATCGAGGCGCAGACGCACGCCGATATCGGCAGCCCAGCCACTGATGTCGTCGCTGCGCTTGGCTTGTGTCGGACGCGTGCCATCGGCGTTCAGCGCGTTGACCGTGTCGCGGTCGCCGCTCATGCCGGTGATGCTGCCCCAGTAGTTGACGGTGTTGGTGTTGCGCCAGTTGTAGGCGTCGCTGTCGGCGGTCAGGCCGATCCAGCTGATGTCGCCGTTCTGGGTCTTGTCCAGCGAATCGCGCGGGACGCCCGGCTCGGCGTAATCGAGTTTGCCGTCATCGTGAGCGTGGTGACCGCGAATACCGACCCACTGCCCCGGTGTCCACTGGTAGGCGGCATCGGCGTAGGCGTGCAGGCGATCCTTGTCTTTGGGCGCCAGCTCTTTGAGGTCGGTGCGGTACTCGCTGAAGCGCTCGGCGACACCGGCGTTGGCCCGCAGCAAGGTGGTGTCGAAGGTCCAGTTCAACGCTTCGATGTTGGTGTCGCGCCATTGGCCGTCATCATTGCGCAGACGCTGGCGACCGAACTTGAGGATCTCGCCAGGGTAGGGCGTGAAGCCGCTGTAGCCGACCCAGAATTCGCGCATCGCCAGGTAGTTTTTCTTGGTTTCGCGATCGCCGCTGTCGGTGGTCTGTGCACCGTCGGACTGCTGCAGGGTGTCGGTCTCGATGATGTCGGTCGAGGTCACTGCCTGACCCATGGCGTAGGCGCTCCACGCACCGCTTTCACCGTAGATCCACGGACGCAGGTCAAGGCCGACGCCGTTGACGTCGCCGCCACCGGCGGTGCCGAGGTCGCGGTCGTCTTCGGACTGGCCGGTGAGTTTCACTTCCAGGCCGAAGTTCTTGCTTTCAGTCATCGCAGCCAGTGTCGGGCAAGACCAGATCAGCGCGAAGGTGAGGCCAATACCGGCCTTCACGAATGGGTTCAACTTCATAATTTTTCCTCGCCGTCTTCTTCTTGCAGGGCGTGCAGTTGCAGCGTGTTCGAGTTCAGGGCGCCACGGCTGGCCTGTTCCTGTTGCAACAGGCGGCGGGCTTCGGGCAGGCGCTCGGGCGGCAATTGCGCCTCGAGGGTCGCTGCCAGTTCATCGGCTTGCGGGGTGTTTTGCGCCTTGGCCAGCTGGCTGAATACGTAGGCATTCAGCGGGTCGGGCTTGGTGCCCTTGCCTTGGGAAAACAGCTGGGCGATGGCGAAGTCGGCACTGTTCTGGCCGTTGCGCGCAGCGGTCAGCAGGTGGTCGAGGGCCTTCTGCGGATAGACCTTGCCCAGGTAGCCACGGCGATAGATCTGCCCGAGGTAGTAATCGGCGGCGACTTCGCGGCCAACGGCTTTCTGGAAATGCTCCTCGGCAACTTTCGCGTCGGCCGGAACCAGTTTGCCTTCGTAGTAAACCTTGCCCAGCAGCAGCTCGGCGCGCGGCTGGTCGGCGGCGCGGCCGTTGTCCAGGTACTTCATCATCTGATCGACGTCGCCCAGTTCAGGGAAGTCGTAAAGCAGTTGGGCGAGGGTGACCCACGACGCCGGATAGCCCGGAGCGATCGGCTCGAGCAGCGCCTGCGCGGTTTTTTCGTCGGTCTTGCCCAGGGTCGAATCGGCCAGCACGCGGGCCACCGAGTCGACGCGCTGGGCGGTGACGGTGCCACGGCTGTAACCGGCCTGCATCTGCTTGATCAGCTCGGCCTGTTGGTCCGCCTGGCCACGTTTCTGGTAAACGGTAGCCAGTTCGACGTAGCAGATGTCAGTGGTGTTGAGCGCGGCCTTGCAGATTTTCTCCACGTCATCCAGATGCTGGTCGTAAGTGCCCTGGGTGCGATACAGCAGCACCTGCGCCAGACCGGCTTCCGGGTAACCCGACTTGCGCCACTGATCGATCTGCTGCTGAGCGTTGATATTCGGGAAGCTGTGCGGGTATTGCAGGTAGAGCATCGCCAGCGGGATCAACGTATTGCCTTCGCCATTGGCGGCGGCTTTTTTCAGCAGGGTTTCGGCTTCATGATGCTCGGCTTCGGTGGAGCCCGGCTTGGCCACCAGCAGGCGACCGAGACGTGCCTGGGCACGCGGCGAAACGCTGGCCGCTGCGCGGTAAGTCGCCTCGGCCTGTTTCATCTGCGCCGGGTCGCGGCTGTCGACCTGGATATCGGCCAGGCCGACTTGCGCCTCGCTGTAACCCAGATCGGCCAGTTGCTGGTAATTCTGCGCAGCGGTGGCGGTGTCGCCACGCTTGAGCGCTTCGTTGGCCAGACGCTGATCGGGCAGCCCGGCGCAACCGGCCAGACTCACCGCCAATGCCAGGGCACACACTGTTCCCATGTAGGAGTGAGCCTGCTCGC
The DNA here is from genome assembly GCF_035554175.1 of Pseudomonas sp. GTDB lineage: Bacteria > Pseudomonadota > Gammaproteobacteria > Pseudomonadales > Pseudomonadaceae > Aquipseudomonas. The sequence goes on along the minus strand of NZ_DATMIV010000053.1, from coordinate 61,191 downwards.
GAAGCAGTCGACTCGGTACTTCAGACAGACCGCGCTGGCCCTTTCGCGAGCAGGCTCGCTCCCACAGGGTCGGCGGTGTGTTCAAGTTATGCGTAGTCACAGGCATGTCCTCGACTTAAAGACCGGCAGCCATGGCTTTGTCGATCAGCCAGTTCAGGTTCGGGCCACGGTCGCTGTTCACTTCCACCGGGCGGCCGGCCAGGCTGCTGTCGAGCGGCTCGTCAGGCTGGATCTGGACGCGGATGTCGGAGGACAGGTCGGCGCTCTTCAGGCTGGTGCTGCTGACGATCTTGCCGGTGCGGGTCTTGTCTTCGCCGGCGATCTGGAAGCTGACCGGAGTACCCGGACGCACGTCGCCGAACTGGCGATAGGAGAAGCGCGCATCAACGGTGGCCTGGGTGTTGCGCGGCACCAGTTGGAAGATCACATCGCCCTTGCTCGCGTACTGACCGTCAGCCACCAGTTGCTGGGCCACGGTGCAGTCGCACGGCGAAGTCAGGGTGCCGGTCATTTGCTTGCCGAACAGTTCTTCAACCTTGGCCGGGGCCAGTTGATCTTCGGCCAGATGGCCCTTGAGCACGTCGAGCATGCTGGTGCTGAAGGTCGCCAGCGGTGCGCCCTTGGCGGCGACGCCGTCGGACTTGACCAGGCTCTGCACGGTACCGTCGCGCGGCATGGTGATGTTCATCCCCGGCACGCTGACCAGACCGGCCTGGGCGTGGCTGACGAAGTACATGCCGTACACCGATTTGAAAATGAAGCCCGCAGCAACCAGACCGACGGCGAAGATGCCGGCGCTGAAGGTTACGGCTTTCAGACGGCCGAACGGGGTCATGCCGGTGTCGTTGGTCTTGTTCTTGCGCGCCTTGGTGAAGTTGTCGCGCTGCAGGGTCGCCAGCACCTCGCCGATGCTGACGATGTCGCCGGCCAGGTGCGAAGTGATCAGGTGGCGCAGGGTGGAAATGTCCTGCGGCTCAAGGTTCTGGAACTGGCAGCCAGCGCGGCCGGTGGCGCGATCGAAGGAACGCACCTGCAGTTCGACGTCCATGGCCAGGCCGAGGTTGTCGATGACAAATTGCAGGCGCGCCTTGTACACCTCGCCGATGGTCAGCGGCATCTGTCCGGCGTTGAACGCCAGACCGCCAGCGGACAGGTCCAGGACCCGCGCTTCGAGCGGAGTCCGGTCAGGGCCGAAGAAACGCAGCTTGGCCGGGATTTTCACGCGAGCGTGCTGGCGCTGGGCTTCGGATTCATGCACTACGTTGACGTTGACGGCGGTATTCATAGGGGCGATTTCCTTGTTAATTCAATAGGGGCGGGTCAGACCATCATCAGCAGCACGGCGACAAAGATGCTGCCGGCGGAGAAGGTCATGGTCCGAGACGACCAAGTGTTGAACCAACGTTGAAAGCTGGCGAGATCACGGGTCAGGGAAGTGGGCTGGCGAGTCCAGGATTGTTGGTCGAGGCGGAAGAACACGTAGATCTTCACCAGGGCGCCAACGATCTGGTTGTAATACAGGATCGCCGGGTAAGCCGGGCCGATGCGGTGGCCGGAACACGACAGCAACAGCGTCAGGATCAGGCGAGTGATGCCGATCCACAGCAGGTACACCAGGATGAATGCGGTGCCGTACTTGAAGCTGGCGATCAGTGCCACGGTCAGGCCGAGCAGCGAGGTCCACATCGACACGCGCTGGTCGAACAGCACCACCGAAGTGAACGCGCCGAGGCGGCGGATACCCAGACCTAAAGCACGCGAGTTCTGGCGCAGGTTGTTGCCGTACCAGCGGAACATCAGCTTGCGGCTGGCCTTGATGAAGCTCTTTTCCGGCGGGTGCTCAACGGTGTTGATCGCAGCGTCCGGCACGTAGAAGGTGTCGTAACCCAAGCGCATCAGGCTGAACCAGCTCGACTTGTCGTCACCGGTCAGGAACTTGAAGCGGCCCAGACGCCAGTGCTGCAGCGAGTCGCTCTCAACGTCGGCGATGAATTCCGGATTGGTCACCACGGAGGCTTTGAACACCGACATCCGCCCGGTCATGGTCAGTACGCGCTTGGACAGGGCCATGGAGCACATGTTGATGTGACGCTGGGCGAAACGCAGCTTGTGCCATTCGCTCATGATGTAGCCGCCGCGCACTTCGCAGAACTCGTTGGTGGTCAGGCCGCCGACATTGCCGAACAGCTGGAACCACGGCACGGTCTTGCGCACGACGCCTTCGCCAAGCACGGTGTCGCCGTCGATCACGGCCACTACGGCGCGGTCGTCCGGCAGGTGACGGGAGATCGCGCGGAAACCGAACGCCAGACCATCGCGTTTGCCGGTGCCGGGAATGCGCACGAAGTCGAGCTTGACCCGATCCGGCGGATTCATCCGCGCCCACAGCGCCTTGACCAGCAACTCGTCGGACATTTCCACGATCGAGCAGACAATGGTGGTCGGCAGTTCGCAGTCGATGGCTTCGCGGATCACCGAGCTGTAGACCTGCGCGGTTGTCAGCGCGTCAATACGAAAGCTGGTGACCATCAGAAACACATGCGACGGGTCGGCCGCTTTACCCAGCTTGCGTACTTTGCGACGCAGGTGCGGGTAAACGATGTAGAGAAAAATCATGCCGCGCACGAAGTGCGTTGCACCCATCGAGTAGCGCCAGATACCCACGGCGCCAATCAGGAAAATGAAGTCCTTCGACTCGGAGTCGAATGTGGACGTGGGCAGCATCAAGGCCAGGCCCATCAACAAACTTAGGTAAAACAGCCAACCGGCGGCCTGAAGTAGGCCGTGTTTTAGCCTGTGCATAATCTGCATCCGTCTCTATCTCGGGCTGGGCCCGATGGGGTTAAGGCAGGCTCGTCAATGGCCCGCTGTAGGAGCTGCCGAAGGCTGCGAACTTTTGATCTTTGGGTGTTCACTCGGGACTCAAGTGAGCCGGTAAAGATCGCAGCCTCGTTTCACTCGTCAGCTCCTACAATGGGTTCACACAGTTGGTGCGCGGTGCCGCGTTTGCGGTACCGCGCACTGACTGTGTTACCAGCAGATCCCTTCGGTGCGGCTACCGGCGCTGGTGGCCTTGGACATGAAGCCCACCAGGTCGATGACTTGCTTGCCCTGCGGCGCTTCCTGGGCCAGCGAACGGAATTTCTCGTCGCGGTTGCCGAGGATGATCACGTCGGAGTTGTTGATCACCGAGTCGAAGTCCGAGTTGAGCAGGGACGACACGTGTGGAATCTTCGATTCGATGTAGTCCTTGTTCGCACCGTGGACACGGGCGTACTCGACGTTGCTGTCGTAGATGCTCAGGTCGTAACCCTTGCCGATCAGCATTTCCGCCAGTTCTACCAGTGGGCTTTCGCGCAGGTCGTCGGTGCCGGCCTTGAAGCTCAGACCGAGCAGGGCGACTTTGCGTTTGTCGTGGCTTTCAACGATGTCGAAAGCGTTCTGCACTTGCGATTCGTTACTGCGCATCAGCGAGTTGAGCAGCGGCGCTTCGACGTCCAGGGAACCAGCGCGGTAGGTCAGCGCACGCACGTCTTTTGGCAGGCACGAACCGCCGAAGGCGAAGCCCGGGCGCATGTAGTACTGGGACAGGTTCAGTGTCTTGTCCTGGCAGACCACGTCCATCACTTCACGGCCATCGACGCCGACCGCTTTGGCAATGTTGCCGATCTCGTTGGCGAAGGTCACTTTGGTCGCGTGCCAGACGTTGCAGGTGTACTTGATCATCTCGGCAACGGCGATGTCCTTGCGGATGATCGGTGCGTCGAGTTCTTCGTACAGCGATTGCAGAACGTCACCAGACGCGGTGTCGAACTCGCCGATAACGGTCATCGGTGGCTGATCGTAGTCAGCGATGGCGGTGGATTCACGGAGGAATTCCGGGTTGACCGCAACGCCGAAATCGACGCCGGCTTTCTTGCCCGAGCAGTCTTCCAGAATCGGGATTACCACGTTGGCCACGGTGCCTGGCAGCACAGTGCTGCGCACGACGATGGTGTGACGGGTGGTTTTTTCACGCAGGACAAAACCGATCTCGCGGCACACGGCCTCGATGTAGTTCAGTTCCAGGTCGCCGTTCTTTTTGCTTGGCGTGCCGACGCAGATCATCGACAGGTCAGTATCACGAATCGCCTCGGCGAAGTTGGTCGTGCCGCGCAGACGACCAGTCTGGATACCCTGTTGCAGCAGTTCGCCCAGGCCTGGTTCAACAATCGGCGATTTGCCGGCGTTAATCATGTCGATCTTGTCTTTGGCAACGTCGACGCCAACTACGTCATGGCCCCGTGCAGACAGGCAACCGGCACATACTGCGCCAACGTAACCCAAACCAAATATGCTGATGCGCATCGCAATTACCTCTGTATATATCTGGCCTTAGATGGCCGGAGTTAATGGTGTTCAGCGGTCACTAGTGCACTCGAAAGTGCGGCTTACAGGCGCCACAATGCCGTGTGCAGGCATACAAAGTTCCGAGTGTCTAATAAGTGCACTCAAGATGTGCGCAACTAGGCCTTGTTGTTATGACTTGCCCTGTTATGCAGCCGATCTTCCGTGCGGGAAGACTCTTGTGCAGTCGTATTGCCTGCTCGACGTCGGGTAGGGAGCCCGTAAATCAAGCAGTTAGGTGCTCAGGCGAGCACGTTTATAGGGGCGCGGCCTTGGCCTTTGTAGGGGATATTAATGGTGCGTATCTCCTGTCCATCGATTGTTTTGAGACTGGTTAGTCATCTAGGCAAGTTGCTGTGACAACTTGGTTACATGGCTGTCTGGTCTGCGTAAGTTATCTCGTACAAACTCGGCGAGAATCGTTACCGGTGGTATGAGCAACGCATTTGGACATAGTTCCAGCCCGCTCATCGTGCCGGCTGAAATTTTTTGAAATATGGACAAAGATGGCACTGGTTTCAAACTGATAGCACTTGGGGCTTGGCCCTTTATTAATCGGGGGCTAAACGGGGTCGATAGTTTTGTGCCACTACGGTTGAAAAATTTACGTGCCACTACTGAAAAAAAACTTCGACGTCGAGTGAAACTAAAATTAGAAAAGAAGGTGTTGATTTATTGGCGCCATGAAATTGGCGAGAGGCGGGGAAGTTATTTTGACTTCGGGCGGACTGCACGACTCTTTGCGCCAAGAGTCGTGCAAAGGGCATGCTTTATTCTGGAGCGTGGTCGCGCAAAAACACCAGATTGTCGCGTTTCGATTGTTCGGCGCTGTAGCGGTACCCCTGCACGTCGAATTGCTTGAGCTGCGCCGGATCGTTGATGCGTTCCTGAATCACGAAGCGGCTCATCAGGCCACGCGCTTTTTTGGCGTAGAAACTGATGATCTTGTACTGGCCGTTCTTCTGATCCTTGAACTCGGTGTTGATGATCCGCCCATTCAAAGCGCTGCGCTTGACCGCCGAAAAGTATTCGTTGGACGCGAGGTTGAGCAGCACGTCATCGCCCTGGTCGGCCAGCGCTTCGTTCAGCCATTCACTGATCCGCGTGCCCCAGAACGCGTACAGATCCTTGCCGCGGGCGTTGGCCAGTCTGGTGCCCATCTCCAGGCGGTAGGGTTGCATGAGATCCAGCGGCCGCAGCAGGCCATACAGGCCGGAGAGCATGCGCAGATGCTTCTGCGCGTAATCGAAATCCGCTTCGCTGAACGACTGCGCGTCCAGCCCGGTGTAGACATCGCCCTTGAACGCGAGGAGGGCCTGCTTGGCGTTCTCTGGTGTGAAGGCCGGCGTCCAGCTGCCGAAGCGTGCGGCATTGAGGCCACCGATCTTGTCGGACACGTGCATCAACTCGCTGATTTGCGCCGGGCTCAGCTCGCGCAGTTGCTGGATCAACTCCTGGGAATGGTCGAGGTACTGCGGTTGGGTGAAGCGCTGGGTCGCCGGCGGTGTTTCGTAATCGAGGGTCTTGGCGGGGGAAATCACCATCAGCATGAAGTCGTCTCCTTTAATCGTGGGGGCGATTCTAGGGGGTTGTCCTTGTTGACTCCAGCTATGAGCGTGATAGGTGATCGGTGGTGTCATGTAACAAGCTCGCAGCCTCGCTGGAGCTCGACAGCTCCTACAGACTGCGCTCGAGATGAAATGTGGGAGCTGCCGAAGGCTGCGATCTTTTGATCTACCCGCGATATAGTGCCGCGCGGGTTTTGTTATGGAGACATCCCTTTGCGCATTGTTCTTTTCTTCACCGCATGGCTGCTCGGCTTCGGTGCCGTCGCGGCGCCGGGTGACGTGGCGACGCTGGATCGCACGACCTGGCCGGAACAGCTGAGCAATCCGACCCTGTTCGACGTTGCGTCGCGGGCGGAGATCCTCATGTTCGCCCGAGGCCTGCTCGGTACCGAATCCATTGATGAACCGGCACTGGCCCAGCGTCTGGGCCTGCGCACGGTCAATATCGATGCGGTCAATCAACTGCGCCAGCGTCTCTGGCAGCGCTTGTTGATCAACTACAACCACGCCCAGCAAAGCTGCGATCAGGACGCCTCTTTCTGTTTCCTTGTCGAAGATTTGCCGACCCTGCGCGAGCAGGCCGCGAAATTCGTTGTCAGCGACGACAGTTATTACACCAGATGGGCCGAGCCGAGCCGGATCTTCCATTTGCAGTACCTGGACGAGCTGATGCGCAAGGCCGCGCTGTTTCCCCAGACCAGCAGCGAAGTCGATCGATTCGGCGACTACGAACGCAACGGCGAGGACATGCATGATCGCCTGTTTCTGCTGACCTTCGACAGCGCCGCCAACGTGCAACCGGACAACACCGACTGGCTGACCGAATACCTGCGCAAGAGCAACCTGAGCGGGACATTCTTCGTGCTGGGCAAGGACATTCAGGCGCGGCTCACCGGCCGCTCGGTCAGCAGTGTGCAAGCGAGCTTTTCGCAGCAGTGCGTAGGCGTGCAGGGCTGGGAGTTCCGCTCGCACAGCCATTGGCAGGACTGGCAGGATTCGGTGCGGCGCAGCGCCGATCTGGTGAAGAACAAATTGCCGGAAAACTACGTGCCGCTGTTCCGCCCGCCGGAAGGCCAGCGCCGCAGTGATGCGCAAGGATTCTTCAATACTCAAGGCCTGCAGGTGGCGCTGTGGGATATCGATGCCCAGGACGGCGCCGGCAAACTCAAGGGTCCGGCCAGTGCGCAACGGGTGCTGACCCTGATGCTGTTGTGGCGTCACGGAGTGATCAATTTCAACATGAAACAGGATGCGGTGAAGACGTCATTGCCGTGGCTGATCACCCAGACTGCGCAGAGCGGCATCGGCTGGGAAGACTGTCAGGACGCGTTTCGTTGAGAACCGCCAGAAAGCCCGGAAACATTGGGCTTGGGCTGATTTTCGGAAGGATTTCGATGCAGGCGGACTTCCGACTTTAGCGGGGTCTGGGCAGTCCGCCAAGGGCTTTTCGTCACTCTGCAAAATAAACTTAAAAAAACCGTCAAAGTACTTTTTTATGTCATCGGTTTTGGAGTATTACGAAGACAGACCGCCGAAACCTGCAACACAGGTGGCGTCTTCCCAGACTCCTATTTGTGTGCAGTTCATCCAGGCCCTCATGGATGAATTCGGCAGTCACTTCGAGGCGCAGCACTGTCACGGTATTGCGTCGAATGGCTCCCACAAAGGTGACCGAGTATGGATGATCACGGACGCAGCCCTTCCTCCAACCAGCCAATCCTTTATGTACTCGATACCAACGTATTGATTCACGATCCAAACGCCCTGCTGAATTTCGAAGAACACCACGTCGCCATTCCGATGACCGTGCTGGAAGAGCTGGACAAGCTCAAGAGCGGGCATCACAGCGTGGCCGCCGAATGCCGTCAGGCGATCCGCCTGATCGACAAGACCCTGGGCGATGCCTCTCCCGAAGACGTCGAGCTGGGCGTGCCGATCCAGCGCGGCAAGGGTGGTCCGAAGGGCTTGCTGTCAATTCTGATGAGCAAGCAGGCCGAGTCGAACCTGATTCTGCCCGAGCATCTCAATGACAACAAAATCATCAACCAACTGATCGATCTGCATACCCGCGATCCGCAAAAACCGGTGGTGCTGGTCACCAAAGACATCAACATGCGTCTCAAGGCGCGCGCCTGTGGCATCGATGCCGAGGATTACAGCACCGACCAACTGGTCGATGACGTGTCCCTGCTGCCCAACGGCTACCACAACATGACCGGCTCCTTCTGGGACCGGGTGAGCAAGGTCGAAACCCGCCAGGATCACGGCCGCACCTGGCATCAGGTGCAACTGATCGACAACCTGCCGGCGGTGCACATCAACGAGTTCATCATCGACGAACAGGGCTTTGTCGGCTGGATCAAGGAGATCCAGGAAGACAAGCTGCTGATCCTCGACCTGCATCAGGAGCCGCTGCTGCATCAGGAAGCCTGGGGCCTGAAGCCGCGCGACATCTATCAAAGCCTGGCGCTGTATGCGTTGCTCGATCCGGACATTCACCTGGTCAACCTGTCCGGCGCTGCCGGCTCGGGTAAAACCATCCTGGCGCTGGCCGCTGCGATCGAGCAGACCATGGTCAGCAAGCGCTATCGGCGCATCATTGCTACCCGAAGCGTGCAGGGCCTTGACCAGGAAATCGGTTTCCTGCCCGGTACCGAAGCGGAAAAGATGGAGCCTTGGCTGGGCGCAATTACCGACAACCTCGAAGCCTTGCACATGGATGACGAAAACACCCATGGCAGCGTCGACTACATCCTCAGCAAAGTGCCGCTGCAGTTCAAATCGCTCAACTACATTCGCGGACGCAGCTTCCAGCAAAGCCTGATTCTGATCGACGAATGCCAGAACCTCACGCCGCACCAGATGAAAACCATCATCACCCGTGCCGGCGCCGGTTCCAAAGTGGTGTGCCTGGGCAACCTCGCACAGATCGATACCCCTTACCTGTCCGCGACCAGCTCCGGGCTGACCTACCTGACCGAACGCTTCAAGGATTTCCCCAACGGTGTGCATATCACCCTGCAAGGGGTGCCTCGCTCGATTCTGGCCGAATACGCCGAATCGCATTTGTAATCCTTCCCACAAGACCGGGCGGCCAATCGGCCGCCCGGTTTTTTATGCCGAACACAAAACCCCTGTAGGAGCTGCCGAAGGCTGCGATCTTTCGATCTTGCTTTTCAAGAGTAAAGTCAAAAGATCGCAGCCTTCGGCAGCTCCTACACGGTTTGCGTGATAATCAAACTCGCGGATAGCTGACCCACAGGTTTACAATCCACGCTCCTGATCAGGAGTAATCCCGTGCTGACCCATCTCGATTCCCAAGGTCGCGCCAACATGGTCGACGTTACTGAAAAAGCCGTGACGTTCCGTGAAGCGACGGCCCAAGCGCTGGTGCGCATGCTCCCCGAAACGTTGCAAATGATCGTCAGTGGCGGCCATCCCAAGGGTGACGTATTCGCCGTGGCGAGGATTGCGGGCATTCAAGCAGCGAAGAAAACCAGCGATCTGATTCCCCTCTGCCATCCACTGATGCTCACCGGCGTCAAAGTCGAACTCAGTGCCGACGGTGAAGACACCGTACGCATCGTCGCCCGCTGCAAACTGTCCGGGCAGACCGGTGTGGAAATGGAGGCGCTCACTGCCGCCAGCGTCGCCGCCCTGACCATCTACGACATGTGCAAAGCCGTTGATCGTGGCATGACCATCGAGAGCGTGCGCCTGCTGGAGAAAGTCGGCGGCAAGAGCGGGCACTTCCAGGCGGCGCAGTCATGAAACTGACCGTGAAGTTTTTTGCCCGTTACCGTGAGGCGCTGGGCATGGATTCGGTAAAGGTTGAGGGTGATTTCGCCACCGTCGAGGACGTGCGCGCACTGCTCGCGCAACGTGACGGTGCCGAGGTGTTGAGCGAGCAGAACCTGATGTGCGCGCGAAACGAGGACCTCTGTCAGCTCGACGAGCCGGTGGCCGATGGCGACGAAGTAGCATTTTTCCCCACCGTGACCGGAGGCTGAGCATGGCGATTCGCGTCCAGGCCACGCCGTTCGATCCGGGTGCTGAAGTCAATGCGATGCACGCGGCCAACGTCGGCGTTGGTGCGGTGGTGAGCTTTGTCGGTTACGTGCGCGACTTCAGCGACGGGCTCGACGTGGCGGGGATGTTCCTTGAACACTATCCGGGCATGACCGAAAAAGCCCTCGGCAAAATTGCCAGCGAAGCCGAACAGCGTTGGCCGCTGCTGAAGCTGGAAGTGCTGCACCGCATCGGCGCGCTGGAACCGGGCGAGCCGATCGTCTTCGTCGGCGCCGCCAGCGCCCATCGCCAGGCCGCGTTCGACGCCTGCGCCTTCGTCATGGATTACCTGAAAACCCGCGCACCGTTCTGGAAGAAAGAAAACACCAGTGACGGCCCGCGTTGGGTTGAAGGGCGCGACAGTGATCATGCGGCTGCCGATCGCTGGAAGAAATAATCCCCGCTGTCAGCAAAAAGATCGCAGCCTTCGGCAGCTCCTGCATTGGGTCGGCGTACACCCTGTATGAGCTGCCGAAGACTGCGATCTTTTTGCTTTTCCCACCGATTGACGGGTTAAACATTAAAGTCCAGTATGGATTTACAAGTACAAAAAAAGCTTCTGTCTTGCCGCTTCCAGCTTGCCGCTTGTAGCTGCTCTTCTTGCCAAGCCAACAACAACCTGCGAGAGAACGAACATGAAGAAATTCCCCCTCGTCACCGGTCTTGCCCTCAGCCTGCTGGCCTGCTCCAGCGTATTTGCCGCCGAGAAAACCCTGCGCATCGGCATCGAGGCGGCTTATCCACCGTTCGCGTCGAAAACCGACAAAGGTGAAATAGTCGGTTTTGACTACGACATCGGCAATGCCCTGTGCGCGCAGATGAAGGTCAAGTGCGTGTGGGTCGAAGGCGAGTTCGACGGGCTGATTCCTTCATTGAAAGTGAAGAAGATCGACATGGCGCTATCGTCGATGACCATCAACGAAGACCGCAAGAAGTCGGTGGACTTCAGCCACAAGTATTACTTCACCTCTTCACGCCTGGTGATGAAGGAAGGCGCCAGCGTCGACGATCAGTACGCCAGCCTCAAAGGCAAGAACGTCGGCGTGCAACGTGCGACCACCACCGACCGTTACGCCACTGAGGTGTTCGAGCCCAAGGGCATCAACGTCAAGCGCTACAGCAACAACGAAGAGATCTACATGGACCTGGCGGCAGGGCGGCTCGACGCGATTTTCGCCGACACCATTCCGCTCAATGACTTCCTGTCGATGCCGCGCGGCAAGGGCTACGCGTTCGTCGGGCCGGAGTTGAAGGATCCGAAGTATGTCGGCGAGGGCGCCGGGATAGCGGTGCGCAAGGGCAATACCGAGCTGGTCAACCAACTGAACAGCGCCATCGACGGGATTCGCGCGAGTGGGGAATATCAGAAGATTTCCCAGAAGTATTTCAAGACCGATATTTACGGCGACTGATAAAAAGATCGCAGCCTTCGGCAGCTCCTACATGGGAATGCGTTCTCCTGTAGGAGCTGCCGAAGGCTGCGATCTTTTGATTTTCAGCCCTTCAATTCCTTCAAGTGCTTGTACACCGTCGCGCGCCCCATGTTCAGCACATTGGCCACGTAGTTCGACGCGCTCTTGCCCTTGAACGCGCCCTCGGCGTGCAGCGCCAGCACCAGTTCGCGTTTGTGATCGCGGGTCAGCAGGTTCAGGCTCAGTTGCCGCTCACGCAGCCAGGCGTGGAGGAAAGTATTGATGCGTTCCTGCCAGTCATCGCGAAACAGCGAGTCCGGCTGCGGGATCAGTTTGCTCGGTGACAGAAACAGATCCAGCGCCGCTTTGGCGTTCTCGAACAGCGAAATGTTCAGGTTGATGCACAGCACGGCCAGCGGCCGACCTTCGCTGTCGCGCAGCACGCTGCTTAGGCTGCGAATCTTCTGGCCGTCCCAGTTGAGCTTTTCATACGGGCCGATATTCCTGTCGCTGAGATCCTCGCTGAGCATGTCTTCGAGCGACGAGTCGTCGCCGATCTCGCGCTTGGACAGATTGTTGGCGATATAGTCGACCTTCTGTGTGCGCAGGTCGTGCAGCACCACCTCGGCATGGGGAAAGAACAGCGTGGCGATGGCGTCGGCGATGGCGCGGAAGTTATCCAGCGCCGGGTCGAATTCAGGGGCAGTCATGACAGTGGAGCTCCAGGCAGCGTCAGCGCCCCTTGTGCCGGGGCGCTGCGAGTTTGCCGCAATCTTTTCGGCGAGTCATCCGCCGGTACGCTCAGGCGAGTCGGGCAGGGGAGAGCATGGCGCTGTCGAGGCCGAACTTCTGCAAGTGCTCGGGTAGCGGCTCGCCGCGCACCAGCGCAGCACTGGCCTGGCCCATCGCCGGCGAGGTCTGAATACCGTAGCCCCCTTGCGCGGCGACCCAGAACAGCCCCGGCACCTGCGGATCGAAACCGCTGAGCAGATCGCCGTCGGCGACGAAACTGCGCAGCCCGGCCCAGGTGCGGGTCGGCCGGCGGATGGTCAGCGTGGTGGCTTCTTCGATCTGGTAGATGCCCATGGCGATGTCGAGCTCTTCCGGCTGCACATCGTGAGGTTCGACCGGATCGGCGTTCGCCGGCGAGCCGAGGAACATGCCGGCGTCGGGCTTCATGTAGAACGATTCGTCGAGACTGACCAGCATCGGCCAGTGGTGGATATCCACGCCTTCGGGGCCGGCGAAGATGAACGCGGCGCGGCGTTTCGGTTGCACGCCCAGCGGTTGCGCGCCGGCCAGTGCGGCGATCCTGTCGGCCCAGGCGCCGGCGGCGTTGATGATCACCGGCGCGCTGAACGTTTCACCAGTGGTCTGCACCTGCCAGAGGCCATCGGCGTCGCGGCTCAGGCCGAGCACTTCGCAATCGGTGTGCACTTGGCCGTGATTGCGCCGGATGCCACGCAGGTAACCCTGATGCAGCGCGTCGGTGTCGATGTCAGAGGCTGACGGATCATAGATCGCGCCGTGGACTTTTTCCCGGCGCAGGACAGGCAACCGCGCACAGGCTTCTTCGGCGCTGAGCAGTTGCATCTCGGGCACCGTGGCTTTGGCGCTGAGGTATTGGTTGTTCAGTTCGGCCGGGTCACCGACGAAGTCCACGGTCATTTCGCCGCGCGGGGTCAGCAGCGGGTGCTCGCAGAAACCTGCCGGTGGGTGATCGAAGAAGGCGCGGCTGGCCTGGGTGAGCGCGCGTACCTGTGCGGTGCCGTAGGCGGCAGTGAACAGTGCGGCAGAGCGGCCGGTGGAGTGATAGGCCGGGTGCGATTCACGCTCGAGCACGATCACTTTGCCGTGGGGTGCCAGCCAGAATCCGGTGGACGCGCCGGCAATCCCGCCGCCGATGATGATGAAATCTGCGTGGTTCATGAAACTCTCCCAAGTGATCGAGGACTCTGTAGGAGCTGTCGAGTGAAACGAGGCTGCGATCTTTTGATCTTGACCTTGAAAAAACAGGATCAAAAGATCGCAGCCTTCGGCAGCTCCTACAGGGGATGTGTGGCGTCAGTGGTGCAGGTGATAAACCGCATTGGCCAAAGCAATGTCTTCCAGCCCCAGACCAATCGAGCGGAAGAACACGTGCCGCTGGTAATCCGGGCGCGGGACTTTCGCGCTGAGCAAGTCGGCGAGGTCACCGGCGATCGAGTCCTTGTCCCAGCCATGCTGCTCGGCCGCAATCAACATCTCGCCCGCCGACCCCGGCGTAGTCAGACGGTAGTCGCAGAACACCTGCATTTCGTTGAGGCTGCCCGGCGGCACTTCGTGGGCGCGTGGGGCGTTGGTACTGATCGAGGTGATCAGCGCCGGTTTGTGCAACTGCGCCGGATCGATCACCGGCCCGGCAGACGACGTGCAGAGCATGATCACGTCGGCATCGGCGATGGCGGCCTCACGGCTGTCGGCAATCTTCAGTGCCGGCGCGATGGCTTTCAACACCGCTTGTGTTTCAGCATCTTCGCGCAGGGACGGCGAGTACAGGCTGACGCTCTGCCAGTCACGCAACGACTTCACGTAGTGCAGATGCGCCTGGGCGATCTTGCCGCTGCCTATGATCGCCAGTCGTCGGGCATTCAACGGGGCGAGGGCGTCGACTGCGACAGCCGTGGTCGCGGCGGTGCGGGCGGTGGTCAATTCACCGGCATCACAAAGCAACAGCGGCTGACCGGTTTTCATCGACATCAACAATGTCCACGCCGTCACCAGAGCACCCTGCTCGCGCACGATATACGGCGAGGTCTTCACACCGTAGACGCCGTCTGCGGCCAGCACCCCGAGATAATTGATGAAGTCGCCGGCACCTTGCGGGAATTCCACCAGTTGCTGCGCCGGTTGCACGGCGGTGCCTGCCGCGAGATCGCGAAACAGCTTGCGCAGGATTTGCGGCACGTCGATGCGGGATAGCAGTTCACGGGCCTGCGCTGAGTTGATCACATAGGGCGTAGTGGACATTTCGCGCTCCAAAACTAAACTTATTTTTCCATTATGGACTTTTAGTTCTGGCTGGCAACCGCCGGGCAAAAAAAAAGCGCAGTCCGTGTCCGGCTGCGCTTTTCTGTGTCGCGGTACTTACTGCGGGCGCTTGCGCTCTACCGCCCGCAGCAGATGCGTTGGTGGCGTTTCGCAGCTGATCTTGCGACCGAGCTTTTCTTCGATGGACGGCAACTGGTAGGAGTCGTCCTCGCCGGCGAAGCTGATCGATACACCGTCGGCGCCCGCGCGACCGGTGCGGCCAATGCGGTGCACGTAGTCGTCCGGGACTTCCGGCAGGGTAAAGTTGATCACGTGGCTGATGCCGTCGATGTGGATGCCGCGACCGGCAACATCGGTGGCCACCAGCACGCGAATCTTGCCTTCGCGGAAACCTTCCAGAGTCTTGATGCGCTTGTGCTGCGGCACGTCGCCGGACAGCTGCGCAGCGTTGATGCCGTCACGCACCAGGCGCTCTTCGATGCGGCGCACTTCGTCCTTGCGGTTGGCAAACACGATGACCCGCTCCCAACCGTTATCGTTGACCAGGTTGTAGAGCAACTTGTACTTGTCGGCAGCGGCCACCGCATAGATGTGCTGCTCGACGTTTTCGTTGGCGACGTTGGTGATTTCGATTTCGACGATGGCCGGGTCGGTGGTCCACTGCTTGGCGAGGTTCATCACGTCTTCGGTGAAGGTCGCGGAGAACAGCAGGGTCTGGCGCTCGGACTTCGGCGGTGTCTGGCGAATGATCTGCCGCACCTGCGGGATGAAACCCATGTCGAGCATGCGGTCGGCTTCGTCCAGCACCATCACTTCGACCATGTCCAGGTGCACGTCGCCGCGCTGGTTGAAGTCGAGCAAGCGCCCCGGTGTAGCGACGAGAATGTCGCAGTGGCGTGCTTCGAGGTGCTTGAGCTGTTTATCGAAGTCCATGCCACCAACGAACGTCATCACGTTGAGGCCGGTGTACTTGGTCAGGTCGGCCGCGTCCTTGGCGATCTGCACCACCAGCTCACGGGTCGGCGCGATGATCAGCGCGCGCGGTTCGCCCATGTAGCGCTCTTTCGGCGGCGGCGTCTGCAGCAGCTGCGTGATGATCGAGATCAGGAACGCGGCGGTCTTGCCGGTGCCGGTCTGCGCGCGGCCGATGGCGTCTTTGCCGGCGAGGGTGAAACCCAGCACCTGCGCCTGGATCGGCGTGCAATACGGAAAGCCCAGGTCCTGAATGGCGTGCATCAGTTCCGGGGCGAGCTTGAAATCGTGAAAACGGGTTTTGCCTTCCTGGGGTTCGACGACGAAGTCTTCGAGTTTCCACGGAATAACGGCAGCCTTGGGCTTCGGTTCGCGACGTGGGCGGGCCGGTTTCGGTGCTTCGCCGCGCGCCGATTCGGCGGCAATTGGCGCGGCAGGAGCCGGTTTCGGCGGTTGTTCTGGTGCTGGCTTGGGGGCCGCTACACGAGCGGGGCGGTCGGCCTGCGGGGCATCGGTGCGATGACCGGGGGCGTGCGACGGCGCGCTGGAAACTGGCGCGAGCTGCTCAGCCTCGCTTTTACCGAACATTTTCTTGAGTGCTTTGAGCACGGTCATCTCATCAATTGGTTAAGGAATGTACGCCGGCCAGTGTAATGCAAGAAACGGGCGCGGCGTAGTGGGAGGGATCAATGGGCAGACGTCGGCCGACAATCAGCGCAGGCGTTCGCTCAGCCAGACGCCGATGTCGCGAATCTCTTCAGGTAACACTTCGTGCTCCATTGGGTATTCCTGCCATGTCACGGTGACACCATGCTGCTTCAAATGCTCGTAAGCGCTGCGGCCCATCGAGTTCTGCACCACGTTATCGAACTGACCATGCAGAGAGAGCACCGGAATGCGCTGCTGGCTGGCGGATAATTGCAGTTCGTCGCTGAAAGTCGGTGCGTAAGTCGACAACGCCAGAACGCCACCCAATGCTCCCTGCCATTTCAGAAATGCGGTGTGCAAAACCACCGCGCCGCCCTGGGAAAACCCGGCGAGAAAAATCCGTGAGGCGTCTATTCCGCTGGCGCGCTCGCTATCGATCAGTTCGATGATGCGATCAGCGGAGGCTTCCAGCTCGTCGCGGTCGATCGCCCGGGCCGGGCTCATGGCCTTGATGTCGTACCAGCTGGGCATGGCATATCCGCCATTTATCGTCACCGGACGAGTCGGCGCCTGTGGGAGTACGAAACGTGTGCTCAGCAGGCTTTCCTGCAACGCCTCGGCCACCGGCAGGAAGTCGTAACGGTCGGCGCCGAGGCCGTGCAGCCAGATCACGCAGGCGTCCGCGGGCTTAACAGGCTGAAGAATCAAGGGCTCGGTCATGTCTGCTCCAAAAAAGTGCGGGCGCTCTCATTGAGTGCGTGATTGAAGTGCGCGCCCGGTTGATCCGTTAAGAAGATGTCGCAAGGTTACAAGTTTTGCTATTGACGTGTCGCGCAATCGCTTTCGCAAGCGGTGTGGTACGGGCTTTGCTATGCAGGTCTGCGTACGAAGCATCCGTTGCGTGGCGGTAACACTATCAGTGTAAGCCGCGCGGCGGGATTGCAACGAATCCGGTGATGGATGTTCGCCAATGGCCGCTACGGGCTTAGCGAACGTGAAAGGGCTACAGCCCGTTCGGCCGATTGGTGAGAAGTGAGTGATCCATGCTGTGGATTTTCTCCCAATAGACTCATAGCGAAGGTCTTGCGTCGGTTGACCCCAAAAAAAGCCAACACGGGTCAACAACGCCTCAAAAGGGTGCGACTGGACTCAAGCTCCGACACAACAAGAGCAAAACTGGAGGTTTGAATGAAGATGTTGAAATCCACTCTGGCGGTCGTGACTGCTGCCGCGGTACTCGGTGTCAGCGGGTTCGCTCAGGCGGGTGCAACCCTGGATGCGGTACAGAAAAAAGGTTTCGTGCAGTGTGGCGTGAGCGACGGTCTGCCGGGCTTCTCGGTACCGGATGCAACCGGCAAGATTCTCGGCATCGACGCCGACGTTTGCCGCGCTGTGGCAGCAGCCGTTTTCGGCGACGCCAGCAAGGTCAAGTTCAGCCAGTTGAACGCCAAGGAGCGCTTCACCGCGCTGCAGTCCGGCGAGATCGACATCCTGTCGCGCAACACCACCATGACCAGCTCCCGTGACGCGGGCATGGGCCTGAAATTCCCGGGCTTCATCACCTACTACGACGGCATCGGCTTTTTGGTGAACAACAAGCTGGGCGTGAAGAGTGCCAAGGAACTCGACGGCGCAACCATCTGCATCCAGGCCGGTACCACCACCGAGCTGAACGTGTCCGACTACTTCCGTGGCAACGGTCTGAAATACACCCCGATCACGTTCGACACCTCCGATGAAAGCGCCAAGTCGCTGGAATCCGGTCGTTGCGACGTGCTGACCTCCGACAAGTCCCAGCTGTTCGCCCAGCGCAGCAAGCTGGCCTCGCCGAAGGACTACGTGGTTCTGCCGGAAACCATTTCCAAAGAACCACTGGGTCCGGTCGTGCGTAATGGCGACGACGAGTGGCTGGCCATCGTGCGTTGGACTGGTTACGCGCTGCTCAATGCCGAAGAAGCCGGCATCACTTCGAAGAACGTCGAAGCTGAAGCCAAGTCGACCAAAAACCCGGACGTGGCCCGTATGCTCGGGGCTGACGGCGAGTACGGCAAAGACCTGAAACTGCCGAAGGACTGGGTTGTGCAGATCGTCAAGCAAGTCGGCAACTACGGTGAAATCTTCGAGAAAAACCTCGGCAAGAGCACTCCGCTGGAAATCGACCGTGGCCTGAACGCCCTGTGGAACAACGGCGGCATTCAGTACGCACCACCAGTGCGCTAATGGTTCTATCGCCCGGCGGGCCAACCGCCGGGTGATGTTCTTGTTCCATTTCTTGCGGGGCACTTCATGCAAAATTCTATCGGCGCACCAAAGCAGAGGCTCAGCCTCAGCGATCCACGAGTGCGTGCGTGGCTATTCCAGATCATCACCGTTGTGGCGGTGGTCTCGCTTGGCTGGTACCTGTTCGACAATACGCAAACCAACCTTGAACACCGCGGCATCACGTCCGGTTTCAGCTTTCTGGAGCGCAGTGCCGGGTTCGGCATCGCTCAACACCTGATCGACTACACCGAAGCGGACAGCTATGCCCGAGTGTTTGTCATCGGCCTGCTCAACACCCTGTTGGTGACCTTTATCGGCGTGATCCTGGCGACGATCCTCGGGTTCATCATCGGCGTGGCACGGCTGTCGCAGAACTGGATCATTGCCAGACTGGCGACAGTGTATGTGGAAGTGTTCCGCAATATTCCGCCGCTGCTGCAGATCCTGTTCTGGTACTTCGCGGTGTTCCTGACCATGCCGGGGCCGCGCAACAGCCACAACTTCGGCGACACGTTCTTCGTCAGCAGTCGTGGCCTGAATATGCCGGCCGCTCTTGCCGCCGACGGCTTCTGGGCGTTCGTGATCAGCGTCGTCTTGGCCATCGTCGGTATCGTGCTGATGTGCCGCTGGGCCAACAAGCGCTTCGAAGAAACCGGCGTACCGTTTCACAAGTTCTGGGCCGGCCTGGCGATTCTGCTGGTGATCCCGACTTTGTGCGCGCTGATCTTCGGTGCTCCGCTGCACTGGGAAATGCCTGAGCTCAAGGGTTTCAACTTCGTCGGCGGCTGGGTGCTGATCCCGGAACTGCTGGCATTGACCCTGGCCCTCACCGTGTACACCGCAGCGTTCATTGCCGAGATCGTGCGTTCCGGGATCAAGTCGGTCAGCCACGGCCAGACCGAGGCGGCGCGTTCGCTCGGCCTGCGCAACGGCCCGACCCTGCGCAAGGTGATCATTCCGCAAGCCCTGCGCGTGATCATTCCGCCGCTGACCAGCCAGTACCTCAACCTGGCGAAAAACTCCTCGCTGGCGGCCGGTATCGGTTACCCGGAAATGGTTTCGCTGTTCGCCGGCACCGTGCTCAACCAGACCGGTCAGGCCATCGAAGTGATTGCCATCACGATGAGTGTGTACCTGGCGATCAGTATCAGCATTTCCCTGCTGATGAACTGGTACAACAAGCGCATTGCGCTGATCGAGCGGTAAGGAAAAGCGCATGAGTACTCATACTTTCAAACCCGACATGCCCCCACCCAACAGCAGCATCGGCGTGGTGGCGTGGATGCGCGCGAACATGTTTTCCAGCTGGCTCAACACCCTGCTGACGCTGTTTGCGTTCTACCTGATTTACCTGGTCGTGCCGCCGATCCTCAGTTGGGCCATCGTCGATGCCAACTGGGTAGGCACCACCCGCGCCGACTGCACCAAGGAAGGCGCCTGCTGGGTGTTCATTCAGCAGCGTTTCGGCCAGTTCATGTATGGCTATTACCCGACCGAACTGCGCTGGCGCGTCGACCTGACCGTGTGGCTGGCGGTCATCGGCGCGGCGCCACTGTTCATCTCGCGCATGCCGCGTAAAGCGGTCTATGGCCTGAGCTTCCTGGTGCTGTACCCGATCATCGCTTTCACCTTGCTGCACGGCGGTTTCGGTCTGAGCACCGTGCCGACCAGCCAGTGGGGCGGCCTGATGCTGACGCTGGTGATCGCCACCGTCGGCATCGCCGGAGCGTTGCCGCTGGGTATCGTGCTGGCGCTGGGGCGGCGGTCGAACATGCCGGCGATTCGCGTGGTCTGCGTGACCTTCATCGAGTTCTGGCGCGGCGTACCGTTGATCACGGTGTTGTTCATGTCCTCGGTGATGCTGCCGTTGTTTCTGCCCGAAGGCATGAACTTCGACAAACTGCTGCGGGCGCTGATCGGCGTGATTCTGTTCCAGTCGGCCTACGTCGCCGAAGTGGTGCGTGGCGGTCTGCAAGCGATCCCCAAGGGTCAGTATGAAGCGGCTGCGGCGATGGGCCTCGGCTACTGGCGCTCGATGGGCCTGGTGATTCTGCCGCAAGCCCTGAAGCTGGTGATCCCCGGCATCGTCAACACCTTTATCGCGCTGTTCAAGGACACCAGTCTGGTGATCATCATCGGCCTGTTCGACCTGCTCAACAGCGTCAAGCAAGCTGCTGCCGACCCGAAATGGCTGGGCATGGCCACCGAAGGCTACGTGTTCGCCGCCCTGGTGTTCTGGATTTTCTGTTTTGGTATGTCGCGCTATTCCATGCATCTGGAACGCAAGCTCGACACTGGCCACAAGCGTTAGGAGTTCTCTGTAAATGAGCGAAGCAATCAAAAAGCCTGTGGGTCCGGAAGGCATCATCCAGATGCAAGGCGTGAACAAGTGGTACGGCCAGTTTCACGTGCTCAAAGACATCAACCTCAACGTCAGACAGGGCGAGCGTATCGTCCTGTGCGGCCCCTCGGGCTCCGGCAAATCGACCACGATTCGCTGCCTCAATCGTCTGGAAGAACACCAGCAGGGCCGCATCGTCGTCGATGGCGTGGAACTGACCAACGACCTCAAGCAGATCGAAGCGATCCGCCGTGAAGTCGGCATGGTCTTCCAGCACTTCAACCTGTTCCCGCACCTGACGATTCTGCAGAACTGCACCCTGGCGCCGATGTGGGTGCGCAAGATGCCCAAGCGCAAGGCCGAAGAAATTGCCATGCACTATCTGGAGCGCGTACGCATTCCGGAGCAGGCGCATAAATATCCGGGACAACTGTCCGGCGGTCAGCAGCAGCGCGTGGCGATCGCCCGCGCCCTGTGCATGAAGCCGAAAATCATGTTGTTCGACGAACCGACATCAGCGCTCGATCCGGAGATGGTGAAAGAGGTGCTGGACACCATGATCGGTCTGGCCGAAGACGGCATGACCATGCTCTGCGTAACCCACGAAATGGGCTTTGCGCGCACCGTGGCCAATCGCGTGATCTTCATGGACAAGGGCGAGATCGTGGAACAGGCGGCGCCGAACGACTTCTTCGACAATCCGCAGAATGATCGGACCAAGTTGTTCTTGAGTCAGATTTTGCATTGATGGTGGTTGCGTAAAACCAACCCGGCGATGTGCCGGGTTGGTTTTTTTTGGGGGGTCAGGAGACGGAGAGGAATTCGTGTTCTTTATGGACGATGTGCTCGAAACCTCTCAAATCTGCACCTTCGCCGAGAGTCTTCACATCGGTTAGCAAGTACGGGTAACGATCCAATAAACGCATCAACAAAATGAGCGCCTTGGGCGGCAATACATCGCCGCGTTCATAGCGAGAGAATGCGTTATGCCCACCCCCAGACAGCAGTTGCACCGTCTCTTTTTGCGTCAGGTGCAATTTGCGACGGATACGCTTCATCTCGTCACCCATCATTTGCCTCGCAGCGATAACCAACTCATCACCTGCGTTGCAATACCGCTGCGCACTATCGGTGTCGGGGTCCCATTCGATCTCGCCGCACTTCTGGCATTCCCAGCCAGAAAGATTATCGACACGACGCTCCATGCCTTTGACTCTCAGGGTTTCGCCGCGCCCCTGAAAATGCCTCATTTCCTCACGCGCACCGCAGCTGACACATTGCTGGGTTTTCATGGGTTTTTCTCCTTAAAGGAGATCACCGGTGGGCTGCCGCCGGGGCGGTATGTCACCTTGATGTAAATCTCCTGATCTCGTGAATTGATGTGATACACGTCTTGCCAGATTCGATGATCGTCATAAGTAGTCATCGATTTGTACAACATCCTGGTTTGTAGCTCGAAAACAATCTCCTGCATTTCGCTGGTGGTGAAGCCGAGCTTCTCAGCTGACCTTACTGAAGTTTTGGTGAAAGCATTTGGACCCAGTCGCCTCACTTCAGACTTGATCACCGCCAAGTCGTAATGGGGTGTGTTCTTTTCCATAAGAAGCCAAAACCCTGTCCCTGAAATTACCCTTAAAGGGTAATTTTGACCAATCGAAAATGCCGCTCCATGTGTCTCCGATTGACCCTAGGTGGTTGCCGTCCTACATGGGTCTGACTAACATGTCGGAAAATTCATCCTATGATTGGATGAAAAGGTGAGGCTCATGTCCGAAATTTCCCCTTTGATCAAGCGATCCCTGGTCGATCAGGCTTTGGACCAACTGCGTCAGCGCATCAACAACGGTGCGTGGCAGGTAGGTGAACGTCTGCCGACCGAGCCCGAGCTGTGCGCCGAGCTGGGCATCAGCCGCAACACCGTGCGCGAAGCCATGCGCGTGCTGGCATTTTCGGGACTGATTGAAATTCGTCAGGGGGACGGCAGCTATCTGCGCGCGGTGGTCGATCCGCTGGATACGCTGAAGGCGTTGTCTCGTTGTTCTCTCGATCAGGCCCGGGAAACCCGGCACATCCTCGAAGTCGAGGCCATCGGCCTGGCGGCGTTGCGCCGTACCGATGAGGATCTGGCGGCATTGCGTGAAGCGCTCGGCACCAGCGGCAGCCACTACCACGGTGATCTCGACACCTACATTGCCTGCGATCTGGTGTTTCACCGGCGTTTGGTCGACGCCGCGCACAACCCGACCCTCAGCGAGCTGTATCGCTACTTCTCCAGCATCGTCGGCGCGCAATTGCGCCAGACCCTGAATATTTCCCCGCGCCGTCAGGAAGTGTTCGACCTGCACATCGACTTGCTCGATGCGGTCGAGCAACGCGACCCGGAACGGGCCAAAGCCTTGTCGAGGCAGTTGATCAATGAACCTTGAAACCGAGAAAACCATGTCCTGCAGTGAATTACCCACAGCGCCGAAACCTACGGCAGAGCTTGACCAATTGCTGATCGATGCCGAGGCGGATGACGAGCAAGTGCAGCACAGCCAACCACTGGTGAAACGTCCGTGGCTGTTGCTGCTCGGGCTGATCCTGGTGGCGCTGAACCTGCGCCCGGCGCTGTCGAGCATGGCGCCGCTGCTCAGCGAGGTCTCCAAAAGCCTTGGTCTGTCCGCAGCGCAGGCAGGATTGCTGACCACGTTGCCGGTGCTGTGCCTGGGCTTGTTTGCGCCATTGGCGCCAATTCTGGCGCGGCGTTTCGGCGCTGAGCGGGTGGTGCTGGGGATTGTGCTGACGCTGGCCGCTGGCATCATCCTGCGCAGCAACTTCGGCGAGATCGGCCTGTTCGCCGGCAGCGTGCTCGGTGGCGCCAGCATCGGTATCGTCGGCGTTCTGCTGCCGGGTATCGTCAAACGCGATTTTGCCAAACAGGCCGGCACCATGACCGGCGTCTATACCATGGCCCTGTGCCTGGGCGCGGCGATGGCTGCGGGCTCGACAGTGCCGTTGAGTGAACACTTCGATAACAGTTGGGCGATGGGCCTGGGTTTCTGGGTAATTCCGGCGTTGGTGGCCGCGGTGTTCTGGCTGCCGCAAGTCGGCTCGAAGCACGGCGCGCACAACGTCGCTAATCGCGTACGCGGATTGCTGCGTGACCCGCTGGCCTGGCAAGTGACCTTGTACATGGGCCTGCAATCGTCGCTGGCCTACATCGTGTTTGGCTGGTTGCCGTCGATCCTCATCGGGCGCGGGCTGACGCCGACCCAGGCGGGGCTGGTGCTGTCCGGTTCAGTGATCATTCAACTGGCCAGTTCGCTGGCCGCGCCGTGGCTGGCGACGCGTGGCAAGGATCAGCGTCCGGCAATCGTTGTGGTGATGGCGCTGACCCTGGCCGGTCTGTTCGGTTGTCTGTACGCGCCGATCGAAGGCCTGTGGGGCTGGGCGATTCTGCTCGGGCTGGGGCAGGGCGGTACGTTCAGTCTGGCGTTGACCCTGATTGTGCTGCGCTCGCGCGATTCCCATGTCGCGGCGAACCTGTCGAGCATGTCCCAGGGCTTTGGCTATACGCTGGCGTCGATGGGACCGTTCGCCGTGGGCGTGGTGCATGACTGGACCGGCGGCTGGAATGCACTGGGCTGGATTTTCGGCATTATCGGGGCCGGTGCAATCCTTGCCGGGCTGGGGGCGGGACGGGCGTTGTACGTGCAGGTGCAAAGCGAAAAGATCTGAATGCGTTGATGGCAATTGTGGGAGCGAGCCTGCTCGCGAAAGCGGTATTTCAGTCAATACAGATGTTGAATGTTAAATGGCCTTTGCGAGCAGGCTCGCTCCCACCAGGGTTTTGCGTATTGCCGATAGTGTTTCTGCACGCGGCGGATTATGGTGCTGGCAATCTGTACCTATTTCTTTGGAGATTGCCTTGAGTGAAGCCCATAGCGCCCTGATCATCCGCTTCTACCAGGCCTTTCAGCGCCTCGATGCCGAAGCCATGGCCGCCTGCTACACCGACGACGTGGTCTTCAGCGATCCAGCCTTTGGCGAGTTACGCGGTCGCGATGCCGGCGACATGTGGCGCATGCTCACCACCCGGGCCAAGGATTTCTCCCTGACCTTCGACAACGTCCGCGCCGACGAGCGCACCGGTGGCGCGCATTGGCTGGCGACTTATCTGTTCAGTCAGACCGGCAATGTCGTGGTCAACGATATCCAGGCCCGTTTTGTCTTCCGTGACGGGAAGATCTGCGAGCACCACGACCACTTCGATCTGTGGCGCTGGTCGCGTCAGGCACTGGGCTTGAAGGGGCTATTGCTGGGCTGGACGCCGCTGGTGCGCAACGCCGTACGTGCTCAGGCGCGCAAGGGACTGAAGGCATTTCAGGCCGGTCGCTGATAAGATCAGCGGCCTGTTTCCAACGCCTCCAGATCCCGAAGTGACCAGCCTTAGCGAAAAAACTGTCGATGTTGTCGAACCGGTGAGCAAGTCCTGGTTCGTCTATCTCGTGCGTGCAGCCAATGGCTCGCTGTACTGCGGGATCAGTGACGACCCGGTGCGTCGTTTCGCCAAGCACCAGAGCGGCAAAGGCGCGCGATTCTTTCTTTCCAGTCCGGCCATGGCACTGGTCTACACCGAGCGCTGCCTGGACAAGAGCGACGCGCTACGCCAGGAACGGCTGATCAAAAGGCTCAGAAAAAGCGCCAAGGAATGCCTGGTCGCGTCTTATCAATCTGACTGATTGGTTCCCATCAGGCAGATCTGTAGGCCTGTCAGGCAATGCACGCTAAGCTGCGGATTCACTTTTCCAGCGGCGGAGCCGAGCATGTCCGAGTTGATTCTGCACCATTACCCGACCTCTCCGTTTGCCGAGAAGGCCCGCCTGCTGCTGGGCTTCAAAGGCCTGTCCTGGCGTTCGGTGCATATTTCTCCGGTAATGCCCAAGCCTGATCTGACGGCCTTGACCGGCGGCTATCGCAAGACGCCGGTGCTGCAGATCGGTGCGGACATTTATTGCGACACAGCGTTGATCGCTCGACGCCTTGAGCAGGAAAAAGCCCTGCCGGCGTTCTTCCCCGAAGGCCAGGAAATGACCAGCGCCAGTTTTGCCGCGTGGGCCGATTCGGTGGTGTTCCAGCACGCGGTGAGTCTGGTGTTCCAGCCAGAATCGGTGGCGGTGCGTTTCGGCAAGTTGCCGCCGGAAGCGATCAAGGCGTTTCTGGCTGACCGTGCCGGGTTGTTCAGCGGCGGCAGCGCCACGCGTCTGTCTGCCGAGCAGGCCAGGCATCAATGGCCGACGATCATGGTGCGGCTGGAGCAACAGCTGCAGCGCGAACAGGGCGATTTCCTGTTTGGCGAACCATCGATTGCCGACTTCGCCCTGGCGCATCCGCTGTGGTTTCTCAAGGCTACTCACGTGACGGCACCGCTGGTGGATGAGTATCCCGCGGTGACGGCGTGGCTGGGGCGGGTGCTGGGTTTCGGCCACGGCGCGGCGAGCGAAATGTCTTCCACCGAGGCACTGGAGGTAGCGCGCAACGCGACCCCGGCAGCATTGCCGGATGAGCAGTTCGTTGATCCGAACGGGTTCAAGGCGGGTCAGCAAGTGGCGATTGCCGCGACGGATTACGGGGTTGATCCGGTCGTAGGTGAGTTGCTGTTTGCTGGCAGTGAAGAGTTGATCATTCGTCGTGAAGACGAACGTAGCGGTGTGGTGCATGTGCACTTCCCGCGTTTTGGTTTCCGGATCGAAGCCAGATAAAAGCAAAAGATCGCAGCCTTCGGCAGCTCCTGCATGAGACTTGTGTAGGAGCTGCCGAAGGCTGCGATCTTTTGATCTTGATGTTATTTCAAGGCGGCGAGGATTTCTTCGAGGTCGAATCCGATCACCAACAGCACCAAGGCAACCTTCTTCAGCGCATTGCCGTGCATCAGTTACGCCGCTTCAACTGATCAGTCAGCGAAGTCGGCAGACCCTTGATGATCAGGGTACCGTTCTCTTCGTCGTACTCGATTTTCGAACCCAGCAGGTGCGCTTCGAAGCTGATCGACAAGCCTTCGGCGCGGCCGGTGAAACGGCGGAATTGATTGAGAGTGCGTTTATCCGCCGGAATCTCTGGCGACAGGCCGTAGTCCTTGTTGCGGATGTGATCGTAGAAGGCTTTCGGGCGTTCTTCGTCGATCAGCTCCGACAGCTCTTCAAGGCCCATCGGTTCGCCGAGCTTGGCCTGGCTGCTGGCGTAGTCGACCAGGGTCTTGGTTTTCTCCCGTGCGGAGTCCTCCGGCAGGTCCTCACTCTCGACGAAATCGCTGAAGGCTTTGAGCAGGGTGCGGGTTTCGCCGGGGCCGTCGACGCCTTCCTGGCAGCCGATGAAGTCGCGGAAGTATTCCGAGACCTTCTTGCCATTCTTGCCCTTGATGAACGAGATGTACTGCTTGGATTGTTTGTTGTTCTGCCACTCGGACACATTGATCCGCGCCGCCAGGTGCAATTGACCGAGGTCGAGGTGGCGCGACGGAGTCACGTCCAGCTCGTCGGTCACCGCCACGCCTTCGCTGTGGTGCAGCAGGGCGATCGCCAGGTAATCGGTCATGCCCTGCTGATAGTGGGCGAACAGCACATGGCCACCCACTGACAGATTGGATTCTTCCATGAGCTTTTGCAGATGCTCGACCGCGACTTTGCTGAATGCGGTGAAGTCGCGGCCGCCGTCCATGTATTCCTTCAGCCAGCCGCTGAACGGGAACGCGCCGGATTCCGGATGGAACAGGCCCCAGGCTTTGCCCTGTTTGGCGTTATAGCTTTCATTGAGGTCGGCGAGCATGTTTTCGATGGCTGCGGACTCGGCCAGTTCGGAGTCGCGTGCGTGCAGAACTGCGGGCGTGCCGTCGGGTTTTTTGTCGATCAGGTGGACGATGCAATGACGGATCGGCATGGGCTTCTCGGCTGTTGGAAGGGAGGAGGGCAGGCTCCCCCGAAAAAGCGCCCAGTGTACCGCAACCACTGGTTTTGGCGCGGGTTGTAGGGCAAAACCGGGGCACGCGCCCGTCCTTATGCAGTTTTTTACCGATTTAGAGCAATAAAGCTGACCAAATGGGTAGCTAGAGGCGGATATTTCCTTGGCGCTGTGCTAGTTTTGCCCGGTCTTGCGCGAAGTCACTGCGTTAAGCGTGCATTCAGCATTTGTCAGGTCGAACCAAACCCTGATTTCGGCATCTATAACCCGACTCGTCGTGGTTATCGCCGAGGGTGCCAGATCCAGAAGATCGGGCTCGATGGCTGACACTGCACTCTGCAATCCATATGAATTTGATAGGGAAGGAACACTACATGGCTCTTACTAAAGACCAACTGATCGCCGACATCGCTGAAGCTATCGACGCGCCGAAAACTACCGCGCGTAACGCTCTGGACCAACTGGGCCAAATCGTTGCCGATCAGCTGGAAAACGGCGGCGAAATCACCTTGCCAGGTATCGGCAAGCTGAAAGTGACCGAGCGTCCTGCCCGCACCGGCCGTAACCCTTCGACTGGCGCTGCCATCGAAATCCCTGCCAAGAAAGTGATCAAGCTGGTTGTGGCCAAAGGCCTGACCGACGCTGTGAACAAGTAAGACGCGGCGATAAAAAGCCGTGCTTCGGAGTGATCCGGGGCACGGTTTTTTTGTGTCTGCAATTTGATGGTCAAGTTGCGGGTCAATGTGGGAGCGAGCCTGCTCGCGAAAGCGGTGGGTCAGTCACCTTCAATTGCGACTGACATATCGCTTCGCGAGCAGGCTCGCTCCCACAGGGGATCTGCTGACGCTTAGCGCACCCAACGCTCACGCCGCCAGATCTGCTGCTCGGACTTGGTCTGGAAGGTCCACGCGACAAAGCGGCTCTGCTTCTGGCCCTGCGACATCTCCACGACCTGGCTCTCCAGCACGCCAGCCTTCTTCAGTGCCGTCTCGATGGCCGGCAGATTCGAAGCTTTCGATACCAGCGTGCTGAACCACAACACCTTGTGCTGGAAGTTCGCGCTCTCGGCAATCAACTGCGTCACAAAGCGCGCTTCACCGCCTTCACACCACAGCTCCGCCGATTGCCCGCCAAAGTTCAGCACCGGCAGTTTGCGTTTGGGGTCTGCCTTGCCCAGGGCGCGCCATTTACGCTCGCTGCCTTTGGTCGCTTCCTCCATCGACGCGTGGAACGGCGGGTTGCACATGGTCAGGTCGAAACGCTCGCCCGGCTCCAGCAAGCCAATGAGGATGTGCTTGCGGTTCTCCTGCTGGCGCAGCTGGATGACCTTGCTCAGATCGTTGGACTGCACGATGGCTCGGGCCGCCGCCACGGCTGTCGGATCGATCTCCGAACCGAGGAAGTGCCAGCGGTATTCGCTGTTGCCGATCAGCGGATAAACGCAGTTGGCGCCCATGCCGATGTCCAGCACATTGACGATCGCGCCGCGCGGGACCTTGCCGTCGTTCATGCTCGCCAGCAGATCCGCGAGAAAGTGCACGTAATCGGCGCGGCCCGGAACCGGTGGGCAGAGGTAGTCCGCCGGGATGTCCCAATGCTGGATGCCATAAAACGCCTTGAGCAGCGCCCGGTTGAACACCCGCACCGCATCGGGGCTGGCGAAGTCGATGCTTTCCTTGCCGTACGGGTTGGTGATCACGTACTGCGCCAGTTCCGGCGTGGTCTTGATCAGCGCCGGGAAGTCGTAACGACCCTGATGGCGATTGCGCGGGTGCAGGCTGGCCTTCGCGCGCGGCTCGACGGCTTTGCTCGGGGAGGCGGCGTCAGGCTTCTTGCGCGCAGGTTTGGGTGTGCGGGGGGCGGTCATGGGCGTGGTCGATTCGGGTATGGCTGAAAGTGGCGGGTATTGTCCCACATTGACGTCGAATACGCCGAACCCATGTAGGAGCTGCCGAAGGCTGCGATCTTTTGATCTTGATCCTGAAAAACAAGATCAAAAGATCGCAGCCTTCGGCAGCTCCTACAGGGGAAATGTGGTGGGCATAAAAAAGGGAGGCCACATGGGCCTCCCTTTTTCAGTGCGATCTGCCGTTACAGACTGGCAATCCGCGCATGCTGCTCGGCCAATTTGCCCAGAGCCTGTTCGGCCTCGGCCAGTTTGGCGCGTTCCTTCTCGATGACTTCGGCCGGGGCCTTGTCGACGAAACCGGCGTTCGACAGCTTGCCGCCAACCCGCTGGACTTCGCCCTGCAAGCGCAGGATTTCCTTGTCCAGACGCGCCAGTTCGGCGCCCTTGTCGATCAGGCCGGCCATCGGCACCAGCACTTCCATCTCGCCGACCAGTGCGGTGGCGGACAGCGGTGCTTCTTCGCCAGCGGCCAGGACGGTGATCGATTCCAGACGCGCCAGCTTCTTCAGCAGCGCTTCGTTCTCGCTCAGACGACGCTGGTCTTCAGCGCTGACGTTCTTCAGGAAGATCGGCAGTGGCTTGCCCGGGCCGATGTTCATCTCGCCACGAATGTTACGCGTGCCGAGCATCAGTTCCTTGAGCCATTCGATGTCGTTTTCTGCCGCCGGATCGATGCGCTCTTCATTGGCCACCGGCCAAGGCTGCAGCATGATCGTCTTGCCCTGAACGCCGGCCAGCGGCGCGATGCGCTGCCAGATTTCTTCAGTGATGAACGGCATGAACGGATGCGCCAGACGCAACGCCACTTCCAGCACCCGCACCAGCGTACGGCGGGTACCGCGCTGACGTTCGACCGGCGCGTTCTCGTCCCACAGCACAGGCTTGGACAGTTCCAGATACCAGTCGCAGTACTGGTTCCAGATGAACTCGTACAGCGCTTGCGCGGCGAGGTCGAAACGGAACTGATCCAGTTGCCGGGTCACTTCGGCTTCGGTGCGTTGCAGTTGAGAGATGATCCAGCGATCAGCCAGCGACAGCTCGTAGGCTTCGCCGTTCTGGCCGCAGTCTTCGCCCTTGTCCAGAACGTAGCGCGCGGCGTTCCAGATCTTGTTGCAGAAGTTGCGATAGCCTTCGACACGGCCCATGTCGAACTTGATGTCGCGACCGGTCGAGGCCAGCGAGCAGAAAGTGAAGCGCAGGGCGTCGGTGCCGTAGCTTTCGATACCGTTGGCGAACTCTTCGCGGGTCTGCTTCTCGATCTTCTTCGCCAGTTTCGGCTGCATCAGACCGGAGGTACGTTTCTGCACCAGCGACTCGAGGTCGATGCCGTCGATGATGTCCAGCGGGTCAAGGACGTTGCCCTTGGACTTGGACATCTTCTGGCCTTGGCCGTCGCGTACCAGACCGTGCACGTATACGGTCTTGAACGGAACCTGCGGCGTGCCGTCCTCGTTCTTCATCAGGTGCATGGTCATCATGATCATCCGGGCAACCCAGAAGAAAATGATGTCGAAACCGGTGACCAGCACGTCGGTGGAATGGAATTTCTTCAGGAACTCGGTCTGCTCAGGCCAGCCCAGGGTCGAGAAAGTCCACAGGCCGGAACTGAACCAGGTGTCGAGTACGTCGTTGTCCTGTTGCAGCGCTACGTCCGGGCCAAGGTTGTGCTTGGCGCGCACTTCGGCTTCGTCGCGGCCGACGTAGACTTTTCCCGACTCGTCGTACCAGGCCGGAATGCGGTGGCCCCACCACAGCTGACGGCTGATGCACCAGTCCTGGATGTCGCGCATCCACGAGAAGTACATGTTTTCGTACTGCTTGGGCACGAACTGGATACGGCCGTCTTCAACGGCGGCAATTGCAGGTTCGGCCAGCGGTTTGGTCGATACGTACCACTGGTCGGTCAGCCACGGCTCGATGACTGTGCCGGAGCGATCACCCTTCGGCACCTTCAGGTTGTGATCGTTGATGCTCACCAACAGGCCAGCGGCGTCGAATGCGGCGACGATCTGCTTGCGTGCTTCGAAGCGCTCCAGGCCAGCGAACTCCGCCGGAATCTTGCCGTCGATGCTGTCGTTGAGCGTGCCGTCGAGGTTGAACACCTGAGCGGCAGGCAAGACGTTGGCGTTCTTGTCGAAGATATTCAGCAGCGGCAAATTGTGACGCTTGCCGACTTCGTAGTCGTTGAAATCGTGAGCCGGGGTGATTTTCACGCAGCCGGTGCCGAATTCAGGGTCGCAGTAATCGTCGGCGATGATCGGGATGCGGCGACCTACCAGCGGCAGCTCGACGAATTTGCCGATCAGCGCTTTGTAGCGTTCGTCGTTCGGGTTAACCGCGACAGCGGAGTCGCCGAGCATGGTTTCCGGACGGGTGGTCGCGACGATCAGGAAGTCATGGCCCTCGGCGGTTTTCACGCCGTCGGCCAATGGGTACTTGAGGTTCCACAGGAAACCTTTCTCGTCGTGGTTTTCCACTTCGAGGTCGGAAATCGCCGTGTGCAGTTTGGTGTCCCAGTTGACCAGACGCTTGCCGCGGTAGATCAGGCCGTCTTCATGCAGACGCACGAACGCTTCTTTCACCGCTTCCGACAGACCGTCGTCCATGGTGAAGCGCTCGCGGCTCCAGTCGACGGACGAGCCGAGGCGACGGATCTGCCGGCTGATGTTGCCGCCGGACTGATCTTTCCACTCCCAGACTTTCTCGAGGAATTTTTCCCGGCCCAGATCATGACGATTCTGGCCTTGGGCTTCGAGTTGACGCTCCACCAGCATCTGCGTGGCGATACCGGCGTGGTCGGTGCCCGGCTGCCACAGGGTGTCGCGACCCTGCATGCGACGGAAACGGATCAACGCGTCCATGATCGCGTTATTGAAGCCGTGACCCATGTGCAGGCTGCCGGTGACGTTCGGCGGCGGAATCATGATGGTGTAGGACTCGCCCGCGCCTTGCGGGGCGAAGTAGTTCTCGGACTCCCAGGTCTTGTACCAGGAAGTTTCAATGGCGTGCGGCTGGTAGGTCTTATCCATGCGCGGCGGGACCCTATTGGCATTTATTCAGGAAAAGCCGGGAAGTATAGCGGGGCATGGTGCCGAGGGCGAGCGGGGGAGGTCCGGAGGAGATCTGAATGTAGGAGTGAGCCTGCTCGCGATGCAGGCACTGCGGTTTTCAGGAAAACCGTGGTGATGCTATCGCCAGCAGGCTGGCTCCCACAGGGGATTGGGTTTATTCGTACTGGCCGAGCAGCCGCTCCATTCGCGCATCGAGGCGCCGTTTGATTTCGGTTTCGATGTGCGGGGCGAAGTCGTCGATCACGTCCTGCATGATCAATTGCGCGGCGGCGCGCAGTTCACTGTCCAGATGGAGAAGGGCGTCCGGGCCTTTGTCGACCGGTGCGGTAGCCTGGGCAGCCGGGGTCGGCGCGGGTGGTGGCTCGACGGCCGCCGGCTGGTTGCCGACGGAATCGAACAGCATCGGAATCTGTTCCTGTTCGCTGTCATCGACCGTATCGGTCAACAGCGGCGGTTGCAGGTTGTCATCGCCGAGCAACTGCCGGATCGATTCAAGATCGTCCAACAGGTGTGCGGACTTCTGTTGCGGTTTCGGAGTGTCCATTGGAGTGCTCAGAGTCGCTGTAAACGGTGGTCTTGCAGAGAATAGCCCTGTTCGCGGTAGAAACGGAAACTCTCCCGCGCCGCTGCTCGGATGGTCGGATCTTCCACCACCACTTCCGCCACACGGGCGAACTGGCTGGCGAAGGTCGGGACTTTCAGATCGAGATTGACCAGCAGATCCTGATGCTCGCCGCAGTCGTCCCCGAGTCCCAGTACGATCAAGCCGTCCGGTTCACTGTCGGCAGGGCCGTGGGGCACGAAGCTTTCGCCCTTGAATGCCCACAGACGTGCGTCGAGATCGTCACGCTGCGCTGAATCGCTGCAGTGCAGGTAGATGCGGTGGCCCATGCGCCAGGCTTTTTCGGTGAGCTTGCAGGCAAAATCCAGACGAGCCGAAGGATCGGCGCTGGGCAGGATATAGAAGTCGACTTGGGTCATTGCGGTTCCAGAGCGGCAGGCGGCGTCACCGAAAAAGTGACGCCGCCCATCAGCAGGTTCAGGCCTTGGCGCGATCCAGCAGGTACTGGGTCAGCAACGGCACCGGACGGCCAGTGGCGCCCTTGTCCTTGCCGCCGCTGGTCCACGCGGTGCCGGCGATGTCCAGGTGCGCCCAGTTGAGGTTCTTGGTGAAGCGCGACAGGAAGCACGCAGCGGTGATGGTGCCGGCTTTCGGCCCGCCAATGTTGGCGATGTCGGCGAACGGGCTGTCCAGTTGCTCTTGATACTCGTCGAACAGCGGCAGTTGCCAGGCGCGGTCGTCGGCAGCCTTGCCGGCGCTGAGCAACTGGTCGATCAGTTCGTCGTTGTTGCCCAACAGGCCAGAGGTGTGGGCGCCCAGGGCCACCACGCAGGCACCGGTGAGGGTAGCGATGTCGATCACCGCTTGTGGCTTGAAGCGCTCGGCGTAGGTCAGTGCATCGCACAGCACCAGACGGCCTTCGGCGTCGGTGTTGAGGATTTCCACGGTCTGGCCGCTCATGGTGGTGACGATGTCGCCCGGACGCGAAGCGTTGCCGCTTGGCATGTTTTCGGCGCAGGCGAGGATGCACACCAGATTGATCGGCAGTTTCAGCTCAAGCACTGCACGCAGCGTACCGAACACGCTGGCCGCGCCGCCCATGTCGTACTTCATCTCGTCCATGCCGGCGCCCGGCTTCAGGCTGATGCCGCCGGTGTCGAAAGTGATGCCCTTGCCGACCAGCGCGTACGGCTTCTCGGATTTCTTGCCACCGTTGTATTGCATGACGATCAGGCGCGGCGGCTGGGCGCTGCCCTGACCCACGGCGTAGAACGAGCCCATGCCCAGGGATTTGATCTTCTTTTCGTCGAGTACTTCGACTTTAAGATCCTTGAACTCTTTGCCGAGGTTCTTGGCCTGTTCGCCCATGAACGTCGGGTGGCAGATATTCGGCGGCAGATTGCCCAGATCACGGGTGAACGCCATGCCGTTGGCAATCGCTGTAGCGTGATTCACGGCGCGTTGCACTTCAGCCTGCGCAGCCTTGATGGTCAGCAGAGTGATTTTTTTCAGCGCGCGTGGTTCGGCTTTCTGGCTCTTGAACTGGTCGAAGGTGTAGCTGCCATCGATCAGGGTTTCTGCCAGCAGGCGAGTCTTGCCGTAGCTGTCACGGCCCTTGACGATGACTTCATCGAGCGCCAGCACGGCGTCGGCACCGCCCAGGCCTTTGAGGGTATTGAGGATCCCGGCAACGATTTTGCGCAACGGACGGTCGCCCAGTTCTTCGTCCTTGCCCACGCCGACCAGCAACACGCGCTCGGCTTTCAGATTGGCCGGGCTGTGTAGCAGCAGGCTCTGACCGACCTTGCCGGCCAGATCGCCACGCTTGAGTACGGCGCTGATCGCACCGCCGCTCAGCTCGTCGACCAGTTTGGCGGCGACACCGAGTTTGCGGCCTTCGCCGACGGCAACCACCAGGGTGGCGGTTTTCAACGTTTCTGGGCTAACGCTTTTTACAACCAGTTCCATGTCCGGATCCCTGAATGAATGGTCAACACGCAGGCGTTCGACGCTGTCCGCAGTCGCCTGCTTTTAAGTAGAAGAGGCGCAGGCCGAAGCCTGCGACAAGGGCCGCAGTTTGAACCTCGCTCCCCGCGCCTGACAACCCTAGGGGGCGTTCTCAATTAGTTTTCACACCGCGTTGTCGCCTTAAAGCCAGCCAGGCAAGGCGCAGGCCGCTGGGAATGGTTGTTCCCTTTCCAAGGCCTGCAACGCAGACTGGCCGGCTTTAAGGCACAACCCGAAGGGCCGGGCCTGCTGTTGTGCAGGGCTGCGTTGCTCGAAGCTTATTTGGAATGACCAAACCACGCTTCTCGCGCCTTGTCCTGCACAACAGCAGACCCGGCGCGGTGTGAAAACTAATTGAGAACGCCCCCTCGGTTGTAGGATCAGCAAAGGATTACAGAGATGGATGAGTGTGCGCAGTGACAGGCGCCCCCAATCACAGGATAATGCCGCATCTTTTTTCGACCGCTCTGCATGGCGGGCCGGTCGATGTGATTGCTTGTTTGGCCGCCTTAGCCTGACAACCCTGGAGTGTCTGGTTTGATCGTCTTCCGTTATCTGTCCCGCGAAGTCCTGTTGACCCTCAGCGCCGTAAGTGCCGTGCTGCTGGTCATCATCATGAGCGGTCGTTTCATCAAATACCTGGCGCAGGCTGCGGCCGGTCAGCTCGATCCGGGCTCCTTGTTCCTGATCATGGGCTTTCGTCTGCCAGGGTTCCTGCAACTGATTCTGCCGCTGGGCCTGTTCCTCGGGATCCTGCTGGCTTACGGTCGCCTGTACCTCGAAAGCGAAATGACCGTGCTCTCGGCCACTGGCATGAGCCAGCAGAAGCTGTTTCGCATGACCCTGTTTCCGGCGACGCTGGTGGCACTGGTGGTGGCGTGGCTGAGCCTCGGACTGGCCCCGCAGGGCGCCAACCAGTTTCAACTGCTGCTGAACAAGCAGGACGCGCTGACCGAGTTCGACACCCTTGAGCCGGGCCGCTTCCAGGCGTTGCGCGACGGCACTCGGGTGACCTACACCGAAACCCTGAGCGACGATCGGGTCAATCTTGGCAGCGTATTCATCTCGCAGAAGAACCTCGGCGCCGATAAAAAGGATCGCGGGATTTCCGTGCTGGTGGCCGAATCGGGCCGTCAGGAAATACGCCCCGATGGCAATCGCTACCTGATTCTCGACAACGGTTACCGCTATGACGGCAGCCCGGGCCAGGCCGATTACCGCGCCATT
This sequence comes from Pseudomonas sp., assembly GCF_035554175.1. Taxonomy (GTDB): domain Bacteria; phylum Pseudomonadota; class Gammaproteobacteria; order Pseudomonadales; family Pseudomonadaceae; genus Aquipseudomonas. Next base: position 24,789 of record NZ_DATMIV010000053.1, on the reverse strand, counting down.
CATTACGAAACCTACGGCGTGCTGCTGCCCAAGCCGGACGTCAGTGAAGAAGTCACCGACCGCGATGCGATGCCGACCTCGTCCCTGTGGGGCAGTGATGACATTCGTTCGAAAACCGAGCTGCAATGGCGCATGTCGCTGCCATTGCTGGTGTTCATCGTGACCCTGATGGCGGTGCCGCTGTCGCGGGTGAATCCGCGTCAGGGGCGTTTCCTCAAGCTGCTGCCGGCGATTCTTCTTTATATGGCTTACCTGACCATCCTGATTGCCGCCCGCGGCGCCCTTGAAAAAGGCAAGATCCCGCCGGCCCTCGGCCTGTGGTGGGTGCACGCGATCTTCCTGGTCATCGGCCTCGGCCTGCTCTACTGGGAGCCGATGCGCCTGAAGCTGGCCAGCCGTCGCAGCGCTGCGCTGGAGGTGGCCCGTGGTTAAACTCGACCGCTACATTGGCAGCAGCGTCTTCATGGCGATCATCGCCGTGCTGGCGATCATCCTGGGTCTGGCGACGCTGTTTGCCTTCATCGATGAAATGGGTGACGTCAGCGATACCTACACCCTGGTCGACGTGCTCAGCTTTGTATTGTTGACCGCACCGCGCCGTCTCTACGAAATGCTGCCGATGGCAGCATTGATCGGTTGTCTGATCGGCCTCGGCAGTCTGGCCAGCAGCAGTGAGCTGACGGTCATGCGCGCTGCCGGTGTGTCGATAGGCCGTATCGTCTGGGCCGTCATGAAGCCGATGCTGGTGCTGATGCTCGCCGGCGTGTTGATCGGCGAATACGTGGCCCCGGCCACCGAAAGCATGGCCCAGGCCAATCGCTCGCTGGCACAAGGCAGCGGTGACGCGCAAAGCGCCAAGCACGGTATGTGGCACCGTCAGGGTGAGGAATTCATCCACATCAACGCGGTGCAACCGAACGGTCTGTTGTACGGCGTGACGCGCTATCACTTTGACAAGGAGCGTCATTTGCTCAGTTCGAGCTTCGCCAAAAAGGCCGAGTTCGACGGCAATAAGTGGCAGCTCACCGACGTTGCCACCACGCTGTTCCGTGAGCGCAGTACGGAAGTCGTCAATACCCCGAGCGAGGAGTGGGACGTGGCGTTGAGCCCGCAACTGCTCAGTACCGTGGTCATGGCGCCGGAATCGCTGTCGATCAGCGGTCTGTGGGGGTACATCCACTATCTGGCGGAGCAGGGCCTGAGCAACGGCCGTTATTGGCTGGCATTTTGGGTCAAGGTGTTGCAGCCGCTGGTGACGGCGGCGCTGGTGCTGATGGCGATCTCGTTCATCTTCGGCCCGCTGCGTTCGGTGACCCTCGGTCAGCGGGTCTTCACCGGCGTGCTGGTGGGGTTCACCTTCCGCATCGTCCAGGATTTGCTGGGGCCATCGAGTCTGGTTTTCGGTTTCTCGCCGCTGTTCGCGGTGCTGGTGCCGGCCGGCGTGTGTGCGCTGGCGGGTGTCTGGTTGCTGCGCAGGGCCGGTTGATGAACATCTGTTCATCTTCGCTCTGAACCTCGAAAACGCCTCGGTCGCCAGACCGGGGCGTTTTTGCATGCCATCCGGGTGACAGGCGAACGTGACGCTTGCGCCGTGTATCAGGTACAATTCCCGGCTATTTTTCGGCGGGCCAAGCCTGCAGCCTTTTTGAGTGTTGATCCGTGAGTGATTTGAGTCATATCCGCAATTTCTCCATCATCGCCCACATTGACCATGGCAAGTCGACGCTGGCTGACCGTTTCATCCAGATGTGCGGCGGCCTGGCCGAGCGTGAAATGGAAGCCCAGGTACTGGATTCCATGGATCTTGAGCGTGAACGCGGGATCACCATCAAGGCCCACAGCGTTACCCTCTATTACAAAGCCAAAGATGGCATCACCTACCAGCTGAACTTCATCGACACCCCGGGCCACGTCGACTTCACCTACGAAGTCAGCCGTTCCCTGGCCGCGTGCGAAGGCGCCTTGCTGGTGGTCGATGCGGGGCAGGGCGTAGAGGCCCAGTCCGTGGCCAACTGCTATACCGCCATCGAGCAGGGCCTGGAGGTCATGCCGGTACTCAACAAGATCGACCTGCCCCAGGCAGAGCCGGACCGCGTCAAGGACGAGATCGAGAAGATCATCGGCATCGACGCCACCGACGCGGTGACCTGCAGCGCCAAGACCGGTCTGGGCGTTGACGAAGTACTCGAGCGTCTGGTGCACACCATTCCTGCGCCAACCGGCAATATCGAAGATCCGCTGCAAGCGTTGATCATCGACTCCTGGTTCGACAACTACCTGGGTGTTGTTTCCCTGGTACGCGTGCGCCATGGCCGGGTGAAGAAGGGCGACAAGATTCTGGTCAAGTCCACCGGCAAGGTGCACCTGGTCGACAGCGTCGGCGTATTCAACCCGAAACACACAGCCACCGTTGACCTCAAGGCCGGCGAAGTGGGCTTCATCATCGCCAGCATCAAGGACATCCACGGTGCGCCGGTCGGTGACACCCTGACCCTGAGTTCGACCCCTGATGTTCCGGTGCTGCCGGGTTTCAAACGCATTCAGCCACAGGTTTACGCCGGTCTGTTCCCGGTCAGTTCCGACGACTTCGAGGATTTCCGCGAAGCGCTGCAGAAGCTGACCCTGAACGACTCGTCGCTGCAGTACACCCCCGAAAGCTCCGACGCCCTGGGCTTCGGCTTCCGTTGCGGCTTCCTCGGCATGCTGCACATGGAAATCATCCAGGAGCGCCTCGAGCGCGAATACGACCTGGACCTGATCACCACCGCGCCGACGGTAATTTTCGAGCTGGTGCTGAAAACCGGTGAAACGATTTACGTCGACAACCCGTCGAAGCTTCCGGATGTTTCGGCCATCGAGGACATGCGCGAGCCGATCGTGCGCGCCAATATCCTTGTGCCGCAGGAACACCTGGGCAACGTCATCACCCTGTGCATCGAGAAACGCGGTGTTCAGGTCGACATGCTGTTCCTCGGCAACCAGGTGCAAGTGACTTACGACCTGCCGATGAACGAGGTGGTGCTGGACTTCTTCGACCGTCTCAAATCCACCAGTCGCGGCTATGCTTCGCTGGACTACCATTTCGATCGTTACCAATCGGCTAATCTGGTGAAACTGGACGTGCTGATCAACGGCGACAAGGTCGATGCCCTGGCATTGATCGTGCACCGTGACAATTCGCACTTCAAAGGTCGCCAGTTGACCGAGAAGATGAAAGAACTGATTCCTCGTCAGATGTTCGACGTGGCGATTCAGGCCGCCATCGGTGGTCAGATCGTTGCCCGGACAACCGTCAAGGCGCTCAGAAAGAACGTATTGGCCAAATGCTACGGCGGTGACGTCAGTCGTAAGAAGAAACTGCTCGAGAAGCAGAAGGCCGGTAAGAAACGCATGAAACAGGTCGGCAACGTGGAGATTCCACAGGAAGCCTTCCTCGCCGTGCTCAGGTTGGAATAATCAGGTCCTATGTCGCTAAATTTCCCGCTGTTGCTGGTCATCGCCGTGTTCGTCTGCGGCCTGTTGGCGTTGCTCGATCTGCTGTTCCTGGCGCCGCGTCGGCGTGCTGCCATTGCCTCTTATCAGGGCAGCGTCAGCCAGCCTGAACCCGTGGTGGTCGAGAAACTGAACAAAGAGCCGCTGCTGGTCGAATACGGCAAGTCGTTCTTTCCGGTGCTGTTCATCGTGCTGGTCCTGCGTTCGTTTCTGGTCGAGCCGTTCCAGATTCCGTCCGGCTCGATGAAACCGACCCTGGACGTCGGCGACTTCATTCTGGTGAACAAGTTTTCCTACGGGATCCGTTTGCCGGTGATCGACAAGAAGATCATCGAAGTCGGTGACCCGCAGCGCGGCGATGTCATGGTGTTCCGCTACCCGAGCGACCCGAACGTCAACTACATCAAGCGTGTGGTCGGCCTGCCGGGCGACACGGTGCGTTACACCGCCGACAAGCGCCTGTTCGTCAATGGTGAGTCGATTGCCGAGAAGATGGTCGGCGCCGAGCCGGGCACGCTGGGCAGCGCGGAGCTCTATCAGGAAAAACTCGGCGCGGCCGAGCATCTGATCCGCAAGGAAATGAGCCGCTACCGCGCCACTCCGGATCGCTCGTGGACGGTGCCTGCCGGGCACTACTTCATGATGGGCGACAACCGTGACAATTCGAACGACAGCCGCTACTGGGATGATCCGAACATTCCCAAGGATCTGCTGGGCATGGTTCCCGACCGCAATATCGTCGGCAAGGCCTTCGCGGTATGGATGAGCTGGCCGGAGCCAAAACTCAGCCATCTGCCGAATTTCTCGCGGGTCGGCCTGATCAAGTAATTACACACGGCGCTGTTGACCACAGCGCCGAATGCATTTCTGGAGCCGGCACAATCGGCTTCGCAATCGCCAGGATCTAATTTTTGAACACAGCGTTAATTGTCCCAGGCCTGCGCCGTATCCAGGCGATGGCAGTGGAATCCAGCCACGAACTCAGCGTGGGTAAACCGTGAGCGTTTCTCTAAGCCGTCTCGAGCGCCAGCTCGGTTACACCTTCAAGGACCAGGAGCTGATGCTGTTGGCCCTCACACACCGCAGTTTTGCCGGACGCAATAACGAGCGTCTGGAATTCCTCGGTGATGCCATCCTCAATTTCGTCGCCGGCGAGGCATTGTTCGATCGTTTCCCGCTGGCCCGCGAAGGCCAGTTGTCGCGTTTGCGCGCACGGCTGGTGAAAGGTGAGACGCTGGCCGTGCTGGCTCGCGGTTTCGACCTTGGCGATTACCTGCGCCTGGGCTCGGGCGAACTGAAAAGCGGTGGGTTCCGTCGCGAATCGATTCTCGCCGATGCCCTCGAAGCCCTGATCGGGGCGATCTATCTCGACGCTGGCATGGACGTCGCCCGCGAGCGCGTGCTGGCGTGGCTGGCTGGCGAGTTCGAAGGCCTGACGCTGGTCGACACCAACAAGGACCCGAAAACCCGCCTGCAGGAACACCTGCAATCGCGCGGTTGCGAACTGCCCCGCTACGAAGTAGTGGATATCCAGGGCGAGCCGCACTGCCGAACCTTCTTCGTCGAGTGCGAAGTGGTCTTACTGAATGAAAAAAGCCGAGGTCAGGGTGTCAGCCGTCGTATTGCCGAACAGGTAGCGGCCGCCGCAGCACTGATTGCCCTGGGCGTGGAGAATGGCAATGACTGATACAAACGCAACTCGCTGTGGCTACGTTGCCATCGTCGGCCGTCCCAACGTCGGCAAGTCGACGCTGCTCAACCACATCCTCGGGCAGAAGCTCGCGATCACCTCGCGCAAGCCGCAGACCACCCGCCACAACATGCTCGGCATCAAGACCGAGGGTGACGTGCAGGCGATCTACGTTGACACCCCCGGCATGCACAAGGGTGGCGAAAAGGCTCTGAACCGGTACATGAACAAAACCGCTTCGGCAGCGTTGAAGGACGTCGATGTGGTGATCTTCGTCGTTGACCGCACCAAGTGGACCGACGAGGACCAGATGGTTCTTGAGCGTGTGCAGTATGTGACCGGCCCGCTGATCGTCGCGCTGAACAAGACCGACCGCATCGAAGACAAGGCCGAGCTGATGCCGCACCTGAGCTGGTTGCAGGAGCAGCTGCCGAACGCGCAGATCATCCCGATTTCGGCGCAGCACGGGCACAACCTCGAGGCACTGGAAAAGGTTATCGCCGATCATCTTCCGGAGAACGATCACTTTTTCCCCGAAGACCAGATCACCGACCGCAGCAGCCGTTTCCTTGCCGCTGAACTGGTGCGCGAGAAAATCATGCGCCAGATGGGCGCCGAGCTACCGTACCAGATCACTGTCGAGATCGAAGAGTTCAAGCAGCAAGGCAAGACCCTGCACATCCACGCGCTGATCCTCGTCGAGCGTGACGGCCAGAAGAAAATCATCATTGGCGACAAGGGCGAGCGCATCAAGCGCATCGGCACCGAAGCGCGCAAGGACATGGAGCTGCTGTTCGACTCCAAGATCATGCTCAACCTGTGGGTCAAGGTGAAGGGTGGCTGGTCCGACGACGAGCGCGCTCTGCGTTCGCTGGGTTACGGCGACCTGTAAACGACTCGAAGATCAAAAGATCGCAGCCTTCGGCAGCTCCTACAATGTCTTGTGTGCACTTGTAGGAGCTGCCGAAGGCTGCGATCTTTTTTGCAATCCCAACCGGGAAACAACATTCATGTCGCAAGCCCCGCCACCAGCCCAACCCGCCTACGTCCTGCATTCGCGCGCGTATCGGGAAACCAGCGCTTTGGTCGACTTCCTCACGCCGCAAGGTCGGTTGCGGGCGGTGTTGCGCAGTGCGCGGGGCAAGGCCGGGACGCTGGCGCGGCCGTTCGTGGCGCTGGAGGTCGAGTTCCGTGGCAAGGGCGAGCTGAAGAATGTCGGACGCATGGAAAGCTCCGGGACCTCTGCCTGGCTCAACGGCGAGGCACTGTTCAGCGGCCTCTATCTCAATGAATTGTTGATTCGCCTGTTGCCCGCCGAAGATCCGCATCCTGCTGTTTTCGATCACTACGCCGCGACCCTGCTGGCGCTCGCCGAAGGTCGACCACTGGAACCGTTGTTACGCTCGTTCGAGTGGCGCCTGCTCGACGATCTCGGTTATGGCTTCTCCCTGAATACCGATGTGCACGGCGAGCCCGTCGTGCCGGACGGTCTCTATCGTTTGCAAGTGGACGCCGGGCTTGAGCGCGTTTATCTGTTGCAGCCGGGGTTGTTCAACGGCACTGAATTGCTGGCGATGGCCGATGCCGACTGGTCGGCGCCCGGTGCACTTTCGGCGGCCAAGCGTCTGATGCGTCAGGCGCTGGCCGTGCATTTGGGCGGACGTCCTCTTGTCAGTCGCGAGCTGTTTCGCAAGCCCTGATATGCTGTGCGCCGAATCTCTCAACTCAGGAGCGCATCCGTGACCACCAGCAATCGCATTCTTCTCGGCGTGAACATTGACCACGTCGCCACCCTGCGTCAGGCCCGTGGCACCCGTTACCCGGATCCGGTCAAGGCGGCGCTGGATGCAGAAGAGGCGGGCGCCGATGGCATCACCGTGCACCTGCGTGAAGATCGCCGGCATATCCAGGAACGCGATGTACTGCTGCTCAAGGATGTGCTGCAAACGCGCATGAACTTCGAAATGGGTGTCACTGAAGAAATGATGGCGTTCGCCGAGCGCATTCGCCCGGCGCACATCTGCCTCGTTCCGGAAACCCGTCAGGAACTGACCACTGAAGGCGGTCTGGATGTCGCTGGGCAGGAAGAACGGATCAAAGCAGCAGTCGAGCGCTTATCGAAAATCGGCAGCGAAGTGTCGCTGTTCATCGACGCCGACGAGCGTCAGATCGCTGCCTCCAGGCGCGTAGGTGCGCCGGCCATCGAGCTGCACACCGGGCGTTACGCCGATGCCGAAACACCGACGGAAGTGGCTGAAGAGCTCAAGCGTGTCGCTGACGGTGTCGCGTTTGGTCTGGCCCAGGGGCTGATCGTCAATGCCGGGCACGGCCTGCACTACCACAACGTCGAGGCGGTGGCTGCGATCAAGGGCATCAACGAACTGAACATCGGCCACGCGCTGGTGGCGCATGCGTTGTTCGTGGGCTTCAAGTCGGCAGTGGCGGAAATGAAAGCGCTGATTCTGGCTGCAGCTCTAAAGGGCTGAAAATCAAAAGATCGCAGCCTTCGGCAGCTCCTACAGGTGTACACATGGCCCTGTAGGAGCTGCCGAAGGCTGCGATCTTTTTAGAGAGGGGCAGGCTCTTGCGCTGGTTTCGACTTGTCGATCGCCGGCACATGCAGATTGCCCTCGGCGACCTGATCGCCCTCAAGCTGCGGCTGGGTCACCCAGGTCAGGATGTCGTAGTAGCGACGGATGTTCGCCACAAAGTGCACCGGCTCGCCACCTCGGGCGTAGCCGTATCGGGTCTTGCTGTACCACTGCTTCTGCGACAGGCGCGGCAGGATCTTTTTCACGTCCAGCCACTTGTCCGGATTCAAGCCTTCCTTCGCCGCCAGCTTGCGCGCGTCATCCAGATGGCCACTGCCGATGTTGTACGCCGCCAGTGCAAACCAGGTGCGGTCCGGCTCCTGGATCGAATCATCGAGCTGCTCTTTCATATAAGCCAGGTATTTGGCACCGCCCATGATGCTTTGCTTGGGATCGAGGCGGTTGGATACGCCCATGGCCTGCGCGGTGTTCTGGGTGAGCATCATCAGCCCGCGTACACCGGTTTTTGACGTCACCGTCGGTTGCCACAGCGATTCCTGATAACCGATGGCAGCGAGCAGACGCCAGTCGACTTTTTCTTTCTTGGCGTAGTTCTTGAAGTGCTGTTCGTATTTCGGCAGGCGCTGCTGCAGGTGCTGAGCGAAGGTGGTGGCACCCATGTAGCCGAGCACGTCGACGTGGCCGTAGTAGCGGTCTTTGAGGCGCTGCAGAGTGCCGTTCTTCTGCACCTTGTCCAGATACGCGTTGATTTCATTGAGCAGGCTGTTGTCTTCGCCCGGCCCCACGGCCCAGCTCTGGCTGCGCGCGTCGCCGAGGTCGAAGGCCACGCGGATATTGGTGAAGTAGACCTGGTTCATTGCCACTTCGTTGGAATCGACCAGCGTCAGGTCAATCTGCCCTTCATCGACCATGCGCAACAGGTCGACCACCTCGACGGCGTCAGACTCTTCGTACTCGATGGCAGGAAGTTTCTTTTTCAGCTCGGCCAGTTGCTCGGCGTGGGTGCTGCCCTTGAGCACCGTGATCTTCTTGCCCACCAGATCCGCCGGATCGGTCGGCCGCGACTGGCCATTGCGATAGATGATCTGCGGGGTGACTTCGAGATAGGAGTGGGAAAACCGCACCTGCTTCCTGCGTTCATCGCTGCTGACCAGACCGGCCGCCGCGAGTACCGGGCCATTCGGTTTGCCGACCTGGTTGAACAGATCATCGAGATTGTCGGCGGTCTCGATCTTCAGTTCGACGCCCAAATCGTCGGCGAAGCGCTTCACCAGCTCGTATTCGAAGCCGGTTTCACCGCTGCGATCCTGAAAGTAGGTGGCGGGGCTGTTCCGGGTGATCACCCGCAGCACACCGTCCTCCTTTACGCGCTCGAGGGTGTTGGGTTTATCAACACAGCCACCGAGCATCAGGAAGAGTCCGGTTGCGATCAGCCATTTGGCGTACCGCGGACGCAAAGCCATTGGGAAAAACATCTGCGCAGTATACGCAAACGGCCACGGGCGCCATATCTCGACAGCGCAGGGCTAGTCTGCTAGCCATCACAAAACCAAACGAAAGCCCTTGAAAACGGGCCTTGAGGGCATTTTGTTACAGTAAAAATAAGCGGCGCTTGAACGCATGATTTACCTGACTCAGGAGGCAGAAACACAGATTGCTACCCGAGTGCAACCATGCGTAGCGTTTCGGGTGATGTTGAGGTCGGTTTAGGCTAGAATGCACGGCCTCAAAGCACACCCCTTCCCGAGGCTGTCCCGACGATGTTGATCCTGCGTGGTGCTCCCGCCCTTTCCGCCTTCCGCCACAAGAAATTACTTGCGCAGCTGAACGATAAAGTTCCGGCTGTCAGTGGCCTGTACGCTGAATTCGCCCACTTCGCTGAGGTCAATGGCGTCCTGACCGAAGACGAGCAGCAAGTGCTTGCCCGCCTGCTGAAATACGGCCCGAGCGTACCGGTTCAGGAGCCTGCGGGCCGCCTGTTCCTGGTCCTCCCGCGTTTCGGCACCATTTCGCCATGGTCGAGCAAGGCCACCGACATCGCGCGCAATTGCAGCCTGACCAAGATCCAGCGCCTTGAGCGCGGCATTGCCTTTTATGTAGAAGGCCAGTTCAGCGACGCCGACGCACAGCTGATCGCCGACGCGCTGCACGACCGCATGACCCAGATCGTGCTGGGCGCGCTGGAAGAGGCCGCCAGCCTGTTCAGCCACGCCGAGCCCAAGCCGCTGATTGCCATCGACGTGCTGGGTGGCGGCCGCGCGGCCCTGGAAAAAGCCAACGTCGAACTGGGTCTGGCCCTGGCCGAAGACGAAATCGATTACCTGGTGAACGCGTTCACCGGGCTCAAGCGCAACCCCCACGACATCGAATTGATGATGTTCGCGCAGGCCAACTCCGAGCACTGCCGTCACAAGATCTTCAACGCCAGTTGGGATATCGACGGCCAGAGCCAGGAAAAAAGCCTGTTCGGCATGATCAAGAACACCTACCAGATGCACAACGAAGGCGTGCTGTCCGCTTACAAGGACAACGCCTCGGTGATCGTCGGCAGCGTGGCCGGCCGCTTCTTCCCGAATCCTGAAAGCCGCGAGTATGGTGCTGTTCAGGAGCCGGTGCACATTCTGATGAAGGTCGAAACCCACAACCACCCGACGGCGATCGCTCCGTTTCCGGGCGCAGCCACCGGTTCCGGCGGCGAGATCCGCGACGAGGGCGCGACCGGCCGCGGTGCCAAGCCGAAAGCCGGCCTCACCGGTTTTACGGTGTCCAACCTGAACATTCCGGGTTTCGAGCAGCCTTGGGAAAAGCCGTACGGCAAACCCGAGCGCATCGTGACGCCGCTGGACATCATGATCGAAGGCCCGCTGGGTGGCGCGGCGTTCAACAATGAGTTCGGTCGCCCGGCGCTGACCGGTTATTTCCGTACCTTCGAGCAGTCGATCAGCACGCCACACGGCGATGAAGTTCGCGGCTACCACAAGCCGATCATGCTCGCTGGCGGCATGGGCAACATCCGCGAAGAGCACGTGCAGAAAGCCGAAATCACCGTTGGCGCCAAGCTGATCGTGCTCGGCGGCCCGGCGATGCTGATCGGTCTGGGCGGCGGCGCGGCTTCTTCCATGGCGACGGGCACCAGCACGGCTGACCTGGATTTTGCCTCGGTGCAGCGTGAAAACCCGGAAATGGAACGCCGTTGCCAAGAGGTCATCGATCGCTGCTGGCAGCTGGGCGACGCCAACCCTATCGCGTTCATCCATGACGTCGGCGCGGGCGGTCTGTCCAACGCTTTCCCTGAGCTGGTGAACGACGGCGGTCGTGGTGGCCGCTTCGAGCTGCGCAACGTGCCGAACGACGAGCCGGGCATGGCCCCGCTGGAAATCTGGAGCAACGAGTCCCAGGAACGTTACGTCCTGGCCGTCAGCGCCCCTGACTTCGAACGGTTCAAAGCGATCTGCGAACGTGAGCGTTGCCCGTTTGCGGTCGTAGGTGAGGCGACTGAAGAGCCGCAACTGACCGTCACCGACAGTCACTTCGGCAACAGCCCTGTCGACATGCCGCTGGAAGTGCTGCTGGGCAAGGCCCCGCGCATGCACCGGTCGGCCGAGCGTGAAACAGAGCTGGGCGACGACTTCGATCCGGGCACCCTCGACATCGAAGAAAGCGTGCAGCGCGTGCTGCATCACCCGGCCGTGGCGAGCAAAAGCTTCCTTATTACCATTGGCGACCGCAGCATCACCGGTATGGTCAATCGCGACCAAATGGTTGGCCCGTGGCAAGTGCCGGTGGCGGACGTCGCCGTCACGGCAACCAGTTTTGATGTGTACACCGGCGAAGCCATGGCGATGGGCGAGCGCACTCCGCTGGCGTTGCTGGACGCTCCGGCGTCCGGCCGCATGGCGATTGGCGAGACCCTGACCAATATCGCAGCGTCGAGCATCGGCAAGCTTTCCGACATCAAGCTGTCCGCCAACTGGATGTCCGCTGCCGGCCACCCGGGCGAAGACGCGCGTCTGTACGACACCGTGAAAGCCGTGGGCATGGAGCTGTGCCCCGAGCTGGGCATTACCATTCCGGTGGGCAAGGACTCAATGTCCATGAAGACCCGCTGGAGCGATGAGGGCACCGAGAAAACCGTGACCTCGCCGCTGTCGCTGATCGTGACCGGTTTCGCGCCGGTCACCGACATTCGCAAGACGTTGACCCCGCAACTGCGCATGGACAAGGGCCTGACCGATCTGATCTTGGTCGACCTGGGCCGTGGTCAGAACCGCATGGGCGCGTCGATTCTCGCCCAGACCCACGGCAAGCTCGGCAGCGTTGCACCGGATGTCGATGACGCCGAAGACCTGAAAGCCTTCTTCGCCGTCATTCAGGGCCTCAACGCCGACGGCCACCTGCTGGCCTATCACGACCGTTCCGACGGTGGCTTGATGGCGACCGTGCTGGAAATGGCGTTCGCAGGCCATTGCGGCCTGAATCTCGAACTCGACACGCTGACCGCCAAGCGCGAAAAAGTCGCAGCCATTCTCTTCAACGAAGAGCTGGGTGCGGTGATCCAGGTTCGCCAGGACGCCACGCCGCTTGTGCTCGCACAGTTCAGCGCTGCCGGCCTGGGCGAAGATTGCGTTGCGGTGATCGGGAAGCCGATTAACAACAGCGATGTCATCATCAGCCTGAGCGGCGACACCGTGTTCAAAGGCGATCGTCGCCTGCTGCAGCGTCAGTGGAGCGAAACCAGCTATCAGATCCAGCGCCTGCGTGATAACGCCGATTGCGCCGATCAGGAATTCGATGCGCTGCTGGAAGAAGACAACCCGGGCCTGAACGTGAAGCTGGGCTACGACGTCAACGACGACATCGCTGCGCCTTACATCAAGAAGGGCGTGCGCCCACAAGTGGCGGTGCTGCGTGAGCAGGGCGTCAACGGTCAGGTTGAGATGGCGGCTGCGTTTGACCGCGCCGGCTTCGCCTCGGTTGACGTGCACATGAGCGACATCCTCGCCGGTCGCGTCGACCTCAACGACTTCAAAGGTCTGGTGGCGTGCGGTGGTTTCTCCTACGGCGACGTGCTGGGTGCCGGCGAAGGGTGGGCCAAGTCGGCGTTGTTCAATACCCGTGCACGGGATGCGTTCCAGGGCTTCTTCGCCCGCAGCGACAGCTTCGCGCTGGGCGTTTGCAACGGTTGCCAGATGATGTCCAACCTGAGCGAGCTGATCCCGGGCAGCGAGTTCTGGCCGCACTTTGTGCGCAACCGCTCGGAGCAGTTTGAAGCGCGCGTGGCGATGGTCGAAATCCAGAAGTCGGCGTCGATCTTCCTGCAAGGCATGGCTGGCTCGCACATGCCGATCGCCATTGCCCACGGTGAAGGTCACGCTGAGTTCAAGACTCCTGAGTCGCTGATTGAAACCGATCTGTCCGGCACTGTTGCCGTGCGTTTCGTCGACAACCACGGCAAGGTCACCGAAACCTATCCGGCCAACCCGAACGGTTCGCCCCGTGGTATCGCGGGTCTCACCACCCTCGACGGTCGCGTGACGATCATGATGCCGCACCCTGAGCGCGTGTTCCGCGCCGTGACCAACTCGTGGCGCCCGGATGAGTGGGAAGAGGACGGCGCGTGGATGCGCATGTTCCGCAATGCGCGCGTTTGGGTGGACTGATCGCTGATGTACAAGCTGGCCTTCTTTGTGCCACCAAGCCATGTGGAGCAGGTCAAAAACGCGTTGTTCGCCGCCGGTGCGGGGCGAATCGGCGCGTATGACTGCTGCTCATGGCAGGTGCTCGGGCAAGGCCAGTTTCGTCCGCTGGACGGAAGTCAGCCGTTCATCGGGCAGGCCGGCGAGGTCGAGCAGGTTCAGGAATGGAAGGTCGAACTTGTCGTGTCAGATGAGCTGATCAGGCAGGCGGTTGCTGCGCTGAAGAACAGTCATCCCTATGAAGTACCGGCTTACGATGTCTGGAAGCTGGAAGATATCTAGCTTCCCAGCAGCATGGCTCGAGATTGGAGCGATCTGCATCACCCCCGCAAAATCTTACGGCCGAATCTCTATCATCGTGCCGTCCTTCACCAGATCCCACACCTCGCGAATGTCGCTGTTGCGCATGGCAATGCAGCCGTTCGTCCAGTCCAGCGTGTGGAAATACCACTCCGGGTAATCGTCGTTGATCGGCGTGCCGTGGATCATGATCATGCTGCCCGGTTTCACGCCTTCGCGGCGGGCGCGTGCGGCATCGGTAATGTTGGGGTAGGAAATGTGCATCGACAGGTTGTAGGCGTCGCTGGCCTTGCGCCAGTCGAGCCAGTAGAAGCCCTCCGGCGTGCGCTGGTCGCCTTCCTGCAGCTTGGGTCCGTTAGGCGCTTTGCCCAGTGAGATCCGGTAGGTCTTCAGCGCCTCGCCACGGCTGATCAGCTGCAACTGATGTGCGGATTTGAGGACCAACACCTTATCGATGGTGCGGTCCGCGATGTTCTGGGTGTCGACGACCTTCCCGCCAACGAACTTCTGTTCGCTGCCTTTGGGCACGATGGTCTGAGTGAACGCAGCCTGGGACAGCGGCACCACCGACAGGCATAAAACGGCAAGCAACCAACGCATGAAAAGGGTATCCCTGAAGCCTGCGCGGCAATCGCGCAGCATCGTTTCGATCAAAGGGTCTTGAGCGGCGGTGTGACAGACAGACAATCGGTGCGTACCTGGAAATCTTGATGCCGCCGGTCGCGGAAAAAACACTCCAGGGTTCGCCTGACCGTATTGAACGCCAGCTCCGACCACGGGATATCCGCTTCGTCGAACAACTTCACTTCAAGGCTTTCGATACCGGCAGCGTACTCCGGTTTGACCAGATTCGAGCGGTAGAAGATATGCACCTGATTGATGTGCGGCACGTCGATCATCGAATACAGCTGCAGGTCCTCGACCTCTGCACACGCCTCTTCAAGGGTTTCCCGGCGGGCGGCCTGCTCGACGCTTTCGCCGTTTTCCATGAACCCTGCGGGCAGCGTCCAGTAGCCCATTCGTGGCTCGATGGCTCGACGGCACAGCAACACCTTTTCGCCCCACACCGGCACGACGCCGGCCACGATGTTGGGGTTCTGGTAGTGAATGGTGTCGCAATGTTCACACACGTAACGCAGGCGGCTGTCGCCCTCGGGAATACGCTGGATGACCTGTTTGCCGCAGTTGCTGCAGAATTTCATGATCGAATCGGGTTCCTGTTGGCAGCGGCTATCTTGAGCTGTAGCGCGGGTGGACGGCAAGAGGCGTCTTGCGCGCGCGGGGTTGTCCTACAAGACTTGGGCGCGTCGTCGCTTTGGTGCATGATGCCGGGCAGGCAACCGATCGAGAATTCCCATGCTGGATGAGCTACTTCACCGTATGAGCAGCTACACGCCGGTGATGCTGGAAACGGACGCGCGCTTCCCCGAGGCCGCCGTGCTTCTACCCATTACCCGCAACGCAGAACCTGAACTGGTGCTGACGCTGCGCGCCAGTGGCCTGTCGACCCACGGCGGCGAGGTGGCCTTCCCGGGCGGGCGGCGTGATCCGGAAGACCCGGACCTGATCTTCACGGCGCTGCGCGAAGCCCAGGAGGAGATCGGTTTGCCGCCTGGTCTCGTCGAAGTGGTCGGTCCCCTGAGTCCGTTGATCTCCAAACACGGCATAAGGGTGACGCCCTATGTCGGCGTTATTCCTGATTTCGTCGAATACACACCCAACGATGGCGAAATCGCGGCCGTGTTCAGCGTGCCACTGGACTTCTTCCGTCAGGATGCGCGCGAACACACCCATCGCATCGACTATGAAGGGCGCAGCTGGTACGTGCCGAGTTATCGCTTTGGGGAGTACAAGATCTGGGGCCTGACCGCGATCATGATCGTCGAACTGATGAACCTGCTTTTCGACAGCGGCATCGACCTTAACGAGCCGCCCAAACGATCGATCATCCACACGCTGAAATCCTGACCCGCAGCCGCCGCGCGAGCATGAGGACTGAGTCATGAGGAGCAAATCATGAAATACCGTCTGGGCGACGCCCGCGTCGATGCGCACGCCAGCAGCTGGATTGCGCCGACAGCCACCGTCATCGGCAATGTGCGTTTGCAGGCCAATGCCAGCGTCTGGTTTGGCGCTGTGTTGCGTGGCGACAACGAGCTGATCGACATCGGCGAGAACAGCAACGTGCAGGACGGCACGGTGATGCACACCGATATGGGTTCGCCGCTGACCATTGGCCGCAACGTGACCATCGGGCACAACGCGATGCTGCATGGTTGCAGCGTGGGTGACAGCACGCTCATCGGCATCAACTCAGTCATCCTTAATGGCGCGCAGATTGGCAAACATTGCATCATCGGCGCGAATTCGCTGATCGGCGAAGGCAAAGTCATCCCTGACGGTTCGCTGGTCATGGGGTCGCCCGGCAAAATCGTCCGCGAGCTGACAGATGCCCAGAAGCAGATGCTCGACGCCAGCGCCGCCCACTACGTCCACAACGCCCAACGCTACGCGCGTGACCTGGCCCCACAGGAAGATTGATGTCCAGCGCCAACCCCCCCATCCATGCAGCACCCGTCGATGAAGCGCCGATCCATGAAAAGCCGGTCCGCTCGCCCTGTGTGAGCATTTGCGCACTGGACGACGCCGACATCTGCACGGGTTGCCAGCGCACCGTGGCCGAGATCACCGGCTGGAGCCGAATGGACAATCAGCAACGCCGCGCTGTCTTGATCGCCTGCGATGAACGGGCGAGGGCCGGCGGGATGATGTTTCAAGTCAGCGGCAACAGCCCTCGACGGTGAATCAAGCCCGCGCCGCTGCATCCCATTTCCCGGCCTTCATGTTAAATTGCGCGCCTTTCTACCTGCGGTTGCTTGCACACGCCGAGCGACCCTCGACCTGCTCCACGAGGACCTGAGATGACTCAAATCGGAACTCCACTGTCGCCGACCGCGACCCGCGTTTTGCTCTGCGGTTGTGGCGAGCTTGGCAAGGAAGTAGTGATCGAGCTTCAGCGCCTGGGCGTTGAAGTGATTGCTGTCGACCGTTACGCCAATGCTCCGGCGATGCAGGTCGCGCACCGCAGCCACGTCATCAATATGCTCGACGGCGCCGCCTTGCGTGCGGTGATCGAGTCCGAGAAGCCCCATTACATCGTCCCGGAAATCGAAGCCATCGCCACTGCGACCCTGGTGGAGCTGGAGTCCGAAGGCTTCACGGTCATTCCGACGGCCCGTGCCGCGCAGTTGACCATGAACCGCGAAGGCATTCGTCGTCTGGCCGCTGAAGAACTGGACCTGCCGACCTCGCCCTACCACTTCGCCGACACCTTCGAAGACTACAAAAAAGCCGTCGAAGACCTTGGCTTCCCGTGCGTGGTCAAGCCGGTGATGAGCTCGTCGGGCAAAGGCCAGAGCCTGCTGAAAACCGACGCGGATATCCAGAAGGCCTGGGATTATGCCCAGGAAGGCGGTCGTGCCGGCAAAGGCCGGGTGATCATCGAAGGCTTCATTGATTTCGATTACGAAATCACTTTGCTGACCGTGCGTCACGTCGGCGGCACGACCTTTTGTGCGCCGGTTGGCCATCGTCAGGAGAAGGGCGATTATCAGGAATCGTGGCAGCCCCAGGCCATGAGCCCGGTGGCATTGGCCGAGTCCGAGCGCGTCGCCAAAGCGGTGACCGAGGCGCTGGGTGGCCGCGGTCTGTTCGGCGTCGAGTTGTTCATCAAGGGCGATCAGGTCTGGTTCAGTGAAGTCTCGCCACGCCCCCACGACACCGGTCTGGTCACGCTGATCTCTCAGGACCTGTCGCAGTTCGCCCTGCACGCCCGCGCCATTCTCGGTCTGCCGATTCCGTTGATTCGCCAGTTCGGGCCATCGGCGTCGGCGGTGATTCTGGTAGAAGGCCAGTCGACCCAGACGGCGTTCGCCAACCTGGAGCAGGCCCTGAGCGAACCGGACACCGCGCTGCGCCTGTTCGGCAAGCCCGAGGTCAATGGACAGCGCCGCATGGGCGTTGCCCTGGCGCGCGACGAGTCGATTGAAGCGGCCCGTCGCAAGGCCACTCGCGCGTCGATGGCGGTGAAGGTTCAGTTGTAAGCGTCACGTTGAATGAAAAACGGCGCCTTCAGGGGCGCCGTTTTTGTTTCGCGATCACGCACCGTCTATATCCGGTTTGATCAGGCAATCGTATCCAGGTCCGCGTGCCGGGTTTCTTTCAGGCACAGCACGGCGATCACGCTGATCAGTGCCGCCGCCGAGACATACCCACCGACCCAGCTCAACCCGCCCATCTCCACCAGCTTCTGTGCAAAGAACGGCGCGACCGAGGCACCGACGATGCCGCCGATGTTGTAGGCCGCCGACGCGCCGGTATAACGCACCCGCGTAGGAAATAGCTCCGGCAACATCGCCCCCATCGGCGCGAACGTGACGCCCATGAGGAACAGCTCGATCGACAGAAACAGCGTCACCGCCCAGGTCGTGCCGTGGGTCAGCAAGGGCTCCATCAGGAAGCCCGACAGGATCGCCAGCACGCCGCCGATCACCAGCACCGGCTTGCGACCGAATCGATCACTTGCCAACGCGGAAAGCGGTGTCGCCAGGGCCATGAACAGCACGGCAAAACACAGCATCGCGAGGAACGACTCGCGGCTGTAACCCAGGGTTTTTACGCCATAGCTCAGCGAAAAGACGGTGGAGATATAGAACAGCGCGTAGCACACCACCATCGACGCTGCGCCCAGCAGCATCGGCTTCCAGTATTGACCGAACAGCTCGGCAATCGGCAATTTCACACGCTCATGGCGGGCGATGGCCTTGGCGAAAACAGGCGTTTCCTCAAGCTTCAGGCGCACATACAAGCCAATGATCACCAGCACGGCGCTGAGCAGAAACGGCACGCGCCAGCCCCAGGAGCGGAATTGCTCGTCATCCAGCGTCATCGCCAGTGTCAGAAACAGCCCGTTTGCCGCGAGGAAGCCGATCGATGGGCCCAGCTGCGGGAACATGCCGAACCACGCCCGTTTGCCCCTGGGGGCGTTCTCGGTCGCCAGTAATGCGGCCCCGCCCCATTCGCCGCCCAGTCCAAGGCCTTGGCCGAAGCGCAGTACGCAGAGCAGGATCGGCGCCCACGACCCGATGGCGTCGTAACCCGGCAGTACGCCAATCAGCGTGGTGCAGACGCCCATGAGCAGTAGCGAGGCCACCAATGTCGATTTGCGGCCGACACGGTCACCGAAGTGACCGAACAGCGCCGAGCCCAACGGACGTGCGAGAAAGGCGATCCCGAATGTCAGAAACGCCGAGAGCATCTGTGCGGTACTGGACGTCTGTGGGAAGAACACCGGCCCGATTACCAGTGCGGCGGCGGTGGCGTATACGTAGAAATCATAGAACTCGATGGCGGTGCCGATGAAGCTGGCCGTGGCGACGCGGGCCGCCGAGTTGGCGGGGCGGGCCTCGCTCTCGTCACGGGTTGGACAGGCAGAAGTCGTGGTCATGGGAAATCCCTGGCAGTCGTATCGCCTGTCAGCGAGAGACGAAGATTCGTACGCGCGCTGCGGCAATCGTTAATTGTTTTTTTGGTCCAGCGCTGAACAGACTAGCCCGGATGCGGGCAAGGCGCGTGGCGTGCTCGGGATGGGAGCGAAGGCCAGGGTGTCGCTTGAGCGGTCAGGCTGTGTGACTGGCCGGATCGCGCATTGTGCGGGTAGCACGCGGATCGGCGGGGCTGGGTAAGCGGATCGATTATAGGAAGGGGATTGGCGCGGAAACAAGTGTTTCAGGGCGCCGCCTGCCTTCTCAGATCACGTCTTTGGTGCGGGTGTTCAACCACACCAACACCCGGCTGACGCGGTTGTCCTCGGTCTCGAGGATTTCCAGGCGGTAGGGCCCGATCTTCAGGCAGACCGCGCTGTTGGGGATCGTCTCCAGCGCTTCGGTGATCAGCCCGTTGAGGGTTTTAGGGCCATCGGAGGGCAGATGCCAGGCGAGGCTTTTATTCAGATCGCGAATCGACGCCGCGCCGTCGATCACCAGCCGCCCGTCAGGCTGCGGGTGAATGTGCGGGTTATCGAGGGCTTGCTCGCTTTCGAACTCGCCGACGATCTCTTCAAGAATGTCCTCAAGGCTGACGATGCCCAGCACCTCGCCGTATTCATCGACAACCACGCCCATGCGCCGCTGCTGCTTGTGGAAGTTGAGCAGCTGCATCTGCAGCGGCGTGCTCTCTGGTACGAAGTACGGTTCGTAACAGGCGGCCTGCAGCGCCTCTTTGGTCAGCTCGTTGCGCGGGAGCAGGTGGCTGATCATCCGCGTGTTGAGCACGCCTTCCACCTGATTGATGTCGTTGTGGTAAACGGGCAGACGGGTGTGGCGGGAAATGATCAGCTTGTCGACGATCTCCTCAATGGTGTCGTCGAGGTTAATGCCGTCGACTTCGCTGCGCGGCACGAGGATATCGTTCACAGTCATGCGATCCAGCGCGTAAATCCCGGAGATCACATGGGCGCGGCCATACTGGCTTTCGTTGTCCTGATAGACCGTCGGGTGCGTGTCGTCTTCGTCATCGTGGGTGTCAGGCCGACGCTTCGACAGAAAAGGGCGCAACAGCGTTTTGGCGATGTTCTTGTAGATCCAGGTCAGCGGCTGCAACAGCCGAACCGGGATACGCAGCACGTTGTTGCCCAGCAGCAGAATGGATTCGGGGCGACGCGCCGCCAGCTTTCGCGGGATGAACTCGGTTATCACGACCAGCACGCTGGCAACACCCAGCCAGGCAATCAGCGGCCCGTGGAAATACCAGTGCCCGATGGCAAGAAGAGTGGCGAGGACGGTAATCAGCGTCTTGAGCAGCGTATTGCCGAGGATAAGGCTGTTGAGGTTGAACGCGAGCACCGGCTTCAGTGGCTCGTTGGAGCGGGGATTGACCGGCATCGCCCGAAGATTGTGGTGCGCAGCCTCGACCGCGCTGAACAGCCCCGACCACAGCGTCAGCAGGGTCAGGAGCGTAAGCATTGTGCCGACCGGCAGGTTGTCCATGATGAGCGCTCGTCAGATATGCAGGATGTATTCACGAACGAGCTTGCTGCCGAAGTAGGCCAGCATCAACAGCAGAAATCCGCCCAGTGTCCAGCGAATCGCTTTGTGACCCCGCCAGCCCAGATGATGGCGGCCCCAGAGCAGCACACTGAAGACGATCCACGCGAGAATCGACAGCAAGGTTTTATGCACCAGATGCTGGGCAAAGAGGTTTTCGACGAACAACCAGCCGGAAATCAGCGACATCGACAGCAACACCCAGCCGGCCCAGAGAAAACCGAAGAGCAGGCTTTCCATGGTTTGCAGCGGCGGGAAGCTTTTGATCAGGCCAAGGGGATGCTTGTTTTTCAGTTGATGATCCTGCAGCAACAGGAGCAAGGACTGGAAGACCGCGATGGTGAACATCCCGTAGGCGAGAATCGACAACAGGATGTGGCTGATAATGCCGTGTTCTTCAATGATCGGCTGCAGTGTGCCGGAAGGCGCGAACTGCGCCATCAGGGTCGTGAGCAGGCCCAGTGGGAAGAGGAGAATCAGGAGGATTTCCACCGGCAGGCGAATGCACGCGAGCATGGTCACGATGATGACTGAAACAGCGATCAGGCTGGCGGCACTGAAAAAGTCCAGACCCAGGCCGATAGGGCGCACCAGTTGGCCGAAAAGCGCACTGGCCTGGCAGGCGACGGCAAGGGTGCCGATCAGGCACAGCAGCCATTTGTCGGCCTTCTGGCCCTGACGCAGGCGCATACCCTGGTAGACGGTCGCAGCGGCGTAGAAGACAGCGGCGGCGAGGCTGAAGAGCAAACTCGGTGACAAAGGGAACATAGATCCTGTTGGGCATGCCCGAAAGCCGGTGAGTTTGGCATAAAACGCGCATTTCACGAAAGACTACAGAAGCAGACGCCGTGGTGTCCGTGCGCCGGAGTCTTCGCTATAATCCGCGACCTGCTCAAGCCACAGGCTTGCCGATCGCTGTTTCAGCCGCTTTTATAGCCTCACTATTATCAATAGCGATGCTGTAAAGAGCAGGCGTCGCGAATTCGGCAGCCGACTGAACGGCCGCTACGGGCCGGGCCGCATCAATCGGGGTTCAGCACGAACCCAAAGGATCACGCATGTTTGAAAATCTGACAGATCGTCTCTCGCAGACGCTGCGCCAGGTCACTGGCAAAGCCAAGCTGACCGAGGACAACATCAAGGACACACTGCGTGAAGTGCGTATGGCGCTGCTTGAAGCCGACGTCGCCTTGCCGGTTGTCAAAGACTTCGTCAATCGCATCAAGGAACGCGCCGTCGGCACCGAGGTGTCGCGCAGCCTGACGCCGGGCCAGGCGTTCGTGAAGATCGTCCAGGCCGAGCTGGAAGAGATGATGGGGGCGGCCAACGAAGAGCTGACCCTCAACGTCACGCCGCCTGCGGTCATTCTGATGGCCGGTCTGCAAGGTGCGGGCAAGACCACCACTGCCGGCAAGCTCGCCCGATTCCTGAAAGAACGCAAAAAGAAAACCGTGATGTTGGTGTCGGCGGACGTCTATCGTCCGGCCGCGATCAAGCAGTTGGAAACACTGGCCAACGACATCGGCGTGACGTTCTTCCCGTCCGACATCAGCCAGAAGCCGGTCGACATTGCCGAAGCGGCTATTAAAGAAGCCAAGCTCAAGTTCATCGATGTCGTGATCCTCGACACCGCCGGTCGTCTGCACATTGATGCCGAGATGATGGGCGAGATTCAGGCGCTGCATGCGGCGGTCAAGCCGGCCGAGACGCTGTTCGTCGTCGACGCCATGACCGGCCAGGATGCCGCCAACACGGCCAAGGCGTTCGGTGATGCGCTGCCGCTGACCGGCGTGATCCTGACCAAAGTCGACGGCGACGCCCGTGGCGGTGCTGCGCTGTCGGTGCGCGCCATCACTGGCAAGCCGATCAAGTTCATCGGTATGGGCGAGAAGAGCGAGGCGCTGGAGCCGTTCCATCCGGACCGTATCGCATCGCGCATTCTCGGCATGGGCGACGTTCTCAGCCTGATTGAGCAGGCTGAACAGACTCTCGACAAGGACAAGGCCGACAAACTGGCCAAGAAGCTGAAGAAGGGCAAAGGCTTCGACCTCGAAGACTTCCGCGATCAGCTGCAGCAAATGAAGAACATGGGCGGCCTGGGCGGGCTCATGGACAAACTGCCAAGCATCGGCGGCGTCAACCTGTCGCAGATGGGCAACGCACAAAACGCCGCCGAAAAGCAGTTCAAGCAGATGGAAGCCATCATCAACTCGATGACCCCGGCCGAGCGTCGCGACCCTGAGCTGATCAGCGGTTCACGCAAGCGCCGCATCGCCATGGGTTCGGGGACCCAGGTGCAGGACATCGGTCGTCTGATCAAGCAACACAAACAGATGCAGAAGATGATGAAGAAGTTTTCGACCAAGGGCGGCATGGCCAAAATGATGCGCGGCATGGGCGGAATGTTGCCCGGCGGCGGTATGCCCAAAATGTAAATCGCAACGCGCGGGCGCTATTCCCGCGCGTTCTTCATTGGGGCAACCGTCCCGGTGGCCTGCTCAGGCAGGCACTCAACGCCGTCATCGCTGACGGCTCCATGGCAGATCTAGGTGGCCCGACGGCGTACGCCGGAAAAAGTCATTTGCAAAAATCCGGATATTCCTTAGAATATGCGGCCTTTCGGGCACCCATGCCCGCTGTGCATCTTAGATTTGCAGCACCGACTACAGGAAAATTGTTCAATGCTAACAATCCGTCTTGCCCTTGGCGGCTCTAAAAAGCGCCCGTTCTACCACCTGACTGTCACTGACAGCCGCAACCCACGTGACGGTTCCCACAAGGAACAAATCGGTTTCTTCAACCCGGTTGCCCGTGGTCAGGAAATCCGTCTGTCCGTGAACCAAGAGCGTCTGGCCTACTGGCTGAGCGTTGGTGCACAACCTTCTGAGCGTGTTGCTTCGCTGTTGAAGGAATCTGCCAAGGCTGGGGCCTGAGCAATATGAACGCGACGCCAGCTTCCGCCGACGATCTGATCGTCATCGGCAAGATTTATTCGGTACACGGCGTTCGCGGCGAAGTGAAGGTGTATTCCTTTACTGATCCAACCGAAAACCTGTTGCAGTACAAAACCTGGACGCTCAAGCGCGAAGGGAATGTGAAACAGGTCGAGCTGGTCAGTGGACGCGGGAACGACAAGTTCCTGGTCGCCAAGCTCAAGGGTCTTGATGATCGTGAAGAAGCTCGTCTTCTGGCCGGTTACGAGATCTGCGTGCCACGCAATCTGTTCCCTGAACTGACCGACGGCGAATACTACTGGTATCAGCTTGAAGGTCTGAAGGTCATTGACGGTCTTGGGCAGTTGCTCGGGAAGGTCGATCATCTTCTGGAAACCGGCGCCAACGATGTAATGGTGGTCAAACCCTGCGCAGGCAGTCTGGACGATCGTGAACGCCTTTTGCCCTATACGGAGCAATGCGTGTTGGCAGTTGATCTGGTTGCAGGCGAGATGAAGGTGGAATGGGACGCGGATTTCTAAGCAATGGCCAGCCTGCGCATAGAAGTCATCACGCTGTTTCCCGAGATGTTTTCCGCCATCAGCGAATACGGCATTACCAGCCGTGCGGTGAAACAGGAGCTGTTGCAGCTCACCTGTTGGAATCCGCGGGACTACACCACTGATCGACATCACACCGTAGACGATCGCCCGTTTGGCGGTGGCCCTGGCATGGTGATGAAGATCAAGCCCCTCGAAGATGCTCTGGCTCAGGCCAGGCAGGCGGCGGGGGATGCGGCGAAGGTGATTTACCTGTCGCCACAAGGCCGCAAGCTGGATCAGTCTGCGGTACGCGAACTGGCGCAGGAAGAAGCACTTATCCTGATTGCCGGTCGTTATGAAGGCGTCGACGAGCGTTTCATTGAAGCTCATGTCGATGAAGAGTGGTCGATTGGCGACTATGTGTTATCTGGCGGTGAGCTGCCGGCCATGGTCCTGATAGATGCGGTTACGCGACTGCTGC
>NZ_DATMIV010000052.1:0-108082 GCF_035554175.1 Pseudomonas sp. | reverse complement strand
AAGACGAGCCCAAGCGCGGCCTGCGCATTGACGTGATTCTGGCTTCCCATGGTTTGCTGCCACGGGTCAAGGACGCGGGCGTGGACTACGAACTGCGCGGCATGGAAAAGCCATCGGACCATGCGCCGATCTGGCTTGAATTGAGCTAAAAGCAAGAGATCGCAGCCTTCGGCAGCTCCTACATTTGGAATGCATTTTTCCTGTAGGAGCTGCCGAAGGCCGCGATCTTTTGCTCTTGAAAAATCCAGGCCCTGCTTCTCCGCAGGCCGGGATTTTTCATTTCAGTCGCGGATTATTCGGTGGCAAGCACACCACGACGCACTTGGTCACGCTCGATCGATTCGAACAGGGCCTTGAAGTTGCCCTCTCCGAAACCATCGTCGCCTTTGCGCTGGATGAATTCGAAGAACACCGGGCCCATCAGGGTTTCCGAGAAGATCTGCAACAGCAGACGCTTGTCGCCCTGCTCCGACGCGCCGTCGAGCAGAATGCCGCGCGATTGCAGTTGATCGACCGGCTCGCCGTGATTCGGCAGGCGACCTTCAAGCATTTCGTAGTAAGTGTCCGGCGGCGCGGTCATGAAGCGCATGCCGATCTTCTTCAACTGATCCCAGGTCTTGATCAGGTCGTCGGTGAGGAACGCAACGTGCTGGATCCCTTCGCCGTTGAACTGCATCAGAAACTCTTCGATCTGCCCCGCGCCCTTGGACGACTCTTCGTTGAGCGGGATGCGAATCATCCCATCCGGAGCCGTCATGGCTTTGGAGGTCAGGCCGGTGTACTCGCCCTTGATGTCGAAGTAACGAATTTCGCGGAAGTTGAACAGCTTCTCGTAGAAATTCGCCCAGTAGGCCATGCGACCGCGATAAACGTTGTGGGTCAGGTGGTCGATGATCTTGAGGCCGGCGCCGACCGGGTTACGATCCACGCCTTCGATGAACACGAAGTCGATGTCGTAGATCGAACTGCCTTCGCCGAAACGGTCGATCAGGTACAGCGGCGCGCCGCCGATGCCTTTGATCGCCGGCAGATTGAGTTCCATCGGGCCGGTTTCGATATGGATCGGCTGAGCGCCGAGTTCCAGCGCGCGGTTGTAGGCCTTTTGCGAATCCTTGACGCGAAATGCCATGCCGCATACGGACGGGCCGTGCTCGGCAGCGAAGTACGAAGCGACGCTGTTGGGTTCGTTATTGAGGATCAGGTTGATCGCACCCTGACGGTACAGGTGTACGTTCTTGGAGCGGTGGGTCGCGACTTTGGTGAAGCCCATGATCTCGAAGATCGGCTCCAGCATGCCCGGAGTCGGCGAAGCGAACTCGATGAACTCAAAGCCCATCAGGCCCATTGGGTTTTCGTATAAATCTGCCATGGTGACGCCTCATCTTTTCTTATCAATTAACCAGGGTTATTTGTCAGGAAAGCGAGGTCGAGGGAGGCGCGCAGGAGATGCCACGCACGCTGCGGGCGAGGAAGTCTCCGTAGATCAGTTGAAACCCGAATATCTTCATTGTCGACCCAAGGCTCTTGCGGGCGAGGCTTCTGCTGCCAGAAGACGATTATTATTGTATGCGTAAACCGATTCTACACAGCGTAACCTGGCTTGTCTGCCCTACGTATAAAATCCGCTTTTTCGCGACAGGTGCAAGGGGTTTGTCGCACCTGCATCTGCCATCTATTCTCCCTCGTGGCCCAAACGATTCAGAGCGCACCCCAGCGTCAGGCCCAGTTCAGAATTCACAGGATGTGCCCATGCCGCTGACCGTCAGACCCCGCCGCAAACGCAGCACCCGCATCATTGTGACGTTACTCAGCGGTCTACTGCCGATCGTGCTGGGCAGTGCGATTCTTTATATGCAGGCCGAACGCACTCTGCAGCAAAGCGCCGCCGAGACGGCCGCGCAGGCCTTGCGCCAGTTCGAGCTGATGCTCGATAACACCGCCGAGGCAGCCCGGGTTCTCTTGCCACTGGCAGGAAAAAACTGTGAAGAGGTGAAGCTGGCGCTGCGCGAGCAGGTGACTCGACGGCCTTTTGTAAGATCGACCAATCTGGTCTGGGACGACAATCTCTATTGCAGCTCGCTGTTCGGAGAATTCAGGGAGGCCGTCAGTGCCGGGAACTATCATCTGGGCAAACTGTGGCTGATGGACGGTAACCCGGTGACGCCTGATACGGCGTTGCTGGTCTATCGCCTCAGCAACGGTCGCGGCGGCGCGCTGACCACGCTTGATGGTTATCACCTGGGCAACATGCTGCGCCTGATCGGCCGCCAGACATTACTGATGTTGCAAGTGGGCGAGAACTGGCTGTCTGCCGACGGCAAAGTACACCGCGGGCCTCTGCCAGCATTACCGGTTGCACAAAGCGTGCTGGAATCGGCACGTTATGGCTTTGATGTTTCGGCCGGTTATCCCAAGGGCGAAACCTGGCGTTACATGGCGGCTGAATATCCTCCGCTGTTCAGCTTGCTGATTTTCTTTGGTGCGGTCTCAGGCGCCATTGGCCACTTCTTACAGCAACGCTCAACCTCGCCCAGTCACGAAATGCTCCGCGCACTGGAAGCCGGTGAGTTTATTCCGTACTTCCAGCCGGTGGTTCACGGCGACAGCAAGCAATGGTCAGGCGCCGAAGTGCTGATGCGCTGGAATCACCCCAAAGAAGGTCTGGTGCGCCCGGATCTGTTTATTCCGTTCGCCGAGCACTCGGGGTTGATCGTGCCGATGACGCGCGCCCTGATGCAGCAAACCGCCGTAATCCTGGGGCCACAATCGCCGAACTTCACCAAACCGTTCCACATCGGCATCAACATCACCGCCAGCCATTGTCGGGATCTGGAACTGGTCGAGGACTGTCGAATATTTCTGCAAGCATTTGCGCCGGGCAGCGTAGACCTGGTCCTGGAGTTGACGGAGCGAGAACTGATCGAGCCGAGCGCCATCGCCGTGCAATTGTTCGAGCAACTGCATGCCTTGGGGGTGAAAATCGCCATCGACGATTTTGGAACCGGTCATTCCAGCCTCGGTTACCTGCGCACCTTCAATGTCGACTATCTCAAGATCGATCAGAGCTTTGTCGCCATGATTGGTGTCGATGCGTTGTCGCGGCATATCCTCGATTCGATCATCGAGCTGTCGGCCAAACTGGACTTGGGTATTGTTGCCGAAGGTGTCGAAACTCAGGCCCAGTCCGATTATCTGACCGCCCATCGCGTTAACTTCCTGCAAGGCTATCTGTTCGGCAAACCGATGCCTGCGGCTGATTTCATCAGAGCATTAAGTGATCATTAACTGAGTAACCCCGCCCGCCGGACAGGCGCACCAATTTGATACAAAAGGTCTTTACGGTTACATGACGACAACATCAGGATTTACTCTTGTCGCATTAACTACTACAATTTTTTCAAACCTGAGCCAGACTGGCAGGTGAGCCAATTATCACCGAGTCGTTTCAAGGCTCTTGGCTTATAGCTTTGTTTGCGGTTGGTATCAGCCGAACACACTATTGGAGTAAAGATATTGTCCAGACTCGCTGAATTTCGTGCAGCTGAAAAGGCCCTTCAGGAACAGCTCAAGCAGCTGGAATCGCTGAAGAACGATGCCGGGCTCAAGAAAGAAATCGAATTCGAAGAAAAGCTCCAGGGACTGATGAAAACCTATGGCAAAGGCCTGAAAGACATCATCGCCATTCTCGATCCGAACCCCGCAAAATCGGGCCTGCAAGCGCCTGCAGCCCCTAAGACTCGCCGCGCTCGCGTAGTCAAGGTCTATCAGAATCCGCATACCGGCGAACTGATCGAAACCAAGGGCGGCAACCATCGCGGCCTGAAAGCCTGGAAGGAACAGTACGGTGCAGCCACCGTCGATTCCTGGTTGCGCGGTTAATCTTCATTCAATAAAAAGCCCCGCTTGATGCGGGGCTTTTTATTGACAATATCTAACAAATGAAATGATTTTCATCGAACAAGTTAAAAATTTGTGTAACGCTACTGAATCATCCGGCCAAATATTTTGCTGCGCGATGTTGCTGCAAGCGCAGGATTAAACTTTGTGCTTAATCCATTCGGACATTCAAAAGATGGCTACTTAGTACGGACGTTTATAATTTCAGACTGTCACGCGCTGCCGCTATCTCGTCCCCGCTAGCCTTATAAACCTCTGCCTGTCCGGCGTATGAAAGTACATAGGCCTTGTCCGCTTGCACAGCTGCCACCAACGTTTGTGATAATACGTGTCGACCGTTCTCGGTTACGGTGCAGGTCGTCTCAAATCCCGCCGCTGAACCGAGTGCAGACGGATGAATCCTGTTGCAGACACTCTGGTAGCCACTGCGCAAAAAGTCCTTTTGTATGGACTTGCGCATCTCCAGCAGCACTCCCTGCAGATTGACCTGATGGCCCGGCTCCACCTCAGTCATGGTCAGCTCCATCACCATCACCTGGTTACCATCGGCATCGTGCTTCACTGCCCTCTGTCGCGAGATTGGCGGAGTGTCAGGCAATACCTCGACCTCCCATCCAGCGGGCCATGTAATGCTCGGTTCGGCCATGGCCGGGAAAATCACGACCGTCGACAAAGCAAAAAAAACAAACACGGTTTTAAACAGTCGGATCATTGCCGGACGCACTCGAAGATAGAAGGCAAAGTCTGAGCCCCGCCCACTCGCAGGGCAAGCCCGCGTTGCATTTGGCGATGCCGGCCGGCATGCGTATCATTGCGCCCATTCACTCGCCCATTGTTATTGGAGGGCCCATGAGCCTCAACGAACTCAACACTTTCCCAGGCGTTACAGCCACGCCAGACAGCGCAACCCGCAATTTCGTGTTCAACCACACCATGCTGCGTGTAAAGGACATCACCAAGTCGCTGGATTTCTACACCCGCGTGCTGGGTTTCTCCCTGGTCGAGAAGCGCGACTTCCCGGAAGCCGAGTTCAGCCTGTACTTCCTCGCACTGGTCGATAAAGCGCAGATCCCTGCCGACGCCGCCGCACGCACCGAGTGGATGAAATCGATCCCCGGTATTCTTGAACTGACCCATAACCACGGCACCGAAAACGATGCCGACTTCGCCTACCACAACGGCAACACCGATCCGCGTGGTTTTGGCCACATCTGCATTTCGGTGCCGGACATCGTTGCGGCATGCGCTCGTTTTGAAGAGCTGGGTTGTGACTTCCAGAAGCGCCTGACCGATGGCCGGATGAAGAGTCTGGCGTTTATCAAAGATCCGGATGGTTACTGGGTCGAGATCATTCAGCCTGCACCGCTGTAACTGACGGTATAAATCCATGTGTGGGAGCGAGCCTGCTCGCGAAGGCGTCTGGTCAGCCAACATCATCGTTGAATGACACTCGGCGTTCGCGAGCAGGCTCGCTCCCACACGTGGTTCTGTGTCAGGCATAAAAAAACCCATGATCGCTCATGGGTTTTTTCATTTCCGGCCGGGCAGTCAGGCCGGCGCCGACGTCCGAATCAGGTGATCGAACGCACTCAGCGAAGCCTTGGCGCCCTCGCCTACTGCGATCACGATCTGCTTGTACGGCACGGTCGTCACGTCGCCGGCAGCGAAGATCCCCGGGATCGAAGTCTCGCCACGGTTATCGACGATGATTTCACCACGGGGCGACAGCTCGATGGTGCCTTTCAGCCAATCGGTGTTCGGCAGCAAACCGATCTGCACGAAGATGCCTTCCAGCTCGACCGTGCGCAGTTCATCGCTGGTGCGGTCCTTGTAACGCAAGCCGTTGACCTTCTCGCCGTTACCAGTGACTTCAGTGGTTTGCGCACTGGTGATCACGGTGACATTCGGCAGGCTGTGCAGTTTGCGTTGCAACACCGCATCGGCACGTAGTTGCACGTCGAATTCCAGCAGGGTTACGTGCGACACAATACCCGCCAGGTCAATGGCTGCTTCAACGCCGGAGTTACCGCCGCCAATAACCGCGACGCGCTTGCCCTTGAACAGCGGGCCGTCGCAGTGCGGGCAGTACGCCACGCCTTTGTTGCGGTATTCCTGTTCGCCGGGGACGTTCATTTCGCGCCAGCGTGCGCCGGTCGCGAGAATCACGCTCTTGGCCTTCAGGGTTGCGCCGCTGGCGAAGTGAACTTCGTGCAGCTCGCCGCTCTTGCCGGGGATCAACTTGTCGGCACGTTGCAGGTTCATGATGTCGACGTCGTACTGTTTGACGTGCTCTTCCAGCGCCGTGGCCAGTTTCGGCCCTTCGGTTTCCTGCACGGAAATGAAGTTCTCGATGGCCATGGTGTCCAGCACCTGACCGCCAAAGCGCTCAGCGGCAACGCCGGTGCGGATGCCTTTACGTGCGGCATATATGGCTGCCGAAGCGCCAGCGGGGCCACCGCCGACGACCAGCACGTCAAAGGCTTCTTTGGCGCTGATCTTCTCGGCCTGACGCACGATGGCGCCGGTGTCGAGTTTGGCGAGGATTTCCTCCAGGCCCATGCGGCCCTGGCCGAAGTTTTCGCCGTTCAGGTAAATGCTTGGCACGGCCATGATCTTGCGATCGTTGACTTCGTCCTGGAACAGCGCGCCGTCGATCGCGACGTGGCGGATGTTCGGGTTGAGCACCGCCATCAGGTTCAGGGCCTGAACGACATCAGGGCAGTTCTGGCAAGACAGCGAGAAGTAGGTCTCGAAGCTGAACTCGCCTTTGAGCGAGCGGATCTGCTCGATCACTTCGGCACTGGCTTTGGACGGGTGACCGCCGACTTGCAGCAAGGCCAGCACCAGGGAGGTGAACTCGTGGCCCATCGGGATACCGGCGAAACGCAGGCTGATGTCAGCCCCGGGGCGGTTGATCGAGAACGATGGCTTGCGGGCATCGTCACCGCTGTCGATCAGGGTAATCTGGCTCGAAAGACTGGCAACGTCTTTCAGCAGGTCGAGCATTTCGCGGGATTTCGCACCGTCGTCGAGGGATGCAACGATCTCGATCGGTTGGGTGACCCGTTCCAGGTACGATTTCAACTGGGCTTTAAGATTGGCGTCCAACATACGGGCGATTTCCTTTATTTGAGGCGAAAAAAAGCCCGAGCGAATCTCGCCCGGGCATTTTTATTGGGCGGTGCAGCTGACTTATGAAGGTGCGGCGTACCGCCCTGCGTTGCGTGTCACAGACTTAGATCTTGCCGACCAGGTCCAGCGACGGAGCCAGAGTGGCCTCGCCTTCTTTCCACTTGGCCGGGCAAACTTCGCCTGGGTGAGCAGCGACGTACTGAGCAGCCTTGATCTTGCGCAGCAGCTCGGAAGCGTCACGGCCAACGCCGCCATCGTTCAGTTCAACGATTTTGATCTGACCTTCAGGGTTGATCACGAAGGTGCCACGGTCAGCCAGACCCGCTTCTTCAATCAGCACGTCGAAGTTGCGCGAGATGACGTGGGTTGGATCGCCGATCATGGTGTATTCGATTTTGCCGATGGCTGGCGAAGTGTTGTGCCAGGCAGCGTGAGCAAAATGGGTGTCGGTCGAAACGCTGTAGATTTCAACGCCCAGCTTCTTGAATTCGGCGTAGTTGTCGGCCAGGTCTTCCAGCTCGGTTGGGCAAACGAAGGTGAAGTCGGCTGGGTAGAAGAACACCACGGACCACTTGCCTTTCAAGTCAGCGTCAGAGACTTGAACGAAGTCGCCGTTTTTGAACGCGGTAGCTTTGAACGGTTTTACTTGGCTGTTGATGATAGGCATCGATGACTCTCCGTCAGGGGTTATGAAGTTGATGGGTGAATCCTACCCACTCACGCGACGGAAGGCTCATTGGCAAACCTGATGCTGCTGATTTGTTTTCGCTATTAGCTGACTGTATTAATAGAAGAAAACGATATCTACGACGAAGCCGGGTTGTCCGTAATCCGAGCCATTCCGTGGAACGGGCTGACCTCAACATAGCGCATGGCCGATTTCATGTCTTTCCAGCCGACATAACTCATCAGAGATTTCAGATCCCAACCGCTCTGATGCGCCCAGGTAGCAAAGCCACGACGCAGGGAATGACTGGTGTAGCCGGCGGCGGAAATGCCGGCGCGCTGCAAGGCCTGACGCAACAGAGGAATGATGCTGTTGGCGTGCAAGCCCTCCTCGCTCAGATTGCCCCAGCGATCAATGCTGCGAAAAACCGCGCCGCGCACCAGCGCTGCTTCAGTGATCCAGTCGATGTAAGCCTGCACCGGGCACAGCTTCAACAGCGCCGGCGCCTGATAAGTCTGCCCGAGGTTTTCCCGGTCGCCCTTGCTGCGCGTCAGATACAGGGTGATGCCTTTGCCAGCACTCGCCTGCACATGCTCGATCTGCAAGCGGCACAACTCGTCGCTGCGAAAGCCGCGCCAGAAGCCCAACAGAATCAGCGCGCGATCCCGATACGCCTTGAGCAAGGTCGGGCGATCCTGTTCTTGCCGCGCGGTTTGCGCCTCCTGTTCCAGCCAATCGACCACGCGCTGTAGATCCTGCAACTGCAACGGCTCGGCCTGTTTTTCCTGCGCCGGATGCAATGCGCGGATCCCCTTGAACACTTTGCGCACCACCGGTGCCTTGGTCGGATCGGCAAAGCCTTGGCTGCTGTGCCACTGCGCCAGCGCCGACAGACGCAACTTCAGCGTGTTGATCGACAACACCCCGGCGTGTTCCGCCAGATAGCGCGCAACACTATCGGCGGTGGCCGGCAGGAATCCGCCCCACGTCACCTCAAAGTGCTCGATGGCCATGCGGTAGCTGCGACGGGTGTTGTCGCGAGTGGCGGCTTGCAGATAGCGATCGATGTCACTCATGGGCGGTTTTTCTCGCTGGCGTACTGGATCGGGCGGGCAGATGCGCATCTTGCCGCCTGACACTGGGTAATACCAGTATATCCCGCCTGTTTTATTTCAAAGATTCACCTTTACTTTCAGCATGGTACACTGCGTACTTTAGTGGCATGTACCACAGTACGTAACCGTAGGAGTTGACATGGCCCGTGGCGGCATTACCAAAGCGCTGGTGCAGATCGCACGCACAGCGATCCTGGCTCGCGGCGAACACCCGAGCATCGATGCAGTACGCATCGAAATGGGCAACACTGGCTCCAAAACCACGATCCATCGCTATCTGAAGGAGCTGGATGACGGCGCCCAACCGACGGAAGCGTCGGTGGAACCGATCGATGGTGAACTGACCGCCCTCGTCTCACGCCTCGCCCAACGCCTGAAAGAACAGGCCCAGGAGCCCATCGAGCAGGCCCGCGAGCAGTTCGAAGAACAACGCGAAGCACTGGAGGCCGAGCTGAATCAGGCGCGCCAGGCCTTGGAGAAGCTCGAACACGAGCACGACGTTCAAGGCGCCGCGCTGCAACGCGAATCCGAGGCGCTGGGCAACACCCGCTCGATGCTGCAAACCGAACAGACGCGCAACGCCGGGCTGAATCAGGCCCTGGCTGATTTTGAATTGCGCCTGCAGGACAAGGACGAGCAGATCCGCTCGCTGGAAGAAAAACACCTGCACGCCCGCGACGCGCTGGAGCATTACCGCAACGCGACCAAGGAACAGCGCGAGCAGGAACAGGCCCGCCACGAAGGGCAGATCCAGCAGATTCAGGCAGAACTGCGTCAGGCACAGCAGAGTGCGCTGGTGCGTCAGGATGAAATCACTCAACTGCACCGCGACAACGAACGCCTGCTCACTGAGAACCGTGGCACCCAGCGCGAGCTGAACCTGCTGCAGGATCAGCTCAGGCAGAGCAATCAGCGTCAGGATCAGTTGCTCGAACAGGCCACACGGATGGACAGCGAACGCACCCTCCTCCAGGAACGTTTGCGCGTCGCGACACTGGAAAGCCAGGCACTCAAGCAGAGCGTCGACGAGCAGACACAGCTCAATCAGTCACTGGAAAAGGAATTGCTCAAGGCTCAAGCGAGCCTGGAGGACAGCCAGCGCCTGGCAGCTGCCGTGACGACAGCGCCAGACTCGGCCAAATCGAAGGATGTTTAAGCGCTGACCGGCGTGCGCATGGTGACGAACTCTTCGGCGGCCGTCGGGTGCACCCCGATCGTGTCGTCGAAGTCACGCTTGGTCGCGCCTGCCTTCAAGGCAATCGCCAGCCCCTGAACGATCTCGCCGGCATCAGGGCCAACCATGTGGCAGCCGAGCACCTTGTCGGTTTTGGCATCGACCACCAGTTTCATCAGGGTTTTCTCCTGACAATCCGTCAGGGTCAGCTTCATCGGCCGGAAGCGGCTCTCGAAGATCATCACCTCATGGCCTGCCTCGCGCGCCTCTTCTTCGGTCAAACCTACCGTGCCGATATTCGGCAGACTGAACACGGCAGTAGGGATCATCTTGTAATCCACCGGACGGTATTGCTCCGGCTTGAACAGTCGCCGTGCCACAGCCATGCCTTCAGCCAATGCGACCGGCGTCAGCTGCACCCGCCCGATCACGTCGCCCAGCGCCAGGATCGATGGCTCGGAGGTCTGGTACTCGTCGTCGACTTTGATGAAACCTTTGTCGTCGAGCTGTACATCAGTGTTTTCCAACCCCAGATTGTCCAGCATCGGACGGCGGCCTGTGGCGTAGAAAACGCAGTCGGCTTCGAGTACCCGTCCGTCCTTGAGCGTCGCTTTCAGGCTGCCGTCAGCCTGTTTGTCGATCCGCGCGATATCGGCGTTGAATTGCAGATCGAGGCCACGCTTGGTCAACTCTTCCTGCAAATGCTTGCGCACCGAGCCGTCGAAACCGCGCAGGAACAGATCGCCGCGATATAGCAGCGTGGTGTTGGCGCCAAGGCCATGGAAAATCCCGGCAAACTCGACGGCGATATAACCACCACCGACGACAAGAACACGCTTGGGCAATTCTTTCAGGAAGAACGCTTCGTTGGAGCCGATCGCGTGCTCATGACCCGGGATCTCAGGGATCTGCGGCCAGCCGCCAGTGGCGATCAGGATGTTTTTTGCCGTGAAGCGCTTGCCATTGACCTCAACCTCGTGCGGCCCGACGATTTTCGCGTGCGCCTCGTGCAGGGTCACGCCGCTGTTGACCAGCAGATTGCGATAAATACCGTTGAGGCGATTGATCTCGCGATCCTTGTTGGCGATCAGCGTGGCCCAGTCGAAATTCGCTTCGCCCAGGTTCCAGCCAAAACCTGAGGCCTGTTCGAAGTCTTCGGCAAAATGCGCGCCGTACACCAACAGTTTTTTCGGCACGCAGCCGACGTTGACGCAGGTGCCGCCCAGGTAGCGACTCTCGGCAACCGCCACTTTCGCCCCGAAACCGGCGGCAAACCGCGCAGCCCGCACACCGCCGGAACCGGCGCCAATCACATAAAGGTCAAAATCGTAGGCCATTTCTATCTCCTCGGCAGGCCATCAGCATACCTGCAGTCGCCCGTTGGGCAAGCACTGCCAACCATATGAGGGCGGAAAATGAAAAAGCCACCCGAAGGTGGCTTTCTCTTGCAGACGGGACAAACGCTATCAGTAAGCCTTGCCAGTCTTGTAGAAGTTTTCGAAGCAGAAGTTGGTCGCGTCGATGTAGCCTTCAGCGCCACCGCAGTCAAAACGCTTGCCCTTGAACTTGTAGGCCATGACGCAGCCGTTCTGGGCCTGCTTCATCAGCGCGTCGGTGATCTGGATTTCACCACCCTTGCCTGGCTCAGTCTGTTCGATCAGGTCGAAAATGTCCGGCGTCAGGATGTAACGACCGATGATCGCCAGGTTCGACGGCGCGTCTTCCGGTTTTGGCTTCTCGACCATGCTGTGCACGCGATAGATGTCGTCGCGGATCATTTCGCCAGCGATCACGCCGTACTTGTTGGTTTCCTGCGGATCGACTTCCTGAATGGCGACGATCGAGCAGCGGAACTGCTTGTACAGCTTGACCATCTGGGTCAGGACGCCGTCGCCGTCGATGTTGACACACAGGTCGTCCGCCAGCACCACGGCGAACGGTTCGTCACCGATCAGCGGGCGACCGGTCAGGATCGCGTGGCCCAGACCTTTCATCTCGGTCTGACGGGTGTAGGAGAACGAGCACTCGTCCAGCAGCTTGCGGATACCGACCAGGTACTTTTCCTTGTCGGTGCCCTTGATCTGGTTTTCCAGCTCGTAGCTGATGTCGAAGTGGTCTTCAAGCGCACGCTTGCCACGACCGGTGACGATGGAGATTTCAGTCAGGCCCGCGTCCAGCGCTTCTTCAACGCCGTACTGGATCAGTGGCTTGTTTACCACCGGCAGCATTTCTTTAGGCATGGCTTTGGTCGCTGGCAGGAAGCGAGTGCCGTAACCGGCTGCTGGAAACAAGCATTTCTTGATCATATAAGTCCTTGAAAAGGCTGTGTGTACGAGTTTCGAGGCAGTCTAATCAGGCGGCGTGCGCCTTACAATGCCCCGCGATGGCTAAGCGATGCCAACATAGAGAAATATTCGCGCGGATAGTTCCATCCGGGTTCAAGCGGCAAATTCAGCGTAGCTCAAGATCCGCCCAAACTGGCTCACCATACGCTTAACGGCCCACAATGCGAGGATTTGCCGGTATCATGGCGCCTTTGAACCTGCGAACGAGACAGACTAGATGGCCGCGGTAAAAATCATCAACGGGTATGTGATCGACAAGAAAGACGGCAAGTGGACGCTGACCACCACCAATGGCGAACACATCGCCGGGCCTTTCGACAGCGAGCAGATGGCGACGGATGTGGCCTCGGTATTCACCGATACGCCTGCGTCGCCCAAGCGCCGTGGCAAGGATCAGGATTGATCCTCACGTCAGACGCGCCCAAGCCCTGCCAGCACGCAGGGCTTTTTTGTGCCTTGTTCACAAACAAGTGGCCATTCGCTATAACCTTTTCATCACGCCGCTGTCAGAGCATCCAGTCCCCCACTTGAAGACCTAACCATGAACCTGAACAAACTGCAGCCGCTCTTCGCGGTGCTGGTACTGAGCGGCTGTGCCACCTCGCAACCGACTTATCTGAACAATGGCGAACAGGGCTTGAGCATCGATTGCTCCGGCGAAGCCAACTCCTGGGCGATGTGCTACGAAAAAGCCGATGCCTCTTGCGCAGGCACCGGCTATCGCATCGTCGGCACTGACGGTACACCGGCGCCCCAGGAAGACGACAAGACTCTGGGCGTCGACGTTGGCAATTACAAAACCCGCAACGTCGTGGTGGTCTGCAAATAGTCGCTACATGTGAATTTCAGCGAATTTGATCCCGAGGCCACGGACGACCTCGATCAGATCGTCAAGCCGACCGAAGGACTCCACTTCGTCATGGTCATCCACAAGGAAGTAGCTGCGCCCTGCACTCTTCTTGAAAAACACGATCCATTCACCGGGATTTGCCGGATTCTGAATGACATGGGTGGCAGAGATCAGGCCCTCTGCGTGGCAATCCCGCACGTGCTCTCGCTTCATCGCGACTCCATAAATGACAATGCCGCCACAGCAGGACTGTGACGGCATTCGGTGCTGATGTCCGTCAGTCTATCAGCCGGAAATGCAGGCGTTTGCGGCTTTCTGCACATCGTGGGGGCGAACCGGCACGTTGGACATGCGCTCATGCAGCTTGATGCTGCTGCCGCCAGCGCGATCTTCGATATCAAAGACTGCCGCCGGGCCTGACGAGAGTTTGCCCGGAACGATCACTCGCACGCCATCTTTCTGCGGCTGGACCTGCAATGCACCGCGGCTGTCGGCGAGCCTGTCGGTCAGACACTGCGCATACTCCTGGGGCTTTTTGCCGGAGATCACGCTCATGGTCGGCAGGGTTTCATTGATTTCGGAAACATTTGCACAACCGGCCATCGCCAGAATCAACGGCACACACAACACACCCCACTTCATACAAATCCTCCGTTAAAGACCGTCCGACAGCATGAATGCCGCTTTTCTCCGGGGCCTTGCGCATTTAACCCGCATGCCATTGCGAATATCTGTTCAAAATTTGTCAAAGCAACGCCCGACGGCCGGATAATAACCCGTGCGGGCTGATAAACTGCGCCCATCGACAAGCTATCGTTTTGATTTTGTAGAAAAAGCCCTTCTGGAGGCGCCCCCATGAAATTCATTCACCAGCGCGAGCACCTCAACGAAGACGACATCGTCGTTATTCAATGCTCGCAAATGTGCAACATCCGTTTGATGAACGACGCCAACTTTCGCAGCTTCAAGAACGGCGGCCGTCACACCTACCACGGCGGCGCGTTCGATACGTTCCCGGCGCGCATCACCGCACCGAGCACCGGGTTCTGGAACATCACCATCGACACCGTCAACCGCCGCGCGATCAGCGTGACGCGCAAGCCGACGCTGACCCATTCGATCAAGATCATCCGTCGCTCCAGCAGTAAACTGAGCTGAAACGCAGCCTATTCTGAAAGGAACCCAACACCGTGGCGCAAAAAACCAAATACGTGATCAAGTACAAACTGGACGGTGAACAGCGTTTCGAGTTCGCCGAGCTGGAAACCGGCACTGACGAGGAAGCCAAAGCGGCGCTGAAAAAAATGCACACTAAGGAAGAACTCAGTGACATCAAGGTCAGCAAAGCGCTGTAACCGACACCATGCAACCGACCACACTTGACCTGTTCGCCGACAACGAACCCGTGCAGCAGCCCCGAGCCGAGCAGATCGGTGAGCAATCGTGGGTGCTGCGCAGTTTTGCCTTGTCACGGGTCGATGAATTGCTGACCGGGCTGGGCGCCATTCTTGCCGTCGCCCCGCTGCGCCACATGGTCACGCCCGGCGGTTTCAGCATGTCGGTGGGCACCAGCAGTTGCGGACAGCTGGGCTGGATCACCGATCGCAGCGGCTACCGCTATTCCAGCGTCGACCCCCTCAGCGGCTCGCCCTGGCCTTCGATGCCGGCGGTGTTTGCCGATCTGGCGCGCGAAGCGGCAGAACGGGCCGGATTCACGGGTTTCCAGGCTGATTCGTGCCTGATCAACCAGTACGTTCCGGGCGCAAAAATGTCGTTGCATCAAGATAAAGACGAAAAGGCCTTCGCGGCGCCCATCGTTTCGTTGTCGCTGGGTTTGCCGGCGATGTTTCTGTTCGGCGGCTTCGAACGCAGCGACAAGAGCCAGCGCATCCCGCTGTTGCATGGCGACATGGCCGTCTGGGGCGGCGTAGACCGGTTGCGCTATCACGGCGTGCTGCCGATCAAACCCGGGCACCACCCACGCCTGGGCGAACGACGTATCAACCTGACGTTTCGCATCGCCGGCGACCCGACAAAAGTTTGACCGCAAGGCCCGGAGTGTCGTGCGCTACGATGCTGGTTAACCTGACTCAAACAGGTCAACGGACTCCACCTCATGGACACGCTTTCGCACACGATCAGCATTGAAGAAGATCCACGCTGGGCCGCCGTGGTTGCCCGCGATCCACGGGCGGACGGGCAATTTGTCTACGCGGTGAAAACTACCGGGATCTATTGCCGGCCGAGCAGCCTTGCGCGTCTGCCCAAACCGCAGAATGTCGAGTTCTTCGCAACTGCGGAACTGGCCGAAGCAGCCGGTTATCGGCCGAGTAAACGCGCCAGCAAGGATCAGAGCGACGCGCAGCACGCAGCGATCATCGCCGCAGCTTGTCGTCAGATCGAGGCATCCGAGAATCTGCCGGTTCTCAATAGCCTCGCGGCCAGCGCCGGCCTCAGCCCGTTTCATTTCCACCGGATATTCAAAGCCGCCACGGGGCTGACCCCCAAGGCCTACGCCACGGCCCAGCGCTCGCGCAAGGTACGTGCGCGACTGGCAGACGGCGACTCAGTGACCGATGCGCTGTACGACGCCGGCTTCAATTCCAACAGCCGCTTCTACGAATCAGCCAATCAACTGCTGGGCATGAAGCCGACTGACTACCGCGCCGCCGGGCAGAACAACGACATCCGCTTCGCCGTGGGCCAATGTTCGCTCGGAGCGATTCTGGTGGCACAAAGCGCACGCGGGATTTGCGCGATTCTGCTTGGCGACGATCCGCATCAACTGGTCTGCGATCTGCAGGATCAGTTTCGCAATGCCAACCTGATCGGCGCCGACCGCGAATTCGAACAGTTGATCGCCCGCGTCGTCGGCTTTATCGAAGCACCAGCAATGGGCCTGAACTTGCCGCTGGACATACGCGGCACAGCGTTTCAGGAGCGCGTCTGGCAGGCGTTGCGCGAGATCCCGTCGGGCAGCACCGCCAGTTACGCCGAGATCGCCCACCGTATCGGTGCACCGACCTCGATGCGCGCGGTGGCCCAGGCGTGCGGGGCCAACCGCCTGGCGGTAGCGATTCCCTGCCACCGCGTGGTGCGCAGCGACGGCAATCTCTCCGGCTACCGCTGGGGCGTCGAGCGCAAGCGCCAGTTGCTTGAGCGCGAGCTCAACGATTGACGTCGACCACCACCCTGCCGCGCAGTTGCCCGGCGAGCAATTTGGGCGCGGCCGCAATGGCCTCGCTCAAACCGATTTCGTGACTGATCAACGCCAGTAAGGAGA
Source organism: Pseudomonas sp. (assembly GCF_035554175.1). Lineage (GTDB taxonomy): Bacteria > Pseudomonadota > Gammaproteobacteria > Pseudomonadales > Pseudomonadaceae > Aquipseudomonas. The sequence goes on along the minus strand of NZ_DATMIV010000052.1, from coordinate 91,619 downwards.
AATCCAGATCCTTGGCCAGTCGCTCCCAGGCCTCGATCCGGCGTGCCTTGGGCTGGGTCACGCTGTTGATCCCGGCCAGGGTCACCCCGCGCAGAATGAACGGCGCCACCGATGCGGGAAAGTCCATACCCTGAGCCAGCCCACACGCCGCGACCACACCTTCCGAACGCGTGCTGGCGCAGGCGTTGGCCAAAGTGTGACTGCCTACCGAATCGACCACTGCCGCCCAGCGTTCTTTCGCCAACGGTTTGCCCGGCTCGGACAAGCTGGCTCGATCAATGATTTCGGCCGCGCCCAGTTGCTGCAGATATTCCTGCTCGGACACCCGGCCCGTAGACGCCACCACCCGATATCCCAACCTGGCCAGCAAGGCGATGGCAAAGCTACCGACGCCGCCGTTGGCCCCGGTGACCAGCACTTCGCCCTGATCCGGTGTCACGCCATGGCGTTCCAGCGCCAGAATGCACAGCATCGCCGTATACCCTGCCGTACCGATGGCCATGGCTTGCGCTGGCGTAAAGGCTTTCGGCAGCGCAATCAGCCAGTCGCCATTGAGCCGGGCCTTTTGCGCCAGTCCGCCCCAATGGCCTTCACCGACGCCCCAACCGTTAAGCAGCACTTGATCGCCGACTTGAAATTCAGGGTGCGAACTGGACTCGACAGTTCCCGCCAGATCGATTCCCGGCACCATGGGAAACTTGCGCACCACCGGGCTGCTGCCGGTGATTGCCAGACCGTCCTTGAAGTTGAGGGTGCTGTACGCCACGTTCACGGTGACGTTGCCGTCGGGCAATTGCTGTTCATCAATTTGCTGCAGACCGGCGCGATAACCGGCGTCGTCTTTGTCGATCACAATGGCATTGAACATGACGGCCTCTCGAGATGATGTGAAAGAAAACGTGCCTTGAAATAACACATCGCAACACATTGCCACACTCGACTTTGCGCCAGCGACCCGTACCGACACTGAAAAACTGCACAGGATGTTCAGAATTTCAGACTGGCCCTGCATGCGGTTTTGCTGCTAAAAACCGGCTCTGCCGTCCCTGCCCGTATCATCGTTCGGAGAATCGCTTCATGAGCCAGTGGCCAGACACCCGCATCCTCGATCTTCTCGGTATCGAACTGCCGATCATCCAGGGCCCGATGGCCGGCGCGACCTATTCTTCGATGGTGATTGCCGTGTGCAATGCCGGCGGTCTCGGCTCCATGCCAGCGGCACTGCTGAGCATCGAGCAACTGCGCGAGGAGCTGAAAACCATTCGCCAGCACACCGCGAAACCGTTCAACGTCAATTTTTTCTGCCACCAGCCGCCGGCGCCTGATGAACAGCGAGCCCGCGACTGGAAAAATCTGCTCGAGCCGTACTATCGCGAACTGGCTGCCGATTTCGATGCACCGACGCCGGTGTCCAACCGTGCGCCGTTTGACGAAGCCGCGTGCGCAGTGCTCGAAGAATTTCGTCCCGAGGTGGTGAGTTTCCATTTCGGCCTGCCGGAAAAATCGTTGCTCGATCGGGTCAAGGCGACCGGGGCGAAAATTCTTTCGTCTGCTACCACGGTCGAAGAAGCGATCTGGCTGGAGCAACGTGGCTGCGACGCGATCATTGCCATGGGCTACGAAGCCGGTGGTCATCGCGGGATGTTCTTGAGTGATGATTTGAGCACTCAGGTCGGCACGTTTGCTCTGGTACCGCAAGTGGTCGACGCCGTGAAAGTGCCGGTGATCGCCGCCGGGGCGATCAGCGATGCCCGGGGCGTTGCAGCAGCCTTCATGCTCGGCGCATCAGCCGTGCAAGTCGGTACGGCGTATCTGTTCACTCCGGAAGCCAAAGTCAGCGCCTCGCATCACAAAGCCCTGCGCACCGCCAGGGAAAGCGAGACGGCCCTCACCAACATTTTCACCGGGCGCCCGGCGCGCGGCATTCTCAACCGGGTGATGCGCGAACTTGGCCCGATGTCGCCGAAGGCGCCGGCGTTTCCATTGGCCGGTGGTGCGCTGATGCCGTTGCGGGCGAAAGATGACGCCGACTTTGCCAACCTCTGGGCCGGTCAGGCGTTCACGCTGGGCAAGGATATCGGCAGCGCCGAACTGACCCGGCAACTGGCTGAGGGCGCATTGGCGAAACTCCAGCGTCATTGAAGGGGGTGATGAGCGGATTTATTCCCTCGCCACCCGGCGCCCTCTCGCTATATATTTCCTTATATAGCGATTGCGCCCGTGTATCGGCGTCTGTCGTTCAAGCACTGACTGCCGATCACGGAGCTTTACATGACCTTTGCTGCCACACGCTTTGTCCCTGTCTGCCTCGCCTCACTGCTCGCGATTTTCAATTTTGGTGCGGCTCAGGCTGATGAAGTGCAAGTGGCAGTCGCCGCCAACTTCACCGCGCCCATCCAGGCCATCGCTGCCGACTTCGAAAAAGACACCGGGCACAAACTGGTGGCCGCCTATGGCGCGACCGGCCAGTTCTACACCCAGATCAAGAACGGTGCGCCGTTCCAGGTGTTCCTCGCCGCCGACGACACCACCCCAGCAAAACTTGAACAGGAAAGCGAGGCCGTCAAAGGGTCGCGCTTCACTTACGCCATCGGCACCCTGGCACTGTGGTCGGCGAAACAAGGCTTCGTGGACGCACAGGGCGAGGTGCTGAAACACAATGCCTATCAACACTTGGCCATCGCCAACCCTAAAGCTGCGCCATACGGTCTGGCCGCCACCCAGGTGCTGGAAAAGCTCCAATTGACCGAAGCCACCAAAACGAAAATCGTCGAAGGCCAGAACATCACTCAGGCCTACCAATTCGTGTATACCGGCAATGCCGAGCTGGGTTTTGTCGCCCTGTCGCAAATCTACAAGGACGGCCAAGTCAGCAGCGGTTCGGCGTGGATTGTCCCGGCCGCTCTGCATGATCCGATCAAACAGGACGCGGTCATCCTCAACAAAGGCAAGGACAGCGCCGCCGCCCGAGCTCTGGTCGATTATCTCAAGGGGCCGAAGGCCGCTGCAGTGATCAGGTCGTTCGGGTATCAACTGTAAATGTCGCTGACCAGTGCCGATTTCGCCGCCATCTGGCTGACCCTGAAACTGGCGTCGCTGACCACCGCGATCCTGTTGGTGATCGGCACGCCAATCGCGTTATGGCTGTCGCGCACGTCGTCGTGGTTGCGCGGCCCGGTGGGCGCGATCGTCGCCCTGCCGCTGGTGCTGCCACCGACGGTGATCGGCTTTTATCTGTTGCTGGCGTTGGGGCCGCACGGTTTTCTCGGCCAGTTCACCCAATGGCTGGGGCTGGGCACGTTGACCTTCAGCTTCACCGGGCTTGTGATCGGTTCGGTGATCTACTCGCTGCCTTTCGTGGTGCAACCGTTGCAAAACGCGTTCGCGGCGATTGGCACTCGCCCGCTGGAAGTGGCCGCAACGCTGCGCGCCAATCCCTGGGACACTTTTTTCAGTGTGATCCTGCCTCTGGCGCGCCCCGGCTTCATCACGGCGGCGATCCTCGGATTTGCTCACACCGTCGGTGAGTTCGGCGTGGTGCTGATGATCGGCGGCAACATTCCCGACAAAACCCGCGTGGTGTCCGTGCAAATCTACGACCATGTCGAAGCCCTGGAATATGCCCAGGCGCACTGGCTGTCCGGGGCGATGCTGGTGTTTTCGTTTCTGGTATTGCTGGCGTTGTATTCCAGCCGCAAAACCCGCGCAGGCTGGAGCTGATCAATGATCGACGTACGTCTGAAACTCGCCTATCCGGGCTTCAATCTGGATGTCGATCTGCACTTGCCCGGCCGGGGCGTCACGGCGCTGTATGGCGATTCCGGCTCCGGCAAAACCACCTGCCTGCGCTGCATTGCCGGGCTGGAGCGCGCAGAACAAGGCTTCGTGCAGATCAACGACGAAGTCTGGCAGGACAGTGCCAAGGGCATCTTCGTGCCGCCGCACAAACGCGCGCTCGGCTACGTGTTTCAGGAAGCCAGCCTGTTCGCGCATTTATCGGTGCGGGGCAACCTGGAGTTTGGCCTCAAACGCATCGCCAGATCCCAACGCCGGGTCGACATCAACCGAGCCACCGAACTGCTCGGCATCGGCGATTTGCTTGAGCGTGATCCGCAGCACCTGTCCGGCGGCGAGCGGCAACGTGTCGGCATCGCCCGCGCCCTGCTGACCAGCCCGAAACTGTTGTTGATGGACGAACCCTTGGCGGCCCTCGATAGCCGGCGCAAAAGCGAAATCCTGCCGTACCTGCAACGCCTGCATGACGAACTGGACATTGCGCTGTTGTATGTCAGCCATGCGCACGATGAGGTGGCACGGCTCGCCGATCATCTGGTGTTGCTCAATGACGGCAAAGCCCTCGCCAGCGGACCGATTGGCGAGACTCTGGCGCGTCTGGATTTGCCCCTGGCGATGGGCGATGACGCCGGTGTCATCATCGAAGGCCAGGTCAGCGCCTACGACGCGACCTATCAATTGCTCAGCCTGCAATTGCCCGCCACCGAAATGAACATTCGCGTGACGCACGCGCCGATGGCCCTCGGCCAGGCCTTGCGCTGCAAAGTGCATGCGCGCGACATCAGCCTGGCACTGGACAACGATGCAGCCAGCAGCATCCTCAATCGGCTGCCGGTCACGGTGATCAGCGAACAGGCTGCCGACAACAACGCTCACGTGCTGATCCGGCTGGACGCCGGTGGTACGCCGCTGCTGGCGCGGATTACCCGGTTCTCTCGTGATCAATTGAACGTGCATGCGGGCCAACGGCTCTGGGCGCAGATCAAAGCGGTGGCGGTGCTCGCCTGAATCATTCGGCACGACGGCCAGCGCCTGCGGTCAATGCAGATACAGACTGCCGTATGACCGAAGGAAGCCGCCATGCCCGATACCGTGCTGACAGATGCACTGCCCGCCGATCTGCATTACGTCGATGACACCCAGCCTGGTATCACCCGGAAAAAACTGCGTGGCAAGTTCGTCTATTTCGAACCGTCAGGCCAGCGCATCACTGACCCGGACGAAATCAAACGCATCAACGCGCTTGCGGTGCCGCCGGCCTACACCGATGTGTGGATCTGCGCCGACCCTTGCGGCCACCTGCAAGCCACCGGTCGCGATGCGCGCGGGCGCAAACAGTACCGCTATCACACGCGCTGGCGCGAAGTGCGCGATGCCGACAAATACTCGCGCTTGCGCGAATTCGGTCTGGCTCTGCCAAAACTGCGGCGCAAGCTCGAGGCGCTGCTGGACGCGCCGGGTTTCAGCCGTGACAAGGTCATGGCCACGGTGATCACCTTGCTAGACGCCACGCTGATTCGCGTCGGCAATACGCAATACGCACGGGACAACCGCTCCTACGGCCTGACCACCTTGCGCAGCCGTCATGTCGAGGTCAACGGCAGCGCGATACTGTTCCAGTTCAGGGGCAAGAGCGGCATCGAACACCAGATAACGGTGAAGGATCGACGCTTGGCGCGGATCGTCAAGCGCTGCCTGGAGATTCCCGGGCAGAACCTGTTTCAATACCTCGATGAAAACGGCGTACGCCACACCGTCACTTCCTCCGACGTCAACGCCTACCTGCAAAAGCTCACCGGCGCTGCGTTCACCGCCAAGGATTACCGCACCTGGGCGGGAAGCGCCCTGGCGTTGTCGGTGTTGCGCGAGTTGCAACATGAATCGGAAACCGAAGCCAAACGCCATGTGGTCGAAGCCGTGAAGAATGTCGCCAAACAGTTGGGCAACACGCCGGCGGTGTGCCGCAAGTGCTACATCCACCCCGCAGTAGTCGAACATTTCATGCTCGGCGCCCTCGCCGAACTGCCGCGCCCACGCGTGCGCAAAGGTCTACGCGCCGAGGAAGTGGCATTGGCGATGTTTCTTGAACGCATGTGTGAAATGACCGAGGCGTCGTGATTCCCGGCACACTCTGCCTCCATGTAGGAGTGAGCCTGCTCGCGATAGCGGCGTAACGGCCAACAATGATGTGCCTGACCCACCGCCATCGCGAGCAGACTCACGCCTACAGGGTTTCGCCGAAGAGCTGGGCTGTATATTTTTTGCACGATTGCACAGGCCTTCTATAGTTGATCTGAAAGCCTCGCGCCACACGGGCTACTTATTGCAACTCAGCCGTTTCCTCGAACGGAGGTGTTCCATGTCCGAGAAAGAGTCCATCACCACCCTCCTCACCCTGCTCGACGCGCGCCAGGCGCGCCTCGCAGCGGCCTGCAAGGAGATCGCCGACTGGGTCGATCATCAGGGCGGGCATCCGACGGCGTTGCGCATTCGTGATCGGCTGCATGACATTGAAAAGGACGCCCCGCTGATTCGCGACACGCTGTCGACGCTCAAGCCGATTGATCGGCCATTGCCACGGTTCAGATAGTCGATTACGCAGTCACCCCACCTGCCGCCCTTTGAAAGAGCCGACTTGCTTCGGCTCTTTCAATGTAGCGAATGATTCTCGTGGGTTTGAACAGCGAAGTGCCGCTCATCGGCCCAATCAAAAAAATTGAAAACACTGCGAACCGATGCGTAATCGAAGTAGGTGTCCATTGCGACAACGGACATCACTAGCGAAACGTTAATAGATATCGGAGAGCTATCATGACCACCGGAAATAAAAATACAGGCAGCGCCGGCAACGATCGTGACAAGACGCAAGAGTCCGGGAAAAAAGGCGGACAGTCTGGCGGCAACTTCGCCAACGATCGTGAAAAAGCATCCGAAGCTGGTCGCAAAGGCGGGCAATCCAGCGGCGGTGGAAGTCGCAAGTCGTAAATGAGCCGTACAAAGGGCAGCCTCGCTGCCCTTTGTGATCATTCGATGGAGCACAAATCATGAGTACTGCCGCGAATACCCACCGTTCTGCGCAAAAACCTTCGCAACCCTGCATTGAAGGGAAACCTGGCCATCCCCAGCACGGCGATCGCGCCCGTCAGCAATGTTATGAGCGCAGGCAGTCGATCGTTAACTCTGAAAACACCAAGGAAACCGTCACACAGCCAACTTACGAACGCTGCTCCTGACTGAACGTCTCAATGCTTGCGCTAGAGTTGTCTGGACCGCATCACCGCGTTTGCTGAGCGGTCTGACCCGTTGAGGAAATCGCCATGCCTGTCCATGTCATTAACTTTACCGGTCCGATCAACGCATCAACCTGTGGTCAATTGATCGATAAAGCTTCACTTGCGGTGAGGGAAGATGCTCCCAGACTGATTCTGAACATGGCCACCATGGGCGGTGAATGCAGTTACGGCTTCACGATGTACAACTTCCTGCTCGCACTGCCCATACCCGTACATACCCATAACCTGGGCACGGTTGAATCAATGGGCAACATCGTCTTCCTGGCCGGCCAGCGCCGCACTGCATGTACCCATAGCAAATTTCTTTTCCATCCTTTCCATTGGCACCTGCAGGGCGCGGTCGATCACTCACGCATGTCGGAATACGCCATGAGTCTGGACTATGACCTGCACCTGTACGCGCAGATAGTCGCGGAGCGTACAAGCCATGGGAAAAACATGCTCGAAACGGAAAAATACCTGACAGCGGCACCGCGCATTATCAATCCGGAAGAAGCCTTGCATGCCGGGCTTGTCACGGCGGTCGAAACTACCGAAGTGCATGCGGATTTCGTCTGCTCGTGTATTTATTCCTGATATTTCCTGCCTATCGCATGCGCGGGACATTTGTGCTTCGGCGCACTTGCCACTGAACAAAGCTATACACAGCGAACTAAACGTATAACGCTCAAAGTCGCTTCGTCAGACAAAGACGACGGATCGAGCAATTACTCTGAATTATTCAGTGCGCCAGACCTCATTCCTTCATAGGCCTGTGGAGGAAAGTTATGAGCCAAGCGGATTTGTACGTGATCGATTACTTGCTTCATGGCAAGCCCAGGTCATTCATCATAAGAACGGCGCAAATGAATAATGCCGAGGCCTGGCAGTGGGCTAGTTGTGACGCGGGCATTGCGCCCATTCCGCGCCCTGGCCGGCCGCCATTGAAACGCTTTTCCAAACCCATGGCGGAACGATTCGGCGTGACTGACGTACATTGGCGTCAATCCGCTTCGCTGGTGTGGGAAGAGGATCAGGCGAAATGAATGAGCACATATTGAAGTATGGATTTGGCCGCAGTTGGGATGAGGAAATGGCCAATAACGCGGCAATGTTTCGCGAGGCGGATTTGCTGGATGAGGCCGCCTATAAAATCATCGAAACCGATATGGACAACCCCGAAGTCTGGGCGCGCTTCACTGAGGCCAAAGCCCTGGCGGACGCCAAAAGATCAGCGGCCTACCAGGACTGGATGCGTATCAAACGTTCAATGAGCCCATCGCGTAAAAGATAGCGGCCGGCTCAGGTTACGGCTTGAGAATCAGCAGCGGCTCGCCTTTGGGCACAACATACGTCGCCAGTTCCACACCTTTCTCGCTGCCGATGTTCTTCGCCACATGCGCGACGCCCGCCGGGATGAACAAGGAGTCGCCCGCCTTGAGTGTTACTGGCGCCTGCCCTTCCAGCTGGTATTCAAACGTACCACTGATGACATAGGCAACTTCGACGCCGGGGTGGGCATGCCGAGGCGCGCTGACGCCGGCATCGAAGTCGATACGGGCCTGAATCACTTCGCGGTTGTCAGCGCCGAGATCCTGTCGAACCAGATCAGTACGGCTCAGACCTTTCTGCCAGCTCGTCGCCGCCCCGTCAGCCGCGTGGGCAAATCCGGTCAGGCAAGTGAGTACAACGGTGGAAGCCAGAAACAATGGACGGAACATGGTGATGCCCTCTCAAGCGTAGCGTTGGTGTGAACACTACTTTGAGCGCGGCATGTAGGAAGGATGTGTCCTGAAGACGCTGTTTGGTGTTGCCGTGTGTATCCGCTGAGTGTTGATACACGCTTATACAAATGAGTCCCGCGCCGCCTGCAAAAGCCACTTTCTGAGAGCGTTGAGTTTTTTCGAATCAGCAGTTTCATGGGGCGTTACCAGGTAGAACCCCAGACTGTCCTGCAAACGCAGGGCAAAGGGTGCCACCAGTCGGCCGGCACGCAGATCATCGTTCACGTAAGTGGAGCGCCCGATGCACACGCCCTGCCCATCAATCGCTGCTTGCACGGCCATCATCGCCAGATCGAAGGTCAGCCTCGGGCCAGTGGCCAGCTCCGCTGGCTGGTCGGCGGCCCCAAGCCAGGCGTGCCAGTCATCGGCGGTGACACCGCTGACCTGGACCAGGGTGTGACTGGCCAGAGCCGCTGGCGCGTCCAGTGCCCCCGCCATTGTCGGACTGCACACCGGGAAGATCTCATCAGCCATGAGAAAGTCCGCACGCAAGCCATTCCAGTCACCGCGCCCGTAGCGAATCGCCGCGTCGATGCTGCCCTGTCGAAAATCCACCAGATCGGTAGTCGCGCTGATGCGCACGTCGATTTTCGGGAATGTCTGCTGAAAATCCGGCAAGCGCGGCAGCAGCCATTTCGAGGCGAACGAGACCAATGTACTGATGGTCAGCACGCTGTTCCCACGTAGTTCGAGCAACTGTTGTGTCGAATGGCGCAGCGCTTGAAACGCCGAGCGCACACCTGGCAAGTAGGCGCGTCCTTGTTCGCTGAGCGCCAGGCCATCCTTGAGGCGCAGGAACAATGCCACGCCCAGCTCGGCTTCGAGGCGGCGAATCTGATGGCTGATCGCAGTTTGCGTGACGTTGAGTTCTAATGCCGCCAAGGTAAAGCTCATATGCCGGGCGGCGGCTTCGAATGCACGCAAGCCATTAAGGGAAGGAAGTCGGATGCTCATTAGGCCTGCGTCACACATGAGAATTTGTCATACGCTAGCATCGCAAATGACCTTTGCGAAAGCCTCGCGAGCGGACGATTCTGGCGCCTCTTCTGTTTGCAAGGACATGCCATGAAACTGTACTTCGCCCCAATGACCTGCTCTCTGTCACCGCATATTGTTCTGAGAGAACTCGGCCTGCCGTTCGAGCTGATCCGCGTCGACAATCACACCAAACGCACGGCCGACGGCCATGACTTTCGCGAGATCAACCCGAAGGGCTACGTGGCGGCGCTGCGGCTGGATAATGGCGAGGTGCTGACTGAAGGCCCGGCGATCCTGCAATTTCTCGCCGATCAGGTGCCCGGCAATACATTAGCCCCGGCAGCAGGGACTTGGGAGCGTATACGGCTGCAGGAACATCTGAACTTCATCAGCTCGGAGATCCACGGCGCCAGTGCACCGCTGTTCAACCCGGACATTGTGCAATCGGTTAAAGCGGTTTTCCGGCAGAGGCTGTTCAAACGGCTCGATTACCTCAATCGCAGGCTGGCGGATCAGGATTTTCTGATGACTGGCTTCGGCGTCGCCGACGCCTATTTGTTCACGGTGCTGACCTGGCTGCCGACGTTCAACATCGATATCGCCCAATGGCCGGCCTTGAGCGCTTACCAGCAGCGTGTCGGCGCGCGGCCCAGCGTGCTTTCGGCCATTGCCGCGGAAGCGGCGACACTGCCTGTCTGAGGTCGAGCCGGCGGCCACGCGGGCCATGACGGATGGGAATCTGTAAACTGGCGCAATTTTCAATCACTCAGACAAGAGATGCGCATGGCCAATCAAGACATCACCTTCACGCCAGATCCGGACACCGACTCGATTTCATCCGACGTCGCCACCTTCGGCGGGATCATGCTCTCGACGCAGATTCCGACCCGCGCCGACGGCAGCCTGGAACTCGGCGGCATCACCGAGCAGAGCGAATGCACCCTGCAGGCGCTGAAAGTCGCGCTGGAGCGCGCCGGCAGTTCGATGGATCGCGTGATGCACCTGACCATCTACCTCACCGACATGGCTGATCGCGCGGCTTTCAACGAAGTTTACAAACGCTTCTTCGCCAAGCCTTGGCCAGTGCGCGCGGCAGTGGGTGTGGCGTCCCTGGCGGTTGAAGGGATGCGTGTGGAAGTGACGGCGATGGCGGCCAAGGGCTGATTGAAATGCAGAGCGTCATTTCACTTGCTCTGGAATGGCACAACCCCCTGTAGAAGTGAGCCTGCTCGCGATAGCGGTGTGTCAGGCGAAGATGCTTTGACTGACCCGACGCTATCGCGAGCAGGCTCACTCCTACAAGGGTTTTGTATGCAGCCCCGATTGCAAGCCACCATCGGGCAGCACACGCGTGCCCGTTGCGCGTTTCACGGGTAGAATGCGCGCCTTGACCGTGACCGCCTGACTAAAAAAACTATGTCCTTGCCCAAGCATCACCTGGAATTGCTCAGCCCTGCCCGCGATGTCGCCATTGCCCGCGAGGCCATCCTGCATGGCGCCGACGCCGTGTACATCGGCGGCCCGAGCTTCGGTGCGCGCCACAACGCCTGCAACGAAGTCAGCGAAATCGCCGAACTGGTGGAATTCGCCCGCAAGTATCACGCGCGCATTTTCACCACCATCAACACCATCCTGCACGACAACGAACTGGAGCCGGCACGCAAGCTGATCCATCAGTTGTACGACGCCGGTGTCGATGCGCTGATCGTCCAGGACCTGGGCGTGATGGAGCTGGACATTCCGCCCATCGAATTGCATGCCTCCACGCAGACCGACATCCGCACGCTGGAGCGGGCGAAGTTCCTCGATCAGGCCGGTTTCTCGCAGCTGGTATTGGCGCGTGAGCTGAACCTGAAAGAAATCCGCGCCATCGCCGATGAAACCGACGCGGCTATCGAGTTCTTCATTCATGGTGCGTTGTGCGTGGCCTTCTCCGGTCAGTGCAATATTTCCCATGCGCAGACCGGGCGCAGTGCCAACCGTGGTGACTGCTCCCAGGCGTGCCGCTTGCCGTACACCCTGAAAGATGAAAAGGGTGGCGTGATCGCCTACGAAAAACACCTGCTGTCGATGAAAGACAACAACCAGAGCGCCAACATCCGCGCCCTCGTCGAGGCCGGCGTGCGTTCGTTCAAGATCGAAGGTCGGTACAAGGACATGGGCTATGTGAAGAACATCACCGCCTATTACCGCCAGCGCCTCGATGACGTGCTCGAAGATCGCCCGGATCTGGCACGCGCCTCCAGCGGCCGTACCGTGCATTTCTTCCTGCCCGACCCGGAAAAGACCTTCCACCGCGGCAGCACCGATTATTTCGTGACAGATCGCAAGATCGACATCGGCGCATTCGATTCACCGACGTTCACCGGCCTGCCTGTCGGTACCGTGGAAAAAGTCGGCAAGCGTGATATGCAGGTTGTCACCCAAGAGCCGCTGTCCAACGGCGACGGCCTGAACGTGCTGGTCAAACGCGAAGTGGTCGGTTTCCGCGCCAACATCGCCGAAGCCAAAGGCGAGTTCGAAGAGGACGGCCAAAAGCGCTATCGCTACCGCGTCGAGCCGAACGAAATGCCCGAGGGCCTGTACAAGCTGCGGCCGAATCACCCGTTGAATCGCAACCTCGATCACAACTGGCAACAGGCGCTGCAGAAGACTTCTTCGGAACGACGCGTAGCGCTGAGCTGGGTCGCCCGTCTGCGCGAAGAACAGCTGGAAGTCACCGCGACCAGCGAAGAAGGCATCAGTGCCAGCGTCACCCTTGAAGGGCCGTTCGGCGTGGCCAATAAGCCGGAACAGGCACTGGAACAATTGCGTGACCTGCTGGGCCAGCTCGGCACCACGCAATACCACGCCACCGACGTCAAACTCGATGCGCCGCAGGCTTTCTTCATTCCCAACTCGCAGCTCAAAGCCCTGCGCCGGGAAGTGATCGAAGCGCTGACTGCCGCCCGTGTCGCTGCACATCCGCGTGGCAGCCGCAAGGCTGAAACCACACCGCCGCCGGTGTACCCGGATTCGCACCTGACGTTCCTCGCCAACGTCTACAACCAGAAGGCGCGCGACTTCTACCACCGTCACGGTGTGAAGCTGATCGACGCGGCGTATGAAGCCCACGAAGAACCGGGCGAAGTGCCAGTGATGATCACCAAGCACTGCCTGCGCTTCTCCTTCAACCTGTGCCCGAAACAGGCCAAGGGCGTGACCGGCGTGCGCACCAAGGTCGCGCCGATGCAGTTGATCCACGGCGATGAAGTGCTGACGCTGAAGTTCGATTGCAAGCCGTGCGAGATGCACATCATCGGCAAGATGAAAGGCCACATTCTCAACCTGCCGCAACCGGGCAGCGTGGTCGGCCACATCAGCCCTGAAGACCTGATGAAAACCATCCCGCGCGCGCCGCACTGAGTGAACGGCCAGCGCGGTGCTTCGGCATCGCGCTGGCCTGCTCCTCTGCCCTGCGCCGAATCGCGGGCATAAAAAAACGCCAACTTCTTGCGAAGTTGGCGTTTTTTCGTAGATGGCAGGGGCGGCTGGATTCGAACCAACGCATGGCAGGATCAAAACCTGCTGCCTTACCGCTTGGCGACGCCCCTGTAGCTCTGCTCGGCGGCTCCGTGAGGATCGCCGTGAGAACGGGGCGCAATTTATCAACATTCATTTCGTTTGGGAAGCCCGAGATGAAATTTTTTTTGTTTTAAAACAGCCACTTATTATTTTCGCGCAAAAACATTGGGTTTTGCGGCTGTGTATCACACTGTGTACGCGCCCCGCCGCCATACACGTCATTGCAAAAGTCCCGTCCGAGGACACAGAGCAGATACCCCGCCACGCTTCAATGCACCCAGGGTTTCAAGGGGTCTTCCGGCCCCTTGGCCAATGGCTCGCAAAGGAGACGTCAGCATGAAACAGGCTCTGCACACCTCTAAAATCACCGCCGCGCTCGGCTTGTCGGTCTTGGCGCTGTCACTGCTTGGCACCGTCGGCAGCGCTCAGGCGCAAACCAATGAACCGCCCGCCGTCAGCTATTTCGCGCCCTCGCCTTTCGGCCCGCTGAAACACATCAAGGCTGGCTTACTCGACGTGGCCTACGCCGAAACCGGCCCCGCCGATGGCCCAGTGGTGATTCTGTTGCACGGCTGGCCCTACGACATTCACAGCTACGACGAAGTCGCGCCACTGCTCGCAGCCAAGGGTTATCGCGTGTTAATGCCCTATGCGCGTGGTTATGGCGATACGCAGTTCCTGTCCAAGGACACCTTGCGCAACGGCCAGCCGGCCGCGCTGGCCAACGACGTGATCGACTTCATGGATGCGCTGAAGATCAAGCAAGCGGTGCTCGGCGGCTACGATTGGGGCGCGCGTTCGGCGGACATCGTCGCGGCACTGTGGCCGGAGCGCGTGAAGGCGCTGGTGGCGGTCAGCGGTTACCTGATCGGCAATCAGGCCGCCGGGCAAAATCCACTGCCGCCGAAAGCCGAATTGCAGTGGTGGTACCAGTTCTACTTTGCTACTGAACGCGGCCGCGCCGGCTATGAAAAGAACACTCACGATTTCGCCAAACTGATCTGGCAACTGGCTTCGCCGCAATGGAAATTCGACGATGCCACCTTCGACCGCAGTGCCAAGGCGTTGCAGAACCCCGATCACGTCGAGATCACCGTGTTCAATTATCGCTGGCGTCTGGGCCTGGTGCAGGGCGAGGCGAAATATGCCGCGCTGGAAGAGAAACTGGCTACTGCGCCTTCGATCAGCGTGCCGACGATTACCCTGGAAGGCGATGCCAACGGCGCGCCGCATCCCAAGCCTGAGGACTATGCCAAGCGCTTTACCGGCAAATATCAGTTCCGGCTGATCGAGGGTGGGGTCGGACATAATTTGCCCCAAGAGGCTCCGCAGGCGTTCGCCCAGGCAGTAGTGGATGCCGACCATCTCTGAAGAAAACCTTCGGGATCATTAAACGGCTGGTGCTATTTGACCAGCCGTTTTTCCTTCGAAGGCCGATAACCGAAATACGAGCTGTAGCACTTGCTGAAATGGCTCGGTGAAACAAAACCGCAAGCCACCAGCACTTCCACCTGGGACAGCTCGGTGTGTTGCAGCAGGCGTCGCGCTTCGGTGATGCGCAGTTCCAGGTAATAGCGCTGCGGCGTGGTGCCCAGTTGCTCCTTGAACAGGCGCTCGAGCTGACGCCGTGAGCGGCCGGCGTAGACCGCCAGTTGTTCCAGTTCCAGCGGCTCTTCGAGGTTGGCGTCCATCAGTTTGATCACTTCACGCAGCGGCGCACTGACACAGATGTTCTCATCCGGTTTGATCCGCCGATAGCGCGACTCTTCGAAGGCAAGGATGTCTTCGATGCCCTCGACCAACGCCTTGCCGTGCAAGCCCTTGATCCAGTCCAGCGCCATGTGGAACGCCCCGGACGGGCTCGATGCGGTGAGCCGGTCGCGATCGATCACGTAAGGCTCGCTGCTGACGTGGGTGCTCTTGGCAATTTCGGTCAGAGCCGGACGATGCTCCGGATGGATCGCGCAACGATAGCCATCGAGCAAACCGGCGCGTCCGAGAAACCACGAACCGTTCCACAACCCGGCGAGACTCACGCCCCGCTCCGCCGCACCTTTGAGCAGGCCGATGAATTCGTCGCTGGCGCGCAGTTCGGTGCGATAGCCACCACACACCACCAGCAAGTCCAGCTCGTGAAGCGCAACAGAGTCCAGACGCCCATCAGGGCGAATCACCAGGCCCAGGTCGCTGATCACCTCGCCATCGCCCAACCCGAAGGTGCGCGACGAGAACAGTCCAGGGCGCAACAGGTTGGTGGTGACTACGGTGTCCAGCGCCTGGGTGAAGGCCGGAAGCGAAAAATGTTCGAGCAACAGGAAACCGGTGCGGGTCACGCCGGTGTGATCGGTGTTCTGTTCATTCAGATAGCGCAGGTTCTTACCCTTCATGCCACCGCTGAATTGACGTCGTTCAATCAAGGTCGGGTCCATCGTTCATTGTTATGCAGCGATAGTTGGCTGGTTCGGTGCGAGAGTCAATCATGGTTGCGACTGGTGCGTCACAACTGGCGTCGGCGCGGCCATCAGCCCCACCACCCAATCAATAAACACCCGCAACTTCAGGCTGACATGCCGATTCGGCGGATAGGCAAGATAAAGCGGCATGGGTTCAAGCTGCCAGTCCTCGAACAACGGCACCAGCTCGCCGCGCGTGACATGCGCGGCGGACATGTAGGTGGGCAACCACAGCACGCCCATGCCGGCCAGTCCCGCCGCCAGATAGGCGTTTCCATCATCCACAGCAAGCACGTGACGGCCTTTGATCTGCAGTTTTTCCGTGGCGTTGTGTAGCGCGTACGGCACAGGCTTGCCGGTGCGCGCCCAGAGAAAGCCGACCACGCGATGATTGGAGTCCTCCAGTTCTCGCGGATGTAGAGGTGTGCCTTCGCGGGCCAGATATGCCGGCGCGGCAAATACGCCCAATGGCAGATCGGCGAGCTTGCGCGCCATCAGCGATTGATCGAGCAGTTCGCCACCGCGCACCACGCAATCGACGTTCTCATCGATGATGTCGACGATGCGGTCGCTGACGCCCATGTCGATCTGGATGTCCGGGTAGCGCGCATGAAATTCCGGTAGGGCCGGCACCAGGATCAGCCGCGCAAACGGGCTCGGTACGTCGATGCGCAAGCGCCCGCCTGGCCGTGCGGCGGCGCCCGGCAGGCTGGTTTCAGCGTCGTCCAGGTCGGCCAGTAACGCAACCACCCGTTGGTAATACGCCGCGCCGTCGGCCGTGACGTTGACCTTGCGCGTGGTGCGGTTGAGCAACTTGACCCGCAGCCGCGCCTCGAGTTGCTGCACCAGTTGCGTCACCGTGGTCTTGCTCATGTGCAAGGTTTCGGCAGCCTTGGTGAAACTCCCCGCCTCGACCACTCGGGCAAAGGCTTGCATCGCATCGAACCGGTCCATCCGCTCCCCTCGATTGTTTGGGATTCACAAACAGTGAACGCCAAGCTTGCGCGTTTATCAGCGCCGTGCAAATACCTAAAGTCATCCCATCAATCCACTGATGGAGTCACTGTCATGTCCAAGCGCGATGTTGTTTTCCCACCCGCCCGCCACGCCCTGTACGAGCGTCACCGCTATTCCCCGGCCATTCGCTCCAATGGTTTTCTGTTTGTCTCCGGACAAGTCGGCAGCCGCGAGGACGGCTCACCCGAGGCGGATCTGCGCGATCAGGTGCGCACGGCGTTCAACAATCTCAACGCGATCCTCGCTGCGGCCGGTTGCAGCTTCGCTGATGCGGTGGATGTCACCGTGTTCATGGTCGATCCGCAATCGAGATTCGAAACGATCTGGAGCGTGGTGCCGGAGTTCTGGGGCGAGGCGCCGTTTCCGACCGTGACGGCTGTCGGCGTGACCTGGCTGGCGGGTTTCGATTTCGAAATCAAGGTGATTGCGAAACTGCCTGAAGCTGCGTGAACGGCACAGCACACAAACTGACACAACGCGCCGGCAGGGAGGCTGGCCATTCTGCGCGCGAATGCGTATAACCTCGCCGTTTCGTCTAACCTGACGTGGCGCCCCGCAGTAGCGGTTGCGTTTCGCCTGTCGACGCTTATGAAACGGAGAATTCTATGCTCAAGCGTACCCTCGCCCTCACCGCCGGTCTGGCGCTGTCTTTTTCTGCCCTGATGACGCAAGCCGCTGACGTTCTGCGGGTCAGCGCGATTCCTGACGAAGCGCCGACCGAGCTGCTGCGCAAGTTCGAACCACTGGGCGCGTATCTTGAGCAGCAGTTGGGCATGAAGGTGCAGTTCGTGCCCGTCGCTGACTACCCGGCGGTGGTTGAAGCGTTGGCTACCGATCGCCTCGACATGGCCTGGCTCGGCGGTTTCACCTTTGTGCAGGCACGCTTGAAGACTGACGCCACCACGCCAGTGATCCCGCTGGTGCAGCGCGAACAGGATGCGCAGTTCACCAGCAAATTCATCACCGCTGACCCGAATGTAAAAAGCCTCGCCGATTTGAAGGGCAAGACTTTCGCCTTCGGTGCGGTGTCGTCCACCTCGGGCAGCCTGATGCCGCGCTACTTCATGCTGAAAAACGACGGCATCAAGCCTGAGGGCTATTTCAGTCGCGTCGCCTACTCCGGCGCCCATGACGCCACCGTCGCCTGGGTGCAGGCCGGCAAGGTCGATGCCGGTGTGTTGAATGCCAGCGTCTGGCAGAAACTGGTCGATGCGGGCAAGGTCGACACCAGCAAGGTCAAGGTCTTCGCCACCACCCCTACCTACTTCGATTACAACTGGACCGTGCGCGGCACCCTCGACCCGGCGCTGGCAGCGAAAATCAAAAAGGCCTTCCTCGACCTTGATCCGACCAACCCTGAGCAGAAGAAGATTCTTGATCTGCAGGCCGCCAGTCGCTTCATCGATACCAAGCCTGAGAACTACAAGGGCATCGAGGAAGCCGCCCGCGCCGCCGAACTGCTGAAATGACCCTACGCCTCACCCAGGGCAGCCTGCGTCATGCCAACGGCGTCGAGGCCCTTCGCACGATCGATGTGCAGATTGGCGCTGGCGAACAGGTCGCGATCATCGGCCCGTCCGGCGCCGGCAAATCGAGCCTGCTCAATCTGCTGGCGACCGCGCTCAAGCCCAGCAGTGGCGACATCGAAGTGCTCGGCGAACGCGCCTGGCACTTGTCGGCGCGCCTGCGTCAGCGCCTGCGTGCGCGCATCGGCCTGGTGCATCAGGCGCCGCCGATCCCCCCGCGTCAGCGGGTGATCACGGCGGTGCTGGCCGGTAAACTTGGCCAGTGGAGTCTGGGGAAAAGTCTGTTGAATCTGCTGCATCCGCTGGATGTGGCGGGCGCGCGCGCGTCGTTGGCGCGGCTGGACCTGGGCGACAAATTGTTCGCCCATTGCCAACAGTTGTCTGGTGGGCAGTTGCAGCGCGTCGGCATTGCCCGGGTGCTGTATCAGGCGCCGGAAATCCTGCTTGCCGACGAACCGGTCTCGGCGATGGACCCGGTGCTCGCCGGGCACACGCTGTCGATCCTCTCGCGCCACGCCCGCGAGCATAACGTCACGCTGGTGGCGAGCCTGCACGCGGTGGATCTGGCCTTGGCGCACTTTGCGCGGATCATCGGTTTGCGCGACGGGCAGATTCTCTTCGACTGCCCTGCCAATGAGGTCAGCCGCGACAAACTCGATGCGCTGTACGCCAACGAACAACTGCAATCGCCGGTCGCGACGGTGGCACCTCTGATCGTGCAGATTCCGCGATGCTGAAGGCTGATTCACGGGATCCGGCGGCGTGGCCGCGATTGTTGCTGGCGCTGCTCGCGCTTGCGCTGCTGTGGCCGGGCATTCAGCTCAGCGAGCTGGATCTGGGTGTGTTGTTTCAGGCCGATAGCCAAAACGAAATGGGCCGGTTTGTTTCGGCGTTCTGGCCACCGGCGCACGATCAAGCGTTCCTGCAATTACTGCTCAAGGCCACCCTGCAAACCCTGGCAATTGCCACGGCGGGCATGGCGCTGGCCTTGTTGCTGGCGGTGCCGGCAAGTCTGATCGCCAGCCGCGCGTTGTCGCTGTCCGCTGCGTCACGCGGTGGCGTGCCGAGCCTGTTTGGCCGCCTGCTGCGCTGGCCGGTTCGCGGCTTGCTGATTTTCCTGCGCAGCGTGCCGGAGATTGTCTGGGCGCTGTTGTTCGTGCGTGCGGTGGGCCTCGGCCCGGCAGCCGGCGTGCTGGCCATCGCCATCACCTACAGCGGCATGCTCGGCAAGGTCTACGCGGAGATTTTCGAATCCACCGATCAGCGCCCGGCGCACGCGTTTTTGCAGGCCGGCAGCGGTCGACTGGCGGCGTTTGCCTACGGCACGTTGCCGAACGTCGCGGCTGAACTGCTCTCCTACACGGTCTATCGCTGGGAGTGCGCGATTCGTGCGTCGGTGGTGATGGGTTTTGTCGGCGCCGGCGGCCTGGGGCAACAGATCGACTTATCGATCCGCATGTTCGCCGGCGGTGAAGTGGCCAGCATGTTGTTGACCTTCCTGCTGTTGGTGTTGTGCGCCGATCAACTCAGCCGTTTGCTGCGCTGGAGGCTGACATGAGGCGCCTGATCAACCTGCTGCTGATCGTCGCCATCGCATTTGCGGTGTTCACGTCCTTTGCCTATCTGGAGCTGGATCTCGCCGAACTGGGCAGCGCCAACAGCCTCAAGCAGATGGGCAGTTATGTGCAGCGCTTTCTCGACCCGGACCTCAGCGCCGGGTATCTGAAAGCCATCGCTCACGGTTCGCTGGAAACCCTGGCCATGTCGGCCCTCGGCACGCTGCTCGCGGCGCTGTTCGGCATCGTCCTCGCGCTGCCCGCCGCCGGGCGATTCGGCTGGCCGCTGCAAAGCGCGGCGCGCCTGCTGCTCAACGGTTTGCGGGCGATTCCGGAGTTGGTCTGGGCTGCGCTGATGGTGCTTGCCGCCGGCCTCGGGCCGAACGCCGGCACCCTCGCCCTCGCCTTGCACACCACCGGCGTGCTCGGTCGGCTGTTCGCCGAAGCGCTGGAAAACACCCCGCCGCAGCCCGCCGAGGCGATCCGCTTGCAGGGCGGCAATCCGCTCCTCGCGTTCTGTTACGGCACCCTGCCGAATCTCGCCCCGCAACTGCTCGCCTACTGCCTGTATCGCTGGGAGAACAACATCCGCATGGCCAGCGTGCTGGGTTTTGTCGGCGCTGGCGGCTTGGGGCAGATGCTCTATGTCAGCCTGAGCCTGTTCCAGGAAGCGCAGGCCAGCACGGTGATTCTGGCGATGCTGTTGCTGGTGTTTCTGGTCGACTGGTTAAGCGCCTGGAGCCGGCAGCGCTGGGTGAAAGCGTAAGTCCTCATGGTGGCGAGTGGATATCTGCCAAAAGCTGATTATGCTTCAGGAAACCTTGCAGCCCTGCGAGGCGCTCAGACTGTGCAAGCTTCACGCGACAGCAATGGCGGCAGATGCCGACGGGCCAGAGTGCGACAGGCAGTAACGGGGGACTCCGGCCTACAACAATAAGCACGACGGAGAACACCCATGGCCACAATCGACACAGCATCCACCGGCACACCGCCCCGCAGCGGCGGCATTACCAGGGAGGAGCGCAAGGTCATCTTCGCTTCCTCGCTGGGCACGGTTTTCGAGTGGTACGACTTCTACCTCTACGGCTCACTGGCGGCGATCATCGCCAAGCACTTTTTCGCCGGCGTCAACGAAACCACCGCGTTCATCTTTGCCCTGCTGGCCTTTGCCGCCGGGTTCGCGGTGCGGCCGTTCGGCGCGATTGTGTTTGGTCGCCTCGGTGACATGATCGGACGCAAGCATACGTTCCTGATCACGATCGTGATCATGGGCGTATCGACGGCCATCGTCGGTCTGTTGCCCGGTTACGCGACCATTGGCGTCGCCGCCCCGGTTATCCTGATCACCCTGCGCCTGCTGCAAGGTCTGGCGCTGGGTGGTGAATACGGCGGCGCGGCAACCTACGTGGCCGAGCATGCGCCGCGCAACCGCCGCGGTTTTTTCACCTCGTGGATTCAAACCACGGCCACCCTCGGGCTGTTCATGTCGCTGCTGGTGATTCTCGCCTGTCGCACGGCGCTGGGTAACGAAGCGTTCGAGGCATGGGGCTGGCGGATTCCGTTTCTGCTGTCGATCATTCTGCTGGCCGTGTCGGTGTACATCCGCCTGCAACTGAGCGAGTCGCCGGTATTCCAGAAAATGAAGGACGAAGGCAAGGCCTCGAAGGCGCCGCTGACGGAATCCTTTGCGCGCTGGGACAATCTCAAAGTGGTGATCATGTCGCTGCTCGGCGGTACGGCCGGGCAAGCGGTGGTCTGGTACACCGGGCAGTTCTATGCGCTGTTCTTCCTGTTGCAAACCCTGAAGATTGACGCGCAGACCGCCAACCTGCTGATCGCCGGCTCGCTGCTGATCGGCACACCGTTCTTCGTGATCTTCGGCAGCCTGTCCGATCGCATCGGGCGCAAGCCGATCATCATGGCTGGGTGCATTCTGGCGGCGCTGACCTACTTCCCGATCTTTCATGCGCTGACCCAGTACGGCAACCCGGACGTGTTCGTCGCCCAGGAGAAAAATCCGGTCAAGGTGATCGCCAATCCCGAGCAGTGCTCGTTCCAGTTCGATCCGGTGGGCAAGGCCAAATTCACCAGTTCCTGCGACTTGGCGAAGACTCTGCTGGCGAAACGCGCGATCCCGTACGAGAACGTCGCCGCCGAACCGGGCACAGTCGCGCAGGTGCGCATCGGTGACCGGGTCGTCGAGAGTTTCGAAGGCAGCGCCCTCCCCGCAGCCGACTTCAAGACCCGCAACGACGCTTTCACCGCCAACCTTGGCGCGGCGCTCAAAGACGCCGGTTACCCGGAAAAAGCCGATCCGGCGAAAATCAACTATCCGATGATGTTGCTCCTGCTGACCGTGCTGGTGATCTACGTGACCATGGTTTATGGCCCGATCGCCGCGTGGCTGGTCGAACTGTTCCCGACGCGCATCCGCTACACCTCGATGTCGCTGCCCTACCACATCGGCAACGGCTGGTTCGGCGGTTTCCTGCCGACCGTGGCGTTCGCCATGGTCGCGGCCACCGGCGATATCTACTACGGGCTGTGGTACCCGATCGTGATTGCAGTCGCGACGGCCGTACTCGGCACTTTCTTCCTGCCGGAAACCAAGGATCGCGACATTCTCAAGGACTGAAAAAACGCCGCAGTGCCCTCTCCTGCGGGAGAGGGCCTTGGCGCTGAAAAAATTCGAACGTCTGCCGCCCCGCTGTCTCCAATGTGTACACCAACAGGAGGCCAGCGCCATGAATCCCAACGACGACAAAACCCCCAACGCCCAGCCCACCGACGCCAGCGGCAAACCGGTGAATGTAGTCGAGCGCGATCTGCAGGACCGCGATGGCAAGACCGAAGGCGTGGACAAGGTCATCACGCCTTCTTCCACTCGGGTAAAAGAGCAGGAAGCGGAAGAGCTGCAGCGCAAAGTCGACGAGATCGAGCGCAAGGTGGCGGACGGCAACTGAGTGCGGCGTGGCTGTGGCCGCCGGTTTGAGCGGCGGCTGTCAGCCCGGTGATCAAAAGCTGATTTCCTGGTAATTCATGCCCGAAAGAAATATCCCTGACCTTTCGCCCCCAAAAAAAAGGCGGCCAACCGGCCGCCCAAACGTACTGCACGAGAGTCCCTTTACAACGTCAGCTGCCCACGCTCCTCCTCGGTCAGCTGCTGTTTCGCCTGTTCATCCAGCGCCCCGGCGCCCAATACCTGCACCGGGCTGTCCGGGTTGTAGCCGGTCGCCGGTGCGCGACTGGCACCATCGCGCGACGGCGCCAGTTGCTCGTTGCCGAAACTCAGTACCTGCACGGTGAACACCGAGGCCTGATTCTGTCGCGCTGCGGCTTGCTGCTGGCGAGCGACGTCTTCCGCCGCTTGCGTAGCAGATGAAGCAGCCGAACTGGCCGAAGTGATTGCGCCAGTGTTGACCGCCGACACCACGGGCACGCCGGTCGCTTTGCCCTGCACCGAAATGTTCGCGGCGTTGACCACCGTCAGTGCGGCGATGTTGACGTTGCCGGAGACGCGAATCCCCGCCTCGCCGGCATCGATGGTGCCCAGTGGCGCGATCAGGTCGATGTTGCCCGGCGCCACTTCAGCGATCGGGTTGAGCGTGGCGATACCGGCGCCGGTGCTCGGCACCGAAGGTGACAGGGTGACGTTGCCCCAGGTGTCGTACACGCGTTTTGGCGGCGTGTAGACGACGGTGGTTTTCGAGCCGCGACCGGCGTTGATATCGCCTTCAGCGGACCAGCCGAGAATCGAGCCGCCGAAGGTGGTCATGATCCGGCTCTGGCCGAGCAGGATGCTGCCTTGCGAGTACAGCTGAATATCGCCCGAACCCTGGGTGATGATCCCGGCTGTGGACGGCGGTGCGGCGCCTTCGATGCCGAACACCTGACCACCGCCCGGCGTGAGCATCTGAATATCGCCGCCAAACAGCGTCTTGACCCCGGCGCCACCGTACATCGTGATGTCGCCGTCGTAGCGGATCGGATTGCCCGCCACATCAGTGGTCGGGAACAGCGCCGCAATGGCGTTGCGACCGCGCAGGTAACTGCCTTTGCGCGGGCCGTCGGCATCGGTGTATTCCAGGCCACCGGCACGCAGTTCGGCGAAGTACACCTGGCGGGCGAAGATAGCCTGCTCG
Organism: Pseudomonas sp.; assembly: GCF_035554175.1. Classification (GTDB taxonomy): domain Bacteria; phylum Pseudomonadota; class Gammaproteobacteria; order Pseudomonadales; family Pseudomonadaceae; genus Aquipseudomonas. The sequence continues at coordinate 67,532 of NZ_DATMIV010000052.1, read as the reverse complement.
CTGCCCGACAGCGCGGCGAAGAAGGCTTTCGCCTGTTCATCGCTGCCTTTGAAGCCATAACCGAGGCTCAGCCAGCTCTGCAATTCATTGATGTAGGTCTTGACCACTTTGCCCGGTTGTCCACTCAGGGCCACAGTCGAATCCGCAACGTTTTGCGGGTTCAGATAGCGCGCGATGAAGCGTGAATAATCCGGCCCTCGCACGCCTCCACCCGCCAGCATTGCGATGCTCGCGCCCGGTCGATTGTCGCCGGCCACGACTGGGCCCAGGCTAGTAATGCCGGCACGGTCTTCCATCAGGATGTTACGTCCAGCACTGATTTCCAGCAGGCCGGGGCCAGCGATGTCGAAGCTGCTGTAGAGGATGTCGCGGCCAGCGGAAACCCGGGATACATCTCGCGGGTCATTGTGGACGAACAGGTTGCCGCTGGAACTGATCACTTCGTTATTCGCAATTGACACCTCGTCCACCACCTCGGTCGGCTGCCCCAGATTGGTCCCTGAGGCGACAATATCGCGCCCGGCCAACATCCACACCGGCCCGGCGGCTTCATACCAATTGCGTTGCACGACACCACTTTTGGTGTACGTCAGCGTCTCACCACTGCGTACGCCCACCAGGTCTCCAGTCAGGGCGTAGATCCTGGCGGGTGCCTGCACCGCGCCAGACTCCGAGTAGCTGTCGGCGCCGAAGGCGAACAATGGATAACGGGCATTCCGGCTGGCCGTGACGCCGTCAACGCTGTTATTGGTCATGATCGGGACGCCAGCGGTGTTGCTGGCAAAACCATTGAAGGACGGCGCAAACGGTGTGGCGATGGCAGTCGGGCTGGCAGCGGACTGGTTGATCGCATAACCGCCGGCATAAATCGAATCACCGGCCAGTAATTCAAGTTGACCGGCGGTCGACGGCGCAAGCAACAGCGAGTAGCTTGTCGCAGGCGCCGGATTGCCCGTACCGAAAGCAGCCGATGGGCCAGCGAAGATCGAACCTTGAGCGGCGACTGCACGCAGGATGGATGGATAGACAAAACGTCGGTCAGTGGGTGAGGTATTGAGGCCGGTAACGACCGATGTCGTCGTTTCGGCCAACTGTGTGCTCGGAGTGAGGTTACCCCCGGCTGAAAACAGATCGATCGCAGTGTGGTCGGTCCACAGCGAGAAACCTGCCAGGCCACCGCCAGCATGATAGACGCCCTGCGCGTCGGTAAACGGCGAGGAGTTCTGCAAACGCACCCGGCCCGGGTCCACCGCCCCGCCCATGACCAGATCCCCACGGGTACTGAGGCGCATCCCTGAATCCCCCGGAATCAGCACCAGCCCGCCAGCCGCGCTGCCGATGGTCGCTTTGAAGGGGTCGAACGCGCGAGTTTCCCGTGGGTCCTGATCCAGGGCAAAGGCGCCATAGTGCAAATTGACGCCGCCCAGGGCACTGGCAGTGAACTGCGCATCGCCACGCAGGTTGATCAATGCACCTTGCAGATCATGACGCGGCGCCAGCGTGCCGGAATCCCCGGCGCGGGCCGCCAGTGACGGATTGAGAGAGCCCCCGATACGGATATCGATGTCACCGCCACCGGTCAATTGCAAGCTTCCATCGCTGTCCACCCGCCCCGTACTGCCGACGGCCACAATCAGACCCTGACTGCGCGGGTAAAGGTTCGAGCGGCCGTCGCCGGACGGTCTGAGCATGCCGGCATCCGCGCCGGCACGCAGGTTGATGTTGCCGCCACCCAAGGTGCCGAAACCGGTGAAGCCGACCAGATATGGCCCTTGGTCATCGTCGAGGTTGGGCAGGGGCGACGTCGCGTAACTACCGAAGTTGATCCACCAGGCAGTCGGTACATCTGCGTTGCCAGTGCCTTGGCGCCACAGCCAATTGCCCACCGCCACACTTGGAATCTGCGCCCGCGTATCAACCTGCAGTGAAATGGATCGCCTTCCCAGAGCGTCACCGGAAATCGAACCACCGGCCCCGATCGTCAGATTGCCGCCCAGTTGTGGATACCAGGCTTGATACAAACTGTCGCTGCCGCCATCGACCCATTTCTCGTTATCGCTGCCAGCGCTGCCGAGCACTGAACCGTCGTCCGACAGACGCCCACGTGGCTGGTTGTCATGCGCCTCGACATCGCTTGACTGCGTACCCGCCGTGTACACACCGAAGGGTGATTCCATACTCAGGTCGCCAGCCGCCAGCACATCGAGGTCACCGGTGCCGGTGCGCAGTACGCTGAACATCTGCGTATGCGTCGACACCGTGGTGCCGCCGACATTGGGCAGGCACCAAGTGGGGTCTATGTCGCACCAGAACAAATCGCCTTCGGAAACCGGGGTGCCAGTCGGCATGCCCAACACGTTGCCATCCGCCCAGAGGAACTTGGCAGGCGCGATGCAGACGCCGGGGATCATATCGCACCAGAACATTTCGTCTTCCTTGACCACCTCCCCGGCCGGGAACCCCAACGGGTTGTCCACCGCCCAGGTGGTGTCGAGAACTTTCGTGGTGACGAGCATGCCGTAATGCGTATCCGCCAGACGCAAATGACCTTCGCTGGTCAGCGGTTTGACGATACGAGTGTCGGCAGCGTCAAGGTCTGCCCCGGCAACCACGCGCATTGACCATGACGTACTGCCCGACGGCAGCATGCTCGCCAGGGCCCAGTTCCGTCCCTGTTGCGTGCCGTTCAACGGACGCAAATCGATGTAGGCCGTGCCGTCAGCCAGCACTACGTTGGTCATCGACGGAATCAGCGAGCCGCGCAACAGCGCCAATTCGGTGCTTAACTTCACCCCGACAATCTGGTTATCGGCAAACGTGCCCGGCAACGGCACGCCTTTGGGCCACAGCATCGCCTGCATGTCCGTGGCGGCATTCAACCGGGTTCCGGCCCCCAGGCGGCTGCCGGGCGGCAGGGTCACGTTGTCATTGAGCAAGGTACCGGCGGCGTATAGCAGGTTGCCAGCGGCATCATGTACCGCACCGGCCAACACCGTGCCGGCCGTCATTGTGTAAGGCCCGGCGAGGATGCCCTGGGTTGGCAGCAGCGTGCCGCTGGCGAGTGTCGCGCTCTGTATCGGCAAGTCGTAATTGAGGGTCGTGCCGACCGGAAACAAAGTGCCTGCTGCCAGCGTTACCCCGGCGCCCGGAACGATCAAGTCGCCACCAAAGGGCTGGATGCCCGGCACCAGTTTCCATCCGGCGTCGTCTACGGTTTCCGGTGGCGGCGCAAAGCCGTCGTTGATGCTGCCGTAAATATCCAGATTGCCACCCGCGCGGATCAACAGGCTGCCGGATTCTCCCGAGCCATAAACGGCGGTTTTTGCCGTGTGTGGATTGAGGCTGGCATAGCGATAACCGGACAAATCCAGATCGCCCTGCACCACCAGATCGCCATCAGCGGTGTTGCTGGCGATCTCTACGCCAGGGCGCACACGGAAAGCGTCGGCGTAGGTGGCATTGTTCAGCCCGGCGAGTTTTCCCTGGAGCAACTGGCTGTTGCCCAGCGCAGCATCGATGAACGCAGTGCTGTCGGCATGGATACGGTCCAGATAAGCCTGATCGATCACCTGATACGGGCGTCCGCTGGCTGCCGCATCGGTGCCGTCGGCAGCATCGGTGTAACGCCGCATGGCATTCAGGCCGATGGAGCGCGCGCCCTGAATATTCAGCGCGCCACTGGCATCGATGGCAATGTCCCCTGCGCCGATACGCGGTGCATTGAGCTCCAGTGTACCGCGCGGCAAACCATCGTTCTGACCGGCCGCGCTGCCCAACGTAGCGCCGGTGCCATGGCGCAAATCGATCCGTGCGCCGGCGGCCAGCGTCAGCAGGCCATCACCGGAATCGAGTTCGACCATGGCGCGGTTGGGGGCATCGATAATCTTGCCGTAGCTGTCGACCCGCAGCACACGACCATGGGCATCCAGCACGGCATTGCCGGTCAGTGTCAGACCGTTGTTGCCGGACAGACGAATGCTGCCGACCCGCTCGCCACTGGCGTCGATCAGTCCGCCCACGGTCAGGCTGCCATTGTCCACCGAGACGCTGATCTCACCGGCCTTGAGCCCGTCGCCGATCACCAGGCTGCCCTGCTTGAGCTGGAAGCTGCGGCTGCCGAACACCTGCCCGGCGTTCAAGCGCTGGTTTAACGCAGCGAAGCCCTGGTTCAAATCGTCGCCCAGTCGTTGTGCGCGAATGTCAACGCCACCGGCCTTGTACGGCACCAGCGTGCCACCGGCATCGTAATAACCGCTGCTGGCGCCAAGTATCTCGCCTTGCAAATCGACCACACCCGCGTCTGCCGCCAGCGCCACCGCACTGAGATGGCCAGCCTGATTGTTGTGCGCCGACAGATCGATGCGCGAACCGGCCGCCTGGCGGATATTGCCATCGCTGCTGTACAGCGCCACATCGCCGCCCCAGCTGTATTTGCTGACGTCATTGAACGGCAAGGTACGTCCGGCCAGATCCAGTTGCGCCGCCGTAGTCAGGGTCAGATCGTTTTGCGCCTTGACCACCAGTTTGCCGCTGGCCAGCGCAATGCGCCCATCAAGTTGCACCGTTTGCGCTTGCAGCGTCAGCTCCGCGCCCAGAGCATCAGCCGATGCCGAGTTGGCGCTGCCACTGACCCGCAGGTTGCCGCCCGCCTTGAGCAGGTTGACTGACGCCGCTTCACCGGTGAGCAACGGCGTGCGCAGATTGAGGTTGCCGCCGCTGTAGGCATAACCCGTCAGAGGATCGTAAGCGCCCTGCGCCTGGTACACCGCGAGGCTGCCCTTGTGGTTGGCGGTGATGCGCTCGCTGGCGGTGAGATTGACGGTGGCAAAGCCCAACGCCAGTCGGTTGTTCTGATCCAGGCCATTGGGCTGCGGGTTCGGGCCATAACCGAACTCGATGCGTTGCGCCTGAATGTCCAGCGTGCCGCTTCCCGTTCCCGCCCCGCCACTGGCCACCGCACCTGGCGCCTGGGTCGCACCGCTCCAGATCAGGTTGGCGGTGCGAATGGTCGCCACATCGCCGGCCTCGCCCCAACCATAAACGGCGGGCGTGGCCAATAACAGGTTCTGCAGGCGACTGACGCCGGTCTGCGGATCGATCGTATCGAGGCTGACGTTGCCGAAAAAGTTGAACGAATCGCGGGTGGTCAGGCTCAGGGTTTCCAGCGCCGGAGCACCGAACTGCGTGTCGCCGCGCAGCAGACGGTCCAGAACGTTCTGGTTCAGGTTCAGACCACTCGGAACCTGGCCCGCCGCGGCGATCGCTTCAGCACTACCGGCATTTATTGCACCGACTGCCAGAGCAAGGTGACGAGTACCAAAACGTACGGCCTCGTTGAGCTCGAACCGGTTATCGGTGGCGGCACTGATGCTGCCATTGGAATACAGCAGAGACGGCTGGGTGCACGGCTGCGCCGCGCAAGTGCCGATGCGGATACTGCCGGCCCCATCAAGACTGTTCCCGGCCGTCGGCGCGAGGACATTGGTCCAGCCGTTGGACACAACCAACAGGCTGGCGGCGCCCGGTTGATAAATGAAACCGTCGTTCGAGTCGTAAGGTGCTTTGCCCAGGCCGAGTGTGTTGATCCCCGCCCCCGCTTCGACGGTGATACCGCCGCTGGTGGTCGTCGTGCGTAGCAGCACCTCGGGCGCAGACAACACCGCGCCGTTACGCAAAGCAATGTCGGACGCATTACCGTCAAACCGTATGAAGTTCCCTGCCGTGCCGTATTCGACGGTGGGCGTCGCGCCGAGGCTCAGGCGACCGGCACCGAGACGATTGAGGCTGTCGGCGTATACCGAAACGCCGCCAAAGCCTGGCGTGCGCGACTGTCCTTGCCCGAGCACTTCCATCTGCGTTGCCGACACGGTCGCAGTGCCAGCAACGCCGCCTGCACCGGGAGCGAACAGGGCCTTGCCCTGGAAATTCATGCCGATGTCGTATTGATCGTCGGCGGTCAATTTGAATATCAGCGACTTCGCATCCATCGGCGCCAACGCACGTGGCACACCCCGCCGGGTTGCATCGCTCTGGATGAACTGGGTGAAGCTGGTTTCGTTGTACTGCGAATAGCGGCGCAGAACATCGGCCGACGTCAGGATCACCTGGCTCGGCAGACTGTCGCGCAAACCGCTGTTGGCAATCGACATCACACCGGCACTGGACCACGAACCATTGCGCATTTTCAGCGCACCGCTGGTCATGCCAGGAGTTGCCTGGCCATTGACCTCGACCCGGAACGCGCCGGGCAGCAAGGCAAAGGTTGAAGGCAGCAACGTGTAGGTTCCGGCGGCCAGACCAGGTACACCGGCGCCGATGGTGATTTGCTGGCCAAGACGCGGATCGCTCGCACCCGCCTCGGCAAGTGCCGGAGCAAAGGCACTTTGGTTACCCGGGACGATGGCGTACACCGGGTTACTGCCAAGCCCCGGAAAACTGAACGTGCCATCGGCAGCGTTGCGCACCAGCGGATTGAACCGGGCGTCGGTGGAACCGCCGCGCCCGGAAACGAAACCTGCGCCTCGCAGATCACCGCCGCCCGACAAGTCAATCAACGCATCGCTTTGTACATCGACGTACTGCCCGGTGAGGATCACGCCATCCAGAGCACCGGCGATTCCGTGCAACCCTACGGATTTGCCGTTGTAGCGATAGTCGATGCCGTCGGTGGTGCCGCCATAGGGCATGACCAGACCCGCGCCGCTGACCGAGGTGACACTGCCTGGCAACAGGTGCAGCTCGCGGGTTTTGCCCAGCGAGTTCTCCCCCAGTTGGATCAACCCCAACGGAGCTCGGATGACGCCGCCCTGCTCGATTTTTCCGGCCACCAGCAACAGGCTGCCAAACGCGGAATACGGCAAGGCCCGCGGTGCTTCGCCATGGCCGCTGATGCGCAATGTGCGGGCATCCTCGGCGATCGGGACAGGGCCCTGATAACCGACCCGGACATCGGCCGACACCCCGGTGGCGGGATAAATCTGCGCCGCGCGCAAGTTGAGGTCACCGGCCGTCCACAAGCGCGAGCTGCGTTCGTTGTCGTTCGGTGCGAGAAACCGCATGTCGCCACGACTGTCCAGAGTGACCTGATCGAAACCCCGACGGACGACGGCAAGGGCCGGCGCACTGAGTTGCGCAATCGTGCCCTCGGCGCCAAACGACAAGGTGTTGCTCAGATCGAGCAAGTCAGCGGTGGCGGTGAATCGAGCGTTCGCTACCTGTGTGGTCGGGGTGGCCAGCACCCGTGGGCGCATGCTGATATCCGACGACAAGTAAAAACCCAGCCCCGACAAACGCATGTTCGGCGCGGCCAGATTGACCCGCGCCGTATCGCTGGCGGCCTGCGCCAGCGAGATCGAGCCGGCGTACACATTCAGGCTTCGATTCATGCGCAGATCGACATCATCGGCGAACGTCAGCAAGCCGTTACTCATCAGGCTCAGGTGATCGAAGCCAGCCGACATCAAGCGCTCGGCACTCAGCCGCGTCTGACCGTAACGCAGCTGCGCCGCACCTTCACCGACTTGCAGATCGGCCGGCAGCAGCGATCCATCCGCACGTTGGCTGATGATCAATTCACGCGGCGCACGCACTTCGTTGCTCGCCAGATTCACCTGGTAGAGCGGCGCGTCCTGGACAATCTCCAGACGCCCACCCGAGGCACCGATGCCGCCCGCAGCAGCCTTCAACTGGCCGTCGAGGAACACGCCATTGTACGAGCTCAAGGCAATGCGCCCGCCATCGGTGACGACGTCAGTCATTCCGAGCCCGGCGACGTCCAGGACTGCGTGCGTGCCGGAAGCGTCCAGCCTAGCTCCGTCGCGCACGATCACGTAGGCGTCGGCTGACGTCGCGGTGAGTTTCTTCGAATCGATCTCGCCACCGAGAATAATGCTGCCGCCCTTGCCGACCTGACCGTACACCCGACCCAACGCATCCACGGCGGTATAAGCGCGACCGGCAACATCCAGCACCGCGTCTGCGCCGATCCAGATCGAACGGTTATGGGCCTGCGGGTCGGCGTTCTGCACCTTGGTTGCCACGTCCAGCGAGCCAAACTGTTGCTGACGAATATCGAGGGTGCCGCCCCAGGCATGCAATTGCCCATCGACCGTGATCTGTCCGGCACCGCGCAGATTGATGCGCTGCCCCGGGTCGACGCTGATACGTGCACCGTGGCCGATCGACAGCGGGCTGTTCGCCGGGTCAATCAGTGCCAGTTCACTGGAACCGGCCTGGAGCGCCAGACTGGCGCCGCCACGCTGGGTCAGAACACCTTTGCCCGGGTTCTCCTGAAACAGTGTGGGGGTCCACAATTGCAGCGCTGTGCGCGGATCGACGCCGCTGGATTGGTGCGGCGCTGCTTCGCCGAACCGATAAACCGGCATCACCACATCGACCTGAGCGCCGTCCGCGACTTCCAGCCCATTCAGGCCGGTGACGCTATAACCGGCAAAACCTGTGCTGAAGAGACTCGGGGCCAGATGCAGCGTGTTGTCGGCCAGTGCCACGCCGGATCCACCGATCACAACCTTGCCGGACTGAATCGTCAGACTGCCGCCCCCGGTCACACCGTAGCCCCGCACGTCGCCATCAAGGATCACCTGTGACGGCGTCGCGCCGGTCAGCGGCGTCGACTCCACAGTCACGTCGCCACCCTTGCCGCCGCGCGTCTTGCCATTGGCCAACAGCGCCGCGCCGGACGACACGTCAAGCAGACTGCCACTGCCCAGGCTGACCTTGCCGGTACTGCGCAACGACACCACACCGCCATTGAGGTAGGCCAGACTGTTGACGTCGTCCGGGTCGGTGCCCAGATTGCTCCACAGACCGCGAGCATCGAGTTGCGCATCCCTGGCCACCGTGACCCCGACAGGCGTCCCGGCTGGCGTCGTCAATCCGGGGTTACCCGTCAACACATCACCCAGATTCAGGCTGCCGCCGCGTGCCGTCAGGTTCGCATTGACCTGCACTTGCGGGCCGAACAAGGTGATGTCGCCACCTGAATCAACGGTTACTGCCTGATCGATGACAATGGATGTCGCGGCGGCGACCTTCAACGCGCCGAGCTGAAAGCCGTTGAGCAGATCGCTGGCCAGAAACAGTTTACCGACCCGCTCCTGCGCCACGGCATCTGCCAGGCCGGGCGCTGTGAGCGCCGCTGTGGGGCCTGCGCCGATCTGCACTTGATTCAATAGCGCATCGAGCTGGTATTGCAGGCCACCAGCAGTCGCCGACCAGGCCGGATCGTATTGCCCGACGATCAACCGGGCCCGGCGAGCCCGCGCGGTCTGACTCTGCTCATAGCCATCGAGCACCGCGCGGGGGGCTTGTGTCTGGCGGTCACCCTGGAACACCTCGCCGAGAATCTGCCCATCGACCATCGCGTTGCGGGTGCCTATCACCAATTGACCAGCGTCGCGGCCGACGGTGTAGCCCGACTCCTGGCGCGACGTCGGTGCAATCAGCGGGTTATGGTAAAACTGCGTCTGGCCCCAACGCTCGCTGCTGTCTTCATAACCTTTATACAGCCCGGTATACAGCAGATCTCCCGGCGCCCGCGAGACTTCGTACAGACGTCCGTCAGTCCCTCGTAACCAGGTCTGACGGATCTCGCCACTCTGCACGTCAAGGGTGCCACCCGACAAATTGATCAGCGATCCTTTCTCGGTGACCACGTCGTTGCCGGAAAAATTCACGCTGCCGCCCTGGGCCATCCACTCGCCGATCCTGTGCCCCTGAGTGCCCAGATAACCACCGACTTCGAGCAAACCGCCAGCGGTGTACCACCGGTCGGTGGCATAGCCGTTGGTGCCGGCCGGCACGTACACCAGTTCGCGTACATCGACCCAGATATCGTTACTGTTGAGCGCCCCACCTTCGCGATTGACCGGCGCATCGCGTTGCTCGTTGCCCTGCACGTTGATCTTGATGTTGTTGGCTTCCATCGCCACTTTCACCCCGACGGCGCCAGCCACATCAATCAACGCGCCATCGCGCACCAGGCTGCGACGCCCCGCCGATACCGCGACCTGGCCACCGGTGGCGAGGGTGATGGAACCGTTTTGAAATTCGACGCTGCCGCCACTGCCGATGTCGATGCGCGACTGATCACCACGGATGCGGTTATTGGCACTGACAGCCTGTAGCGATGCGTCACGCTGACTGTCGAGCGCGGTGAGGTCGCTGCTGTCGAGCATGATCGCGGTGACGCTGCCCTGAGCGAGCGTGACGCTGCCGTCGCTGTCGCTCGCCGGGTTGAGCAAGTGCACAGTGCCGCGCGTGGCCACCGAGGTGCTCGCCAGCAATACACCGTTTTGCAGCACTTCATGGCCGGTCAGGCTGACGTCGCCAGTGGCGGCCTGGATCAGGCCATTGTTGCTGACCTTGCCGGCCACGGCACCGGCCTTGAAGCCCGGAGTAACTTCATTGCCGAAGGTCGTGGACACCGCGTTGCCATCGGTACCTGAACCCTTGCGGATGTAAAAGCGATCGCCGGCACCGAGCACCGTCTGGCCTTTGGGGGTGCTGATGCTGCCATCGTTCTGCACCTCGTTGCCCAACAGCAAGGCGTAGCCACCGGCGGCCGTCGACGCTTTGGGTGTATGGGTCTGGATACTCGCGCCACGTTCCACCAGCACCTTGCCGGCCGCGTCAGTGAAGGTCGGCTGGGTGCCACTGCTGTCGAAGTACAGGCCCCGGTCGCGGAACTGGATGTCGGTGATGTTGGCCGCGGCGGCCACCAGATTGCGTACGTTGACCTGGCTGCTGCCACTGAACACGATGCCGTTGCGGTTGATCAGCATCACCGTGCCGTCGCCTGTAATCTGGCCCTGAATCTGACTGGCGCGCGCGTTCGGATCGTTGACCCGGTTGAGTACCGCCCAGTTGGTTTGCTGAGCGAATTCGACCGTGGTGTTGCGGCCGACGTTGAAGGTTTCCCAGTTGAGAATCGCCTTGTCGGCGGTCTGCTCGATTTTCACCGTGGTCTTGCCGTCAGCCTGGGTCTGCTGAGGCCCCTTGGCGTTCAGCCAGCCCTGTGTGAGGCTGTTATCGACTTTCAGGCCACCCTCACCCAAACCGTCCGGCACTACCTGCACGGTGCCCAATGCAGCCGCCCGCCCGGCCGCCTGAGCCGCCTGTTGTGCGGCAATCGCCGCCACGGTGTTGTTGAGCGTCTGCAGCGAGCGCTGCAACTGCTGATTGGCTTTTTGCTGCTGCGCCAGCGGCGGCGTCCCCCCCGGCAGCCCTCCCAAACTCGGTCGAGCGGCCGTCGCTTGTTGCGCAGCGCCCTTGGCGGCAAACCAGCTGGAACTGAACGCCGTTTGCGCCTGCGCACTGCCCGCCACCAGACAAAGCGCCACGGCGTGCGCCAAGGGCTTGAGCAGCCACAACCCCGGGTCGTTGACCTCACGCTTGAGATTTTGGGCACGGGTACTGCGACGGGATGGGCGAGCGAGCATCACTACGAGATCCTTTTTGATTGCCACATAAAGCTGCAGGCCAGCAAAAACCTGCTGTTACGACATAGGCAGTTGGCGCGAGGCGCGACCGAACGGATGTCACACAAACTTCATGATTGAGGTGTAAATCGGCCAAAAAAAATGGCAGCAGCCCGAAGGCTGCTGCCATTTCATTGCGCGTGTAGCAGGACTTACAAAGGACGACCCACAGCGTTGCAGACGCTGGCGTTGTTGATGTCCAGGTTGTTGCCGGTGGAGTTGGTGATGAAGTTGGCGGTCACTGCCGATTTCCAGTTGGTCGGAACCGGGATGAAACCGTGAGCAGCGGTAGCTACGGCGTTGCCCGGAGTGCTGTAGTGCTGGGTCAGGAACGCTTTGACATCAGCGGCCACGGCTGCGTCCTTGTAGCACTGGCCGAAAATGAAGTTGGTGTAAGCCGCCATTGCATAACCGCTGGACGGGTTGGCAACCACAGGGGACCACTGCGCCGGGTTGGCCGCGTTGGTTGGCAGTGGAGCCGAAGCCAGAGCAGTGTTGACGTTGGCGCTGGTTGGCTGAACGCCATTGATACGAGCAACGACAGCGTTGCTCGCAGCGTTGACACCGTCCGGACCGACGTAACCGATCGAGCCATCAACCGCGTTCACGGTCGGAGCAACATCAGCAGTGTTGGCCACCCCTACCCAGTTCGACGGCAGCGCGGAACCGGCTGGCAGACGGGCGTTGGTGAAGGTGGTGTTGACCGCGAACTTGGTCGGGCAGATCGCGTTCAGGTGACGGCTGAGGATTTCGGTGGTGCCGCTCGAAGTGCTGCGGTAAACCACGCGGATGGCGGTGGTGTCGGCAGTACCCAATAGCGCGCCCCAGGTAGTCTTGGTGCCCGACAAGGCGTCGCACAACTGAGCGCTGGTGAGGTTGAGGGTGGTGTTGCCGGCTTTTTTGTACGGAATGGCAACCGAAGTGGCCACCGATGGCAATTGAATCAGTGGACCGTACGAAGCACCGAAGTTGGTGTTGTAGGTGCTCAGCTCCGAAGCGCTGAGGATCGAGTCACTGGCGGCGAAATGCACAGTGCCGGTGGTGCTGAACTGGGCAGCGTTGTTGGTCAGGAAAGCGCTTTTGCCAATGCCGCTACCGGTCACGGCGTAGCTGAAGTTGGCAGGCAGGATGCTGTTGCTAGAGCCTTTGTACAGAGCGGCAGGCAGTGAGGCGCCACCACCGGTTACGTTGGCGGCCATGGCCTGGGCGGAAGCCAGGGCAGCGAGGGTCAGGGAAGCTGCGATCAGAGTGCGCTTGAACATGAAGAATCTCCTTTTCAACGTAGGGGTGTGAACACAGGGTTTCAGATTGCTTGCATGACACTGGGAGGACTCAACAGGCCCTCGCTAACGCTGGCCGTGGTTAAGTCGCACTGAGAAATTCGCAGTTTCCGGTGACAGATAAAGGAAAAAACCTCGGGAGCTGCGGGGGGATTCCTGCGCAGATTTCTCGGGTGTTTGCGTGGGTAGGCGGCAGCTCTGGAGCGGGGTTTTCAGCGGATCGGGCTGGAACCGGCGAAGCGTCGTTGCAGATGACAGAAAGGAGAACCCGAGGATGGTGGGAATGGGACTCGGGTGATGGTCAGGCCGGTGAAAAATATTTGAGTTCTGTGTTGTCCGCACCGGCGCTTTCGCGAGCAGGCTCGCTCCCACAGTTGGAATGCGTTTCCCCTGTGGGAGCGAGCCTGCTCGCGAAGAGGCGCGACCTGACAGCATCACTACCGATTATTGCACCAACTGGTTGATCTCAATGATCGGCAACAACACCGCCATCACAATCACCAGTACCACCCCGCCCATCACCACAATCATCAGCGGCTCGAGCAACGCGGTCATACCCATCGCCCGCCGTTCGATATCCCGGGACAAGGTCTGCGCCGCCCGTTCGAGCATCGGTGGCAGTGAACCGGTTTTTTCGCCACTGGCGATCAGATGAATCAGCACCGGTGGAAACACGTTTTCCACCCGCAGTGCGGCCGCGAGGTTGACGCCTTCGCGCACTTTGGCCGTGGCCTCGCTGACGCTCAGGCTCAGACGATCATTGGACAACGTCTGCCGCGCCGCTTCCAGTGCACGCAACAGCGGCACCCCGGCGCCGCCGAGGATTGCCAGGGTCGAGGCGAACCGCGCGGTGTTCAGCCCCAGAATGAAACGCCCGAACAGCGGCAACTTCAGCACGCGGTGATGCCAACTCAAACGCGCCGCCGGATTACGCAGGTACAAACGCCAGCTCCAGAACGCCCCGGCCATGAGCGCCGCACACAACCAACCCCAGGCACGAATGAAATCACTGGCGGTGAGCATCGCCAATGTCAGCCCCGGCAAATCCTGACGCGCCTGAGAAAACGCGCTGACCACCTGCGGCACCACGTAGCTGAGCAGGAAAATCACGATGCCGATCGACACCAGCCCGACTACGCCCGGATAGATGAACGCAGTGAGAATTTTGCCGCGCAGGTTGTTGCGTTCCTCGATGTAATCGGCCAGCCGCTCCATCACCTGGGCCAGGTCGCCGGACTCTTCGCCTGCCGCGATCAACGCACGGTAAATCTCGGGAAAATCCCGTGGCCGCGACGCCAGCGATTCAGCCAGACGCATGCCGCTGCGCACATCGGCACGCACCGCGCTGAGGGTCTGGGCAATATGCTTTTTCTCGGCCTGCTCGACTGTGGCACTCAGCGCCGCTTCGAGTGGCAGGCTGGCGCCAAGCAGGCTCGCCAGTTGCCGCGTGGCCCACGCGAGGTCGTTGTCGGAGAGTTTGGCACTGAACAATCCGCCGCCAGATTGCCGAGCGACGTTGCTCTCTTCGTGCACCGATAACGCCGTCAGACCGCGCCCGCGCAAGGCACTGAACGCCGCGCTCTGGCTGTCGGCCTCAAGGTGCCCGGACTCGATTTTTCCGCTGGCATCTGCCGCTTCGAAACGATAGCGATTCATCAGGCGTCCCGTGTCACGCGAAGAATTTCTTCCGGCGCGGTGGCGCCGCTGCTAATCCAGCGTTCACCGTCCTCGCGCAAACTGAACATCCCCGCTTTTGAAGCAGCCGCGCGCAGGGCCTGCTCCCCTGCCCCTTGGTGAATCAGCGTGCGGATGTCATCGTCGATACAGAACAATTCGTGGATGCCGGTGCGGCCGCTGTAACCGGTGTGATTGCACGCTGCGCAACCGACCGGACGCCAAGTGCCGGGTGTGGCCGGGTCTTCCTGTTTGCATTGATTGCACAGGCGCCGTACCAGCCGTTGCGCGAGGACGCCAAGCATCGACGAGGCCAGCAGAAACGGCTCAACGCCCATGTCGATCAGGCGATTGACCGCCGACACCGCGTCGTTGGTGTGCAGGGTCGCCAGCACCAGGTGACCGGTGAGCGAGGCCTGCACGGCAATCTGCGCGGTTTCCAGATCGCGGATTTCGCCGATCATGATGATGTCCGGGTCCTGCCGCAGAATCGCCCGCAGCGCCAACGCAAAGGTCATGTCGATCTTGGCGTTGACCTGTATCTGGCTGATCCCCGGCAAGTCGTATTCCACCGGATCTTCCACGGTGAGAATGTTACTGGTGCTCGCGTCCAGACGCGCCAGCGCCGCGTAGAGGCTGGTGGTCTTGCCACTGCCGGTCGGCCCGGTCACCAGCACGATGCCGTGGGGCTGGCGGATCAAATGGTCGAGTTTGGCCAGCACCTGCGCATCCATGCCCAAAGTTTCCAGATGCAGACGTCCGGCCTGTTTGTCGAGCAGGCGCATGACCACGCGTTCGCCGTGGCCGGTCGGCACCGTCGACACCCGAATATCGATCGGCCGCCCCGCTACGCGCAAAGCGATACGGCCGTCCTGCGGCAGGCGTTTTTCGGCGATATCGAGCTGGGCCATGATCTTGATCCGCGACACCAGCGCACCGTGCAAGGCCTTGCGCGGCGACACCACGTCACGCAGGGTGCCGTCGACGCGGTAGCGCACCACCGAATGGGTTTCGAACGGTTCGATATGAATATCGCTGGCCTCGTCCCGCGCGGCCTGGGTGAGCAAGGCGTTGATCATGCGGATCACCGGCGCGCCGTCCTGGGTGTCGAGCAGGTCGGTGATTTCCGGCATGTCCTGCATCAGCCGATCGAGGTCGACTTCGTTTTCAGCGGCACCGACCACCGCTGCCGCACTGCCGGTGTCGGCGTAAGCACTGGCGAGCAGACCATCGAGTTCATCATCGCGCACGCGCTCGATCTGGGTTGTGCCGAACTGCCGGCGCACTTCGCTGATCGACCAGCCTGGGGTTGACGGGCACACGGTCAGCACATCGTCGCGCAGCAGAATCCGCTGCGCCTTGGCCCAGGCATACGGCAACCGACTCACGACAAACACCTCCCCGTAGGAGCTGCCGAAGGCTGCGATCTTTTGATCTTGATCTTCAGCGGCATCGAAAAAAGCAAAAGCAAAAGATCGCAGCCTTCGGCAGCTCCTACAGGTACGGTGTTGCACCCGATTCCTGTGGCAACCCGGTCCCCTGTGGCGAGGGAGCTTGCTCCCGCTCGGGGGCGAAGCACCCGCAATCCCTGCATGCGAGGTGTGTCTGAAGGAATCGGTTGGCAGGTGGGGCCGCTACGCAGCCCAGCGGGAGCAAGCTCCCTCGCCACGGGCATCATCGGGCCCCCATCCGTTGGCGCAGGAACTCCCCGCTGCCCGACGGTCAAGGCAAGAACACTGATCTCAAATCCACCCACCCCCCCTGTGGCGAGGGAGCTTGCTCCCGCTCGGGGGCGAAGCACCCGCAATCCCTGCATGCGAGGGGTGTCTGAAGGAACCGGTTGGCAGGTGGGGCCGCTGCGCAGCCCAGCGGAAGCAAGCTCCCTCACCGCCGTTAGCACATGACTCATAGGCGGGGGCCCGCTTCGATCGGCACCGCTTTGATGGTGGCGCGCGGACCAATAGGCGGGACGCCTTGCGCCGCCGCTGGCAATTGCGGCGCCTGCATGTCCGGCATCGCCCAGCTGCGTTCCGGCTGCAAGCCGCCTTGGGCGCGGCGCATGAAGTCGTAGCGGTTGAGGGTGATGCTGCGCCCTGCTTCGCTGTCGCGGATGATGTACGGGCGCAGGAACACCATCAGGTTGGTCTTGGTGATCGCCCGGCGTTCGTTGCGAAACAGTGCGCCGAGTCCCGGAATCGTCGACAGCCACGGCACCGCGTCATTGCTCTGGCTGTAACCGTCCTGCAGCAACCCGCCGAGAACCATGATCTGCCCATCGTCGAGCAGAATGCTGGTGTCGATCGCCCGTTTGTTGGTGACGATGCCCGCCGAGGTCACGCTGTTGGAGGCGCGCTCATCAATACTGCTGACCTCCTGATAGATATCCAGCTTGACCGTGCCGCCCTCGGAAATCTGCGGGCGCACGTTGAGCTTGAGGCCGACCTCTTCGCGGGTCACGGTCTGGAACGGGTTGTTGCTGGTGCCCCCGCCGCCGGTGACGTAACTGCCGCTGACAAACGGGATAGTCTGGCCGACAAAAATGCTCGCCGCTTCGTTGTCCAGGGTCAGCAGATTCGGCGTCGACAGCACGTTGGTGCCGCCCTTGCTCTTCAACGCCCGGGCCAGCACTTTCAGGTCGAGAATCTTGCCGATGCCGGGAATGTCGACCGTGCCGTTGACATAACCGAGGTTCAAACCCTGCGGCAGTACGTCGATGCTGTTCTTGGCCGCCGTGTTGAGCCCCGCGCCACCCAGATTGGCGCCACCGATCACGCCTTTGCCGCCGAGATTGCCGGTCTGCCATTGCACACCGAATTCGCTGGCATCGTCCTCGCCAACCTCGACGATCAGGCTTTCGATCACCACTTGCGCGCGGCGCTGGTCGAGCAGGTCGATGACCTCACGCAAGTTGCGATACAGCGGTTCCGGCGCAGAAATCAGCAGCGTATTGGTGGTGGCGTCGGCCTGAATCGTCACGCCGCCAGCGCTGAAGGCGACGTTCTGTTCGCTACTCTGCGTACCGCCATTGCTCGCCGCACCGCCATTGCCCTGCGCATAGCTGCCGCCGGTACCGCCGCTGCCAGTCGTCGTCGAAGTGCCCGTGCTCGGCGTGCTGCTCTGGCCGTTCTGCCCGGCATTGCCGCCGGTGCTGCTACCCATCGCACTGAGCACCGAACGCGCCGCGTCGCTGCTGCCGCTGTCGCTCTCGCCGGTGAGCAAACCGCGCAATGCCTGCGCCAGTTTCGCCGCTTGCGCGTTGCGCAGATAAACCACATGCAGATTGCTCGGGTTGCTCTGGGCGTTGTCGAGTTTGTAGATCAGATTGCGCGCCAGCTCGGTACGTTCGGGGCTGCCGGCGCGGATGATGATGGTGTTGGAACGCGGGTCGCCGATCACCGCGATTTTCTGCGTCGGATCGTTGCCCGGCGCGTCGAGCAAGTCTGCCACCATCGGTGCTATGTCGGCCGCGATGCCGTTCTGGATCTGCACCACATCGGTGTCGATCGCGCTGGGCGTGTCGATGCTCTCGATCAACTGCGCGACGCGGGTGAGGTTCTCGGCGTAATCGGTGATGACCACGGTGTTGTTGCCCGGATAGGCGTTGATCGGATTGTTCGGCGAAACGATCGGGCGTAGCACCGGGATCAGGTTCACCGCGTTTTCGTATTGCAGGCGAAACGTGCGCGTGAGCATGCCGTTGCCGGCCGGTTTGTCGGCGCTGTAGATCGGCCCGCCGAGCAGTTTTGCGTCGGCCTCGGGAACCACCTGCGCCACGCCGCCGACATCGACCACGCTGAAGCCTTGCATGCGCAACGCCGCGAGCAGCATGTCGTAGGCCTGACGGGCCGGCACCTGACCTTCCGAGACCAACGTCAGATTGCCCTTGACCCGCGGATCGACAAGAAACTGCTGCCCAGTGGCCCGCGACAATGCACGCACCACCGCCTGAATATCCGCCTCGACAAAATTCAGCGTCACCGGTTGCTCGCCCAATGGATTGCGCGCAACCGCGTTGCTCGGCGCAGCGCCACCACCGCGCCCGCGCTGGCTGATGTTGTGCAGTTGCTTGGGCACCGGCCGCGCCTGGGCCTGTGCCCGTTCGCGATCGGCCACCGCATCACCGCTGCGCTGGGTGTTGGCCAACGGCCGGCCGAGTTCACTGTCGACCAGCAGCGGTGGCTGGTTCTGCGGGGCCGTGGTGCTGTTGCACGCGCTCAACGCCATCAGCAACAACGGCAGCGCCAGACGTGCCGGTTTGCAGCGTGACTCCTTCATGAAGCTTCCTTAGCGCCCTGCGCCTGATCCATGCGAACGGTGCCTGACAATGTGCCGGCGGTGACTTCGGTCGAGGTCTCGCTTGCGCGTTGCAACTGCGCCTCGACCACCTGCAGAGAAAGTTGTGACGGCTGGCTGAGCAGCCAGTCGAGCAGCGCATCGGCGGGCGCGGCGTCGACATTCAACTGCCACGCTCCGCCGTCCGCCGCTTGTAACTGGTAATGCCCGGCCAGCCCCGCCGCTTGCAGACTTTGCTCCAACGACTGGCCAACGCTTTGCCCCTGCGGCCGCACATTGACGCTGCGCAACAGCACTTCCAGTGCTTCGGTCTGCGCGCGCAACTTGGGCGTTTCGCTCTGCCAAAAAGTGATCCTGGCCAATGGCGGCTTGACCAGCGTCAGCCAGATCAGCAGACCGACAAGCACCAGCGTCATGCCGGCGACCATGCGTTTTTCGCGCAGCGCCAACGGCTGCCAGCGCGCCTGCAACTGGCTGCTGAAGCGCTGCCAGCGCGTACGGTAAATCGCCAGCGTCGCCCTACTCATCGTCTGCCTCGCTGCTGTCGTCTTCGCTGTCGCTGGAGGTGGATTCGTCGGCCGGGCGCAACGTCCAGCCCTCGTCATCGGCACTGACGCTGATGCCGGCCTGGGCCAAGGTGCTTTGCCAGTCCTTGTCGTTGCCGCCACGGTTTGCATCGCTGAGCAACGCCAGTTGCAAGGCACCGTCGCGGTAAGTCAGGCGCTCGACACTGCCGGCCATGAACGGCATGCCCGTGCCGGCCTGCAACACCAGCCGATTGAAGTTCTGCGCCGGGTCATCGACCGCGCCTTTTTGCCGCTGCTCCAGTTGCTGACGCGCCTGTTGCAACGGGTTGAGAATCACCGGCAATTCAGGAAACGCCTGCTTCACCCGCTGACTCATCTGCGCCTTGAGCTGCTGGCCCTGCCGCGCTTCGCGAGCGGCGTACAGATTCAGGCCGATCACCCAGACTGCCACCGCCAAAGCCACACAGCCGACCGCACGACCCCAGCCACGTTGTTCGCCGCCGGATTGCTGCAAACCGCCGTGCAAACCCCAACCGGGCAAGGGACCGATCCAGCGTTGTGCTGATCCGGCTTCGAACGACGCCTCGTCGACTTCATCACCGAGCAACGGCTCAACCTGCGCACTGTTCAAACTCTCGCGCCTGAGCAAATGACCGTCCGCCACACAAGCGACAACACCCGGCAGCACCGGCAGGCTGTACGGCGCCGGATACAAACCGCGCAGACTCAACCCCGCCTGCTTCAGCGCTGCCGCCAATCGCTGCAAGTGCTGCTGCGAAACCCAGGCAATCTGCACCTGCCCGCTCGCATCCCGAGGGCTGTGGCCGATATGCATCTGGCTGCTGTCGCCGAGCATCAACGCCTGCGCCGCGCACTGCACAGCGGCCGCGGTTTTGTTCGCAGGCAGCGGCGGCAGATCAATGCTGGCGAGCAGGCTGTCCGCCGGATGCAGAAAACACAGCAGCGGCGGTTGCTTTGGCCGTTGCCCCAATTCACTCAGGCTTAGCCTTTCTTCACGGCTGACCTGCCCCTGACGATCCAGCCAGGCGCAGCTCACTTCGCTGTGCAACTCCAGCTCCGCCAACGGCGGCAACGCGACGCGCACCTGACTCATGCGCCCACCCGCGACCAGATCACCTGGGGCAGCCGATCCTCACTGCGATGCAATAAAGCATCGAGGCTGACCCGGCGCTGATCACGCCGCGCCTCACCGCGCAAACGAAACCAGTCGCTGGTGATGCCGACCTTGACGCTGCTCACCTCCAACTGCGGCATGCGCAAGCGGTTCACAAAATCGCCGCGATTGATAAACCAGCGCCCCGCGTCACGCTCGGCAATCAACGCCGTCGCCCGCTCCAGCGAAAGCCCCGGCACATACGCCGCCAGCACCTGCGCCGTGGCGGTGTTGCCGTTGATCCACGTCGTCGCCGGAATCACCGTCACGTACGGCGCCAGTTGGCCGATCAGCGCATCCGTCACGCCTTCGACGCTGCGCAAATCATCGAGTGTGCGCAGCATCGGCACCTTCGGCGGTTGCGGTTTGTGATCGGCATCGGGCGAAGTGGCGCGGCCACTGTCGAAACCGGCTTTGCCCGTCGCGCCAATCTGCGCATTCAACAAATGCGGGTAGCTCGCAATCACCCGCTGGCGGATGCGCTGGCCGACAACGCCACTCACACCAATCAGCTCGCACAAACGCTCGAACGCCTGCACCTGCGCTTCATCGATACGCTCGTTGGCCACCAGGTTGCGCAGGTTGAACTTGCCCTGCTCATCCTCCAGCCGCCCGGCAAAACCCGCCACCAACAACGGCTGCGCCCAAGGCTGATCACGCCGGGTCAACGGATCACTCAGCCGCGCATCCCAGAGCAATTGCCGGCTGATCTCCAGACCACCCTGCGCCACCCAACGCCCCTGCACCCGCTGCTGATCGGCCTCCAGCGCACGGGTCGCCACGCTCTGGCGCGTCAACATCCCCGCCGCTATCACCGCCACCACGGCAGCAATCAACAACGCGCTGATAATCGCCATGCCCCGTTGCTTCGCCCCGTTGAGCGAACCCGTTTTCACGGCCGGCCTTACAACTGCCAGGAACCGATATCGGCATTCACGCCATCGCCGTCAGGCTGGCCATCGGCGCCGAGGGAAAAGATATCGACCTCACCATTCGCGCCTGGGTTGAGGTACTGATACGGCCGGCCCCACGGGTCATTCGGCAAACGCTCCAGGTACGAACGCCAGTTGCTGTTCTTCGCATCCGCCGGCCGCTCGACCAACACCTTCAGCCCCTGATTCATGCTCGGATACGTGCCGTGATCGAGGCGATACAACTTCAACGCCTGCATCAACCCACCAATATCCTGCTTCGCCGCCGTCGCCCGCGCCTGATCCGGCCGATCAAGCACCTTGGGCACCACCATCGCCGCCAGAATCCCCAGAATCACCACCACCACCATGATCTCGATCAAGGTAAAACCCTGCTGACCACGTGGCTTGCGCGGCGACTGACTGAGCGTTTTCAAAGGTGCGATATCCATCTCGACATTCCCTGGCATGACCTGATTTCGACGCGCAGTGTTGCAAGAAGATATGTCAGGGATGTTGAAAATCCTCGGGTGTTTCCGTCGTCAAGCCGTCAAGGACGGGGGCTAGCGTCGAGGGCTGGGTTTTGGTTTTGGGCCATGTATGCGTGCGCAAACGCGAGAGGAAGGATTCACCCTGATTGAAGTGCTGGTGGCACTGGCGATCGTCGCCGTCGCCATGTCCGCCGCCGTGCGCGTCGCGGGGTTGATGACGCAGAGCAATGGGGTGCTGCGGGATAGATCGATTGCGTCGATTGCCGCGCAGAGTCGGATGGCTGAGCTACGACTGGAAGGCCGGTTGCCGAATGGGATGAAGTCCATTGAATGTGATCAAGGGCGGCTCTTGCTGCGCTGCGAACAGATAATCGCCCCCGTAGAAAACGGACGGCTGCTCAAGGTTGGAATCCAAGTATTCGACCGCAATCAAGATGCCCCGCCACTAGCGAAACTCGAAACCCTACTGACCCGCCCCCAGTAGGAGCTGCCGAAGGCTGCGATCTTTTGATTCCCTCCCGCAACCAACCCAAATTCCCTGTGGGAGCGAGCCTGCTCGCGAAAACGCAGTATCAGGCACCGAATGATCACATGTGCCTCCGCCAGCCTTACCAGCCAGGTTCTACAAATTTCAGCGACCATGACGGTATCCAATCCGGCTTCAAAATCCGGTCGCTAGTATTGAAAAATAATGATGTGATTACGGTTGAGCCAAAAGTGTTGGCCTGAGCAAACAAACTAAGGACGGCAATGAGCAAATCTACGGTCCGTTTCGCACCATGGGTCGGCGCCCATTACGAGCGCGGCATCCACGGTCTACGCATTCTCGTGGTCTGCGAATCTCACTATGGCGCCAAAGAACATGAACGCCCGACAGCCACACCCGAGGTATTGAAGGCCCTGGCCTTGGGTCAGAAACACCCTCAAGCGACAACTAAGCTCCGACAACATGCACATTTCACCAAAATAATGGCTTCTATCCTGAATGCTAGGAAGCACTTTTCCAAAACAGATAGGAGTGAATTCTGGCACAGCATTGCCTACTACAATTTCATCCAAGAGTTTTTGCCCGGCATCCGCAAAGCGCCATCGGCCGCAGCTTGGGAGAAAGGTAAGCAATCGTTTACTGAAGTCTTGGAGGTGCTGGCACCAGAGTTGATCGTCTGCTTCAGCAAACGAAACGGAGATCGAGTTACCGCGCTAGCGGGCGGTATACCTGTGGCAGTGGTTAATCACCCTTCTTCGCAGTTTGCTTACTCCAAACTCAATCCCATAATCGCTGAACAGATTGAGCGGGCATTGGCGCGCAAGGCGCAACTAGCAGATTTCGCCAGTACCAGCGTTCTGTATTCACGTTGGTGCGAAGCCACAGCTTCCGCCTTGCCTACACCAGGAAAACATCTTTCGAGCTCGGACAGGCTTGAGCTAATTGCGAAGCGCAGGGAATCGATGGCTGCGATCGACGAAGCTGCACTGGCGTAGGTCAGTCGACTACCATAGTCTGCAACCCCGCCTGATAGCAGCTCCCCTTATCCCCGACAGTTACTGAGCCAGAAGCAGACCTTCAAGCCATTGACCATATACACTCGCAAAATTGCTCAAAGTCTGATGCAACTGTTCAGGGAGAAAAGGGATTCATGAGTCTTGATCTGCACTTGGAAGCCGATAGCGCGCTCACAATTTCAGCGCTGAAAAGCGCCCTTGAGAATGCAGGAGCTCTGGAAATAGACGTAGCGGGTGATGGCTTGTTAGCCATATTTGCCTCGGGACTCAGTGTGAGCGGCGGCGACGTAACAGATGACTCTACGATCTACGCTGAGAATAAAAAGGGTATCGAGTTTCCTGTCGCTTTGCGTTGCACCATCAGAATAAAAGGGGCTGACCCTGAGGGACACTCTCCTATGGAGGATTTGGATAAAATCGCTGAATCAATATCGCAGTCATGTCCCGCCTTCTTTCTAATTAGCTTTCAATTCGAACAAACCTTGTACTGGCGGGATGCGAAAGGGCTGCATCGACCTTGAGATAGGTGCCTGCACGTCCGCCATAAAGGCAGGGGAAACGAGCTATGAGTATGAAACATGAACTTTGGTTGGAACCTGATGGTTGCCAGACTTTCTGCCTGGCCGGAATTCACGGTGATGACGCGCGCAGTCTACTTTCACCAAACTCCCAGCTGATCTGGACAGTCGAAGCTGACAGTTACTTCGAGGCGATGACCAAATACTATTCCTTCATGGAGTGGGGTGAATACCGGACAGACTTTCCCGAGCATGATCAGATGTCCTACGCAGAGCACGGATGGGATGAGTAACGGGGCCACGCGATAGGATAGCGAAGGCGCCAGCTCTAACGACAAATCACCATCTGACGCCCCCGGACATCTACCTCACCCCGCCACCTCCAAATTATCCATCACCCGATTCACCGCCAGCTCCCCCAACATAATCAACTGCGCAACCCCCAACAACGCCCGCCGCTGCGGCGCTGGCAGTAAACTGGAAATGTCTTGAGCAATCGTCTTCGCCGAAGCCAGCGTTTCACTCGCATCAGCCAGCAGTTCTTCATTCTTGGTATCCGCCGTCACCGCATACATGCCACGCGCCTTACGCGGCGGAGGCAGGAGATTATTTGGCGACAGGTAATGATCGAGCGCGCGGTCAGCGGCTTCGTGGAGTTTGTTTGAATCGAGGGATTCGTAGGGAGACGTAGGATCGGTTTCGGGCGGGTTGGGTGTTGGTTTGATCATGGTGCAACTCCTTGATTATCGGAGCCGCCACGTTTCGCTGCGAAACGAAGAGAGGTGGCAGCTGTACGCAGGTTCGCAGACCGGGAATCAAGGAACCCGGCATACCCGAAGGTATCCCGCGCACAGCCGCCATAAAGCAACATCGCCGAAAATGGCAACGAGATTTGGAGCGCTGTGCGCCTTGATTGATCCGGGCTGCGAAACCCGATCGCTGATTCGTCAGCGACCGCACCACAATAGAACCCGCCCCATAGGCGCACAAGCCGGCGGATTCTGGCGTAGCTGTAGGCAAAGGCGCAAGGATATGTAGCCTGGGAGCGTGACAGGAGATGTCTTTTTAAACATGAACGATCGTCGAAAAATTACTGCCCCGCTACCTCCTGAAAAGATCTGTCCCGTTACCCCCAGAATTTTGCCCGCGAGAGCAAGTCGCGTAGGCTGCTGCTTTTGCACAAACAATATGCACCCGCAAGGACGCACAGGACTGCCCATGAACACGACACAAGACTGGCTGGCTCGGTTGGCACGCAATCAAGGACAGCTTTCCCATTATGAAAACTATCGGCGCAACGAGGCGCTGGAGATACTCGCTCACTTCAATAACACCGGTACATGGGCAGACGTGAGCAATCACTCCAACGGTTTCGTCCGGGAAGTCGCTGTGCGAGAACTGTGCAGGCAACCGTCCCCCGAAGCATTAGCCGTGTTGATCGAACGTCTGAACGATTGGGTCCCTCAGGTTCGCGACTTGGCAGCGGATGGCCTGAAGCACTACCTGTCACCAGCTCACACCCAGGCATGGTTATCAGCACTGGAACCCTTGATGGCATTGGCAGCGCAACGCCGGGTCGACCACGCCCAGACACTGTCGGCGGTTCGAGCGATGCTGCAATCGGTGGACTGCTGGGATGAGGTCTACGCCGACTTCTTGAATCGCCAGGGCAAAGCCGCGCGCTACCTGTTTACGCTTTTGCTTGAAGCCCCCGAGACTGCCGAAACGCTGATACGCAGCGCGTTGGCTCATCGCGAGTTGACCGTACGGTTGATGGCGGTGTCGGCGAGCCTGACACTGCCGGCGACGCAGAGCCTGCCGTTGCTCCTTGAAGCCATGTCTCACCCCGGTGCCAAAATCCGCGTACGCGTGCTTTATGCGCTGCTGCCGCTGCTCGCCGATCCGAAACCTGTACTGCGCGAAACTTTGTTGGATGTTTCACCGGCGGTCCGCAATCTCGCGCTTTGGGCTGCAGGTCGTAACGAAGTTGATGCGCGCGCAGTCCTGACCCAGCGCTTAAGCCAGCATCTACCCACGGTAAAACAACATTGGCTGGGCGTGATTGGCCTCGCCGCAGAACTGGCTGTGGAGTTGCCAGAGCGATGGCATGCACCTGCGCTGCGCTCGACCTATGTGACCGTGCGACAAGCCGCGACACGCCTGCTTCGCGATGATCAACTGTCTGAGCTATTCGAGGCGCTTGATGATCCTTCGGAGAAAGTATTTGCGGTGGTGATTGCGAAGCTGGACAAAATACCGTGGTCCGTATTGAACATCAGATTGACGGCCAAACTTGATCAAGACTGGCATGAGCTTACGTCGAAACGGCGCAGCACCATTTTCCGACTTGTTCCGACGTGGCAACAACTCGGCTACTTGCTGAAACGCCTCGACACGGGGCACGCCGGCCAAACCTATTGGCTCGGCCAAATCGATGCGTGGTGTGACGGGCAGTATCACGCTTTCGATCCGGTAACTCCCAAGACCGATCGCGCCGAATGGCAAGAAAAGCTTCGTGAATTAAAGGCAAACGGGCAGATCCGCTCGGGTGCGTGGTAGTCATGACTGGTTTTGTCGAGCTACAAGTCAGCTGAAGGAACTGTGAAATCGAAGCTTCGATCCTTGTACTTGTCGCACTTTATTGCATGGATATCAGCGCAGCGTTTGCCAATGGCTCACAGACGCCAAGCGACATTCACGGGCCAGCCCGCATCGTCGTCGGTGAGCGTTTGGCTGCGGCCAAATCCAAGCTCGTCAAACAAGGATGGAAGCCAACACCGATGCACACCACCGACGGTTATGAATCCAGTGGCGTGGAGAAGGAGCTGGCTGCACGCAACTACTTCGAACTGGACACCTGCTCGTTTGATAGCTCGCGCTGCATCTTGTACTACTCGAAGAAAGGCGCTTGCCTGCGCGTCGATACGATAGGTGAGCACTTCAGTGACATGACAGTCACGCGATGGACCCGTGAATGTCCTGATGCGCCTCAATAATCACGTAAAACTAAACCGACCCGCTCCCCCAGGTTTCAGCGGCGAACAGAACATCCGTGACCAACGCAGAACCCTGTGGGAGCCAGCCTGCTGGCGATAGCGGATTATCAGGCAGCAGAAACAGCGCATCTGCCATCGCTGCCAGCCCTACTCCACATCAACCCTACAACTCCAAATTATCTAGCGCCCGATTCACCGCCAGCTCCCCCAGCATGATCAGTTGAGCAACCCCCAACAAAGCCCGCCGCTGCGGCGCCGGCAACAAACTGGAAATGTCCTGAGCAATCGTCTTCGCCGAAGCCAGCGTTTCACTCGCATCAGCCAGCAGTTCTTCATTCTTGGTATCCGCCGTCACCGCATACATCCCACGCGCCTTACGCTGCGGAGGCAGGAGATTGTTTGGCGACAGGTAATGATCGAGCGCGCGATCAGCGGCTTCGTGGAGCTTGTTGGAATCGAGGGATTCGTAGGGAGGCGTGGGATCGGTTTCGGGTGGGTTGGGTGTTGGCTTGCTCATGGTGAAGCTCCTTGATGACTGGAGCCGCCACCGTTCGCGGTCAAACAAACAGGGTGGCAGCTGTACGCGGGTTGACCGACCGGACATCAAGGAATCCGGCACACCCGAAGGTGTCCCACGCACAGCCACCGCAACAGAATTTCAGACAATGCCTGAACAGGTGCAGAACGCTGGCGCGCCTTGATATTGGGCGGACGGTCAAATCCGATCGCTGATTCGTCAGCGACCGCACCACAATAGAACCCACCCCCAAGGCGCACAAGCCGGCGGATTCTGGCGTAGCTGTAGGCAAAGGCGCAAGGATATGTAGCCTGGGAGCGTGACTGGAGATGTTTTTTTAAACGCTTGTGTTTACTAGGAGCAATCGCGCCAGATTGGGCGGGGCAGATTCTTCCCGCGTCGGCCTGCTGAGCTTAGTTTCACGCGTGCAAACGGCTGCTATCGGCCGAAAGCAGCCGCTGGCTGGCCTCGATTAAGGAATGGATGGACTAATCGCCGCGCCCGCCGAACTGCTTGCTTAGCGCCGCTTTCTTCGTCTCCCTGTAGCAAGATTGAGCAACGGCAGATTGACGTCTTGCCTTTATATCTTCCCACATACGAAAAAGCCCCCGTAATCATCGATGATTACGGGGGCTTAGTCTTGTTCAATAATGGCGGAGAGATAGGGATTCGAACCCCTTCTGGAATCGATGCAGACCGCTTTAGCCCATCGAAAGCGGCGCTTTCGCTCTTCGCCGTTGGCGTCGAGCGGGCCCAAGCGGCCTCCGATATGCCCTAATTCTGCCCTAAACATCAACGGCGGCTTTCGGCCAACAACTGCCCTTTCCTGGAGGGCAGTTGTTGGCCAATAGCGGCCTTTCATAGGCGGCTGCTTTCGTCCCCTGTAAACGGCATATCCAGGGTCTTCGCGATTCGGTCCAATCTCTTTGAGCATTCTTCAGAAACAATAAGCGGTGGCTCATTAATCATGTAAAGCAGGTGTTCGAACGCTATTCCAGCCTCGTTGTGATCGACATAATCGAGAACGATTTCACCACCATTCTCTAAACCTGCCTGAGCTAACGCATGGTCATCCGGTACTGGGCCGGTTTGTTCGTATGCAATGGACATCAGCGCGGTGATTTCCTTGAGCGCCTCTATGAAGTCGGTTCTCAACTCGTGGTTATGGCCGCTCACTAAAAACGCTCCTTCGATTAAGATAACTTGCGGTCAGCATGCCTCTGGTCGATTGCGGCCCATCGAGATCGACTGCCAACGACCAAAAGCGGACTGAATGAGTTTTTCGATTCACTCTGAAGGTAGAGAGAGCTGGCGCTCACTCATAAAACTTGCCAGCCAACAATATGGTCGCGCAACGCAGCCATACGTTTGATACTGGAGCATTCGATAGAGAGTTCCTGCTATTGGCGCTCGCCCAAGCAGCCGCTGCATCAAGAAACGTATCTACAGACCCATTTTCCCACCCCAAGGCAACTGGTCCATAGGGGGATGATGGTGTCATCTTTTCCAACACACGCTCATTGGAAAAATCAGAACCAAGCGCCTGGATAAACCCGATGAACGATTGCTCATCGTTTACGCTTTCCAACAACTCATAAAGATCTACAGACATAGGCGTCCTTGCATCGGCGGATTAGCGAAAGAGTGCTGGCCGGCATGCTGCTATGCAGTTAGATAGACAGTCAACCTCTACCATTGCCAGCGTCCGCTTCGGGTCTATTTCAGTCGATTACAACAGACAGCGATTGGCCGGTTATCGACGGACAGGGCTCGACCGTCGCTATGCATATTCAAACCTCGGTCTGTTCCGCCATCTCTAGGGCGTCGTCGACTTCAATTCCCAGGTATCGAACGGTGCTCTCCAGCTTCGTATGGCCAAGCAGCAGTTGAACCGCTCGCAGATTCTTCGTCCTGCGATAGATCAGCGATGCCTTCGTACGCCTCATTGTGTGAGTGGCATACATGGCTGGATCAAGGCCAACTGCTTCCACCCAGCCTTTGACGATACGTGCGTATTGACGCGTTGAAAGATGGTCTGAGGTATGCAGCTGGCTCGGAAAAAGGCAGTCCTCGCTCCGGAGTTGGGCCTGGTGTATCCAGGTCGCGATAGCAAACCGTGTTTGTTCGGTGATTTCGAACTGCACTGGCCGCAACGTTTTCTGCTGCATCACCATGGCGCGTGGTGATACGTGCTCGCCATGGGCGACGTCGCGCACACGAAGCTTGGTTAAGTCGCATGCCCGAAGCTTGCTGTCGATGGCAAGATCGAAGAGCGCAAGATCACGGGTTCGTTCTGCAATTTGAAGCCTTACCCGGATGGCCCAGATATCTCTCAGTCTGAGTGGAGCTTTCTGCCCGACCAGTTTTCCTTTATTCCAAGGCTGGCGGCTGCAGCTAGCGAAGATGTTCATGCCCAGTCCTCCACGTGTCGAAGGACAAGGATGGCTGACCAGAGTAAGGGTCGCTAACCGGCCAAAAGCGGTCATTCAGCTTCTACAAAATCAGCGACGGTTCAACCATCCGCTTCTGGCCGTTAGCTACTTAAGGCTTAGATACAACTCGAATTTCAGGTTGCAGCCCAAGACATTTCGATATGTGTGGTTGTTTCGCCAGTCCGACGAAAGCCCAGACGTTCATAGAGCCTCTGTGCCAACGTGTTCGTTCGGAAAACACCCAATTGCAAGGGCACATTTCGGGCAGCCGCGTTCAGCTGGAGTTTCTTTAGAATGCGGGTGCCAATGCCCTTGCCTTGGAACTCCTGTGAAACAGCGATGTTCTGAACATAGATTCGATCTTCCTTGTCCAGGATCTGAACGTATCCAATAATCTGGCCATCGGCTTCGATAACTGAAGTGGCTGCGCACGCGAACTCCGCTGCAAAATTTGAGAGTTGCCAACTTTCATTCCAGCCCCATATTTTCTCGATGTAACCGTGGAAGACTGCTCGATGCAAATCAAAGAGGGCTGCTCGATCACAATCAGTTGCGGGGCGTACAGTCATAATCGCTTCTCGATCTCTACGAACGCATTTTTTCATCAGGTGCTGCCCTACATCGGCATGGCCTTGATTTGTGCTGTTGAAATTTGGTGAGGCTAGCGCCTGCAAAAATAAACAGCAATCCCGACCAGTACGATTCGCAGCATCTGGCTGCTTTTGGCCGATCTCTGCCTGTAGGGAGGACCGTAATCGACCCAGAGCGGGTGCCCAGACATTCAAACCAAATGAGTAGATAATCGACTGCTATACCAGCCATTTCGAGTGCGTATGAGCAACGAATCTTCCCAACGCGAATCTACCGACAGTGCAGCATATAACCTTGCGCAGACCCACGGTGCCCGTCCCCTGTCCGTTGATGGCTATCATCAAACGGTAGAACTGTGCGGTCGGGTCGCCTGCGGCTGGCTGTTCCGTTATTAGGATCATTTGCAGCTTGGACATCCCAGCGTATGACCAAGAGTCATTCGCTGGCGCTGTAGGTTGCTTGGTTGCTGACGACGGAGAGATACGTGATCTCTCAGGTCCGATGTTCATAGACATGCTTCATATGCTGGCATAGCTCGCGGGTCCACCTTGACCGAACTCTGCCGTTCACTATGGGCGGGAGTCGACCCATAGCTGTCATTAAATTGAGGTAACGAAGCGGGTTTCGAGACCTACACTTACTGGCGGTAGCGCATTAATCAATACGACGGCGTCGTCGCCCTGGTTAAGGTAGATCAATGAGTCACCGGTCTCGAACGTAACTCTGAATCCGGCCAGCCAAGGCTCTTGCCCGTTGAAAGAGTCAAGAATCCCCTCAACTGCGCAAATTTTTGTGTTCTCAAGGTGGGTTGCTGATAGACCTGCAAGTAGGTTTTCCCTCTTCCAGGAGCAGGTCACGTTCGGCTCTATCTCGAAGGCAGCCGGCGTATAAGAAGGCAACAAGTCCGCGCCTACTCTCTCGCCATCACTCAAGAGATACATGGATACAACTTCTCGCTCGCCAAAACGCCACTCTAGAGAACCTATGTCTCCCAGATCTTTCTCGTCGTTGAAATAGTACTGATCGTGCAGCAGCACACTCAGCCGCTTTCCCAAAAGCGAACGTGCGTTTTGCAGGTCTAGGGAAGCTCTTGTAGGGGATGGGGAGTGTCGGCTAGACATCGGGCACCTCATACAGGTGGGAAGAGAGGCAGATACTACACAAACGCCAATACGTCCGCTTCTGGCCGGATAGCGACGGTCTGGCCCAGACCGTCGCAGTGTTGGTTAAACCTCTGTCTGCTCTGCCATTTCCAAAGCATCATCGACCTCGATGCCCAAGTACCTGACAGTGCTTTCGAGTTTCGTATGACCAAGCAGGAGTTGGACAGCTCTCAGATTCTTCGTCCTGCGATAGATCAACGATGCCTTTGTCCGCCGTAGCGTGTGAGTACCGTACATGGTTGGGTCAAGGCCAATAGCGGTCACCCACGCTTTGACTATTCGGGCGTACTGCCTGGTGGAAAGATGGCCTGAGTCGTGCAATCGGCTCTGAAACAAACAGTCCTCGCTTCGAAGACGCGCCCGATGCATCCAAGCTTCCAATACCGTTCGAGTTTGCTCAGTGATTTCAAATTGCACTGGATGCTGAGTTTTCTGCTGCATCACGATGGCCCGTGAGGACACATGCTCCCCATGGGCGATGTCTCGGACTCGCAGCTTGGTTAAGTCACAGGCACGCAGTTTGCTATCGATGGCCAAGTTGAAAAGCGCCAAATCACGTGTCCTCTCTGCGAGCTGGAGTCTGATCCGGATGGCCCAGATATCTCTGACTCGGAGCGGGGCTTTCTGCCCGACAAGCTTTCCCTTGTTCCAAGGCTGATGGCGGGATCTAGTAGCGGTATTCATGGCGTGTCCTCCATGTTGATGGAGGACACGGATGGATCAGTCAGAACGAGCGGTGGTCGCAGTTCGGCCAGAAGCAGACATCCGTGACGGGTAGCATCCAGCTCGAAGTAGCCTCCCGCACGGTAGTTACGTCAGTTTTTCAATCAAAATCGAGGTAGCTGTGATCGTTATATCTCCAAAATCACCTTCAAGGGATAGAACATTATCAACGATGTTTATCCCTTCAAGCTCTCCGAGTTCGCTGGAGTTTTGAACGTTAAGAGCGCCAAGCCTGATAGTTAGGTCAGTGCCGTCCGCGTTCCATGCCATCAGCTTATTTCTGGTCCCGTCATCCAGTCTGACAATCATCTCGAAATAGCGATGGGCTTGGTCCACTGTGATCGATAAGACACTGCTTTCTTCAAGTGCATGAACATCCATGATGAAGCTTCTTTTGTTCAAATCCGCATCCTACTACAGGCCACTATAGGCGAATGCATGCGTTTGAAATGAAGGTCCGCTTCTGGCCGATAGCGGACAAACTCAGTTGTTGGTTTTTGGGTAAAAGCAAACGCCAAGAACTTGTGGTTTTCCATTTTCCCCACTCTACAATTCCGGCCGGATCAGCCTAGGCATCTCCACCCCCTCCCCCAACCTCTCCACCCCCAACCTCACCCTCTCCCCACCCCGCTCAATCACCACCCCATCCCCCTCAACCCCCACCAACTTCACCCCAACCCCAACCTTCTCCCCCACCAAAAAACTCTTCGGCGCGCCATCGTTCAAACTCAATATCGCCACCGTCCCACTCCCTCCGGCGATCACCCCACTCACCTTGATGTCCACCGGCGCAGTCTCATTGGAAAACCACTGCAACGCCGGGCTATCACTCCTCGCCGCGAGCACTTGCGGGGTGGCGGCTGGTGTGTGCGATTCCGCCGAGGTCAGCAGCAACGACGACCATGTCGCGATGCCCACCAGGGCGGCGAGCAGTGCCAGGGCCTGGACGGTTTGCGCCGGGGTAATCCGTGCGGTGAGTTTCATGGGTTGTCGCTCCTTGTTGTCCCTGTTGCCAGCCTACGCGGCAATTCTCTCCGTTTTATTTCACATGCCTTACATGTTCGCCGGGCACGATGGGGTGGGACGCCAAGGAGCGCGTGGGTGATGAGCAGGCAGCAGGGTTTTACGTTGATCGAGTTGATGGTGGTGCTGGTGATCATCGGGATTGCCAGTGCGGCGATCAGTTTGAGTATCAGGCCCGATCCGTTGCAGTTGTTGCGCAAGGATGCCGAGCGTGTGGCGCAGTTGCTGCAGGTGGCGCAGGCGGAGGCTCGTGCGGATGGCCGGCCGATTGTGTGGGTGGCGGATGCCAAGGGGTTTCGCTTTGGTCGGCGCGGGGATGGTGGCGTGGGGTTTGAGTCGTTCAAGGAGGATGCGCAGTTGCGCCCGCGTGCGTGGCAGAGCCCGAAGGTGGAGGTGCGTGTGGAGCCTCGGCAGACGGTGGTGCTGAATGCCGAGTGGATCAATCCGCCGTTGCGGCTGGTTTTGTCGGATGGGGCCAATCGGCTGAGTGTGCTGCGCGATGGCAGTGGGCGGATCAGTATTCAATGAAGACTCAGCAAGGGTTCACTCTGATTGAGGTGATGGTCGCGATTCTGCTGATGGCGGTGGTGAGTCTGATTGCCTGGCGCGGGCTGGACAGTGTGACGCGAGCGGACAGTCATTTGCAGGCGAGCAGTGAGCAGAGCGATGGGTTGTTGCGGGTGTTGAATCAGTTGCAGCGCGATGTGGACATGCGCGCGGGGGTCGAGTTGAGTGAACCGCGCAAGGTTGGGGCTGAGGATGAGGCGCCGACTGCGCCGCCGGCGGTGACGGTGCGCAGTAGTGACAGCAAGGGGTTTCGGCTGGATATTATTCGCAGCGCGGCGGATCAACCGGGGGCGTTGCAGCGGGTGCGCTGGTGGGTCAAGGGGGATACGTTGTATCGGGCGGTGGCTGAGGCGCGCAGTCGCTATCCGTTGCCGGCGCCTGGGAATGGGGTTGCGGTGTTGAGTGAGGTGAGTGATGTGCAGGTGCGGGTTTGGGAGGTGGATAAGGGGTGGCGGCAGTTGAGCGGCAATCGGCAGGAGGATCCGTTGGGGTTGGAGATTCGCTTGAGTCGGCAGACGGCGCAGGGGGGTGAGCGGTATCGGCAGGTGATTGGGTTGTTGCAATAGCCGGGATCACCGCGGCTTTTTTGTAGGAGTGAGCCTGCTCGTGATTGCGGTGGGTCAGTCAGCATTGTTGTTACTGGTAGACCGCTTTCGCGAGCAAGCTCGCTCCCACAGTAGATGGGTGGTGGGTCAGTTGAGGATTGAGTGGCTGTTAGGCCGTCATCGCGAGCAGGCTCACTCCCACAGAAAGCAAAAGCAAGATCAAAAGATCGCAGCCTTCGGCAGCTCCTACATTTGGATTGGGTGTAGGCAGTTGGGGATTGGTTGGCTGTGAGGCCGTCATCGCTGGCAAGCCAGCTCCCACAGAAGGCAGGATCAAGATCAGAAGATCGCAGCCTTCGGCGGCTCCTACATTTGGATTGTGATGGGCTTTGGTTAGCTGAGCACTACGACGCCGCCCGGCAGTTCGGTGCATTTGACGCCGTAGGCGTCGCGGATCAGCAGGGCGACGCCGGCGAGTTGGTCGAGGTTGAAGCGGGCCTGGACGCGGCGTTGGCCGAGTTCACGGTTGAGCAGCAGGAGCATGCCGGGGCGGTAGCGGTTGATTTCGTCGATCATCTGGCTGAGGGTGGCGTCGTTGAACACCAGCACCTGTTGGCGCCAGTTCATCACCGCTGCGGTGTCGACGCTCTGTACGCTGCCGACCTGGCGCGTGTCGTAGGTCACTTGCTGCCCCGGTTCGAGGCGCAGGCTGCGGCCTGCGACGTCCACTTCCACTGCACCGTCGAGGCAGGTCACGCAAACTTGCTGGTCGGTGTTGCGCAGGTTGAAGCGGGCCTGACTGGTGCGCAACCACCCTGCCCCGGCCTGCATCGCCAGTGGCAGGCGTGCGGTCTGCACTTCGACTTCGCCGCTGACCAGTTCAAAACCCTGCACGCCGTTCTCGACGCTGCGCTGGTTGATCCGGGTTTGGGTGTTGAGTTCGAGGCTGACACCTTGCGCCGGTTCGACCCGTCGTTGTTGGCCGACTTCGGTGATGTAGTCGGCGCCCAAGCCTTGGAAGCCGCCGGGAATCGTGCCGCGCACCAGCAGGAATGCGGCGGACGCGGCAATCGCGCCGCCGAGAAACGCCCGTCGACCAAAACTGCGTCGGCCCTGCAAGGCTTCGGCGGCCGGTTGCAGGCGATGCCACAGCCGCTTGGCTTCTTCGAACGCCCGCGCGTGCTCGCCGCTTCGTGCGCACCACTCGCGCAGGGCGCGGGCGTCGGCCACGGTGGCGCGGCCCGAGGTCAGCAGGATCAGCCAGTCGCGGGCTTCGCTGTGCAGGGACTCGTCGGCCGGGGGTTCGGCGGGTTTCAGTCGAAAGATGTTCAAACGGGCAAATTCTCAACGGATTAATCGGGTCACTATTCGCTAGACGGTTTTCCGGCCCCGCGACCGAACCGCTGAAACACTTTTCTTTCCAGTTTCGCCGCACAGAAGCCCAACGCGGCTTTGATTTCCTTCTCGACCATGCGCGTGGAAATGCCGAAACGCTGGGAGATTTCCAGGTGCGGCGCCTCCTCCAGCCGCGCCGCGATAAAGATCCGCCGACGCCGTGCCGGCAGTTCGTACAAGGCGCTGAGCAGGGCCTGCATTTCCTTTTGTCCGCCGACAACGCGTGCTGGATCGAGGGCTTCGTCGCTCAGTTGCAGCAGTTCTTCGACTTCTGTGCCAGTGAGCAGGCGCGCATCGGCCTGACGGCGGTCGGCGGCGATGTTCAGGGCCATGCGATACAGGTAGGCGTTGGGCTTGAGCAGATTCGGCGGGGTCTCCATGCGATCGACCCGCAGCCAGGTTTCGTGCAGCACGTCGTTGGCCAAGTCCTCGGAGCCGAGGCGGCGGCGCAGGCGCACGCGAAAATCCTCGTAGGAGCTGAGGAACAACTGGCCCATCGTGCTTGGTCCGGCGTCTTTCATCCCCCGGAAACTCCTTCCCATCTCGTGCATTCCATGCGTTTCCCTGACGACTCCGGTAACAACAGCAACGTGACCGGCTGGCGCAAGGCGCTGGGCGTCGGCCGATCGATTTTGAGGTTGCGAAAACTTTCCACCAGCGCGTTATCGCGCCGTATATCGCCGGTCGAAGTCACCAACCGGTTGTGCTGAACTACGCCGTCGCGCCCGACCCACACCTGCAACACCGCGCGATAACTGCCCGGCCGGGTCAGCGGTGAACGGCACAGTTTGCGCTCGATCGCCGCTTGCACTGCCGTCGCATAACTGCGATTGACCGCGACACTGGCCGGCGAAGGTATGTCCGTCGCCACCGGCACCTCTTCGACCTGCGCCGCTTGCAAGGTGAACGCGTCGGCGCGGGCGTAGCGCGCCATCAAACCGGTGCCGCCGAGCAAATGGCGCAAGGCGTCGGCGGCGGTGTATTCACCATCCACGGCAAGGGAGCGGCGGCCACGGCTCAACTGGCTGTCGACCAGCACCGCGACGCCGGTGGCGCGGCTGTACTGATCCAGCGCCAGGGCCAGCTCCTGCGCCGGGATGTGCAAGGTCAGACGCATGTCCGAGGGTGCTGGGTCAGCAGCGGCGACACTGGCCAGCAAGCCGAGCAGCCACCCCACGCCGATGCGACGCACCAGCGTCGCCGAGCGCTGAAGACTGATCCGCGAACTGCCTCGCTGCACGACTGGCGCACCCCTGAAAATCGCTATCCTGCGGGGCATTTATGACTCTGGTATGACGGGTGGTGCAAAAAAACCATCACGGGATTTGCACAGCGCTTGCACTAGACTCAAACCCAGAGCGGCCCATTCGGGCGGGCCAGGAGGCGGACATGAACAGACGGTGGATTTTGGTCTTGCTGATGACGGCTGGCGCAGCGCAGGCGGAGGAGCCGCTGGGCTGTGTCGAGGTCACGGTCGGCGGTTACAAGGCGCCGAATTACGATTGCCTGAGCCAGCAGATGGGCAACAATCCCGAAGGCGCGGCGGCGGCGCAAAAGAACATGGAAGCGCTGAATGTGCCGGCGCACAAGCGAGCGCCGAATCAGGTGGGGCTGGCGACGCCTGCCGCGACCAGCACGCGCATGGGCAACACCTTTGGCACCTCGGTCAAACCGCAGCGGCCGCCGAATTAGGGCAAGGTCAACATCAAAAGATCGCAGCCTTCGGCAGCTCCTACAGGGAAACGTGCATCACGCCGTGTAGGAGCTGCCGAAGGCTGCGATCTTTTGATCTTTAGTCGCTCGGGGTCTGGCGGAAGCTCACCGCCAGGCGATTCCAGCTGTTGATCGTGCTCACCGCCACGGTCAAATCCACCAATTCGCCTTCGTTGAACTGTTCACGCGCCTGCTGGTAGACGTCATCCGGCACGTGGCTTTCGGACAACAGCGTCACCGCCTCGGCCCAGGCCAGCGCTGCCCGCTCACGCGGGTTGAAGAAGTTGCTGTCGCGCCACACCGCAATCGCATACAAGCGCCGATCGCTCTCCCCGGCCCGCCGCGCGTCCACCGAATGCATGTCGGTACAGAAGGCGCAGCCGTTGAGTTGCGAGGCGCGGATTCTGATCAGTTGCAGCAGCGGCGCTTCGATGCTCAGGTTGCTGGTCAGCGCCTCCATGGCAAGCATCGCTTTCATCGCCTTGGGCGAAGCGTTGTAGTAATCCAGACGCAGGGACATGGCGCGGGTCTCGGGAGGCGGAATGATGAGTTCACGGTAAGCGCAGACAACCAAGCATTACAGCCCCAATTGCACGGAAAACCGCCACACCACTGAATCCGCGCCAAACACCAATCCCCCTGTAGGAGCTGCCGCAGGCTGCGATCTTTTGATTTTGTTTTTTTATAAAAGCCAGATCAAAAGATCGCAGCCTTCGGCAGCTCCTACAGGGATTTGCGCCAATTCCGGGTTTTTCGGGTACGCAACTATTGCCCATCCCACAACAGCGGTAATCTGGCGGGCACGCCAAACACCCTTGGGAGCCTCGTCGGTATGGAACTTCACGTCGTGATCAACGGCCGCAAGGATCTTGCCGGTCAGTTGTATCAGCAGTTGCGCGCCGCCAT
Organism: Pseudomonas sp.; assembly: GCF_035554175.1. Classification (GTDB taxonomy): domain Bacteria; phylum Pseudomonadota; class Gammaproteobacteria; order Pseudomonadales; family Pseudomonadaceae; genus Aquipseudomonas. The sequence continues at coordinate 29,092 of NZ_DATMIV010000052.1, read as the reverse complement.
CGAATCCGGGCGGCTGGCGGCGGGTACGCAGTTGCCGCCCAGCCGTTTGCTCGCTGAACAGTTGGGGATCTCGCGCAAGACCATTTCCGACACGTACGCGCAGCTGACCTACGAAAATTTCCTCACCGGGGTGATTGGCAAGGGCACCTACGTCAACGCCCGTCAGGCGCAGGTTCAGCGCAAGCAAAGCCACACCGAGCTGGCCAGCGCCGAGGTGATCGAGAGCTGGCGCAATCTGCCAGTGTTCCTACGCCATCCGACGCTCGAAGGTTCGCTGCGCTACGACTTCATCGGCGGCGCCACCAGCAAAGCGCAATTTCCCCAGGATGACTGGCGCCGCTGCGTCGCCCATGCGATGCGGCAGATGGCGCAGTCGAAAGGTTTCTACAGCGTCGCCGAAGGCTTGCCGGCGCTGCGCAATGCGATTGCCCGGCACATCGCGTTTTCCCGTGGCATCAACTGTCAGGACGAAGACATCGTGGTGTGCAATGGCGCGCAACAGGCGCTGGATCTGATCACCCGCGTGCTGATCCGCCCCGGCAGTCGGGTGGCGATGGAGGACCCCGGCTATCCGCCCGCGCGCTTGCTGTTCGGCACCCACGGGGCTGAGGTGGTCGGCGTGCCGGTGGACGCCGAGGGCATTCAGGTCGAGCAGATTCCCGATGGCACGCGGCTGATTTATGTCACGCCTTCGCACCAGTTCCCACTGGGCATGGCGATGAGTCAGGCGCGCCGCGAAGCCTTGCTCGCCCGCGCCCACGAGCTGGGCGCGATCATCATCGAGGACGACTACGACAGCGAATTCCGCTACGAGGGCCGGCCCACGGATTCGTTGTACAACCTCGATCAGCGCGGCATCGTCGCCTATGTCGGCACCTTCTCGAAAACCCTGCTGCCGGAGTTGCGCCTGGGCTATACGATCCTGCCGCCAGCGATTCTCGAAGCCGTGATTCGCGCCCGGCAGCTCACCGATCTGCACGCCTCGACCCTGCCGCAATGGGCGCTGGCCAAGTTCATCGCCGAGGGCTGCCTGCTCAAGCATATCCGCCGTTGCCATACGATTTACGCGCAGCGCCGCGAGCGGATTCTGGCGCGCATGGCGACTGACCTTGCGCCGTGGCTGGAAGCCGTGCCGGCCAGCGCCGGGTTTCACATGGCGGTGTTCTGCAAGGTGCCGATCGATTTGCCGCTGGTCATCGGGCTGGCGAAAAAGGTCGAAGTCGGCCTGTATGCGATCAGCGGTTTCTATGATCAGCAGCCAGCCAAAGAAGGCCTGTATTTCGGTTTCGGTGCTATCGAAACCCTGGACATCGATATCGCTCTGGATCGCCTGCGCGACATCCTCGAACAGCTGTCATGAGCCGTTGGTATAAGGGTTTTCCTGCCGATTGGTTATTGGTGATTAATGGCGCCAGGCCTATTCTGCACAGGCGTTATCCCTCAATGAGCAGGATTCGTCCGGCCTGATTCAGGAGTGTGAGCAATGTCCAGCGAAGTGATCAACACGGTTCAGGTAAAGGCTGCTGCGGGCCGCTCGGAAGAGCTGGGCAGGCAGTTGCAGAAGATCGTCGACACCCTGCGCGAAACCCCGGGCTGCGATTCCTATATGGTCGACCGCTGCCCCGAGGACAGCCACCGCTGGACAGTCAGTGCGCGCTGGCAATCGGAAGCGGCGATGCAGGCGCATTTCAACCGGCCCGAGGCTCAGGGGTTTATTGACTTGATTGATAGCCGGTTGGCCAATAGCGTCGATTTCAATAGTTTTCCTATTGTTTGAAAGCAAGATCAAAAGATCGCAGCCTTCGGCAGCTCCTACCTTGGAATGCGTTCCCTGTAGGAGCTGCCGAAGGCTGCGATCTTTTGCTTTTGGCTCAAGAATTGGTCACCTGATCTTCCCGAATATTGGCCGTTTGAATAGGCCACTCTGCGCACTACTGTGATTGCACCTCCAACCCTCACAGGTAACCCGCCATGAAAGCTCTGCCCATCTTCGCTGCCGCCCTCGCCTTCACCCTGTCCGCTTCAGCGATGGCCCACGACCCATCCGAGAAAATCACCGTCCTGCAGGAACAACTGCTGAAAAACGCCCCCGGCAAGAAAGCCATGATGATCGAAGTCGACTACAAACCCGGCCAGTCCTCCATCGCGCACAAACACGAAGGCACGGCGATGGCTTATGTATTGGAAGGCGAAGTGATTTCCCAGGTCAAAGGCGAACAACCAATCACCTACAAAAAGGGCCAGTTCTGGTACGAACCGGCCGGCTCCGAGCATCTGGTATCGAAAAATGCCAGCCCGAGCAAACCGGCGAAGTTGCTGGTGTTCATGGTGCTGGCTCCGGATGAGCAAGTGTTGATTCCGTTGGAAAACTGATAGCCGATCCAGCGCGTTTCCCTGTAGGAGCGAGCCTGCTCGCGAAGGCGCCAGACCAGACACCACAAAACCCCCAAGCATAAAAAAGCCCCTGCATCTCACAATGCAGGGGCTTTTTCATTCAACCACTACTTACGCCAGTTCAAGCTCGGCAGTCGCAGTAGCAGCAGGCACGATCGCTTGCCCGCTCAACGCCAGATCCAGCAGTTCACGGTTGGCCACCGCGTACATGGCGTAGTCCGTGCCGCTTGCTGCGCGGATTTCCACCAGCATGGCGCGCCAGCGCTCGATCATGCTTTCGTGCTGGGCCATCCACAGCGCCAGGCGTGCTTCCACGTCCTGGGAGCCGTCGCCCTGTTGCAGGACGGAGATAGTGATCGCCCGTTGCTGCCAGTCGACGTCATCACGGAACGCTTCACGGGCCAGAGCCTGCCAGTTGTTTTCCACCGGCAGCGCGCTGATCTGTTGCAGGTACCAGGTGATGTCCAGCGCAGAGCCCACGGCGAAGTACGCCTTGGCCACTTCCGCCGGGTTCTGCCCGGTGACGTCCGCCGCTTCGATGATCGGCAGCAGCGTGTACAGGTGCGAAGTACCGGCAACCATACGCGCCAGCAATTCCGGCACACCGGCTTCGACATAAGCCTGATAGCGCGTCTGCCAGTTCTCGCGGATTTCGCCGCTGAGCAGCTCGTCCAGTTTCAGACCCAGCTCTTTGAGGTGCGGACCGAAATGCGCGACATCACGGGCAGCGTTCTGCTCGTTGCGGCGGGCACGCAGGAACCAGCGCGTAGCGCGACGGCCCAGACGCATCAGCTCGTCCATCAGCTCCAGTTGCACGTCAGCGCTGACCTGGTAGTCCAGCGCTTCGATCTGACGGAACCAGTGCGGGAGGTGGAAGATGTCACGCACGATCACATAAGCGCCGGCAACGTTCGCCGGGCTCATGCCGGTCGACTCTTTGAGTCGTTGTACGAAGGTAATGCCCATGTGGTTGACCAGATCGTTGGCGATCTGGGTGCTGACGATCTCGCGCTTGAGGCGGTGGCGACGCATGGCTTCGGAGAACTTGCTGACCAGGGTCGGCGGGAACGCCGTTTCCATGTCGCGAGTCAGGTAGTCATCGTCCGGCACCAGCGAGCCCAGCAGCTGCTCCTTGAGGTCGATCTTGCTGTAGGAAATCAGCACCGACAGTTCAGGACGGGTCAGGCCATGGCCCTCAGCGACGCGCTCGGTCAGTTGCTCTTCGGTCGGCAGGAACTCGATGGCACGGTCGAGCTTGCCACGGCCTTCCAGATCGCTCATCAGACGCTTGTATTCAGCGATCCGTGCGTAAGCACGACGGGCCGCCAGGGACAGGGCCTGAGTCTGCTTGTAGTTGTTGCCCAGCACCAGACCACCGACTTCGTCGGTCATGCTCGCCAGCAACTGATTACGTTGCTTGTCGGTCATGTCGCCGGCCTGCACCACTTCGTTGAGCAGGATCTTGATGTTCACTTCGTGGTCGGAGCAGTCCACACCACCGGCGTTGTCGATGAAGTCGGTGTTGGAACCGCCGCCATTGAGACCGAATTCCACACGACCCAATTGGGTCATACCGAGGTTACCGCCCTCGCCCACGACTTTGCAGCGCAGTTCGTTGCCGTTCACGCGCAATGCATCGTTGGCCTTGTCGCCGACATCGGCGTGGCTTTCAGTGCTGGCCTTGACGTAGGTGCCGATACCGCCGTTCCACAACAGATCCACCGGTGCCTTGAGCAAGGCATTGAGCAGTTCGGTCGGGGTCAGCTTGTCGGCCTGGATGTCGAAGCGCTCTTTCATCTGCGGCGAAATCGCGATGCTCTTCGCGCTGCGCGAGAAGATCCCGCCACCTTCGGACATGATGCTGGTGTCGTAGTCGGTCCAGGCCGAACGCGGCAGGTCGAACAGACGCTGACGCTCGACGAAGCTGGTCGCCGGGTTCGGGTTCGGATCGATGAAGATGTGCATGTGGTTGAACGCGGCCACCAGTTGCAGCTTGTCAGACATCAACAGGCCGTTACCGAACACGTCGCCGGCCATGTCGCCGATGCCGACCACGGTGATGCTGTCTTCCTGAACATTGATGCCGCGCTCGCGGAAGTGGCGCTGAACACCGACCCACGCGCCTTTGGCGGTAATGCCCATTTTCTTGTGGTCGTAACCGGCCGAACCACCGGACGCGAACGCGTCACCCAGCCAGAAGCCGTAGTCGATGGCGATGCCGTTGGCGATGTCGGAGAAGGTCGCAGTGCCTTTGTCCGCCGCAACCACGAGGTACGGGTCATCGTCGTCATGACGCACGACGTTGACCGGCGGCACCAGCGCGCCGTCTTTCAGATTGTCGGTGATGTCGAGCAGGCCGGAAATGAAGATGCGGTAGCAGGCGATGCCCTCGGCCGCGATCTCGTCCCGGCTGCCGCCCAGTGGCAGGCGACGCGGCAGGAAGCCGCCCTTTGCACCCACCGGCACGATGACCGAGTTCTTCACTTGCTGGGCTTTTACCAGGCCCAGCACTTCGGTGCGGAAGTCTTCTTCACGATCGGACCAGCGCAGACCACCACGAGCGACGTTACCGAAGCGCAGGTGCACGCCTTCGACGCGTGGCGAGTAGACGAAGATTTCGAACTTCGGTACCGGCTTCGGCAGCTCGGGAATCGCATGCGGGTTGAACTTGAAGCTGAAGTACGACTTGTTCTGGCCGTTGGCGTCAGTCTGGTAGAAGTTGGTACGCAGGGTGGCTTTGATCAGGTCGAGGTAACGACGCAGGATGCGGTCTTCGTTGAGCACCTGGACATCGTCCAGCGCGGTCAGAATCGCTTGTTCCAGACGCAGTTGCTTGTCTTCCAGATCGTCTTCGCTGAGTTTGCGCGCCAGATAGAATCGGGTCTTGAACAACCGGGTCAATTCGCGAGCGATGTCGGTGTGGTTGTTCAGGGTGCTGGCGATGTAACCCAGATCGAAGCCCAGACGAATCTGCTTCAGGTAACGGGCGTAGGCCCGCAGCAGCGCAACGTCGCGCCATGGCAGACCGGCGGTCAGCACCAGACGGTTGAACGCATCGTTCTCGGCATCGCCACGCACGATGTGGACGAACGCGTCCTGCAGGGTGTCGTTGAGTTGCTGGATGTCGAGATCCAGACCTTCAGCGGCGGTGAAGGCGAAGTCATGAATCCAGAACTCGCGGCCGTTGGTGTGACGCAGGCGATACGGGAATTCACCGAGTACACGCAGGCCGAGGTTTTCCAGAATCGGCAGCACGTCGGACAGTGCCAGCGGCGTGTCGGCGTGATACAGCTTGCAATGCAGCTCGCGCTGGCCGGAGACCTGGCCAAGCGGCTGATAGAAGCTCATGACCAACGGATTTTTTTCGTTGAGGCTCAGCAGGTGCTGCATGTCGACCACGGCCGAATGCGCCGCGAAACGCTCGCGGTAGCCGGCCGGGAAGCCTTTCGGGAAGTCGGCCAGCACGTTGGTGCCGTGGGCTTCGCCGAAGCTTTCGACGGTCAGTGCCGCGTAGTCGTCCTGCCAGCTGCGGCAGGCCTGAACCACTTCTTTTTCCAGCAGCACCGGGTCGATGTCGAGACGGTTTTTCGGATCGACGCGCAGGATCAACTGCACGCGGGCCAGCACGGACTCGGAGAAGAACGTCCAGAATTCGCAGTCGGAAGCCTTGAGGCGTTCCATCAGCACTTGCTGGATCTTCTGACGGACTTCGGTGGAATAGATGTCGCGCGGCACGTAAGCCAGGCAGTAGCAGAAACGGCCGTACGGATCTTTGCGCAGGAATACGCGAATCTTGTTGCGTTCCTGGATCTGCACGATCGACATCACGGTGGTGAACAGCTCGTCGACCGGGGTCTGGAACAGGTCGTCACGCGGCAGCACTTCGAGAACCTGCGCCAGCTCCTTGCCCAGGTGAGCCTTGGACTGGAAGCCGGAGCGGCGCTCGATTTCCTCGACCTTGCGGCGGATGAACGGGATGACCCGCACGCTCTCGCCATACACCGAAGAGGTGTACAGGCCCATGAAACGGTGTTCCTTGATGACTTTGCCGTCGGCGTCGATCTCACGGATCGACACGTAGTCCGGGTAAGCCGGACGGTGCACACGACTAGGGTGCGCAGCCTTGGCGAACGACAGCAGGGTCGGTTCGCGCAGGTAGGCGACGGCGTAGTCTTCGATGCGCAGGTCTTCGTAGGTCAGGCCGGTGCGCAGCAGTTTGGTCAGGCCGAGGAAGGAGCTCTGGTCGTACTCGATGTGGCCGCCATCGGCCTGATCGGTGACCACGAACTCTTCGTAGCCGAGGAAGGTGAAGTGGTTGCCCACCAGCCATTCCAGGAAGCTTTTGACTTCGTTCTTTTCGTCGGCATCGACGGGATAGGCGCTGTTGTCGAGGCGGGTGAGGATCTCCTGCACCTTGGCCTTCATCGGCTCGAAATCGGCGACGGCGACGCGTACTTCACCGAGCACCTGTTCCAGCTCTTTGCTCAGCACATTCAACTCGGCCGCGTTGGCGCAACGGTCGATTTCCAGGTACATCAGCGATTCGTGCAGCACGCCTTCGCCGGTGCTGCCTTTGGGCAGGATTTCCAGCAATTCGCCCTTGCTGCCACGACGCACGCTGAGCACGGTGGTCTGCAGGGTGTGAATGCTGTAGCCGCGACGGTTCAGCTCGGTACGTACCGAATCGACCAGGAATGGCAGGTCGTGATGCAGGACTTCGACCGCGGTGTGGGTCGACTGCCAGCCGTGGCGTTCGTAATCAGGGTTGTAGACACGCACTTGCGGTTGCGCGTGATCGAAGCGCTCAAGCAGGCGCCACGCAGAGAGCGTACAGCCAGCGAGGTCGGAGAGGCGACGTTGAGTCAGCTCGTCCAGGGAAATGATGCCGAAGAATTGTTCAGCGAACAGCGCCACTTGTGGCAGTGCCTGTTCACTGATGTGCTGCGCCAGTGCCGCTTGCAGTTGGTGCTGGAAGTCGGCTTTGCTGGCTGCGGTGAAGAACGCCATCTGTGGTACTCCGCTTAAGCTTGTTATTGATGGAAAGCGTCGCGTGCAACACCCCTTTCGGGGCCGGTGTCGCCCTGTTCCTGATTCTCGGGCAGAGGACACAGGGAGACAGGTGGGTGAAGCTGGACGGGACACTCAGGTCACATTCACCTTCCATGAATGAGCATCTGCAAAAGCGACTGCCAGCGGCGCCGACAATGCCTTTACGGGTGCTCATCCGTTGCGCAGCTTAATGGGTGCGACAATGTGTCTGCTTGCGGTGCTGCGACATATTCGGTCATTGGCACGTAAACCGAGGGCTTGGCACCTGTAAACACTAGCAGTCGTGGTGGAATACGCCGATCTGAATGCCCGTTTTTACGGTACATGCGTGCAAGGAATGACCATTGATCCACGTCGCGTTCACGACACATTCTCTGACACTCTCACATGCAGAAATTCCCGAGGGCTGGCAGAATCGCGCCGATTAGCGACCGACACGCCCTTTGAGGCAGGAATTGACCATGCAAATGACCACCGCCCTACTGATCGTCAACCCGTGCGACGACGAAGAAGACAACATGGCCATGCTCTGCTGCCACAGCGACAAGGGCGAGATGTTCCTGATGAGCCGTTATCCGGATGAGGATGAGCTGGAGATCACGCTGGATGGCGAGCCCTCGACGCTCGATGGTGTGAAAGCCACGCTGACTGCGAATCTGTTGAAGATCGAAATTGCCGCAGCGGATGCCGATGCGCTGAATGGCGATGATGTGCTGGAGATCAGCTTCAACCCGGACATGGTGGATATGGATGAGGTTGTCGAGACCTTGAAGAACATTCTCGATGGCACCGGGACCTTTATCAGCGAGGTTTGATGCTGACCGGTCTGGCCCTTTCGCGAGCAGGCTCGCTCCCACAGGATTTGGTGTACGGATACCAAATGTGGGAGCGAGCCTGCTCGCGAAGAGGCCGGAACCAGCACCCGATAAATTTCCTGCTGACGGAAGATCAAAAGATCGCAGCCTTCGGCAGCTCCTACAGGGGATTGCATTCCAATTCTGGATCTGTCCAAAGCGGCGATCTTTTGCTCTTTTGCACAAAATCCCGTTAGTCGCCGCCCCCCGCGATGGATTAAAGTAACGCCCCCAGCCCCGGCGTTATCCAGACGCCTCGGGCCAGCCCCTTTCCAGGAACAGTCACCGATGGAACATCGTGAAGCGCTGCTGGCGCTGCGAACCTTTCTTTCAACGCAGATTCTCGGCCAGGAAAAACTCATCGAGCGGTTGCTCATCGCCCTGCTTGCCGACGGCCACATGCTGGTCGAGGGCGCGCCGGGTCTGGCCAAGACCAAAGCGATCAAAGAACTCGCCGAGGGCATCGAAGCCCAGTTCCATCGCATCCAGTTCACCCCTGACCTGCTGCCGGCCGACATCACCGGCACCGAGATCTATCGCCCGGAAACCGGCAGTTTCGTGTTCCAGCAGGGGCCGATTTTCCACAACCTGGTGTTGGCGGACGAAATCAACCGGGCGCCGGCCAAGGTGCAATCGGCCTTGCTCGAAGCGATGGCCGAGCGTCAGGTCAGCGTCGGGCGCAGCACGTATGAGCTGTCGCCGCTGTTTCTGGTGATGGCCACGCAGAACCCGATCGAACAGGAAGGCACCTATCCGTTGCCTGAAGCTCAGCTCGACCGTTTCCTCATGCACGTCAAGATCGGCTTCCCAGACGCCGCCGTCGAACGGCGCATCCTCCAGCAGGCCCGTGGCGAGGCGCTGAACGGTGAGACCAAACCCGAGCGCCGGGTCAGCCAGCAGGCGATTTTCGCCGCGCGCAAGGAAATCCTCGGGTTGTACATGGCCGACGCCGTGGAGGAATACCTGGTGCAATTGGTCATGGCCACGCGCAACCCGGCCAAGTTCGATCCGGAAATGGCCGAGTGGATCGCCTACGGCGCCAGTCCACGTGGCTCGATTGCCCTTGATCGTTGCGCCCGCGCTCATGCCTGGCTGGCCGGTCGCGATTTCGTCAGCCCCGAAGACATCCAGGCCGTGCTGTTCGACGTGCTGCGCCATCGCATCATTCTGTCGTTTGAAGCCGAAGCCGCCGGCATCGATCAGGATCGCGTCGTGCAACGGATTCTCGACGTCGTCGCCGTCGCTTGACCCCCATGAACGCCGCCCTGCCCTCCGCACCCGGTATCCGCATCAGCCTCGCCGAGCTGATCGAAATGCGTCACCGCGTGCGCGAGGTGCAGCTGTTTTCCACGCCGAGTCAGCGCAGCCCGCTGATCGGCCTGCATCACTCGAAATTCCGTGGCCGGGGCGTCGATTTCGATCAGGTGCGGGTCTATCAGGCCGGCGACGATGTGCGCACCATCGACTGGCGCGTCACCGCGCGCACCCAGGAACCGCACACCAAGCTGTTCCATGAAGAACGCGAGCGGCCGATTTTCATCATGGTCGAGCAGAGCACTCGGCTGTTTTTTGGCTCGGGGCTGATGTTCAAGTCGGTGCTGGCGGCGCAGGTCGCGGCGTTGATTGGCTGGGCCGCGCTCGGACACAACGACCGCGTCGGCGGGCTGGTGTTCGGCGACAACGAGCACTACGAAATCAAGCCGCGCCGCAGCAAACAAAGTCTGTTGCAGTTACTCAACCGCTTGGTGAAGGTGAACCAGTCGCTGCACAGCGAGCGTGAGCCGGATCGCGATGCCTTCGGCGTAGCGCTGCGCCGGGCGCGGGAAGTGCTGCGACCGGGCAGTCTGGCGATTGTCATTTGCGACGAGCGCGCGCTGTCCGACAGCGCCGAGCAGCAACTGAGCCTGCTGGCGCGGCATTGCGATCTGCTGATGTTGCCGCTGTCCGATCCGCTCGATCACGCCCTGCCCGCCGCCGGCCTGCTGCGCTTCGCCGAGCGTGGCGCGCAGCTGGAAATCGACACGCTGAACTTCGACCTGCGCCAGACTTATCGCGCCCAGGCCGAAGCGCGCATCGCTCGCTGGGAGTTGCTCGCGCAGAAACTGCGGGTGCTGCTGATGCCGTTGAGCACGCAGAGCGAGATGGTCGAGCAGATGCGCGAGTTCTTGAACCCGCAGCGTCCGGGGAAAGGTCGATGAACGGCCTCGAGCAACTGCAACCGCTGATTTCGCCACCGCCGATTGCCTTCTGGCCACCGGCGCCGGGCTGGTGGCTGCTGCTTCTGTTGTTGCCGCTGCTGGGCTTTGCCGTGTGGAAGCTGCGGCGGTTCATTCCAATGAAGAAACGCCCGGTAGTGCGCGCCGAACAACCACTGGATCCGGTGCGCGTCGCCGCCCTCGCCGAACTGGCGCAGATGCCCAAACCCTACGACGGCGCGCCGGCCGGCGCCTGGCTGCAGCAACTCAACGGCCTGCTCAAGCGCTTGTGCCGCAACCACTATCCCTACAGCCAGAGCCACACGCTCAACGGGCGTAAATGGCTGGCTTTCCTCGATAACCGTTGCCCCGCCGCCGGCCTGACGCGCTGGATGGTGCTGGTCGAAGGCGCCTACAAACCGGAATGCAAACTCGACGACAAAGCCATCGCCGGCCTGACTCAGGCGGTCGAGACGTGGATTCGCAAACATGTTTGAGTTCGCCTGGCCGTGGATCTTCGTGCTGTTGCCGCTGCCGTGGCTGATGCGTCTGGTCTTGCCGGTGGCCGACAGCGGCGAGCCGGCGCTGAAAGTCAGTTTCCTCGCCGACCTCGAAGGCCTGGCCCGCCGCCGTGCCCGTGCCAACTTGCCGGCCTGGCGTCAGCAGGCGCCGTTCATTCTGTTGTGGCTGATTCTGCTGATCGCTGCGGCCCGTCCGCAATGGCTCGGCGATCCGCTGCCGATTGCCGCCAGTGGCCGTGATCTGCTGGTGGCGGTGGACGTGTCCGGCTCGATGGATTTCCCCGACATGCAGTGGCAGGACGAAGAAGTCAGTCGCCTGTCGCTGGTGCAGCATTTGCTCGGCGACTTCCTCGAAAGCCGCGACGGCGACCGCGTCGGTCTGATCCTGTTTGGCAGTCAGGCCTACCTGCAAGCGCCGCTGACCTTTGATCGACGCACCGTGCGGGTGTGGCTCGACGAGGCGCGGATCGGTATCGCTGGCAAAAACACCGCGATTGGCGATGCCATCGGTCTGGCCTTGAAACGCCTGCGCCTGCGGCCGGCGCAAAGTCGCGTGCTGATTCTGGTGACCGATGGCGCCAACAACGGCGGCGAAATCAATCCGCTGACCGCTGCAAAACTGGCGGCGAGCGAAGGCGTGCGGATTTATCCGATCGGCATCGGCGCCAACCCCGAGGACAGCGGCTCGACCGGCCTTCTCGGCGTCAATCCGAGCCTCGATCTGGATGAGCCGGCGCTCAAGGCCATCGCCGAAGTCACCGGCGGCCAGTACTTCCGCGCCCACGACGGCTTGGAGCTGCAAGCGATCAAGGACACCCTCGATCAGCTCGAACCGGTGACTCAGCAACCGACTCAGGCGCGCCCGGCGCAAGCCTTGTATCACTGGCCTCTGGCCTTGGCGCTGTGGTTGAGTCTGTTGCTGGTCGTCCGCGAACTGTGGCCGGACAATCCACTGCAACGCCTGTTTACCAAGCAACTGTATTTGCAAAGTCCGCTGCCTGACTGGCGTGAGCGCCTGCAACGCCTGCGTCTGCGGAGGCGCCGATGATCGCGCTCTGGCCGCACTGGTTCCGCCCTTGGTGGCTGCTGTTGTTGCCGCTGCTCGGCTGGCTGCTCTGGCAACTCTGGCACCGACAGAAACGCGCCGGTCGCTGGCAGATGATTCTGCCGCCTGCGTTTCATGCTGCGCTGCTCAGTGGCGGCAGCGGTCGTCAGAGCAGACTGCCGTGGATCGCCCTCGGCGTGGCCTGGCTGCTGACGATTCTGGCCTTGCTCGGGCCGAGCTGGGAACGTGTCGAACAGACCAGCCAGAAACCCGCCGATCCACTGGTGGTGGTGCTGGAATTGACCGCGGAAATGCTCGCCACCGATTCGCCGCCAACACGCCTCGAACAGGCGCGGCGCAAGCTGTTCGACCTGTTGCAGGCGCGTAGCGATGCGCAGACCGCCATCGTCGTTTATGCCGGCAGCGCACACACGCTGGTGCCGCTGTCCGATGATCTGGCGACCAGCCGCAATCTGCTCGACGCCCTCAAGCCGTCGCTGATGCCACAAAGCGGCCACCGCGCTGATCTGGCCGTGAGCAAAGCCTTGGCGCTGCTCAAGCAAGGTGCGCTCGGTCAGGGACGGATTTTGCTGATCGGTTCGTCGCTCAATGAAGAAGAACGCCGGGGTATCCGCCGCGCACTCAGTGGTGAGTCGACGCAATTGCTGATGCTCGGCGTCGGCACCGCCGAAGGTGCGCCGATTGCCCAGGAAGACGGCAGTTTCCTCAAGGACGAGCAAGGCGCGATTCGTGTGCCGCAACTCGACAGCCCGGGCCTGGCGACTTTCCTTGACAGCGTTGGCGGCGAGTATCACCCGGCGCGTCTCGACGAGGCCGATCTCGGCGCCCTTGGTCTGCTCAACGGCCCGCGCAGCCTGCGCGATGACGGCCAGACGGTGCGCCTCGACACATGGGCTGATCAGGGTTACTGGCTGCTTTTGCCGCTGCTGTTGCTCGCCGCCTGTGCCGGGCGCCGCGGCTGGCTGTTCTGCCTGCCGCTGCTGTGGTGCCTGCCGCAACCGAGCTACGCTTTCGACTTCGAAGACTTGTGGCTGCGACCCGACCAGCAGGGTTTGCACCTGCTCAAGCAGAAACGCCCGGCCGAGGCCGCGCAGCATTTCGACGATCACCAGTGGCAAGGTGTGGCGTTGTACGAGGCCGGCGACTACAGTGGCGCCGCTCAGCGCTTCGCCGAGGGCGGCGATGCCCGCGCCCACTACAATCGTGGCAACGCCCTGGCGAAAAGCGGCGAGCTGGAAGCGGCGATCGACGCCTACGAACAGGCGCTGGAACTGCAACCGGATCTGCGCCCGGCGCAGACCAACAAGACGCTGGTGGAAAACCTGCTGAAGCAGAAAAACGCCCCGCCGCCGACCGAACCGGACAATCAGCCGAACGAACAAAGTCTGCCCGGCGATGAACCCTCGCCCACCACCGCGCCCCCTCCGGCGGTGAGCAGCGAAACCCGGAGCGAGGCGCAACCGACCGAGTCCGCCAGCGAACCGCCGCCAACCGCCCCGCCGCTGCCAGGCCCCAACGAAATACCCGCCGGCAACGAGGAAGAAGAAACCGACACGGTGCCGACCCTGCGACCGAGCGAGAACAATCTCGAAGGCGAGCAGCGTCAGGCACTCGAGCAATGGCTGGGCAAGATCCCGGACGACCCGGGCGAACTGCTCAGGCGCAAATTCTGGTACGAACAGCAGCAACATCAGGATCAAGATCAGGAAAACATTCGATGACCCGCTTCACCGCTCTCTTGCTGCCCCTGCTGATCTGCACGGCCACCGCTCAAGCGGGCGAGCTGACCGCCAGCGTGGATCGCAGTCGCCTGAACTCCGGCGAGACGGTCGAGCTCACCCTCGAAACGGACGACGTCACGCAGTTCGGCAAGCCTGACCTTTCAGCGCTGGAATCGCTGTTCGAAGTGCGCGGCACGCGGCAGGTCAACCAGCTCAATTCGCTCAACGGTGACACTCGCGCGACCACACGCTGGATCATCACCCTGCTGCCGAAAGAGAACGGCAGCGTGGTGATTCCGCCGCTGCAACTGGGCGACGCGCAGAGCCAGTCGATCACCGTGCAAGTGATCGCCAGCGATAACCGCGAAGACAACAACAGCCTCGATCCGGTGTTCATCGAAGCCAGCCTCGATCAGACCAGTGTCTACGTGCAGGCCCAAGCGATTCTGACCCTGCGCATTTACCACTCGGTGTCGCTGTACGACGACAGCAGCCTGAGCCCGTTGCAACTCGCCGATGCGCGTATCGAACAGCTCGGCGACACCCGCACTTACGAGAAAGACATCAACGGCGTGCGCCACGGCGTGATCGAGATGCGCTACGCGATCTATCCGCAGCACAGCGGCATGCTGACCATCGCCCCGCAGACTTTCAGTGCCACGCTGGTCGATACCCAGCCATCACCGGACGCCTCGGGGCCGAAGCCGGGTAAATTGATGCGCGTCAGTTCTTCTTCGATTCCGCTGACGGTGAAACCGAAACCGCTGACTTACCCGGTCGATGCACCATGGTTGCCGGCACGCAGCCTCAGCCTCAGCGAAAGCTGGAGCCCGGAACCGGATCACACCCAGGTCGGCGACTCCCTGACCCGCAGCCTGACCCTGAAAGTCGAAGGCCTGGCCAGTTCGCAACTTCCGGCCCTGCCCGCCACCGACGTCAACGGCCTGCGCCGCTACCCCGACCAACCGGTACTGAGCAACCAGAGCAGCGACCGCGGCATCATCGGCAGCCGCGAAGAACGCGAAGCCCTGGTGCCCAGCCGCAGCGGCGCGATCGACCTGCCGACCGTCGACGTGGTCTGGTGGAACACCTTCGAAGACCACCTCGAACACAGCAGCCTGCCCGCACGCACTCTGCAAATCGCGAACAACCCGAGCCTGCAAATCGACACCCCGGCCGGCACCCTGCAACCCAGCGCAGCCGACAACGACACCCTATGGTGGTGGAAGCTCAGCACCCTGATCCTCGCCTGCACCACCCTGCTCGGCTTCGGCCTCTGGTGGCGCGCCCGCTGGCAACCGGCAATCCACCGCGCCGCCCAGACCGGCCCGAGCCCACGCACCCTGCTCGACGACATCAAACGCGCCAGCCAGGCCAACGACCCGCACGCCACCCGCCAGGCACTGGACGCCTGGGCGCGGCAACAACCGGAGACACTGGCAGACATGGCGGCGCGGTTTGTGCCGTTATCGGATGCGCTGGACGGGTTGAATGGCGCGCTGTACAGCGAGACCGGGCAGCACTGGCAGGGTGAGGATTTGTGGCGGGCGATTCGCACGATACCGGCAGCGGAACGAGTGCAGGATCCGGTGAGTGAAAGCGGGTTGCCGCCGCTTTATCCGAAGTGAACGCAAAAGATCGCAGCCTCTGGCAGATCCTACGGATTGTGTGTAGGAGCTGCCGAAGGCTGCGATCTTTTGATCGGAAAGTCCGAAATCAATACTCGAATTTCGTTTTGACTTGTTCGCCTTCTCGATAGGAGAGGACGAATGACTTCCATGGCTCGCCACGCTTGACTGCGTTTTCCTGAAGCTGGTCGACCAAACGAAGGATAATCGCCCCGTTAATATCAGTTTCAGCGTTCCAGTCCTCGACGCCATCTTTCTCAACGCATAGCTCCGTCTCGATGTAGCCCTCCCCCAACTCCACGCCATAACGAAACGCGTCATAGCCATGGACGATGCCGGCTTCGACCAACTGAAAGATCTCTTGAACGATCTTTATGTCTTCGGTAATCACTGTAAAAACTCCAGCTTGCGTCGGATGCAGAGTTCTCTCTGAGTGGCGGCACAGATGCAGAGATCGTGGGTTGCGCAGTTTGATCCGCTGTATGAGTCTGGTGAGAGGTCAATAGCTGAAATTCGTTCTCACCTGTTCGCCCTCGCGGTATGACATGGCGAGAGACTTCCAAGGCTCTCCACGTTGCACGGCGTTGGCTTTTAGTTCTTTTGCCAGAAAATACACGTCGGAAATATTAAAATCGATCTCGGCATCCGTCACTTCAATGCCGTTCTTTTCGACGGTCAACTCGGCTTCCATAAACCCTTCTCCCATCTCGATCTCGTAACGAAAAGAGTCGTAGCCGTGGACGATGCCGCCATGAACGATTCGGAAAATGCTTTTAATGACTTCTAGATCTTCGATGACCATGCCTGTCCGTTCGACGCCCCGTGGTTCAATAACCAAATTTCGTTCGCACTTGTTCGCCATCGCGATACGAGAGCACGAAGGATTTCCATGGTTCGCCCCTTACAGCTGCATTTTCGTGAAGCTTCTCCACGAGCATGTAGATTTTTGAATTATTAAAATCCGTTTCGGCATCCCACCTCTCAACACCGTCTTTCTCAACGGAAAGCTCTGCTTCCATATAGTTACCGCCCCATTCGACGCTGTAGCTGAAAGCGTCGTATCCCTTGACAATCCCGGCTTCAACCAATTGAAAAATCTGGTTGACGATTTCAAAATCCTGAGTAATCACGCTTTTACCTCTGGAACATGCTTGGCTTCGTTTTTAAACGTCACGGTTTTTGGCTTGCCATCTATGGTGTACGTCAATATTAGTGAATCGGGTCTCGGATTGCCTGGATCTGCTCTCTCGAACTTGATTGTCGTCTGCCCTACAGTTTTAGAAGGATCATTGAGCGCCTCCTTGATTCTATTTTCATAGAAAACCTTGTAGGCCGAATTGTTGAAATTCTTATCCTGTGGAAACAGATTGTACCCATCGCACGTGCCGCCCTGGCTACACGCTTGCGCATGCCCGCCCACATCCGTGTCTCTGCCTTCCTTGCCTGCTTCAGTTTGTCTCGGATCCCGAGGAACCTTCTCTTTGGTCGGTGTAAATGTCAATTCCTCGACCATGCCTTTGCTGTTGGTGGTGAAGCTTGTGCCGTTATCAAGCTCATAACGGGTGTTCGGGCTTCTGGCAGCAGGATTGTTGAGCAGTTCATATTCATGGCTACCCTTGACGGACTTGGTGGTATCGACTTTAACAACCGTCTCGACGTGAGTCTTGGGCGCATCGCCATGGAACGGGGAAACAGGTGGATTGGCCTTTGGTCCGTCAACCCAGCCTTTGCCTGGGGAGTCGCCAAGTTCATCTGCCCAACCCGGATGCTTGGGATCTATAGGATCTGTCAGCTTCCCGCCGCCGGTTCCCTTGTTTCCGGCGATACTGAAAACCTTGCCAGTGATGCTACCTGCCATGTTGGTTGCGGTGCCTAGCGCGATGTTCAGCAGCGTAGTGGCCCCGCGCACATAAACGTCGCCCTTTTGATCGCTTACACCGAGCCCAAACATCTTCTTGAAGGCGTTATCGCTGGCTTCCAGGCGTTTCTTGTCTTCACCGCTGAGCTCGCTGGCAATCCCCTTGGCAATTGCATCCTTGGCGGCATCAATCTTGTCGCCGAATAGCTTGGCGATCAGGACATTTCCTGCCAGACCAACAGCAGCTTTTGCTGGCCCCATCGCTGCCTGAATGGCGAGGCCAAGTAGCTGAACTTGCTCCTTGGGTAGCGCGTCCATGTAGCTTTGTAGCTTTTCAGCCTCAAACAGGAGCTTGTCGCCCGGAGAATCGGGAACCAGATTTACGGTTCCGATGGCGCGATTTTCGCCATCCGTGTCCCGGAAGTGGGTATGAACCGGATCCGATGCCTGACTTTTATCACCACATCCGGTTGAATCACTGCAGCCCTGTTGCTGCTGTGCGAATGTGACGAATACCTGCGCGAATTTGCGAATGACTATTACGTCTTCAGGCTTCAGATCATTTATATCCCCCGGCTTCCCTCCATTGCGCACCAGATTTTTGGCAATGCTAAGTGCCAGTTCGTCCCCCAGATCCTGACGCGCCGAGGCTGGCACTTCATCCAGCGATACTCGCTGTGCCTGAAGATTGTTCCAGGCCTGACCAACCAGGTTGACAGGCCCTGTGACGAGGGACAGCGCAGCTTCGATAGAGCCCTGAGTGGCGTCACCGTAGTTCTCTATTTTTTCTGCCCAGTCCTTCAATGTGCCCGAAGGATCGGCGACGGCCTCAAGTGACGATTTGCTCACGTACAGATCGGTGCGAGACTCCTTGTCCTTGGTGATTTCGTAACCTTTGTCTACGTCGCGATTCAAACCGGCAGTCGAATCCTTGCCCGTTTCGGCGTCCTGGCGTACCACGATCTCGCCGGCGCCGACGGTGCCGCGCACGATCTGTTCTCGGTCTTTGTCGTACTTCCAGCCGTTGACGCTCCAGCCAGTTTCGCCTTCCTTGCCTTTACCAACCTGGCTGCCGTCCTGAGCACCGCTGCCTTTGCCAGCGGTGTAACTGCCACCGACGTTCAGGTAATAACCGTGCTCTTTGTCTGTACCGGCGATGTCACTGAAGCCCAACGTGCCGGTATCCAGTTTCAAATTACCGTTGTCGGCAGCGATCAGTGCACCGTCCAGTTGAGTGTGATTTTCGGTACGGATATCGACTTTGCTTTTACCGGTAATGCTGGTTTGCTGTTCGATCCAGTTCGTCTTGCCGGTGGTCTGGCCGTAACCGACTGAACCGCTGACACCAGCGCCCGGACCAAATGTGGCGGTTACACTGATATCGAACTCTTTACCCTTCACTTTCCCGGTGTCAGGGACCGAAGAGACATTCAGATCACCGCCCACGCGCCCATTGACCTCATCACCACGCAACGTAGCGCCAGCGATATTGGTGTCCTTGCCGCTGGTGAAGCCCAGTCGGTCGCCTGCATAGAGGTAAGCCTCCTGCTGACGCTCGCCCTCACGCTCCAGATTGCCTTTGCCCAGGTTGACGCTGGCGTACACACCAACACCCTCGGAACCGAATACCAGACCCAGCTCCCCGCCGCCGTTGTGGCGGTTGCGGTCACTGCTGCTGTCGTTCTGTGTCGAGCGGATGTTGAGGTCATTGAAAGCGTTGAGCTCGATATCACGGCGAGCCGTGACCTGAGTACCGATCAGGTTGAGATCGTGTTCGGCTTGCAGATTGACGTCCCGGCCAGCACCCAGTTGAGTCGGCGTGGAAGTGCCATGTGAACCATCTTCAGTGGCGACCCCGTAGCTGCCGCCGACACCGATCTTGAAGCCACCACTGGTTCCGCCATGGATGCCGCCCCAGCTTTCGCGCTGGGTACTGTCTTGGCTGACATTGCCTTTGGCGACGTCGAAGGTGACATCGCGTCCGACGACATTGATGTCGCGCCCCGCCTGGAACTTCGCACCCTTTACCGTCACATCATTTTTGGCATTCAGGTTCAGGTCGTGGCCGGCATTCAAGGTTGACGAACGATTGCTCTGCTCGATGCTCTGCTGACTGCTGCTTTGCTTGCTGTTGCCGAACTTGACGTCCGCAGTCGGGCCCGAAACAAATTGGCCGACTGCATCCACCGCCTTGAGGGTGCTCGAGCCTTTGCTGACGTTGTCCTCACCTTTACCGGCGCCATTTACAGCGTCTTTGGTCTGGCCGTAGTTATGGTTCAGGCTCACGCCCAAGCCATTGCGTTCGGCCTCGCGCTGCTGTTCCACCAAAAGCGTTTCGCGAGCCGCGTCAATGTTGATATTGCGCCCGGCGGTCAGGTTGATGTCGTTATTCGCCACCAGATCCGAGCCGGTCTGGTTGATGTCGCGTTTGGCGTTGATGCTCAGATCCTGGCCGGCACTGATCTGGCTGGCGGCACCGGTCTGCTGTTCGCGCCGGTCCTTTTCCTTGAGCCCATCGGCACCGGCAAAGAAACTCACGCCATTAGCGTCACTGGAAACGCCGATACCGGCTTTTTTCGATTTCGACCAGGCCTGCTCGGCACTTTCGTCGGAAGCGGCGACTATGCTGACGTCTCGACCCGCGTCCATGCTGACGTGGCGTCCGGCATCGATGCCGCTGCCTAGAACGTTGATATCGCGCTCGGCGCTCAGGATCGTGTCCCGCCCGGCGCTGACCATGCTGCCAACGCTCGTGCTGCCTTCACCCAGCCGTCCCGCCTCTTTGGCTGAAGAAAGGGAAAGGAAACCGCCGGAAACAGAAAGCCCGGTTTTCTTTTTGTAGGCTTCACTTCGGCTGTAGTCGGTTTCGTCGGCCGAAATCAGGTTTATGTCACCGCTGTCATCGACCAGACCGGCGCGGAACTCGACGTCGTTGGCCGCTGAAACGGTGCTGGCCTGCAACAGGAAATCCTTGCCTGAAGCAACGACTACGTCTTTGCCAGCCTGGAACTCGCTGGCGATCTGACTGGTGCTCGTGTTGACTGCGCTTTTGCCACTCTTGGAGAGACCGAAAGATCCCTTCTTGGTGGTTTTGCTGTAGTCACTGTGCTCGTCAACACTGGAGAGCACCGAGATATCGTTCAACGCCCCCAGGACAAGGTTATTACCAGCCTTCATTTGGCTGCCAATGACAGTAACGTCGTGGCCTCCATTCAAAGAGACGCCGCCTTCGGCCGACTGGGTGGTGTTGACCGTCAGATCATGGCCAGCCTCAATCACAGAAGCCACGTTGGTGCTGTCGTAGCTTCCTCGCTCTGTGGTTTTACTTTTACCGAATGAACCCTTTTTCTTCTTGTAGTAATAAGACGAACTCTCATCCTTCGCCGAAGCTACGGTAATGTCCTGCTCGGCATCGAGGCTGATGTCCTCGGTCGCTTTGATGCGGCTGGCAATGATGCCCAGGTCGTTGCCGGCGTTCAGCGCGATGTCGCGACCGGCGTTCAACACTGATGATTGCTGCGTGATGCTGTGAGTTTCGTTCGCGCGTTTTTTGCTGCGCGAAACGTAGTCGCTCTCATCGGCGGCCGAAGTGATGACGATGTCGTTACCCGAATCGACGCTGAGATCGCGCTTGGCATCCAGTCGACTGGCCACGATCGCCACGTCGCGATCAGCACTGATCGACAGATCCCGTCCGGACGTCACTTCAGCGCCGTGCTGGGTGATGGTCTGGTTGAGGAAGCTACTACCCCGCCCATTCGTACTACGGTCCTGAACCGAAGTGATATTGACGTCGCGATCTGCATCGAGCGTCATGTCCTGACCGCTTTTCAAAACACCGCCGATGTTATTGATATCGCGGCCAGCCTTGATCGTCAGATCGTTGGCTGCCTCGATCCGGGCGGCGTTGTCCAGGTAGTCCCGGTGGAACACGTTGCCGCCCCGGCTGACGTCAACGCTGTTCACGTCACGCTGGTTGATGACGTCACCGTTGACCGTGGTCAGGGTGACGTCCTTGCCGGAAATGATGCCGCCGGACTTGTTGATGATGTCGTTGCCGGCCTTGAGCGTCAGGCGCTCGCCCGCTTCGATCAAACCGCTGTTGGTGAGGTTGTTGCCAGCTTCAGCCGAGAGGTTGTTGGAGGCGCGCAGCGTGCCTGCGTTATCGAGGTTGCCACCGGCAATGAGGGTTACGTCGTTGCCCTGAATCAACGCGCCATTGGGTGCGAGCCGGTTGTCCGCCTGGGCCAGATACAGCACCGGCACCAACACTTTTTCGCCATTCACTTCGTGCTCTTCGAGCCAGACGATGTCATGGGTCAGCGCTGCGACTTGTTGCGCGGTCAAGGTGACGCCCATCGACAGGTTGAGCTGATCCTTGCTGGCGATGGCGTTGTTCATCAGATACTTGAACATCGCTTCGTCGGAGGTCTGGCCGTCGATGAAGCGTTGGCCGGTACGGGCCACCACGGCCTGCTGCACCATGCGCTGTTCGAACAGGCCATCGCCCAGGCGCTTGGCGCTGGTGTCGGGGTCGTAGCCGAGCTTGTCCAGCAGATAGTCCGAGCTCATGAACCGCTTGATGTCGGTCAGCGCCGGGTTGGTTTCGATCAGGTATTTGTGCGGGTTGGAGCGCACGCTGGTGTCAGGCAGACCCTGTACACGTGGCACGTCAAAGGAAACATTGCCACGATCAGGCGCTGAAACCCGGACAAGTCCGCCGCTCTCGGCGGCATTGACGCTGATCATTGCGGTCTTGTCGTTGAGATTCAGCGACTGACGATCAGCCAGTGCCAGTTCGCGGTTTTTCACCGAGACCGGGGCGTTGTCGTCGATCTTGAAATCGGTCGCATGTCGGACCGGCATCCCGCCCGCATGTGTCGAGGGTGCGGCGCTGATGGAGCTGATCTTCCAGGCTTCGGCGGCCACCATCGCCTGCTCGCTACCGTCCTTTTTGCTCAGACGGAACAGGCCGTTGTCGCCGCTCGGCAGGGTGAAGCCCGGCAAGGCCAGTGGGTTGACCTGTTGTTGGGCCAAGTCTGGAGGCAACTGCGCGTTGATGCGAATGACGGTCGGCGTTACCTGGCCCGCCAATTGAGTCGAGCCCAGACGAGAAGCGCCCGCGGCAGCGGCGTTACCGTTACGAACCACGCCGTTGTCCAGTTTGTTGGTAGCATTTATGTAGACGGTGCCACCTGCCTGAACGACCGCGTTGGCGTTGGCCGTCGGGGAGCTTTCAGTGATGGTATTTCTGGTGAATGCCGCGTTCTTGATAAAGTCCGGCGCCTCTGCACGTACGCCGGTGTCGTAACTGGGTGCAGCATAGTGGAGCTTTCCGGAATCGTACTCGACAGCGATCGAGCCGAACATGAGGTATCTGATCGCTTCGCCGCCCCCTTGACGCCCGCCTATTCTGGTAAGTGATTCGACTTCATTCATGTCCCAGGTATGAATATTGGGAACCATCGTTCTTTTGCCGTTCAGCACTCCGGTGAAACCTGAGTCGTAATCCGGATCGTTAGCGGCGTTGTAATTCAAAACGTCCTGCCAGAAGTTCCAGCCTCTGGCTGCCTTAGGCGTATCAATCCAGCGCGTGACCGTGTAATCCCCAACCGTCGCCCCCTGGTTAGTGAAGTTCTGTACGTTGAAAGTTAAATTGCGGCCCGCGCTGACTACCGAGGCGTTGTTAATAAATTCGCGTCCGTTGCCCGTAAGGTCGCGCCCGGCAGTCAAGGTGCCTGATGCCGAGTCCTTGACAATGGTCGAGTGGTATTTTTCAACCCAGACCAAGTGGCTGGGCAAGCGGCTCTCGAAGTTGAGGCCACTGAACGAGGTGCACGTCGTGCATCGAACACCAATGGTTCCCGAGACCAGCCCGCCACCGGCAGCAACCTCAAACACATCCTTACGATTCTCGATGTGATCGGCCGCCAGACTCAGATCACCCACACTTTCGATCGTCGCCGAAATGTTATTGATCGAAGAGCTCCAGCCGTTGCTGTCGTCGCGGGCAATACTGATATTGCCCATGCCATAGATGTCGGCGTAACGGTTGGTAAGCGACCCGACGCGCAGGTTCATGTCACGGCCGCTGAAGATCAGACCGTTCTCGTTGAGCAATGAATCACTGTTGATCCGCAGATTGCCAGCGCTGCCCAACGTCCCGTTGTTGACCAGCGACGCAGTATTGACGGTCAGGCTGTCGGCCGAGGTGAGCCGCCCCAGATTGGTCAGGGTGCCACGGCTGGTGACCGTGGCGGTCGATGCACCGGTGATGCTCGCCACACTGCTTAAATCGATGCGCGAAGCCAGCAGCCCCAGATCGCCGACGCTGCTCACTCGCCCATTGCCGCCGTAATTGCCGCTCAGCTGAATATCGAGCAAGCCATCACTGGCAATCAACCCCTCATTCGTCCAGTTCCCGCCACGTCCCACCAACTGATTCGAGGCCAGCAACTGCCCACTGGCCGTCTGCACGAAATTGCCGACATTTACCGTCAACCGCCCCGCCTGAATCACGCTGCTGTTGGTCCAGCTGTCCGCGTTCAGGGTCAGGCCGCCACGGGTCACCAGTGAGCCGCCGGCGTTCATTACGTTGGCGGTGGAGATGCCGAACTCACCGAGGCCGACATGGGTCACCGTGCCGTCAGCGTTGAGCAAGCTCGGTGCGGCAAGGGTGAAGTCGGTGTTGGCGGTTTCCACCAGGCCATTGCGGTTGTCGAACTGGCTGCCGATCTGGAAATCGGTTTTGCCGCTGCCGCCGAGGGCGCGGAGTTTGCCGCTCTGGTTGTTGAGGTTGGCGGCGCGAATCGCCAGGGTGCTGGCGCTTTCGATCAGGCCGCCGTTGTTGGTGAGATTGCCGCCAAGGCCGAGGCCGATGAGGCTGCCGCTGACCTGGCCGGCCGTGTTGTTCATCGCGCCGGCGGTGACGTTCACCTGGCCACGGGCATAGATGCCGCCGCCGCTGTTGTCGAGGGCGTTGCCGCCGGCGTTGAGCAGGATGTCGCCGCTGTTGGCGGCGATCCGCCCGCCGTCGCTGTAGATGCCGCCCAATGCACGCAGGTCGAGGCGGCTGCCTTCGATCTTGCCTGACTGGCCGTTGCGCAGGACACCGGTCAGACGGGTTTGCAGCAGACCTTTGAGGCTCGACAGCACGCCGCCTCGGCTGTCGAGGCTGGCGGCGGTGAGGTTCAGGTCGCCGTTCTGCGCAATGATCTTGCCGCCCTGGTTGTCGATTGCGCCGTTGCCGGTGTTGACGGTCAGCGCGGTCATGCTTTGCACGGCGCCGCCGGCGTTGTTCAGTGCGGCTGCGGTGAGGGTGGCGTCGGCGGCGCCACTGGAAATCAGGCCATCGCCGTCGTTGCGCAGCAGGCCGTCGGCGGTGAGATTCAGTTGGCTGCTGGCCGCGATTGTGCCGCGCTGGCTGTTGTTGAGATCGCCGCTGGTGAGCAGGCTCAGCAGGTTCTGGCTGATGATCTGGCCGCCACGGTTGTCGACACCGGTAGAGCGCGTCAGCAACAACGGCCCGGTGCTGCCGAGTGCGCCGTTGACGTTGGTCAGCGCGCCGAGCAGGTCGAGTGTGACGCGGTCATCGCCGACCAGGCTGCCGCCAGTGTTGTTCAACGCACCACCGGTGAAGGTCATGGCTTTTTTCGCGTTCAGGTTACCCGAGGCGTTGTTCAGGCTCGCAGCACGGATATCAAGGGTTTCAGCGCTTTTGATCAAACCACCGGAGGCGTTGTTGAGTTCGCCGCCGAGCACGGTCAGGGTTTGCTTGCCGTCGCTGGTCAGCGTGCCGGCGCTGTTGTTGAGGCTGGCGGCCTTGATGTAAAGCTCGCCCTTGCTGCCGACGCCACCCTGGCTGTGGTTGATCAGCGCGCCACTGAGGTCGATGCTGACATTGCCGAGCTGGCTGGAGATCGCGCCGCCGAGGCTGTTATCGATAGTGCCGCCGGCCAGGGTCACGCCGATCCAGCCTGAGATCAGGCCGCCGTTGTTTTTCAGCTCGGCCGCCGTGAGGGTCAGTTGCTGATTGCTGATCAGGTTGCCGCCGCGATTGTCCAGACTGTTGGCGTTGAGGCTGAAGCTGTTGACGCTGGAAATTTCACCTTTCTGGTTGTTCAGGTCACGCAGGGTGGCGATGCTCAGCACGCCTTTGCTGTTGATCACGCCGTCCTGGTTATTGAGGTCACGCAGGTGCGCGATACTCAGCGCGCCTTTGCTGCTGATCACCCCGCCCTGGTTGTTGAGATCCTGCGCGGTGGCGCCCAGATCGATGGCGATGCCGGCGGCGCCCACCAATGTGCCGTTCTGGTTGTTCAGGCCGGTGCTGTTGAGGGTCAGTTGTTGCGCGGCGCGGATGCTGCCCTTGTTGTGGTTGTCGAGCAGGCCATCGACGGTCACCGAGATATCGCTGTCACTGAGCAATACGCCGCCATCGCTGTTGTCCAGACTGGCCGCGCGAACCTGCAACGCTGCTGCTGCGATCGTGCCTTTGATCGAAGTCAGAGCCTTGTCGAGGGTCAGGCTCAGTTTCTGATTGCTCAACACTTGGCCGCCGCTGTTGTCCAGCGATTTGGCGATCAGTTCAAAGGCCTGCTCGCTGGAAATCTCGCCGCCACGGTTGTTCACCTCAGCGAGATTTTTCAGCAGCAACTGTCCCGGCGCATTGATCACCCCGCCCTGGTTGTTCAGCGCACCACCGTGCAGGTCGACGCTGACGCTGGCGTGGCTGCTGAACAGTTTGCCGCCCTGCTGATCGAGGCCCTGAATATCGGCAGTCAACGCATTGCCAGCGCCGAGGCTGCCAGCCGTATTGGTCACTTTGCCGGCGCTCAACTCAAGCTGATCGGCGGCGTAAATGCTCGCCTGACTGTTATTGAGTTCGCCGGTAGTGATGTGCAGATTGCTTTTGCTGCTGATCACGCCTTTCTGCTGGTTGTCCAGCGCGCTGCTGGTGAGCGTCAACGCTGCATCGGTCAACAACTGGCCGCCACGGTTGCTGACCGCACCGCGTGTGTCGACGCTGAGCGCTTTGGCGCTGGACAGCGTACCGCCATCGTTATTGAGGTTTTGCGCATCGATCGCCAGCGCACCTTCGCTGAACAGACTGCCCTGCGCGTTGTTCAGCTCGCCGGAAAGAGTGATGGCGAGGTCTTGTTGCGTGGCCAGGCGAGCGCTGTTTTCCAGACTTTTGCCGACCAGCGTCAGGCCGGTGGCGCCGGACAGCACGCCGTTGTTGCGGTTGATTACCTCGTTGACGGTCAACGCCAGATTGCCGCCCGCCAGCATGTAGCCGCTGTCGCTGTTGTCGAGCCAGGCGCCGATCAGGCTCACACCGGCCTTGCTCGACAGTTCACCGCTGCGGTTGTCGACACGGTCGACGACCAGCTGCAGCGCTTGGGTCGAACCGACCAGGCCTTCCTGACGGTTATCCAGACGCGCGGCAGTGAGCGTCAAGCCATCGTCGGCGATGACCACGCCAGCCTGGTTGTCGAACAGATCGGTGACGGTGAAATCTACCGCGCCACGCCCACGAATCTCACCGCCGCTGTTGTCGAGGCTGGCACTGCGCGCTTCGAGACCAGCGGAGGCGATCAGGCCTTTTACGTTGCTCAGCGCACGGTCGATGACCAGGGTGAGTTTTTCATTGCTGAGCAGCTTGCCGCCGTCGTTGTTCAGGCTTTGTGCGTTGAGGTTCCAGGCCTTGGCGGCGGAAATTTCACCTCCGCCGTTGTTCACCTCTTTGAGGTTTTTCAGCAGCAACTGGCCAGGCGTATGAATATAGCCGCGCTGGTTGTCGAGCAGACCGTTATTCAGGTCGAGCGTCAGGTCGGCATTGCTGAATAGCTCGCCGCCATCCTGCTGCAGCGAAGTAACGGAAGCCTGCAGTTTTTTCTGGCTGCCGATGATGCCACCGGAGTTATCCAGGTGCGCGGTGGTCAGCAACAGCGTCCCGTCCGTGGCAAGGCTGCCGCCCTGACGGTTTTTGAACTCACCGGTGGTCAGGGTCGAATCGGCCTTGGCGCTGATAATGCCGTTGTCACTGTTATCAAGGCTGCCGCTGGTAAACGTCAGGCCCTTCTGCGAGGCGATCAGACCGCTCTGGTTTTGCACCGCGGCGACGCTGGTCAGTGCCATCGCTTCAAGGCTCGACAGCTTGCCCAGGCGATTGTCGAGGCTGCCGACATTCAGGGTCATCTGCCCTTCACTGCTGATCAGGCCTTGCTGGTTGTCGAGGGCATTGTCGAAGGTGAGGTTCAGTGTGTTCTGGCTGACGATTCGCCCGCCCACGTTGCTCAAACCGATGCCGCTGAGCGTCGCTGCGCCCTTGCTGAAAATCAGGCCATTGGTGGCGTTGATGATCTGCGCGACTTTCAGGCCCAGCGTGGTATCGGACAGCACCTTGCCGCCTTCACTGTTGTCCAGACGCTTGCCGTTGATATGCAGGTCGAGTTGGCTGGACAAGGTGCTCGCGCGGTTGTCGATCTGGTCGACGTTGACAGTCAGGGTCTTGAGCGACCCGACGAGGCTGTCCTGACGACTGTTGAGAGTCTTGCCGGTGAGTTTCAGATTGCCTTCGGCAACCAGCTCGCCCGATTGCTGAGTCAAGTTGTCGATGCTGGCGGCGATATCGCCCTTGCCGGAAATCCGTCCGGCATCGTTGGTGACATCCCGGGCTTTGAGGCTCAATAGTCCGGTCGAGGTCAGCAAGCCGCCATTGCTGTTGTTCAGTGTGCTGCCTTCGAAGGTCAGCGCTGCCTTGCTCTCGGCGCGGCCCTTGTCGCGGTTATCCAGATTATCGATCAGCAGCGTCGTCGCTTTGTCGGCGCGCAAAACACCCGCACGGTTGTCGGTGGTCGCGCTGCTGACGGTCAGGGTGTCGAGACCGGAAATCTTGCCGGCGCGGTTATCCAGGCGCGTGGCCTGCACGTCCATCGCACCGTTGGCCTGGATCAGGCCCTTGTTCTGGTTGCTCAACTGGTCGCTGATGCGCGTGGTCAGTGTGCCCTCGCTGGTCAACTGGCCTTGCTGGCTGTTGTCCAGTTGTTGCGCTTTCAACATCAAGGCCTGTTTCGCACCGATCTGCCCGGTGCGGTTGTTGATGGCGCCGAAGGCGGTGATGTCGAGTAGACGGCCAGCGCTGATCAGGCCGGCGACGTTGTCCAGCGAGGTGACTGTCAGTACCACGTCGCTCTGACTACCCAGCTCACCGTTGCTGTTGATCAGCTGGCCGATGTTGCCGGTGAGTTTGCCGGTGCTGGTGAGCGTGCCTTGATTGTTCAGCACCTGATTGGCGGTCAGGGCCAGGCTATTGTTGCCCTGCACTTTGCCAGCATTGCGGTTATCCAGCGTCCCGGCAGTGACCGTCGTGGTCTGGCCACTGAGGGTACCGCCCTGATTGTTCAGGGTCTGCGCGGCGTTGACCGTCAGGTTGCGGCTGGCGCTGAGGCTCTTGCCACTGTTGCTCAGATTCTGTGCGCGAAGGCTCAAATCACCGTTGCTGTTACGGCTGCCGTCGGCATTGACCCCGGCTTCGATGGCGCCGGCGTTGGTCAGTTGCCCGCCGGCGCTGAGCACCACGCTGTCGCGGGCGGCGAGGGTCTGGCGGTTGGTCAGGTTGCCTTGGGTTTGCACGTTGAGCGATGTGCCTGCGTAGACCGGAGCTTGCGCGTCGAGGCTGGCGGCTTTGACGTTGACCGCGCCGGTGGCCGAGGTGTCGGCCAGACTCAGTTGCCCGTTTGCGTCGAGCTGAATGTCGCCGCCGCTGGCAATCAGTTTGCCGTCGAGCTTCACCCCGACCCCG
>NZ_DATMIV010000051.1:0-3399 GCF_035554175.1 Pseudomonas sp. | reverse complement strand
GCCGGTCGAGCCATAGCCGGATACCGCAAATGCAATGGCCTGAAATGATTTGCTGATGGCTCCATTAAACAGGAGCAATCATGAACGCAATCTCTTCCAGTCCACCGTCCGGCCCATCGGCTTCGCTGGCTCAGCCGGCCGATTCTCCCCAGGCGATAACACCCACCGCGACGCGAAGCGTGCACGGTGACTTTCTCGAAAAGTCGATCCCGCCATGGCTGACCGACGCTTCGGCGCAAAGACGTCAGGCCTTCAAGGGCGTCCCGACCACGTTGCCTGCCTGGTATCGGAACGCGACAGCGGCCCAGCGAAAAGCGGTAGATGAGCAATTCAAGGCCAGCGTCGCCGCGCAGAATGCCCTGGATAAAAGCATGTCGACGTTCCAGCCGGTCGAGGCGTTCGCCCGGCCGTTGCTGATCCAGGCGTTGCAGGATGAATACCAGGTGCAGGTGGATGTCGACAAAACCCTGCTGTGCCTCAGGCGCCCGCTGGCTGTCGGCATTGTGGAGATCGAGCTGGACTCGTTCGAAGTGATCAAGCTGTCGATGCTTGATGCCGCGCTGCACAACTTCGAAGCCTATGAATGCGAGAGCGGGGCCTATCACGCGAGCTCCGGCTTCGTTGTGGCAACGACCACGGCAGACACCTACGAAACCGTGAACATCAACCTGACGATCAGCCACTTTCTGGGGCTATGTCGGCGTCTGGACATCGGCAAGCAATACCAGACCTGGCTGCAGTCGTTCTTTCATCCCGCCGATGCGGTGGCCGAGCGCGTGCTGCGCGAGCGTTTTATCGCCAGCCAGAAAGCGACGATGCGCGCGGCGGCGGAGCAGGCCTTGCTGACCAAGGATATTGAGCCTGCGCACTACGCGATGATCCTTTCGGTCATCGAGGGCGAGCTCAATCCCTGGATCGGCGATAAACAGGTGTGGTTCCGTGACCTGGGCCTGATGAAAAAACGATTGACCGGTTGTGTGGTATTCGTCGTCAGCGAGAAGTACCGCTACGCCAGTGAATGGATCATTTATATACCCCACGATCCCGAACACCCGTTCAAGTGCTATCGGGGCGATGAAGACAAAGACGAATTCAAGCGCCTGCTCACGGCTCGAACCGACCCGTCGTCGGCAGAACCCACCGAGTATCAGAACTTCCTCAGTCAGTTTCTGCCCTACGACCAGCGTCCTTACTACCTCAGCCAGTTCACCCGAAAAGCGGCCGACTCGCCCACGGATTTCTGGCGCAGCCCCTGGCGCACCGTCATCAGTCTGCTCCATGCCGGCTCAATCTTTACCCAAATCAAGGAAGTGCCGCCGCCACCGACGGCGAAACTCGAGCCCGAGCCGGATCCTTACATCGCGCCCTCTGCAGTTCTGCACCGAAAACGGGGCCTGTGGGAAAAAAACCAGGATCTGTGGGAATACCTCTATACCGAAAGCTGCGCCAAGGTTCTGGCCGATGCGCGAAGCCATGCGGTGCCCACCGACGATGTTGATGTCAAGGCCCGCGAGGCCAAGCTGGCCAGCCTGTTGCAGGTCGGCCTGCTCGGATTGAACATGGTCTCGATGTTCGTCCCGGTGCTGGGCGAAGTGATGATGGTGGTGATGGCCGGGCAGCTGTTGTACGAGACCCTGGAAGGCGCAATCGAGTGGGGTGAAGGTGATCGGCGAGCGGCAAAAGATCATTTGATCGACGTCGCGGAAAACCTCGCGCAGATTGCCGTGATGGCCGGAGCAGGGGCAGCGGCCAGGAAAATCTCGCCGGCCCGCGCCGTGCCGGTGATCGAGGCAGCGAGCCCGGTGACCCTGGCCGACGGCAAAACCCGCCTGTGGAAACCCGACCTGAGCGCGTATGAGTCGACCGTTGCCCTGGACGCCAGCGCCGTTCCGAACGCAGCGGGACAATACGAGCTGGACGGCAAAACCTATATCCGCCTGAGCGGCAAAACGTATGAGAAGGCTTACGACAGCTCGATCGGCAGATGGCGGATCAAGCACCCGACGAATGCCGATGCCTGGCAACCGGTGCTCGGCAGTAATGGCCAAGGGGCCTGGCGGCATACGCTGGAGCGTCCGCTGGAGTGGGACCGTACGACCCTGTTGCGGCGTATCGGCCCTGCAACCGAAGCGCTGTCTGATGAGGAGCTGCTCAGGGCTGCCGATATCAGCGGGGTCAGTGACGACGCCTTGCGCAAGATGCACGCGGATCATGCGCTGCCGCCCCCGGAACTGACCCAGGCGCTGCGCCTGATGAAGGCCGATGCCGACGCCGCGCGGGTCGTGGAGCAGCTGCGCGGGACGCAACCGATTGATGAGTTGTATCTGTACGCGTTGCCGCTGATCACCGAAATGCCGCAGTGGCCGGCGAACCGGGTGCTGGAAGTCTTCGACGGGGCGGCATTGTCGGGCAAGTCGGTCAAGTATCGGCCCTCGCGCCGGTTTCGCGGCACAGGGGTGAAGGCACCGATCCAGATATCGCGGCCCGATATCCTCAGCGGGAACCTGCCGGCGCGGGTTCTGGCGCAACTCGATGAACCTGAAATCACCGGGTTGCTCGGGGCGCAGGGCGCGCGCGTACCTGATGCCCGCGCCGCGGAGTTCAGCAAGCAAATGGCTGATTACGCCAACACCCGTCAACCTGCCATTTATGAAAGCATTTACCAGGGCACCGAGCCGGTCGATGCGCAGGTCGCGAATTTGCAGAAGGTGTGTCCGGGGCTCAGCGAGGCGGCGGCGCAAGACGTGTTGGCCCACGGCCACCCCGATGACCTGCAGCGGCTCCGTGCAAGCAACCGCGTGCCGCTGCGCCTGCTCGAAGAGGCGCGCTGGTATGCGCGGCGCAGCCGCCAGGTGGCGGCGCACGCCGGTCTGCGCCGCGAGAACATCGCCTCGGCGGACAGCCGGCGTCTGGCCCTGCACACGCTGGAGCAACTGCCGGGCTGGCCGCAGACCGTGCGCCTGGAGGTGCGCGAGGGCAGCGACAGCGGCACGCTGCTCGACAGTGTGGGGGACGCGCAAGCCGCCGAGAAAAAATTCCTGATCAAGACGGGCGCGCAGTTCCAGGCGTTCAATGATCGGGGCGAAGCGCTGAACAGCGTGCCGCGAACGGGTGACAACTTTTATCCATCGATCATGCACGCCTTGCCGGATGCCGCGCGGCGCAGCCTGGGCGTGCCCGAGGTCGGTCAGTGGGGCGAGCTGCAGAAAAAGATCATTGCACACGCCGATCAACACGCCGCTGACACCGCAGCGCTGCTGGAACCGTCAGCCAAATGGTTCAAGCCGCCTGTGCGAATCAACGAGAGGATGGTCGGTTACTCCGCCAGTGGCAGAGGCCGGGGGCCCAACCCCAACCTGACCGCACGCTTGCTCGATGTCTACCCGAGCATGACCGAAG
>NZ_DATMIV010000050.1:0-389849 GCF_035554175.1 Pseudomonas sp. | reverse complement strand
CGAGCTGCCCGAGAGGTTGACGTTATTACCAAGACCCGGCCCGGCCTATGTGTGGTTGAACGATGCCTGGACGTTGGATGCCGAACTGGATCTGGACATCAAGACCAAGGAGGAATTGCGCTGGATCGCGCAGGCGCTGCTGCTGGCTGCGCAGGAGATCTACAAGCACGAGGATCAAGATCCCACCGCCACGGCGTCAGAGGATGGCTGGCGGCAGTATCGCGTCGCGCTTCGCGCCTGGCCGCAACATGCCTCGTTTCCCGATATGGATAAACGCCCTACGCCGCCTGCGCAAACTGAGGATGCCGACGATGAAACTTGATAGCGCAGAAACCGTTGGCCTGTTCAAGTGGGTGCTCGGCAGCTGGAGGCGCCTAGGTATGCTGGTTGTGCTCACAGTGTTTGCGGGCTTTTCATATTTCGTGTGGGAGGAGCGCGAAAAGATATCGTCCGCCGCAGCCAGTCGGTGGGCGAATCCGGAAATTATCGAGGAGCGATTGCCCGACGTGGTCGCGGGATTGACGACGGAGCTCAACCCCAAAACCATTTACGTCTGGTCCGCCAATGTCGCCGGCAACACACGGCGCCCCATTTACGTGTGGATCGATGGCGTCCGGCGGCCCGAGCTGGAAGGGAAGGTGGAGATGCTGTTTCCTGACGACAGTCAGGGGATCGGCCACGTCGCACGACTCATCAAGGGGCAGGAATTCTGCGAAGCGT
Source organism: Pseudomonas sp. (assembly GCF_035554175.1). GTDB lineage: Bacteria > Pseudomonadota > Gammaproteobacteria > Pseudomonadales > Pseudomonadaceae > Aquipseudomonas. Next base: position 389,129 of record NZ_DATMIV010000050.1, on the reverse strand, counting down.
TCGAGCCCCGTGAGTCGATCAGGGAGGCGGTCAAGCAGGCTAACGTCAACTGGTGGTGCGTTGTCGGCATCCCGCCAGAAATGACGACGCTGATTGGCGCCATTACCGTCGGTTTTTCGGAACAGCGGCCTGAAGATTTTTCGGAGATTCAAGCCTCCGTGGTGCGATGGGCACAGTATTCAACGGGGCGCACCTGGTGATGAGCAAGACCTCACATTTCAGCGCACCACTGCGCGTGCAATACGACGCCGAGGCCAGCAAGACCCTCGGCGGCGATCACTGGCGGGTGACCCAGGACTTCCGGTACTACATCCAGCATCACGAATATCCAGCTTGGGTGCACGTGCCGGCTGGCTACCTCACGGACGGCGCCAGCGTCCCCCGTCTGTTCTGGTCACTGATCCCGCCATGGGGCGCCTATGGCCAAGCTGCCGTGGTGCACGACATCGTCTGCGAATACCTGAGCGTTACGGTAGACGGCAAGCCGGCGTCGATCACGCGCGAGTCGTGCGACCAGATCCTGCTCGAGGCGATGACCGTGCTCGAGGTGCCCACGCTCAAGCGCAAAGTCATCTCCGGCGCCGTAGGCCTCTACCGGCGCCTCTCGGGTGTCGCGTATCCCACCAGCACGCCACAGAAGCGTGCGTTGGAAGCGAACTGGTCCAGCTGAAATCGGCCGACGGGTGTGATGCGTGGGGATTATTGGTGGAGGCGTTCCGGGCGTTTGTAGAGCCGCCGGCGCACGTAGAACAGTCGCTGGATGGGCTGGAGGAGGAATAACAAAAGCCCGGCGTTGAGCCGGGCTTACTGGTCAGTCTGCTTGCCCCCAGGGGAGCGCTTGCAGAATGTAACGCGGCTTGCTGTTGCCTATTCTCTTCGCATTTACCGTTATCTTAAATGAGCGATATAGGTGCTGGTTTATGGTGTTCGGATTCGGCACATCTCTCTTGATGCTTCCGTAAATAACATGGCCATCTGCGGTTTTGAACTCAAAGGTTCTTTTGTCTGGCAGGGCCCCAATAAACTCACCCGTGAATGCTTCGATGGTTTCTTTTATGTTGTCTAGGCTGAGCCGTTCCTTGCTGCGCCTTACCTGCTCACTATCAACAAATTGAAATTTTTTCGTCCGAGTAATCAGAGAGCAAGATGCTTCATAGCTGGACAATTTGCCCAGGAAGTCAGCAACAGCTGTAATGGCCCTATCGGCCAGCCTAGATACTGGCTCGGATAATTCTTCATCACTTTTCGTCGTCGCCTCGAGCAGCTCGGCTATCAGATCAATCGCCTGCGAAACCGGCGTGGTCCCCTCAAGATCAAGCTGGCGCTCAGCAGGTGCTTCTTCCAGCTGAAACCCAAAAGATCCCAGTGCCGCACCAGTAATCAATAGCTGATTGCTTGAACGCTTCGGGATGCGGCCTTTATCTTTCAAGGTTCCAGAAATAGAGGCGGCAATCATTGCAACGGCTTCGCTGAATGCCTCGGTAGCCGAGGCTCCAAACTCAGCGAGAACCCCTTGAGTGCCCCACACCGGAGACCCGCGATAGGTTAGCGTCACTTTTGCCGGTTGATAGGAGTTTTCACTATGCTCTTCCAGAAGTGATTTTGTGCGCTGAATCCTGGACTTAAGCGACATGATCGTAAGCTTGCTTAGGCCGGCTTTAGCAATTTCCTTTTCAAGAAAACTAACCTCTGCTGCGGCGTGAAGATACTCATTCCTGTTCATGTGAGAGCTCCTGTTGACGAGCTTCGAGCATTGTCTGCGCCTCTACATCTCGATGTGGCGCCAAGTCCAATTTTAGGAATCCTTTCCATTGTCTCGACCTCCGATGGGACCACATGCTGTACCAATATGCAGTCATTGTTACCAAGCGCTCAGGACTGTCTTGCAGGGATTGGATGTAGAAGTCGACCTTGAATCGCTCCTTGATCCACTCAGTATCACTCAAAAGGCGGATTTGTTCCTCTGTTAGCGCGTCAAAAAAATCATCACCATGATGAGTGAACGTAACAACATCCACATCCCCGGGTGGCCGATGCTCAATCAGCTCGATGTTTTCTGAGAAGCTACCATTGAGCCACTGGAAGCCAGCGTCCATACCCATGCGATGGAGTTCGGCTCGATGCGCCAAGTATCCGCGAAGGATATGACAGCGCTGTACGCTTGTTGCAAATCTCTGAATTAGCTGAATGAGATCGGTTTCGTAAGGCGATCTGTTCAGGTCAACGGGATTCATTTCATTTATTGGAGGTAATAGGCCCTCCGCGTTCCATTCAGGAATCAATCCCGACCTCCTTTTCTTGTTTGTATACGGTCAATCGTACCGAACACCGAAGTTCCACAGAGCCTGAGACTCAGCATTGCCGCACAGAGCGCCCCCTAGATTGTTGTCAGCGCCGAGCTCACGCCCCGGTTTTCAGACAAAAAAATCCCCACGCCTACGGCGCGTGAGCGAGGCGCGGGGCAACAACGGAAATAGGTGAGGAGTGCCGGCCACTCCGCGATCAGCCCCTAGATCTACTAGCGGAGCCATGGTTACCGCCATGTTGGCCAACCCTCCTCGAAATGAATTAAAAGTCAGTGCGTGCTCGGCTGAAAGTGAATAGATATCAAAAACGGATTATGAATTCGGCAGAACGCCGGAGGAGGGGAAAAATCCCCGCACCTGCTGGAGACCAGGTGCGGGGCAAAGACGTTTCGCATGAGGAGCGAAGAGATCTGCAACAGCACGCATGCCTCGTGCTACCTGCTGTTCCCCCCCGGGAAAGAGCCAGCCTTAAGCCCCCTGCAGATCTCTTCGGGGCCTATTAGGGGCTGTGCTTGGCTCTGAGGCCAGTCAAAAAACATCAGAAATAGATTTGGAATTGGCAGAATGCCCGGAGAGGTGGCCCCCTAACTGTAGACGCACGCAGGTGGGGCTAGTTGGCAGTACTTGCGAAGTCGACACTGACTTGGATAACAACGGGGGCTTTTCGTTTTCTGATGAAATTTGGTTGCCCGCCCCCTGATTTTGCTGCGGCAAAGCAAACTTTAGCCGCCAATCCGCATGCGTACTAGAGGTAGATCAGTTCAATGGTGGCAGAACCGTCAATATCAACATCTTGAGTCAAATCAAGATCACTTGCATCGGCTAACGTCAAGTGAGCATCGATCGATCCCGTAACACTCTCGACGGTCGCGGGGGAGGTGTCATTCAAGTTGCCGAAGGAAACCAAGCCGGTACTTTGGTGATCCGCGAGGAAGGGAGCCGGAGACGCCCTCCAATTTTGCCCATCGTCGGACGAGTGCAGGAAAACGCCCCTGTCATTGTCAACCAGGCCTAAACTCACGTCGTATAGGTTGTACCCGATGTTATTGCCACTCGCGTCCTGCCCTATGCCGAATCGCGTAGTCACTGCCTGAGGGCCACCCCCCGAGATTTCAGTACCCTCACGGTTGTCAGTGAACTTTAAAGCGATGCGTGCCCCACCAGGACACATCACTGAATAATTGTTCACGGGATATACCGTGTGACCGAGAAAGTAGTTAAATTCGCCGAAATTGAAGGTGCCGCCGTTGCTAACGTCTAAGGAGCAGGATACGGGCGAAATTTCGCCACTGACGGACAGCGTGACATCGGCGGCGTGCGCTATTGAGGCACTGAGGGCGGTCAGCAATGGCAAAGCCTTCAAAAAACTTGTGTTCATAAAATTCGCTCGCTTGATCGAAGCACTCGTAGCGGCTGAGCATGAGCGTCGCCGAAAGTTTGTTTATGGCTGCCTAATATCCTGAAGACCTCATTAAATACCTAGGCATAGATAATCAAAAAGGCTCGCTGACATCCGGCCCAGCAGCATGAACTCCAGACCCGTCAGTGGCTTGCGCTCGCTTTCGTAGGTCGAACGTGAATTCTGAGTTTGCTAGACTGGCATCCGTTCAAATAGAGCCGAGACTAGTAAGTCATGCAGCTAGTAACGCATGGACAGGGTGCAAGCGCTCCTGGAATCAGACGACGAGTGGATGCGTGAGTGCGTTGGTGGAAGCGTTCCGGTCGTTTGTGGAGCCGCTGGGGCACGTGACGCAGCCTCAGGATGGGCTGGATGAGGAATGAAAAAGCCCCGCACTGGGCGGGGCTTTCAAATGAAGCAATCACTCACTGCGATAAGGCTCGACTCAACCCCCAAACTATCGCACCGACAGCGCTAGAAAGAAGGACTGCTGTGCCGATAAACCACTTGATCAGCGAGCTTTCGACTCGAGTTATCTCAGTTCGGCAATCTGCAATAGCTAAGTTTGCTTTCCCTACCTCCCCGGCCATGTCCGCCTTCGTTGCGAGATTTGGGGCAACATGCTTATCGAATGCTGCCAGTGAGCTCTGGATACCGACAAGCGAATCTCGGATTTCTTGGGTAGTCTTCTCCAGTGCCGCTACGCGCGCTTCCATGATGCCTCCACCTGGTGGGTTTCCACCTCCAGTATTGCGAAGCCTGATCGCTTTGTCATCCTCCATTTGTGGGAAGTCGCGCACGTTATCACTCATAGATTCGATCCTCTATTTGAAAGACGTGCTCCCAAACCGCCCCCGCATTAAGGTGTCTTGTATTGCCGCATTGTCCGCAACTGAGATGGAAGGCCCATTCAGCGATTTCAGAACTATTAACGCTGGGAGTGACATATATCGCAGGCTCTCCCTTAATCATCGGAAAAATCCAATTAGAGCTCCCGCAGGCCGAACAAGGCCGTGCGCAGTTTTTTGCGTAGGTATATTCTCTGAGCTGATCCGTTGTTATGCTCCGGACCTGTCGAACCATCTCATTTATTTCTTTCGCTTTTTCTGTCTCTTCGGTCATGCAAACAAATCCACTGTTCAGATAGGGCGGCGCACTAGGCGGGGCTTTTTATGGTGCGAATGCGCTATCTGACTTTGTTTATTGAAACTAGGGAGTTTCCATCTTCATTGGCTTTCACTATGCATTGAAAGCCTGTCCTGATATTGGCATTAAAGGAGTTTTTCGAAGTGACAAACTGCTGAACTACCCATACTCCTTTTTTCAGATCGGGAGCCGTGACCGGTGTTTCAAAATCAGCAGACGTTGGATCTTTGAGTCGGTCATAGATGGCGCCAAAACATGTGGATTCAACAGAGTCTACGAGTTTTTTTATTTTTTCAGCAGCTTCTTCGGCTGCCTTTTTGTCGGCCGCTTTTTTGGTTTGCTCTTCCTTTTTAATTCTTTCTTCCTCGGCCCACTCCACTTTTTTGACGGCCAGCTCGGCTGGTGTAAGGTTTAGGCTTTTAGCTTTTGAGTAATCTGAATAGGTGCTGAAGCCGTTAGTTTCAGCAAGGTCGTTGCGAATTTTGCTGTTAATCGATTGGAAGGACAAAAGCATCACTATTGATATGGCGATGTAAGCTCGCTTGGTCATATCTCTTTTTGTGAGTTTGTTAATAATTTTTTGTGGGGTTTGAAAAAGCAAGATTAGCGAAATAAATATTCCAATCCCTGCAGTTTTTGATTCACTGCTTATTAGGCAGGCAACATAAATAGATAGAAGTGAAATGTATAGCGCGAATTTAAATAGTTTTTTAAGAAGGGCTTTTCCTTCTTCAATGTCTTGCTTTTCCTTCGCAATTTTCTTCTGTTTTTTTAACTGCTCCCTTAGAAGCTGCTGCGATGCTCCGCAGTGTGGGCAATTGGCTGCGAGGTCGCTCACAGAGCCATTGCATTCGATGCAAGATTGAATAGCCATCATTGTTCCTTTCATGCGCATGAAAGCCGGCCGCATGCCAGCGCGCGAGAGCTTGTCCTTGACTCTGGTGAAGGTCTGTAGGGGGAGCCTTAAAGCCTTGAGGGGGATTCCTGATTTTGTGGCGAGCACTGACGGCGCAGAACGGCTGGAGCCGACAATTTTCACGCCAAAAATCTTGCCGCAAAAAATATTCAGCCATTGGAATACGCGGCCTCTAGAGGCCTGAGATCAAGACATTTGAGGCAACTTTAATGCTGCAAGTGATTGATTATTATATTTATTGTTTCGGACTTAAAATCCCCCGCTCGTAAGGGCGTGCCGGTTCGATTCCGGCTTCGGGCACCATCTTTATCAAGGGCCTGCGAGCGAAAGCTGCGCAGGCCCTTGTTCGTTTCCGGTGCGCAATTATTGACCCGGTCGGCGTTGTTATCCTCTTGCGCCATTCGACGCAGGCTGCGGCACCGGTTCCCCGCTGATCGCATCGACCATGGCTGGATGCTCTCCGGCCGCCACACGCAAATCCTCCGTGACGCGCAATTCCGCACCCGTCGGTGAAAAAGTCGCAGCCGCTGTGAAAGGCGCCGGGTTGGCCGGAACAGGGCGTTTGCCACGGCGCCAGAAGAAAAAGGCGACCATGCAAAGATTGACTGTCGCGAACACCCAGAACAGTCCGTTTGCTCCGTACGAGTTCATCACGGGCGAGATCATCATCGGACTGATCGCCGAGCCCAGTGAGTTGATCAGCAGCAAACCCTGAATCATCGGCACCAGCGCTTCGGCGGGCGCGCGGTCGGCCGCGTGGCTGACGGCAACCGGGTAGAGTGCAAACACGCCACCGCCAAGTAAAAACAGTAGCGCAGCGAGCATGGTTGAAGACAGCGGCAACAACACGATCACCAGTGAGAGCACAGTGCACACCACCGCCAGAAGGGTCAGCACCTGCAAGCGGTCCTTGCGGTCGGACCAGCGTCCAACCGGGTATTGCAAAAGCATGGCGCCGAGGATCGTCCAGGCCATCATGCTGCCGACTTCCCCGACGTCCAGACCGGTGCGTTGCAGGTACAGCGGTAACAAGGTGTAAATCGCCGCGATGGTCACACCCGAGCCGAAACACCCCACCAGCCCGGTCGGCGTCACGCCCAGCAGTTGGCGTGGCTTGAGCGGCTCGACCTGATCGAGCAGTGGCGAGACCCGTGGCAGGATCACGATCGGCAGTACCGACAGCGAGGCGAGCATGCCAGCGACCATGAAGGGCGCGCTGTCGCTTATACCGGTGATCGTGCCCAGCGTGGCCTGTCCGAGAACGCCTGCGCCGTAGAGGACGATCATGTACAGCGCGAGCAGGCGGCCGCGAATCTTCTCGTCACCGGCGAGCAGCAGCCAGCTTTCGATCACCAGAAACACACCGACCGTGGCCCAACCGTTGACCAGACGCAGCACGAGCCAGCCCCAGGTGTCATGGAACAAGCCCTGCAGGAGGATGGTCACGGCAATCAGCGAGGCGAAGCTGCCGTAGGCTCGGATATGACCGATGCGCAAAATCAACCGGTCATTGAACACCGCACCCAGCGTCAGCCCCATGAAGTAGGCCGAAGAAACAATCCCGATCATCGTTGCCGACGCACCGGCCGCATCCAGTCGAAGGGTGGTCAGGGACGACAGAAAACCATTACCCAGCGCAATGATGAACAGCCCGAGCAGGGGCGCCAGCGCCATGGCCAGCAAACGCGGTGACATAAAAAACCTCAAGAAATCGAACAGCGCGACATGCGCCACTTACGCATGCGGTTGCCAGGCTGAAACAGGTGTCAGTGCAAGTGTCTGCCGATCGGGCAGGGCGGTGGCGTGCGCCACACCTCAATGAGGCATGGCCAGGCTTGCAGATTCCTGTCTATGACCCAGACCCGAGCTCTGCAAGAGCGCGCGGGATTCTAAGGCCTGCGCAGGATTTGCCAAGAGCTGAAGGCTGCGACGTTAGGACGCAGGTTCATCCGGCAAAAAAGCGAGCGGCGGAAAAATCATCAATCTCAGCTGCGACAGGGATCTGGTTGTAGACCCCACCGTGGTAATTGAACACCTGTGAATTCCACGAGCAATCCAGTTGCAGTAAAGCCCTAGGTGGTTTCTGACGCGCACATTTGCCGTCGCGGACTTTCACCCCCTTCGGGGCTCAGCACCATGGCGGCGCAAGCGGCCGCCGCAAAAACACTCAGGGCAACGATCACACCGGCAGCCTCCAGCACACCGCCGAATATCGGTGTGCCAGCGGTCTGACCAAGCGCCAGAAGCAGAAACGGAATGCCCAGACCCAGATCCGGACGTTCAGGGAAAAGACTGATGCCCTGAAGCAGATAAACACCTGAGGAGACGATATAGGCCGCACCAAACAGACACATCGCTGCGAGGCCAAACCCGGCTGAAACGCCAGCGGCGGCCAGTCCCAACGTGCCGGCGGCAATCCCTGCGAGCGCCAGATGCTGCATTCGGGCGACACCGAATCGGCCAGTCAGCACACCGGTCATGCATCCGCTGATTCCCGCCGCTCCCAACAATATCCACGCCCACGCAATCGACTGATCGGTGAAACCGGCCTCGCTGCGCAAAATATCGGCACCGAAGGTCCAGATCGCCGTGCTCGCCAATCCCATCAGGAAAGCGCTGGCGCACAACGACAGCACGCCGGGGCGGCGCAGCATTGCCAAAGAGAAATCCTGCGCGACATCATGCGCAACCCGGCGGGGCACCGCCAACCACAGCCAGACCGTGATGCCGACGCCGATCAAGGCAAACAGCGCATAGAGCTGCCGCCATTGCCCGGCTGCCAATACCGCTGCCAGACCCGAAAAAACGATACCTGCCGCCGTCCCGGCATTGATGGAGCCATTCGCACGCGCTCGATTAACCTCAGTGATACGTGCCGCCACCGCGCTGGCCAATGGCGGCGAAGTCAGGCCCGTGCTCAAGCCCGCCAGCGCAATGCCTGCGCCCAGAACCAATCCCGACCAAGCGATGACAACCAGACCCATCCCCAACGTCGCAGCTGCGCCAGCCATTACTGTCAACCCGCGCGGGCTGACCTTGCCGTTGCAGACAAACGCCGCAACGATGCCCACACAGTAAGCCGCAAAAGCGCTGCCGCCGATCCAGCCGGCAGCGGACACGCTGAGTGCCAGATCCTGACGAATCTGCGGCAGCAGCAGTCCATAAGCGAACCGCGCCAGGCCATAGGACAAAGCCGTCAGCGCGAACGCCGCCGCGACCAGATTGATGCTGCGCCGCTCAAGACTCATGGTGAAATCGCACCTGTGTTTGCTGATTGTCCACCACGCCCGATGGATGGTAGGCAAAGGGCGAGGGCAGCACCCCGTTCAGGGGCGTCAGTGCGCCAGCATGTTGTGGTGGATGCTGTCCATGATCCATAGCGAAAGCCCAACCAGTAGAAGAATGATCACCACCGAAAAAATCAGCGCTCTGAGGTTCCAGCGCTGTTCCTTGGCGGTGTCCAGATGCAGGAAGTATTTGAGGTGAGCGAAGACCTGCACCACGCCGAGTGCGACCACCACCCACGCGGTGACGCTGCGTGGCAAGGTAGGGTACATGACGAGGCCAAAGGGAATCACCGTCAGGATTACCGAAATGATGAAGCCGACCATGTATGAACGACTGGTGCCATGGCTGGTGCCGGCACTGCTATGAATCGGGCTCTGGTTATACATGTCACACCACCCCCAGCAGATAAACCACGGTAAACACGCAAATCCACACCACGTCGAGGAAGTGCCAGAACAGGCTCAGGCAACTCAGGCGCGTGGTGTTAGTGTTGGTCAGGCCACGGCCGCTGATCTGCGCCATCAATACCGCCATCCACACCAGGCCGCTGAGCACGTGCGCGCCGTGGGTGCCGACCAGGGTAAAGAAAGCCGTCAGAAAACCGCTGCGATCCGGCCCGTAGCCTTCTTCGATCAAATGATGGAATTCATTGATCTCCATGGCGATGAAGCCGCAACCCAGCACGAAGGTGACGCCAAGCCAGCGCAGCACATGGGCTTTGTCATTGCGGTTCATCGCCAGCATCGCGTAGCCGTAGGTGATGCTGCTCAACAGCAGCAACGCGGTTTCCGCGAGGACGTAGGGCAGTTCGAAAATGTCGACAGTCGAAGGCCCGCCAGCAACGCTGTCGCGCAGCACGGCATAGCCGGCGAACAGCGTGGCGAACAGGATGCAGTCGGTCATCAGGTAGATCCAGAAACCGAAAATGCGCATCGACCCCGCGTCTTCGTGGCCGTGTTCATGGCTGTGTGCGATGTCTTTATCCAGAACGATATTGGACATGTTCAAGCCTCCGCCAGATCTTTGAGACGCGCTGTTTCAATCCGTGCGACTTCCTGCGCCGGGACGAAATAGTCGATGTCTTCGTCGTAGCTGCGCACCACCATCGCCACCACCGAAGCCACCAGGCCGAAGATCGCCAGCCACCAGATATGCCAGACCAGGGCGAAGCTGCAGATCAGCGCGAAGACACTGATCACCAGGCCGGCGGAAGTATTGCGCGGCATGTGAATCGCACGGTAGTCGGTATGGCTCAGGGTGCTGACGCCGCGCTCCTTCATGCCCCAGTAGGCGTCGAGGTCGTTGACCTTCGGTTGTTCGGCGAAGTTGTAGAACGGCGGCGGCGAGGCCGTGGCCCATTCCAGCGTGCGACCGTCCCAGGGGTCGCCCGTGAGGTCGCGGTATTTGGCGCGGTGGCGGATGCTCACGTAGAGCTGCATCAACTGCGTCGCCACACCGCAGAGAATGATGCCGACGCCGACCAGCTCCAGCAGCAGCCACGGTTGCCAGGCGGGGTTGTCGAAATGGTTGAGACGGCGGGTCATGCCCATGAAACCGAGTACGTAAGACGGCATGAACGCGAAGTAGAAACCGACCAGCCAGCACCAGAACGAAATGCGCCCGAGTCGGTCGTTGAGGCGGAAACCGAAGGCTTTCGGAAACCAGTAGGTCAGCCCGGCCATGTAGCCGAACACCGCGCCACCGATGATCACGTTATGGAAGTGGGCGATCAAAAACAGGCTGTTGTGCAGCAGGAAGTCGGCACCGGGAACTGCCAGCAGCACGCCGGTCATGCCGCCGATACTGAACGTCACGATAAAGCCCAGTGTCCACAGCATCGGCGTCTCAAAACGCACGCGGCCGCGATACATGGTGAACAGCCAGGTAAAGATTTTCACCCCGGTCGGCACCGCGATGATCATCGTCATGATGCCGAAGAACGCATTGACGTTGGCCCCGGCGCCCATGGTGAAGAAGTGGTGCAACCAGACGATGAACGACAGGATGGTGATCGCAATCGTCGCCCACACCAGCGAGACATAGCCGAACAGGCGCTTGCTGCTGAAGGTCGCGGCGATTTCCGAGAAGATCCCGAACGCCGGCAGAATCAGGATGTACACCTCCGGATGGCCCCAGGCCCAGATCAGGTTGACGTACATCATCGGGTTGCCGCCGGCTTCGTTGGTGAAGAAGTGCATGCCCAGATAACGATCAAGGGTCAGCATCAGCAGGGTTGCGGTCAGAATCGGGAACGCGGCAAGGATCAGGATCGAGGTGCAAAGCGCATTCCAAGTGAACACCGGCATCTTGAACAGGGTCATGCCTTCGGTGCGCATCTTGAGGATTGTGACGAAGAAGTTGACCCCGGTCAGTAACGTGCCGATGCCGGATATCTGTAGTGACCAGATGTAATAATCCACCCCGACCCCGGGGCTGTAGCCGAGCTCCGACAGGGGCGGGTAGGCGACCCAACCGGTGCGGGCGAATTCACCGACGCCCAACGAGATATTCACCAGCGCCGCGCCGACCACGAACAACCAGAAGCTCAGCGCATTGAGGAACGGATAGGCGACGTCGCGGGCGCCGATCTGCAGCGGCACGACAATGTTCATCAGTCCGACCACGAACGGCATGGCCATGAAGAAAATCATGATCACACCGTGGGCGGTGAAGATCTGGTCGTAATGTTCCGGTGGCAGATAACCCGGCCCGCCGCTCGAAGCCATGGCCTGCTGGGTGCGCATCATGATCGCATCGGAGAACCCGCGCAGCAGCATGACCAGCGCGACGATGATGTACATGCAGCCGATTTTCTTGTGGTCGACCGAGGTAAACCATTCACGCCAGATGTAACCCCATTTGCGTTTCCAGGTGATGGTGCCGACCAGGGCAAAACCCATCAGGCCAACGATGGCCAGGGTGTACATGACGATGGGTTCGTCGAAGGGAACCGCGTCCCACGAAAGTTTCCCGAACATGATTTAACGCTCCTCGGCCAGCAGACTTGGTTGTTGATTGGCGCGCGCGTCGTCGCTGTTGCGTTGCACCTGGGTTTGGTTCTTGCGCGGTGCCTTGTTCATCCCTTCGTACTTGTCGACGATGTCGAGAAACAGTCGCTCCTGCACAGTCGAGTAATAAGTGATCTTGTGCGCCACCGAAGGTTTGGCCAATTCTGCGTAACTGGTCTGATCAAGTTGGCTGGGCGCCGCTTTGACTTTGTTGATCCAGGCTTCGTAGTCCGCGCCGCGCAGTGCCAGGGTGCTGAAGTGCATGTCGGAAAAACCGTGGCCGTTATAGTTCGCGGCGATGCCGCGATACTGGCCGATTTCATTGGCGATCAAGTGCAACCTGGTCTGCATGCCGGCCATGGCATATATCTGCCCGCCGAGTGCCGGAATAAAGAACGAAGTCATCGCCGCGTCTGAGGTGACGGTAAAGCTCACCGGCGTGTTCACCGGAATCGCCAGTTCATTGACCGAAGCGATGCCCAGATCCGGGTAAATGAACAGCCATTTCCAGTCCGTCGCCACCACTTGCACGTTGACCGGTGGCACGTCCGAATCCAGCGGTCGGTACGGATCCAGTGCATGGGTGGTTTCCCATGTCACCCAACCCAGCACGCAGATGATCAGGAACGGCACGCCCCAGACCACGGCTTCGATCTTGTGCGAACTGGCCCAGCGCGGCGAATAGCGCGCCTTCTTGTTGGTGGCGCGGTAGCGGTATGCAAACAGGAAGGTCATGACGATGACCGGGATCACCACCAATAGCATCAGCCCCGTTGCGAGGATGATCAGGTCGCGTTCATCACGGGCAACATCACCCTTCGGGTTGAACACCACCAGATTGCACCCGGCAAGCAAAACGCTGCTCGCGAGACAGACCAGGCAATGGCTGATGATTCGCTTCATACATCCCCCTGTTTCCATATCGATCCCTGTTTGTTCGGGCAACACTTGGCCAGGGACAGACATCACTGTTTCTGTGCCCGCTTATCACCATCGGCGGATTAACGAGTTGTACTTGCGCTCGCCTGGCCTCGAACTTTTGAATGAGCATTCGGGCGATGGTTTTACAAAATGTTTCGCAAGCTGACGAACGGTTGAACCAGCGAAACGGCGAGCGGCAACTGGCGGGCTATGCTGAAAATGCCTCTCCACAAACGGAAATCACTCCGCGAGAGGCCGGTTTTTTATAGAGCAAGTTGAGTTCAGGAGTACGACATGTTCATACGCGGTGAGATCTACGAAAAATGGAAGGCAACGCAAAAGCCAGAGAAGTGCCACACGGAAGAAGTCGAGAACGGTTGCCACATCGAAGTGCGCGCACGGGAGGCCGATGACGGCGACGTGGAAATGTTCATCAGTGTCTACACCGCGACCGGCGAGCGCGCTTACGAGCGCATCAAGAAACTGCCCGGCGTCGAGTGGGAAGTTGAAGATGCGCTCAAACGCGGTATCGATCAGGCAGAACGAATCGCTGGCGGCGAGTCCGGGCGATTGGCCTGTGCCGACGCGCAGGGTCACGACAATGAGTGACCCTGCGCGACGTTCAATTGGCCTGTCGAACGTCAACCTCCCCGAGCTGGTTGCACTGCCAGCGCCAGGCATCGGCGAGCATGCATTGCAGTGAGCGGCTCGCCTGCCAGCCCAATTCTTCACTGGCTCTTTGCGGGTCCGCCCAGCAGCGTGCAATGTCACCTGGTCGCCGCGCTTCGATACGCAGCGCGATCTTGATACCGCTGACTCGTTCGAAGGCGCTGATGACCTCCATCACCGAATAGCCACGCCCGGTGCCAAGGTTCCAGATACTCACACCATGGCGATCGCGCAGGGCGTCGAGTGCGCAAACGTGCCCGAGCGCGAGGTCGACAACGTGCAGGTAATCGCGGATGCCGGTGCCGTCCGGGGTCGGGTAATCGTTGCCGAACACTGACAGGTGCGAGCGCTGGCCGCTGGCGACTTCCAGCAGATAGGGCAACAGATTGTTCGGCGTGCTGGTGGGCGCCTCGCCGAGCAGCCCCGAGGGATGCGCACCGATCGGATTGAAATAACGCAGCAGACCGATCGACCAGCGTGGATCGGAGCTGGCGACGCTCTTCATGATGTTTTCCGACATCAGTTTCGACATCCCATAGGGATTGGTCGGCTGGCCGGTGGCGCAGGTTTCGTTGATCGGCAGGGTGGTGCAGTCGCCATAAACAGTGGCCGATGAACTGAACAACAGATGGAACACTCCGGCCTGGGCCATCGCCTGGCATAAGGTCAGGCTGCCACCGACATTGGTGTCGAAATAGCGCAGAGGCTCGCGCACGCTTTCGCCTACGGCTTTCAAACCGGCGCAATGCACCACGGCATCGATCGGGTAATTGCGCAAAAGATTGTCGAGCAGGCGTCGATTGCGCACATCACCCTGAATGAACTCCGGCCGTTTTCCGGCCAGCGTACTGATGCGCTCGATCGCCGTGCGCTGGCTGTTGCACAAGTTGTCGAGGATCAATACCTCTTCGCCCTGACTCAGCCACTGCAGTGCGACGTGCGCACCAATGTATCCCGCACCTCCTGTTATCAAGATCATGCGCCCGCCCTCACAAGTGCCGCCATCGGCGATGGCTTCGCAGTAGATGGTTTGCATGCGCCTTGCGGCGGCAAAACCATGATTGTCATGGACGGTAGGGGACGGATTGTCCGGCGAGTTCAACCTTGTTTGCCCACCGGTACATGCCCTTCATCGGTTGCGGGCAATGTTCGGCTGAACGCTGGGTGATCAGCGTGATTCCAACATTCACGAGCCTTGCGGCCTCATCGAGAAATGCCCTGCACTTGCAGTGTCGACAAGTGTGACGGGGCGGTGGCTCGGCTTTGAGTCGTCTTGTTTTCCTTGATGAGGATCTGGCTATGAATCTTGCAGAACAACCTGAGTCGCTCGCACTGGCAAGCGCGCAAAACACTGTAGAAACTTCGCTCCAGCTACGGCCAACACTGGTGTGCCTGTCGCACTTGCGTTGGGGCTTCGTTTATCAGCGGCCGCAGCACGTCATGTCGCGATTGGCCAAAGCCTACGACGTGGTGTTTTTCGAAGAGCCGGTATTTGCTGAAGGCATCACGCCCAGGCTTGAAATACTGAATCCGGCGGCAGGGCTGGAAGTGGCGGTTCCGCATCTGCCTATCGGCCTGAGTGCAGAGGCCATCCAACAGGCGCAGAAGCAGTTGCTTGATAAACATCTCGCCGGGCGAGTGCAGGGTGATCTGCTGCTGTGGTACTTCACACCGATGAGTCTGCTGTTTACCGAGCACCTCGACGCTCGGGTCACTGTGTACGACTGCATGGATGAGCTGTCCGCTTTCATTGGCGCGCCCGCGCAGTTGATCGGCATGGAGCAACAACTGCTGGCCAAGGCCGACGTGGTGTTTACCGGCGGCGTCAGTTTGTGGGAGGTCAAGCAGCGTCAGCACGGCAATGCCTACCCTGTGCCGAGCAGCGTCGACATCGCGCATTTCGCCGCGGCGCGACAGGCATTGCCGGAGCCGCCCGATCAGACATCGATAGCGCGGCCACGCCTGGGCTTTTTCGGCGTGATCGACGAACGCTTCGATATTGAATTGATCGAGCGAGTGGCGACGATGCGCCCCGATTGGCAGATCGTCCTGATCGGGCCGGTGGTGAAGATCGATCCGCAAACGCTGCCACAACGGCCGAACATCCATTATCTGGGCGCCAGGCAATACGCCGAACTGCCGGATTACCTCGCAGGCTGGGACGTGGCGCTGATGCCGTTCGCACTCAACGCCTCCACGCGTTTCATCAGCCCGACCAAAACGCCGGAATATCTCGCAGGCGGATGCCCGGTGGTGTCAACGCCGATTCACGATGTGATCAGCGGCTACGGCCAGAGCGGCGCGGTGTTCATTGCCGATACCGCCCAGGCTTTCGTCGAGTCCATCGAAAAAGCCTTGCAGCTCAAAGGTACGACTGAATTTCTGCAGTGCGCCGATGCCGCCATCGCGGGTATGTCGTGGGATAACACCAGCCGCTTCATGCAGGAGCAAATCGAATGCCTACGATAAGCCTTGAGAGCGCCAGGTCCGAACGCGGCACTTACGATTACCTGATAGTCGGTGCCGGATTTGCCGGAAGTGTCATCGCTGAGCGCCTGGCCGAAGGGCTGGGCTGCCGTGTGTTACTGATTGACCGGCGCCCACACATCGCCGGTAACGCCTACGATCATTACGATGCCGCCGGGGTGATGGTGCATCGTTATGGCCCGCATATTTTTCATACCAACGCCCAGCGGATCGTCGATTACCTGTCGCGCTTCACCGAATGGCGCCCTTACGAGCATCGAGTCCTCGCCCAGGTGGACGGTCAACTGGTACCGATTCCAATCAATCTGACCACGTTGAATACGCTCTACGGCTTGTCGATGTCCTCCGAGGAAGCTGAGGTTTTCCTCGCCGAACGCGCCGAACCCGTAGCGACCATCCGCACCTCTGAAGACGTCGTGGTCAATCAGATCGGTCGCGAACTCTACGAGAAATTCTTCCGCGGCTATACCCGAAAGCAGTGGGGACTGGATCCGTCGCAGCTGGATAAATCGGTGACCTCACGCATCCCGACGCGGACCAGTGAAGACGACCGTTACTTCGGCGACACCTTCCAGATCATGCCCCGCGACGGCTACACGAAAATGTTCGAGCGCATGCTCGATCACCCGCACATCGATCTGCTGCTCAGCACCGATTTCAAGGCTGTGCGTGACGTCGTGAAGTACAAGCACCTGATCTATTGCGGACCGATCGACGAGTACTTCGACTTCCAGTTGGGCCGCTTGCCGTACCGATCCTTGCGCTTCGAACACCAGACCCTTGAACATGAGCACTTTCAACCGGTGGCGGTAGTGAATTATCCGCACCCGGACGTGCCCTACACGCGCATCACCGAGTACAAACACCTCACCGGGCAGACGCACCCGTGCACCAGCATCACCTATGAGTTTCCCTGTGACGAGGGCGACCCGTATTACCCCGTGCCCCGGGCGGAAAATGCCGAACTGTACAAACGCTACCGAGCACTTGCCGAGCAGACACCGAACGTGACGTTCCTTGGGCGCCTGGGCACCTACAAGTACTACAACATGGATCAGGTAGTGGGGCAGGCGCTGGCCTTGTACCGGGATATTCAAGCGGCGACCGCCGAACCCGCCGGTGCAACCGAGATCGATGCTTCATGACAGCTCTGCCGAGGGGCGACCAGTATGAGCCCGGCCCCATCTTCAGCAGCTTCGTGATGGCCGGTTTCGAATGTTCCAGTCAGCGCCGCCAGGACGGTCGCCGGCTCGACCTGTTGGCCGACACCGGACATGCGCGCTGGGTGGACAAGGACTATCGACGCCTGGCCGACCTGAACATCCGTTGCGCACGCGACGGATTGCGCTGGCACCTGATCGAGCGCAGCCCCGGCCGTTATGACTGGAGCAGCTTCGTGCCGATGCTCAAAGCGGCGCAAGCGCAGCGACTGCAAGTGGTCTGGGATCTGTGTCATTACGGCTATCCCGATGATCTGGATATCTGGCGGCCGCAGTTCGTTGAGCGCTTCGCCCGTTTCGCCGGTGCTGCGGCGAAGTTGATGACGGACGAGGGTGTCAGCGTGCCGTTCTACTCGCCGATCAACGAGATTTCGTTCTGGAGTTGGGCGGGGGGTGAGGTTGCGTACTTCAATCCGAACGCACGCGGGCGTGCGCTGGAGCTCAAGCACCAACTGGTGCGGGCGAGCATCGCCGCAATCGAAGCGATTCGCGAACAGGCGCCGAATGCGCGGTTCGTCCAGTGTGACCCGTTGATCCATGTGATCGCCGGCTCACGGCGCAGCGACGATATCGAAGCCGCCGAATCCTATCGGCTGTCGCAATTTCAGGCGTGGGATTTGCTCACCGGACGCCAATGGCCCGGGCTGGGCGGGCAAGAGCATTACCTGGATATTATCGGCGCCAATTTCTATGCGCATAACCAGTGGTATTTCCATGGCCGACGCATCCTTCGCGGCGAGCGTGATTTCCGTCCGCTGTCGGGCATGCTCAAGGAACTGCATCAGCGTTATCAGCGGCCAATACTGATCGCCGAAACCGGCGCCGAAGATGAAGAACGCTTGCCGTGGCTGGCTTACATCGTCGAGCAGACGCTGCTGGCGCTGGAGCGCGGCGTGCCGGTGCAGGGGATTTGCTGGTACCCGTTTCTCGATTACCCGGGCTGGGACAACGGGCGATATTGCCCCACCGGCGTCTTTGGCTACCCCGACGGGGAGGGTGAGCGCGCGGCGTTTCACCCGCTGCATGTCGAGCTGGCGCAGGTGCCCGAGCGGGTTGTTGCCTGTTTGCGCAGGGTCAATGGCGGACACATCGAGAGGCCGGGCAGATGAACTTCCAGCGCAGGCGCGATGAGCCCTTGCCGGCGTCAGCCGCTGCGTTTTTATGGCGCTACATAAGAGTCCGCCCGGCGCACTTCATCGCGATGATCGCACTGGTGAGCGGCGCAGCGTGCTGCGCGGTGGTGGTGCAGTACGGCATGAAACTGCTGGTCGATGCCATGGCCGCCGGGTCGGCGGCGGATCAGGTCTGGCACGCGTTCGGCCTGTTCATGGCGTTGATCGTCATGGAAAACCTGTTGTGGCGCCTCGGTGGCTGGGTCGGCTGCCACACCATTGTCGGCAGTTGCGCCGATCTGCGCGTGGACCTCTTTCATCACCTGACCGGCCATCCGATGCGCTATTTCCGACGGCATTTCTCAGGCTCGCTGGCCAATCGCGTCTCGGCGATCGGCGCCGCTGCCGACAAGGTTTACGGCGGTCTGACCTGGCGCATCGTGCCGCCATGCGTGGATTTCATCGGCGCCGTGGCTCTGCTGTTGGCGGTGCATGCGGCGATGGCACTTGCCCTGGTCGGTTGCGTGATCGTGGTTGCCGCGTTGATCACCGTGTTCGGCGTGCGCGGCCGAAGCCGACACATCGCCTTTGCTTCGCAGTCGGCGCGGGTCGGTGGCGAAATTGTCGATCTGGTTTCCAACGTCTGGACGATCAAGGCCTTCTCCGGCCGCGAACGCGAGCGCCTGCGGCTCGAGCGCGAGATCGGCATCGAGGCTGATTCGCACCGCAGCAGCTGGATGTACATGGAAAAGGCCCGGGTGCTGCATGACATCTGCCTGACCGTCATGGCTGGCGGCATGCTCGGCTGGGCGATCCTGCTCTGGCGGACAGGGCAGGTGACGGCGGGCGATGTGGTGATGGTCAGCGCGTTGACCTTTCGCATTCTGCACGGTTCGCGCGAACTGGCGCTGGCGTTGGTGGAGACCAGTCAGCAAATGGGCGTCATCAGCGAAACGCTGGGCATCGTCGCGCAACCGCACGAGCTCAGCGACACTTCGGAAGAACTGGCACCGACGCGCGGCCACATCAAAATGCTCGACGTCAGTTACGCCTACCCGGACGGGCGCACGGTCTTCGAGCATTTTTTTCTGGATATCCCGGCCGGACAAAGTGTCGGCATCGCCGGCACCTCGGGTTCGGGCAAATCGACGTTGCTCGGCTTGCTGCAACGTCTGGACGACGTGCGCAGCGGGGTGATCCTGATCGATGATCGCGACATCCGCTCGGTCAGTCAGGACAGCCTGCGCCGGCAAATCGCCGTGGTGCCGCAAGAGCCGACGCTGTTCAATCGCAGCATTCTGGAAAACATCGGCTACGGCCAGCCGTACGCCACCGAGCAGCAGATCATCGAAGCGGCGCACCAGGCATTTTGCGACGAGTTCGTCCAGGCGCTACCGCAGGGTTATCACACCCCGGTCGGTGAGCGCGGAGTGACCTTGTCCGGTGGACAGCGCCAGCGCCTGGGGCTGGCGCGGGCGTTTTTGAAGGACGCACCGATTCTGATACTCGACGAGGCGACCTCAGCGCTCGACTCCGACTCCGAAGCGATTATCCAGCGAGCGCTGAGCAACCTGATGCGCGGCAGGACGGTACTCGCCGTGGCTCACCGACTTTCGACCATCGCCAATTTCGACCGGGTGCTGGTGCTGGAGGACGGCGAGATCGTGCAGGACGGCACACCGCAGGAGTTGCGTGAGAGCCAGGGGCGTTTCCGCACGCTGTGGCAGATGCAGGCGATGGTGCACAACCGTTGAGCGCAGCCCTATTGCGCTGAACGGGTCCAGACCCTGACGTAATCGATGCGAAAGACCGAGGGCAGGTCAGCATCGTCGACCACGCCGAACCAGTCCCACATCGCTTCGCTGTCGAAAACGATTTGCATGGGAAAGTGCCAATAGTTGTTCTTCATCTCTCGAACCAGAACGCCGTCGACGTACCAGCGCAAGGTTTCGGGTTGCCAGTCGAAACCGTAGACATGAAAGGTATTGGCCAGCCGCCACGGTGCGATCCAGGTGCTGCCGGAGCTCAGGTGTTGATCATTCTGCGGTCTGGCCCAGACATGGGCGTTCATGTTGTACCGGCGATCAAACACTTCGTTGCGGGTTTTGCCGCCGATTTCGAAAATATCGATTTCCGTGGCGTTGTCCGGCAGGCCGGTCCAGGCCAGCCAGAACGCACTGGACCCGGCAGAATTCATCGGTTTCGCCCGCGCTTCGTAATAGCCGTACATCCCCCGTTCATGGGTGCGCACCATTGCCGAGCTGTAGTCCTTGTAGCCCATGGCGACATATTTCTCCGGGAGGGTCTGCTTGCGGAAGGTGATGTTCAGATTGCCGCTGCCGACCTTGGCGTTCTCCGGCAGAAACAGCGCCGGTTTGCGCCCGAGGGAATCGGTGCCGGTGGCGTTGTTGACGTGCCAGCGTTCGGCATCGAGGGCGCTGCCGTTGAATTCATCGGACAGGCGTGCATCGAGCTTCCAGCCGCCGGCATTGGCCTGATCCGACAGTGGAACATCGGGTGTAACCGGCGTCGGTGTCGGGCCTAGCGGGCCGATGCGGGTCCACGCATCGGCCTGTTGCGGAACGGCGACCGCCCATTTTTGCGCCAGGTAGTCGAACACGCTACGGCGTTCGTCCTGGTTGCTGAATGGGCGGTCATAAACCAGCACTTCGGCGATGTCGCCACGCAGGATCTCCGAGGTGCCGACCACGTTGCGCGCGACCGCGAACGGGCCGATCGGCACGTCACTGGTTTCCAGCAGCGCCAGTGTCGGTTCGTACGCGCTGGTCTGCTGCACGCTGATGCCGAAGTTCGGCGCGACGTTATCGTTGTCAGCCAGTTGCGGTCGCGAACTGAACAGCCGTTGCCAGGCCTTGCCACCGGCCTGCTCGGGCAAACGCCGCGAGACCACGAACACCGTCACCGGGCCTTTGGCTGTGCGAATCGCCTGGCCCATGAACGCCGCCGTGCCGCTGAAGCGCACCACGCCATGACCATTGAGGGCATTGTCGACCCGCGTTGGCAATGTCGTCGCGGCTCGATTGTCGACGCTGACGTCATTGCCCTTGCCGGATTTGTCGAGCCAGCGCACGACCTGATTTTGCCCCTCCAGAGTCATGGCCGCCGGATCGTTACCGTCGAGCCACAACACCAGTCCTTCAGTGACCGGCCCTGGAATATTGGCGTTGGCGCCAGCGCTCAGCAGCAGTAAAACAAACAGCATGCAGCGTGATCTGTTCATGAGTTGTCCCTAACGTGGATTTGCGCCGGTTCAAGTGCCCACCGCCAGCAGCGGCGCCGGTTGCGGACGGTAACCCCATGGGTTGTTGGTCTGCCAGCGCCAGCTGTCGATGAGCATTTGCGTCAGCTCGCGCTGCGCCCGCCAGCCCAGTTCGCGTCCGGCCTTGCTCGCATCTGCTCGGCACTCGGCGACATCACCGGCGCGGCGCGGCGCGAACTGGTAGGGAATGCTTAGGCCGGTGACATCTTCGAAGGCGCTGATGATCTGCAATACGCTGTAGCCGGTGCCCGTGCCGAGATTCCAGATATGCAGGCCATGGTCATCGCTTTGCAGAATATGCAGCGCCTTGAGATGACCTTCGGCCAGATCCAGCACATGGATGTAATCGCGAATACAGGTGCCGTCGGGGGTGGGATAGTCATTGCCGTATACGGTCAACGCCGCGCGCTGGCCGCTGGCAACCTCGGTCAGGCACGGCAGCAGATTGTTCGGCCGACCGTTGGGCGCTTCGCCGATCAGCCCGCTTTCATGCGCACCGATAGGGTTGAAGTAGCGCAGGACGGCGATGTTCCAGCGCGAATCGGCGCGGGCGAGGTCGCTGAGCAATTCTTCGATCATCAGCTTGGAGCGACCGTAAGGATTGGCCGGTTTGCCGGTGCCGTGGGCTTCGACGATCGGCGTGACGGCTGGCTCGCCGTACACCGTCGCCGATGAGCTGAACACCAGGTTGAACACATGCGCACGGGCCATGGCCTGACACAGATTGAGTGTGCCGACGACGTTGTTGGCGTAGTAATCCATCGGCCGGCGCACGCTTTGCGCCACCGCTTTGAGGCCGGCGAAATGCAGCACCGCGTCAATCGCGTAAGTGCTGAAGATCTCTTCGAGCAACGCCGCGTCACGGATATCGCCTTCGATGAAAACGATGCGCGAATGACTCAACAGCTCAAGCCGTGCGATTGACTCGCGGCTGCTGTTGCACAGGTTGTCGAGGATCAGTACCGAGCATCCGGACTCGATCAGTTGCAGTGCCGTGTGCGATCCGATGTAGCCGGCACCGCCCGTGATCAACGTGGTTTTGCGCATGACGACGTGCTCCATTGCGAGGAAGTCCAGCTCAGCGGGCGGTAAACACCAGCCTGAATTCTTGCGGCCAGCGCGGATGCAGCAGGCTGTAGGCCAAGGCGTAGGTCAGCGTGCCAATGGCGATGTCACCGGCCAGGTGTGCGTAGCCGGACAAGCCTGTGTGCCGCGATAGCCAGAGCACCACGACGGCCATCAGCAGCGAGGCGAACAGACTGCGATAACCGGACTGGAAAAAGCAGCGCCAGTGGTAACCGATGGCCGCATGCAGGCCGCGCACCTGCAACGGCGTGATCAGCAGCATGCGCAGTAGCAAAGCGAGGGCCGCCGCCATGCCGCCGTAAGTAGCGCCGAGCAGATAAACCAGTGCCAGCGCGAGCAGGGTGGTAACGACTTCGGCCTTGAGCGTCAGGTGCGTGCGGTTGACCGCCACCAGCGCGGTGGTCGCATACAGCGCCAGATTGCCCAGCGCCGCTGTGCAGGCCAGCACTTGCAGCAGGGGGATGGCGTCTGCCCATTTGGCACCGAAGATCAACAGGATGATGTCTTCGGCAGTCAGGGCAATACCGAAAAACAGCGGCGTCAGTACGAAGCCGCTGATGGCGGTGGAATCGCCGATCACCCCGATCAGCCGCGCCGGCTCGGTACTGCGCCGGGCGAACACCGGCAAGGCGTAACTCATCAAACCGTTATAGATCGCCGAGCGCGGCAGATCGATGATGCGCATGGCCAGGTTGAACATGCCCACTGCATGGGCACCGGCGGTGAGACCGAGAATCACGTTGACGCCACGTTGCAGCGTCTGTGAACTCATGACGTTAATGCACACCGGCAGACCAGCGCGCAGCAATTGCCCCAGCACCTGGCGGTCGATCAGCAAGGGAATGCGGCGACGTTCGCTGCGCATCAGCACCACCGTGGCGATGCAGTCCATGATCAACGCCTGCGCGATCACCGCCCACGGCCCGAATCCCAGCAGCGCCACCGCTACACCGCCGACACCGCCGGCGACTTTGCCAAGCAACGTACGCGAGGCCAGCAGCTTGAAATTGCCCGTGCGGCGCATCTGCGCGACATACACCCGGGCCATCAGGGTGAAGAGGATTTTTATCGAGGCCACCGCGGTCATCCAGCGCAACGCAGTGGACGGTGTGTACAGCACGACCGCCAGTGAAATCAGCGCAATCGAGCCCAGACTGACCAGCACCGCAAACCAGAACACGCTGCTGACGTGCTTGTCTTCCAGGCGCTGCAGGCGCACCAGCGGATCTTCCAGCATCGACGAAAACACAATGCCGACCACTTCGACCACGGCGATGATCACCGTGCCGATGCCCAGCTCCGTGGGCGTCAGCAGGTGGGCGTAGACGACAAAGGTGATCATCGAGAGGAAAATCAGGCCGAATTTCTCGGTGAAAATCCATACGAGGGTCATCAGGCGACGGTTGGCCATGAGGGCGATACCTGAATGAGTCAGCTGCTTTTGCGCAAGCTTTTAAAGCAGGCGTAGAGGTAGCGCAGGGTCGGCTTGCCCTGGAGGAAAAACAGCGTCTGCCATGAGTGCCCGAGCATCTGCCGAAACACCTCGATCACCCGCCGATGATCGCCGCGCCGGGAAAACGCGTTGAGAAATTCGGCGTGGTTGGCCAGCACGAAATAGATCCGCTGCTGCCTGTTCAGCCGCGTGCCGTAACGCGCCAGGTACAGCTGGATGAAGCGCAGCTTGTGCGGGTAATACTTGTGCGGTTGCGCGGTGATGTTGGCGCCGTTGACGGCGCGCCAGTGCAGGATTTGCGGCACGCTGTGGATCTCGCTGATTTCAGCGATGCGGGTCCACAGCAGGCGATCCTCGGCAAAGCGCAGGCTCTGATCGAAGCCGCCGATGGCGACGATGATCTCCCGCAGCGCCAATACCCCGGAGGTGCCGTTGATGATGTTTTCGCGCATGAAATCGGCAAAGTGATCGCCCTGCTTGCAGCGATCCTCCAGTTGCCGTTTGCCGTCGCTGAATTCGCTCATCTGATAACAATCGACCAGGCCGACCCTGCGCCCCTGTTGCGTCAGTTCGGCGTGCAGCGCCAGTTGTTTTTGCAGTTTCTCCGGATGCCAACGGTCGTCGGCATCGAGGAAGGCGATAAAGGTTTCCTCGGCACTGAACACGCCGCGATTGCGCGCACTGGCCGGGCCTTGGTTGGGCTGCTGCAAGAGCACGATGGGGAAGGGCGCTGAATAGTGCCTGACGATGTCCGGCCCGGCATCGCTGGAGCCGTCATCGACGACGATGACCTTGTCGGGCAGGCGGGTTTGCGCGCTCACTGAATCCAGCGTGCGTTCGATGCTGGAGGCGGCGTTGTACAGCGCAATCACCACGCACACTGTGACGGCGGACGGTTCGTTCAGCATGGGCGTTGCTCCTTGAACGTTGTGCGCAGCGGCCGGGCGGTGGCAATCGGCACCGGCTGCGTGCGTGTGACGAGGTGATGGCGGAAGGTCAGGCTGAGGACACAGAAAATCAGGAACTCGCCCGAGCGGTAATTGGGGATCACGTAGGCAACGTAGTTGGTGACCACGAACAGACCGATGATCACCAATGCGCAAGCCTGATATCGTGCGGACTGGTCCGCCGTGATTGCCCGATAGCGCTTGGTCAGGGTCTGGGCAAACATCAGCAGCAGGGCAATCAACTGAATCACACCGCCGTTGAGCAGCGTCTCGACGTAGCCGCTGTGGGCGTTGCCGATGTAGCCCCAGCGCGTGATGAACGCATCGGCATCGGCACTGGCCCAGAACGCGCCGAACCCGTAGCCCTTGAGAAACTGATCGTCGATCAGCGGTTGCAATAGCTCCCAGATCAGCGTGCGGTCGGTGAGTGACGGGTCGCGGCCGACCAGTTCCAGCAGCATGGCGTAGTTGGCGTAGAGCACCGCGCACAAGAGGAAGAACACCAGCGTCGCTGCGGTGAACGCGAGCAGTGAGCGGTTGATGCGCAAGCGGATCAGCGTGATGAAGTACGCGTAGCTGGCGGTGCCGGCGACGATCAGCGCAATCGCCGTTGCCGATTGCGCCAGGCCTATGGCGATCAACGCGAACAGCCCGTAGAGCATGGCCAGCGGGTTGCGCTGGCGGATCATCGGCAGCAGTAACAGGATCGCGATTGCGTTGAGACGTGCACCGGCGTTCTTTTCCGCGAAAACGCCGCGAAAGGCACCGTCGCGAATGCCGCCGGAAATGAACGCGATATCCGGCCGGATCAAAGCGAAGATCAACCCGACCAACGCCGCCGCACCGATCACGCAACCGAACAGAAAGGCGATGCGTTCCAGGCTGTAGCGCCAGGCGATGAACCCGGCGAAAAACACCACGCTGAGCAGCGCCACGAAACGCTTGAAACTGAGCATCGGCTCGCTCGACCAACTGATCGACGCCGCCACGCAGGCGAGGAACAACAGCAAAAACAGATTCTGCCGGTAGAAGCTTTTGCTAAGGAACACCTTGTGCCGGATGAAGAACAACAGCGGCACCAGCAAAGTCAGCAAGCCACAAATCTGATTGGCCAGATTGCCCTCAAGATCCTGCTGCGCATCGTCCAGCGTGCTGACGTTGCCCAGGCGCAGAAAGAAGCCGATCACCTGCGTATAGAACAGCACGCCGAAGAGGGTGAAAGCATCGGCCAGCGTCGAATAGCGCACTTGCAGGCGATTCATCTCAGTGCCTCCGCAATAACGCCTTGAGGTAGGTTTGCACGGCGCGACCACTGACGAATCGCGCGGCGGCATCGATGCGCCGCTGACGATGCAGGGCGCGCGGTGTGGTCATTTGATCGCTGATTGCAGCGGCGAGCGCGACCGCGTCGTCAACCTCGACCAAGGGCGCGACGGCGCCATCGGCGAGGATTTCCTGCGGGCCATACGGACAACGCGTCGCCACCACAGGCGTGCCGGTCGACAGGGCTTCGACCAGGGCGTTGGGACTGCCCTCGAAACGCGACGACAGGACGAAACAGTCGGCTCGGGCGATTTCGGCGATGGGATCGCTGGCATAACCGGGCAAGTCGCAGCGCTGCGCGATACCAAGCGCTGCCGCTTGGGCGAGCAGTTCAGTGCGCAGTGCGCCTTCGCCAAAGATGATCAGGCGCGCATCGCATTGCGGCAGGCGGGCGAAGGCCTCGATTAAAGTGTCGAAGCCTTTTTGCTGCGCCAGCCGTCCGACCGCGACAATCACCGGGGTGGTTTTGTGTACAAGCCACGGGTGGCTGGGTGCGGCGGCAGGCTTGTCGCGAAAGTCGTTGTCGAGCACCGGGTTGTCGGCCGTGGTCACGTCGCGCGGGCGGGCGATGGTGGTGTCGACCAGATCCTCGGCGACGCCTTGTGACACACAGATCACCGGGTTGGGAATCAGCCGGTACAGCCACGGCGCCAGCCAGTAGGCCAGCTTGACCGATAAGGCCGGGTTGACGTGCTTGTCCCGCGAGAACGCGTTGCGCTCGCTGACGTGCAGTCGCGCCAGCGTCCCGGACAGCGCGGCCGCGGCAATGGCCACGACGTTGACGTGGGTCAGGGCGGCCAGTTGCGCGTCGTACCGATTGCTGCGCAAAAACCGTGTCAGCGCCGGAACAGCCGCCGCGCTGCGCGGACTGTCCAGCAGCACTTGCCTGACCCGAGGGTCGAGCGCCGGCTGATTCACCCCGGCACCGGTGAGCATCAGCAGAGTGACTTCGTTGCCGGCCTCAACCAGGGCGCCGGCGAGGCGCACCATCATTTTTTCCGCGCCGCCGGCGCCGAGATCCTGGAGGATGATCAACAGTTTTTTCATCGGTTCCACACCTGATAATAAGCCTGGGCGGCGTATTGGCTGGTATAGGGCAGGATCGCCTCACTGACTGAACGACGCACCGGCGCTGCGGGTTCGCGGCTGGCCAGACTGTCGAGCAGCGCTTCGGCCAGAGCCGGAACATCGTTGACGCTGACCAGACGTCCGAGGCGTCCGCCGTCGAGCAACTCGCGCGGGCCGCTCCCGCAATCGGTGGAAATCACCGCCGTGCCCAGCGCCAGCGCCTCGACCAGCACCGTCGGCAAGCCTTCGTGCAACGAACTGAGCACCAACAGTTGCGCATGGCGAATCAGCGGATAGGGATTGCGCAAATGCCCGGTGAAATGCACCAGCCGTTCGATGCCCAGTCGTTGCGCTTGGGCCTCAAGCTGTTCGCGCAACGGGCCGTCGCCGGCAATCACCAGATACGGCAGCGTGCGTTGTTGCGCCGCTAGTGCATAAGCTTCCAGCAGCCGGT
Organism: Pseudomonas sp.; assembly: GCF_035554175.1. Lineage (GTDB taxonomy): Bacteria > Pseudomonadota > Gammaproteobacteria > Pseudomonadales > Pseudomonadaceae > Aquipseudomonas. The sequence goes on along the minus strand of NZ_DATMIV010000050.1, from coordinate 361,046 downwards.
CAAAGCCCTTGGTTGCAACCAGTCGGCCGACCGCCAGCCAGTAGTGATGGGGCACGCCACCGGGCAATGGTGCTTGCGCGGCACGTAACAATTGCTCGGTGATCACCGCGTTCGGGCAATAACGAATGCGCGGCTGGCCCCACGGCATCAACCCGGCAAGCGACTGGCGCAAACCCTGAGACACCGCGACCACCTTGCCGCTGCCGCACAGATACAACGCGTACAACAGGCGCAGACTGGCGCGCCCGGTGTTCTGCTCGGCACAATCGAGCGCGGCGTGGCGCGTGTAAATGACCTTGCAAGTGCTGCCCAGAGTGGCGAACCAGGTGCACAGATTGGCCTGCTCCTTGGCGCCGATCAGATGCGTCACGCCTTCGCGGCGAATCATTCGGCGCAGCAGCACAATCGATTTCAGCCAGCCGCCGAGGCCGCTACCGCCACCGGCCATGCTCCGTGCGCCGTCGATGTTTGGCGAATCGCCGTTCATGACGAAAAAACTCACCCGGCGGCCGTCCTGCAGGAACTGCTCGGCGAGGCGCTGCTGCACGCATTCGACGCCGCCGCCAGTCTGGTAATCCTTGAGCGTAAACAGAATATGCATCGGCAAAATCCTCACGGGGCGGTGACATTGATCGCCACTTGCTGGCGCAGAATCAGTTCGGTCAGGCGCAGGGCATTGCTCGGGTAATCGAGCAGGTAGCGCTTGATCGTGTGCGGCTCGCGGTACATGCGGTAGAAGGCGCGCAGATGCAGACGATTGATGGCGTCGGGGTAGTAGCGCTCGCTGGCATTGGCTTCCTGGCGGATGAAGCCACCGCAGGTGAAGGCCACGCCGCTGAAACCGCCGTGCAGCGCCTCAAGGACAAAGCGTTCTTGCAGACCGGCGCCGAGGCCGACCAGCAACAGGTTGGTCCGGCGCTGGCGGATATCGGCGTGCAGCGCAGCGCCTTGTCCGGCGTCGAAGTAACCGCTGTGCGCGCCGACCAGTTGCAGGCGCGGATATTGAATGCCGAGTTTTTCCACGAAACGATCAAGTTCCGCCTGCCGCGCGCCGACCACATAGACGCGCTTGCCGCGTCGCTCGGACTCGCGCAAAACCGGATCGGCAATTGAGGTGAAGTCGAAACTGACCCTCTCAACCGCGCGCCCGGTGATGCGCGACATGAAACCGGACATCAGCATGCCGTCGCAGAAATACGCCAGCGACGGTGGCGGCTGGCGAATGAAGCTGCCGATCGAGGCGAAGTTGAGAAAGGAGAACGCCCGGTTCGATTCCAGCAGCGCCGGCGAATAACGATCCAGCAATTCCAGGCGGATCATGATGCGAGATCCTGTGCTTCGGCAGCGCAGGTCGGCCGACCCACGCTGATGTAGGTGAACCCGCGTGCGCTCAGGCGTTGCGGATCGAACAGGTTGCGGCCATCAAAGATCAGCGGATTTTTCAGCTGGCGGGCGAGCAGTTCGAAGTCCGGCGCGCGAAACGCTTGCCACTCGGTGACGATGACCAGGGCGTCAGCGTTTTTCAGCGCCGCTTCCTTGGTTCCGGCCAGGGTCAGGTCGTCGCGCGGGCCGTAAAGCTGTTGCGCCTGCTCCATGGCTTTTGGGTCGAACGCCTGCACACTGGCGCCGGCACGCCACAGCGCTTCCATCAACACACGGCTGGGCGCTTCGCGCATGTCATCGGTGTTCGGCTTGAAACTCAGGCCCCACAGCGCAAAGGTCTTGCCTTCCAGGGCGCCGTTGAAGTGATCGGCGATCTTGTGGAACAGCGTGCTCTTCTGCTCGTTGTTGCGCGACTCAACCGCCCTGAGCAGGCGTGCATCGATGTCGACGCCGTGGGCGGCATGGATCAGCGCGCGGACATCCTTGGGAAAGCACGAGCCGCCATAACCAATGCCGGGGTAGATGAACTGATAGCCGATGCGCGGATCCGAGCCGATGCCGTGGCGAACCATTTCGATGTCGGCGCCGAGCTTTTCCGCGAGCCCGGCCATTTCGTTCATGAAGCTGATCTTGGTCGCGAGCATGCAATTGGCCGCGTATTTGGTCAGCTCGGCGCTGCGCACATCCATGACGATGATTTTTTCGCGGTTGCGATTGAACGGTTCATACAACTCACGCATTACCGCTTCGGCACGCGGGCTGTTGGTGCCGATAATGATCCGGTCAGGGCGCATGCAGTCGTCGACTGCGCAGCCTTCCTTGAGAAATTCCGGGTTGGAAACCACATCGAACGTCAGCGCACTGCGACCGCTGTCCGTGAGGATTGCGCTGATACACTCGCGCACCCGATCCGCCGTGCCCACCGGCACCGTGGATTTGTCGACGATGATCTGCTCGCCGCGCAGGTGCTCGCCGATGGTGCGGGCGACGCTGAGGACATGTTTGAGATCCGCCGACCCGTCCTCGTCCGGCGGCGTGCCGACCGCGATCAGCAACACGTCGCCGTGCTTTACCGCGGCGGCCAGATCACTGCCGAATTGCAGCCGTGCGCTGTGATGATTTTCCCGCACCAGGCTTTTCAGGCCGGGTTCGTAGATGGGCAGGGAGCCGTCGTTCAAGGCCTGTACCTTGGCCGCATCGACATCCACACACAGCACGTTGTGGCCCACCTCGGCCAGCGCGGCGCCCTGGACCAGTCCGACATAACCGATACCGAATACACTCACATTCATGGGAAAACCTCATGCGCGGTGGGGTGGGCCAGCGAGGTGGCCGCTGTCAGTAGATGTTTTTCGAGAACAGGGTGAAGGGCGTCTTCAGCAGGATCTTGATGTCCAGCCACAGCGACCATTGATTGATGTAATTGAGGTCCTGGGCGACCCGGCGCTGCATCTTTTCCACGGTCTCGGTTTCACCGCGATGCCCGGTGATTTGCGCCAGGCCCGTGATACCGGGCTTGAGTCGATGGCGCGCCATGTAGGCGCGAACCTTGCCGGTGTAATAGATGTTGTGGGTGACCGCGTGCGGGCGCGGGCCGACCAGCGCCATGTGGCCGAACAACACGTTGAACAGTTGCGGCAATTCATCAATGGAGCTGCGCCGCAGAAAGCGTCCCAGCGGCGTGACCCGGTCGTCGTCGCGGGTGGCCTGGCGCACTTGCTGATCGTCATGCACGCGCATCGAGCGGAATTTCCACACGCGAATCACTTCGCCGTCGCAACCATGGCGGTTCTGCTTGAACAGCACCGGCCCCGGCGAAGTCAGCTTGACCGCGATGGCCACGCCGAGCAGCAACGGGCTGAGCAGAATCAGCGCTACCGCCGCCACGCTGCGTTCGAACAGATCCTTGCAGAACAGGCTGCCGGGGTGCGAGGTGAGCAGGCTTTCGTTGAGGTAGATCGCCGGCATCCGCTCGATCTCGGAGATCGAATGGTTGAGCAGCACCATGCTGCCCAGATCCGGAATCCACACCACGTCGACATTCATGTCGAGCAGGTTGATGTACAGCGCTTCGATCGTTGCCGCTTCGGCCATCGGCAGGACGATATACACCCGTCGCGCCTGCAAGCGCGTGATGATTTCGCGAATGTCTTCGACCTCGCCGAGCAGCGGCAGAATGCTCGGCGCCGGGCCGCTGTCGCCTTTGGCAGCGACGAAACCCAGCAGCAGCGCGCGGTCGGGGTCGAGGAGTTTTCGCGCCAGTTCATGGGCGGTCGGGCATGTGCCGATGATCACCGCGCGGCGCTCGTTGCAGATCATCTTGGTGTACATGCGCACGAATAGATGCAAGGGCAAGAAACTCGCTGCCTGGGCGAGGAACCCGACCACCGCCCAGACGATCACTACCTGCCGGGAAAACAACGCACTGGTCTGGGTGACGAAAGCGATGCTCATCAGCAGCCCGAGCAGAATCAGCCAGCCGGCAAGCAATCGCCCCAATCCGACCAGCAAGCCATGGCGTTTGTGATAGACCTGCACCAGGCTGTAGACCGGCATCGAGCCGAGCACCGTGAGAATGATCAGCAGCCGGTATTCACTCGGCATAGCGCCGATGCGCCAGTGCACCAGTACGATCAGCAAGAGGTTGACCAGGGTCATTGCGCACCACCATTGCCCCCAGAAGGTGAGGCCGCGACGGTGTGCCATTTGCGCGGAATATTGCGAAGTCATCGGCGCGATCTCCGATTCGTCGAGCACGGGAAAGGATCGGCGCTGCCGGGCGGCACGGCCCGGAGGATCAGCGCGGGGCGAAGTCGTAGTCGTAGAAGGAGCGGGAATGGCCATGGCCGTATTTGCGCGCCTTGCGCAGATCGACCTGATTGAGCACCACGCCGAACACCGGCGCCTGGCTTTGCTGCAACACCGCGATGCTTTTGCGCACCTGGCCCACGGGCGTGCTCTGCGCCTTGACCACATAGATCACCGCGTCGGAATGCTTGGCCAGCAACAGCGCGTCGCTGACGATTTCTGCCGGCGGCGAATCGATGATGATGTGCCGGTAGCGCGATTTGAGAATCTGCAACAGCCGGCCGAGGCGTGGTGAACTGAGCAAGTCCTGCGCGGGCGCCACGGCGTTGCTCGAGCTGCTCGATGATTTCAGCCGAGGCGCATCGAACGGGTCGAGCGCCGAGGGCGTCAGGCAGCCAGCCGGCAACATGTCGAGATTGCCCACGCTGCGAATGCAGTCTTCGAGCCGCGCAGTGCCGGCCATCAGGTTGGCCAGGCCGGGGTTTTCCGGCGGGAAATCGAAGTTCAGCGACAGCGTCGGTTGACGCATGTCGGCGTCGATCAGCAACACCCGTTCCAGCGGCGCCAGCGACGAGGCGAGGTTGTTGGCGATAGTGCTCTTGCCTTCGCCGGACACCGAGGACGTCACCAGCACCACTTGCGCCGGCCGTTCGTTGCTTTGCAGCATCAGCCAGGTGCGCAGGTTGCGGATGGTTTCGCAGAAGCGCGGGTGGTCGTTATCCTCGAACAACCGCGCCAACTGTCGACGGCTCTTCTTCATCACCAGCGGCACCACGCTGAGCAACGGCACATTGAGCAGGCTCTCGACGGTGTCGTCGGTCTTGAAGGTGTTGCTCAGCGTATCGAAGAGGAAGGCCAGGGCGACACCGACCACGGCGGCGACCAGCGCGACGATCGCCAGAATCAGGTTCTTGCGCGGCTTGCTCGCTTCCAGCGGCGCGATGGCCGGATCGACGATGCGTGCCTTGGCCGAATCCATGTCGGAGGTGGCGGCGGTTTCCTTGAGGCGGGTGACGAAGGTTTCGTAGAGCGCTCGCGTGCTGTCGACTTCACGCTGGTATTCGCGCAACTGGAATTCCTTGCGCGAGATGTCCTGAATCTGCGCCTTGTTGCTGTTGAACGACTTACGCAGCGCGTCTTCGCTGGCCACCGCCAGTTGATATTGCCGTTCAATGCCGGCGACCACCTGCTGCACTTGCAGGCGCAGGCTGTTGGCGGCGGTGCGCTGTTCGGAGCGGGCGGAAATCAGCGCCGGGTGTTTCGGCCCGTAGCGGCCCGACAGCTCTTCAACTTTTGCCTGGGCCTTGGCCAGATCGGCCTGGAACTGTTGAATCAACGGATTGCTCAGCACCGCCGGGACACTCGACAAACGACTGATATCACCGTTGCTCAAGGCCTGCGCCTGGCGGAACTGGCTCTCGGCTTCGGCGCGATCACGCCGCGCATCGATCATGCGGTTGCCGGTCATTTGCAGCTCGTTGGCACTGATCGTGGCAACGCCGTCAACGTCGACCAGACCCTGTTCCTCGCGATAGGCCTGCAACTTGTTTTCGGCAACGCGCAGGTTGTCGCGCAACTCGACCAGACGGGTGTTCATCCAGCTGGTGTTGTTCTGCGAGGACTTGAGGCTGGTGTCCTGCTGGCTGTCGATGAAACCTTGGGCGAGGGCATTGGCCACGGCGGCAGCGAGGGCCGGGTCGGGCAGCTCGACATCGATTTCCAGCAACTGGCTCTTGCCAACGAATTTGACGCTGGTGTGCAGCATCAGGTTTTGCGTGACGTCGTTGAATATCTGTTCTTCGGTGGCTGGCGGCTTCGGCGCCGGGAGCAGATCCGCCCACGGCAGCCATTGATCACGATTGAGCTCGGCCAGCCACTGGCGCGGGGTGAACCAGCTCTGCGCCTGTTGCCGTGGGTCAGTGATCGGGTGAGTGGTCAGGCCGAGTTTGCGCACGGCGCGCTCGGCCAGTTCCCGTGACTGCAACAGGGCTTGCTGGGTCTGCAGGTAATCGGTGGTAGTGGCGCCGCCGGATTCCGCCGCTTGTTGAAAACTCATGACCGGCGGCGTCTTGTCCTTGATCAGCAACGTCGCGCTGCCGACGTATTGCGGCGTAATCAATGACAGCGCCGCCACCGCCAGCGCGCAACTGAGCAGCACCAGCCAGGCGATGTTCCACTTGGCCGTCCAGACCACGCGCCACAGGTGCAGCAGATCAAGGGTGTCCGACTCATCGGCGGCTTGCGCTTGCAAGTGGCCCTGGAGTGGACGTTCGAGGTAGGTGCTTGGGCTGTTGTCCATGATCAGAAAAAGCCTTGTGCAATGGAAATGGTGTCGCCGGGAGCGATGACGGTGGTGCGCGAGATGTTTTCAGTGACCGGCGGGCCGCCGCTGCCGCGCAGAATCGTCACGCGTTTCATCGAAGCGCGTTCGGTCAGTCCGCCACCCAGCGCAATGGCTTTTTCCAGGGTGAGCCCGGGCTGGAAGGGATAACTGCCGGGCTTCTGCACTTCGCCATTGATGTAGAAGGGCCGGTATTCGATCTGGCTGAGGCTGACTTTCGGATCGACCAGATAGCCTTGCTTGAGGCCGTCGACGATTTTCTGTTCGACCTGATTGGGCGTCAGACCCTTGGCGACGATCTCGCCGAGAAACGGGTAGGAAAAAGTGCCGGCATCGTTGAGGCGGATTTTCTTGAAGCTCAGTTCCGGCTCGCCGAACACGGTAATGCGCAAGACATCGCCGGCGGCCAGACGGTAATCGGTGGCGCTGTCCGCTGCTTCGACCGTAGGCACAGTCCAGAGCAGCAACAACAGTAAAATCAGGCGCGTATGCATGGCCCAACCCTCCTACAGACTGACGTCGAAAGTGATCTGCATGACGTTGCGGGTGAAGCTCTCGTTGTCGGCATCGGAATCGTTGTCGCGGTGGCGATAGGCGAGTTCGATGTCCAGCCAGCGGCGCATTTCGTAAATCACGCCGAGTTTGTAATCCTGCAAATCGTCGCTGCGGTCCTGGCCTTCATAGACGTAATGGCCCATGCCGGCTTCGGCGACCGTGGTGATGCGCTCGGTCCAGCCGTGCCGCCAGCCGATCTGGGTGAACGTGGCTTTCACCGCGTCGGAGCCATCGTCGCCCTCGGCCATGGCCTGGCGGGCGAGGAAGGTAAAGGTCGACCAGGTGCGCGGTTTCCACGCCAGATCCACTTGCCAGGTCGGATTGCTGAGGTCGTCGGAACCGCTGCGATCGAAGTTCTTGCGCTCGTAGCCGACGCGCAATTTGCCGGTGGTTTTCGCCGTCATGTCCCACTCGGCGCCGGCCAGCACGGCATCGGAGCGACTGCTGCGCGGGCTGTTCGATTGCAGGTAATCGAAGCGGGTGTGGTCGTACTCAAGCAAGCCACGGGTCTTGCTCCCTAGGCGGTGATACCAGGTGGTGGTCAGGTTGCTGGTGTTGCGCTCCTTGTCATCATTGATGCCATCGGAGTTGTCATAGCGCAGTTGCGCGTAGCTGGCGCCGAGATCGATCTGGTTCAGCGCGCTGCGCGCGCCAAAGGTGTAGACGCCGCCGACGCGCTTGCTCTCGATCTTGTCGTTGATGCCATCGACGGCGGTCGAGGTGGTGCGCTCGTATTTGCGCGCCTCGGCTTCGAGCTTCAGCCGATGCCGATCGGTGAACTCCATGATGCTGTCGGCGCGCAGGCGCTGGGCGGTGTTCGAAGCGTCGGAGGCGCTGTGATAGATGTAGCGCGTCGGCTCCCAGATCACCCGTGTGGCGCTGTTGCGATCTTCGGCCTTGAGCTCGAAGGCGGGCGCCAAGCGGGTGACCATGGTTGATTCGACATCGTGTTCGACTTCGCGAAAGTTGTCGTCGTAGCTTTCCGACAAGGCAAACGTCGGGGTGAAATCGAAGCCATAGACATTGATCGCTTGCGGCTCAACGCTCCACGTGACTTCGGGGGCACAGCAGGCGACGACTAAAACCAGGGAACAGCGAGGCTTCAGAGCCATGGATCACGCTCCTGATGAAGGGGGTCGGTGTCAGGGCGAAGCGGATCCGGCGTTATTGTCGCTGGCGTTCGAGGTAGCTCAGCGGGACGCTGACGTGCTGTTGGCGGTTGAGGAAATTCAGCAAAATCATCACGCGCTCGTCGCCCTGCATGGACAGGAACACGCCTTCAAGCGGGGACAGCGGGCCGTCGACGATGTGCAGGGCGTCGCCGGGTTGGAGTGTCTGCTCGGCGGGAAAACCGAGCGACTCCTGGCTGCGTGCGCGCAATCGCGTAATCACGTCTTCGTCGACCCGGGCAGGCACGTGATTGAATTCGACGATGCGGCTGACACCGCGCGTCGAGCGAATCGGCGCCCAGTTGTCATCCCGACTCAATTGAATGAAGACGTAACCGGGAAACAGCGATTCCAGCGTTCGTTGGCGTTTGCCACGAATACTGCGCTCGCTCATCAGCTGCGGCCGAAAGGTCGAGTAGTTCTGTTGCTGCAAATTGAGTTGTGCCCGTTCATCCTGGCGGGGCTTGCACTGCAATAAATACCAGTTAGAACCGTTGCGGCAAACCGTTAGCATGCTGGAGTACTCCATACATAGCGATCGTTTAAGCAGCGCGGCCGATAACGTGGGACGAGCCGTCATGCTTGCTAGTAGGTAGTAGGCTGATCAAGGCAAAGTGCCGAGCCAGATGCATCAATGTTTATTGGCAGAAGAAGTGTTTCAAAAATGAATCAACTTGGTCGGGTTATTGTTATATCCGTGGTCGTCTTGGCTATAACGAACTGGCGTGCTTTTGTTTGAGCAAAGCTACCGCACGGTTCGCAGTTGCGACCTTCAGGATCCAATTACATAACTAGCCCAAGCGCTGCAAAGTGCGCGACGGCTTTAGCTCTTCGGGCAGTGATTAGTTATCGGCCAGTCTTTGCAGGCTGTCAATTAATAACAGTCAAAAAGACTGCCTTTCATCCGCTGATGATGGCCATGTTTCGTAAGTCACTGGATTGTAAAGACGAAATTTATTCGTCGGATTTTTTAAACTTTTCGAGTGTATTGAAGTCGCGCATCGCTAGATGCAGTCGGTGATAGCAAATTAGTTTCATTATTACATGTTTGAGCCGGAGGAAAGACATCGTGATATATGCCTCACGTCGGATCGCGCTGGTCTCGGAAACTAACGTGGCCTATGACTAGTTGCCGAAGTACTGTTGCGAGACGTCCGGGCTGCGCATCTTCTTAGAGTCCAACTGGGAATCGAGGCAATTATGAGCGTTCTGGTAACGGGGGCAGCAGGCTTTATCGGTTATCACACGGTCATGCGTTTATGTCGCGAGGGCCAGCAGGTCGTCGGCATCGACAACCTCAATCCGTACTACGACGTTAAACTCAAACAGGCTCGTTTGCACCGATTGCAGGCGCTGGCCAATTTTACGTTCCACCCAATGGATATCGTTGACCAGGCTGCGCTGTCCGCGCTGTTCGAACACGGCCACTTCAAACAGGTCATTCACCTGCCCGCGCAGGCCGGGGTGCGCTATTCCCTGGATAATCCTGACGCTTACGCGCAGTCGAATCTGGTGGGTTTTCTCAACGTGCTGCAAGCCTGCCGACACCACCAACCCGACCATCTGATCTACGCCTCCAGCAGCTCGGTATATGGCGCCAACAGCAAAATGCCGTTTCACGAGGACGACCCGGTCGACCGGCCGGTGTCTTTGTACGCGGCGACCAAACGCGCCAACGAATTGCTCGCGCACAGTTACTGCCACCTCTATGGGCTACAAGCCACCGGCCTGCGCTTTTTTACCGTTTACGGCCCTTGGGGCCGACCGGACATGGCGCTGTTCAAATTCACCGACGCGATGCTGCAAGGGCGCGCCATCGATATTTACAACCGGGGCGAAATGGCGCGGGATTTCACCTATATCGATGACATCGTCGAAGCGATATTCCGACTGCTCGAGCGGCCGCCCGCACGCAGCGCCGAGCGCGGCACGAATCGCTTATTCAATATCGGGCGCGGCAGCCCGGTGGCCCTGATGAGCTTTGTCGAATGTCTGGAGAGCGCCCTGGGGATCAAAGCGCAGCGCCGCTATCTGCCGATGCAGGAGGGCGATGTGCTGAAAACCTGGGCGGACGTTTCAGCGCTGTCACGCTGCATCGACTTCAGTCCGCAAATGCCGATCGAGCAGGGCGTGCAGGCTTTTGTGCAGTGGTATCGCCAGTTCTATCGGTCTGAGTGAGGCCATAAGACTGCGGTCGAGAAAAAGAACAGAAACGCTTCTATGGGCAACGGCCTAGTCCGTCGCCAAGAGTTTCTTGACCTCAGCCACAATCACGTCAATGTCGAAAGGCTTGGCCAGCACCACATCGAACAGATCCGAGCGCTGCATGCCGATGTGGGCCTGAGCGCCACTCATCAGGATGATCGGCAAGTGATTGACGGACGGCAGGGCACGCACGGCTTCGGCAAACTCCAGGCCGTCCATGACCGGCATCATGAAGTCGGTGATGATCAAGGCTGGACGTTCTCGCTCCAGCACTTCCAGAGCCTTTTTGCCATTGCTGGCGGTCACCGTCATGAAGCCCTCATCCTCGAGCGCGAAGCCAAGGATGTCAGCAATCAGATATTCGTCGTCGACTACCAGGATGGTGGTCATGTTATTTCAACCCGCTCAAAGACTTACGATGATGAACCAGGCAATGACTCAGTTGAGACTGAAGGTTCATTTCTCAAAGCCTTTTCCAGGAACACATCTTGATCACGGATAACCACCTCGAACCGCGACGGGTTATAGGCGCTATCTCGTACCTTGAGAATGGAAAGTGTCCTGCGAAGTTCAGCGTGATTCTCAAAGAAACGCATGAGTATCAGGTTGTCGACAATACTGGACAGGTCGGAGGTCGGTGCGCTGATCTGGGAGCCGAACAGGTCGCGCATTTCCCAGGAGGCAAACACCGTAACGCCTCTGGAGCGCAGCTCGTTCATCAGTGCACTGAAAAAGTCGGTGATGCGTTCCGGAGTGGTCGAAACCCGTGTCATGCCGCTGAGGCTATCGATGAACAGACGCTTGATGCGTTTTTCCTCGACCAGGCTGAGCAAACGTGCGCCGAGGCCATCCAGCAGGCCTTCGGTAGTAGGCTGCCAAGTGATGCTCAGGGCACCACAGCGTTCCATTTCTTCGATATCGATGCCCAGCGAGCGGCCTTTGAGGCGCAGGCGCTGCGGGCTCTCATAGAAACCGAAGTGCAGCCCCGGAGCGTCGGGCGTCGATTGCGCGAGGAACTTCAGGCCTAGTGTCGTTTTACCGATGCCGGACGGCCCCATCACCAGGGAAACGCTGGAACTGTGCAAGCCACCACCGAGAATGTCATCCAGCGAAGCGATGCCGCTGGGAATGCGCGTCATGTCGGCACTGTCCGGGGCGGAAGGGCGCTTGTACAGGCTCTCAAGGCGCGGATAGACCACCAGACCGTCATCGTTGATTTCGCATTCGTGGACACCGGTCAATGCGCCGCTACCGCGCGTTTTGCGCAAATGGATACGTCGCACCGAACGGGTACCGAACAGCTCTTCGCCCATTTCGATGACGCCGTCGACCATGGTGTGTTCGGGGCTGCCGTCGTCAAGGCGCGAGCTGGTAAGAAACAGCACGGTGCAACCGGCAAATGCCGCATGGCCTTGCAGCTCGGAGATGAATTTTTTCGTGTCGATAGGCGAGTCGGCCTTGGAGCGAGCATTGAGCAATCCGTCAACCACCATGACAGTCGCCTTCTGCCGACTGATTTCACGCCGAAGCAGTTTCACCACCTCATCAAGGCCTTCGTTTTCCAGCGTATCGAACGCGCTGACAAATTGTATTTCGGCGCCTATACGCGACGAGTCGAAGAAACTCATCGTCGACAGGAACTGAAACAGACGGTCGTGCGACTCGGCCAGCAACGTGGCGACTAAAACACGACCGCCGTTGCGCGCATGATGAAATCCAAGCTGATTGGCAAGGATGGTTTTGCCGGAGCCCGGACGCCCTTGAATGATGTACGAAGCACCCGCGACCAGCCCTCCCTGAAGCAGCGCGTCGAGCCCTTCGATTCCGCTTTGAAGGCGTTTTAGCTTTTCCACAATGCGACCCTGATCTGAAAAAAACAGGCTTGTTCAGCCCAATGGTCGGGATGCTAACGCCATTTCAATCCGGCGGCCATTGCGGATAAGAGAAAGTCGCGTTGGCCCTGGGGAAACGGGGCACGTGATCGTCCTCTGGTCGGTTCTTCTGAACTGCCGCTGAACCACCGGGCTCCATTGACTAATCAAGTCGAGAAGGCAGCGCCATGAACTCCCTGACCAACACATTTTCACTCGAGCAACAGCTGAAGCTGCAGGCTTACGATCGCTGGCATCGGGCATTTGATGATGACGCACTGCGAAGCGAGTGCCCGGATACCTGGCATGAGGAACTCCTGCGCCAGGCCGATGAAATGGACAGACTGGGTTTAGTGGACTGGCAGGAGTGGCGAGAACTGCGAGTCGAGGCAGACGAGGCCTATCTGCGCGCTGCGGCGGGAGGGGACTATCACGACTGATGCGTTGCAAGCTCAAGATCAGTTGTCTGTGACAGAAATTGAACTTTGCCACAGTCACGAGCTTCCACTGCTTCAGGTTACAACCTGCCAGCTCCCGGCACTGCAGCTGAATTCTCCACCTGAATCAAGGGCTGAACGTGACGACTCCAACGCATAAGACTTCTCTTCGCCGGGCAATCACCGGCCCGATGCTGTTCCTCTTTATTCTCGGGGATGTTCTGGGAGCAGGCGTTTACGCACTCGCCGGAACGATTGCAGGAGAGGTTGGCGGGGCCATCTGGGTGCCGCTGCTGGTGGCACTGTTTTTTGCGATGTTGACTGCCGGTTCTTACGCCGAGCTGGTAACGAAGTATCCGCATGCTGGCGCGGCTTCCGTGTTCGCCGAAAAAGCCTTCAAATCTCCGCTCGTTTCCTTTCTTGTCGGCTTTTGCATGCTGGCTGCTGCGGTGACCAGCGCGGCCGGTTTGTCGCTGGCATTTGCGGGTGATTACCTCAAAGCCTTCGTTGACGTACCGCCTCATATTGCGGCGCTGGTGTTCCTGCTGGCGATAGGGTTACTCAACGCGCGCGGTATCAAGGAATCGCTTGGGGCCAACCTGGTCATGACGTTGATCGAGCTGTCAGGTTTGATTCTGGTGATTGTTGCCGCTGCGTGGTTTTTCCGCACCGGCGAGGCGGATTTGGCTCGCACACTGTCGTTCAAGCCTGGCGTCAGTCCGGTGCTTGCGGTGTTGGGCGCGGCGTTGCTCGCCTTCTATTCCTTTGTGGGATTTGAAACTTCTGCCAATCTGGCCGAAGAAATCAAAGACGTTCGCAAGGTCTACCCCCGCGCATTGTTCGCGGCTTTGCTGACCGCAGGTGTCGTTTACATCGCGGTGGGTGTGGCCGCTTCTTCGGTTCTGTCCACGGAGCGCTTGCTGGCGACGTCGGCGCCGTTACTTGAGGTCGTGCGAGTATCCACGTTGAATATTCCACCGGCACTGTTCTCGTTCATCGCACTGATAGCGGTCGCTAACGGTGCGCTTTTAACCATGATCATGGCCAGTCGCTTGACGTATGGCATGGCCAATCTGGGACTGTTGCCGGGCGTTCTGGGTGCGGTTCTGCCGAAACGACAAACCCCATGGGCGGCAATTGTCGCAACCACTGTGGTGGCAATTGCCCTGACGCTAACGGGTACCCTGGCGACGCTGGCGCAAACGGTCGTTCTGCTGTTGCTGTTCGTGTTTCTCAGCACAAACGTTGCGGTGCTGGTTCTGCGCCGCGACGTAGTCGAGGAAAGTCACTTCCGAGTTCCCACATTTGTCCCGATGCTTGCTATCGCGTCTTGTCTGGTGCTGCTCAGCCAGCAGGGCTGGGAGACCTGGTTGCGGGCGGGTGCATTGATCATCGTGGGAATGCTGTTGCACGGGTGCTCTCGTATCCGCCTGTCGGCAATCAGTAAACCTGGCTAGCGCACCGCAATAGATGAGGAACGTTCCAGAAAGAACAGGGAACCCCAGAAACGACAAAGCCCTGAATAATCAGGGCTTTGTCGGTACAAAATATGGCGGAGGCGATGGGATTCGAACTCATGGACCTGTTACAGTCGACGGTTTTCAAGACCGTTGCCTTAAACCACTCGGCCACACCTCCGTTTGCGTTGCGGGCGCCATAATACCTGAATGAAACACACTGTCAAACTCTCTGCATGGCTTGTTACAGAGCGTCTGTTATGATCTTTGCGACTGAACGTTTCAAACCAACAGGAGTGTCGCCATGCGCGAACAGGATTACGCAGTTAATAACAGCGTGCAGGCTGAGCAGCTAGAGGTTAGCCGCGTCCTGCGCAACACTTATGGTCTCTTGGCTCTGACCCTCGCATTCAGCGGCGTGATGGCCTTCGTAGCCCAGCAGATGCGTGTCGGCTACCCGAACATCTTCGTGGTGCTGATCGGCTTCTACGGGCTGTTCTTCCTCACCAACAAACTCCGTGATTCCGCGTGGGGCCTGGTGTCCGCTTTCGCGTTGACCGGTTTCATGGGTTTCCTGCTCGGCCCGATCCTCAACCGTTATCTGGGCATGCAGGGCGGCGCCGAAGTGGTCAGCTCGGCATTCGCCATGACCGCGCTGGTGTTTGGTGGTCTGTCGGCCTACGTGCTGATCTCGCGCAAGGACATGAGCTTCCTGAGCGGTTTCATCACCGCCGGTTTCTTTGTCTTGCTGGGCGCGGTGGTCGCAAGCTTCTTCTTCCAGATCAGTGGCCTGCAACTGGCGATCAGCGCCGGTTTCGTGCTGTTCTCGTCGGTCTGCATTCTGTTCCAGACCAGCGCGATCATCCACGGCGGCGAGCGCAACTACATCATGGCGACCATCAGCCTGTATGTATCGATCTACAACCTTTTCGTCAGCCTGCTGCAACTGTTTGGCATCATGGGCCGCGACGATTGATCGTAACGCTTTGAACAAAAAACCCGCTTCGGCGGGTTTTTTGTTGTCTGGAGAAAGGTCCCGGTTCAGTTGATGACGATGCTGCCATCCGCTTGCTGGCGGTAGATCGTGTAGGGCAGCAGCAAGGTATCGAGCGCGCCGGATAGCACGGCATCGACCAGCACCACGGGGATCGCCGCATTGCGATGATCATCGGGATCGATACCTGACGCCAGCGGAGCGTTCAGCGTGCAAAAGTCATAGGCGAGGCCGCTGTAAATTCTCGGCACCGCCCCGCAGTAACTCTTTTGTTCCTTGAGCCCGTCAACGGCAGCCTGATCGTTGCGAACCACCGTTTGTATCGTGCCACAGCCGTTGAGCAGCAATGCCGCGAGCATTAATACCTGGATTTTCATATCGCCATTCCCTAGCCAAAAAAGGCGTCAATCATACGTCGGTACGCGCACAAGAAAGCACCTAGGCCATCGGCGGCAGTCGCCGTTTGACCGGGGTTTTTTTGACAATAGATGTGTTGGTTTCGGCCAAGGTGTTGAGGCGGTCGAGCAGGGTGTCGAGTTGTTCCATCGAGCGCACATGCAGGCGAGCGATAAAGCAATCTTCGCCAGTCACCTTGTCGCACTCCGTGAATTCGGGAATCGACAGAATCTGCCGCTCTACCTCCTGCAATTGCCCCGGCAGCGGCCGGACCCGAACGATCGCCTGCAATTGATAGCCGAAGCATTTCGGATCGATCTCCACGGTGTAGCCCTTTAGCACGCCGCGCTCTTCCAGACGCCGCAACCGCTCGGCCACGCTTGGCGAGGACAAGCCGCTGATCTGCGCCAGTGCCTTGAGCGAGCGCCGCGAATCTTCCATCAGCGCGCTGATGAGGATCTGGTCGATATCGTCAGTCATGAGCAAAGTCCCGATTAGGCAGAGGGCGCGAATCACCCTCGATAAAAAAGGCAAAGATCGAGTTTAGCCTGCTTTATGCGCTGGAGCAGCCCGGTGTGCGCTTGGCATACTTTTGCCATGTTTACACTACAGGCTCAGGAGAAGAAATGATGGACAACGTAATCCGTCGCGGCTCGCTGGAAATGACCGCCGCCATGCTGATATCCGGGACAATCGGCTGGTTTGTGCTGGTGTCCGGGCAATCCGTACTGGACGTGGTGTTCTGGCGCTGCGTGTTCGGCGCCGGCACTTTGCTGTTGATCTGCGCCGCGTTCGGCTTCCTGCGTTCAGGCATTCTGACCCGCACCACATTCCTGCTGGCTGTGCTCAGCGGGGGCGCGATTGTTGGCAACTGGGTATTGCTGTTCGCTTCCTATTCCCGCGCTTCGATTGCCATCGGTACCGCCGTCTATAACGTGCAACCGTTCATGCTGGTCGGCTTGGCTGCGTTGTTTCTCGGGGAAAAAATCACTGTGCAGAAGCTGTTCTGGCTAGCGATTTCGTTCGTGGGCATGCTCGCGATTGTCAGCGCACATGGTACCCACGGCGACAGCGGCAATGACTATCTGCTGGGAATCGCTTTGGCGTTGGGTGCGGCGTTGTTGTATGCGATTGCCGCGCTGATCATCAAGCGCCTGACCGGTACGCCGCCGCATCTGATTGCACTGATTCAAGTGTGCACCGGGGTGTTACTGCTCGCGCCGTTTGCCCACTTCGATGCGTTGCCGCAAGGCGCCGATGCCTGGGCCAGTCTGGTGACCCTGGGCATCGTTCACACCGGTCTGATGTATGTGTTGCTGTACGGCGCGATTCAAAAATTGCCGACCGCATTGACTGGCGCGCTGTCCTTCATCTATCCGATTGCGGCGATCTTTGTTGACTGGTTCGCCTTCGGCCATCGCCTCGAATTGCTGCAGTGGGTCGGCGTCGCGGCGATCCTGCTCGCCGCTGCCGGCATGCAACAAGGTTGGGGCTGGAAAGCCCGGCGGCTGGCGACGCCGTAAGAGTCAGATGTTCCAGCGCGGCGCGGTGGCCGCCAGGCGCTGGCGCATTTCGCTGATGTTGGCAGCAAGTTGCCGGGTCAACATCCGGTAGCCGTCCAGCGTATTGGCAACCGGCGCATCCAGTTCCGCGCCCGGCAGTTCCATTGGCCGATCAAGCCGCTGCGAGGCGCCGGTTTTCAATGCGCGAGCCATGCCGATCAGTTGCACGCGAATCTGCCGGTGTTCAGCCTTGAGCGCTGTTTGCAGATGGGCGGTGGCCTGTGGGTCGGTGGCGTTGGGGCGGATGTTGCCGAGGATTTCCAGGGTGCTGATGCACATCCGCAGGTTGCGCTGAAGCGCATCCAGTTCGGTCATGGATATTTTCACTTCCTTGGACACCGACGGCATCAGCGAACGCAACTGCACCATCACCGCACCGAGCTTGCTCATCAGCCGCACATGTTCATCAGTGCTGATCGGCTCACCGCTGATGATACGGCCATAAACCGTAGCGCAGTCGCGCAAGGCATCGGCGAGGTTATAGCGCCACGAATACACCGCGTAGAGCGGCAAGGCGAAGGAAAAGGCCAGGGCCAGGGCGATACCGATCAATATATCGACGCCACGCC
Organism: Pseudomonas sp.; assembly: GCF_035554175.1. Taxonomy (GTDB): domain Bacteria; phylum Pseudomonadota; class Gammaproteobacteria; order Pseudomonadales; family Pseudomonadaceae; genus Aquipseudomonas. Next base: position 343,299 of record NZ_DATMIV010000050.1, on the reverse strand, counting down.
ACAAACCATCGGTGATCGGGTTGTCGCCATGCCCGGCGACGATGAACACGGTGATGGCCGAGAGCAGGGCGGTATAGCCGCCTTTTCCGATCGCGTGATAAGAGAAAAAACCGCACACCACGGCCATCGAAAAGTAAGTCAGCCAAGGCATGCCCAGCCAGGCATGCTGCGCCACCAATGCCAGTCCGACACCCGCGCCGATCAAGGTGCCGATGGCGCGCTCGGCGGCTTTTTTGCCGATATTGCCGTGATGCTGCAAACCGCCGATGACCACCAGCATGGTCACCGAGGCCCATTCGCCGTGGGGCAGGCTGATGCCGGTGGTCAGCAGAATCGTCGCCAACAATCCCAATGCCACCCGCAACGAGTGGATCAGTCGCGCGTGGCGGTAGCGCCGATACGGATCAAGCAGCGGTCGCAGGATCCGGCGCAACAGCGGTGGCCATCGATGGGTGCTGAATCTACTCAGTGCAAGGCCCTCGTCAGAAAATGTAATCGGTGGTCAGGAAACTCGAATCGCGCCCGCGAATGATTTCGCTGATCAGATCCTTGTTGCTCTCCTGGAATTTGGTCGCCACCAGCGTGCGGATCGAAAACACCCGCAACGCATCGTGTACCGACAGCGTGCCTTCGGCAGAGTTCTTGCGACCGTTGAACGGGTAGGTGTCCGGGCCGCGCTGGCACTGGGCGTTGAGGTTGATTCGGCCGACCTGATTGGCGAACGTGTCGACCAGCCGCCCGACCGCCACCGGGTTGGTGCCGAAAATGCTCAACTGCTGGCCGAAGTCGGATTCGAGCACGTAATCGATCACCGTATCGAGGTGACGGTACGGCACGATCGGCACCACCGGGCCGAACTGTTCTTCCTGATAAACGCGCATTTGCGGATTCACCGGGTACAGCACCGCCGGGTAGAAGAACGAAGCATGAGATTCGCCGCCATTCGGATTGACCACCTGCGCACCTTTGCTTTGCGCATCCGCTACCAGACCGTGCAGATAATCAACCTTGCCTGACTCCGGCAGCGGCGTCAGCGCCACGCCGCTGTCCCACGGCATGCCCGGTTTCAGCGTGGCCAGTCTGGCGTTGAATTTCTCGATGAAGCTGTCAACGACATCCTCATGGACAAACAGTATTTTCAGTGCAGTGCAGCGCTGGCCGTTGAACGATAGCGAGCCTGTCACCGCTTCGCTCACTGCGTTGTCCAGATCGACCTCGGGCAAAACGATGCCAGGGTTCTTTGCATCCAGACCCAGCGCGGCACGCAGGCGGTGCGGTTTCGGGTGCAGTTTCTTCAGGTCGCTGGCGGCTTTATTGGTGCCGATGAAGGCGAAGATGTCGATCTTGCCGCTGGCCATCAATGCACTGACGGTCTCACGGCCGCTGCCGTAGATCACGTTGATCACGCCGGTCGGGAAGCTGTCACGGAACGCTTCGAGCAACGGGCGGATCAGCAGCACGCCGAGTTTGGCCGGTTTGAATACCACGGTGTTGCCCATGATCAGCGCCGGGATCAACGTAGTGAAGGTTTCGTTCAGCGGATAGTTGTAAGGCCCCATGCACAGGGCGACGCCAAGTGGTACGCGGCGGATCTGGCCGAGGGTGTCCTGCTCCAGCTCGAAACGGCTGGAGCGGCGGTCAAGTTCTTTCAGGGCGTTGATGGTATCGACGATGTAGTCGCAGGTGCGGTCGAACTCTTTTTCCGAGTCCTTGAGGTTCTTGCCGATCTCCCACATCAGCAGTTTCACCACCGCTTCGCGCTGCTCGCGCATGCGGCCGAGGAAGGCTTCGACATGCTGGATGCGTTCGGCCACACGCATGGTCGGCCACAGGCCCTGTCCTCGGTCATACGCGCGGACGGCGGCGTCCAGAGCGGTGAGGGCGGTTTCGGCATCCAGCAGCGGTGTGCTGCCGAGGATCACTTGCTCTTCGCCCGTCTCACCTCGCACATAGACCGGGCTGCGCACCTGCGCGAGCGGGCCGTCCCAGCGGCGCAATTGCCCGTCGACCAGGTATTCGCGTTGCTCGACCTGGTCGTCCAGGCGGTATTTTTCCGGGATGTCGCTGACAGAAGGGAACAGGTTGCCAAGGATGTTTGCTGTGGTCATGTCGCTACCCTGTGTTGAAACCGGCGTGCCGATCAAAAAGTCTTGTGAAGGTTATACGCCTGAATGCCCTCGGATTTAACCCTGTGAATGTCATGCGAATGTCACGCAGCGGTGCAGGGCAGGAGGGCAGGAACAACGCCGTTTCCCCTGTGGGAGCGAGCCTGCTCGCGAAGACGACGGCACACTCAATACCTTCATTGGCTGACCTGACGCATTCGCGAGCAGGCTCGCTCCCACAGTCGAGCGTGTACATCCATCAATCCGTCTTCGGTAATGAAGCTTTTATGACAAAAGTTCGGTAGCACATAGCCAGTCCGGTCATGCCTGTGTAACGCGCTTGAGGAGCCTTTAGGGGCGCACTTTGCAAGCCGACGCGGGACGCCGGGAGTGAGGCAATGGGGACTATGGAACGCTATTCGAAAGTGGGCATGCAGGAGCTCGATCAACGTCTGTCGAAGATCGTCGAGGCCGCGCGCAAGAAGCCTGTTTCGGTGTATCGCTACGGCGCGCCGTGGGTCTGGATTGTCTCGCAGGATGACTGGCAGGGCGCCTTGAAAGAGGTCTCCAGCTACATTCCGCCGGGCCATTCGCTGGTCTTGTTGCGTCCGCAGATCGACGACCTGCTCGACACCCACCGCGACCTGCTGCACGACCTCAATGCCCAACCCGGCATGCTCATTCCCGCGCAAACGGTCATGCACATCCTGCTCCTGCAACTGCTGTATTCGGTGCCCAGCGAACAGCAACTCTATGAACAGCTCAACTACAACCTGCTGTTCCGCTGGTTCGTCGGCCTGGGCCTGAACCAGAAGGTCTGGAGCTTCAACGCCCTCAGTCGCGACATCGCCACGCTGCTCAACGAGCCGCGCGCGGTGCTGTTGATTCAGAAAATCATCGGCGAAGTGTTCTGCGGCGCCTTGCTGCAAATGCCTGAGTTCTCGCTGAACTTCGCGCTGTTGCACACCTGGCTGGGCAAGCACACCTGCGCCACAACGATCAGCAATTGACGCAACACACCGGGCGCTAACGCCATCAGGTCATCGCGAATTTCAGGGGGTAGTGTGGAACGGATTTTCACGTCACGGCTGGCGCTGTGGGGCTGGCTGCTGGTGACGGCGGGCGCGCAGCCGGCGCTGGCCGAGGAGGGCGCAGAGGCGCCCGCCGCGCAGCGTCTGGTCGACGTCAACGAGTACTTCGTGCGCGGCAACACCGTGCTCGATGCGCGGGCGATCGAGGAAGCGGTGTACCCGTACCTCGGCCCGCAAAAAGCCTTGAGCGACATCGAAGGCGCCCGCGATGCGCTGCAGAAGGCTTATCAGGAGCGCGGCTACCAATCGGTGTTCGTCGAGCTGCCCGAGCAGGCCGTGGCCGATGGCATCGTCTATTTGCAGGTCAGCGAAACCAGGGTCGGCCGGGTGCGTGTGGTCGGTGCCAAACACTATTCGCCACTGGACATCCGCGACAACGTACCGGCGCTGAAGGAAGGCGAGGTGCCGGACTTCGCCAAGGTCCAGGGCGAACTGGCGCAACTGAATAAAACCCCCGGACGCCAGGTCATGCCGTTGGTGCGTGAAGGCCAGCGCCCCGGCACCATGGATGTCGATCTGCAGGTCGAAGACCAGAACCCGTGGACTGCCAGCGTCGGCCTGAACAACGACTACAGCGCCGACACCGAGAAGCTGCGCAGCGTCACCAGCCTCGGTTACAACAACCTCTGGCAGCTCGGCCACAGCGTCAACCTGACGTTCTTCACTGCGCCACAGGAAACCGACAACGCCAAGGTCTGGTCGGGCTCCTATACCGCGCCGCTGAGCGAACGCTGGAGCGTGCAGTTCTCCGGTTACCAGTCGGACAGCAACGTGGCCACGATCGGTGGCAGCAACGTGCTCGGCAAGGGCCATTCCTATGGCGTTGCGGCAATTTACACGTTGCCGTCGAGCGGCAACTGGTCGAACTCGCTGTCGGCCGGCATCGACTTCAAGGACTTCGACGAACGTCTGAGCCTGTCCGGCGAAAGCGACAAGGTGCCGTTGAAATACGCGCCGTTCACCTTCGCCTACAACGGTTATCGCTACAGCGAAAAGAGTCAGCTCGGCCTCGGCCTGAGCTTGGTTGCCGCCACCCGCAGCGTATTCGGCTATGGCAGCGACGACGAAGATTTCGACTACAAACGCTACCGCGCCAAGCCGAGTTTCGCCGTGCTCAAGGGCGACACCAATTACACCTGGACCTTCGACAACGACTGGCAGAGCGCAAGCAAAGCCGCATTTCAACTGGCCTCGGGGCCGCTGGTTTCCAACGAACAATTTTCCGCCGGCGGCGCCACCTCGGTGCGCGGCTATCTGGCTGCCGAGCGCACCGCCGATGACGGCTACCTGCTCAGCCAGGAATTGCGCACACCGTCGCTGGCGAAATTTGCCGGCACGTGGATTCAGGACTGGCGCTTCTATGCCTTTGCCGAAGGTGCGCAGCTGTATCTGCGCGACGAACTGCCGGATCAGGACGCCAACTACGCCCTGGCCAGCGTCGGTCTCGGCACCCGCGCCAGCCTCAGTAAATGGCTGTCCGGCAGCCTCGATTGGGGCTACCCGCTACTCGAAGGGCCGAACACCTCGAAGCAGGAATCGCGCCTGCACTTTAACCTTCAAGCCACTTTTTAACGGAGCACGTCCATGCAACGCCTTTTCCTTTCGTTGTTGATCTGCCTGGGCTTCGTGCTCCCGGCCACGGCTCAGGCCTGGTGGCAGGACGACTGGCATTACCGCAAACAGATCGCCGTCGACACCACGCCGCAAGGCGCGGCGATCAATCAGGCGCTCGGCCGCACCGCGTTGCTGGTGCGCCTGCACACCGGCAACTTCACTTTCGACGGTGTGAAAGAGGACGGTTCGGATCTGCGCTTCGTCGCCGCCGATGACAAAACCGTGCTCAACCATCAGATCGAGAGTTTCGACGCGCTGATGGGCATGGCGCTGATCTGGGTTGATGTGCCGAATGTCGAGGGCGGCCAGCGCCAGGACATCTGGATGTATTACGGCAACCAGAAAGCCCCGGCCACCGGCAACGGCCAGCTGACGTTCGATCCGAATTACACCGCGCTGTATCACTTCGACGGCGCCACCGGCACCCCGGCGAAAGACACCACGGCGTATGGCAACACCGCGCAAAGCGCGACCGGCGTAGCAATAGATGGCGTCGTAGGACGCGCCTTGCAGTTCAGCGGTCAACCGTTACTGCTGCCGGCCAGTCCTTCGCTGCAGCACAACGCTGGCAGCGCGTTCACCTTCAGTGCCTGGCTGCGTCTGGATCAGGCCAGTGGCGAGCAACTGATTCTGGCCCGCCGCGAAGGCGCGCAAAGTCTGCTGATCGGCGTCAGCCAGGGCCTGCCGTTCGTCGAGATCAACGGCCAGCGTGCCGCCGCCACGCAGGCGCTGACGCCTGCGCAATGGCAGCACGTGGCGCTGACCGCCGAAGGCGCGAAAGTCACGCTGTATCTCAATGGTCGCGAAAGTGCGGTTCTGGCCCAGGCGATGCCAGCGTTCAACTCGGTCATGGCCATCGGCGCCGATCTGCATGAAGGTGCGTTCCAGCCATTCGCTGGCGCCATCGACGAACTGCGCCTGTCGAAAGTCGCCCGTCCCGCCGCGCTGTTGCTCGCCGATGCCACCTCGCAAGGCGCCGAGTCGAAACTGGTGGCTTACGGCGTCGACGAAGAGCAGTCCGGCTTCGGTTTCGGCAGCCTTGGCTTCCTGCTCAACGCGGTGCCGGTCGACGCGTGGGTGATCATCGCCGTGCTGGTGCTGATGATGTTCCAGTCGTGGATCATCATGCTGCGCAAGAACCGCAGCCTCAGCCGCGTCACTGCGGCCAACGAAGACTTCCGCGTGCAGTTCGCCAAAGTCGGCACGCGTCTGGAAATGTTCGCCGACGACGCGCAACTCGCCCAGCGTCTACAGCATTCGTCGCTGTGGCGCCTGTATCTGGTGGCCGTCAAGGAAATCCGCACCCGCCGCGAGCAGGGCGCCGATACCTCGTCGGTTTCCGCCGCGACCATCGAAGCCATCCGCTGCTCGATGGACGGCGTGCGCACCCGCGAGAACCAGCAACTGAGCTCGAAACTTTCGACCCTGTCCAACGCCATTGCCGGCGGCCCGTACATCGGCCTGCTCGGCACGGTGCTGGGGATCATGGTGGTGTTCCTCGGCACGGCGATGGCCGGCGACGTCAACATCAACGCCATCGCGCCGGGCATGGCCGCCGCTCTGTTGGCCACGGCGATGGGCCTGTTCGTCGCGATCCCGGCGCTGTTCGGCTACAACCGCCTGATCACCCGCAACAAGGAAGTCAGCGCCGACATGCGCGTGTTCGTCGACGAGTTCATCACCCGCCTGGCGGAGATGCACGGCGAGAGCCAGTTCAGTGAGTCGTCGCATCAGCGCGGCCATCACGCCAACCACTCTGTACCGGCCTGAGGAGCACTGCCATGGCGTCCGTAAATGCCTCCCATGACGATGACGAAGATGCCGCGGTGGACAGCATCAACATCACTCCACTGGTCGACGTGCTGATGGTGGTGCTGGTGATGTTCATCCTCACCGCCACCGCGCAGGTGTCCGGGATCCAGATCAACCTGCCCAAGGCCAGCGCTTCGGTGTCGCTGTCCGAGGCCAAGACCAAGGCGATCTCGGTGAATGACGGCGGCCAGGTGTTCCTCGATGCCTATCCGGTGACGCTGGCCGAACTGGAAGAACGCTTGCGTATCGAGAAGGCACAGAGCCCGGATTTCCCGGTGATCGTGCGCGGCGATGCGACGGTGCAGTACCAGAAAGTCATCGAAGTGCTCGATCTGCTGCGCCGGCTGGAACTCTCCCAGGTCGGTCTCGTCACCGGCAAACCGAGTCAGGGCTGAGTCATGACCGCACAACTCCCGATCGAGCCGCTGCCCGTGAAAAAGTCGCCATTGCGCTATGTGAAGTGGGGCGCCGGTTTGCTCATCGGCGCGCTCGCCGCGTGGTTCCTCTGGCAATGGGCCAACGACATGGCCGGTGTGCGTCGCGAAGCACCGAAGGTGCCGACGATCATTCCGTTGCCGCCACCACCACCTCCGCCGCCTGAGAAACCGCCGGAGCCGGAGACACCGGTAGAGGAAAAAGTCGTCGAACCCGAGCCAACGCCCGAGCCGGAAGAGGTCAAGCCCGAGGAAGAGGCGCCACCATCGCCGGCGGACGATCTGGCCAACCCGATGCAAATGGACGGCGATGCTCAGGCCGGCAGTGACGCTTTCAACATCGGCGCAGGCAAGGGCGGCGGCATGGCCGGTGCCGGCGGCGGGCGTTTGGGCACGGGCACCTACAGCCAGTTTCTCGCGTTCACTTTCCAGCGTTTGCTGCGCGAGAACCCCGAGCTGCGCAACCTCGCGTTTTCGCTGCAGGCCGATGTCTGGCTGAGCAGCGTCGGCGAGATCACCCGCGTCGAGCTGGTCAAGTCCAGCGGCAACCCGCAAATCGATACCCAAGTGCTGGCCGCGCTGCGCGGTGCGCCGGCCCTCAGCGAACGGCCTCCGGCCTCCATCACTTTGCCTGTGCGCCTGTCCCTGCAAGGGCGGCGTCCGGGTTAATTCACTTATTCAGTGTTGCCAAAAGGAGTTGTGTGCAGATGATTTCCAACGTGAATCGATTGTCCCTGGCGGTCGGCATGGTCATTGCGACCCTGGTCGGTCAGGCCGCGGCAGCGCCTGCGCCCTCGGAGAACGCCACGATCAATCTGATCCGCTTGCTGGTCGAGCAGGGCATTCTGAAACAGGACAAGGCCGACGCGCTGATCGCTCAGGCGCAGAACGAAGCGGCGCAGGCCAAACAGGCTGCCGCCACTACCGCAGTCGCGGCGGGACCCGTCGCCGCACCGGGCGATGTGCGTGTGCAATACGTGCCGGCGGCGGTGCGCGACCAGATTCGCGATCAGGTCAAAGCCGAAGTCATGGCCACCGCCAAACAGGAAAACTGGGCAGCGCCCAATACCTTTCCGGATTGGGCCTCGCGTATCAGCTTCGACGGTGACATTCGCCTGCGCGACGAATCGCGTTACTACTCGGGCAACAACAGCAACGAAATCGTCGATTTCGCCAAGCTCAACAACAACGGCCCGTACGACGTAAACCCCAACAGCAGCACCAGCTTGCCGCCGTTGCTCAACACCCGCGAAGACCGCGAGAACCTGTTTCGCCTGCGCGCACGCCTGGGCATGAAAGCCGTGATCTCGGAGGAATGGACTGCCGGCATCCGCATCGGCACCGGTTCGGACAACAACCCTGTATCGACCACGCAGAACCTCGGCGGTGGCTTCGCCAAGAAAGACATCTGGCTGGATCAGGGCTATCTGACCTGGAAACCGCTGGATGAGCTGACCCTGACCGGTGGGCGTTTCGCCAACCCGTTCATGTCCACCGACATGCTCTATTCCAACGATCTGAATTTCGACGGCGTGGCGGCGATTTTCGACCACAAGCTCAACCGCGATTGGGGCGTGTTCGGCACGGTCGGTGCGTTCCCGGTGGACTACACCAACGATACGTCCAGCAGCAACGGTTTCGACAAGGAAGAGAGCGACAACAAGTGGCTGTACGGCGCGCAGCTCGGCGCGAAGTGGGCGATCAACAGCAATAACCGTCTGAAAGGAGCGCTCGCCTATTACCGTTTCGACGACATTCAGGGCCAGCGCTCAAGCCCTTGCGAGCCCTGGGCCGGTGCGCCGGGCTGCGACAGCGACGGCACCCGCGCGGCATTCATGCAGAAGGGCAACAGCGTGTTCCTGTTACGTGATATCACGCCGAACCCGCTCAACCCGAGCGCCACGCCGCAACCGCAATTCGTCGGCCTGGCGTCCGAGTTCAACCTGCTCGACCTGAATCTGATCTGGGACGCCGACCTGCCCGAGGACTTCAAACTGCGCAGCCAGGGCAACTACATCCACAACCTCAGCTACGACGAAGGCGATATGCGCAAGCGCTCCGCCGGGCAGATCGTCAACAACCTCGACAGCAATGGCGAGATCGAAAGCGGCGCCAATGCGTGGATGGTGCAGTTCACCCTCGGCAACGCGCTGGACCTCAAGCGCAAGGGCGACTGGAACCTGTTCGCCGGCTACAAGTACATCCAGCCGGATGCCTTGCCGGACGGCTTCAACGATTCGTCGTTCCACCTCGGTGGCACCAACGCCAAGGGCTATTTCATGGGCGGCAACTACGGTCTGGCGAAAAACGTTTCCGCCACTGGCCGCTGGATGAGCACCGAAACGGTGTACGGCGCGCCGTTCGACATCGATGTCTTGCAGCTGGAAATCAACACGCGCTTCTAGGGCGCCGGGAGAGCTTTATGAACACGCGTTTTTTCGCGCTGGGCCTGGGTTTGTTGATTGCCACCGGGGCGAGCGCCGAAGGCATGGAAGAACGCTTGCGCACGCAACTGCGCAGCACCACCCAGCAATTGCAGGCCTTGCAGAGCCAGCAGGCCCAGGCCAGCGCCGCGCAACTGGCGGCGCAAAACGAAGCCAAGGCTGCGCAGGCGCAGATCAAGCAATTGACTGCTGAACTGGCCAAAGCCAAAGGCCTCGCCGAACAACTGGCCGGGCAGCAACAGAGCCTGCACAGCCAGGCTCAGGCGCAGGTGGCGGCCAGCGTCGAGCAGACCGGCAAATTCAAAAAGGCCTACGACGAGTTGCTGGTGCTGGCCCGCGCCAAAGAGGCGGAACGCGCCAAGTTGCAAACACAACTGGCTGAACGTGACACACAAGTGCAGCAATGTTCAGCCAAGAATCAGCAAATGTACGGCGTCGCCAAACAGATCCTCAGCGCCTACGAAAACATCGATGTGGCCGAGGTGATGAAAATCCGCCAGCCCTTCGCCGGCAGCGCTCGAGTGAAGTTCGATGAACTGGCCCAGGGCTTTGGCGACGAGCTCTACAAGACCCAATTCGACGCGCCGAAAGCCGCGATCGCTCACTGATTGAAAGACGGATTCAAAAGACTGATGAACAAGGAAGCAGACATGACTCAATTGATCACCCAAGTGTCCCCGCAATCGCTGACCGACGTTCTGCAAGCCGCTGGTTACCGCGTTAACCAGAGCGAGCAGAACGGCATTGTCCAGTTGCTCAGCGCCAGTCAGGGCATCGGCTACGCCGTGCGTTTCGGCAACCCGGCGCCGGAGCAGGGCGGCTTCGTCGATTTCACGTTCAGCTGTGCGCTGCGCGTGCAAGGCGACCTGCCGCAAGGTGTGGCAGAACAGTGGAACGCGACGCGACGGTTTGCGCGGTTGTCGTTGCAGGGCGAATTCTTGCTGATGGAAATGGACGTTGTGGTGGCCGCTGGCGTCAGCAACGAGCATCTGCGTGGCAACCTCGAACTGTGGGATCGCCTGTTGCAGGAGTTCATCGTTTATCTGCGCGACTTCAGTCAGGCCGGGCAAGCATCCACTGCAAAAGCCGCCGTTGCCGAACCAGAGGAAGTCGCGCTGTGAAGAAGCCAGCCATGGTGATCGGCGCCGGAGCGGGGGCGCTGTTGGTGGTGGCCGTAGCGCTGGTGTTGCGACCGGGCAGTGACCCGGTGGCCGCTCAGCCGCCGTCGCCAGTAACAACGATTGCCAGCGGGCCGGCGGTGGCGCGGTTGGGCAATCAGCAGGTCTCGCCTGAGGAATTGCAGGCGTTGCTGGCCACCGTTCCGGCGCAAACCCGCGAACAACTGCGCAGTAATCGCGAGGCGCTGGAGCGCTGGATTCGCACGCGACTGGCCGAGAAAGCGGTGCTGGAACAGGCCGATGCCCAGGGCTGGGCCCAGCGTCCCGACGTCGCCCGGCAAACCCGTGCGGCGACTGAGCAGATTGTTTTTCGTGATTACTTGCGTTCGGTGAGCCAAGTGCCGGCGGAGTACCCGAGTGCGACCGAATTACAACAGGCGTACGAGGCGGGCAAGGCCAATTGGCAGACGCCCGCGATGTACCGGGTCAGCCAGATTTTCCTTGCGGTGAGCGATGCCTCGAATGTGGAAACCGTTCGCAAGCAAGCACTCGAATTGAGCAAGAAAGCTCAGTCGGCGCCGGGTGATTTCGCTGCGCTGGCCAGCCAGTATTCACAGGATCGGGTCACGGCAGAGCGGGGCGGCGACACCGGGCTGCAACCGTTGCAGCAACTGGTGCCGGAGGTACGTGGCGCCGTGGCGCGGCTCAAGGTCGGCGCTGTATCTGACCCCGTACAAAGCGCCGCCGGATTTCATCTGATCAAACTCACCGAGCAACAACCGGCGCGCACCGCGACACTGGATGAACTGCGCGACCAACTGACCCAGGCCTTGCGTGCCCAGCGTCAGGAACAGATCGCCCAGGCATACCTGGACGGCATGCTCAACACCGCGACGCTGAGCATCGACGGCGCTGAACTGAACAAAATAATAGGCAACTGACACACGTTGCTCCTGTAGGAGCTGTCGAGTGAAACGAGGCTGCGATCTTTCGATATTGCTTCTAAAGAGCAAAAGATCGCAGCGTGCCGCAGCTCCTACACACGTTGCTCCTGTAGGAGCTGTCGAGTGAAACGAAGCTGCGATCTTTTGATCTTGCTTCTAAAAAGCAAAAGATCGCAGCGTGCCGCAGCTCCTACACACGTTGCTCCTGTAGGAGCTGTCGAGTGAAACGAGGCTGCGATCTTTTGATCTTGCTTCTAAAGAGCAAAAGATCGCAGCGTGCCGCAGCTCCTACAAAGATTTGCGCAACGACAACCACATAGATCGACAGGGAGTCATCAATGTCATTCACCGAGCCCGCAGGACGCGCCAACACCAGCGAGTACCGCCCGCCGCAAACCAAAGCCGAACCCTGGCTCAACCAGGCCGCGACCATCGACAACGAAGTCGCCCAATACTTCCTGGTCAGCGCCCGCTGCGGCTGCTTCATGCAGGCCGCGCGCAGCCTCAATGTGCGCTCGACCTTGTTGCGCAAACAACTCGCGCAACTGGAACAACAACTGCAACATTCCCTGTTCAGTTTTCAGGGCAGCGCCCTCAGCCTGACTCGCGAAGGTCAACAATTGCAGGCCCGGCTCATCACCCTGGCGCACGAACGCAAACTTCCGGTGCTCGAGCAGCGATTGATTCGCCTCGCCGTCGCCGAATCGATCCTCCACGACATCCTCGGCCGCGACCTCATCGCGCTGTTGCGCCGTAACGCCAGCCTGCGCCTGGAAATCATCGCCCTCGACAGCGAACTGGCCCTGCGCGCCGTCAGCGCCGACATCGTCCTCTGGCTCGCCCCCGGGCAAACCCCAAATCCCGGCCCGACGTTCGCCACCAGCGAACCGCAATGCCTGGCGCAGATCGAGTATCTGCCGCACATTGCCAAGCGCTATTCACGGGTGACCGCGCGACCGCAAACGCCGGGTGATCTGGCGGATTTCATGCTGGTGCAGTGGCAGCATGATCGGCGAGTTGAAAGCTTTCAGCCTTGGAATGCGCTGGTGGAGCAGAGATTGGCCGGAGTAGTGCAGATGCAATCCTATGAGCTCATGCTGGAGATGATTCGGTGCAGCGCGTGTATCGGTTTGCTGCCGGCATACATGAGCCGCTTCGACCGTGGCCTGATTGCGCTGCCCGGATTATTTGCCAAACCGATGCAGCTACACGCTTGGCTCGCGATCAACGCGGATTCACAAAACGCGCCGGAAATCAAAGCCCTCACCGACCTCATCCAGCAAACCTTCAACGAACGCCACGAATGGTTCCAGCCTTAACGCGATCCCCTTGTAGGAGCGAGCCTGCTCGCGAATGCAGTCCGCCAGTCGATACTTCAATGACTGACACACTGCCTTCGCGAGCAGGCTCGCTCCCACAGGTTTAACGGCGTGAGCACAACCTTGTGATCGACAGAGACCCGTGTGGGAGCGGGCTTGCCCGCGAAGGCGTCGGCAGGCTCAACGCCTCACTGACGGCCAGCTACTGCGGCAACTCCAGATTATCCAGCACCCGATTCACCGCCAGTTCGCCGAGCATGATCAGTTGCGCGATGCCCATCAGCGTCCGGCGCTGGGACGGCTTGACCAGTCCGGCGAATTCCTGGGCGATGATTTTGGCCGAGGCGAGGGTTTCGCAGGCGTTGGCCAGCAGGTCTTCGTTTTTGGTGTCGGCGGTGACGGCGTACATCGATCGCGGAGTGTACGGCGGAGGGGTCGAGCCGGGTGGGCAGAGGTAATGGTCGAGGGCGCGCTCGGCGGCGTCGTGGAGTTTTTTGGAATCGAGGGATTCGTAGGGGAAGGTGGGGTCGGTTTCGGGTGGGTTGGGTGTTGGTTTGATCATGGTAAAGCTCCTTGAGAGATGGAGCCGGCAGCCTTCGCTGCTAAACGAAGAGGGTGGCGGCTTTACGCGGGTTAGCAGACCAGGCTCAAGGATCCCGGCGCACCGAAGTGCCCCACGCAAGCCGCCATAAAAAGAGAGGCGGAGCCAGCGTGCCTTGAAAATTTGCCGGGCTGCTAAACCCGATCACTGAAGATTCAGCGACCGCACCACAATAGAACCCGCCCCCAAGGCGTACAAGCCGGCGGATTCTGGCGTAGCTGTAGGTAACGGCGCAAGGATTTGTAGCCTGGAAGGCATGTCTGGAGGTGTCTTTTAAACACCTTTGTTTAAATTTAAAAAATTGCGTCGGACTTGATGGCTCCTTTTCGCGAGCAAGCTCGCTCCCACATTTTCACCTCGCCAGATTAAAGATCCGCAGTTTAGAGTTAGGGCCCCCTTTGATCACGGACCGATCCCATGTCAGACCCAAGCCCCACCATCCACCTCGAACGCTCCAACGAATCCCACCTCGAAGGCATCACCGCGCTTTACAATGACCCCGCCGTGGCGCGGCAGGTGCTGCAGATGCCGTTCCAGTCCGCTGAGATCTGGCGCCAGCGAATCCAGGGCGACAACGAGCGTGCGTTGAAACTGGTGGCGCTGCATCAGGGCGTGGTGATCGGCAACATTGGCCTGGAGGCCTGTGCCCGCATGCGCCGTGCCCACGCGGGCAGTTTCGGCATGGCTGTGGCGCTGGCGTGGCAGGGCAAGGGGGTCGGTTCGACGCTGTTGGCGGCGGCGCTGGAGGTTGCCGACAACTGGATGAATCTGCACCGCGTCGAACTCACGGTGTACGCCGATAACGAGGCGGCGATCGGACTTTATCGCAAGTTCGGTTTCGAGGCCGAAGGGCTGTTTCGAGATTACGCGGTACGTGACGGGCAGTGGGTCGACACCCTGAGCATGGCCCGTCTGCGCAATTTATCGAAAGCCTGAGTCAGTCGCCCAAAGCGAACGCCACCGCCGATTGCGCATGCAACCCGGTGGTGTCGAGCAGGGGCAGGGCGCTGTGTCCGGGTTTGATCAGCAGGCCGATTTCGGTACAGCCGAGGATGATCGCCTGGGCGCCACGGGCGCTGAGTGATTCGATCACCCGCTGGTAGGTCTGACGGGAAGTTTCGCTGATCATGCCGACGCAGAGTTCCTCGTAGATGATCCGGTGTACGTCCTTGCGTTCGGCTTCGTCGGGCACCAGCACGGTCAGGCCTTGGGCGATCAGACGCTGCTTGAGGAAGTCCTGTTCCATGGTGAACGCGGTGCCGAGCAGCCCGACCGTGCGCGCGTCGATTTCCAGTGCAGCCTGGGCGGCGGGTTCAGCAATGTGCAGAAACGGAATGCTGATCGCTGCCTGAATCTGCTCGGCGACCTTGTGCATGGTGTTGGTACACAGCACTACACAATCGGCGCCGCCGGCTTCAAGCCTGCGCGCTGCATCTACCAGAATCGCCGCGGCATCGTCCCAGCGTCCGGCATGCTGGGCCTGTTCGACCGGGCCGAAGTCGACGCTGTACATCAGCAACTGTGCCGAACGCAACGGCCCGAGACGGTCGCGAACCTGCTGGTTGATCAAGCGATAGTATTCGGCGCTGGACTCCCAGCTCATGCCGCCGATAAGGCCGATGGTGCGCATACGGTGCTCCTGTGCAGTGATGGCGTGGTGGCGAGTGTCGTTTGGAACGGAATTTCGATCCATCAAAATTTTACGCATGCCGGTGCTGCGCATCTGCCATGCTCGGAGTCCGCAGGACCCTTCAGGGAACATCGCTATGAACGACGTACAGCAACTGGGCGAAATGCTTCGCCACTATGCCGAAAGCGAAGCGCACAAGAAGCAACTGTTCACGACGCAATCGGCAGCGTGGGCCGAACGGATTGGTGCGCTGTTCGACGAGATCGAGCAATGGCTTGAGCCGGTCAAGGCACCGAATCTGCTGGAGGTGAGCCGCGAGGCTTATGTCGCGTTCGGGCCGAGCGTGCCGGTGGAGACCTCGACGTTCAAGACGGAAAAACTGAGCATTGTGATTGCTGGCAAACCGGTGGAGTTCGTGCCGGATGTAATGGGCAACGGCGGGCAGATTTCACTGGCGGTAATGGGCCTGACGGCGGCCCGATATGGGAGTATTTCGCTGGTCGGGTTGGTGGATGGCACCTGGCAGTGGCGCAAGACCAACGGCTTGAAGGATCCGGACACGTTTGCTTTTGATGCGAATTTTCTCGCACAGCAACTGCAAAGTCTGATCCCCCGCGAGCGCACCTGACTGCACGCGGCCTTTGTAGGAGTGAGCCTGCTCGCGATAGCGTTTTGTCAGGTTCAAATGAGGTGACTGACCCACCGCGATCGCGAGCAGGCTCTCTCCTACAGTTTGAAAGGCGAATACCGGGGAAACCCTTAGGATCATCGCCAATCCGGGATTTTCCCTTGGGTCACTGATGGCCTTTTGGTAGAGTCGCCGTCGCCAGCGGGTTTTCGGCTGGACGATGGAATCGAAGAAGGGAGTCTTATCAGTGAGTCCGGGCAAAAAAATTCTCGGTCTCACGGCGTCGCTTTTGCTGCTGACGCTGTGGGCCAGCTACTTTTATGTATTCAAGGAAAACCGCGACGGCCAGCTCGGCGGTGTCGGCGAAAGCACGGCGTGGTGCGGCACGCCACCGACCACGGAAGCGGCGCTGCTGGACAAGGATCAGCTGACCTTGCGGGTCACCAACAACCTGCGCGGCGAGTTCATGCTCAGCGGTTCGCTGGTGGTTTCCGAACGCACGTTCAACCGCTACGACCTGGGCCGCAACGAACTGCGCCTGCGTCTGGAACCCTTGCAGTGGTCGTTCGGCGTCACGCCGATCTTCCTTGAACAGGTCAAGGTGCAACCGCTGAGCCGCAACCTCTCGTCGACCAATAAAAGCGCCTTCGCCGAACTGGAGCCCCGCCCGATCGGCGTGCAGGCCCAGACCGCCGCATTCCCTTTCGACACCTATCGCTACGGCTACAAACCGGTGCTGTATTACCTCAAGGGCAGCGAGCGTATCGACCTGCGGTTCAAGAACATCACCACGCTGATGCAGATGTCGAACTCCTTCACACCGATTCAGAAATACAACCGCGTCGATTACATCAACGAAAAAAACTCGATGATCCGCGACGAGGACTACAAGCCTTACGGCCCGCACGAATGTGCGTTCAGCGTCGAGCGCAAAGGCTCGTTCAAGGTCGTAGTGTTGTTGCTCCTGCTGGTGCTGTGCCTGCCGCTGATGCTGGTGTTCTATCGCGATGAGCCGGGTATCGACTTTCTGGCCACGCTGGTGGGGATTGCTGTGGTACGGGTGTTGTTGATCGGGCCGGTGGAGGATTTTCAGCTCTACAACATCGATTTCCTGTTCGGTGCGGCGATTCTGCTGGTGGGCACGGTGTCGCTGATCAAGGCGATGCGGGCCAATAGCAGACGGGAGATGGCGCTGCGCAGTGGCGAGACGTCTTCGTGGTGATATTGGGCTTGACCCCGGCACCGCGTGCAACGCCGTTTCAAAATCGCGTCCGGCAATCGCAATTGCGCCGGTTTTAGCTATAACTGTAATTCCCCTATGCAAATGATTTGGCCGTTAACAGGAGTTACAGAATGAAGTTAGCCGTAATGATGGGCACGCTGTGCATCGCCACCCTTGCTGTGGTGGGATGTTCCAGCAAAACCGTCGCGCCAGACGAGTACTCCGGATTTCTCAAGGATTACAGCCAACTGAAAGAGGCCAAGTCACCGTCAGGTGCTGAAGTGATGCGCTGGATTGATCCGAAGGTCGATATCAATGCGTACACCAGCGTCTACATTGAGCCGACCCAGCTTTACCCGAAACCACAACCCACCACAAAAATCCCTCAGCAAACCCTGAACGGCATCACTGGCTACTACGATCAGGCGCTCAAGCGCGAGATCGGCAAGGATCTACCGTTGGCCGCCGGTCCCGGGCCGGGCGTGCTGGTCGTACGTGCGGCGATCACTGCGGTCAGCAGCAAGACCGAGGGACTGAAACCCTACGAAGTCATCCCGATCGCATTGGTCGCTGCGGCTGTCAGCACGGCCAGCGGTATCCGTGATCAGGAAACGACACTCGCAACCGAGGCCGTGTTTCTTGATGGAGCCAACAATAAAGTCCTTGCGCAAGTAGTACGCAAAGGCACTGGCAAGCCACTGGAAAACGACGCTCAGGTATTGAAGGCCGATGACGTGAAAAGCGTGATCGATGGCTGGGCTTCGGACTTGCGTCAGTCTTACCGCACACTCAAAAACAAATAATCGCCTGCGCTGCCTGCGATCCCGAATGACCTGTGCAGCAGTTTTACGCGAGGCTGCGATCTCTTGACTCTGCTCTTCCAGCACAGTCGAAAGACCGCAGCCTTTCAGCATCTGAAAAAAACACTGTGGATATCTACACCCTGTCAACTCTGACAGTTGTCAGAAAGGAGGGAGGAGCATTTGATGTGCGTGCACAGCGCAACGTCAGGCTTGCGCACAAACGCGAGAAAGGAAAGCAAACATGGCTACTGGAACGGTGAAATGGTTTAACGAATCGAAAGGCTTTGGGTTTATAACGCCGGATGACGGTGGCGAGGATCTCTTCGCACACTTCTCTGCGATCCAAATTAACGGTTTTAAGACCCTTGCAGAAAACCAGAGAGTTTCTTTCGAGGTAACGCAAGGCCCTAAAGGCAACCAAGCGGCAAATATTCAGCCCCTCTGAATAATCCCGCTTCCTGAGCTGCCGCCGGGTACGAGCCTCGGCAGCTCATAGGGGGGGCATCCATCAAAGCGCACCCACCATTTCAAACAGGGCATAGGTCGTCGAATCTTCGTGGGTGGCTTCCGCCTCTTGCATGCTTTCATTCGCACCGTCAGAAGGACTCAAGTCACCCTTATTAGTCGTACGGGCCGGGCTTGAAACCAAAAACCACCAGAAGGTCAGATTCATTTCTCTTTTGCTCTGCCAAAGTCGAGCGGAAACGCTATATCGCTACGGGTACTTATAGGTAAATAATATATCAGACTGTCATTTATGACAGTGGTTGCGAGGTGAGCATCGTTGTACGGTGAGTTTCGGCTGAGGGTCCGCTGCAAATCGGATAATTCTCTGTCGGGGATAATCCCAGGACAACTACTGTATGGAGAAAGCTATGAATAATGATAAAACAGAAAAACATGTTTCGACGGATCAAAATGTACTGTTCACTCTTGTGAAACGTGCTCTTGCAAACTCAGAGTTCAAGAATGCCAGTGTGGCGGATACACAGAAGATGGAACAGATGGATTTCGCTGAAGGGGTACCCCAGCGGGTCGGGAACACCATGGTAGCCGTAGAAACCGGCGGCATTCACCCTTTTCGGGGGCAAGTACATTTCATATGGCGGGCTTTGGATGAAGAGGTGTTATTCGAAAAAATTGAATACAGGATTGACAAGGGCAGAAACAGTGGAGGGAACGGCGCCGACGTTGACGTTGTTATTATTGGCGCGGACGTCGCTTCATCCTCAACAGATGGGGGAATACAAGATGGACAATGGCATACATTGATTACCAATCGTTCAGTCCGTAGATCCAAGCACATTATGCTTATGGTATCCATCCAGTTTGACAGAGCCGTAGTGACAGACCCTGCTCCAGAAGGCGGAATAGGGATAATTACACTTTGATCTCGATATTCGGGAATCGGGTGAGGCCTGTCGAAACTGATCACAGTGGTAGTGGAATCAGTTTCGGCATAGGCCAGATAGTCATTTCGTGGTTAACTTCGCTCGTGATTCTCATCCATTACGTCCAGAAGGATTCCATTCATGGCTCAAGTCACCCTCAAAGGCAACCCGGTTCAAGTCAACGGCGAGTTGCCACAAGCCGGTTCCAAGGCGCCAGCCTTTTCCCTGGTAGCCGGCAATCTGTCCGACGTTACCCTGCAAGACTTCGCCGGCAAGCGCAAAGTCCTGAACATCTTCCCAAGTGTCGACACCCCGACCTGCGCGACCTCCGTGCGCAAATTCAACGCCCAGGCCAACGACATCAGCAACACCGTGGTGTTGTGCATTTCCGCTGATCTGCCGTTCGCCCAGGCACGCTTCTGCGGCGCCGAAGGTCTGGAAAACGTGCAGAACCTGTCGACCCTGCGCGGCCGCGAGTTCATCGAAAACTACGGTGTGGCCATTGCTGACGGCCCGCTGAAAGGCCTGACCGCTCGTGCTGTCGTTGTGCTGGACGAAAATGACAACGTCCTGCACAGCCAACTGGTCAAGGAAATTGCCGAAGAGCCTGACTACGAAGCGGCACTGTCCGTTCTCAAGTAAGGCTTTTACAATTGTTAACGGCCTGGCCCTGTCCAGGCCGTTTTCATTTGTGTATCAGGGTTTTGCCTCACACCTTGAAACGTAAGTGGAAGGTAAATTGCCGGTAAAGCTGCTTTGCTTAAATCCACTCAGTGCTTATCGTTCAGCCTCCCGTAATAGAAGCCCACGCGCCCAATGGTCAATAACTCCATGCAATCGTCTCCCCGCAAATCCCGTCGCTGGCTGATCAGCCTGCTTGTCCTGTTGGTAATCGCCGTCCTGTGCTGGAAATTCTGGCCCGCCGGCTCTGCTGACAAGGCGGGCGGTGATAAAGCGGCCGCCGGGCATACCGGGCGCTCGGGGATGATGCGCCCGGGCTTCGGCGGCGGCACCGGGCCGATTCCAGTGCGCGTGGCGCCGGCAGTGAAGGGCGACTTCCCGCTGTATTACAAGGCGCTGGGTACGGTAACGGCGCTGAACACCATCAACGTGCGCAGTCGGGTGGGTGGCGAGCTGGTAAAAATCCATTTCGAAGAAGGGCAAATGGTCAAGGCGGGCGACCTGCTGGCCGAGATCGATCCGCGTCCTTACCAGAACGCCCTGCTGCAGGCTGAAGGCACCTTGCTGCAGAATCAGGCGCAGTTGAAAAATGCCCAGGTCGACGTCGAGCGTTATCGTGGCCTGTATAAAGAAGACAGCATCGCCAAACAGACCCTCGACACTGCCGAAGCGCTGGTCGGTCAGTATCTGGGCACGGTCAAGACCAACCAGGCGGCGGTCAACGACGCCAGGCTCAATCTCGAATTCACCAAAATCCGCGCGCCGATTGCTGGCCGTGTCGGCCTGCGCCAGGTTGACGTTGGCAACCTCGTCGCCGCCAACGACACCACGTTCCTCGCGGTAATCACCCAGACGCAACCGATCAGCGTGGCCTTCACCCTGCCGGAAAACAGCCTCGACACCGTGCTGGCCCGTTATCGCAGCGGCGCCAGATTGCCTGCCGAAGCCTGGGATCGTAGCGACACCAGGCTGCAGGCCACCGGCGTGCTGCAAAGCCTCGACAACCAGATCGACGTGGCCACCGGCACCCTGAAATTCAAGGCTCGCTACGACAACCGCGACCAGTCGCTGTTCCCCAACCAGTTCGTCAACGTGCACCTGCTGGCCGACACGCTCAAAGGCGTGGTGCTGGCACCGTCCGCCGCTATTCAGTCCGGCACCAACGGCACTTTCGTCTACGCCCTCGACGGCGATAAGAAGGTCACCATCCGGCCACTGAAAATCGGTGCCAGCGATGGTGACAACACCGTGGTTACCGAAGGCCTCGCCGCTGGCGATCGCGTAGTGCTCGAAGGCACCGACCGTCTCAAGGAAGGCAGTGAAGTAGAAGTGGTCAACGACAGCACTGAAGTGCCGACCAGCCCGACCGAACACTTGCAAGGCAAGTCGGCCGCCAATCCGGACGCGATCACTGCTGACAAGGCCAAGAAGGGCGCATGAACATTTCGCGGCTGTTCATCCTCCGTCCGGTAGCCACTACCCTGAGCATGCTGGCTATCGTGCTGGCCGGTCTGATCGCTTATCGCCTGCTGCCGGTGTCGGCCTTGCCGCAGGTCGATTACCCGACCATCCGCGTGATGACTCTGTACCCCGGCGCCAGTCCGGACGTCATGACCAGCGCGGTCACCGCACCCCTTGAACGGCAGTTCGGGCAGATGCCGGGCCTTACGCAAATGGCCTCGACCAGTTCCGGCGGCGCTTCAGTGCTGACCCTGCGCTTCAGCCTCGACATCAACATGGACGTCGCCGAACAGCAGGTGCAGGCCGCGATCAACGCGGCGACCAACCTGCTGCCAACCGACCTGCCGGCACCACCGGTGTACAACAAGGTCAATCCGGCGGACACCCCGGTGCTGACCCTGGCCATCACCTCGAAAACCATGCTGCTGCCCAAACTCAATGATCTGGTCGATACGCGCATGGCGCAGAAAATCGCCCAGATCAGCGGCGTCGGCATGGTCAGCATCGCCGGCGGCCAGCGGCAGGCGGTGCGGATCAAGGTCAACCCCGAGGCACTGGCCGCCGCCAGTCTGAACCTGTCGGATGTACGCACGTTGATCGGTGCCTCCAACGTCAACCAGCCCAAGGGTAATTTCGATGGGCCGACCCGGGTGTCGATGCTCGATGCCAACGACCAGCTGACCTCGCCCGAGGACTACGCCAACCTGATCCTTGCCTATAAAAACGGCGCCCCGTTGCGGCTCAAGGACGTTGCGGAAATCGTCGACGGCGCCGAGAACGAGCGCCTCGCCGCATGGGCCAACCAGAATCAGGCGGTACTGCTGAACATTCAGCGTCAGCCCGGTGCCAACGTCATTGAAGTGGTCGATCGCATCAAGGCCTTGCTGCCGAGCATCACCGACAACCTGCCGGCCGGCCTCGATGTCACCGTGCTGACTGACCGCACCCAGACCATCCGCGCCTCTGTCACGGATGTGCAGCATGAATTGTTGATCGCCATCGCGCTGGTGGTCATGGTCACGTTTCTGTTTCTGCGCCGCGCCAGTGCGACGATCATTCCCTCGGTGGCCGTGCCGCTGTCGCTGATCGGCACGTTCGGCGTGATGTACCTTGCCGGGTTCTCCGTCAACAACCTGACGTTGATGGCACTGACCATCGCCACCGGTTTCGTGGTCGACGACGCCATCGTCATGCTCGAGAACATTTCGCGCTTTATCGAAGAGGGCGACAGTCCAATGCAGTCTGCGCTTAAGGGCGCAAAACAGATCGGCTTCACCCTGATTTCCCTGACGCTGTCGCTGATTGCCGTACTGATTCCACTGCTGTTCATGGCCGATGTGGTCGGGCGCCTGTTCCGCGAATTCGCCATCACCCTGGCCGTGGCGATCCTGATTTCCCTGGTCGTCTCGCTGACCTTGACGCCGATGATGTGCGCGCGCCTGCTCAAGCGTGAGCCGCAGGAGCATGAGCAGGGCCGTTTCTACCGGGCCAGCGGGGCATTCATCGACTGGATGATCAACGAGTACGGGCGGATGCTGCGCTGGGTGCTCAAGCATCAGCCGCTGACCTTGCTGGTGGCCATCGGCACGCTGGCGTTGACCGTGTTCCTTTACGTGATCGTGCCAAAGGGCTTCTTCCCGGTGCAGGACACCGGGGTGATTCAGGGCATTTCCGAAGCGCCGCAGTCGATTTCCTTCGCCGCCATGGGTGAGCGTCAGCAGGAACTGGCGAAGATCATTCTCGAAGATCCGGCCGTGCAGAGCCTGTCCTCCTACATTGGTGTCGATGGCGACAACGCCACGCTCAACAGCGGCCGCTTGCTGATCAACCTCAAGCCCCACGGCGAGCGGGATCTGAGCGCCAGTGAAGTGATCACTCGCCTGCAACCGCAACTGGACAAACTGGTCGGCATCCGGCTGTTCATGCAACCGGTGCAGGACCTGACTATCGAGGATCGGGTCAGCCGCACCCAATATCAGTTCAGCATGTCTTCGCCGGATTCCGAACTGCTCAGTCAGTGGAGTAGCCGTCTGGTCGAAGCCCTGGCGCAGCGTGCAGAGCTGACCGACGTTGCCAGCGATTTGCAGGACAAAGGCTTGCAGGTCTACCTGGTGATCGACCGCGACGCGGCTTCACGTCTCGGCGTGTCGGTGGCGAACATCACCGACGCGTTGTATGACGCATTCGGCCAGCGGCAGATTTCGACCATTTACACCCAGGCCAGCCAGTACCGCGTGGTGCTGCAAGCCCAGGCCGGGGAGAAGATCGGCCCGCAGGCGCTCGACCAGATTCACGTCAAAACCACCGATGGCGCGCAGGTTCGCCTGTCCAGTCTGGCGCACGTCGAAGAACGCCAGGCGCAATTGGCGATTACCCATATCGGCCAGTTCCCGGCAGTGATGATGTCCTTCAATCTCGCACCCGGCGTAGCGCTTGGGCATGCCGTGGACATCATCGAGCAGGTGCAGCAGGAGATCGGCATGCCGGGCGGCGTGCAGACTCAGTTTCAGGGCGCGGCGCAAGCATTCCAGGCGTCGCTGTCGAGCACCTTGCTGTTGATTCTGGCGGCGGTGGTGACCATGTACATCGTGCTCGGCGTGCTCTACGAGAGCTACATCCACCCGATCACTATCCTCTCGACCTTGCCGTCCGCCGCAGTCGGCGCGTTGCTGGCGTTACTGCTCAGCGGCAACGATCTGGGGATGATCGCGATCATCGGCATCATTCTGCTGATCGGTATCGTCAAGAAGAACGCGATCATGATGATCGACTTCGCTCTTGACGCCGAACGCACTCAGGGCATGGCACCGGCGGAGGCGATCTATCAGGCGGCGCTATTACGTTTCCGGCCGATTCTGATGACCACCTTGGCGGCGTTGTTCGGTGCGGTGCCGTTGATGCTGGCCACAGGGTCGGGCGCTGAGCTGCGTCAGCCGCTGGGGCTGGTGATGGTCGGTGGTCTGCTGGTGAGCCAGATCTTGACGCTGTTCACGACGCCGGTGATTTACCTGTACTTCGACCGTCTCGGCCGGCGCTTTGGCAAATCCAAAGCCGAAGGTGAAGAGGTCGCGGTATGATCTCGCAATCAGCACTTATTCCATGTGGGAGCGAGCTTGCTCGCGAAAGCGGTGGGTCAGTCACTTTCAATGTTGAATGTAATACCGCATTCGCGAGCAAGCTCGCTCCCACAGGATTCAGCAGTAGGGACTGGAGCGAATGAACCTCTCCGGCCCTTTCATCAAACGCCCCGTGGCAACCATGCTGCTCTCTCTGGCAATCATGTTGCTCGGCGGTGTCAGTTTCGGTCTGTTGCCCGTATCGCCGTTGCCGCAGATGGATTTCCCGGTGATCGTCGTTCAGGCCAGTCTGCCGGGCGCCAGTCCGGAAGTCATGGCCTCGACCGTGGCGACGCCGCTGGAGCGTTCGTTCGGTGCGATTGCCGGCGTCAACACCATGAGCAGCCGATCCAGCCAGGGTTCGACCCGGGTCATTCTGCAATTTGACCTCGACCGCGACATCAATGGCGCGGCGCGCGAGGTGCAGGCGGCGATCAATGCTTCGCGCAATCTGCTACCGAGCGGGATGCGCAGCATGCCCACCTATAAAAAGGTCAACCCGTCACAGGCGCCGATCATGGTGCTGTCGCTGACCTCGGACGTCCTGGAAAAAGGCCAGCTCTATGACCTGGCCTCGACCATCCTGTCGCAGAGTCTCTCGCAGGTGCAGGGCGTCGGTGAAGTGCAGATCGGCGGCAGTTCGCTGCCGGCGGTGCGTATCGAGCTGGAACCGCAGGCGCTGAACCAGTACGGCGTGGCGCTCGACGATGTGCGCAAGACCATCGCCGACGCCAACGTGCGCCGGCCCAAGGGTTCGGTTGAGGACGGCGATCGTTTGTGGCAGATCCAGGCCAACGACCAGTTGGAGAAGGCCAAGGATTATGAGTCGCTGATCATTCACTACGCCGACGGCGCCGCGCTGCGCCTCAAGGACGTGGCGAAAGTCAGCGATGGCGTCGAAGACCGCTACAACAGCGGTTTCTTCAACGACGACGCGGCGGTGCTGCTGGTGATCAACCGGCAGGCCGGCGCCAACATCATCGAAACGGTCAACGAGATCAAGGCGCAGTTGCCGGCGCTGCAAGCGGTGCTGCCGGCCAGCGTAAAACTCAACCTGGCGATGGATCGCTCGCCGGTGATCAAGGCGACGCTGCATGAAGCCGAGATGACGTTGCTGATCGCCGTCGCCCTGGTGGTGCTGGTGGTGTACCTGTTCCTCGGTAACTTCCGTGCCTCACTGATCCCGACCCTGGCGGTGCCGGTGTCACTGGTCGGCACCTTTGCGGTGATGTACCTCTATGGTTTTTCGCTGAACAACCTGTCGCTGATGGCGCTGATTCTCGCCACCGGTCTGGTGGTCGACGACGCCATCGTCGTGCTGGAGAACATCTCCCGGCACATCGACGAGGGCGTCAAGCCGATGCAGGCGGCGTACCTCGGTGCCAAGGAAGTGGGTTTCACCCTGTTGTCGATGAACGTCTCGCTGGTGGCGGTATTCCTGTCGATCCTGTTCATGGGCGGGCTGGTCGAAAGCCTGTTCCGCGAGTTTTCCATCACCCTGGCGGCGGCGATCGTCGTGTCGCTGGTGGTTTCACTGACGCTGACGCCAATGCTCTGCGCCCGTTGGTTGAAGCCACATGTGCCGGGCCAGGAAAACCGTCTGCAACGCTGGAGCCATCACACCAACGACTGGATGGTCGGCAAATACGCCACCAGCCTCGACTGGGTGTTGCGCCACCGGCGCCTTACTTTGCTCAGCCTGCTGCTCACCGTCGGCGTCAACGTTGCGCTCTACGTGGTGGTGCCGAAAACCTTCCTGCCGCAGCAGGACACCGGGCAGTTGATCGGATTTGTGCGTGGCGACGACGGTCTCTCGTTCAACGTCATGCAGCCGAAAATGGAGACCTTTCGCCGCGCCGTGCTCAAGGACGATGCGGTCGAGAGCGTTGCCGGGTTCATCGGCGGCAACAACGGCACCAACAACGCCTTTATGATCGTGCGCCTGAAACCGATCAAGGATCGTCAACTGTCGGCACAGAAAGTCATCGAACGCCTGCGCAAGGAAATGCCCAAGGTGCCCGGCGCGCAACTGATGCTGATGGCGGACCAGGACCTGCAATTTGGCGGCGGTCGCGAGCAGACCAGTTCGCAGTACACCTACATCCTGCAAAGCGGCGACCTGAGCGAATTGCGCAAGTGGTTCCCGAAAGTGGTCACGGCGTTGCGGGCCTTGCCCGAGCTGACCGCCATCGACGCCCGCGAAGGTGCCGGGGCGCAGCAGGTGACGCTGATTGTCGACCGTGATCAGGCCAAACGCCTGGGTGTCGACATGAACATGGTCACGGCGGTGTTGAACAACGCCTACAGCCAGCGGCAGATATCGACGATCTATGACAGTCTCAACCAGTATCAGGTGGTGATGGAGGTCAATCCGAAATACGCCCAGGATCCGGTCACGCTCAAGCAGGTCGAGGTGATTACCGCGGACGGTGCACGGGTGCCGCTGTCGACGTTCGCCCATTACGAAAACAGCCTGGAAAACGACCGCGTCAGCCACGAGGGCCAGTTTGCTTCCGAAAGCATTTCCTTCGACATGTCCGAAGGCGTGACGGTCGAGCAGGGCAGCGCCGCCATCGAGCGGGCGATCGCCAGGGTCGGCCTGCCGGAAGATGTCATTGCGAAAATGGCCGGTACTGCGGACGCCTTCGCCGCCACGCAGAAGAGCCAGCCGTTCATGATCCTCGGGGCGTTGCTCGCGGTGTACCTGGTGCTGGGCGTGCTGTATGAAAGCTACATTCATCCGCTGACCATCCTTTCGACCTTGCCCTCGGCCGGCGTCGGCGCGCTGTTGTCGATCTACGCACTCGGCGGCGAGTTCAGCCTGATTTCGCTGCTGGGTATATTCCTGCTGATCGGCGTGGTGAAGAAAAACGCCATTCTGATGATCGACCTCGCCTTGCAACTCGAGCGCCAACAGGGCCTGTCACCGCTGGAGTCGATTCGCAGTGCCTGTCTGCAACGCCTGCGGCCGATCCTGATGACCACGCTGGCGGCGATCCTTGGCGCCTTGCCGCTGCTGCTCGGCCGCGCCGAGGGTGTGGAAATGCGCCAGCCGCTGGGCCTGACCATCATTGGCGGTCTGGTCTTCAGCCAGGTCCTGACCCTTTACACCACCCCGGTGGTTTACCTGTATCTCGACAAGCTGCGCCATCGTTTCAACAAGTGGCGTGGCGTGCGTACTGATGCCGCTCTGGAAACTCCGCTATGACCGACCGTTCGCTTATCCAATTGGCCACCGTGCGCGGCTCACGCCTGCTGAGCCTGTCGCTGTGCGTAGCGCTGCTCAGCGCCTGCGCAGTCGGCCCGGACTACCAGCGCCCGCAAACCGCCGAAATCGCTCAGTTCAAGGAAGCCGAAGGCTGGCGTCAGGCCAACCCCAGTGACTCGCTGGCCCGTGGCGCCTGGTGGGAGTTGTACGGCGATCAACAACTCAACGCTTTGATCGAAAAACTCAACAGCGCCAACCAGACCGTCGCCCAGTCCGAAGCGCAGTTCCGTCAGGCGCAGGCCTTGGTACGCAGTGCTCGTGGGGCGTTTTACCCGAGTGTCGACCTGAGTCTGGACAAGACCCGCACCAGCCGGGGCGCCGGCAGCAGCAGTTCGAGCCTGAGCAGTTCCTCAAGCGGCATCCGCGACACCTATAACGCGCAGTTGGGCGTCAGTTGGGAGGCGGACATCTGGGGCAAACTGCGCCGAGGGCTTGAGGCCGATGAGGCCAACGCTCAGGCGAGTTTTGCCGATCTGGCGGCGATGCGCTTGAGTCAGCAGTCGGAGCTGGTGCAGAACTACCTGCAATTGCGCGTCATCGATCAGCACAAGCGTCTGCTTGAAGCCACTGTCGCCGCTTATGAGCGCTCGTTGAAAATGACCCAGAACCAGTACCGCGCCGGGGTTTCCGGACGCGATGCGGTGGCGCAGGCGCAGACCCAGTTGAAAAGCACCCAGGCCGATCTGGTCGACCTGATCTGGCAGCGTGCGCAGTTCGAGAACGCCATTGCCGTACTGAACGGTGAAGCGCCGGCGAACTTCAGCATCGCCGAAAGCCAGACCATTCCGGATCTGCCGCAGGTGCCCTTGAGTCTGCCATCGCAATTGCTGGAACGCCGTCCGGACATTGCCGCAGCCGAGCGCTCGGTGATGGCTGCCAACGCGAATATCGGCGTGGCGAAAGCCGCGTACTACCCGGACCTGACCCTGAGCCTGAGCGGCGGCTACAGCAGCAGTACCTCGAAAAACCTGATCAGCCTGCCGAACCGTTTCTGGTCGGTCGGGCCGCAGTTGTCGTTGCCGCTGTTCGACGGCGGCATTCGTTCGGCCGAGGTCGATCGCACCGAAGCGGCCTATGACGAGACTGTTGCCCGCTACCGCCAGACTGTGCTGGACGGTTTCCGCGAAGTGGAAAACTACCTGGTTCAGCTCAAGGTGTATGAAGACGAAGCGGCGGTACGTCAGGAAGCGCTGGATGCCGCGCGTGATTCATTGCGTCTGACGGAAAATCAGTACAAGGCCGGCTTGATTGCCTATATCGACGTGGTCGTGGTGCAGGCGACGGCGTTGAGTAATGAGCGCAGTGTGCTGAATATTCTGCAGAACCGACTGATTGCAAGCGTGCAGCTGATCGCCGCACTCGGCGGCGGCTGGGATGGCCAACTGGACGTCAGCGACAACCGCTGAACCTGTGGGAGCGAGCTTGCTCGCGAAGGCGGTGGGTCAGTCGAGCGAGATGCTGGATGTGCTGATGTCTTCGCGAGCAAGCTCGCTCCCACAGGGATTGTGTCCGGTGCGAGATCGCTTCCATAGGGTGGGCTTAAAGCCCACCCCAGAACCTTGTAGGACGATCGAACAAGCGTTTCATCGGCTTGATGGCAATTTGGTTACTTTGTCAGTGCGTTCTGCCGCGCAATCAGTACAATCGCCGCATTTGCCCAACCGAGAATGGAAGCAGTACGGTTTCGGGTCGTCACGAGAACGTTCATGCTCATCGGCAGCTACTCCTTCACCCTGGTTTTCATTTCGCTGTGCGTGGCAATCCTGGCTTCCTACACGGCGCTCGACCTCACCGGGCGCATCGCCACGGCGAGAGGCCGGGCCGTGCAGTTCTGGACGGCGGGCGGGGCGTTTGCGATGGGCGTTGGCGTCTGGTCGATGCACTTCATCGGCATGCTCGCCTTCAAATTGCCGATCGAACTGGGCTACGACTTCGCCCTGACGGCGCTGTCGCTGTTGATTGCGGTTCTGTCCTGCGGCTTTGCCTTGTGGCTGGTCAGCCAGCCTGAACTGCCGCTTGCGCAACTGGCATTCGGTGCGCTGATCATGGCCTCAGGCATCAGCGCGATGCATTACACCGGCATGGCCGCGCTGCGTATGACTCCCGGTATCGATTATGACCCGACCCTGTTCAGTGCTTCGCTGCTGATTGCCGTCGGCGCCTCGGCAGCGGCACTGTGGATTGCCTTTCGCTTGCGCCAGCAATCGCCCTATGTGCGGATGATTCGCGCCGGCGCGGCGGTGATCATGGGCGTGGCGATTGTCGGCATGCACTACACCGGCATGGCCGCTGCGCAATTTCCTGACGGCAGTTTCTGCGGCGCGACGGTCAATGGCTTGAAAGGCAACGGCCTCGACAGTCTGGTGGTAATCACCACGCTGGCGGTACTGTCGATCGCCTTGCTGACCTCGATTCTCGACGCCCGCCTCGAAGCGCGCACTGCGGATCTGGCGCACTCGCTGACCGTGGCCAACCGCGAACTCACCCAACTGGCGCTGCACGACCCGCTGACTGGTTTGCCCAATCGCATGCTGCTCGACGACCGGATCGATCAGGCGATCAAGAAGGTTGAGGAGCAGGGCGGCTGCTTCGCCCTGATGTTCATCGATCTGGATGGCTTCAAACCGGTCAACGACGCGTTCGGCCATCACATGGGCGATCAGTTGCTGCGCGAAGTCGGCGTACGGCTGCGTGAAGATTTGCGCAGCCAGGACACGCTGGCACGGATCGGTGGCGATGAATTCGTTCTGCTGGTGCGCCTCACCGAGCCCGACGACGCCTTGAGCCTGGCCGCGCGCCAGGTCGGCTTGATTGGTCGCACCTTCCGCGTCGCCGAGCATGACCTGCAGATTTCCGCCAGCGTCGGCATCGCCGTGTATCCGGGCAATGGCGAGAACGCCCAGGAACTGCTGATGAACGCCGATGCCGCGATGTATCACGCCAAGGGCGGTGGCAAGAACGGCTACAGCTTCTTCGACGCGTCAATGAACACCAACGCGCGCAAACAGCTGCAACTGCTGCAGGATCTGCGCGCGGCCATCGAGCACAACCAGTTCAGCCTGCATTACCAGCCCAAATTCGACGCAGCCAACGGCCGTCCGGTCGGTGCCGAAGCGCTGCTGCGCTGGGCGCACCCGGTTCACGGGTTGTTGATGCCGGACAAATTCATCGATCTTGCCGAGAAAACCGGCCTGATCATCCCGATGGGCGAATGGGTGCTCAACGAAGCCTGTCGGCAGATGCGCGAGTGGTACGTGCTGGGTTACACCGACTGGCGCATTGCCGTGAACCTCTCGGCGTTGCAGTTCTGTCATGCCGGGCTGGTGCAAAGTGTCGCCAAGGCGCTGGCCACCCATCATTTGCCGGCTAACAGCCTGACCCTGGAAATCACCGAAACCACGGCGATGAGCGATGCCGACGCGAGCATGACCGTGCTGCAAGAGCTGTCGGACATGGGCGTCGACCTGTCGATCGATGACTTTGGCACCGGTTATTCCAGCCTGATGTACCTCAAGCGTCTGCCGGCCAATGAGCTGAAGATCGACCGGGGGTTCGTCCGCGATCTGGAGCACGACAGCGATGACGCCGCGATTGTCTCGGCCATTGTGGCGCTGGGGCAGGCGCTGGACCTGCGGATTGTCGCCGAAGGCGTCGAGACTGGTGCGCAGCAGGATTTCCTCACCAGGTTGGGCTGTGATTCGCTGCAGGGCTATCTGCTTGGCCATCCGATGCCGGCGGAGCGCTTCATGCAGGACATCGTCCGCGGACAGCGACTGGCCGTGGTCTGAGGTCTTCGCGAGCAGGCTCGCTCCCACAGTTGATTGCAGTCCCTTGTGGGAGCGAGCCTGCTGGCGAAGGCGATTGCCCAAACACCATAGAACTCATGCAAAAGCCTTGAATGGCAGTTATTCTTGGCCGCGACTGTTACGTCTGCACGTGGGGGAAGGCCAGCATGGATAAAGTCATTGTCATCACCGGTGGCGGGCGTGGAATCGGCGCTGCGACGGCGCTGTTGGCAGCCGAACAGGGCTATCGGATCTGTATCAACTATCAGGCGGATGAACAGGCTGCGCACAGCGTACTGGAGCAGGTTCGAGCCCTGGGCGCTCAAGCCATCGCGGTACGCGCCGATGTCAGTATCGAAGATGAAGTGATCGCCATGTTTCAGCGCGTCGACAGCGAACTGGGCCGCGTCACTGCGCTGGTCAACAACGCCGGTACGGTCGGGCAAAAATCGCGGGTCGATGAAATGTCCGAATTCCGCATTCTCAAAATCATGAAAACCAACGTTTTGGCGCCGATCCTCTGCGCCAAACACGCGATCCTGCGCATGTCCCCCAGACACGGCGGGCAGGGCGGCAGCATCGTCAATGTGTCGTCGGTCGCGGCGCGTCTGGGCTCGCCGAACGAGTACGTTGATTACGCAGCGTCCAAGGGCGCGCTCGACACCTTCACCATCGGCCTGTCCAAGGAAGTGGCCGGCGAGGGCATTCGGGTCAATGCGGTGCGGCCGGGCTACATCTATACCGACTTCCATGCCCTGAGCGGCGACCCGGATCGGGTCAGCAAACTCGAGTCGGCGATTCCCATGGCCCGCGGCGGGCGACCTGATGAAGTAGCCGAGGCGATTGTCTGGTTGCTGTCGGACAAGGCTTCGTATGCGACGGGGACGTTTGTGGATTTGGGGGGCGGGCGGTAACCCTCTGGATTTTCGTTGTTAATGCCGGCCCCATCGCGAGCAGGCTCGCTCCCACAGTGGATGTGTGACTACAGAACCAATTGTGGGAGCGAGCCTGCTCGCGAAGGGGCCAGACTCGACAATATCTGTCTGTCAGAACGACCGCACAATCCGCCCCAACGTCTCCATGGCCTTTTCCGATTCCTCGCTCCACGGGCTGCCGTAATTCAAGCGAATACAATTCCTGAAACGCCGGGTCGGCGAGAAGATCGGCCCCGGTGCGATGCTGATGCCTTGCGCCAATGCCATCTGAAACAGCTTCAGCGAATCCATCTGCTCGGGCAATTCCAGCCAGAGAAAGTAACCGCCGGCCGGCTGGCTGACCCGGGTCTGCGGCGGAAAGTAACGCGCGATCGCCGCGAGCATGGCGCTCTGCTGTTCCTCCAGCGCATAGCGCAGTTTGCGCAGGTGCCGATCGTAACCGCCATGTTGCAGATAGTCGGCAATCGCCGCCTGCGCCGGCATCGAGGCGCATAACGAGGTCATCAGCTTCAGCCGCTCGATTTTCTGCGCATAACGCCCGGCGGCAACCCAGCCGATGCGATAGCCGGGCGCCAGGCTCTTGGCAAACGAGCCGCAGTGCATCACCAGGCCCTCGGTATCGAAGGCCTTGGCCGGTTTTGGCGCCTGTTGGCCGTAATAGAGTTCGGCGTAGACATCGTCCTCGATCAACGGCACCTGATGCTGGCGCAGCAACTCGACCAGCTCCTGCTTCTTCGCCTCGGGCATGGTCGCACCCATCGGGTTCTGGAAACTGGTCATGCACCAGCAGGCTTTGATCGGATGGCGTTCCAGTGTTTGCGCGAGCACGCCGAGGTCGATGCCGTCGCGCGGGTGCACCGGGATTTCCACGGCTTTGAGTTTGAGCCGTTCCAGCACTTGCAGGCTGGCGTAGAACGCCGGAGCTTCGATGGCCACCAGATCACCGGGTTCGGTCACCGCTTGCAGGCACAGATTCAGCGCTTCGAGGGCGCCGTTGGTGATCAGCAGTTCTTCCATCGGCAACATCAGTCCGCCGACCATATAGCGCAGAGCGATCTGCCGACGCAGTTGCGGATTGCCCGGTGACATATCGGTGACCACCATGCGCGGGTCCATTTCCCGCGCAGCGCTGGTCAGTGAGCGCGACAGGCGTTGCAGGGGAAACAGGGTCGGGCTGGGAAACGCCGAGCCGAAGGGCACGGTGTTCGGGTCTTTGATCGAGTCGAGCACAGAGAACACCAGTTCACTGACGTCGACTTCGGTGGATTCATTGACTTGTGGGCTGATCACCGGCTCGGAGAACGGGCTCGGCGCATGGGTGTTGACGAAGTACCCGGAACGCGGCCGGGCGCGGATCAGGCCCCGGCGTTCGAGCAGGTAATAGGCCTGGAATACGGTGGACGGGCTGACGCCGTAGGTCTGGCTGGCATAGCGCACCGACGGCACACGCTGACCGGGGCCGAGGACGCCGGAGCGGATCAGTTCAGCGATGTCGTCGGCGAATTTTTCGTAGCGTTTCATCGGTATTCCGCAATGGACTGAATTCGGTTAGCTGTTGTGGCGAGGGAGCTTGCTCCCGCTTGAGTGCGCAGCACTCACAAGATTCAGGAGCTGCTGCGCAAACCCGCGGGAGCAAGCTCCCTCGCCACAGGGATTGCATCATTCTGAAGGCTCAGCGATTGATCGGCGCCACGAACCGGCTCTTCGCCACGCTGTACACCTGCGGTTCATTACTGTCCTCAATCCGGAAACTCAACGTCTGCGAACTGCTGGCGGGCCGTTGCGCAGTCATCGCCACCGACACCGGCACATCGACAATCTCCCCCGGCGCCAGGCTCAGCGCCGTTTTGCCTTGCAACTCGAACCCGTCACCGTCAACCAGGCGCAACCGGTAATCCTGCCGTTGCTGCGTCTTGTTGATGACCTTGAGCGAGTAAATGTTTTCGATCTGTCCTTGGGCGTTCTTACGGAACAAGCCGCGATCCTTGGTCACGTCCAGCGACACCATCGGCCGCTCGACCAAGGCCAGCGCCAGCGCGCCGATCATCACCAACAGCACCG
The DNA here is from genome assembly GCF_035554175.1 of Pseudomonas sp. GTDB lineage: Bacteria > Pseudomonadota > Gammaproteobacteria > Pseudomonadales > Pseudomonadaceae > Aquipseudomonas. The sequence goes on along the minus strand of NZ_DATMIV010000050.1, from coordinate 308,836 downwards.
CCGTATAGCCAGTCAGGCGCGGGCGCAGCAGATGAGTCTTGCCGCCCTGCAATTCGCGCTCGGAACTGTAGCGGATCAAACCGCGCGGGTAATGCATTTTGTCCATGATCGAATCGCAGGCATCAATGCACGCCGCGCAGCCGATGCATTCCATTTGCAGTCCATCGCGGATGTCGATGCCGGTAGGGCAGACCTGCACGCACAGTTGGCAATCGATGCAATCACCGAGGCCCGCTTCGACCGGGCGAACATCGCGCTTGCGCGGGCCGCGGTTTTCGCCACGGGCAGCGTCGTAGGCGATGGTCAGCGTGTCCTTGTCGAACATCACGCTCTGGAACCGCGCATACGGACACATGTGCATGCACACCGCCTCGCGCAGCCAGCCCGCGTTGATGTAAGTGGCGGCGGCGAAAAAAAGCACCCAGAACAGGTTGAGCCCACCGATCTGCAGGGTCAGCAGTTCTTCAGCCAACGGGCGGATCGGCGTGAAATAGCCGACAAAGGTCACCCCGGTCATGACGCTGATTGCCAGCCACAGGGTGTGCTTGGCGGCGCGCCGCGCCAGTTTGTTCAGGCTCCAGGGTGCGGCTTGCAGTTTGATCCGCTGGTTGCGTTCGCCTTCGGTGATCTTTTCGCACCACATGAAGATCCACGTCCACGAACTCTGCGGACAGGTGTAACCGCACCAGACCCGCCCGGCGAACACCGTGATGGCGAACAGACCGAACGCGGCGATGATCAGCAGGGCCGAGAGCAAAATGAAATCCTGCGGCCAGAACGTCGCGCCGAAGATGTGGAATTTGCTTTCCGACAAATCCCACAACACCGCTTGCCGCCCGCCCCAGTTCAACCAGACCGTGCCAAAGAACAACACGAACAGAAACCCCGCACCGCTCATGCGCAAGGTACGAAACAGCCCGGTGAAGCTGCGGGTGTGGATCTGATTGTCGCTGGCTCTGGCCGTCGCCTTGATCGGGCGCGCGGGAACCTTGTTCATGGTGGGAGACGCATCTACGGTTCGGACGGGGATTCGGTCGCTCATGGTCGTTCGCTCATCAGCCTCCATCAGGCCGATGCACTATGAGCGCCGATCTGTTTGCAGAACAGACTCAGGTCTGGCAATAAAAAGCGGATCAGATGCGCATTGGCGCAATGCCTGCGACAACTTGAAGCAACGCGGCGGGCGCGGCGCCAACGCCTATCGCAGGCGTCGGCGGAGAGCGTTGAGCGAGATCAATCAAACCACCGAATCACTGTCATCGGCCTTCAAATGTTTGCGCCCATCCTTGGCCCCAGCGACGGTCAAGGCATCGGCTTGTGCTTCAGTGATGAAGACACGCCTGCCTTTTATTTCCACGAATGACATGGCTTTTTCACTGTCCGTCATGACTTCCAGCGTGTCGCAGATACGAATTTCCTGGCCATTTTCGACGGTGAAAATACAGACTTTTTTCTCAGGGTTGGATTCATCGATTTCAACGGTCATGCCGGCAGTCCTCTTTATCCAGGGATATCTGCACGTTAGGAAGTGCTGCGCGTCGATCGTTCTGCGCAACCGATTAATGGTCGCTGTTGTCCATCGCTAATCAAGCCAATAACAAGGGAGGCACGATGGAAGACTGGTGGGATGAAGTGTGGACAACCCTGCAAGCCGAATTCGCTGACATCGGCGATGCCTCGCAATTGACGCGAATTACCGTACGGCTGGTGATGGCGGCGGTACTCGGCGGGATTCTCGGTTTTGAGCGTGAACATAAAGGCAAGGCAGCGGGTGTGCGTACGCACATGCTGGTGGCGCTGGGTGCTGCGCTGTTCGTATTGGTGCCGCAGACGTCGGGCGCGGAGTCCGACGCCATGAGTCGGGTCCTGCAGGGGGTGATCGCCGGGATCGGCTTTCTGGGCGCCGGCACTATCCTGAAAAACGAGAAGGGCGACGAAGCCCATGTCAAAGGCCTGACCACGGCCGCCGGGTTATGGATGACAGCGGCGATCGGCGTAGCGGTAGGTTTGGGCAAGGAGGCGACGGCGTTGCTCAGTACGATTCTGGCGCTGGCGATCTTCAGCGTGATGCCTTACCTGGTTCGACTGTTCGAGAAAGATGTCGACAAGAACGACCATCTCTAGCCAATTGCTCGGTCCCGTGTAGGAGCTGCCCAAGGCTGCGATCTTTTGACTTGATCTGATCTTGAAGATCAAAAGATCGCAGCCTTCGGCTGTTCCTACAGGGCCGGCACACAGATACGTCAGACGATCACCGGCGGCATCGTATTCGGCGGTTCTTCTTTCGGCGGTGGCGTGGTGCCGGGCGGTTCCTGCTCGGGAACCGGCGCCGGCTCGGTCTCGGGCAGGGCAGGTTTGTCGATATTCGGATCGGGCGTTTCCGCCGGAATCGGGATGTTCATTTGATGACCCTCCGTGTGGCACATGGCGTGAGACGTGCTTAAGTGGGTTGACCCGCCTGCGCTCAATTCGATCCGTGTACGTGACTTGATAATTTCATCTGAACTTTTCCCCGCGCCGGTTGCTCGGAACCTAAGTGAGTTCATGACAGGGCCGGCGCTTTGTTGCAATTACTGTTCCGGCACAAGAGCGTCCTTGGGGCGTTAAGGAGAGATGCTCAATGACTGCTGAAAGACCATCAGAACTGAGTTACAACCCGCACATGCCGTTGTCGCAGGCATTGCTGTTGCCGCGCATCGTCATCGAAAACACCATGCCGACCCTCGACGGTGGCCAATTTGCCGTCAAGTCCATTGCCGGGCGTGAAGTGGTGGTGACCAGCAAAGTGTTTGCCGATGGCCACGACAAACTGGCGGTGCGCATCCGCTGGCGCGAGGAAGGCCAGGAAACCTGGCAGACCGAGGTGATGTCCGATCAGGGCAATAACACCTGGCGAGGCCAGTTCCGCCCAGAGGAGCAGGGCCGATACCTGTACTGCATCGAAGCGTGGATCGACCATTTCGCCAGCTTCCAGTACGAGCTCGAAAAGAAGCACAACGCCGCAGTGCCGGTTTCCCTGGAGCTGCAGGAAGGCCGCACCATGGTGCAACAGGCCGCCGAGCGCAGCGAAGGTCAGCTCAGCGAACAACTGGCCGCGCTGCACCACGAATTGTCCGGCCTGCTTGAAACCGAGCAGGTCGCGCTGTTTCTGCACTCGCGCAGTGCAGAGTTGATGGCCCAGGCCGATCACCGTGCCTATCTGAGCGTCATTGCCGAATTCCCGATGGACGTTGAGCGTGAGCTGGCCGAGTTTGCCAGTTGGTATGAGCTGTTCCCGCGCTCGATCACCGACGATCCCAAGCGTCACGGCACCTTCAACGACGTGCACTCGCGCCTGCCGATGATTCAGGACATGGGCTTCGACGTGCTGTATTTCACGCCGATTCACCCGATCGGTCGCGCCCACCGCAAGGGCCGCAACAATTCCCTGACCGCCGGCCCTGATGATCCCGGCAGTCCGTATGCGATCGGCAGTGAGGAGGGCGGGCACGAGGCGATTCATTCGCAGCTCGGCACCCGCGAAGATTTTCGCCGACTGGTGGCCGCCGCTGCCGATCATGGTCTGGAAATCGCGCTCGATTTCGCTATCCAGTGTTCCCAGGATCACCCGTGGCTCAAGGAGCATCCGGGCTGGTTCAACTGGCGCCCGGACGGCACGATCAAATACGCCGAGAACCCTCCGAAGAAATATCAGGACATCGTCAACGTCGACTTCTATGCGCCAGATGCGATTCCGAGCCTGTGGGTCGAGTTGCGCGATATCGTGGTTGGCTGGGTCAAGGAGGGGGTGAAGATCTTCCGCGTCGACAACCCGCACACCAAGCCGCTGCCATTCTGGCAATGGTTGATCGCCGATGTGCGCACGCTGTATCCGGAAGTGATCTTCCTCGCCGAAGCCTTTACCACCCCGGCAATGATGGCGCGTCTGGGCAAGGTCGGTTACTCGCAGAGCTACACCTATTTCACCTGGCGCAATACCAAGGCCGAATTGGCGGAATATTTCACCGAATTGAATGAGTCGCCGTGGCGCGAATGCTACCGGCCGAATTTCTTCGTCAATACCCCGGACATCAACCCGGCCTTCCTGCATGAGTCGGGGCGTCCCGGTTTTCTCATCCGCGCTGCGCTGGCGACCATGGGCTCAGGTCTGTGGGGCATGTACTCCGGTTTCGAACTGTGCGAATCGGCACCGGTGCCCGGCAAAGAGGAATACCTGGATTCGGAGAAATACGAAATCCGCGTCCGCGACTTCACTGCCCCCGGCAATATCATTGCCGAGATCGCCCAGCTCAACCGCATCCGTCGGCAGAACCCGGCGCTGCACACGCATCTGGGGCTGAAAATCTACAACGCCTGGAACGACAACATTCTGTACTTCGGCAAACGCAGCGCCGATGGCAGCAATTTCATCCTGGTCGCGGTCAGCCTTGATCCGCACAACGTGCAGGAAGCGAATTTCGAACTGCCGCTGTGGGAAATGGGCCTGCCCGACGACGCCACGACCCATGGCGAAGATTTGATGAACGGTCATCGCTGGGACTGGCACGGCAAGTACCAGTTCATGCGCATCGACCCGGCCTATCAGCCATTCGGGATCTGGCGGATTAGCGCCGCCTAAAGCATTGCACAAACCCCTGTAGGAGCTGCCGAAGGCTGCGATCTTTCAAATGCAAGATCAAAAGATCGCAGCCCTCGGCAGCTCCTACAGAGGGATCAGCATAATCAGATTCTGTGCAGAAACGAATTTTTCAGGAGCTACACATGGCGAAGAAACCCAAGGCAGCCGCCTTCATCAAAGACCCGCTCTGGTACAAGGATGCGGTGATTTATCAGGTTCACGTCAAATCGTTTTTCGACTCCAACAATGACGGGATCGGCGACTTTCCCGGGCTGATCGCCAAACTCGATTACATTGCCGACCTCGGCGTCAACACCATCTGGCTGTTGCCGTTCTACCCTTCGCCGCGCCGCGACGATGGCTACGACATCGCCGAATACCGTGGCGTGCACAGCGACTACGGGACCATGGCCGACGCCAAGCGTTTTATCGCCGAAGCGCACAAGCGCGGGCTGCGGGTGATCACCGAGCTGGTCATCAACCATACCTCCGACCAGCACCCGTGGTTCCAGCGGGCGCGCAAGGCCAAGCCCGGCTCGGCAGCGCGGGACTTCTATGTCTGGTCCGATGACGACCAGAAATACGACGGCACGCGGATCATCTTCCTCGACACCGAGAAGTCCAATTGGACCTGGGATCCGGTCGCCGGCCAGTATTTCTGGCACCGGTTCTACTCGCACCAGCCAGACCTGAATTTCGACAACCCGCAAGTCATGAAAGCGGTGCTGTCGGTGATGCGTTACTGGCTGGACATGGGCATCGACGGCCTGCGCCTCGATGCGATTCCGTATCTGATCGAACGCGATGGCACCAACAACGAAAACCTGCCCGAGACCCACGATGTTCTCAAGCAGATCCGTGCCGAGATCGACGCCAACTATCCCGACCGCATGCTGCTGGCCGAGGCCAATCAGTGGCCGGAAGACACTCAGCTGTATTTCGGTGACACCGATGCCGCCGGCCTCAACGGCGACGAATGCCACATGGCTTTCCACTTTCCGCTGATGCCACGCATGTACATGGCGCTGGCTCAGGAAGATCGCTTCCCGATCACTGATATTCTGCGTCAAACCCCGGAGATCCCGGCGAACTGCCAATGGGCGATCTTCCTGCGCAACCACGATGAATTGACTCTGGAAATGGTCACCGACCGCGAACGCGACTACCTGTGGAATTACTACGCAGCTGACCGTCGCGCACGGATCAACCTGGGTATCCGCCGCCGTCTCGCACCGCTGATGGAACGCGACCGCCGCCGCATTGAACTGCTCAACAGCCTGCTCCTGTCGATGCCCGGCACGCCGACCCTGTATTACGGCGACGAAATCGGCATGGGCGACAACATCTACCTCGGCGACCGCGACGGCGTGCGTACGCCGATGCAGTGGTCGATCGACCGCAACGGCGGCTTCTCCCGCGCCGACCCGGCCAGCCTGGTGCTGCCGCCGATCATGGATCCGCTGTACGGCTATCAGTCGGTCAACGTCGAGACCCAGTCCGGCGATCCACATTCGCTGCTGAACTGGACTCGCCGTCTGCTCGCAGTGCGCAAACAGTCGAAAGCCTTCGGGCGCGGCACCTTGAAAATGCTCTCACCGAGCAATCGTCGCGTACTGGCCTATACCCGCGAATTCACCGACGCCGACGGCAAGCACGAAATCATTCTGTGCGTGGCCAACGTTTCACGCAGTGCGCAAGCGGTGGAACTGGATCTGTCGGCTTACGTTGGCATGGTGCCGGTGGAAATGCTCGGCGGTAACGCCTTTCCGCCGATCGGCCAGCTGAATTTCCTCCTGACCCTGGCACCGTACGGTTTCTACTGGTTCGCCCTGGCGGCGGAAAACCAGATGCCGAGCTGGCACGTCGAGCCGGCGCAGAGCCTGCCGGATTTCACCACGCTGGTGCTGAAAAAACGTATGGAAGAACTGCTCGAAGCACCGTCGCGTACGACGCTGGAGCAAAGCATTCTGCCGAGCTGGCTGCAAAACCGTCGCTGGTTCGCCGGCAAGGATGCGGCCATCGACAAGGTCAACCTCGCGTATGGCGTGCGCTTCGGCGATGCCCAGCACCCAGTGCTGCTCAGCGAGATCGAAGTCACCAGCGGCGGGCAGACCAATCGTTATCAGCTGCCGTTCGGCTTTATCGCCGAGGATCACGTTGGCCCACCATTGCCACAGCAATTGGCGCTATCGCGGGTGCGTCGTGTGCGTCAGGTCGGCTTGATCACTGATGCGTTCAGTCTGGAAACCTTTGTCCGCGCTGTGTTGCAAGGTATGCAGAACAACACCGTGCTCGAATCTGCGGAAGGGGAAATTCGCTTCGAGCAGACCGCGCATCTGGAAAAACTCGGCCTCGGTGCCGAGTCGGATGTGCGCTACCTGTCTGCCGAGCAATCCAACAGCTCGGTGGTAATCGGCAACAGTCTGGTGCTTAAGCTGATACGCAAAGTCGCTTCTGGCGTACACCCGGAACTGGAGATGAGCGCTTACCTGACCGAGGCCGGTTTTGCCAATATCTCTCCTCTGCTGGGTTCGGTGATTCGCCGTGATGCACAGGGCGAAGACAACCTGCTGATGATCGCTCAGGGTTATCTGAGCAATCAGGGCGATGCCTGGGAATGGACGCAGAACAACCTTGAGCGTGCGCTGCGCGATGAACTGGCCGACGCGATGTCCGAGCAGGAGCAGCATTACAACGCATTGGGCGAGCTGAGGGACTTTGCCGGCATGCTCGGCCAGCGGCTGGGCGAGATGCATCAGGTACTCGCCGCGCCGACCGATAACGCCGACTTCGCCCCGCAAGTGTCGTCGAGCAAGGACATGGCGGCGACGGGCAAGGACGTCACCGCACAGGTCGAACACGCGCTGAAACTGCTCAAGCAGCATCAGGGCGAACTGAATGCCGCCGATCAGAAACTGGTCAAGCGACTGGTCGATGAGAAGAAAACCATCCTTGCCCATGTGCAGGATCTGGCGAAAAAAGCCACCGGCGGCTTGCGCATTCGTGTGCATGGCGACTTGCATCTGGGCCAGGTGTTGGTGATCAAGGGCGATGCCTACCTGATCGATTTTGAGGGCGAACCGGCGCGGCCACTGAGTGAGCGCCGCGGCAAACACAGCCCGTACAAGGATGTCAGCGGTGTGCTGCGCTCGTTCGATTACGCAGCGGCGATGACTATCAACGTGCATAACGTCGATAACAGTGCCGAAGCCGAAGCGGCGCGCAAACGCGTCGCCGAGCGTTATCTGCGTGAAGCCCGCGAAGCATTTGTCCAGGCATACCGCGGGGCGGCAGCTAGTCTTGAGCATGCCTGGCAGGATCCTGAGGGGGCCGACGCCGCGCTGGCGTTGTTCGGTCTGGAAAAAGCCGCCTATGAAGTGGTCTACGAGGCAGAAAACCGTCCGACCTGGCTGCCCGTGCCATTGCACGGCTTGTATGGATTATTGACCGGGCTTAAACCCTTTTCCGAACTTGGTGGAGAGTTGTCATGAGTTTCTCGAACAAGGAACAGGGTGTGGTGAAGCAAGCATTGTTACCCTCGGCAAGAGACATCGATGCGCTGGTGCGCGCTGAACATCCGGATCCGTTTTCAATACTCGGCCCGCATGGCGACGGCGCAAGCGGGCAGTTCATCCGCGCCTACCTGCCGGGTGCACTGAGTGTGTCGGTGCTGGATAGAGACAGCGGCGAAGAGATCGGCCCGTTGCAAATGACCGAAACGCCGGGCCTGTTCGTTGGCCATTTCGATCAGGCGCGCCCGTATCTGCTGCGTACGCGCTGGGCGGGTGGCGAACAGGTCGCGGAGGATCCTTATAGCTTTGGCCAATTGCTCGGTGAGATGGATCTGTATCTGTTTGCCGAGGGCAATCACCGCGACCTCAGTGCCTGCCTCGGTGCACAGCTGAAAACCGTTGATGGTGTCGACGGCGTGCGCTTCGCCGTGTGGGCGCCGAACGCGCGCCGTGTGTCGGTGGTCGGCGACTTCAACGTCTGGGACGGTCGTCGTCATCCGATGCGCCTGCGTCATCCTTCCGGTGTCTGGGAATTGTTCATTCCGCGCCTGCAGGCGGGGGAGTTGTACAAATACGAAATCCTCGGTGCCCACGGCATCCTGCCCCTCAAGGCCGACCCGATGGCGCTGGCCACCAGCCTGCCGCCGGACACTGCCTCGAAAGTCGCCGCACCGCTGCAAATCGACTGGCAGGATCAGGACTGGATGAATGCACGCCACGACCGGCAGCAGCGCTCCAGACCGTTGTCGATCTACGAGCTGCACGCTGGTTCCTGGCAATGCGAGCTGGATGATCTTGGTGAAGTCGCGCGCCAGTACACTTGGCCGGAACTGGCGGAACGGCTGATTCCATATGTGAAAGAGCTGGGTTTCACCCACATCGAGCTGATGCCGATCATGGAGCATCCGTTTGGTGGTTCGTGGGGTTATCAGTTGCTCTCACAGTTCGCTCCGAGCGCACGCTATGGCACACCTGAGCAGTTCGCTGCGTTCGTCAACGCTTGCCATCAGGCTGATATCGGCGTGATTCTCGACTGGGTGCCCGCGCATTTCCCCACCGATACCCATGGCCTGGCGCAGTTCGACGGCACCGCGCTGTATGAGTACGGCAATCCGCTGGAAGGCTTCCATCAGGATTGGGACACGCTGATCTATAACCTCGGCCGTACCGAAGTGCATGGCTATATGTTGGCCTCGGCACTGCACTGGTTGAAGCACTTCCATATCGACGGCCTGCGCGTCGACGCGGTGGCCTCGATGCTGTATCGGGACTATTCGCGCAAGGCCGGCGAATGGGTGCCGAACCGCCACGGTGGTCGCGAGAACCTCGAAGCCATCGATTTTCTGCGTCACTTGAACGACGTGGTTGAGCTGGAAGCGCCGGGCGCGCTGGTCATCGCTGAAGAATCCACCGCATGGCCGGGCGTCAGCCAAAGCACTCAGCAGGGTGGGCTCGGCTTTTCCTACAAATGGAACATGGGCTGGATGCACGATTCGCTGCATTACATCCAGCAGGATCCGGTGTACCGCGCCCATCACCACAATGAGCTGAGTTTCGGCCTGGTCTATGCCTGGTCTGAGCGCTTCATCCTGCCCATCTCTCACGACGAAGTGGTGCACGGCAAACATTCGCTGATCGACAAGATGCCCGGGGACCGCTGGCAGAAATTCGCCAACCTGCGTGCCTACCTGAGTTTCATGTGGACGCATCCGGGCAAGAAGTTGCTGTTCATGGGCTGCGAGTTTGGCCAGTGGCGCGAGTGGAACCACGATCAGCAACTGGATTGGTATCTGTTGCAGTATTCCGAGCACAAAGGCGTGCAGAAACTGGTCGGTGATCTCAATCGACTGTATCGCGATGAGCCGGCCCTGCATGACCAGGACGACGCGCCGCAGGGCTTCCAATGGCTGATAGGCGACGACGCGATCAACAGCGTTTATGCATGGTTGCGCTGGAGCAAGGATGGCTCGCCGGTACTGGTGGTCGCCAACTTCACCCCGGTGCCGCGTCAGTCTTATCGAATCGGTGTGCCTTTTGCCGGGCGCTGGACTGAGCTGTTCAACAGTGATGCCGACATTTATGCCGGCTCCAACTATGGCAATGGCGGCGGGGCACTCACGGAAGAAGTGCCAAGCCATGGCCAGTCGTTATCGCTGGAACTCAACTTGCCACCGTTGGCGGTGTTGATCCTAAAGCCGCAGGGCTAGCACCTGTGGGAGCGAGCCTGCTGGCGAAGGCGCCATGTCAGTCAACGATGAGGTTGAAGGTGGCATCGCTTTCGCGAGCAGGCTCGCTCCCACAAGGTTCTTCGTTGTCCAGAAATTCACCAGCGCATCCGCACTCCCAGGCTGCCAATGATTCCGTTCAGGTCATTGTCATCCACATCGCTGCTGTAATCAGCGCTCATGTACAGGCTCACTGCCGGCGTCACCCGTGCCACCAGCCCCAACCCCAGTTCGACGGTAGAGGACTTGCGGCTGCTGCTGATCTTGTCGACCTGATCCAGTGTCACCGTGCTGCCGGTATACACGGTGTGCCAAAGGTTGGTACGCAAGTAGGGCTCAACCGGCAAACCATTCAAGTCATAACTGCCCTTCAAACGCGCACCGACGCGGCCGCTCCACGCGGTCAGCTCGGTCGAAGACGCGTTGCCGGAACCGGCGTAAGGCGCGTTGAGACTGATGCGCTGGTTGATCAATTGCGCTTGCGGTTCAACCACCCAGTTATCGCTGAGCCCAATCGGATAACCGCCCTCCAGCGAAAAGCTCATGGCGCTGCCTTCGCTGGCCTGGCGTTCGCCCTGTGGAGTCCGACTGAAACCGCTGACCCGGCCGCCACTGGCCGACAGGTCAACATGCCAGCCCTGTGCTCCGACCAGACTGTAATAGGCGCCGAGGCTCTGGCCTTGCAGGTTGAGGCTGTCAGTGTGCGGGTCGGAGAGGGCACCACGAGCCAGCGCACCACTGGCATTGATCTGAATCTGATTGCCGCCACCGATCAGCCCAAGCGTCTGAGTGGCACCGTTAGCGCTGCGCAATGTCACCACCGCCGGCCCTTTGAATTGGCCGGCGGGCATCGCATATCTCGAAGGCAACGCGTCGGCCTGGTTCTGCCCAGCAGTTTTGCCGTACAACTCATCCCAGTCCGACGGCGCCGGCTCTTCACTGATCAGTCGCGAACTTCGTTGACCCAATGGCAGAGGCCTGGGCGTGATCACCGTCGCCGGCAAGATCATGACCGGCACATCGGCGCGATACCATGCGGTTTCACCCGCCGCAGATCCCGCGTGCGCCTCCATGGAAGAGCACAGTAACAACGAACCAGACACTGTGCAGAGTGTGATTTTGAACGCGTGTGGGGTCAGTGAAGTTTTCATGGGGGTCTACCTTGCAAGCGCATGCGTCATCTCGAGTTTGGCGTCTCTCCTACCCCGAATGAGGGGCGACCGAATAGAGCGGGGCGAACCGCGGCTGCTCGATTTCGCGAGTGCCGGAGGGTCAGCCCCAGTAGTGATTCCGGGGGTAGTAAGGTAGAGATAAGAAGAGCGACGGCTTCGCGTCAAGAAAATGCACGATGAAAGGCTTGGCTAAATCAACCTTCGCAAGCGTTTGTTTTTCTGCACATAACTAAGTGTTTGTTTGCAGGGAAAAACGCTGGCGAATTGGATGGGCGGCGGTTTATTGCCGCCGACGAAAGGTCATCAGAGCGCCGAACGGGCTCACGCTGGCGTCATTTAATTGCTGTCAAATACGCGTCTACAGATGCACCTCAACCGCCAACGGAAGATGATCGGATAAGTGCGTCCATGGCTTGTTGCCGAGAATCCGTGGGTCATGGCTGCTGGCGTTGCGCAGGTAAATCCGGTCCAGCCTTAGCAACGGGAACCGCGCCGGATAGGTTTTCGCCGGCCGCCCGTGATGACGCTCAAAGGCTTCGTGAAGGTAATCGCGGCGCGCCAGGGCGGCGTTGCCCTGCAATTGCCAGTCATTGAAATCGCCGGCAATGATCACCGGCGCATCTTCGGGCAGCGACTCCAGCAACTGACAGAGCAACTGCAACTGCAATTGCCGATGGCTTTCCAGCAAACTCAAGTGCACACAGATCGCATGCACCTCAGCGTGCCCAGGCACATCGAGGATGCAGTGCAACAGCCCGCGCCGCTCCGGGCCGGTGATCGACACGTCAAGATTGCGGTATTCGCGGATCGGATATTTCGACAGCAGCGCGTTGCCATGGTGGCCATCGGGATAGACCGCGTTGCGCCCGTAGGCAAAATCGCTCCACATGCTGTCGGCGAGAAATTCGTATTGCGAGGTCTGCGGCCAGTCGTTGTAGCGGCTCGAATGGCGCTCGTGTTCACCCACCACTTCCTGCAGAAACACCAGATCGGCCGAGGTACTGCGTACCGCTTCGCGCAGCTCTGGCAGGATGAAACGCCGATTCAGCGCGGTAAAGCCCTTGTGGGTGTTGACCGTGAGTACCCGCAGGCGATGAATGACTGGCGCGTCGACCGCTTGACGCTTGGGATCGCTGGACACGTTCACTCCTCTGAATTGGGCCATGCCTGTTCATGCGACTGGCTTGAGGGGGTGGCAGTTCCGTTTTCCGAGCGGCGCCAGGCAATGCAGGAGTGAGCCTGCTCGCGATGGTGGAGTGTCAATCAACCCTGCATCAACTGACAGATGGCTATCGCAAGCAGGCTCGCTCCTACAGAGGAGATTGGTGTTTAGACGAACACGATCTCGTACGGCAAGCGCATCCGCTCCAGCAACACCGGCGGCAACAGCGGGGCGATACCGATTGCCGGTTCGCCTTTTAGCTGGCTGGCGTAGGCGTGGGTGGCGTGGCTCTTGCGCGCTACGGTCCAGGTGTCAAGCCGCAACTTGCGTGCCCGCTCCCAGGGAATCAGTTGCTGGTCGCGCTCCGGCCAGTGCCAGGCCCACACCGGCACATCATGAAAACTGGCTCCGGCCCTTTGCGCCGCGTCGAAACTGGCCCGGCCGACCACCTCATGATCGGGTGGGCCGTCTTTGCGCCAGGTGCTGAACACCACATCACCGGGTCGTAGATAACGGCCGATGAACTCGGTCAATTGCGTCTGCTGATCACTCAAGGCGTTGTCGGTAAAGCCGCCGCGTACCCACTTCAGGCTGTGCATCGGCAAGCCGAGACGGCGTAGGGCTTCGACGCTTTCCTGGGGGCGGAACACGCTCAAGCGTTTTTCCGACCATTGCCGAGAGCCGGGATGACTGGCACTGCCGTCGGTGATGGAGAGCAATTGGAGCGGATGGCCGAGGCTGCACAGTAACTGCAGCAGACCGCCGCAGGTGACGACTTCATCACCCGGATGCGGGGCGATGATCACGGCGCGGGCGCCGGCGGGAACCAGACTGTGGGTGTTGATCACGGGAATATTGTCGAGTTGCGGCGCGCTGTTCCAGATTTGCGCGGGCAAGCCGTGTTCATTGAGGATTAACGGTTTCATGAGTGCGACGTCCTTGTTGTGTCTCGCCCTCAGTCGCGAACAGCAAACGCTGGTCACGCCCCGTGAAGGCAGATGAATGGCAAGCGCGCAGCGTTCCAACCCTTGGATGACTGCGAGCAAGAGTATTGCTCAAGACACGGGATTCGTCGCGTCACAGATCAATCTGAACCGTATTTTTTTATTCAAGCTGTACCAGTTTTCGCAGATAGTCACCAAAACCACCTCGCGCGCGACTGTGCAGTCGTGAGCTGGTGTGCACTTGCGGACGGTGGCTCCAGGCGATATTGGCACCGCTGCGCTCCAAGGCGCGCACCAAGTGCACGTCTTCGTCGCACGCCAAGGGCTTGAAGCCTCCGGCCAGACGATAAGCCTCTGCGCTGACGCCCAGATTGGCGCCATGGATATGCCGATGGCCGTCGCGGGCCTGATAGTGGCGGTGATAACGAATCTGCGCTGCCTCATCGATCGATTCATGCCAATGCTCGACGGTGACCGTGCCGCACACGGCGTCAGCTCCCAGCCCGAGCTGCGCCGCCAGCCAGTCATCGGCAACGCGGCTGTCGGCATCGGTGCAGGCAATCCAGCGCGCACCGCGCTCCAGCAGCAGGCGCGCGCCGGCCGCGCGTGCTTCGCCGACATTGCGCGCGTCGATTTGCAAACTCAGCACCGGATAGGCGCTGACAATCTGCGCCGAGCCGTCGCTGCAGCTGTCGAGCACCACCAGTATTTCAACCGGCTCACCGGCCAGTTGTGCATGTTGACTGGCGCGCAGGGCTGCGCGCAGACATTCATCGAGCAGCGCTTCTTCGTTGTGCGCCGGAATGACAATACCGATCAACGCAAGCCCTCCAAGGCTGCCACCGAGCGTGGCTCGCGGCTCCATAGTTCCAGAATGAAATCCGCTTCCTGATGCAGCACCAGACGCGGTAAACCCAATTGCTCGTGAATCCGCTCGTGAACCTGACGCGCGTTCAAAGGGCAGCCATCAATTGGCGGGCGCCAATGGCAAGCCAGCAGTTGACCGTCGGCGCTCAGGGATTGGCTGATGCGCCGGATGACTTCCGTCAGATCATTGCCATCGAGGTAGTAGCCGATTTCGCTAAATACGATCAGGTCGAATTTTTCGTCCGGCCAGTCGCCCGGAAGACGTCCCTGACGGACTTCGGCGTGGTCGAACATGCTCAAACGGGTGCGTGCCAGTTTCACCGCCGCGCTTGCGGTGTCACAACAGAGCAGGCGCTCGCAACGCGGCGCCAGTTCCGCACTCAGCTCGCCATTGGCGCAGCCCGGTTCGAACACCGTCCGATAGCGCGGACGGGGCAAGGCGGCCAGCGTAATTGCGCGTTTGCGCTGCTCGTACCAGCGCTGGCGAAACGCCCACGGGTCGTCATTCCCCGCGAACAGCCCATCGAAATAGCGGTCGTCAACGCTCAAAGAAACACCACTTCAAAAGGTTGTAACAAACGTTCGAGTACATAAGGCGCAAGCACTGGGCCAAGCCCCGCGTCGCGGTCGCCTTCCAGCTGGCTGGCGAACGCATGCGCTGCGTGGCGTTTACGGGCAATGTGCGTTGGCGACAGCAGAATCTTGCGCGCTCGCTGCCACGGCACCGTAGCGTCTTCCGGAGTTGCCCAGTGCCAGGTCCACACGGGAAGTTCATGGCATGTAGCGCCGACTCGTTGCGCTGCTTCGACACTGGCGCGACCGACGGCCTCATGATCGCTGTGCCCGTCTTCGCGCCAAGTGGTAAACACCACGTCACTGGCGTGCAAATAGCTGGCGATGAATTCACTCAACCGGGTTTCCTGAGCCGCAACTTGCGTATCGGTAAAACCGCCGCGCAGCCATTTCAGGCTGTGCATCGGCAAGCCGAGACGCCGCAAGGCTTCAGCGGACTCCTGTGGACGCACCACGCTCAGACGCTCGACCGGCCAGCGATGCGAACCGGGGTGGCTGGCACTGCCATCGGTGACCGAGATCAATTGCAATGGACGTCCGGCCGCCGCGAGCAGTTGCATGATTCCGCCGCAGCCGAGCACTTCGTCATCAGGGTGCGGCGCGACGATCACCGCCCGAGATCCCGGTGGTACCAGATCAAGAATATCGATGGCGGGAAGCTCGGCCAGACGCCGAGAACTTTGCCATTGTTGTAACGAGGTGCCTTGCCCAACGATCGGGTTTTCCTTCATAACGCCCAGACCTCGCAAGACTGACCAGCGACTTGCTGGCCCAGCGCGGCAAGGTCGCGTTCGGCGTGACTCTGGCGCAGAAACACCGGTAGATCAGCACTGAGTCGAGCGAAATGCCGATCCTGACAAAACGGTCCGGCGCCCAGCGCACGCCCGACCTCCCGCATCACTTGTTCGGCAGACTGTTCGACCACCGCACGCGCGCGCCGGGCCAGCAGTTCGGCGTCGGCTTCGGGTTGCGCGTCAATCTGCAAAGCGCTGAAGCGCAATACATCGGCCGCCGCTTGCAGGGCGGTGTCAGTGGCGCCGAGATGGGCGAGGGCATGCGGTTCATCGCGCTGCGCGCAGTGCTGGCGCAGCCCTTCGGCAATCCGTCGCGCAGCGCCATACCAACAGGCCGCGATGCCGATTCCGCCTTGCCAGAATCCCGGTCGTTGCAGGTAGTCGCCGGGATTGCCGATGGCTTGCGCTTCGGCATTCTCGAACAGCACTTCAACGCTGCCGGTCGCGGCCATGCCTACCGCTTGCCAGCCTTGATCAGTGATGATTACACCGGGT
Organism: Pseudomonas sp.; assembly: GCF_035554175.1. Taxonomy (GTDB): domain Bacteria; phylum Pseudomonadota; class Gammaproteobacteria; order Pseudomonadales; family Pseudomonadaceae; genus Aquipseudomonas. Next base: position 292,474 of record NZ_DATMIV010000050.1, on the reverse strand, counting down.
TGATCGAGCGCCACAGCGACCAGTTGCTGCTGATCGTCTGCGTCCCACGCGGTGAGCAAGGCATGGCTGAGCACCGCTGCCCCGGAGCACCACGCCTTGCGCCCGTTCAGCGTCACCATGTGCCCGGCGGGCGTGACTGTCACCCGCGCCTGTGGCGGCTCCGCTGCCCACATACCCCACGTGCTGCCCGGGGTTGGCGTGCCGCCCAATTGCTCGATGATCGCCAGCGCGTCGGTGTGGCCTTCGTAGAGTTTGCACAGCCCCAGATCATGGCCGCCGACCTCGGAGAGACGCTGAAACCGTTCCAGCGTGTGACCGCTGCCGGGCAACGGCAAGCGGTCCAGGCCGGCCTCAACCATTGCCCGCAGGCAACGGCCGAGGGCATTGGTATCGGCGTAATCCGGCGGACGGCGGGCCAGATAGTGTTGAAAATCCATATCAGTCTTCTTCGTCACGTTGCAGTTCGAACAGCAGCAACGAGCGTCCGGTTACCGAATATTCATGGCCGAAGTCGAAGCGTTCCTGACCGCGGATCGACGGCTGATTGGTGTCGATCATGCAGGTCCAGAAACCACCGTCCGGAACTTCCGGCAGGGTGAAGTTGACGATGTCGTGGTGCGCGTTCACCACCAGCAACAGCGTCGCATCGCCACCCTTGCGGCGAATGCCGGTTTCCTGCGCACGGCCATCGAGCAGCATGCCCAGGCAACGATTGTGCGCGTCGTGCCAGTGCTCGGTGGTCATCTCGGTGGCGTCCGGGGCCAACCAGGTCACGTCTTTAACGCCGATGTCTTCGTTGTACTCACCGACCAGGAAACGCCCGCGACGCAGGATCGGGTAAGTCAGGCGCAGCTTGATCAGACGTTTGACGAATTTCAGTAGCGCCTTGCCGTCCTCGCTCAAGTCCCAGTTGACCCAGCCAATCTCGCTGTCCTGGCAATAGGCGTTGTTGTTGCCGTCCTGGGTGCGAGCGAACTCGTCCCCGGCAACGATCATCGGCGTGCCTTGGGCCAGCAGCAGGGTGGCGAAGAAATTGCGCATCTGCCGATGACGCAGAGCATTGATTTCCGGGTCGTCGGTCGGCCCCTCGACGCCGTGGTTCCAGGACAGGTTGTTGTTGCTGCCGTCCTGATTGTTCTCGTCGTTGGCTTCGTTGTGCTTGTCGTTGTACGAGACCAGATCGTTGAGAGTGAAACCATCATGGGCGGTGATGAAGTTCACCGACGAATACGGCCGGCGGCCACGCTGGTTGAACATTTCACCGGAGGCAGTCATGCGGCTGGCGAAGTCGGCCAGCTGGGCGTCGTCACCTTTCCAGAAGGCACGCACGGTGTCGCGGAACTTGTCGTTCCATTCGACCCAGCCCGGCGGGAAGTTGCCGACCTGATAGCCGCCGGGGCCGCAATCCCAGGGTTCCGCAATCATTTTCACCTGACGCAGCACCGGATCCTGACGGCAGGCGACGAGGAAGCTGTGGCGTTCGTCGAAGCCATCGTGGTAACGGCCGAGAATGGTTGCCAGGTCGAAGCGGAAACCGTCGACGTGCATCTCGCTGGCCCAGTAGCGCAGGGAGTCGGTGACCATCTGCAGCACACACGGATGGCTCAGATCCAACGTGTTGCCGGTACCGGAATCATTGATGTAATAGCGCTTGTCATCAGGCATCAACCGGTAGTACGAGGCATTGTCGATACCGCGCATGGAGAGGGTCGGGCCTTGCTCGTTGCCCTCGGCGGTGTGGTTATAGACCACGTCGAGGATCACTTCGAGGTTGGCGTCGTGCAGATGCGCGACCATTTCCTTGAATTCGGCGATCTTGCCGCTGGCCAGATAACGCGGATCCGGTGCGAAGAAGGCGATGCTGTTGTAGCCCCAGTAGTTGGTCATGCCTTTCTGCAGCAGATGCTGATCATTGACGAAGGCATGAATCGGCAATAGCTCGACAGAAGACACGCCGAGCTTGCGGATATGTTCCAGCACATCATCGACCATCAGGCCGCCGAAGGTGCCGCGCAGGTTTTCCGGCACCGAGGGGTGACGCATGCTGATGCCGCGCACATGGGTTTCATAAATGATGGTCTTGTCCCAGGGCACGCTGACCCGGTGGTCATTGCCCCAGGTGTGTGCCGGGTCGATGACCTTGCATTTGGGCACGAATGGCGCGCTGTCGCGTTCGTCGAAACTGAGGTCAGCGTCGGGATGGCCGATGGTGTAGCCGAACAGCGCTTCCGACCATTTCAACTCGCCCACCAGTTGCTTGGCGTACGGATCGATCAGCAGTTTGTTGTGATTGAAACGGTGACCATTGGCCGGGTCGTAAGGACCATAGACGCGGTAGCCGTAGATCAGCCCCGGATGCGCGTCGGGCAGGTAGCCGTGGTAGATCTCATCGGTGTATTCCGGCAGTTCGATGCGCTCGAGTTCAACTTCGCCGCTGTCATCGAAAATGCACAGCTCGACTTTGGTGGCGTTGGCGGAAAACAGAGCAAAGTTCACCCCCAGACCATCCCAGGTCGCACCGAGCGGGAAGGGCAGGCCTTCACGGATTCTCGACGGCTCGGCGTGCGCAGCGGGTTCGGCTTTCTTTGGACGGGTCATGATTGCTCCTGCAAAATCGGGACAGTTCGAATTACATCAATCCCTGTGGGAGCGAGCCTGCTCGCGAAAGCGTCGGTACATTCGACATCTTCACCAACTGACCCACCGCTTTCGCGAGCAGGCTCGCTCCCACAGGGTTGTGTGTTTTTCCCCAAGGAGGGGCTTTCTTCGGGGCGCAAAAAGCCCCTATGGCGAGCAAGCTCGCCACACAGTCATTCAGTTCAAAGGTGGATCGGGTCAGTTCGCGGGAGGCTTTTTCGCAACTCGCGGCTTTTTCTCGGCAGCCTTTTCGCCCGGCGGGACTACTTTAGGCGTGGCCGCAGGCTTGGCTTTTGCCGCCGGTTTGGCTTTGGCAGCGGCCGGGGTTTTACCGTCCAGCCCTTTGGCATCGGTACTCTTTGCTGTCGAAGTCTTGCCGGCGGTTTTACTGCCAGTCGCCTTCGCTGGCTTCTTCGGCGCCAGGGCTTCGGCCTCGGCCAATTTGCGCGCCATCTCCCAATGGCGTTCTTCCTGGCCTTCAGGCTTACCTTCCGACTCCCAGATCTGATAGGCGAATTCGCGAATGCGTTTATCGTCGGTGCTCATCGCAATGCTCCTGAACTGAACTCATGCGTGTGTTAAGTGTTGGATAAAGAGATTGACCGGGACATCCCCCAGCGCGTCGCTGACATTCAGCTCCCTGTTTTGTGTGACTACACTGCAGGCAAAAAGTCCCTTCAGGTTTTTGTCTGAAACGGCAGACGGTAAAACCACCCGGGTATCGCCCCAGCGCAGCGCATCGACCCGAGGAAGGGCACTGTTTTCCAGCAACGTTGCGCAGCGCACCGGGACGATCACAATGGCCAGTTGATCCTCATGCTCGCGTGCGAATGCCAGCACGTTGTGCGCCTGGCTACCCAGCACTTGCAGCGGCTGGTAGCTGCCACGGCGGAACAGTTCGCTGTGCGCCGTGCGCAGGTTCAGCACTTCGCTGATCAGCGCCTGTTTGATACGTCCGTCACGCCATTGCTCGAGCAGCTCGGCGTCTGGCACGGATGCCTGCAACGCCTGCTCGCGGGCGGCGTAATCCACTGGCCGGCGGTTGTCCGGATCGACCAGGCTGAAATCCCAGTACTCGTTGCCTTGGTAAAGATCAGGCACGCCCGGCACGGTCATGCGCAGCAAGGTTTGCGCCAGCCCGTTGAGCGCGCCGGCAGCAGCGATGCTGTTGACGGTCTTGCTCAGCGCCGCCCGCAGCAATTCACCTTCCTCGCCAGTGAGCAGTTTTTCGGTGAACGCCTGCGCGGCGTTTTCGTAAGCTTCGTTCGGTGCGCTCCAGCTGCTTTGCAGCTTGGCTTCACGCAGCGCCTTTTGCTGCCATTGCCAGATGCGTTTGGCGTAGTCGGCGAACCCGGCCTGATCGTCATCGCGCAGATCCAGCGGCCAACTGCCAAGCAAGGCTTGATACAGGATCAGTTCGTCGCCGGCCGAAGGTGCTTCATCTTCAATGCGCACCGGACGGGCGAGGGCGCGCCACAGTTCGACCTGTTCGGCGTACCAGTGGCTGCGTTCACTGAGCACCGCAAGGCGTGCACGGGTGTCTTCGCCGCGTTTGTGGTCGTGGGTCGCGGTAGCCAGCAGGTTGTCGGGAAACTGCGCCATGCGTTGCTGAGTGACTTCGTGGAACTCGCTGATCGGGGCGCTGAATTGCTCGGTGTTGTAGCCGACATCATTACGCGACAGCAGCACGGCCGAGCGATACAGCGCCGTGTCTTCTACCGCTTTAGCCGCCGCCGGCGAGGTCAGCTGCTGGAAACGCACGCACGCATGCTTGAGGATCTTGCGCGAGCGCCCCCGGGGTTTGAGGCGCCATGGCGTGCCGCCGAGCCAGCCGGCGACCGAATCGAGCACTGGCCAATCGGCCTCGCTGAGGGTTTGCCGCGCACCGTCCATGGCGTGCTGAAAAATCGCTTCATCCTGCTCGGAGCGGCCCATGGCAGTGATGTAAGTGCGGTAAACCGGGAAGTGCACGATCAGCGCGTGCAGGACCCTGCGAATCGCGCCCAAGGTCAGATCGCGGGTCATCAAGTCATCGCGCGCTACCTGCAGCAGCGCCTGCGCGACACTTTCAAAATCGCTGGCCAACGAGCCATTGAGGATCTGCTGACGGGCCAGCTGCGCTTCTTCGATGAACGCAGCCGGACGTTCAGTGCGGCGCTGCCAGAGTTCACCGAGCACGTGTTCGCCGTCCGGGTCGTGCTGCAGCAACGACAACTGGTTCATGAACTCGTAACCGGTGGTGCCGTCCACGCTCCAGTCGCGGCGCAGGGTTTCGCCTTCGCCGAGGATCTTCTCGACATAGATCGGCAAGTGCCGGCCTGGTGCCAACCGGTCGAGACGACGGCGCAATTTGCGGCAGTACGCGCGCGGATCGGCAAGGCCGTCGATGTGGTCGATGCGCAAGCCGTCGACCAGACCTTCTTCGACCAACTCAAAGATCTTGCCGTGGGTGGCTTCGAAGACTGCCGGTCGTTCGACGCGCAGACCGCCCAGCTCATTGATGTCGAAGAAGCGCCGCCAGTTGATGTCATCCGCCGCTGTGCGCCAGCTGGCGAGGCGATAGCTTTGCCGCTCCAGCAATTCGTGGAGTTTGTGGAAGCCTTGTTCGCTAGTGGAATCGTATTGGGTGAGATTGCTTTCGATGGTCTCGAGAACGCGCGGATCGCTCGCCAGTTGCTGCAGCTCTTGCTTGAGCGGGATAGCCAGCGAGTGCGCATCGGTCTGGTAACTGAGCGTGCTGAACCGATCAGCGAGGGGCTTGAGCGCATCATCCGATTTAAGCAGCTCGCCGTAATTGCTCGGGCAGATCGGGAAATGATGATCGTAGTGCTCGACGTAGAACCGGCCCTTTTGCGCGTCGAATCTGAGCTTGAGCGTGCCTTCCTGCAACGCCGCGCCATAATCGCTGCCGAGAAACGGCAACAGCAACTGGCCCTCCATCAGCGGATCCGGCGAATGCCACTGGATGTCGAAAAACTCGCCGTACGGGCTCAGGCGCCCCCATTCCAGCAGGTCGAGCCACCAAGGGTTATCACTGCCGCCGACGGCCATGTGGTTGGAAACAATGTCGAGGATCAACCCCATGTCGTGTTCGCGCAGGGTGTTGACCAGCCGACGCAGCGCGGGCTCGCCGCCCAACTCAGGGTTGACCTGAGTCGGATCGACCACATCGTAGCCGTGCATGGAACCGGCGCGCGCCGCGAGCAGTGGCGAGGCGTAGATATGGCTGATGCCGAGGCGGGCGAAATACGGTACCAGTGGCACCGCTTGGTCGAGGGTAAAACCTTTATGAAATTGCAGGCGCAACGTGGCGCGCAATGGCTGGATAAGCTGTTGATTCATTGGTCACGCTCAGTGGCTTGCAGTCGCGCGCAGGCCAGCAGTTCCAGGCGGCGGGCGGCATCGGGGCCGTCCAGCAACGCTTCGCTGGGACCTGGCAAACGTCGCGACCAGTTCGGGTGGGAATCGGTGGTGCCGGGCAGATTCGCCTGTTCATCGATGCCGAGGGCGTCTTCCAGTGGCAGCAGCACCAGCGGCGCGCGGGTGTGGCCGAGGAAACGCAGGCTGGCATCCACCACTTGATCGGCTTCGTGGGATTCCTCGCGGAAATTCTGCGGATCCTGGCGCAAGGCGTCGCGCAGGCCTTCGCGTTCGCGCTCGCGATGCCGACGCCAATCGATTTCGCCGTTGGCATCGACCAGACCCAGGCGTGCGTTCCAGTCGATGTCACGACCGTGCCACCAGCCGTTCAATGTCGGCAGATCATGGGTGCTGGTGGTGGCCAGTGCGTCGTCCGGCCAGTCGAGAATCGGTTTGAAGCGGGTGTTGTCCTGTTCGAACAACAGCACGCGCATGCCCAGAATCGAGCGCGCGGCAAGTTTTTCCCGCAGACCTTCGGGCACCGTGCCGAGATCTTCGCCCAGCACGATCGCTTGATGCCGATGCGACTCCAGGGTCAGCAGGCGCAACAGGTCATCGAACGGGTAATAGAGATAAGCGCCGTCGGCAGGCTCAGCACCGTTGGGAATCACCCACAAACGTTGCAGACCCATGACATGGTCGATGCGCAGACCACCGGCGTGGGCGAAGTTGGCGCGCAGCATGTCGATGAATGCGCGGAAACCGTTGCGGATCAGGCCCTCCGGCGAGAACGCGGAAATGCCCCAGCCCTGGCCGCTGCGGTTGAGAATGTCCGGCGGTGCGCCAACGGTCAGCGAAGCGAGCAATTCATCCTGAAAACTCCAGGCCTGACTGCCGGCACCATCCGCGCCGACAGCAAGGTCAGCGATCAGGCCGATGCCCATGCCGGCGCTGCGGGCGGCGGTCTGCGCACGTTCCAGACAACGATGAATCAGCCATTGGCAAAACGCGAAGTAGCCGATGCGATCTGCGTATTCCTCGGCAAATGCGCCCAACGCTGCGCCGCGTGGATCGCGCCAGTGCTCTGGCCATTCGCGCCAGTCGAGGCTTTCGCCACGGGCGGCGCGCATTTGCTGGATGGCTTCGAAGCGGCAGTGATTCTCCAGTGCTTCGCCGCCGGCATGGCGGAAACTGGCGAAGTCCGCATGCAGCGGGTGCTCGCCTGCGATAAAACCTTCGTACAACGCTTGCAGCAGTTTCTGCTTGGCGTCGGCAGCAGCGGGCCAGTCGATCAGCTTGAGATTTTCCAACTGCTCGAACTGCCCAGCCAAACCGCTGGCATCGATTGCGTCACGCAAGGCGCGTTCGCCGAGAATGCTCCCCGGCGCCGCATAGAGCGAGTTCAGAAACAAGCGACTGGATGGTGAATACGGGCTGTAGCGAGTGGTGTCGGCGCTGAACATGGCATGCATCGGGCTGATCGCCAGCGCATCGGCGCCACGTTCGCCAGCCACACGCACCAGTTCTTCCAGCGCTTGGGTGTCACCGAAACCACCATCGCCCGGGCGACGCAGCGCATACAACTGCGCGCTCAGGCCCCAGGCGCGGGGAATCGGGCTGTCCACTGCGTCGCCGACGCTGAAGCAGCGCTCGGGCGCCACGGCCAGGGTGAAATACTGATCGCCGATGTGGACTTGTTGGTAACCGACCGGAATCAGACCCGGCAACATCGCTTCGTTGTCGAGTTTGAGATCTATCCGCGAACCGTCTTCGAGGTGGATCTCGCAGGGGGTCTCCGGAGAAAAGTAGCGGCTCAGGTCGAGGGCGACGCCCACGTCGCAGGTCAGCAGCGGCGGCAGATGGCGGTCTTGCTGGACTTCTTGCAGTTCCAACAGGCTGGCATCGATTTCTTGCGCGGTGCTGGCGGGGTGGCCGAGTCCGATCAGGACATTGCGCAACACAGCAGGAGCGACTTTTTGCTGACGCCCGTTGGCGTCGATCCAGTCGACGGCGAGGCCGGCTCGGCTGGCGAGTATTTCCAGTTGCGCATCGCTCATAGGCGCTCTCCATCCAGGGGGGGCAAAAGGGGTGCGGCCGTGAGGCTGACGAGCGCTGTGTACGCCGGCAGTTGATTCGGGTCCGACAACTCGACTGCGGCTGGCTGTTGAAACAGCCACTCGGTATCGGTCTGTGCAGGGTTGACCACTGGCGTGTCACTGAGGTTCAGGTCAATTCGCAGCTCACTGCCGTTGCCTAAACGCCAGCGCGCGCTGACCGCGCCATAGCCGAGCATTTGCGCGCCCAGGGCCTGGGTGCCGGAGAGATTGGGAATGATGTACTGGTGGCGCAATTTCAGCAGTTGGCGGTACAGCTCCTGGATTTGCTGCTGCAACGGCGTGCCGCTGCCCACCAGGCGCGGCTGCGAGGCGCGGAAGGTGTCTTCGGCATTCGGATCAGGGATTTGCTCGCGTTTGTGCGGATCGGTAAATGCACTGAATGCGGCAAATTCATTGCGTCGACCTTCGCGCACCAGTTTTGCCAGTTCCCCGTGGTGACTGGTGAAGAACAGAAACGGTTGTTCGGCGGCAAATTCGTCGCCCATGAAGATCAGGGGAATCATCGGCGACAGCAGTAACAGCACGGTTGCCGCTTGCACTGCGCGCGGGTCGGCCAGTTGATGCAGGCGCTCGCCAAAAGCGCGATTGCCGATCTGGTCATGGTTTTGCAGAAAAAGCACAAATGCGGTGGAGGGCAGATGCTCACTCGGCTCGCCGCGCGGTTCGCCGTGGCGGGTGATGTGCCCCTGGAACACGAAGCCCTGGCTCAGGCAACGAACCAGTTGCTCGGTCGGCTGCGTGGCGTAGTCAGCGTAATAAGCGTCGGTTTCGCCGGTCAGCAGCACATGCAGGGCGTTATGACCATCGTCGTTCCATTGCGCGTCGTAATCGGTTTCCAGCAGGCTCGACTGATTCAGTTCGTTCTCAACAGTCAGCCAGACGTGGCGGGTCGGGTCATTTTGCTGGCGGATCCGGCGCGCGAGATCGCTGAGAAAATCGGGGTCTTCAATCGCATGCACAGCGTCGAGGCGCAGACCGTCGAAGCGATATTCCAACAGCCACATCAACGCGTTTTCAATGAAGAACTCGCGCACTTCCGGACGGCGAAAGTCGATCGCCGCACCCCATGGCGTGTGCTTGTCTTCGCGGAAAAAGCCTTTGGCGTAGCGGTGCAGGTAATTGCCATCCGGACCGAAGTGGTTGTAGACCACATCGAGAATCACTGCCAGACCATGGCCGTGGGCGGTGTCGATCAGGTGTTTGAGTTGCTCGGGTGTGCCATATGAAGCTTGCGGCGCGTAAGGCAGAACCCCGTCGTAACCCCAGTTGCGATCACCGGGGAATTGCGCCAGCGGCATCAATTCGATGGCGGTGATACCGAGCGCAACCAGTCGCGCCAAGTGCTGTTCGACCTCGGCAAAGCCACCGAGCGCCCCGACGTGCAGCTCGTAAATCACCGCTTCGCTCCACGGCCGACCGTTCCACGCCGTGTGTCGCCATTGGTAGGCGTGGGGGTCGACCACCACGCTGTGGCGGTCGAGGTCACCATCCTGCGCCCTGGAGGCCGGGTCCGGCACCTCCAGTTCGCCATCGATGCAGTAGCGGTAGCGGCTGCCCGCGGGGCAGCGGGACTTGATTACAAACCAACCCTCGCCCTGGGGCAGCATTGGCAACGATTGTCCATCTTCCAGTTCCACACTGACGTAGAACGCGTCAGGCGCCCACAGCGCAAATTGCGTGTGCTCGGCATCCAGCATGATCGCGCCGTGGGGCCAGGTTTCTTGGGTCCTTGACGGCATTTTTTGCAAACTCCTGGTTATTTATGGCTGGCTTTACCGAGTGCTTTGGCCACCAGTTTTTCGTAGAGGTCAGCGTAAGGTTCAACGGCTTTGCTCCAGTTGAACGGTGCGGCCATGGCTCGGCAACGCATGGCGTTGAGCAGTTCCGGAAAGGCGAAGACCTTGAACGCGCGGCTCAGGGCTTCTTTGTAGCTGTCAACGGTGGATTCATCGAAGAGGAAACCGGTGACGCCGTTTTCAATGGTGTCGGCCAAGCCGCCCGTGTTGCGAGCAACCGGCAGCGAGCCGAAGCGCTGGGCGTACATCTGGCTCAGGCCGCATGGCTCATAACGCGATGGCATCAGCAGGAAATCGCTGCCGGCGAACATGCGTCGGGCATCGGTTTCGTTGAAGCCGATACGTACGCCAATCTGCCCGGGGAAACGCAGGGCCAGTTCGCGCATGGCTTGCTCTTCTTCCGGCTCGCCGCGACCGATGATTGCGATCTGCCCGCCGTTCTGCACGATGAATTCGGAAACCGCCTCGGTGAGGTCCAGGCCTTTCTGATACACCAGTCGCGAAACCACGGCGAACAACGGGCCGGTCGACTCATTCAGGCCGAACAGCTCACGAACATGGGCGGCATTGACTGCTTTGCCTTCCCAGTCGCCGATGGCGAACGGGGCAAACAGGTGTGGATCAGTCGCCGAGTCCCAGCTTTCGTCGATACCGTTAGGAATACCGCTGAGCAAACCTTGCTGGGTCTTGGCGGCGAGGAAGCCGTCGAGGCCGCAGCCGAAATCCGGGGTGGTGATTTCCTGCGCATAGGTGGCGCTGACGGTAGTGATATGGCTCGAATAGGCCATGCCGGCCTTGAGGAACGACATCTTGCCGTAGAACTCCATGCCTTCCTGCTGCAGAGCGTGGGCGGGAATCCCAAGCTCCGGGCAGGAACCGAGGCTGGTCACGCCCTGGTAGGCAAGGTTGTGAATGGTGAACAGGGTCGGCGTGCGCTGCCCGCGCCAGTGCATGTAAGCGGGGGCGAGGCCGGCCGGCCAGTCGTGGGCGTGCACCAGATCCGGGCGCCAGTGAATTTGCGCGAGGTTGGCGGCAATATCGGCGGCGGCAAGGCCGAGGCGGGCGAAGCGGATATGGTTGTCCGGCCAGTCGCGACCGTTGTTGGCGCCGTATGGCCCACCTTCACGCTCGTACAGTTCAGGGCAGATCAACACGTAGATCACCAGGCCATCGGGCATGTCCATGCGCCCGATCTTGCATGGAGGCAGCGCCGCATGACCGCCCAGCTCACCGATGATGTGTATCGGGTTTTCGCTGTGCATCACTTGCGGGTAACCGGGGATCAACACGCGCACATCATGCAGATGGGCCATGGCCCGGGGCAGGGCAGCGGAAACGTCGCCCAGGCCACCGGTCTTGACCAGATCGGCAATTTCCGAGGTCACGAACAACACTTTTTTCTTGTTGGGATTCTGGCTTGCTACCGGAGCAAGCGTCTTGGTGCCGGGTACGTTGATCTGTCGGCTGCCGGGAACACTGATGGTGCTCGATTCTCCAAGCGATTGGTGAGCACGCTCTCCCTGAATATCCAATGCCGCACTGATCATATGTATCTCCCGTGTGTGATCTGATTCTTGTCTCGAACAAGCGATTTCATGGCCAAGTCCTGTGGCCGGGCGCTGACGCGCCACGCATCGGTGAGCAAACGCTGACCCAACACGCGCAAGCAGAATGGGTGGTGAGGCCGTTGCAAGGATTACACCAGTCGCTTTCGCCCAGTTGTTCTGATGACCTGTGGCGTGAAGCAAAAGTTTCGACTTTTTTTCTGCGGTATGACCGAGTGGTTTTGCCACCAGAAAATCAGTCTAGGCCAGATCCTAGAGCGGGTCGGGGCGAAGGGGTAAATTGTTCGACAATCGGTTGTGTCGGGATGTGAGCGAGGGTTTGTGCGGGGGTATGCTCCGACGAAGGGCATGTTTTTCGTCTGGAGTGGGCTAAAACGGTGACTGATAGGTCATAATTTTGTGCTAGGGGACAGGAAGGGTGCACCAGTTTGGTGCGGGCGCATCTTAGGGGGGCCGGTGATCGCCCCTTCGCGAGCAGGCTCGCTCCCACATGAGAACGCGTACACCCCTGTGGGAGCGAGCCTGCTCGCGAAGAGGCCGATTGAAGCAACACAACTTTAAAGCGAAAGACTCAATTCAACAGCCGCAGCGGCTCTCCGGCCGCCCAACCCTGAATGTCCTCGATCATCTGCCGGAAAAACTGCTCATAGTTCTGCCGGCTGACATACCCCACGTGCGGCGTGGCCAGGACGTTGTCCAGCGTGCGAAACGGGTGCAGCACCGGCAAAGGCTCCCGCTCGAACACATCCAGTGCCGCACCGGCGATGCGCCGCTTCTGCAATGCTTTGATCAGCGCCGCTTCATCGACGATAGGCCCGCGAGCGGTGTTGACCACCAGCGCGCTGGGTTTCATCCAGGCCAACGCTTGCGCATCGACCAGCCCGCGACTGCGCTCGCTGAGCACCAGATGCACCGACAGCACGTCGGCCTGTTCGAACAATTGCTGCTTGCTGACGTAGGTCACGCCGACCTGTTCAGCGCGTTCGACGGTAAGGTTTTCGCTCCAGGCAATCACGCGCATGCCGAACACCTGACCGAACTGCGCGACCCGCTGGCCGATGCTGCCCAGGCCGAGAATAGCGAGGGTCTTGCCGTATAGATCGCCGCCAAGCCCTTGTTGCCACTGACCAGCGCGCAGGGCGTTGGCTTCTTTCACCAGATCACGCGTAGCGGCCATGATCAGCGCCCAGGTCAGCTCCGGCGCGGCGTGCTTGTAGCTGTCGGTGCCGCACACCTGAATGCCCAACGCCGCTGCGGCCGGCATGTCCAGGGCCGCATTGCGCATGCCACCAGTGACCAGCAACTTAAGATTGGGCAACCGCCGCAGCAGATCGGCGTCGAAACGCGTGCGCTCGCGCATCACGCAAATCACCTGATACTTGCCCAGGCGCTCGGCCAGCACGGTGTTGTCCGCCGGATAGTCATGCTCGAACGTTACTTCACCGATGCCATCGAGCGCGGACCAGTCGACCACGTCCCGCGCCACGTCCTGCCAGTCATCGATCACTGCAATCTGCACCGTCATTGCCGTACCTCGTCAAGGAGCGGAAGGGGTTTTATCCAGCCAGCCGAGCAGCGCCTGATGAAATTTTTCCGGCTCTTCCATTTGCGGCGCGTGGCCCAGGCCCGGGAACTCCACCAGCGTCGACTGCGGAATCAGTTTGGCGACCTGTTTACCCAGCACCTCGTAGTGGCCGATTTTCGCTTTCACCTCCGGTGGCGCCAGGTCCTTGCCGATCGCCGTGGTATCGGACGTGCCGATCAACAGCAGGGTCGGCATCTGCAGATCCTTGAACTCGTAGTACACCGGCTGGGTAAAGATCATGTCGTAGATCAGCGCCGAGTTCCACGCGACCTGGGTCTTGCCCGGGCCTTTGCTCAGGCCGGCGAGCATGTCGACCCAGCGATCGAATTCCGGCTTCCAGCGGCCGTCGTAATAGGTGCTGCGTTCATAGTCGCGAATGCCCTGGGCCGTAACCTTCAGCTCACGCTGATACCACTGATCGACAGTGCGGTACGGTACGCCGAGGGCTTTCCAGTCCTCCAGACCGATCGGGTTGACCATTGCCAGTTGATCGACCTGCTCGGGAAACTGAAGCGCATAACGGGTGGCGAGCATGCCACCGGTGGAGTGACCGAGCAGGGTGGCTTTCTGAATGCCCAGCGCTTTGAGCAATTGCTGGGTGTTGGTGGCCAATTGCTGGAAGCTGTACTGATAGTGTTCAGGTTTGCTGGAGGTGCAGAAACCGACCTGATCCGGGGCGATCACGCGGTAACCGGCGTCACTCAAGGCCTTGATCGAAGTGTCCCAGGTTGCCGCGCAAAAGTTCTTGCCGTGCATCAGCACCACGGTGCGGCCGTTGGCCTTGCCATTCGCCGCAACGTCCATGTAGCCCATTTGCAGCTTCTGGCCTTGGGATTCAAAGGCAAAGTGTTTAAGCGTGTAGGGATACTGGAAGCCTTGTAGTTGCGGGCCATAGGCAGGCCCTTCGGCGGGTGCGGTTGCAGTGGCTGCCTGCGCCAGCATGGGCAGGGCAGCGCTGAGGACGAGGCCGGGCAGCCAGCGGGAAAGCGTGACGGACATAAGCACAAACTCCTTGAAAATTGGCCGACTCTGTAAGGCGGGGATTACGCCGACGTTAAACAAAGGCAATCCCACGGGCGGTTCGTTCAACCAAGCCAGCCGAGGGTGAGCATCGCCAGTACGCCATAACGCGCGCCTTTGGCCAACGTGACAATCAACAGGAAACGCCCCAGCGGTTCGCGCATCACGCCAGCAACCAAGGTCAGAGGGTCGCCGATCACCGGCAGCCAGCTCAGCAACAAGGACCAGTGTCCGTAACGTTCGTAGTGCTTGCGCGCCTTGGCCATGTGCCGGGAGCTGACCGGGAACCAGCGCCGCTGCTGAAACCGCTCGATGCCACGGCCCAGCCACCAGTTGACCAGCGAACCGAGCACGTTGCCCAGCGTCGCCACCGCGAGCAGACCCCATAGCCAATTGCGCTCGCTGAGGATCAGGCCGACCAGCACCGCCTCGGACTGCAGGGGCAACAGGGTCGCCGCGCCGAAGGCTGCAAAGAACAGCCCGACGTAAGCGGTTCCCATCAATGGGCCGGATAATCCGCCACAACGACGTCAGCGCCGTCCTTCTTCAAGCCGATCACTTGATACGCGTCGCTCATGCCGTCCATTTCCATGCCCGGCGAGCCCATTGGCATGCCCGGTGCCGCGACGCCCAGCAGATCGTCGCGCTTGCTCAACACGAGTACCTGATCGGCCGGCACATGGCCTTCGACGAATTTGCCGTTGATGATCGCTGTGTGGCATGACGCCAGACGCGGTGGCACGCCATGTTTCTGTTTGAAACTGCGCATGTCGCTTTCGACGTGATCTTCGACTTTGAAGCCGTTGGCTTCGAGATGGCTGATCCATTTTTTGCAGCATCCGCAATTGGCATCGCGGTGTACTTCGATCGGAATCAGTTGGGCGGCTTGCGCCAGGGAGGAGATGAACAGAGTGCTCAAGGCGAGCAGACGCAGTTGGGTTCGCATGGGAATGGGCTCTCGACTCGACGGGTCAGAAAGAACGCATTTTGACCGGTTTTTCCGCCCCGGCATCAACTGAGTGTTTCCAGTTGCTACAAGAGCGGCGAACCATTGTGGGAGCGAGCCTGCTCGCGAATGCGCTAGATCAGGCGCAAATCCGGTGTCTGAAGAATCGCTTTCGCGAGCAGGCTCGCTCCCACAGGGGGGCGGGCGATGCCCGACATCCCCATGAGCGCGCATGACTCAGCTGACCTTGAACCGCCCCATGATCGCACTCACGCGGCTGTTGGCTTCGAGCAACTGGCGGGTGTTGAGTTCGCTGGCCTGGCCGCTCTGTACCAGCTCATCGACCATCTGGCGAATCTGCACCATGCTGCGGTTGATCTCCTCGGTCACTGCGCTTTGCTGCTCGGCGGCGGTGGCAATCTGCGTGCTGAGGCTGTTGATGTGGCTGACCGAGCCGGCCATTTCATCCAGACCCGAGTTGACCCGCGCGGTGGCGTCGGCGGCGGACTGGCAACTGGCCTGGGTGTTTTCCATGGCACTGACCGACGAACTCACGCCTTGGGTCAGGCGAGTCAACATCTCGTTGATTTCCGAAGTGCTGGCCTGAGTGCGGGCGGCGAGGGCGCGGACTTCATCCGCCACCACTGCAAAGCCGCGGCCCTGTTCACCGGCGCGCGCCGCCTCGATTGCCGCGTTGAGGGCGAGCAGGTTGGTCTGCCCGGCAATCGCGCCGATCACCCCGAGAATTTCGGTGATGCGTTGAGCGTCCTGCTGCATGTTTTCAACTTTGTGTGTAGCGCTGGCCACTTCGTCGATCAGCGCCACCACGCTGTTGGTTGCTTCACCAACCACTACCCGCGAGCGATCGGCGTTTTCGTTGGCGCGCTGGGTGAATGCAGCAGTTTCAGCGGCGTTCTGCGCGACGCTTTCGGCGGTCGAGCTCATTTCGGTAATGGCGGTCACGGTTTGGTCGGTTTCCGACGCGTGACGCAGCAGAATCTGGCTGGTGTGTGCCGAGGTGCGTTGCAGGTTATCCAGACTGGACGCCATGGCCCCCGTGGCCTGGGTAACTTCACCGATCATGTTCTGCAGATAGGCAATGAAGGTGTTGACCGAGTGGCCGATGGCGCCCAGTTCGTCTTCGGCACGGATGGTGATGCGTCGCGTCAGGTCGGCGTCGCCGCTGGACAGCGAGTCGATGTTGGCCTTCAGCGCCTTCATGCGCTGTACCAGTTTGCGAATGGCATAGACCTGCAACAGCACCAGCAGGATCACCAGCGGAACCTGGATCAGGCTCAGGCTGCTGAGCACATCGTCACGCTGGGCGGTGAGCATTCTGGTCGGCAGTGCGGTGGCAAGGAACCACGGCGTACCTTCGATCGGGCGCATGAAGAAGGTGCTGGGTTCGCCGTTGTTATCGAACTCGACACGCTGCGCCTGATCGCGGTTCTGCAGGCCGGCCTTGATCTGATTGACGAAGGTCGAGCTGGCCGCCAGTTCACTGATGTTCTTCAGCACGATGGGGCCGCTGATGCGCGAGCTGTTGCTGATGATCTTGCCGTCAGCCTCGATGATGAGCATTTCGGCGTGCAGGTCTTTTTCCTTGCGCGCTACCAGATCATTGAAGAACCCCAGGGTCACGTCGATGGTCGAGACACCCCAGGCACTGCCGTTCTTGTAGATCGCCATGGCGCAGTTGGTGCGCGGTTCGGCGCTGGCGTCGTCCTTGTAGGCAGCGGCCCAGGCACATTGGCCGCGCGGGGTGGCCATGCCGCCCTTGTGCCAGCTCTGGTCGTAGTAGTTCGGTGCGGCATCGCTGTTCCAGAAGGTATTGACCTTGAGCTGGCCTGACGTGTCACGGTGCCAGAAGGTGCTGAATTTGTTGCGTCCGGCTTCACGCTGACCCGGCAATGGCCAGATGCCGCCGCCGAAGACTTTCAGTTCGCCGTACTGATCCACCAGCCCTGGCAGCACCGCGTCGATGGCAGCGCTGTCGAGCAACGGGATGGTCTGAGTAATGCTGCGCTGCTGGGCCTGCACCTTGTTCAGTTCGCCCTGAATCTGCACGGCGACCTCGGCGATCCGATTGAGCACGACCTTTTCTTCGGTGTCACGCAGGGTTGGCGCCACCAATTGGCTGATGCCGACCACGGTCAACACGGACAACAGCAGGATGAACAGAACCAGAAACAGCGTGTAGCGAGCCTGAATAGTGCGCAGTGCGGGCATGGAACTGATCCTTGAGCGGCGTTTTCTTGTTGGAGGGCAGGAATAAAACAGGGCGGGTATCACAGCGTATCGTCGTTCCGGGCGGAAGCTTTAGGTACGCCGGTGCCGAAACCCATGCATGACGATGACCGGTTGGTATCGGCACCGTTACATTTGTGCGGGTTCACTCTCGCGAACGTCTTTCATCACATTGTCATGACAGCTCTGGCGCAACGTTTGCGGACCTTCGCCTTTGTGTCGCGAATGTACGAGATTTGTAAAAAACCGCATAAAGGGGTTGGAGCGAGCAGGGGACGAGGCCGATACTTGCACCCATTCAAATTGCTGAACAAGGACAATTCATGCCCACCGCACAAGGAATCTTCGCATGACTATCGGCTATACCGGCGCCTGGGAAAGCAAGGCTGGCGTCCTCGTCCGTGATACCGGCGCGAAGAAACAGGTATCGCAAAGCGTGAAGGTGCAGCAAATGCTGACGCTGGTCGGCAATGATCCGAACGCGTTGAATGTCGCTGAAATGGATAAACAGGGGTTGCGCAAGCAAATCAAGGGCTTCGACCCGGCCAACGTCTCCGTAAAGCAATTGGGCAACCTCAGCGAGTTCTTGCGCGGGCGCGGACTGATTTCCGAAATCACCTCGTTTACCCTGCTCAATGCCGGCGATAAATTCGACCGCTTCGGCGTGAAGAAAGACCCGGAAGCCAAATTCAACGCACTGGAATACTTTGCCACGCAGCTCGATGCCCTTCAGACCAACAGCCTGAATGGCAACACCTACGGCAAGAGCCTGATCCCCGAGTTCAAGAAAGCCATCTACGTCTTGCAGAATCTCAAGACCTACGGCGAAGGCAACGCCGCCGTGCCATCGGACAAGGGCATCAAGGCCAAGGCTTGAACCCGCTCGCCGTTGAGCGGGCTCATGGCTGGCGGCAGTGGTCGATCACACCGGCGAAAAATCCCGACTCGCAACCTGCCGTTGAACTTGATCATGCAAACTCTGCATATGCGTGCAATGCAAAGTCAACTTGCGCGCGCTGTAGCCGCGATGAAAGAGCGCCAGCCAGCCACCTCGGTTGTTTTGCGCAGGCGCAAGGCCAGTGAAGGCAAAACCAATGGCGTTAAGGCTGTGTAGATCCGCGGCAAAGTGGCAAGACAGCTGCAGACGAATCGAAATCAGCCAGTGCCGGGGCAGCGTTCTCAACTGGTTGAGCAGTTCCGGGTCGAGTTTTTCCAGCATCACGTCATGACGATGACCATGTTGTTCAACCTGAACCGCCGCGCCGCGCCAGTGAGATTCGTTGGCCCCGCTGCCAAACACTTTTGTCAGACGCTCCATCAAAGGACGGCAACTGGCTGGCCACGGTTGCTCGGGCAATGGCCGTTGATAGCCATCGATGGCGCGAACGCCCAACACGATCGACTCCGGTTTTTTGCAGCCGAACGGTGAGCGGACATAGTCCGGCAGCAGTCCGGTGTTGTGGAAACCCAGGTTGATCGCCATGCGCTGGGTGTAAGGGTGCTGGGTGACCTGTTTGATCGAAACGCTGCGACAGCCCAACGCCTGCGCGTGAGTCAGCAGTTGCTCGCCCAGGCGCGTGGCAATGTTTTGCCCGCGGGTATCCGGATGCACGGCGCTCAGGGCCAGTTCGGCATCGTGCGATTTATCTGTTTGCCGGTACAGGGTAGCGTGGCCACGAATCCGCTCACCCTCGACCGCAACCAGTGAATGCCAGCGTTTGTCGACGTGGTTCTGACTGATCACGCAGGGCAGATAGACGTCGGTTTGCACGTAATGATCGCCATAAACCTCGCGAAAGAGTGCGCTGACTGCAATGGCGTCGCTGTCACGGTAGTTGCGCAGAATCAACGATTCCATCAGGCACCTCCCTGTCCAGTTGGTCATAGCGGCGCAGATCAACCACCCGCAGACGTTTGCCTGCGCGAGGGTGACGCGCAAGATCCTCGAATCCGCAGTACTGGATGCGTAGTTCCAGCAACTGAGCAGCCTGCAGTTGCAGTATTTGCGGGTACAGCTCGATCAACCGGGCTTCCAGTTTCTGCCGGGCGTGAGCCGGTTGTCCGTCTACCACGCATTTCATCGTCAATACATCCGTGCAATTGATCTGCTCGATCAATAATTGCCAATCGTCGCTGCCAGTGATGCGTCGTACGTTGGCGCCGATCTCGTCCGGCATCAGCGACAGAATCCCGACCCGCACACGCTGGCTGCTACCGCAGCGCCCCTTCAAGGCGAATTTGCGCTGCGCCGTTCCCACCGGCTCTCGCCAGCAGGCCAGGTCACCGACGGGATAGCGGATCAACGGCATCACGCGGCGCTGGAGATTGGTCAGTACCAACAGCCCGGATTGATCGCAGGCGTCAATCGTTTCTCCGCTGTGCTCGTCGATAATCTCCAACAGAACGTGACCGTCAGGCGTGCGATGCTCTCCTTCGCCGCAGTCACGGTGACTGGCACCGATGAATCCACCGTCGACGCTGGCGTAGCCGATGGAGGCAATGCGCGCGTTGGGCAGCACGTCTTCGAGGAGTTGACGTTGAGAGGCGAACAGGCTTTCGCCGCCGTACAACACCGTATCGACAGCGGCCAATGTACGGTTGCGTTGCTTCAGCCAACTGGCGAAGGTCAATAATTGCGCCGGCACGCCAGCCAGCACATTGATGTGATCCAGGGTGAGGGCATCGGCCAGGCGAGGCGAATCGACATCACCGGTAAACGGAAACTCGGTGACGGCCGGTTCGACATGGGCCAGTGAGTCGTGAATGAACAGGAAACTGGCATAGAGATCGCCCGCGAAGAACAGATTGGCGACCCGATCGCCCGGACGCAATTGCTCGCTCATGCTGCGACCGAAGTCCTCGACGGTGCGCTGCCATTCCGCTCGGCTATACACAGAGTGCCTCCCGCCCCCGGTTGATCCGCCGGTCTTGAAGACCAAGGCAGACTCCAGTGGGCCAGTCAGTACCGGCCAGTGGTCAAGGTTCTCGCTGCCAGTCCAAAAGCTGGCAGGATCAAGCAACGGCAGTTGGTGCAGTTGGTCTATCGCCTCGGGAACATCGGCGAGATGGTGCTTGTAGTACGGCGAATGCTGACGAGCGAAGCTCATCAACTGGTTAATCGGCTCGGTTTTTTTCACGATGTATTCTTCTTGATACGAATGATCCAGCTCACGCTCGAACGTCAGCGGCGTGAGTCGATGACCAGCGGCGTCTTGCCGCTGTGTTTGTTTTGAATGAAGAGCGCGGGCGAACATTGCTCGATCTGCAGGACCAGCAATCCGGTATCGATAACGGTCATCAGGGTCGAATAATCCGCGAGCCGTACTTCAACTGCGCCGACTGCAAGTTCGCTGTGCAGCTGCATGCGCTCTACGCCTTGTTCGGTGTGATCCAGGCGCAATTGAAACGGTACTTGCAGCCGCGCCGCCAATTCGCTCAATGAAATGAAGTCGGTGCCGATGCGCAGCAACTTGCCGTGGCGTTGCAACAGTTCGAAGCGCGGTGAAATCAGCCCACAAGTGCAGGGGCCCGGCAGCCAGCGTCCGGTGTCGCCAATCTCATAACGTTGCACCTGCTGACCACCGTCGCGGGCGATCGAGGTCACCAGTAGCCGACCGATTTGATCGTCGACAACCGCCACGTCCTCATCGAACGCGACAATTTCCAGCTGCTGGATATCGCTCATCAAATGGAAAACCCCATTCGCCGAGGCCTGGCAAGCGTGGCCAAGCGGGCCGGCATCGACACTGCCGTAAATCGCCGAGCGGATAGTCGACACGCCACAACTGCGCAACAGATCACGGTTCTGCTCGCTCAGGTGCTCGCCACCGAGGAAAACCTTTTCAACGCCACCATAAGCGCGCAAGCGCTCTTGTTCGTTGAGGAACAGGCGATGCAGAGTGCCGGGCATGCCCACCAGAACGTTGACCCGCTGACCGACGATCAGTTGGGCGATTTCGCGGTAATCGTCATCGGCCGGTGCGGCCATGGGCAGATGCGTCACTCCCAGCAGTTCGAGCGCCTTGGTGAAACTGAGAAAGCCGCCGTACAGCCCGCCGCAGAAGAACAGGTTCATGACCCGATCCCGCGCCGGATCAAGGCCGGCGGCGAACAGCCCGTCAGCCGTCGCACGCATCTGGCGCTCAAAGTCGCGATAGCTGTAACCGGCCAGAGCAGGCGTGCCGCTGCTGCCTCCGGAGCGGAAATACAATTGCGCCCGGTCGTTGATGGGGTGGGCGACGAAAGCCTCTTTGTCGCTGATCGGGCCGCACGGCTTCACCGCTGTTGGCGCTAAATCCAGGCTGGCCTGATGCGCCAATTGCGTGGGCCCAAGACTCACCGAAACCCGACGGCTCAGGCGTTGCAGCGCGTAGACACCGTCATGGGGCTCACCGTCGTAACCGTCGTGAATGCGGCTGACAGGCGCGATACGGGTAACACCGGCTCTGATCAGCGTGTCGGTCAGCTCGACGATCCGCGGTTGCGCGCAAACCAGCGCACAACTTTGCAATACGTTGCGCCACGGCAACAGGGTGGCGGTCAGCAGCGACTGCGGCACGGGATGCAGCATAACGCTGCGAAACAGCGGCGAGGGCGCGAGTTGCCGGTCATGCGTCCAGATCACTCGCCAGCCTGCGCCGTCCCAGACCTGCCCGGTGTGGGCGGCAAAACTCTGGCCGAGGCGGGCCATCTGCATGTGCGTGGTGATCTGGGCCGCTTCCTGCAACGTCGGCATCAAGGCTGGCCAATGCGCGGCACGGCGCGCCAGGGCTTGCGCCAAATGCTCACCCACGGTGCGCAAGACCTGCGGATCATCGCTGTCCACCAGCAGCCATTGCGGGCTCGAACAAGCTTGTTGATCCAGTCGGCAGACTTCATCGGCGACCCCATCGAGCGCCTCGGGTGTGGCGGCTTCGGGCGTGAGATAGACAAAACTGATGCGATGCCCCCAATCGATCCAGCGACAACCCGGTGCGAGCTGTTGCCGAATCGCTTGCAGGGCCGCGTCGCCACCCCAGGCTGCGACACCATTGGCCTGTTTGCACAATTGCCCGATCTGCTCGGTACCCGCTGGTATGACCGCCACGTAACCGGCCATTTGGCCGCTTTCATCGCACGCTACCAACGCGCACAGCAGTCGTGCGGTCAGCCCTTGATCGCTGCGGCTGGGGCGCAGCCAGTTAATGTTGCCGGCGAGCAGACTTTCGACCACCGCACAGAAGGCCAGCAGCGGCGCATTGGCGGGGGTGATGTGCACCACCAGCCCGAGCGGGCGCCAGGCTTCGAATCGCGCGTGGCGATAATCGAAACGGCGGAGCGAATCAGCGTCGCTGCCCAGTTCGCGCTGGCGTTTGTAAACCAGGGCGTCGGGCTGGCAGAAATCGATCAGCGCCTGTCGTTGTTCAGTGTCGAGGGGTAGATCCGTTTGCGCATCAAGCAGATGCTCGGCAAAGCGTGCAACTGCGCTGATAACCGTGCCGCTGTCAAGCGTCGTCGCCAGGTGTTGCGGCAGTTGCGTTTGCAGACGTTGCAGTGCTTCATCGAGGCCACAGGTTTCGTGCAGTTGTCCGTTGATCAAGTACATATCAGTGACTTCCCAGTAATTCGGCGGCGGCCATGGCGCAGCTTCTGCCCACCGTAGTCCCGGCGCGGCCGTGCAGTTCAAACCAGTCGCTGCTCAACCCGCAGTCGCAACTGGCGCCGGGGTGCAGAGTGGCCAGATCGCTCATCACCACGGCGTGGGCGGGGCTGGAAGAGATGTAAGGCGAGACGAACCCGAGCAGGCCTTGCCGACCATAGGGCAGCAGGGAAAAATCCGCCGCATCACGGATCAATACCCGCGAATACACCGGGACATGAAAACGATGACAGGCGCATTCGATGTAAGGCACGGCGTGCTCGACAGCGCCGTATCCGTCGCGGCAGCGCGCGGGTTCGATCCCCAGTTGCCGGTGGATGTGGGCATAGAGCTGCGGTTTGGGGATTTCGTGCGCGGCCCGCGTTTTCCAGCCTCCGCCAAAAAATGCCAGCGAACCGGCCGGCAATTGCAGATCCGGCACGCCGGTGTCCTGCATGCGTTGCAGGGTCTGCCAAAGAAACGCCGGGAAGCCGAAGATCCGCACCGGCAACCCTTCTGCGGCGAACGACTGCAACGCGGCGATCACGCCGAACACATCGAACTGATGGCCGCTCCCGGTGTTGCGCAAGGCGTAAACCACGCGATTGACGGGGGCGAACTGACAGAGAAACTGGTCGGTGAACGACGTACCAAGGGTAATGCGACCCTCGGGTTCGTAGCTGAGCAGCAGGTAGTTGCAGGGCGTGTCTGGGGTGTCCCAGCCGTAATGGCGGAAAATCTGCGCGACCATGAATTGTGCGCGCGCCAGGCTGCGTCCGTCGTAGCGCATCCGGCTTTTCTGCCCGCTGGTGCCCGACGACGTCAGTTCGAGGGCGTTCGTGCCGGTGCTGCTGAGCAGCAGATGTTGCTTGAAGAAACTGGCGAATATTGGCGGCAGGCGCGACCAGTCGTCCAGGCCATCGAGATCCTGCGGCGCAAGACCATGGGCACTGAGCCAATGGGCGTAACCCGGGGTGTGTTCGCAGTGAAAGCGGCTTGTTTCGGCCATCGCCTGATCGAACAGACCGGCCGCGGGACAATAGGGTTGCGTCAACGCGCAGAGCGCGTCGGCAAAGGGTAAGTGAGTCATCAATGATCCTTATTGAGTCGAGGCCAAATCAGGCGAGGTGGTTTGCAGGAGTCGGTACATCAACGGCAGGCACGTCAGCCCGCCGAACCCGGCCCAAAGAGCAAAGAATTCAAGACGGATGCCGCCCCCGATGGCCGCAACCAGCGCCCCGCCCGAGCCCATTACGGCAATCGAGATCATGCCGGTCAGCGCCGACACCAGGCCTTTACTGTCGTCATTGGAAAACAGCGCCAGGCGATACACCGCCGCGTTGCTCATGCCCAGCCCGACGGCGTACAGCGCCAGACTGGCCACCACAGGTCCAAGACCCGCCCCGAGCAATGCGCACGCCACCAGAAGCACAAGACCCAGACAGAACGGCCAGAGCGCCAGTTGAATCACTTGCGCCAGCGAATGGCTCTGCAACAAGCGATCGAGCATCAGATTGCCGGCGATAACCGCCGAAAAAACCGGTATCTGCCACAGCCCATACTGCAATGGCGTCATTTCCAGAACCCGCACCAGCAGCAATGGTGCAAGGCCGATCCAGGCAATCAACGGCAGGCTCATCAGGCCCAGAGCCAGACTGGCGCAGAGAAAACGCAGGTTGGTAAGCAGCGCGCCGTAGCGCTGGGCAGTGCGACGCCAGGCGAAGGGCACTCTGGCAATTGGCTGCCCATCACGACGCTCCACGTTCACCGTTTCCGGCATCCATAGAAACAGGCCGAGCCAGACCAGTGCTGCGACGCAGCCGAGCAGCAGGAAGATTTGCCGCCAACTCAGCCATTCCAATAGCAGGATGCCTAGCAGCGGCCCAAGCAATGGCGACAACAAGGCAACATTGCCGAGCAGGGCCATGAGCCTTACGGCGTCGGCTTCGCAGAACACTTCCTGAAGAACCGGGTAACTGACCGCGACGACGAACCCCAGACCCATGCCTTGCAGCAGACGTAACAGGTTGAAGGCTTCAATACTTTGAGTCAGGAAAGCCGCCGCACACGACACACCGAAGAGTGCGCTGCCGATCAATAACAGCGGTCGGCGCCCGAACTGATCGGATAAAGGTCCCAGTAGCCATTGCAGGCAGACGCCGCCCAACAGGTAAAGGTTGAATGCGTTGGGAACATGCCGTGGATCCGCCTGAAGTTCAGCCGTAACGTCCAGCATCGCCGGCATGATCACATCGCTGGCCATATACGTGAGCAGTTCGAATGCGGTCAGCGCCAGACAGAAACCTGTCACTTGGCGAGGGCCGATGTTTATTAGTGTTCTCTGCATGAACATCCCTGTTTATCAGTTGAAGGAAGTTCGCAGAGCCTAGGCGCAGACGTTCGGCACACCTAGTCGTTTGCTGCGTCAGCAGATTTCAAAAACTTGCGACATGTTTAAAAGTCTGGCGCAACACACAATGCGTTTACCAGGCTTCCAGAGCAGCACAAACGAAAATGCCCGCGACAGCACGGGCATTGTTTTTCGGTAGATCGGGTGGGCAGGCCGTGTCTTGTGGATCAGCCATCATGCTGCCAAAACGCTTGTACGGCGGTAACATGAGACCCCGTTTGCAGCGGCGCATCCCGGCAATCCGGTCAGCGCACGACAAGCAAGCGGATACATTCCACCGTTTCAGGAAGCCGTAATGACCCAGAAGCAACGCTTGATTTATTCGATTCTGATCGCTCTGTCCGTACTGGCGATCATGCTTGGCCTGTCCTGGCTGCAAAACGCCGGCATGATCACTGAGAAAACCTTTCAGTACATTGCCATTGGCGTGGCAGTCGTCGTGGTGGTGATCAATGGCGTGATGCGTCGCAAGGTCAAACCCTGACGGCGACAGCCGTGGTCTTCATTCGTTGCTGAGGACCGCTGCCGCCTGTGGGTGCAGGCTGTAACTCTTGTCGGCGTTGAAGGTGATCACGCCTTCGGCGCACAAGCGTTTAAGCACTTCCCGGACACTGAGAAAGGACAGTGGCACATCCAGCTCGAGCAACTGGCTATGTACGCCGCGCACGCCCAGACGCCGATTACTGTGTGCCGCTACCAGCAGGGCATCGATCACCTTCAGGCGGATCAGGCTGGTGCGCAGCCCGAAGCTCTTCAATAAAACCCGGATACGCTCATTCCCCGGGCGCTCGCCGCGCTGGGTGAAGTCGCCTGTGTGCGAGTTCATGGACGCGCCCTGTGGCGTCTGGCTACCGTCCGTGGGCAGTTGCGGGTTGTACATGCGATTACTCCTTTTCAGAGCCAGATCGGGAAAGGTTTGGTTGCGCTCTCAAAACAAGACGTTTCAACACGACAAATCATGAAAGAAAAGATGTAGAAATTTCGTCGCTGATTTGTCCCTACCGTGTAATGACGACTTTGGCGCGCTACGTGGCGCGCTAAATTTTTTTCTCCGGCTTCGTTTCTTCGACAGGCTCAATGCGCGTGAACGCATGGGCAATCGACCTTTCGATCAGGAGCGAGCGTGATTATTTCCAGGCAACTCACCGGGCTGACCCTGGCCGGCACCTTATTCGGGCTGAGCCTGTCGGCCCATGCGCTGAATCCGGCTGCACAGACCAGTGCAGACATTCGCCGTACCAGCTTCGGCGTGCCGCACATTCGTGCCGACAACGAACGTGGCCTGGGTTTTGGCATCGGCTACGCCTACGCTCAGGACAATCTGTGTCTGCTGGCCAACGAGATTGTGACGGTCAATGGCGAGCGCTCACGTTACTTCGGCCCCGAGCAGTTCACGGTCGAACAGCGGGAAAACCGCGTCAGTGACGTATTTTTTACCTGGCTCAATACCGCCGAGGCAGTCAAAACCTTCTGGCAGGCTCAACCGGTACAGGTGCGCGATCTGGTCGAAGGCTATGCCGCCGGTTACAACCGCCATCTGGCCGAACGCCGTCAACAAGGACTGCCGCAGCAATGTCAGGGAGAGTGGGTCCGTGACATCAGCGCCGAAGATCTGGTCAAGCTGACGCGGCGCCTGCTGGTAGAAGGCGGGGTGGGCCAGTTCGCCGAAGCGCTGGCCGGCGCCACACCACCGCAAGCCACGGCCCAGGTTGAGCACAACGCCCGTGCTTATCAATTGGCCGAGGCGCGGCAACAGCGTTTCGCCCTGGATCGAGGCAGCAATGCCGTGGCAGTCGGCAGCGAGCGCTCGTTCAACGGTCGCGGCATGTTGCTGGCCAACCCGCATTTCCCGTGGGTCGGCGGGATGCGGTTCTATCAGATGCACCTGACAATCCCCGGCAAACTCGATGTCATGGGCGCTGCATTGCCGGGCTTGCCGATGATCAACATCGGCTTCAACCAGCATCTGGCCTGGACCCACACCGTCGACTCGTCGAAACACTTCACGCTGTATCGCCTGCAACTCGATCCGAAAGATCCGACCCGCTATCTGCTCGACGGCAAATCCGTACCGCTGCACAAACAGACAGTCACCGTGCAGGTCAAGCAGGCTGACGGCCAGCTCGTGTCGGTTGCGCGGGACGTTTACAGCTCGCAGTTCGGCCCGATTGTGCAATGGCCGGGCAAGCTCGACTGGGACACGCAGTACGCCTACAGCTTGCGCGATGCCAACCTCGACAACGATCGGGTGCTCAAACAGTGGTATGCGATGAACCAGGCCAGCAATCTGAAGGATCTGCAGGATGCGGTGCACAGGATTCAGGGTATTCCGTGGGTCAACACCCTGGCGGTGGATGACAAGGGCCAGACGCTGTACATGAACCTGTCAGTGGTGCCGAACGTCAGTGCCGACAAGCTGGCCAGATGCAGCGACCCGCGCATCGGTCTGCGCATGATTGTGCTGGACGGTTCCAACAGTGGCTGTGCCTGGGATATCGATCCGCAAGCGGCGCAGAAGGGCATTTTTGCTTCCAGCCAATTGCCGCAGCTGCTGCGCAAGGACTTTGTCCAACACTCAAATGACTCTGCGTGGCTGGCCAATCCGGCACAACCGCTCACCGGGTATTCGCCGCTGATCAGCCAGGATGGCCAGCCACTGGGCCTGCGCTCGCGTTTCGCGCTGGATCGCCTGGGCAATCTGAACAAAAAAGGTCCAGTGGCGGTTAGGGATCTGCAGCACATGGTGATGGACGATCAGGTGTATCTGGCCACGCAGATCATGCCGGATCTGCTGAAATTTTGCCGGTCCGACCTGGGCGGCGACGCAGCGACACTGAAACCTGCCTGTGCCAGCCTCAAAGCCTGGGACGGTCGCGCCAACCTGGCTTCGGGGCTCGGTCTGGTGCATTTCCAGAACATCATGCAGAAGCTGCTCGAGACCCCGGACATCTGGCGCGTCGCGTTCAACCCGGCAGATGCACAAAACACCCCGCGCGGCCTGGCGGTTGAGCAGCCGGCTGTCGCCAGGGCGCTGCGGGAAGCGATGCTTGCCTCTGTCGCGCAGACCGACAAAATGGGCCTGGAGCCGGACATGCGCTGGGGTGATATCCAGGTGGCCAGCAGTGGCGGGCGGCAAACGCCGATTCATGGCGGGCCGGGTACGCTGGGCATCTACAACGCGATGCAAAGCGTGCCCCGCGAAGACGGCAAACTTGAGGTGGTCAGCGGTACCAGCTACCTGCAAGTGGTGAGCTTCGATGAAAACGGGCCGCATGCCCAAGGACTGCTGGCATTCTCACTCTCAAGCGACCCGGCTTCGAAATACTCGCGCGATCAGACCGAAGCGTTTTCAAAGAAGCAGTGGAGTGTCCTGCCATTCACAGAGCAGCAGATCCAGGCCGACCCGCAGTATCAAGTGCAGACCATTCGGCAGGGGCAGGATCAGGCTGGGAAAGTGGCGGCGCAGTAAAGCCTCAACCTGAAAGCAGAAAGGCCGCTTCCCGCAAGGGACGCGGCCTTCAGCTTTTGGGCGGGCGCTGCGGCATCGAGTTGATCACCGGGTTGCCTTCCTTGTTACGCGTCAGGTAGACCGGCAGCACCCTGGGCAGGCTGTTCGCCAGGTTGTTCAGCTCTTTGATGTTGTAGACACCGCCCACCCGGATCGCGCCGGTGCTGGTATCGGCCAGCATCAACGGTTTGTCGAGATAGCGATTGATCAATGGCAGGGCATCGTGAAGTGCAAGATTGTCCAGCACCAGCCTGCCGCTGCGCCAGGCCAGTGAAGTGTCGCCGGGCGAGGTCTGGCTGATTTGCGGCGTGTAGTCGCCAGTGCGGTAGCCCGCCTGCATCGATAGCCCGAGACGCAGGCCTTCACCTGGCAAGTCGCGATTGCTGGCGACCAGCACTGAACCCTCGATCAGGTTGACGCGAACCTGATCTTCGTACATCCACACATTGAAGCGGGTGCCGGTGACCCGAATCCGGCCTTCACCGGCGCGAACCACGAACGGATGAGCCGTGTCGTGGCTGACCGTGAAGAATGCCTCGCCCTTGTTCAGGGTGACGCGACGTTCATGCCGGTAATTGCTGAAGGTCAGGTCGGTGTTCAGGTTGAGCTCCAGCTGGCTGCCGTCGCTCAGGGTGACCTGACGCACACTGTCGGTGGCGGCGTAATGCTGATAACTGTTGGGCAACCAGCCCAGAGCCCAGCTGCTGTAAGCCGCCAGCGGCAAGGCGAGGGCACAGGCCCCGACGATGACCGAAAACTTGCGCCACGAGCGTGGCGGTTTGCGTTGTGCCGCAAGGGCATCAGGCGCGGTTCCAGGCAGATCGCCGGCCACTTCCCAGATTTCCTGCATCGCCTCGTATTCAAAGGCGTGCAGCGGATGCGCATTGTGCCAGTCCTGGAATGCGCGACGCTCCTCGTCCGTGCAGTCAGCGGCGTGCAGACGCATGCACCAGTGCGCGGCGGCATCGGTGATCGCATCGTATTCGGCTTCCGAGAGAGTGTCTTGGGTCATTGACTCGTCCTGATTTCGCCCATTCTAACCTCGACGCGACATCGCCGAGAACATCCGTCATGGCATTTGCCCATCAACGTGGAACTTATTTTTCCCCTGGCACCCCAAAAAACAGGACGCACTTGCCTACTATCCATAAATGGAGTGAAAAAATGATCAAAAAGACATTCGCAGCCCTGATTGCCACCGCCGGTTTGCTCAGTGCCGGCGCCGCCCTGGCGGACAAGCCAGGCGCAGGCTGGATCACCATCGAAAAAGCCATTGACGTCGCCAAGACCAAGGCCGGTTATGTCGAGCTCTACGAGATCGGTGCCGACAATGACGGTTACTGGGAAGGTGAGGGGCGCAAAGCCGATGGCAGCGTCTATGAATTCCGTATCGACGGCGCCTCGGGCAACGTGTTGCGCGACCAGAAGGACTGATTCGCGCAGCATGCGTTAAACGTCCTGAATGCGCAGGTTCAACCTGCGCATTTTTTTATGCACTCACCCGGCAGTGGAAACCGGGTCCAGTCGCCGTCCTACCTCACAAATCAGGCGGGCGATCGAATCGGCATTCTGCAAAATCACATCTATGCGAACCTCTGGTGAGTTTTCATCCAGAAACGCGTCACGAGCCTCTTCAATGGTGGGTTTGCGCGTTATTTCCAGAATTTTCTTGCTGAGCGTCGCGGCTCCACTGTCTGAACTTTTATCCAGGGTGATATAGGCTCCTTTCTTTTTACTCCATCGCGCAAACAGCTCATCGCGCGGTGTATCCAGTGACAGCGCCTGTTTCTGAAATGTGTCCTGTTCACTCTTCATCGCCAATCCTTGCACCGTGCCGGTATTGATCAGATCAGCAAACGGTCGCCGCGCTTCCAGCGACGCGATATCAAGAGCCTCTGCAAATTGGTGAGCGAACTCGTGGATCAGCGTCGCTGCCTGGGCGTGGCCATCGATATCGAACGGTTCCGACAAGAACGATTCATAGAAATCCAGACCCGGGCTGAAGAAAAGCTCGGTGAGGTGGACTGTTTTCTTGTTGTCATTTCCCAGAACGAACGCGACGGTGGTCGAGTTATTGTCCAGGTTGGAGCCGACAACGAAACGACCGGTGTCCAGCAAGTCGTCGGAAGGATCCACCAAGGCGTTGCAAATGGGAACAATCGTTTTCTTGATGCTGCTGAGCAGCCCGGCATCGACTTGCTGAACACCAAAAAAATCCTTGAGAAAGCTGGTCACACGATCATCTGCGTTGTGACTTTTGACCAGCGCCAGGTTATGCAGACAATTGAATGCATAGAACCGAGCCATGTCGACCGCCTGCTCGATCATCCGGGCTTTTTCGGGATGGTCGCGGCGAATCTCTTTCATGCCTTCGGCTTCCACGCTCAGCATTGCCCACCTGTTCAGCGTTATGGCGGTGCGGTTGTGAAGTTTCGACATCGCCTTGCCGTAATGAACGGCATGACGATCAGGAGCCAGCACAAGTCGCGAACCGCTCAAGCACAGTGACGGCCCGGGCATTTCATCATTCAGGACCTGCCAGACGGCGCCGGGTTGTTCAACACGAACGACCTTGCCGGCGATGGGGGCGTACGTACGCTTGCTGATCGGATCCTCGTACGTGCCGTTGCTTGTGTCACGTTTGAGATCTTCAAGCGCCACCACCGCCGTTTCAAAAGGCTTTAACCCGGTCCGCAATGGCGAGGTTATTTTGATCCGGGACCAGCTCGGGGCCTGTGGGGCGGAGGCATTCGACGTTGAAACAATGTCCTTGGCACTCTTGTCCGAAGTGCTGTCTGGCGTGCTGGTTGGCGTTTCATCACTGAGCTCTTCATTGGCGGCCAGGCGCCCCAGGCTGAGCATCTGGACTCCGCCGGAGATAAACGACTTGAGCGCCTGTGTCCAATGATGATCCTGAAGGTCCTGCGCCGAATCCTTGAAGTGTTTGTAGGCTTGCCAGAGGAACGTCAGATAGGAGAGCTTGCCCGGCAGCAGACGCGAGCCGAGCGCAATGCCACGACTGAACAGCTGTTTCGCTGCCTCCCAGTCGGATTGAGCGGTGCTTTGCGACTGACAGTTCAATAACCTGGACAGCAATTGGCGGTTGTCACTGAAAAGCCGGATCAGCAGGTTGCCAGTGATTAGATTAACGGCCAGTTTCATTTCACTGGTCTCGCCGACGCTCGACTGCAACAGTCCACGAAAAACCGATTGCTGTGCCGCCGGAAGGCGGCGAATCACCAGATCCTGCAAGTTGCCCGGCGTGTTCACCGCTGCAATCAGGCTTGCCTCGTTGGCGAACTCGTGGAAGACCTCATCGGCATAGGGGGTATACAGAACCAGCGGTCCCTGGTGGCCGCTGCCCGGAGCGATGATATACAACCCCAGGGTTTCTACAGCTGTTGAGCCTTGGGTTTTGATCAGCGACAACGGATAGACGATGGCATGAGCTCCCTCCACCGTTGTCCGTGCTATGCCGTCGGGAATATCCAGCACCTGACAGATGAAATCAAAGGCGCTGGCTGACAACTTTTGCTGCAATTTCATGCCGTGCGCATGTTGCAGCAATTGCCAGGGGAGCTGGCGAATAAACCGTTGCTTGCGCTCTGCGGCCTGAGCATGGCCATCCGAGAGCGCCTCGGTGATTCGTTCGGCGAAAGTTGTGGGTATCGCCAGTGACAGCACCAGTTGCCTGACGCTTGTCTGATCCAGACCGACCGGTAGCGCTTCGGTGGTTTTCGAAGCGACGGTAAAGCCGCTGCCTGGGGCAGTACTGACAGGGTCCAGCGCAAATTCGGTGAGCGAGCGGGCAGGGGCCGCCCAAGCCGGGTCGGGCGTGATTTCGATGTCTTGCGGGTCGGGTTTGTTGCCCGCGAACCGAGTGCTGAGCAGTGTCTTGAGTGTCTCATTGACGTAGTCGGTCAGGGAGGGCAGGCCGCTCAGGTAATCCATGTGGTCGATCACGCTGTGTCGCCATTGCTCAAGCAACTCCAGGTGAAATTGCTGCTGCGCCATGGGCGCCATGCCTAACCAGGCGGGAAGCGATTGTTGTTGATTGATGGCCTCGGCCAGTTCAATGGTGCGCACGAGATTGGTATCGATCACCGTTCGTTTCAGTATGTTCAGGGCCGACGTCAATTCTGCCCGCCCCTTGAGGCGCTCGCGCACCGTATCGCAACGTGCGAGGAAGTGCTCAATACCTGACTGCATGCGGTTTTGCAGCACATTGTCCTCGATCAAACGCAAGGCACCCAACGTGTATTGCTGATGGAACCGGCGCTCTTTGCAAAGCAGATTTTCCAGCAGTGACAAGCGCGCCACACGATCCTTCAGCCGCTTCTCCAGCGTTTGACGTGCGATGACGATGCTGACGAACACTTCAAGTCCCAGCGCAGGCGTCCACAAAATCACT
The DNA here is from genome assembly GCF_035554175.1 of Pseudomonas sp. Lineage (GTDB taxonomy): Bacteria > Pseudomonadota > Gammaproteobacteria > Pseudomonadales > Pseudomonadaceae > Aquipseudomonas. The sequence goes on along the minus strand of NZ_DATMIV010000050.1, from coordinate 259,255 downwards.
CTGCCTGAATGCAGGCCGTCAAGGCCGCCCCTTTCCGTCACCAGAACGCAGTGGGCCAGAGACAGCGGCTCCTTGACCTGCGGACTGTCAAGGGTGAGTGACCAGGCGTCAGGGATAAAGCCGTTGAGTGAGCGCCGATTGTTGCGACTGGGCTGATCGGCGTGGAACACGGTGTCGACAATCGCCTGTTCGGCGGTTTTGAGTGAGCCACTGAGCACGCGCAACGCTGCTTCGCCGGTCACCCCCATGAAGAGCGCATGGGCCAATTGCGATTTCATCGACTCAAGGTAATGGCGTTGCCCGGACGCCTCGCTGGTGGGCTGAGCGCGGAACGCGCCGGTCAGCAAAGCATCGATATTCTTGCAGGATCTTGCCAACGCTCGCGCCTTGTCTGCCAGGACTTCGGACGGATGCGCGGGACCTGCCAGCACCGGGCGCGTCGACCAGCGCTCTGCGGCATCGAGATTCAGCAAACGGGCATGAATCATGGTGCGGATATCCAGGGCTTTATCGAACAAGGCGTGGATGTCCACGGTGCCATCGCTCAGGCGAAATACTTGCAAAGCGTATTCGATGTTCTGTCTTTGCTTGGTGATAATCGCCTCGAACAACACGTTGAACAGGTCGCCGCCAATGCGTTCACCGGTCACTTGGGGGTGATCGAAGCCGATAAAGCGTTTGCGCTCTTCCAGACTCAACAATCCATACAGCTCGTCCTGGTGGCCAGCGGCGCGGAACTTGCTCAGTATGGTGTCTTTCAGGTCGCTGTAGTCCTTGAGCACCTGCAGGCCCATGGTCGGCGTGTAAAGACAGGCGCCCGCATGGCTGATCATCAACGAGCCGGCCAACTCGACATAGTTGGGTTCGTATTCCCACAGACGCACGTTTTCGAGGCTCAGACGGCGGGTCGGCGCGTCGGCGCAGCGAATCATCTGATGCAGGCCGGTAAACTGACGGGCATCGATGATGCCACTTTCGCGTTTGATGATCAGTTCGGCGCGTGCCTGTTCCTTGAGAACCTCACCGAAGAACGTGCGGCGTGAGGACCCGGCCTTGGCCGGGGTGTCCCAATAACCTTCCATTTCATGAAACAGCAGCATCAGCAGTTTGCCCGCGGCCTTCTTGAGCGCCTCGTCCCACAGCGACTGATCGCCGTCGCGGCTGACATGCCTGGGATTGGAAAACTCGTACAGTTGGTCAACCGGCCAATTCTGCTGCCGATGAAGCATCAGCACCGCCTCACTCAGACTCGCTGAATCATGCCAGTTCCGGTGCCGCCCCGACGCCGTAACGCCGTCGCTGTCAGGGGACGCCGTGTAGAAGTTGACACGGGTTTGTGCCTGCCTGAGGTTCGGGAAACGGCTTTTCAACAGGTCATCAAGGATTGTGTCCAGCAGAGACGTGATCGATGGCAAGCGCTTCAACTCACTGAGCAGCTGCTCGGCGTTCAATTGCTGGGCTTTCAGGATCGTGTCTTTCTGGTGTTCGAAAACATCGCCGTCGATGATTGCGTACTCCAAGGAGAGACTGCTTTGCCCGACAATCGTCTTGCGTTGGGATAATGCAAGAAATGCCAGTATCGAGTCCTCCTCCCCAGCGTTCTCCAAACGTTTGACGAGTAGCGTCTCAAGGGTCTTGCGAGTGTCGTATTTCTTGATGCCGTCGTACGGGGTGTACAGGATCGAGCCCTTGTCATCGGGCGTTGCACTGAGAATAAAACACCCGGCCAGTGTGATGAGAGGGGGCGTGCCGATGTTGATCTGAATGCTCTCGGCGATCATCGGCGGTGATTGTTCGCTGCGTAACGCGTGCGTGGTGATGCTTACATGGCTCAGCCAAGCGAAGTCCTTGTCGTTGAGAGCATGGACCTTGCGTAATTCTTTCCACTGGCCGGGAATATTCAGGATTTCGTGGAAAAGCAGTGGGGCGGGTGTTTCAGGCATCGTCGAGTCTCTAAGGCGCGCTTCGGCGCGAAGCGTTGGCCCGAGATTAAGCGCCAGGGTCGACACACGGGTGGTAGCCAGTTATCGCACACGGGCGCCGGCGTTGTGGTTGAAGGGTTGACAGCTGACAGCTCTGGCGCGGTTAATCGGTAGGCAAATCGACCGTACGCTGTTGTTCCCTCCAATAATCATTCTGGAGCTTCAGATGTCTGCGCCACACGATCATGGCTCGTCCTCGTTATCCCTCGAAGCACTCACGCAACTGCTTGAAACGATTTTCCTGCGCCACGGCACTTCCAGCGAAGTCGCTCGGGTGCTGGCTGCCAACTGCGCCGGCGCCGAACGCGACGGGGCTCACAGCCATGGTGTGTTCCGCATTCCCGGCTATGTCTCGACCCTTAAAAGCGGCTGGGTCAGTGGTCACGCCGTGCCGCAGGTCGAAGACGTCGCTCCGGGGTTTGTCCGCGTCGACGCCGGCAATGGTTTTGCTCAACCCGCGTTGGCTGCCGCGCGGCCATTGCTGGTGGAAAAGGCGCGTCATGCCGGCATCGCGGTATTGGCTATTCGCAATTCCCATCACTTCGCCGCGTTGTGGCCGGATGTCGAGCCGTTCGCCGACGAAGGTCTGGTCGCGCTGAGCGTGGTCAACAGCATGACCTGCGTGGTGCCTCACGGCGCAGATCGGCCGTTGTTCGGGACCAACCCGATTGCCTTCGCCGCACCACGGGCCAATGCCGCGCCGATCGTTTTCGACCTGGCGACCAGCGCCATTGCCCACGGCGACGTGCAGATCGCTGCGCGCAAGGGCGAATTGCTCCCGGCCGGCATGGGCGTCGACAGCCTCGGCCAGGCGACGCAGGATCCCAAGGCGATTCTCGAAGGCGGAGCCTTGCTGCCATTTGGCGGCCACAAGGGTTCGGCGCTGTCGATGATGGTCGAATTGCTGGCGGCGGCGTTGACCGGAGGCAATTTCTCTTTCGAGTTCGACTGGTCCAATCACCCCGGCGCGAAAACTCCGTGGACCGGGCAGTTGCTGATCGTCATCGATCCGAGCAAAGCGGCGGGCCAGAGCTTTGCCCTGCGCAGCGAGGAGCTGGTACGGCAGATGCACGGAGTTGGGCTCAAGCGCTTGCCGGGTGACCGGCGGCATTGGCAGCGTGCGCGATCGCTGGCGGAGGGGATTGCGTTGGATGAACAGACGTTGGCGCAATTGCGGGAGTTAGCGGGAGAGTGAATGGGTGTGCAGGTATAAAAAAGGCGAACCCTGAGATTCGCCTTGTTCTCAGTGCCTGATTCAGCGACGGCCGAGCAGCAGGCCAACCACCAGACCGAAACCGGCGGAGACCGCCACGGTTTGCCATGGATGGCCGCCGATGTAATTTTCAGTGGCCTGGACGGCGGGTTTGGTGCGCTCGCGCACGCTGGACACCGAATCGAGCGCCTGCTGCAATTTCAGCGCGATTTGTGCGCGCAGCGTTTCTGCTTCTTCGCCGACCAGAGAGGCGCTGCTCTTGAGCAATTTGTCCGATTCTTCGATCAGGGCCTGGAGCTCGCTGAAGGCTTGATCCTTGATTTGCTCTTCGGCGGCTTGCGAGGCGGTTTTACGGGCCATTGGGTGACTCCTTGCAGGTGAATGGACACTGACCAATGGAGTGTAGCGGCAGGTGAAAAGTTGCACGTCATTCGCGCAGAAGGGAAAAACCTGCAACGGAGATTTCCGTCGAGCGTGTAAGATGTCGCCATTTTACGCAGCAGGATAATTCCCCATGAGTTTCAATCTGGCCGACAAATCCCTCGCAGAGCGCGCAGCGCTGGAAGACGAGAAATCCCGTCTGTTCGAACTCTGGCAGAACAATCTGGGCAAAGCCAAAGGTGAAGCCGCGCGTCTGTTTGGCGAGCGCTCCAAGCGCAAGGGCAAATGGGCCGAGTGGGTCCGCGCCGAGCTGGACGGCATGTCGCCCCCGGAGTTCGCCAACATGGTGCGCAGTGAAGTCAATCGCTTGATGGCGGCCAACAAGTAAACCGCGTCACGTCTGGCTGAACGTGGCGGCAATCGCCTCCCGCACCTTGACCAGCACCGGATCGATCTGTGTGCTGGTGCGCCAGCCCAGCTCGACCGGATAGCGCGGCAACGCCAAAGGGCAGGGCAGTAACGCCAGCCCACTCAGCGCCGCAATGTTTTCGGCGGCGTGGGTCGGGATAGTCGCCACGGCCTGGCTGCCCTTGAGCAGCCAGGGCAGTGCGGCGAAGTGCGTAGTCGAGGCGCACACTCGGCGGCTCAGTCCGACCGCCGCCAAGCCTTCATCGGTAATACCGATAAAACCGCCGGACGAGACCAGAATGTGTTCGCGGGCGACGAATTCTTCCAGGGTGATGCGTTGCTGGCCCGGCGCAAGACTGGCCGCATCGACCAGACACGCGTATCCGCCTTCACCCAGCACCTGACGGCTGAGCAAGCGCTCGGCGAATCCGCCGGCAGTGATCGCCAGATCAATGCTGCGCTCCATCAATGCACGGGCGACGATCTGGCTGTGGGTCTGACGGAAAATCAGACGCAGCTTTGGTGCGTGGCGGGCGATCTCCTCGATCAGTCGACGGCCGTAAGCAATTTCAAAATCATCTGACAGACCAATCGCCACCGAGCGTCCTTCGTAGTGATTGGCCGCCGGATCGAGCATGGCCAGACTTTGCCGGCATTTGTTCAGGGCATCGCTGATCACCGGTTTCAACTGGTTGGCTTGCAGCGTCGGCGCCAGGCCACGTCCGGTGCGCACAAACAATTGGTCGCCATACACCTCGCGCAACCTGCGTAAAGCGGCACTGACCGCCGATTGCGTCACGCCAAGACGCAGAGCGGCGCGGCTGGCGCTGGACTCCTCGTGCAGCGCTTCGAAAACTTTCAGTAAGTTGAGGTCGACATCCGCGATATTCATTTGGCTCATATCATTCAGCAGCATTTGGGGCTTTATTCATGATCGCGTGGCGCTGGAGAATCAGCAACACCTGAACCTGATGGAGTTAACACGATGGCCAAATCCATTGTCGCTGCACTGCAGATTGGCGCCTTGCCCGGCGGCAAAAGCGCAACCCTCGAACAGATCCTTGGCTGGGAAAGCGCGATCACTGAATCTGGCGCGGCGCTTGTAGTAATGCCGGAAGCCTTGCTGGGTGGCTATCCGAAAGGCGAGGGGTTTGGCACCCAGCTGGGCTATCGTTTGCCTGAGGGTCGCGAGGCCTTTGCACGTTATTTCGCCAACGCCATTGATGTACCCGGGGCGGAAACCGACGCGCTGGCCGGACTGTCCGCGCGCACCGGGGCCAATCTGGTGATCGGTGTAATCGAACGCGCAGGCAGCACTTTGTATTGCACCGTGTTGTATTTCGACCCGCAGGCCGGCCTGACCGGCAAACACCGCAAACTCATGCCCACCGGCACCGAGCGGTTGATCTGGGGCAAGGGGGACGGCTCGACCTTGCCGGCGTTCGACACCCAGGTCGGCAAGCTTGGCGCGGTGGTCTGCTGGGAGAACATGATGCCGCTGCTGCGCACGGCGATGTACGCCAAAGGCGTCGAGGTGTGGTGCGCGCCGACCGTGGACGAGCGCGAAATGTGGCAAGTCAGCATGCGCCACATCGCCCATGAAGGCCGCTGTTTTGTGGTCAGCGCTTGCCAGGTGCAGGCCTCACCGAATGAGCTGGGGGTGAGCATCGCCAACTGGCCGGCCGATCGGCCGTTGATTGCCGGCGGCAGCGTGATCGTCGGGCCGATGGGCGACGTGCTGGCGGGGCCTTTGCGCGGAGAAGCAGGGTTGCTCACGGCTGAAATCGACACCGATGAACTGATCCGTGCGCGCTACGACTACGACGTGGTCGGTCACTATGCGCGGCCGGATGTGTTCGAGTTGACGGTCGATGAACGCGCGAAGCCGGGGGTGCGGTTTAACACGTAGCTACCAGCCTGGGAAAATTCCTGTGGGAGCGAGCTTGCTCGCGAAGGCGATTTTTCATCCGCCGACGATGGTGGCTGGGATGCCGCCTTCGCGAGCAAGCTCGCTCCCACAATCTGTTTCAGACCCGGCGGGATGTGCTTACCACGTCGCCGCACTCGCCTTGGGCAGACTCAACTTGCCGCTATCGGTAAAGCGCATCGTGCCAAACAACCCGCCCGCCAGTTTGCCGCGCAGCACGTAGGGCAGGTTATCGAGGCTTTGCGTCTGGCTCAGGCCCAGGGTCTGGCGCAGGAACGAGAACGCCGAAACGCTGACCGGCACCGTGACAATCGCTTCAGAGAAACGCGCTATCGAGCCGCTCTGATCGCTTACGCCCGAGGCCAGTGAACGGCCATTGACCTCCAGATCCAGGGCGATGCCGTTGTAGTCGATCGCCGTTTCATTGGGATTCTGCACGCGCAGCTTGATGGCGAAGCGCACTTCCAGTTCCTGGCTCGGCAGCGGTTCGAGGCCGACCACGTTGATGTTCACCGGGTCGCGGTGGGGAAACAGCGCACAGGCACTGAGCGACAGCAGCAGGAGTGACAGGATGACGGCGTGGACGCGGCGCATAAAAAACTCTCGACAAAAAAGGGCTGAACCGTTGGCGGCGCAGCCCTTTTGGATTGCCAGGGTCGGACGTCAGCGGTTCAACTGTGCGACAGCCGCCGGTTGGCCAGGTTCACCTTTGCCGGGCAGGTCGGGGTTTTCCATGACCTGCAGGATCGAGGCTTCCGGGTCGAAATCGTCTTCTTCCAGCTCGATGAACTCTTCCGGCAGGAAGATGTTCAGCACGATAGCGCACAACGCGCCAACGGTGATCGGTGATTCGAAGATGTTGCGCAACGCTTGCGGCAACTCGCGCAAAACTTCCGGTACGGCGGCGATGCCCAGACCCATCCCTAAGGAAATCGCCACGATCAGCATGTTGCGCCGATGCAGGCCAGCCTCGGCGAGGATTTTGATCCCGGCCACGGCGACGGTGCCGAACATCACCAGCTCAGCACCGCCAAGCACCGGTTTCGGCATCAGTTGCAACACCGCGCCAATCATAGGGAACAGGCCCAGCAACACCAGCAGGCCGGCGATGAAAAACGCCACGTAACGACTGGCGACGCCGGTCAGCTGGATCACGCCGTTGTTCTGCGCGAAGGTCACCATCGGCATGCTGTTGAACACCGCCGCCATTGCCGAATTAAGGCCGTCGGCGAGCAGTCCGGATTTGATCCGGCGGATGTACAGCGGGCCTTTGACCGGTTGCCGCGAGATCATCGAGTTGGCGGTCAGGTCGCCGGCAGCTTCCAACGGCGATACCAGAAAAATCACCGCTACTGGCACGAATGCCACCCAGTCGAAGTTGAAGCCGTACTTGAACGGCACCGGCACGCTGACCAGCGGCACTGCGGGCATCGAAGCGAAATCCACCGTGCCCATCAGCCATGCCACCACGTAGCCCAGGGTCAGGCCAATGACGATCGCACCGAGTCGTAGAAACGGCACGTCAACCCGGTTCAACACAACGATGGTGCCAATCACCAGCGCCGCCAGAAACACATGGCTTGCTGCGCCAAGATCCGCCGCACCGAAACCGCCGGCGATGTCGGTCATCGCTACTTTGATCAACGACAGGCCCATCAGCGTAATGATCGTGCCGGTGACCACCGGGGTGATCAGCATGCGCAGTTTGCCGATGAACTGGCTGAGCACCACTTCGATGAACGCGGCGAAAAAACACACGCCGAAGATCGTCGAGAGGATTTCGTCGGTACCGCCGCCGCGCGCCTTGACCATGAACCCGGCGCTGAGGATTACGCTGATGAAGGAAAAACTGGTGCCTTGCAGGCAGAGCAAACCGGAACCCACCGGGCCGAAACGCCTGGCTTGCACAAACGTGCCCAGGCCGGAGACGAACAGCGCCATGCTGATCAAGTAGGGGATTTCACTTTGCAGGCCCAGCGCGCCGCCCATGATCAGCGTCGGCGTGATGATGCCGACGAAACTCGCCAGCACATGTTGCAGTGCGGCGAACACCGTAGCGGTCAGGTGCGGACGGTCGTCGAGGCCGTAGATCAGATCGTTGTTGCGCGGGGCTTTTTCAGAGGCGGTCATGGTGATGTGCGGGCCGCAAAAGCGGGGCCGGGTCAGAAAATGGACGCGCAGGATGCCGCAAGCGAGCGTCGAGGGCAACGAGCAATAACTGCCTGAAAGGTCAGGTTTTACTGGGCGCAATGCCCCCTGTGGGGGAGCCTGCTCGCGAAAGCGGCGGGTCAGTCTGCCTCTCGGTCACTGACAGACTGCCTTCGCGAGCAGACTCGCTCCCACCTGCGGATCATTCACGCGCCTCGACCAGCAACGGGAAATCGTCCATGGCATACTGCCGCGCATGACTTTCGACTCCCCCCTCAGTGCCTGGCAATACGCCGTTGAACACAAGGGCTTCATCCAGGATGAAGCCCAGGAACACGCGGTCCGGGCCTTGCAAAAATGCCATGAAGGTTTGCACGCCGGTACCGGTCGGGTCAGCGGCGTGTACTTGTGGGGCCCGGTAGGGCGCGGCAAGACCTGGCTGATGGATCAGTTCTATCAAAGTCTGCGGGTGCCGGCGCGGCGGCAACATTTCCATCACTTCATGGGCTGGGTGCACCAGCGCTCGTTTCAATTGAGCGGCATTGCCGATCCGTTGCGTGCGTTGGCCAAAGAGCTGGCCGGCGAAGTGCAGGTCCTGTGTTTCGATGAACTGTTCGTCAATGACATCGGTGACGCGATCATTCTCGGGCGACTGTTTCAGGTGATGTTCGACGAAGGCGTGGTGGTGGTCTGTACCTCCAACCTGCCGCCGGACGATCTGTACGCCGATGGCTTCAATCGCGACCGCTTCACCCCGGCGATTGCCGCGATCAAGGCGCACATGCAAGTGGTCGCGGTAAATGGCGCCGAGGATCACCGCTTGCATCCGGGGGTGATCGAGCAGCGCTTCTTTGTCAGCGCTGCCGATTCGCCAAGTGCCTTGAGCGAGGTGTTCGCGACGCTGATTTGTGACGAAGCCTGTTGCGATGAACCCGTCGCCGTTGGCCATCGAATACTCAATGTGGTGCAGGCCAGTGACTCCGTGCTGTGGTGCCGTTACAGCGATTTGTGCGAACAACCTTTCGCGGCGATGGACTTCATCGCCCTGTGCGACCGCTACCGAGCTATTCTGTTGAGCGAAGTGCCGAACCTCAGCGCGCAGAAGCGTGAGGGGCGTATTGCACGGGGCACCGAAGACGGCGCCGCGCGGGTGGTCGCTGGCGATCGTGAGTTGCCGCAGTTGTCGGTGCACGACGACGGCGTTCGCCGCTTCATCGCGTTGGTCGACGAATGCTACGACCGCAAAGTGCCGCTGTACGTCGAAGCAGTGGTGCCGATGGACGCGCTGTACACCGAGGGCTATCTGCAATTCCCGTTCCGCCGCACCCTCAGCCGTTTGCAGGAGATGCAACTGCAGCGCTTTGCCGAAGCCTGAAAGAAGAGGGCGCCGACATGAGTCAACCGCTGTCCCATCATTTGCTGACCATGGCCTACCAGAATGCCTGGGCCAACCATCGATTGGCCAAGGCCTGGCTTCAGCTAGACGCCGCCGAACTCGCCGCGCCACGGTTGAGCTTCTTCCCGAGCATCCGCTTGACCCTGAACCACATCCTCACTTGCGACTGGTTTTACGTCGATGCGCTGGAGCGCGAGTTGCGCGGTGACGAGCCGCACCCGGACTGTTACGTATTCTTCAAGGCTGATGAGCCGTGTACCGAAGCCACCGCGCTGCGGGAACAACAGGCTCGCGTCGATCGTCGTCTGATCGCCTATTGTGAGCAACTGCGCGATGCCGGTCTGCCGAGAATCGTCACCATCGCCCGCGACCCGCCGCAACATGACAGTCGCGTGCGGATGCTGTCGCATTTGTTTGAGCACCAGATCCACCATCGCGGCCAGGTACATGCAATGCTTAGCGGCACCGCGGTAAAGCCACCGCAACTGGATGAGTTTTTCTGTGTGGGCGAAAGTGCATTGCGCGCCGAAGACTTTGCCGAACTCGGCTGGACCGAGGAACTCATCTGGGGCCACTGACCGCAAAAGATCGCAGCCTCGTTGCACTCGTCAGCTCCTGCAACCCGGTACATGTAGGAGCTGACGAGTGCAACGAGGCTGCGATCCCTTGATCTTCCGTGAGCGGCGAATCCACCGCAAACCAAAAGCCGACCATAAAAAAAGGCGCCCCGGGCAGGGCGCCTCAACTGTCATCTCCCGGGCCAGAGCGGAGCCACGGGAGGTCCATCGGTTGCTCGTTAAAGCTCAGTCGCGATAAGACTCCGTAACCTGCGCCGTCTGGTCGGCAGGAACGCGAATTTCTTTCGCATCGGGATCGGCCTTTTGCGCGTGCTGGACCGGGAAATTGTCGTAGTAATAATGCATCCGCTCGGCACCGCCTTCGGCGAAGACGCTGGTGGAACCGAGGGTGAGCAGGGTGGTGAAGATGATAATAGTGATTTTCATGGTGCCTCCTACTGAACAAGTCGGAGTCGGTTCGTCCGTGAAGCAGATCTCGGGGCAGAGTCTGTCCGGCGCCGATTAACACCTGGTTAACATTCAGTTATTGCGGACTTTGCACGCACAAAAAAGGGCCTGTTTCAGGCCCTGTTCGTTTTACTTTTGCGCCACCTCTGCCGGTTGAGGCGGCTTGGGTTTCATCAAGCTGAAATCGATCAACGCACGTTTTGCCGTCTGATACGGATCACCAATCAACAGCTTGCGCGGCACGAAGCTGTCGCTGACCAGACTCTTGCTGCGGTCCAGCTCATCCGAACTCAACCCGGCCAGATCGGCCCAGGTATGAATGAACTGCGAGCTGCTGTACGGGCGGCTGAGGTCGCCGGCGAAATTCCAGTCGTGATTTTCCTTCCACTTTGGCGATGCCCAGGCCATGAACGGGATGGTGTACATCGGCGCGGTCGGTTTGTTTTCGTTACGGCCCAGGGTGTTGTGGCCAGCCGAGTCGAAGACATCTTCACCGTGGTCGGAGAGGTACAGCAGGAAGCCGTTCGGATCGGACTTGGCGTAATCCTTGATCAGGCTCGAGACCACGAAGTCGTTGTACAGCACGGCGTTGTCATAGCTGTTGTAGGTCGGCAGCTGATCATCACGCACACCGGCCGGTACGCCCTGGCGATCCTGAAACTTGTCGAAACTCGGCGGATAACGGTACTGGTAGCTCATGTGCGTGCCGAGCAAATGCACGACGATCAGTTTGCGCGGCGCCGCATCGGCCAGAGCCTTGTTGAACGGCTCGATGACGTCGCCGTCGTATTGCGCGGCGTTCTGGTTGCGGTTGTTGTTCAGGTACACCTGCTCGTCAGCCTGTTCGGAAAAGGTCGTGAGCATGGTGTTGCGCTTGGTCATGGTCTGCTGGTTGGTGATCCAGAACGTCTTGTAACCGGCCTGTTTCATTACGCTGACCAGCGAAGGGGTAGACAGATAGAGGTCCGGATTCTGCTCATCGGCGAAGGTCAGCACTTGCTGCAACGCTTCGATGGTGTAGGGGCGCGGGGTGATGACGTTGTCGAAGATCGCCAGTTGATCCTTGAGCTTGTCCAGTTCCGGTGTGGTCTTGCGCGGATAACCGTAGAGGCTCATGCGCTGGCGGTTGGTCGATTCACCGATCACCAACACCAAAGTCGCCGGCTGCCCGGCCGAGGCGTCCTTGAGGTTTTTCAGTGGCGGGATCTTGCTGGCGCTGTCGAGCATGCCTTGCATGTCGGCCAGGGTTTCCTGATAGCGATGATAGGCCACGGCCATCTGCCAAGGCACGGCGGGCTCGATGCGCGTTTCGAATTTCTCGAAGCCCTGGGCGAAGGTGCCCATGCGCATGGTTTGCTTGACCAGCGGGTAGCCAACCACGGCAACGACAATCGCCGTGGCGGCGACCAGTGCGCGGCCACGGGGCATGTACACCGGGCGCAGGCGCGTCCAGAGGAACCAGGCGAACGCGGTATGGGCGAGAAACGCCGGAACCATCCACCAGGCAAAATACTGCGTCATGTACTCGCCCGCTTCAGACACGTTCGATTCGAACATGATGAAGATGACGCTTTGGGAGAATTCCTGCTGATAGATGAAGAAGTAGCCCAGACTGGCCATCGAGCAGGCCCACAGCACCACGCCGATAATCGCCGCCAGTACCCGAGTGTGTTTGGGGAACAGCAGCATCGGCGCCAGCCACAAGGCGCTCATCACAAATGCCTGACGGAATCCGGTGAAGCCGGAAGTGCCCGTCAGCTGGATCAGCAGTTGGGTGATGCCCGAGAAGTACCAGAAAAAAACAAACAGCCAGAGAAATCCGGCCCAATCGAAACCAGTCGCAGCAGTTTTGCTGCGTTTGAACAATGCCATTGCGCGCTCCAGCTCAATCATCAAACCCACGCCGGACGCTTCCATGACACCGACGAACAGAGGCCGTACGCGCAGGTACGGCCAGAATGGGGCGGAGTATCCCCAAGGGCGTGTGAAAGATTTGTTAAAAACCGCTCTTGGCGTGAATCAAGCGGTCAGAGGTGCAACATGTCGGGAACGACGGTGGTCGTTCCCGAAACAGGCGGGGGATCAGGCGTGAGGCGCGCGCTGCACAACCGGACGCGGTTGCGGCTGCGAGCCCAGGGTCAGTGCGCGCAGTTGCGCCAATTCGTGCTTCAACTGGTCACGCTCGTCTTTCAACTGGCGCAATTCATCGCGACGGATCGTAACGTAGAGGGTTTGTGGCGGCATTGCTGTGTGTACTGTGCCCATTGCTCACCTCGCAAATGGCGTGCATCAACTGTAAGTCACTCCTCGTTCCGAGGCGCTTGACTTACTATCGGCGCCAATTTTGATTTCTTTTGCCCTGGAAGGGAACTTTTTTATTTTTCATGGTCGGTGTGTCTTCGGCAGGATTCGGGGCGTTATCACTCTGGATCGGGCACAATGCCCGGAAACTTCATCGCAACGCTCTGGACTAACCTCCATCAGTCGCGTTGGGCTATAACCAATGACACACATTTATTTGTAGTAAGGAGCATCAGCACATGCAACTCGGGATTATTGGACTGGGCCGCATGGGCGGCAATATTGCGCGACGTCTGATGCTCAACGGTCACACCACCGTTGTTTACGACCGCAATACCGCTTTCATCGAAAACCTGGTCGCCGAGGGCTCCACCGGCGTCGCCGACTTGCCAGCCCTGGTCGCCGGCCTCGACAAGCCACGCGCTGTCTGGGTCATGCTGCCGGCCGGCGCACCGACCGAAGACACCATCAACACCCTGAGCGAACTGCTCGAACCCGGCGATACCATCATCGACGGCGGCAACACCAACTATAAGGATGACATTCGCCGGGCCAAGAGCCTGAATGCGAAGGGCCTGCATTACATCGATGTCGGCACCTCCGGCGGCGTCTGGGGTCTGGAGCGCGGCTATTGCATGATGATCGGCGGCGACGCCGAAACCGTGCAGCGCCTCGACCCCCTGTTCGCCGCACTGGCGCCGGGCATGGGCGACATTCCGCGCACCAGGGATCGCAAGTCCGATGACCATCGTGCCGAGCACGGCTACATCCACGCCGGTCCTGCCGGTGCCGGGCACTTCGTGAAGATGATTCACAACGGTATCGAGTACGGCATGATGGCCGCGTTCGCCGAAGGCTTCGACATTCTCAAGACCAAATCCAGCGAACGCCTGCCCGAAGATCAGCGTTTCGACCTGAACGTGGCCGACATCGCTGAAGTCTGGCGTCGTGGCAGTGTGGTGTCGTCCTGGCTGCTCGACCTGACCGCCGATGCGCTGGCCAGCGACCCTAAACTGGACGGTTTCTCCGGCTCCGTCGCCGACAGCGGTGAAGGTCAATGGACCATCGAGGCAGCCATGGAGCAAGCGGTGCCGGTACCGGTGCTGTCCAACTCGCTGTTCTCCCGTTACCGCTCGCGCGGGCAGGGCACCTTTGGTGACAAGATCCTGTCTGCACAACGCTTCGGCTTTGGCGGCCACGTGGAGATTGCCAAGAAATGACCCGGACGATCCGCAGAAAATCCAAGGCAGAACCCGCCCCACCGACCACGCTGTTTTTGTTCGGTGCCCACGGCGACCTGGTCAAGCGCTTGCTGATGCCGGCGCTGTACAACCTCAGTCGCGACGGCCTGCTTGACGAGAATCTGCGGATCGTCGGCGTTGATCACAACGCCATTACCGATGAAGCGTTCGCGCAGAAGCTCGAAGACTTCATCCGCACCGAAGTGGCGGCGAAGGTCGGCAAGGGTGATCAGATGCTTGATCCGGCCCTGTGGGCCAAGCTCGCCAAAGGTATCAGCTACGTCCAGGGCGACTTTCTGGACGACAGCACCTATTCAGCCCTGGCGGCAAAGATCGCCGACAGCGGCACCGGCAATGCGGTGTTCTACCTGGCCACCGCGCCGCGTTTCTTCAGTGAAGTGGTGCGCCGCCTCGGCAGCGCCGGTTTGCTTGAAGAAACCCCGCAAGCGTTCAGAAGGGTGGTGATCGAGAAGCCGTTCGGCTCTGATCTGCAAACAGCCGAAGCCTTGAACGCCTGCTTGCTCAAGGTCATGAGCGAGAAGCAGATCTACCGGATCGACCATTACCTGGGCAAGGAAACCGTGCAGAACATTTTGGTCAGCCGGTTTTCCAACAGCCTGTTCGAAGCGTTCTGGAACAATCACTACATCGACCACGTGCAGATTACGGCGGCGGAAACCGTCGGCGTCGAAACCCGTGGCAGTTTTTACGAACACACAGGTGCACTGCGCGACATGGTGCCCAATCATCTGTTCCAGTTGCTGGCGATGGTTGCCATGGAACCGCCGGCCGCGTTCGGCGCCGACGCAGTGCGCGGCGAGAAAGCCAAAGTGGTTGGCGCGATTCGGCCATGGTCGACCGAAGAGGCGCGGGCCAACTCGGTGCGCGGCCAGTACAGCGCCGGCGAGCGCGACGGCCAGCCGTTGAAGGGTTACCGCGAAGAAGCCAACGTCGCGCCCGACAGCACCACCGAAACCTACGTGGCGCTGAAAGTGATGATCGACAACTGGCGCTGGGTCGGTGTGCCATTCTATCTGCGCACCGGCAAACGCATGAGCGTGCGCGACACCGAGATCGTCATCTGCTTCAAGCCGGCGCCTTATGCGCAATTCCGCGACACCGAAGTGGACGAATTGCAGCCGACCTACCTGCGCATCCAGATCCAGCCGAACGAAGGCATGTGGTTCGACCTGCTGGCCAAGCGGCCGGGGCCGGCGCTGAACATGGCCAATATCGAGCTGGGCTTTGCCTACAAGGATTTCTTCGAAATGCAGCCATCGACCGGCTACGAAACGTTGATCTACGACTGCCTGACCGGTGATCAAACGCTGTTCCAGCGTGCGGACAACATCGAGAACGGTTGGCGCGCAGTGCAGCCGTTCCTCGATGCCTGGCAGCAGGACGCCAGCGTCCAGACCTATGCGGCTGGCGAAGATGGCCCGCAAGCGGCCGAAGATTTGCTGACTCGCGATGGCCGCGTCTGGCATGGCCTCGGATGAGTGACTTGGCGAAACAACCCATCCGTTTTTTGCTAAGTGACATGGACGGCACGCTGTTGTTGCCCGATCACACGCTCAGCCAACGCACTATCGATGCGGTGCGCTCGCTGCGCGAGGCGGGCGTGTTGTTCAGTCTCGCCACGGGACGTCCACCCAAAGCCATGTTGCAGCAGATCGAAGCCTTGGGCGTGGATCTGCCGACAGCAGCGTTCAATGGCGGCACCATCGTCAAGCCTGACGGTACGCTGTTGGCTGCGCATTATTTGCCGGCCAGTACAGCGCTGATCGCACTGGCGCTGTTCGCCGATCAGCCGGATGTAGAGATATGGGTCTTCAGCGGCGGCAACTGGCTGCTCAAGGACCCGCATGGGCCGATGGTTGCGCGCGAACAGAGCGGTCTCGGGTATCCGCCGGTGGTGGTGGAGAGTTTTGAGCCCTATCTGGAGCGGATCGACAAGATCGTCGCGACCAGCAACAACACTCAGTTGCTGATTGAACTGGAAGCGCAGCTGTTGCCGAAGGTCAACGGCATGGCACAGGTGTCGCGCTCACAACCGGTGTACCTCGACGTCACCGCGCTGGAGGCCAACAAAGGCACCGCCCTGACCACGATTGCCGACTATCTCGGCGTGCCGCTGGAGCAGTCTGCCGCCATCGGCGACGGTGGCAACGACCCGGCGATGTTCAAATGCGCAGGGCTCTCGATTGCCATGGGCCAGGCGGATGAGGCGGTCAAGCGCCAGGCTGACGTCGTCACCGCGCCGAATACCGAAGATGGCGTGGCACAGGCGATCGAAAAGTACATCCTCGCGTACTGACCCAACCCAAAAACCATTGTGGGAGCGAGCCTGCTCGCGAAAGCGGTGTGTCATTCAACAGATTCGTTGCCTGACACGGCCTCTTCGCGAGCAGGCTCGCTCCCACAGGGTATTCAGCGTTCTGTTATAGCCAGTAGCTCACCGCATACCAGCCCAGCAGGCCCATCACAACGGTATATGGCAGCGCCATCCACACCATCCGCCCGTACGACAGCCGGATCAGCGGTGCAATCGCCGAGGTCAGCAGGAACAGGAAAGCCGCTTGACCATTGGGCGTCGCCACGCTGGGCAGATTGGTCCCGGTATTAATGGCAATCGCCAGTGTCTCGAAATGCTCGCGACTCATATGCCCGGCCAGGAACGCTTGCTTGACTTCGGTGATGTAAATGGTCGCGACGAATACGTTGTCGCTGATTGCCGAAAGCAAGCCGTTGGCGATAAACAACATGCCCGGCTGTTGATCCACCGGCAGGGCGAGTACCCACTGGATCAGCGGCGCGAACAGTTGCTGATCGTGAATCACCGCCACCACCGCAAAAAACACCACCAGCAACGCGGTAAACGGCATCGCATCCTTGAATGCACTGCCCAGGCGATGTTCGTCCGTGATCCCGGTAAACGCGGTGATCAACACGATTACCATCAAACCGATCAGGCCGACCTCGGCGACATGGAATGCCAGGCAGCCAATCAGAATCAGTGCCGCTGCACCTTGCACCAGTAGGGCCGCCGTTTGGCGCGGCGTGCGCTGGGCATTGTCTTCGGCGGCATAGTTCGCCAGTACGGCGCGCACGTTTTCTGGGAGCAACGTGCCGTAACCGAACCAGCGCAGCTTCTCCAGCAGCACACACGTCACCAGACCCGCTGCCAGCACTGGCAGGGACACGGGCGCGACTTTGTGGAAAAACTCGGCGAAATGCCAGCCCATCTCATGGCCGATCAGCAGGTTCTGCGGCTCGCCAACCAACGTGCAGACACCGCCAAGGGCCGTGCCGACCGCGCCATGCATCAACAGGCTGCGCAGAAAAGCGCGAAATTGATTGAGGTCTTCGTGGTGCAGCGTCGGCAGGTGGCGGTCGTCACTGAACTCGCTGTCCTGACGCGGATCATTGCCCGAGGCGACCCGGTGATAAACCGAATAAAAACCCACCGCCGCACTGATGATCACCGCCGTCACGGTCAACGCATCCAGAAACGCGGAGAGGAATGCCGATAAAAAGCAGAACATCAACGCCAGGATGGCTTTCGAGCGCACGCCCAGCAGCAGCCGCGAGAACAGAAACAGCAGCAGATCCTTCATGAAGTAAATACCGGCCACCATGAACATCAGCAGCAGGATCACGGGGAAGTTGTGCAGCAACTCGTCATACAGCGCTTGCGGCGTGGTCATCTTCAGCAACAGCGCCTCAATCAACAACAGGCCGCCCGGCATCAACGGATAGCATTTGAGCGCCATGGCCAGGGTGAAGATGAACTCGATGACCAACAGCCAGCCTGCGGCGACCGGGCCAATGGCGTACAGCACCACGGCATTGAGGATCAGAAAACCGACGATGGTCGCCTTGTACCAGCGTGGCGATTGCCCGAGGAAATTGTGCGCGAACGCCTGGGCCATTGAACCGGACATCGGCTGCTCCTTTTATTTAGAAGCGCGAAAGTTGCCGGATGTTTCAGGGAAGATCAAGGTTTCGGGAAGCGATTGCTTGAGAACGATCGTGCGTTGCCAATCCGTGGCGATCACCCTGTAAGAGATCCACAGCGCCGTGGCGTCGTGGATCTCTGATTACCTCAGAGCTGATGCAGTGAACGACGCTTAGAGCTTCGATGAAACGACTCTGATCGCCCAAGGTGCAGACAGTCGCCCCGTCTCGGATTTACAGCGCAAAGTATGCACGTGATTAACGGCCAGATCCGTGATGGTCGCGCTGTAGACACCGTGTTCATCGACTGCGAAGGGGGAGGTGTCGATTTAGTGATTCAGATAACGCGCAACCATTGCGCGGTAGTTGCCATCCAGCGAATACCCGCCGACCACAACGGCGCCGTCGACTTGCACGGCCAGTGAGTTAGCCGTATCGAGGCTTCGGCCAAGTCGCGTGCGGAGCCAGCCGTGGCCTTGGCCGAACGCCGGATCGAGGCTTCCATCGCATAGATAGCGGGCGACCATGAAGTCTGCTTCAACCCCACCGATGGTGGCGCCTACGGCGATCATGCGGCCGTCGCTCATCAGCCGGGCGGCGTTCCACTGGCAACCGCTGGGGCCGATGTCCAATACCTGTGGCAGGCCATGGTGACAGTGCAGGTCCGGCCGGCCGTTGGCGTGTAATACGTAGCTCAAACAGCGAATCGGATCGCGACTGCTGCCAAAACAATACAGCCTGTCGTCGAACTCGATGATCTGACTGACCTGAGCGCTTTTGCCGTAGGCTTTGAAGGCCATGAAGCCATCCACGGCAAACCGCTCGTCCAGCCGCCCATCGGGCAGATAAACAGCCAGCAGCCCATGCTGGGGAAAGTCGATGGAACCCGCCACCACGATTCGACCATCGTTCTTCAATAACAGGGTGCTCAGCCAGGTATTGAGCAGCAGGTGGCGGATCATCACGAAGCCGCGCCCGTTGAAGGATTCATCCAGACGGCCATCGGGCCGCAGACGAATCAGCATCCCGGCGTGGTCGGCAAAACTGAAATGATGGTTGGCGATCAGCAGAATGCAGCCGTCCTCCTGCACCGCAAAGTCACACGCTTCAACGCCCGGAACGCCCGGCGGTAGCCAGTTGTCGCGGGTGCCCATGGACAGGTCGCCCGGCAGCCGCACCACCTGCGAACCCTGATCTGCGAAAGATCGGTCGAGCTCGCCTTGTTCATCGAACAGCGCGAGAGCGGGCAGGGTGTGATGAGTATTTTCATAATGAAGACCGGCCAGCAGGATCCTGCCATCAGGCAGCACCTGAACCTTGCCGGCCCGGGCTTCGAAACCCTCGACGAACGTACCGATCACGCTGCCCTGCAGGCCAAAGGACAAATCGGCCGAGCCATCGGCAAGCAGGCGGGCGACGCCAAAACGACTGCCTTTGGCCGTGCCGACTTTGGCCGCCACCAGAATTCGGCCCTGCGCATCAATGGCGACATGTTGGGTCAGGCTGGACAGACTGCCGGCAAAGTACACCTGCGCAACGCCACAAATCGCGAAGCTTGGGTCAAGAGAACCGGATTCATTCCATGCGGCAGGCAGCGCCAAAGTGTTCAGGGTAGACATGCACGCGTCTCCTTGCGAGTAAACCGATACCCAGTGATTGGGAGGCTGACTGCACGAGCGGAACATTCAATCCCTGAACGGCGGGAAGTACAACTGCAAGAGCCACCAGAACGACGGTCGCACTGTGCCAGAACAGTGTCTTTTTGAACCAGTGGAAAGCGAGCCAAGTACTTTAAGCGAAACTTGCGGGCGGCAAGTCCGCGGTCGAGGCGACAACTAATGTGAAAAAGGCGGATGACTTAACGTCATCCGCCTTTCTGGTGTATCAGTGTGGCATCGACCAGGATTGCAACTTATGGCCGTCTTCGCTCAGTTCGGCGCGCGCCTGTTGCAGGAGTTGTTCGAGTTGGGCAGGGTCGGAGTAGGCGCTGCTCGGAATCTGTTTGCGACCGATGTGGGAATTGGTGCGGTCGACGACGGTCAGGCTCAGTTCGCCATTGCCGTCCTGTGGCGCCCAGGCCACGCACTGGAAAGGCTTGAAGGCGTGGTTGGCAATCAAAAGAGCTTCGTTGATACGCAGCGGGGCAGTCATGGGGTCTTCTCTCTATTGGCGCCCAATCAAGTGATGTGCCGTCGGTTGGGCTTACCGTGCGGCGGGTTACTTGTACTGATGCACGCAACCAGGGATCGGGTCACAAGTGAAACAAAGAAATTTCAAGTTCTTTACATGATCCGGGTTCAGTTGAATGATTCGGTACATGTCTGGACACCGCGCTGAATTCACCCCTCAGCCTGACACGCCACAAATAGTCGATAGCTAACTAACAACCAGCTTTCTTATAACTCTTTTGGCAGCCTTCCTATAAGCAATCGATACAAGCCTCCGTCAAAATCTTGCTAGTGTTACAACCGGGTCTGCCAAATGACTGTTTTTACAATCATTTATAAAATTTGGCGCCAAGGAACAGTTATGAGCGAAGCGCCTGCGTCGAGACGTCTACTGGTGGTCGATCCCTGCGATGACTGCCATCGCTTGTTGCCCGGATTGCGGGCCGTGGGCTGGGATGTTGCCAGTTGCAGCCTGGAGCACGCCGCCGACCGCGCCTGTGATGTCGGCCTGTTGCGCTTGCAGCCGTTTCATCTGGAGCGCCCCGAGGCAGTCAAAGAGCTGATCAGCCGCAGCGGCACCGAATGGATCGCCGTGCTCAATCAGGAAGTCCTGCGTTTACAAAACGTAGGTGACTTTGTCTGTGAATGGTTTTTCGACTTCCACACCTTGCCCTTCGACGTTTCACGGGTACAGGTTACCCTCGGCCGTGCCTTTGGCATGGCAAGACTGCGCGGGCAGGGCACAATCCATGTCGATCAGCCGGAACACGAACTGCTTGGCGACAGCAAACCGATCCGCGAACTGCGCAAATTGCTCAGCAAACTGGCACCCACCGAATCCCCAGTGCTGATTCGCGGCGAAAGCGGTACCGGTAAAGAACTGGTCGCGCGCACTTTGCATCGGCAGTCACAGCGCCACGGCAAACCGTTTGTGGCGATCAACTGCGGGGCTATTCCCGAGCATCTGATTCAGTCCGAATTGTTTGGTCATGAGAAGGGTGCATTTACCGGCGCGCATCAGCGCAAGGTCGGGCGCATTGAAGCGGCCAATGGCGGCACGTTGTTCCTCGATGAAATCGGCGATTTGCCGCTGGAGCTGCAGGCCAATCTGCTGCGCTTTCTTCAGGAAAGGCACATTGAGCGCGTCGGTGGCAGTCAACCGATTCCCGTGGATGTGCGGGTGCTGGCAGCGACTCACGTTGACCTGGAGGCGGCGATCGAGAAGAAACGGTTTCGTGAAGATCTCTATTACCGCCTGAACGTTCTGCAAGTGGTCACCGCGCCATTGCGTGAGCGCCATGGTGATCTGTCGATGCTGGCCAACCATTTTTCGCACTTCTACAGCCATGAGACCGGACGGCGGCCGCGCAGCTTCAGTGAGGACGCGTTGATCGCGATGGGCAAGCATGACTGGCCCGGCAACGTGCGCGAACTGGCGAACCGGGTGCGGCGCGGATTGGTATTGGCCGAGGGACGGCAGATCGAGGCGCGGGATCTGGGGTTGATCAGTCAGCACGCGATAGCCACGCCGATGGGCACACTGGAGGACTACAAGACCCGGGCGGAACGGCAGGCGTTGTGTGATGTGTTGAATCGGCACAGTGACAACCTCAGCGTCGCGGCCAAGGTGCTCGGTGTATCAAGGCCGACGTTCTACCGGTTACTGCACAAGCATCAGATTCGTTAGATCGCTGAAGATCAAAGGATCGCAGCCTTCGGCAGCTCCTACATTCGGATTGCGTAATCCCTGTAGGAGCTGCCGAAGGCTGCGATCTTTTGCTTCGCTTTAGAAGTAATACGGGAATTTCAGACTGAAGGAAAAGTCCGGCGCATCGTCGGTCATGCCGATCGACAAGTTAGGCACGATCGTCAGGTTGTCGGTGGCCGCAATGGTCATGCCGACGTTGAAGTAACCGGCGTTGGCATCGCTGGAAACTACCGATTCCCAATCGCCGCCGTCCTGTTTCAGCTTGCTCTTGCGTTGCACCAGGTCGGAGACCGAGAACGACATACTCATCTTCTCGTTGAGCGCGAAGGCGATGCCGGCGCCGATCTGGAAACTGTCGCCGATGCGCACTTTACCTGGGGTTTTCTGGTTGACGGTGGAGCTGATGTCGTCGAACGATTCCTCAAGGTTGTGGGTGTAGGAGAGGCTGCCGAACAGCACCGCGGGGTCAAACGTTTTGACCAGCGAGATGCCCGGGGTGATCGACCAGACGCCGTTGCCGGTCGGCAGGGTGTCGGGCACGAACAGGTTGGAGTTGGCATCGGTCTGGCGCAGTTTGATGCCGAACGGGTCTTTGCCGGTTGGCGCCTTCACGCGCAAGGTGACGACGGCGTCCGGGGTGTTGACCGATTCGTCGAGGAACTTGTAGGCGATGCCGAAGTTGACGTCGCCAATGGTTGGGTCCTTGGTGACGGTTTCTTCGGTGGTGACGCCAGCCGCGCCCTGGTTGCCGCCGCCCGACTGATAAGTCGACTCGCGATAGACCACCGGCACGTTCAGATCGAACTGCCAGCGGTTGTCGAAGTTGTAGCGGCCCGTCAGGTCGAGGGTCCAGGTGTCAGCCTTGATCCGGTCGAGGTTGATGTTGCCGAGGAAGATCGAATCCAGTGCAAGGAAACCGTTGAGGATCAACTGGCGGGTGTCGTAGCGCGAATAAGTAAGGCCGGTTTCAACGCTGAACTTGCCGCCGCCGAAGAAGCCGCTGGCTTCGTCGTACAGGTTGGAAACGCTTTGCGCCGGTTGCGAATCATCGGCCAGCGACTGACCGTAAGAAGCGCCACTGCCCCCCGCAGCACCTCCCGATGCGGCGGCTGCGCCGGTGCCCGTGGCGGCTGCGGCGGCGACTCGATTGCCTTTCATGTCGGACGGCGATTTGGCCAGCCGTTTTGGCGGTGGGGCGGCGGGCTGTTCTTCTACCTGGCGGACCCGTTGTTCAAGTACCGCCAGTGCCTGTTGTTGTAATTCGTATCGTTGTTTCAGTTCCAGAAGTTCCCGTTTCAGGGCTTCAACATCGGCGTCGGGCGCTGCGTGCAGCAGCGCCGCCGGAAGAAGGGTACTCAAACACACTGCAGCACGCAGTGATACTGATCGATACATGAATAAGCCGTCCCTTTAAGCCCAATGATCGAGACTCAGCGTAGTTCAATATCCGATATTGCGTAGGGCCCCGAGTTGGGTCAGGTTGCAATCCAGTGCGCCGGCGCTTCTGCCGTTATTGTTAAGTACGACGTTGAGTTGCGTAAGGTTGTTGACCACGTTGGCACTGCCGAGCAAGCGGGTGTTCTGCAGCAGCCCGCCCTGGGCGACCTGTTGCAATGCCGTGCCCTGATTGCCGCTGGCCTGAATGGCCATTTGCACGCCGCCGCCATTGGCCGACACCGCGACACTGCCGGCGCCGTTGCTGCCGGTGATGGTCTGCCCGGCGACGAGGGCCTGGCCTTGCGACGGCACCAGAGCCGGCGCCTGACTGGCTTCGCTGACGTTGATCGCGACGTTGTTATTGGCGGTGTTGCCATCACCCGCCGCGCGCACGCTTTGTGTTACGCCTTGCGTACTGTTGAGGCCGGCGCCACCGATCACGGTGCCGGTGCCCAACGCGGGTGTACTGCCATTGCCCGACTCCTTGATGGTCGAGACGTAAAATTCCGGTTTGACCGTTGCGGCCTGGATCTGCATCGATGTAGCGGCCCCGATCAGATCGCCGCTGGCGTTGCGCCAGGTACTGCTCATGACAATGCCGAAGCTGATGATCCGGCCCGGCATGACGTAACGACCGCGCAGCTCGGCGAGCTCCTGGTCCTTGATTTCGATGGGTTTGAATCCGGCATGGGCAAAGCCTGACGCACTCGCTGCCAGGCAGGCGGCGGCCAGCCAGTATGAGCTTTTCATCTGCTGCTCCCGGGACATCCAGTCCCATTCTCTAACTCGGCGATTAAAAGAAGTCGCTCTGAATGAACCCGAAATCCATCAATTCCGCATCTTTGACCGGGTTGAAACTGTCCAGTGAGTTCTTCGCCGTCAGTGGCACCGGAGGGCTGCGCAAGGCGTTGGCCTTGTCGTAACCGGGGCCGACGATGGCAAAGACGATACCGTTCCAACCTTTGACAAAGTCGTCATGTTTGTAGCGTTTGTGGCCGAGAACCGGATCTGCGATGTACACCCAGTCCTTGTCCGAACGCTGCAGCACAACGAAATGCTTGTAGCCGCGAATGTCCATCAGAACCACCACCGGAATGGTCACCGCTTCGAGTTTCTCGGGCGGGATCCGGTAGCCTCGGGCACGCATGCCGATGCTTTCTACGTAGCGCTTCATGTCGAGCATGGAGAAACCCTGGGTTCGCACCAGGTCCTGGTCAGCGTTGACCAGCATGCCTTTGATGATGTGCTCTTCATCGACGTCGAGCCAATAAGCCTGGCGCAGGACCGTCGCCAGTGCAGCAGCGCCGCAACTGAAATCGGTCTTCTGTTCGACGATGTCGGCAAACTTGCGCTCACGAATGCTTTGCACGTCCTTGTAGACCAGCACGCCACCCGGCAGGGCAGCCACGGGCATCTGCGCCGCCTGAGTCAGGCCGCACAGACAAAGCAGAGCGAGGAGGGCAGGAGTCCGCATGATCGGATACGCCTTCGTGGGTCCGAGGAAAAGCCCCGTTGCCGGGGCTTTCGTTTCGATTGCGATTACATGCAGGCCTTGCAACCTGCGGCGATGGACAGCGAGTTGCTTTGTTGGTTGCCCACACCGGCCGAGACGTTGGCTCCACCGTTGCCGGAGAAGTTGTTCATCGAATTGGTCATGTTGGCATTGTTGACGACAGGGGTTTTCCAGCCATCTTTGGTCAGCACTTGTTGGGTGGTCACACCAGCGAGGCCAAAAGTACCCACGGCTTCGAACTTGGCTTTCTGATCATCGTTGCCGCCGTGGCCGCCGCCACGGTTACCCCAACCGCCGTGGTGGTCATCGTCTTCGATGGTCGCGGTGCCTTTGGCTTTGAACACGCCAGCGGCTGCATAAGTCCCGGTGAGGGTGTCGGTTTTGTAAGCCTGTACGCCTTTGTTTTCCACGACCAGGCCAGTGGAGGACTGGTTGGCAGAGGCAGCAGCGGTGGCTACGCGACCACCGGAAACGGCGATGGCGAGGTTGTTTTTCTGTTGGTTGAAGTTGCCGGCGCTGACGTTGATGCCGATGTTGCCGGAACCGTTGTTGCCTGCGTTGTTGAGCGTGGCGTTGTTGAAGGTCGACGAGTTTTTCACGTAGTTGTTGTTGTTCACCTGAGTCGCGCTCGAGGCTGCAACAGCATTGCCGAAGATGAAGCTTTCGTCAGCGGTGGCCAGCGCAGCAGCGTTGTCCTGCTGGTTGCCGTCGCCGGCTGCAACGTTGGCGCCCATGTTGCCGTTGGAGCCGTTGAGCGAGTCGCTGGCATTGGCGTTGTTCAGGGTGCCCTGGTTTTTCACCACGTTGCCGTCGCTGTTTTGCGCGTCGAGTACAGCGGCGCCGGCGCCTGCGGTGATCTGCAGCAGTTGTTCCAGATTAGGACCCTGAGGATGGCCGTGACCATTACCGTGTCCGTTACCATGACCGTTGTCGCCACGGCCGCCAGCCTGTGCTGCCATTGCCATCACTGCTGCGAGTGCGAAAACCAGTGGTTTGAGAGCCATTGTAGGTTTCATGGTTGTTTCTCCGTCGTGCTTATTAGTTGGGTTAAGTGTTGTTACTTTTCCAATTGCACTTTGTTTGGGTCAGTCAGCGACCCGGATGCTCAGGGTGTTAGCCATTCGGTTCCCCACCCCGGCACTCTGGTTCACCTGGATCACCCCTCGGCTGCCGGTGAAGGCCTGATCACTTGTCGTGACCTGGCGACTGCCGGGTGCGGTGCCAGTTGCTCCTGAGCTCGGTAAAAACGCCACGTTCTGTTGTGAAAGGGCGCTGTCGTCAACGCTCTGCGGGCCGGCACTGATGCTGACGCGCGTAACGTTGGCCATTTGATTGTTGGCACCCGCGCCCTGGTTTACCCCGAGAATGCCGTTGCCATTGCTGAAAGAGTTGCCGCCGATGTTGGCGCTCGCGTCGATGGCGCGGCTGGCGGGCGTATCGATGTCTTGCCGGACGCTGGTAGTGGCATGGGATTCGGTGCCGATGGCAATCGCCTTGGTGTTGGCTTGTTGCATCTGGTCACCGGCGGCCTGGTTGACGTTGAAATTGCCGCGGTATTGCGCGCCGGAATCCTGAATATTCGCTTTGTTGACTGAAGCCGAATCGGCCATGGCGCTGGTGCAGCCGAGCAGGGCGAGAAGCAGCAGGGTGCGATTCATGTCATTGGCCTCCGGCCATGCGAGTCAGAGGCGCCAGCCCGGTGCTCATCGCCCGGTTGACGGTATTGGAGATCGAGCCGCCCGCGCCGCCGCCAGTGCCGGTGCGCATGCCGGGCAGGCCGTTCTGGTTGGTCAGGGTATTCATGCCGGGCAGGTTGGAGCTGGGCGTGGTCATGTTGCCGCGAATCGAAGAGCCGCTGGCGACACTGGCGAAATCGCCGTCGCTGAGTTCAGTACTGCTGAGGGTTTGATTGATCCGTGCCGATGGGTTGGCATTGACCGTGGTTGGATAGGGGTCTTTGCCGCCGTTGCGGCCGATCGGGATCGGTTGAACGTCGCGGTTGAGGACGATCACCCCATTGCCTTCGGCTTGCGCGCTAATGCTGATGAATGCACTGGCGGCTGATCCGATCAGCAGAAGGCAGGTCAGGCTCTTGTTGAAATTCCCCACGGCTGCAATTCCTTCTTCAGTGGGCTGGAATGTTCAGCGTTGGGAAGGACAGAGCTAAAGCTGTGCCGGTTTTGGGTTATGTTGTGATTTCAATGGCTTGCATGGTCAGGGCAAGCACAGACAGCGACTACTGTTTCAGCCGTGATACAGCACAGGACCCGCTGCGATGGCAATGGGCGCTGGAAAGCTCTGGAACAAGGGTTTGCGCCGAGGTGTTTCATCGACGTAACAGTTCAAATGACGGGATGATGAACAGCGCTTGGCTGGGGCTTTGCGCCGTCAGGAGTGTTTCAAAAACGGACAGATCCGTCCCGGAACAAGGGATAAAACATCCAGCGATCAGCAGGACATCAAACGTTCGACCGCCGCAAAGGCTTGCACCTGGCGGTCGGCCCAATTGCCTTCAATGATCTGCATCGGCTGCCGATGTTGCATCAGCCAGGCGCGAGTGGCTTCGTAGAAAGCCATGCGATCCGCGAGATCGGGTTGGCAGCGCTGACCGTCTTGCGTCCAGTCGATCTGTCGCGGCGATAGCAGCAGGTGCAGGTCGTAATGGCGCGCCAGCAATTCGCTTTCCAGCCAGCTCGGGCAGGCGCCGAACAGGGTCTGGCTCCAGAGGATGTTGCTCAGCAGGTGAGTATCCAGAATCAGCAGGGCAGGTTGTTGCGCGCGCGCCTGATCTTCCCATTGCAACTGCCCACGGGCGATCGCCGGGATGTCGGCCAGGCAGGTATCGCGTGGATTTTCCTCAATGAACCGGCGCACATATTCGTCGACGCGCGCACCGCCAAAACGCTGTTCCAAGCCTGCGGCCAGCCAGCTCTTGCCAGTGGATTCCGGGCCGGTGAGGACGACGACCTTCATGTGCGCAGCGCCGGATCCGCGCGCCATGCACGCCAGCCTTGCACCGCAAGCAGGGTAAACAGCGCGTAAAGGGCGGCGGTCAGGTACAAGCCTTTATAGATGAACAGTCCGACAAAGATCACGTCGAGGACAAACCACAAGGCCCAGCATTGCAGACGCTTGTGCGCCATCCACAATTGCGCAACCAGGCTGAAACCAGTGAGCGCAGCGTCGAGCCACGGCTGCGCGGCGTCCGTCCAGTGCGCCATCGCCGTGCCCAGCAACAGGCTGCCGATTGCACCGAGGCCGAGGCCGATGAGAATCGAGCGTGCGTCGAGGCGGCTGACTTCGCGGCCGTCGTGCATCGTCCCGGCGCGGGTCCATTGCCACCAGCCGTAGACTTGCAGCGCGGCGTAGATGACTTGCAGCAACATGTCCGAATACAGCTTCACCTCAAAGAAGATCCAGCTGTAGAGCAACACCATGACCAGCCCGATCGGCCAGCACCACGGATTCTGTTTAACCGTCAGCCACACGGCGATTACACCGAGAGCAGCGGCAAACAGTTCGAGCCCGGACATGAGCGATCCTTGGGGAATGAAAGAAGGGGGCGGATTGTACCCAAAAACATGTAGGAGTGAGCCTGCTCGTGATAGCGGTGTGTCGGCCAGACTTATATTGTCTGAAACACCGCTATCGCGAGCAGGCTCACTCCTGCAGGGGATGGTTGCTAGACGCGGAACTGGCGCAGCAACCCGTTGAGCTGTTCGCTCAGTTGCCCAAGGCGCAGACTGGCTGCACTGGATTGTTCCGCCGCCAACGCAGTGCTATGCGAAAGCCCGGCCGCCTGGGTGACGTTCTGGTTGATGTCTTCGACCACATGCGCCTGTTGCAACGTAGCGCTGGCAATCGAGGCATTCAGCCCGTTCAAATTGCGCAAAGCCTGGCCGATCGCGTTAAGACTCGCACCGGCCAGGCCCGCTTGCTCGATGGTCAATTGCGAAGCCCTGCTGCTGTCACTGATCACCTTCACCGCAGCCTCCGAGTGGTTCTGCAAACGCTCGATCATCGACTGAATCTCCGCCGTCGATTTCTGCGTACGCTGAGCCAGCAAGCGCACCTCATCCGCGACCACGGCAAATCCGCGGCCCTGCTCACCCGCGCGCGCCGCTTCAATCGCGGCGTTGAGTGCCAGGAGATTGGTCTGCTCGGCAATCGAGCGAATTACCTCAAGTACGCTGCCAATCTGCGTGCTCTCGGCAGCCAGTGTGCGGATCACTTCAACCGCCTGATCAATCGTCCCTGAGAGCTTGTCGATCTGCTGCAAGCTGCCATCAATGTTGATCTGCCCCTGTTGCGCCTGCGCTTCGGCATCGCGCATTTCAGCGGCGGCGTGTTCAGCGTTTTTCGCCACGTCCTGCACGCCATAAGTGACTTCGTTGATCGCCGTGGCCACCAGTTCCATCTGCTGTGACTGTTGTTGACTGCGCAGCTGCGCCTGCGAGGCGTCGTTGCCCAACTCGCTGGACGACTGACCCAAGGCACTGGCCGATACCTGCAGATCACCAATCACCCGCCGCAACTTGGCCGTGAAGGCATTGAAGTGATGGGCGAGCTCGGTGACCTCATCCTTGCCGTGGGTGTCGAGGCTGCGGGTCAGGTCGCTTTCGCCGCTGGCGATGTTAGCCATGGCATTTACCGTTTCCTGCAACGGACGGACGATGCTGCGTGCGATGAGAATCACCAGCAGGGCCATGATCAGCGCAATCGCCAGACCGATCAGCGACGCCTTGATCATCTGCCCCTGGAACTCTGCCTGCACATCGTCCACATACACACCCGAACCGATGACCCAGCCCCACGGCTCGAACAGTTTTACGTAAGAGGTCTTGGCCACCGGATCTGTGGCCCCCGGTTTCGGCCAGCGATAATTGACCATGCCCGCGCCTTTGGCCTTGGCGATGGCGACCATCTCGTTGAAAACCGCAAAGCCGTCCGGGTCGCGGATCGCCGAAAGGTTCTGGCCCTCGAGTTTGGGGTTGGTCGGATGCATGACCATCACCGGGGTAAGGTCGTTGATCCAGAAATAATCACTCTGGTCGTAGCGCAGGCCACGGATCGCAGTCAGGGCCTGTTTCTGCGCCGCTTCCCTGGTAAGGGTGCCGGCGGTTTCCAGCCCTTGGTAATACGTGAGCAGGCCACTGGCGGTCTGCACCACGTGCTGGGTTTTCTGTGCCTTGGCGTGGTAGAGGTCGTCGTGGATCTGCTTGAGCATCAGCACGCCCAAGGTCAGCAACATGCCCACCGCCACAATCAAGATGAGCCACAAGCGTCGGCTGATCGACACACTGCGCAAGCTGTTCATAACGCTGTCACTCCTGATTCTTGTTCTTGTAATAAACGATCGCCAGCATCCAGCCACCGCTGTGTGCTCGGAACGGCGCTAGGCAAGCCAGCCAGCGCGAAGAGCGCTATTAAGGCTTGTCTGTTAGGATTTCGGCCCCGCGCGCGAAAACCTGAATCCGGTTTGAAAATTTCACGGAATTTTTACCGTTTCGTGTAGATCCTGTGCGCGCGGAATCGGTACACCTTTTACCGGCTACGCTGAACGCAGTGAACGTTTAGAAAAACTATCGGAGCATGCCCGCGTGCATCGCTCTCTGGGGGATTGATGGATCTTTGGACCGCCTTGCAGGCACTGATACTGGGAGTTGTAGAGGGGCTGACGGAGTTTTTGCCCATTTCGAGTACCGGACACCAGATCATCGTTGCCGACTTGCTGAACTTCGGCGGCGAACGGGCCATGGCGTTCAACATCATCATTCAGCTCGGCGCGATTCTCGCGGTGGTCTGGGAGTTTCGCCGCAAGATTCTCGACGTGGTGATCGGCCTGCCGACCCAACCGAGCGCACGGCGCTTTACCGTCAACCTGCTGATCGCTTTTCTGCCGGCCGTGGTGCTCGGCGTGATCTTTGCCGATCTGATCCACGAATACCTGTTCAACCCTATTACCGTGGCGGCAGCGCTGGTGATTGGCGGCGTGATCATGTTGTGGGCCGAACAGCGCCAGCATGAGGTGCACGCCGAAACCGTCGACGAGATCCGCTGGAGCGACGCCTTGAAGATCGGTTTCGCCCAGTGCCTGGCGATGATCCCCGGTACTTCGCGTTCCGGCTCGACCATCATCGGCGGTTTGCTGTTCGGCCTGTCACGCAAGACGGCCACCGAGTTTTCGTTCTTTCTGGCCATGCCGACCATGGTCGGTGCAGCGGTGTACTCGGGCTACAAATACCGCGACCTGTTCGTACCGGCTGATTTTCCGGTATTCGCCATCGGTTTCGTCACCGCGTTTGTCTTCGCCATGATCGCTGTGCGCGGTTTGCTCAAATTCATCGGCAGTCACAGTTACGCAGCGTTTGCCTGGTACCGGATTGCCTTCGGCCTGGTGATTCTGGCGACCTGGCAGTTCGGCTGGGTGGACTGGGCGGCAGCGAAGGCATGAACGATTCCCGCACGCGCCGTCCTGAAACTCGACCCTCCCACGGGCGTTTTCAGCATCTGAAGTTGAAACTGCTGGTGCTGCTGATCGTCTGTGCGCTGCCGCTGTCCGGCTCATTGTCGATGTGGCTGAGCGGCATCTCGGGGCTGCCGCTGGCGGCGTACGGGGTTGTCAGCGTGCTGGCGTTCTTTCTGTACTGGGCCGACAAACGCAAGGCCCGCGCCGATGCCTGGCGCACGCCGGAGAATATTCTGCATGCCGTGGAACTGGCGGGCGGCTGGCCGGGTGCGCTGGTGGCTCAGCAGGTGTTTCGGCACAAGACGCGCAAAGTGTCGTTTCAGATCTTGTTTTGGGCGATCGTGCTGCTGCATCAGGTGTTCTGGATTGACCAGATTTTTCTCGGGTCGAACTTGCTATCCCTTATTTAACAGCCTCCGCAGATCCCCTGTGGGAGCGAGCCTGCTCGCGAAAGCAATCTCATGCTCGCTGATGAGTCGCCTGACAAACCGCCTTCGCGAGCAGGCTCGCTCCCACAGGTTTTGCGAGTTTGCGGGTTTGCGGGTTTACAGGAGCAGGCCGATTTGAGTCTTTTTCGGCAGCTTGCCCACGACCAGTTGATGCGAACGCTGCAACAACCCCTGCAATTCCTCGGCACCCAACGGGTAGGGCGGATGCATGATGATCCACTGAGCCCGCGCCAGATAGGGCGCCGGATGAATGCCCGGGCGGTCGCAATGGCCGAGAAACAGATCCTTGTCGACCTTGAATGCCAGCGAATCCCCGCGCAGGCCCTGCAGAGCAAACATCTTGTTGCCGGCAATCGAGAACACCCGCACGCCACCCCATTTGTAGTCTTCGCGCGCGCCGGGCAGGGCCAGGCAGAATTCGGCGACCTGGGCTTCGCTCATCTTCCGGTGTTTCATAACAACCGCTCCCCGCAGGCATTGAACGATTCGACCAGATGATCGATCCATGCGCGCACCGCCGGCATCACCCCGCGCCGGTGCGGATACACCGCTTGCAGCCAGCCGCCTGGCAGTGACCACTGAGGCAGCACCTGTACCAGCGTGCCGTTACGCAATTCGGTTTCACAGAACATCATCGGCAGCACGGTAAAGCCCTGGCCGGCCAGCACGCAGGCCTTGCGCACCACAAAATCGTCGATACCCAGCCGCGCTTCCATGCTCAGATCGGCGCTTTTGCCCTGCTGATCGAGCAGGCGCACATGCACCATGCGATCGGCCTCCAGCGCGCCCAGCACCGGCAGGTTTTTCAGGTCCTGCGGATGGTTGATGGTCTTGCCCTGCATGAAGGCCGGACTGGCGATCACCACCGCCTGCGCCTGACGCAAGCGACGAGTGACCAGCAACGGATCCTCATCGCCGTGATCGCGCACGCGCAAGGCAACGTCGATGCCTTCGGTGACCAGATCGACCCGGCGGTTGAGCAGCACGACCTCCAGTTGCACCTGCGGATACTTGCCGAGAAAGTCGCTGATCACCGTCGGCAACATTTCATGAGCAAGGCCGGTAGGGCAGGACACCCGCAAACGCCCGCGCGGCTCGCTGGACATGCTGGCCACGGCTTCGTCAGCCATCTCCGCTTCCAGCAGCATTGCCTGACAGTGGCGCAGATAACGCTCGCCGACGGCGGTGAGATTGAGCTGGCGGGTCGTACGTTGCAGCAGCCGTGCGCCAAGGCGTTCTTCCAGTTCGGCAATGCGCCGCGACAGGCGTGACTTGGGAATACCCAGCAAGCGCCCGGCGGCGGCAAACCCGCCGGCTTCGACCACTTTGGCGAAATAGTAGAGATCGTTCAGGTCTTGCATGTGGGTATCCGGCTGTTCTATCTGTGGGACGAACTATCGCATTGTCAGCGACTAATCAGCTATTGGTTTGTTGCGTAGGATTGTCTCCATTCCGTCGCCGCCGGCGATTCTTTGCAGGAGAACCCACATGAAACTGTTGCACATCGATTCGAGCATTCTGGGCGACAACTCGGCTTCCCGTCAGTTGAGCCGTCAGGTCGTCGACGCCTGGCAAGCTGCCGAGCCAAGTGCCGTGGTGACTTATCGCGACCTGGCCGCCGATGCCATCAGCCACTTCTCGTCGACCACAATGCTTGCGGCCGGCACCACCACCGAACTGCGCGACGCTGCGCAACAGCACGAAGCCGAACTGAGCGCGTCGACCTTGGCCGAATTCATCGCAGCCGACGCCGTGGTCATTGCCGCGCCGATGTACAACTTCACCATTCCGACCCAGCTCAAGGCGTGGATCGACCGCATTGCCGTGGCCGGCCAGACCTTCCGCTACACTGAAGCCGGCCCTGAAGGCCTGTGCGGTGGCAAGAAAGTGGTGATCGTGTCGACATCCGGCGGTATTCACGCCGGTCAGGCCAGCGGTATTGCTCATGAAGAATATCTGAAGCTGGTGCTGGGTTTCCTCGGTATCACCGACATTGAAATCGTTCGCGCTGAAGGCCTGGCCTATGGCGAAGAAGTGCGCAACAACGCGATGACCGCTGCGCAAGCGAAGATCAGCGAGCAACTGTTCGCCGCCGCATAAGGCTTGCGTAAAGAACAGCCGCTGTTCAGGTAATCGCAAAAAAACTCTGTATTCTGGATCCGCAAGGGCCGAATACGGAGTTTTTTGTTTCTGGCTGTTACATAATCTGGCCCAGGTTATGCAGTTTCAGCACATCCGGTGATTTGGTCCAACAGGGTGGGGCATCCGATGCGGCGACTTTGTGCAGTGATGGTGATTTGCCTGCTGAGCAGCCTGAATTCAGTGCAGGCTGCGCCGGGGCGACACCCTGTATGGAGCGTCGGTTATCACGAGATGACCTTTCTCGACCCGCTCGATCTGCAACCCATGCGCGCCATCGCTTTTTATCCTTCCAGCGACCGCGAACACATGAGCTTGCTCGAGGGCTATTCGGTCGAGGCCGGCGCGGACACCAAAGTCGCGATTGGCCGCTTTCCGATGTTGATGTTGTCCCATGGCAACACCGGCACGCCGCTGGCGCTGCACGACCTGGCGACCTCGCTGGCGCGCAAGGGCTTTGTGGTGGTGGCGGTGATTCATCCCGGCGACAACTCCCGCGATCACAGCCGACTTGGCACATTGAGCAACCTCTACGGGCGGCCGATCCAGATTTCTCAAGCCATCACCGCGACGCTCGGCGACAGCATGCTCGCGCCTTTCGTCAACGCCGATCAGGTTGGCGTGATTGGATATTCGGCAGGTGGCGAGACGGCGTTGATTCTCTCCGGCGCGCAGCCGGATCTGGATCGCCTGCGTCGCTACTGCCAGGAGCGCCCGGACGATCACGATGCCTGCAACACCCAGGGCGAGCTGATCGTTGATCGCGACGATCTGCAGCCGGTACCCGATCCCCGCGTACATGCGTTATTGCTGATGGCGCCGCTGAGCCTGAAATTCGGTCGCCATACCCTGGCGGATGTGCATGTGCCGGTACTGCTCTACAGCGGCGACGGCGACAAACTGGTGGCCTTCGATAAAAACGCCGCCGCCCTGGCGCGCAAACTGCCCACCGCGCCGGACTTCAAATTACTGGCCGGGGCAGGGCACTTCGTGTTCCTGGCGCCGTGCACTGAAGAGCAGATCCGCGCCATGCCGGCGCTGTGTACCGACGCTGACGGGGTGAATCGCGAGGATATTCACCGCAACCTGATTTCCGAGGCCGGACGGTTTTTTGCCCATGCGCTGGGGAAATCGACGCGGGCGGGAATGCAGACGGCGGATCAATAAATCCATCACCAACACAAATCCCCGTAGGAGCTGACGAGTGCAACGAGGCTGCGATCTTTTGATCTTGATCTTCAAAGCAAAATCAACAGATCGCAGCCTCGTTGCACTCGTCAGCTCCTACATGGGAATGCGTTGATTTTCAGGTCGCGCGACGCTTGAGCAGGAGGGTCAGGCCCAACCCGGTCACCGACAACACCGCCGCGCTGAAGAAAATCCATGAATAACCCAGATTCAACGCCACCGCGCCCATCAACGGCCCGGCTATCGCCAGCGCGAGATCGAAGAACACCGCATAAGCGCCCAATCCTGAGCCGCGACTGGAGCTCGGCACCTGTTTGATCGCTTCAACGCCCAGCGCCGGGTACACCAGTGACAGGCCGAACCCGGCCAGCCCGGCGCCAATCAGTGCGTACGCGGTGGAAGGCGCCAACCACAACATAACCAGCCCGACGGTTTCGACTGTCATGCAAGCGATGGCCGAGGCGAACCCGCCAAACCGCGCAATCGCCGAGATAAACAACAGCCGCGACAGAATGAAACACACGCCAAACACCGTCAGGCAATACGCCGCACCGGTCCAGCCGCGGTTGAGGTAATAAAGGGTGATGAACGTGGTCAGCGTGCCATAGCCGATGGAGGCCAGGGTGAGACTGGTGCCGTACGGCGCAATCTTGCCGAACACCGCCCAGAACGATAGGCGTTCACCACGAATCACCGGCACCGATGGTTTGTTGCGGATCAACCACAACGCACCGGCCGCCAGCGCCGACAGCGCGATGCCAAGGCTGACGAAGCCATATTCGCCGACCATCACCACGCCCAGCGGCGCACCAATGGCGATCGCCCCGTAAGAGGCGATGCCGTTCCAGCCGATGGATTTGGCCGTGTGCTCGACACCGACCTGGCCCATGCACCAACTGATGGTACCCACGCCGATCAAGCCTTGAGCGATGCCGAGCAGCAGACGTCCGGCAATCAGAATCAACAGACTGGTCAGCGCAAAGCTCTGCAGCAATGTCGACAGCAAGGTCAGCGCGCCACTGAGGACGATCCCCCACAAGCCAAAAATGATCGTACGCTTGGTACCCAGCGTGTCCGACATGCGCCCGGCCATCGGCCGGCTGAGCAGGGTGGCCAGGTACTGTGAACCAATTACGAGTCCGGCGATGATTGCGCTGAATCCCAGTTGTTCGTGGACATAACCTGGCAACACTGCAATCGGTAGGCCGATGCAGAGAAAGGCAATGAAGGTATAGAAAACGATGGAGACGATCTGCAGGGTGATCGCCAGGGAGCTTTGCGGTGGCATTGGCTGCGCAGACATGAGCACTCGTTCGCGGGCGGCGGTGGGAGAGTTGCCGACATCATGGCGCGGGGTTGGGAGAAAGGAAAGCAGGCTAACGATCAGAAGATCGCAGCCTTCGGCAGCTTCTGCCAGGGATTGATGGCGCTGCTTATGGCCCCTTCGCGAGCAGGCTCGCTCCCACAGGGAGTGCGCATTGCAAATGTGGGAGCGAGCCTGCTCGCGAATGTCTGCGCACCAGCAACTTCCTGAACCCTGAAATGCAAAAAGCCCTGTCACATGGACAGGGCTTTCAACTTGCAGCTTGCCGCTTGAAACTAAAAGCTGCCCTTAAAACACGACGCCCTGGCTACGCAGGTAATCGTCATAAGTGCCGCTGAAGTCGGTCACGCCATTCGGGCTCAGCTCGATGATGCGTGTGGCCAGGGACGATACGAACTCACGGTCGTGGCTGACGAAGATCAGCGTGCCCGGGTAGTTTTCCAGCGCCAGGTTCAGCGCCTCGATCGACTCCATGTCCAGGTGGTTGGTCGGTTCGTCCATGATCAGCACGTTGGGCTTTTGCAGGATCAGCTTGCCGAACAGCATGCGACCCTGCTCACCACCGGAGATGACTTTGACCGACTTGAGAATCTCGTCGTTGGAGAACAGCATGCGCCCCAAGGTGCCACGGATCATCTGCTCGCCCTGAGTCCACTGGCCCATCCAGTCGAACAAGGTCACATCGTCTTCGAAGTCATGGGCGTGATCCTGAGCGTAGTAGCCCAGCTCAGCGGCGTCGGTCCACTTCACGCTACCGGCATCCGGAGTCAGTTCATTGACCAGGGTGCGCAGCAGGGTGGTCTTGCCGATACCGTTCGGGCCGATGATCGCTACACGCTCGCCGGCTTCGACCTGGAAGCTGAAGTCCTTGAACAGCGGCTTGCCGTCGAAACCCTTGGCCATCTTTTCAACCATGACCGCCTGACGGTGCAGCTTCTTGTTCTGTTCGAAACGAATGAACGGGCTGACGCGGCTGGAAGGCTTGACCTCGGCCAGCTGGATCTTGTCGATCGCCTTGGCGCGGGAGGTGGCCTGCTTGGCTTTCGAGGCGTTGGCCGAGAAGCGGCTGACGAACGATTGCAGCTCGGAAATCTGCGCCTTCTTCTTGGCGTTGTCCGACAGCAGTTGCTCGCGGGACTGGGTCGCCACGGTCATGTATTCGTCGTAGTTGCCCGGGAACAGACGCAGCTCGCCGTAATCCAGGTCAGCCATGTGCGTGCACACGCTGTTCAGGAAGTGACGGTCGTGGGAGATGATGATCATCAGGCTGTTACGCTGGGTCAGGATGTTTTCCAGCCAGCGAATGGTATTGATGTCCAGGTGGTTGGTCGGTTCGTCGAGCAACAGCACTTCCGGATCGGAGAACAGTGCCTGGGCCAGCAACACCCGCAGTTTCCAGCCTGGCGAGACTTCGCTCATCGGGCCAAAATGCTGTTCCAGCGGAATGCCCAGACCCAGCAGCAATTCGCCAGCGCGGGATTCGGCGGTATAGCCGTCCATCTCGGCGAATTCGGTTTCCAGCTCGGCGACGGCCATGCCGTCTTCTTCGGACATTTCCGCCAGCGAGTAGATGCGATCACGCTCGGCCTTGACCTTCCACAACTCTTCGTGACCCATGATCACGGTGTCGATCACGGTGAATTCTTCGTAGGCGAACTGATCCTGGCGCAGCTTACCCAGACGCACGTTCGGCTCAAGCATGACCTGACCGCCGGACGGATCGAGATCGCCGCCAAGGATTTTCATGAAGGTCGACTTGCCGCAACCGTTGGCACCGATCAGGCCGTAGCGATTGCCTGCGCCGAATTTGACCGAAACGTTTTCGAACAGCGGCTTGGCGCCAAACTGCATCGTGATGTTAGCTGTGGAGATCAATTACCTTACCTATCAATGGGTTAGAGCTGGTCTGTGGTGCCTGGTACAAACTTGAGTACCAATCTGGAGCTTTACCAGCTCCCCCCAGTCTGTGCTTGAGTTGAGCCAACGCGCATAAGCCGTCCGCAACTGGGGCCTTTGAGGGCAAGCTGCTGAGCGACGAGTACGGGGTTCTTGTTGGACATTGGCGCGCATTGTCGCATAACTCAGACAGCAGTTATATGGCAGGCACAGGGGCATCAGTGTTGGCTGGTCGCAGAAGCGCTCGATACCCGCTGATCACAATCTCGCAAACCGGAATGAACTCGCTTGGGCATTTGCTCTTCGGAAAGGAAGCAGCAGCGAATTAATTTAATCGAGTGAGGATCAAGCCATGCGAGCAATGACCTACCACGGCGCCAATGATGTGCGCGTCGAAACCGTCCCGGACCCGAAACTGGAAGCCGCCGACGACATCATCCTGCGGGTCACCGCGACCGCCATCTGCGGTTCGGACCTGCACCTGTACCGAGGCAAGATACCTACCGTCGAACATGGCGACATTTTCGGCCACGAATTCATGGGCATCGTTGAAGAGACCGGCTCTGCGGTGACGGCAGTGCAGCGTGGCGACCGTGTGGTGATTCCATTTGTGATCGCCTGTGGCGATTGTTTCTTCTGCCAGCAAGAGCTTTACGCCGCTTGCGAAACGACCAACGAGGGGCCTGGCGCGGCGCTGAACAAAAAGCTGATTCCGCCACCTGCCGCGTTGTTCGGCTTCAGCCGCCTGTACGGTGGGATTCCCGGCGGCCAGGCGGAGCTGGTGCGAGTGCCGAAAGCCAATACCGGCCCGTTCAAAGTGCCGGGCACGCTATCGGACGAGAAGGTGCTGTTTCTTTCCGACATCCTGCCGACCGCCTGGCAAGCGGTAATCAACGCAGGGGTCGTGCAAGGTTCGAGTCTGGCGATCTATGGCGCAGGCCCCGTCGGCCTGCTTACCGCAGCCTGCGCCAGAATGCTGGGTGCCGAGCAGATCTTCATGGTCGATCACCATCAGTACCGACTCGATTACGCCCAGCGCACTTATGGCGTAGTTCCGATCAACTTCGATGAGGACGATGACCCGGCCGATACGATTATCAGCCAGACTGCCGGGCATCGCGGTGTCGATGCGGTAGTCGATGCAGTGGGCCTTGAAGCCAAGGGCAGTACCACCGAAACCGTAATGGCTACACTCAAGCTCGAAGGCAGCAGCGGCAAGGCCTTGCGCCAGTGCATCGCCGCCGTTCGGCGCGGCGGCGTGGTCAGCGTTCCGGGCGTTTATGCAGGCTTCATTCATGGCTTCATGTTTGGCGACGCCTTCGACAAAGGCCTGACCTTCAAAATGGGCCAGACCCACGTGCAGCGTTACCTGCCGGAACTGCTTGGCCACATCGAGACCGGCAGGTTGCAGCCCGAAGCGATCATCACCCACAGGCTGTCGCTGGAGCAGGCGGCCGAGGGTTACAAGATCTTCAATAAAAAACAGGAAGAATGCCGCAAGGTGATTCTGACGCCGGGTGGCAGCGATGTTCCGCTGGCGCAACTGGATGAAACCACGCCGTTCGCACCGGCGACCTGATCGCGACTGAGGAGTTTTCATGGCGCTACCGTCATCTTCGTTTGCCGCCCCCGTACGCGCTTGGTTGCTGCAGCTGTCGCGTACGGGCTGGGGAGGGCGCATCTTCTGGTTGACCCTGGCCGTGGTGACGCTGTTGCTGCTGGTCAGTGGCTACACCGGCCTGGTAAGTACGGGTCGTGACACTCTGCACCTCGCCACACTCGGCGGGTTGTCGGGGTTTGCGGCCACGGCGGTCGGTGCGTTGCTGGCCTTGGCGCTGCGTGCGATCACTTCGCGAACCCAGGACACCATGCTCGGGTTCGCCGCAGGGATGATGCTGGCCGCCAGTTCGTTTTCGTTGATTCTGCCGGGCATCGCGGCGGCGAAGGAGGCGGTGAGCAACCCGATGCTTGCCGCCGCCGTCGTTGTCGCCGGCATGGCGCTTGGCGTGGCGCTGATGGTCGGACTCGATTGTTTCGTCCCGCACGAACACGAAAAGAGCGGTCGACGCGGGCCGGAGGCGAAGCGCTTCAACCGGGTCTGGCTGTTTGTGCTGGCGATTACTCTGCACAACCTGCCCGAAGGCATGGCGATCGGTGTCAGCTTCGCCACCGGCGACATGAAAATCGGCCTGCCGCTGACCACCGCCATCGCCATTCAGGATATCCCTGAAGGTCTGGCAGTCGCTTTGGCGTTGCGGGTGACCGGCATCTCAGCCGTGCGTGCGGCATTGATTGCCGCCGCGTCAGGGCTGATGGAGCCTTTGGGCGCCATTATCGGTTTGGGCATCACCAACAGTTTTGCGCTGGGCTTCCCTGTAGCGCTGGGGCTGGCGGCGGGCGCGATGATCTTTGTGGTGTCCCATGAAGTGATTCCCGAAACGCACCGCAACGGACATGAAACCCCGGCCACCCTGGGCCTGATGCTCGGGTTCGGCGTGATGATGTTTCTCGATACCGCTTTGGGGTAGATCACCTGAGCAAACCACTGAGCGAGTAACCAAGAACAAAAAAGGAATTTTTTTCAGCGCCAGTCACTCTTTCCTTTACTGGCAGTGCCAATTACGTAGGGGAAAGAGTCATGTCGCTGATCGAAATCCCGACCAGGAAGTCTTCGGGTAAAACATCCATACCGGCGGATACCGAGCGCCGGCTCTATGACCGGCTATTGGCAGAAGACTCGACGGTTGACCGCGTGGCGCTGGACTTTCTGCGTCGGCAATTGAGCAAAGCGTCGGCACTGCCTGACGACCTGCCGGGCAGCGCTGAAGAACTGTTGCAATGGTCGGAACACCGCAGTGCGAGCGTCGCTGCCCAATACGCTGAATATCTCGAGGCACGTCAGCAGGGCGCGCCGCGACGCTATTTCCGCAACAAATCCCATGCGTTGTATTTCATTTACCACGTGGCACCGACCAAAGAGGTCGACGGCGCCTGGCTGGCGGGGTTATTGCCGCAGTGGCAGGATCCGCGTTTCGACAATTTGCTCGACACTTACCTGGAAGAATTGGGCGAAGGCGTTCCTCGCCAGAACCACGTAGTGATCTACCGCAAGTTGCTGGCCGAGCACGATTGCTCGGACTTGACCGGTCTCGCGGATGAATATTTCCTGCAAGGTGCGGTGCAGTTGGCACTAGGGCGTTTCGGCGACCAATTCATGCCGGAAGTCATCGGCTTCAACCTGGGCTACGAGCAACTGCCTTTGCATCTGTTGATCAGTGCCTACGAACTGGCGGAACTGGGCATCGACCCGCATTATTTCCGCCTGCACGTGACCATCGACAACGCCAGCACCGGCCATGCGCGCAAGGCTGTGCAATCGATGCTCGATTTGATGCCGCTGGGCACTGAGCGTGATGAGTTCTATCGGCGCATGGCCGTCGGTTATCGCCTCAATGATGTGGGCAAGGGCACCACTGACGTCATCAAGGAATTCGATTTGCAGCACGAAGTCATCGCCATGCTTGAGCGCAAAGCCGTGTTCGGCCGGCACATGCATTCCGATTACTGCCGCATCGAAAACCGCACGATCAACCAATGGCTGGCTACGCCGGGGCAGATGGGCGAATTTCTTGCTGCGCTGGAGCGCAAGAGCTGGATCAAACGCGGCGAGGCGGTGGAAGAAAGTCGCTTCTGGCGCCTGATCGACGGCAGCGATGCGGCGATGTTCGGCGTATTCAGCGGCTATGAAAAACAACTGTTGCGCGACTGGATCACTCAGGATTGCCCGGCCTCCCGGCCTCGGCCGTATGTCCGTCGCGAAGCCGCCGTTGAAGAAACCTTCGATGACGATGCCGATCAGCTCAATCTCGAAGCCGCGCTGGCTGACAAGCCTTGCGCCGAACAGATGTCGCTGCTGACGCCTTGGTTGCAACCACAGCGGCACTGGCGTCCGGCCGGACTTTTCGCAACCCGTCGCTTCATGCAATTGCGCGCCCGCTTACGTTGAAACAAGGAGGCTTCATGTCGGCACAGGAAACATCAGACAGAATCCTGTTCGAGCTGGGCAAACGCCTGCTCGACAGTAACTACCATTTCATCACGCCAACCCCGTTGACCCACGAACGCTTTTTGCAGCGCTTTGCCACGCCACTGGCCAAGGATCTGCGTGACGTGTTCGGCTGGTCGATGCCGTTTGCCGAAGAGTTGTTCAGTGCCGATGAGCTGGCCAGCCTGGAACAGGCCGGTGTCGTCGAACGCGACGGTACGTCATGGCGCAGCCGTGTGCGCTGGTCGACGCTCAACGACCGCTTGTTCGTGCATTCGGCATTTCCCACGACGGCGAGTGATGCCGTGTTTTTCGGGCCGGACACCTACCGTTTTGCCCAGGCTATCGAAACGCAG
Source organism: Pseudomonas sp. (assembly GCF_035554175.1). Lineage (GTDB taxonomy): Bacteria > Pseudomonadota > Gammaproteobacteria > Pseudomonadales > Pseudomonadaceae > Aquipseudomonas. The sequence continues at coordinate 216,584 of NZ_DATMIV010000050.1, read as the reverse complement.
TTGCAGCAGCGCTTCTCGCCGATCAGGCGCGCGGTGGATATTGGCTGCGGCAGTGGCGCCGGTGCGGTAATCATCGCCAAGGCACGCCCGGATGCTCAGGTACTGGCAGTGGACATCAATCCGCAGGCGTTGCGCTTGAGTGCGGTAAATGCCGAGCTGGCCGGCGCCAGCAACGTGTCGGTGTATCACAGCGACCTGCTCGGCAGCGTCGAAGGGCAGTTCGATTTGATCACCGCCAATCCGCCGTACATGAATGATCAGCAACAACGTGCTTATCGTCACGGCGGCGGGGCGCTGGGGGAGGGCCTGTCGGTGCGCATCGTCCGTGAGGCGCTGCCGCGCCTCGCAATTGGCGGCACCTTGCTGGTTTATACCGGCGTAGCGATCGTTGCAGGGCAGGATCCGTTCCGCCAGGCCGTGGCGCCAATGCTGACCGGCGGGCGTTTCGGCTGGACCTATCGTGAACTCGATCCGGATGTGTTCAGTGAGGAATTGCTCAAGCCCGAATATGAGCGTGCCGAGCGAATCGCTGTGGTTGCGCTGACAGTAACCCGCGAGCAGTGACTGACGATTGGGTCACTGCTCGCGTGGTGGCCGTTATCGATTTCTGATGCGAGAGATCGTCAACAGACAAACCCCTACCAACATCGCAGCCCCGGCTACCAGCAACGGCGAAGGGCGTATCGGCTGACGCGAGATACGCTCGACGCGACTCTGGAACGAAGAGCGCAGCGGCGCAACGGCTTCGGCCTGATAGGGCGCTTCTTCAATTTCAAGACGTAAACCATCCGCCATTACCAACGTCAGTGCCTCAATGGTGCCGGCAACCCTGTCCGGATAAACCGGCTCACCGGTCGGGTCGAGCTGATCGTAGAAGAATCTCTGCCCTTCGAGCCAGCCGACGGCGGTCTGCAATTCAGGTCCCAGGTAATACTTTCCATCGAGAAAAAAGCCAGAGAATTGCGGCGCGCGCTCGACGCTTTCGATGCGATAACGCTGGCCCGGTTTCATGCCGGTTTCTGGGGCGATCATAGGGGTTCCTCCCGTTGTTGGTAAGCGATAGAGGCGCGTACGCGAAGCGGGGTTCCATCGAAGTGAGCAACGGGCAATCCCTTGCGCAGGCAGCCGGGCAAACTTTACCCACCAGAGATGCAAGACAGTTTTTCACAGTTGAGGATTCACTATCGGTTACAAAGTGTGGCTAAAATGCCACCCTTCACCGAGCGCCCGGAAACGGCGCGGGCCAAGGACGTGCCCTGTGCATTCAGACCGCTGCATAAGACGCTGGGCCCCAGGCCGCCACGCGCGCAGTTTGTTCACTTTTGACGTGTGACCCTTTTCCGTGAAACTCATCATTGCCGCTGTTTATGTCATTTCCATTGCCTACGTTCACCTGCGTGGACGCGTGCGCCACAAACTGGGGCGGCAATTGAGTGACCACTCGACGTTTCTCGCGCCGATCAATTGCTTTCTGTATCTGTTTTCGAAAATTCCCAACAAACCGTATCTGAACCCGGCTGACTTTCCAGATCTGAGCCCGTTGCAGGCCCATTGGCAAGAGATCCGCGAAGAAGGTCAGAACCTGCTGCGTGCCGGCGAGATCAAGCGCTCTAATCAGTATGACGACGTCGGTTTCAATTCCTTCTTCAAAACCGGCTGGAAACGCTTCTACCTCAAGTGGTACGGCGACAGTCACCCATCGGCTATGAAGCTGTGCCCCCGCACCACTGAGCTGGTGCAGAGCATCGGCTCGATCAAGGCGGCGATGTTTGCCGAGCTGCCACCGGGCTCGAAACTGGTACGCCACCGCGATCCTTATGCGGGCTCCTATCGCTATCACCTGGGCCTGGACACGCCGAACGATCCTGGCTGCTACATCAATGTCGACGGTGAGAACTATCACTGGCGCGATGGCGAGGCCGTGATGTTCGACGAGACATTTATTCATTACGCGGAAAATACTACGGAGCAGAACCGCATCATCCTGTTCTGCGACATCGAGCGGCCGTTGAAATATCGCTGGGCGGCGGCATTCAACCGCTGGTTCAGCCGCACCGTGATGTCAGCGGCGGGCGCACCAAATGATGCGGGTGACAAGACGGGCGGGATCAACCGTTTGTTTACCAGGATCTACAAGATTCGTTTGCGTGGCAAAGAGTTGAAGAAGCGTAACCGCACGCGGTATTACCTGGAGAAGTGGGCGATTTTTGCGGCGTTGTTGGCGATCTTTATTTTGATCTGAAGATTTGCGGTGATATCGCTGGCCTCTTCGCGAGCAGGCTCGCTCCCACATTTGATTGGGGTGAATGCGAATTTTGCATCCAGCCCAACACCCCTGTGGGAGCGAGCCTGCTCGCGAAGGGGCCTTCCGCTTCAGACCACTTCCGTCTGACTCAGCACTTACTCCCCAGAAGCCTTCCTGGTCTTCTTCGCCGGCGCTGCCTTGCTGGTTGATTTGGCCTTGGCCTTGGCCGGTGCTTTCCCTCCGAGACTGCGTTTGAGCAGCTCGGTCAAATCGATAACGTCGGCTGTCTTGCGTTCTTCCTCGCCCGTGGCGGTCTCGACATCCTCGATCTTGCCCTCGTGTGCCTTCTTCTCGACCAATGCCATGATCTTGTCTTCGAACTCGTCCTTGTAATCCTCTGGCGTCCACTCCGACGTCATGTCTTCAACCAATCGTTTGGCCATGTCCAGCTCACCCTTGGCCAGTTGCGGCTTGGTCACTTCACTGCCCAATTCCAACTCGTCGAGACCGCGTACTTCTTGCGGCCAGCGCAGTTTGACCAGCACCAGCGCCGATTCCAGCGGCATCAGCGCGGCCAGGTATTGGCGTGTGTGCAGGACGACGCGGGCAAGGGCGACCTTGTTGGTTTTGCTCAGGGTCTCGCGCAGCAAGGCGTAGACCTTGCCGCCGCGCTTGTCTGGGGCCAGGTAGTAGGGCGTATCGATGTTCTGCAGCGGGATCTGATCGGCGTCGACGAAAGAGAAAATGTCGATGGTCTGCGTGGAAACAGGGTGCGCCGATCGGATTTCTTCCTCGCTGAGGACCACGTAGCGGCCCTTTTCGTAGGCCACGCCTTTGACGATATTTTCTTTGGTCACCTCCTTGCCGGTGACCTTGTTGATGCGTTTATAACCCACTGGGTCCATGCTGCGGCTGTCGAGCCAATCGAAGTCCACGCCTTGGGACGACGTCGCTGAAACCAGCGCCACGGGGATGTGTACCAGTCCAAAACTGATTGCGCCTTTCCAGATTGCCCGAGCCATGACCTGTCCTCCGAGTGATGATCAGGTGACCCTTGGCGCGGCGAGAAAGTTTCCAGCGATTGCGGGGACTTCCGGCGCCACGGTCAAGCCGTGTTACATGTTGTTTAAGGCGTCAGGGTTAACAAATGCGAACCCACGGCGTAGCGTGGGCTCCAAGGCTCTAGTCCAGGCCAATCGAGAGGAGTTTCCCATGAACCGGTTTCTTGCAGGTCTCGCCGTGCTGGCCCTCAGTGGCGGTCTGGTTCATGCGGACGTCGCGCTGGCGCAAAGTCCCACCGGCAACAGCAACAATCCCTACAACAACCCGATCCGCCGGGCCAACCCCAACAGCATGCAGGGCACCCAGCCCAGCGCTCCACCCCTTCGCGGGCCGAACACCGTTCCCGTACCCCGTCAGCCGACCGTCGAGAATCGCGGCATCGGTAACGGCCAGCCGATTCGCTCGGTGCCGAGCAAACCACCGATATTCATTCCCAACCCGCCCCCTCGGGGCACTGGCAGCAACCGTTGAACGGCAGGACTGAGGTTCTGTCAGCCATTCAATCGAACAAAAGGAATCGTGCATGTTGCGTAAAACCCTTCTAGCCACCTGTTGCACCGCCGCGCTGATAAGTGCCCCATCGTTTGCTGCCGTGCCCCAAGAGCTGCAAAGCGAACAGGGCACTCTCGAAGTCACTACTATTGCTCAGGGCCTGGACCATCCGTGGGCACTGGCGTTTCTGCCCGATCAACAGGGCATGCTGGTGACCGAACGCCCGGGCCATCTGCGCGTCGTGGACAAAAATGGCAAATTGTCAGAGCCCATCAGTGGCGTGCCGAAGGTCTGGGCCAAGGCGCAGGGTGGTTTGCTGGATGTAGTGCTGTCGCCGGACTTCAAACAGGACCGCATGGTCTACCTGTCCTACGCAGAAGGCGGAGGCGAAGGCGGCAAGGCTGGCACAGCGGTAGGGCGCGGCCGACTGTCGGATGACCTGAAGACGCTGAAGGATTTCAACGTGATCTTCCGTCAGGAACCGAAACTGTCGGTGGGCAACCATTTCGGTTCGCGGTTGGTCTTCGATCGGGACGGCTATCTGTTTGTCACTCTGGGTGAAAACAACGACCGACCAACCGCGCAGGATCTCGACAAGCTGCAAGGCAAGGTCGTGCGCATCTTCCCCGACGGCAAGGTGCCGGACGATAACCCCTTTGTGGGGCAATCGGGCGTTCGACCGGAAATCTGGTCTTATGGTCTGCGCAACCCGCAGGGTGCGGCGCTCAATCCGTGGACCGGCACGTTGTGGGAGAACGAGCATGGGCCTCGCGGTGGCGATGAAGTGAACATCATCGAGCGCGGCAAGAACTACGGTTGGCCGTTGGCAACCCACGGTATCAATTATTCGATGACGCCGATTCCGGAGGCACAGGGCAAGACTGCCGAAGGCACGGTTGCGCCGCACCATGTCTGGGAGAAGTCACCCGGTGTCACGGGCATGGCGTTTTACGATAGCGATCGCTTCAAGCCATGGCAGCACAATGCGTTTATCGGCGCGCTGGTGACGCAGGAGTTGATTCGCTTGCAGTTGGATGGCGACAAGGTTGTGCATGAAGAGCGCTTGCTGGGTGAGTTGAAACAGCGCATCCGGGATGTGCGTCAGGGGCCGGATGGTTATCTGTATGTGCTGACGGACGAAGAGAATGGCTCGTTGTACAGGCTTGGGCTGAAATAAGTTAACAGGCCGTTGTGTTCGGACGGCTTCGCGAGCAGGCTCGCTCCCATATTGAAATGCGTTCCAAAGGTGGGAGCGAGCCTGCTCGCGAAGGGGCCGTCACATCTTGCGCAAACCCGAGCAGTCCCGCATTTGGCCGAACCGCCACCCCATTGCCTTGTTATAGTTCGGGCCTCATTTTCAGCCCGGTAAAGGATCACTGCCATGACTCAATACTCTGCCTTCAGTGTCGAATTGGCCGACAACATCGCGCATGTGCAAATCAATCGACCGGAAAAGATCAACGCGATGAACGCGGCATTCTGGAGCGAAATCATCGAGATCTTCCAGTGGATCGATGACACCGATGAAGTGCGCGTGGTGGTGCTCAGCGGCAACGGCAAACATTTTTCTTCCGGCATCGACCTGATGATGCTCGCCGGCGTCGCCAATGAGCTGGGCAAGGATGTCGGCCGCAACGCCCGCCTGCTGCGGCGCAAGATCCTCAACCTGCAGGCATCGTTCAACGCCGTCGATAACTGCCGCAAACCAGTGCTCGCCGCCATTCAGGGCTATTGCCTGGGTGGGGCGATCGATCTGATCGCTGCGTGTGACATGCGCTACGCCGCCGAGGACGCGCAATTCTCGATCAAGGAAATCGATATCGGCATGGCCGCCGACGTTGGCACATTGCAACGGTTGCCGCGAATCATCGGAGACGGCATGCTGCGCGAACTGGCTTACACCGGTCGCACCTTTGGCGCCGAAGAAGCCCGTAGCATGGGCTTGGTCAATCGCGTCTACGACGATAAGGACACGCTGCTCGAAGGCGTTTTCGAGATTGCCCGAGACATTGCCGCCAAGTCGCCGATTGCCGTGACCGGCACCAAGGAAATGATCAGCTACATGCGCGACCATCGCATCGACGACGGTCTCGAATACGTTGCTACCTGGAACGCCGCCATGCTGCAATCCACCGATCTGCGCGTGGCCATGGCCGCCCACATGAGCAAACAGAAACCCGAATTTCTGGATTGAGTAACCATGACCTCTCGCTGGACCACTGCAGTACTCGACACCGATCAACCCGGCGGCTGGGCCGTAGCGCGCAGCCCGGAAGGCTTTCTGTTCGATGACAACGGCGCGCTGTTCCCACGCGAATGGCTCAAGCGTCAGGACCTCGCGATCCTCGCCGAGCATGGCATTGGGCATCTCGATGGCGAACCGGTGTATCTGCTGGAACTGCGCAGTGTCAGCGAAGTGCCGGGCTGCGGCTGGAAAGGTCTGCGGGCGTTCATGCTCGAAGGCGATCACACCCTCTACAAGGTTCTCGGATATGCCGCACAGATCGGTACCTGGGCCCGCGAGCATCGCTTCTGCGGCAACTGTGGCCAGCCGATGAGCCAAGTGCCGCGCGAGCGGGCGATGTATTGCCAGCCCTGCGATCTGCGCAGTTATCCGCGAATCTCACCGAGCATGATCGTGCTGATCACCCGTGGCGACGAAGTTCTTCTGGCGCGCTCGCCGCGTTTCGTCACTGGCGTTTATAGCACGCTGGCCGGTTTCGCCGAGCCGGGGGAGTCGGCCGAGGATTGCCTGATTCGTGAAGTGCGCGAAGAAGTGCAGATCGAAGTGAAGAACATCCAGTACGTCGGCAGCCAGTGCTGGCCGTTCCCGCACTCGATGATGCTCGGCTTCCATGCCGAATACGCCGGCGGCGAGATTGTCTGTCAGGAAGACGAAATCGAGGATGCTCAGTGGTTCAACGTGCACGACCTGCCGCCGTTGCCGGCGTCGCGTTCGATCGCCCGTTACCTGATCGATCTCTATGTGGCGCGCCGCTTAGGCCACGCTGAACCAGTGCTGCCAGGCTAGGCGCACGGTCAGACCGAGTACCACGGTGATGAACACCGGTCGAATGAATTTGGCGCCGCCGCTGATTGCGGTGCGCGCGCCAAAGAAAGCCCCGACCATCACCGAAAGGCCCATGGACAGGCCAATGATCCAGTCGACCTGTCCGGAGAAGATGAACACCGACAGCGCGGCGATGTTGCTGACGAAGTTCATGCTGCGCGCGACACCACTGGCCTTGACCAGATCGATCGGATACAGCAGCAGACTGCTCACCGTCCAGAATGCGCCAGTGCCGGGGCCGGCCACACCATCGTAGAAACCGAGGCTGAAGCCTTGGGTCGATTGCCATTTCTTTTTGATCGGTGCATCGCTGTCCAGCGGCGCCTTCGGCGTACCGCCAAACAGCAAATACAGGCCGCAGGCGAAAACGATCACCGGCAGCATCTTGTTCAGCCACTCGGCGGGCAGGTAATGCGCAACGATCGCACCGGTCAGCGCGCCGACCAGGGTGCCGACAATCGCGTGCGTCCATTGCCGTGGATGGAACAGTTTGCGTTTGTAGAAGGTGAAACTGGCGGTCGCCGAACCGAAGGTCGAACTCAGCTTGTTGGTGCCCAGCACCAGATGCGGCGGCAGGCCGGCGGTCAGCAGCGCTGGTGTGGTCAACAGACCGCCACCGCCAGCGATGGCATCGATGAAGCCGGCAAGGAAGGCAACAGCGGCCAAAATGGCCAGGGTGGTGAGGTCAACGCTGAGTTCGAAAGGCATGGAGTCGGCTTATTCGGCAAGGCGCAGAAATTGGGCTGCGGGGAGGGCCGTCATGTTACTCATTTCCGAGTGTTGCGGCGAGCTATCGCTTTACCCGGATCGCGTCATTGAAATGTCTGATTAGCAGCGGTGGCTAGTTCGAATCAATATAAAAAACTGTCAGGTTTAACAGGTGCCAGATTTTGTATGGAAAGCGAGCATTGACCCTTCTCGCTGTTGTGCGAGGGAAAAGCACTTAAAGGAGAATGGGTGATGGAAATCATTGTTGACCTGCACGGAACTGCCGGAACCGAACAAGACGCTCGGGACAAAGCGATCAAACACCGAACTGAGGCTGGAAAGATCCTGGTGATTACGAAGGTTCAGATTCACCCGGAATCACACTCGGCAACGGTTACCTACAAGTATGAGACGGATCCGAATTTTGATTGGGAGGAAAAAACTGCGGAATATTAAGGCAAGGACAGGTGGGGCTCGACATGGTAACCGGTCAGGAAAACTGATAGGGACAGGCCTGCTGGCGATGCCGATCGCGTATTCAACACATTTGTTGAATGACGATCCGCTATCGCCAGCAGGCTAACTGCTCCCACAGGGGATTTATGTGAATTTACAGGCCGAGTTCGGTCAGACCCGGATGATCATCCGGACGGCGGCCCAGCGGCCAATGGAATTTGCGCTCGCTTTCCTTGATCGGCATGTCATTGATGCAGGCATAGCGCTGGAACATCAGGCCGTTTTCATCGAACTCCCAGTTCTCGTTGCCGTACGAGCGGAACCAGTTGCCCGAATCGTCGTGCCATTCATAGGCGTAACGCACGGCGATGCGCGTATCGGAGTAGGCCCAGAGTTCTTTGATCAAGCGATAATCCAGTTCTTTCGCCCATTTACGTGTCAAGAAAGCTTTGGCCTCCTCACGGTTGTTGGCGAATTCGGCGCGATTGCGCCATTTGGTGTCGAGGGTGTAGGCGAGCGAGACCTTTTCTGGATCGCGGGTGTTCCAGCCATCTTCGGCCAGGCGCACCTTCTCGATGGCTGAAGCATGGTTGAACGGTGGCAATGGCGGGCGTACCTGGGCTGCAGTAGACATATTCAATCTCCTGATTCATTTGATGAAATAAACAACGATTCCGGCTTATCAGAGTTACAGGCCCAATAACTTTCGCGCCATGCATTGCGCATTATCGGCGGCACTGTGATCACCCATCACAAGCGCTACGGTAATGGCACCTTCAATCAGAATCAGCAACTGTCTGGCCAACAATTGCGGATCCTCGGCACCATATTCGGTACACAGCTCGCTCACGTAATCGAGGAGCTTCTGTTTGTGTTCTTTGGCGACCAGTCGCACCGGGTCTTGTGGGTCACCGGTTTCGCCGCTGGTATTGATAAAGGCGCAGCCGCGAAAGCCGTCCGAGTCGAACCAGTCCTTGAGCACGGTAAACAGATTCAGCAGGCGACCGGCCGGAGTTTCGGCCTGAACGACAGCATTTCTATACCAGTGCATCCAGCGGATATCGCGCCTTTGCAGGGCGGCGACAACGAGCGCGTCCTTGTCGGCAAAATAACGGTAAATACTTTTTCTGGAGACGCCGGCGGTTTTCACCAGAAGATCCATGCTGGTGGCAGCGATGCCACTTTTGTAGATCAACTTTTCGGTGACATCCAGAATGATGTCGCGTGTGTCGTTGCTTGTGATTTCGTTCATGTGGCGAACAGTAGAACGTTTGTTCTCCTTGGTCAAGCGCCTATTTTTAACTCCTGTCAGATCGCTTTCGCGAGCAGGCTCGCTCCCACAAGGGAATGCGTTTCTTTGTGGGAGCGAGCCTGCTTGCGAAGGGGCCGCTACCGACACTGACGAGACCCGACGCAGACGATGGTGTAAGCTCTCAAACTCTTCGGAATCGAACCTTGCGAGCCTTATGCCGTTGCTTTTCAAACGTTCTCTGCTGCCCAAACTGCGCAGCTTCGCGCTGACCGCCGAGGCGGTCAGCATTCTGTCCAGTGCTGCCGAATTCCGACGCTGCCTGCTCGAGCAAATCGCCGCAGCGACCCAGCGCATCTATATCGTCGCGCTGTACCTGCAGCAGGACGAAGCCGGCCAGGAAATCCTCGATGCCCTGCACGCGGCCAAGCTCAAGCGTCCCGAGCTGGAAATCGCCGTGGTGGTCGACTGGTTGCGTGCGCAGCGCGGCCTGATCGGCGCGGGCAAGCAGCCGGGCAACGCCGCCTGGTATCAGGAGATGACCCGCACGCATCAGAGCGAAGTGCCGATCTACGGCGTGCCGGTGCAGACCCGCGAATTGTTTGGCGTGCTGCACCTCAAAGGCTTCGTGATCGATGACAACGTGGTCTACAGCGGCGCCAGCCTGAACAACGTCTATCTGCACAAACTCGACAAGTACCGCTTCGATCGATATCACGTCCTGCACAGTCGCGAGCTGGCGGATTCGATGCACCATCTGGTCAAGCATGGCCTGATCGAATCCAAAGCCGTGCATCGCCTCGACCTGCCGAACCTGCCGAGCACACGCAGCCTGCGCAACGACATCGGCGACCTGCGCAGCCGCCTCAAATACGCTACTTACGACACCGGTGCCGGCAGCACGGACAAAGAAGGGCTGTCAGTCACACCGCTGCTCGGCGTCGGCAAGAACAACGCGCTGAACCGGGCGATCCTTGAACTGATCGCCAGCGCGCAACAACAGCTGACCATCTGCACGCCGTATTTCAACCTGCCGCTGGGCGTGATCCGTGAGATCAATCGCGCGCTGGCGCGTGGGGTGAAGATCGACATCGTGGTCGGCGACAAGACTGCCAACGATTTCTACATTCCGCCGAGTGAGCCGTTCAAAGTGATTGCCGCGCTGCCGTATCTGTACGAAATCAGCCTGCGCCGCTTCGCCAAACGCCATCAGCGCAGTATCGACAGCGGTCAGTTGAACCTGCACCTGTGGCGCGATGGCGACAACACCTATCACCTCAAGGGTATGTGGATCGACCAGCGTTACACCTTGCTGACCGGCAACAACCTCAACCCGCGCGCATTCCGCCTGGATCTGGAAAACGCGCTGCTGATCGAGGATCCGCGAGGCGAATGGCTGGAGCCACGGGCGAAGGAGCTGGAAAACATCTTTCGCCATACCACGCGGATCGACAGTTTCCAGACGCTGGAGACACTGCCGGATTACCCGGCGGGGGTGGCGAAGTTTCTCAAGCGGGTGAGCCGGGTGAGGATCGAGCGGTTGCTCTACCGGATTCTCTAGCGCGTCCGGAATTGCTTTCGCGAGCAAGCTCGCTCCCACAGGGAAATGCATTCCAAATGTGGGAGCGAGCTTGCTCGCGAAGGGGTCAGACCAGACGCTAAAAAACTAGTTCAGACCCAGCTTCCCGCGCATCATCGACAAATCTTCCGCCAACGTATTCACCGGCCCGACCAGCGCCTTGCGGTCGTTGTCCTTGACCTTGTCGTAGGTTTCAAACCCGCCATCCGCTGTCTTGTACTTGGCCAGGATCTTGTCGACCGTGGCGAAGTTCTTGTCGACCTTGGCGACGAATGCCTTGTCCTGCTGTTCGATCTGCGGCCGGAACAAATCGACGATCTTCTTTGCGCCGTCGATATTGCCCTGGAAGTCGTACAGGTCCGTGTGACTGTAGCGGTCTTCCTCGCCGGAAATCTTGGTTGCCGCGACTTCTTCCAATAGCGCCGCAGCGCCGCCGACGACTTTCTCTGGCGGGAAGGTCAGACCGGCAACGCGGGTTTGCAGATCCTGCACGTCTTTATTCAAACCGTCGGCCAAGGCATCCAGGCCCTTGGTGGATTTCTCCGCGAACAATGAATACTCGAGGCGGTGGAACCCGGTGAAGTCTTCGGCTTTCACACCCTTTTCGTGGTCGTCGACGCGCGAGTCAATCGACGCATCGAGATCACTGAACAGCTCGGCAATCGGTTCGATCGACTCGTAATAAACCCGTGTCGGCGCGTAGAGCTTCTGCGCGGTGACCAGATCGCCTTTCTTTACTGCATCGGTGAACTGTTGGGTATGGCTGGCCAGTTCATCGAGTTTTTCGGTGACGTAAATCTTGTAATCCGACACCGGCCCGACCAGGTCCAGCGGGGCGGTGGCGGCGAACGCCGACAGTGGGGTGTTGAGCAAACCAAGGGTCAGCAATAACGCGAGTGGCGTTTTTTTCATGGGGCGGCTCCAGTGTCGGTGGGTCGTCATGCGGTTTTGTTGTGGGAAGTGGCAGCCAGCAACGAGCGTCCGATGAAATCCTGATCGCCCGTAACCCCTGGCAGGGTGAAGAAGTAACCGCCACCGACCGGCTTGAGGTATTCCTCAAGAGGTTCGCCGTTGAGGCGGGTCTGCACGGTGATAAAGCCTTTTTCCAGATCGGCCTGGTAGCAGATGAACAGCAGGCCCATGTCGAGCTGGCCGTTCTTGTTGACGCCGTTGGAGTAGTTGAACGGTCGGCGCAGAATCAGGTTGGCCTGACTGGCGGCAGTGCGCGGGTTGGCCAGACGAATGTGCGCGTCGAGTCTGGTCAGCTTGCCGGCCGGGTCTTTGCTGTAATCCGGCACTTCGCTTTCGCTGTGGCCACCGATCGGCGCGCCGCTGCTCTTGACCCGGCCGAGGATGCTCTCCTGCTCTTGCAACGGCGTGCGATCCCAGCGCTCGACAAAGTTACGAATGATGCGCACCGCTTGGTAACTGCCGTGGGCGGCCCATGCCGGCTCATCGCTGCCCGGTTGCACCCAGACGATGCGGTCCATGGCCCTGGCGTCATTGGAATCCGGGTTGGCCGAACCATCGCGAAAACCCAGAAAGTTGCGCGCCGATTGCGCCGGTACACCGGGTTTCACCGGAGCTTGCGGCGGTACGCTGCCTTCCTGTTTCCAGCGCACCAGCAGCAGGTCAGGCAGGTTCTTGACGATGTCACGCAGGGCGTGAATGTTGGTGTCGGCGGTATTGGCGCAGAACTGCAGGCTCAGGTCACCATGGCAGCAATCGGCATCCAGTGCGTCGTTGGGGAAACCGACCATGCGCTGCAGACGCTTGGGTTTTACCGCCGCCAGGCCGAAACGCTCGTCGAACAACGATTCACCGACCGAAACGGTGATGGTCAGGTTATCCGGGGTGACCACCGGGCCGAGGATGCCGGAATCCGGCGGCGGCAGTTTCGGGTCGATCTGTGCTACCGGGCCCCCCGTCATCAGAAAGGCGATGCGCTCGTTGAGAGTGCGGAACAGCCGCTCGAGATCTTCGCGATCCGTGGCCAGCACATCGAATGCCACCAGCATGCCCGAGGCCGGGCGCGGGGTGACGATGCCGGCCTGATGCACACCGTGAAAATCATGGCGGTCCTGGGTCTTGTCGCTGCTTGGCGCTTCGGTGACTTGCGCCGGCGCGGCGGCCATGGCCGGGCAGCTCAGGGCCGATCCGGCCAGGGCAACACCGGCGGCGCCCATGCCCATCAGCACACGGCGCCGTTGCAGGTTGAGAGGTTCTGAATCGTTCATCGGGTCGTCTTCTGCTTACAGGCCGGAGAGGCCGAGGGCGGGATCGATGCCATCCAGCGCCGTGGCCAGAGCTTTGGCTTTGTCGGCGATCTGTTGGCGTTGCGCGGCGGGCACCGTGGCGTAACTGACGTAACCTTCGCCGGACTTGAAAGCGATGAGCTGGCTGTCTAAATCGGCCAGCGCCTGGTCGATCTTCGGTAGCAAGTCAGCTGCGGATTTGCTCAGCATTGGCCGCAGCAGGTCGACGATCTTGTGCGCGGTTTGCGCGTTGCCGGCAAAACCGTTGAGATCGCTGTGGCTGTAGCGTTCTTCTTCACCGCTGACGGCACGCACGTCGGCAACGCTGTTGAGGTTGCGCACGACGATGCTCACCAGTTGCTCCGGTGGCAGGGGCTGCGCGAGCAACTGCTGTCTGAGTGCGGTAACGTCGCTGAGCAAGCGTTGGGCGATCGGCGCGAGGTCATCGATTCTGCGCTGCTGGAACAGGGCATATTCGAGGCGATGGAAGCCCACGAAGGCCGGATCCTGCTCGCGTTTTTCAAAGTAATCGGCGCGGGCATTGATGTGATTGTCCAGCTCGGCCAGACGTTGCGCCGCAGGGGCCAGGCGTTGATAGGCAGCACGCGCCGGCAGATACAACGCTTGCGCCTGTTTCAGGTCGCCAACGGCGATCGCCTGATTCAGCGCCGTCACTGCTTTGATCAGGGCGCTGCCCTGAACGGCCAGATACACGCGAAATTCCGACAACGGCCCGACGAAAGCGACCATCGATGGCTTGGCCCTGGCGGCCGCATCGGAGGCTGCGGTCGGGGTGACGTGCAAGGTGCCGCGCGGGTTGCTGAGCAAGCCGCAGGTGATCGCGTAGTCGCCCGGCTGCAGGTTGGCATTGATCACCTGGCTCAGGCCCGGCGCAATGTTTTCGCGTTCTTCGACCACCAGCACGCCGTCAAGAATTTCCCATTCGACTGCACGCTCGGAGCGGTTGACGATGCGGAAACTGGCGCGGCCGGCCGGCACCGTAAGGGCATTCGGCTCGCAACTGTGCGGATGAATGTTGACGACGATTTCGTCATGGTTGAGCTGACGCTTGGCCGCGGCCATGTGCGAGGCGTACCAGAACAGCCCGCCGGCGGCGGTCATCAGCACCACCGAACCGGCCAGCGCCCAGCGCAATGCGCGCGCAGGCGCAGCCTGAGAATTTTCAGTGTTAGACATGGGTGCCCTTATTGGCTGGAAACAGTAGTCGTTGGCGCCGGTTGGCGGGGCGCGGGCAGGAAGAACATCACCAGCGCCACCAGCAGATAAATCAGATACGCGCCGAGGGTGCTGACGGTCGGCGCATCCTGATAACCGAACATGCCGGCCAGCACCGAGCCCAGCGGGCTGTCCATCGGCAGCGTCGCGCTGAAGTCGAAGAGCACGGTTTGCAGGTGATTCCACAGCCCGGCTTCATGCAGCGCCTGCACCGAATTGGCGAGAATCCCGGCGGCGACCACCAGGATGAACAAACCGGTCCACTTGAAGAACGCCGATAGATTGAGGCGCAGGCTGCCGCTGTAGATCAGCAGACCGACTATCACCGCCAGAATCATGCCGAGCAGGGCGCCGATCGGCGCGCCCGGGCCTTCGCTCTGCTGGAACACGGCGAGCAGGAAGAACACGGTTTCCAGGCCTTCGCGAGCAACTGCGAAAAACACCATGGCGATCAGTGCGATGACCTGGTGTTTCGACGCGGTCAGCGCCTGGTCCAGCGAGGTCTGCAGCGAATGCTTGATCGACCGCGCGACCTTGCGCATCCAGAACACCATCGAACTGAGAATCCCCATCGCTACCAAACCGACCACACCTTCGAACAGTTCCTGCTGCTTTTGCGGGAATTCGGCACTGACCAGTTCCAGCCCTCCGCCTACCAGCAGGGCGAGGGCGGCGGCAAGGAAAACGCCGATCCATACCGCCGGCATCCATTGGCCGCGGCCGGTCTGCTGCAGGTAACCGGCAATGATGCCGACAATGAGCGCGGCCTCAATGCCTTCGCGCAGCATGATCAAAAAGGGAACGAGCATTCGGCAACCACAGCGATTTAGATAGGTGGCTAAGTTGTAACATAATGACACTCATTCCCAAATGGCATTCATTGACATTTAGCTGAACGCGAGCTGAACAGCTGCGATGTTTGAACCACCGTATTCGCTGTGGGAGCGAGCCTGCTCGCGAATGCGCTATGCCTGTGACATTTCCATGTCTGACACACCGCTTTCGCGAGCAAGCTCGCTCCCACATTGGCCCTGCGGTGAATTCAGCAGCTGAGGTAAGATGCCCACCATCCAAAAAACAATAAGGCTCATCTCGCTCCATGGCGGAAAAAGACACCATTGCCATTCAACTGGTGCGCCAAGCGCTGCTGCAGAGTTGCGCCCCCGGCGCCGCCACCGATGAGGCATTGAGCAAAGTCGGCATTGATCCGGCTTTGCTCATGGCTGACGAGGGTAGGGTGCCAGCCTCGCAATACGCCAAGCTCTGGCGCTTGCTGGCCCGGCGCGGCGATGACGAGTTCTTCGGCATGGACCCGCGCAAGCTCAAGTCCGGCAGCCTCGCGTTTCTGTGTCGCAGCGCGATGGCGCAACCGACGCTGGCGGCGGCGCTGGACACGGGGCTGAATTTTCTCTCGCTGATGCTTGAACGCTTGCCCGCGCAACTGGTGCACCAGCAAAGCCTCGCCGAAATCGTTCTGCTCGAGGACGATGCCGAACCGCGCCGAGCTTTCACTTATTTCACTTACTGGATGATCGTTCACGGCGTGGCCTGCTGGCTGGCCGGGCGACGAATTCCGATTCTGGCTATCGAATTGCGCTGCGCCGCACCGGATTTCATCGAAGACTACCGAGTGATGTTTTCGGAAAACCTGCGTTTCGACCGTCCGCGTACACGAATGATCTTTTCCGCCGACTGCCTCGACCTGCCGATCAAACGCAGCCCGGAAGAGCTCAAGCGCTTTCTCGCCCAGGCGCCGGCGAACATTCTGGTCAAATACCGCGACCCCGACAGCCTTGCCAGCCGGATCAAGCAGGATCTGCGGCAACTGCCCGCCGAGCTATGGCCGGAAACCGAAGCGCTGGCCCAGCAACTGTGCATGTCCGCTTCGACCCTGCGTCGCCGCCTGGCCGAGGAAGGGCAGACTTACCAAGGGCTCAAGGACAGCGTGCGCAAGGAATTGGCAATCACCTGGCTGGCGGAGCCTTCGATCAGTTTTGTCGAGATCGCGACACGGTTGGGCTTTGCCGATGCGAGTTCGTTCTACAAGGCGTTTCGCAAATGGTCCGGATCGAATCCGGGGCATTACCGGACACTGATCCTGAATGAGGTTGTCTGACCCGACGCTTTCACGAGCAGGCTCGCTCCGACTTTCTGGAATGCGGCCCCCTGTAGGAGCTGCCGAAGGCTGCGATCTTTTGATCTTGATCTTGATCTGGTGGTGAAAATCAAGATCAACAGATCGCAGCCTCGTTGCACTCGTCAGCTCCTACAGGGGATGCGGCCCCAACGCCTTGTTCAAACCAGTCAGCCACTTTGATGGCTTTGACCATTGCCCCAAGCCCCGCGCGGCGCGACTATCCCTGTGTTGTTTACGGTTCCCAGCCTAAGAAAAACACCGAGGGATTCTGGCAATGCGCGATTACTTGTCTGCCACCGAACAGTTCAATTATCAGCACACCGTCGACGCGTCGCTCAGCGGCACGCTAGCGGCTCTGAATGCCTGCGTCGAATGCTGCGATCGCCACGCATTGCCTGGGCGTATTGCGTTGTTCTGGGAAGGCCGCGACGGCTCCAGCGCGACCTACACCTTCACCGAGCTGCAGAACCAGGCCGCGCGCTTCGCCAATTTCCTCCTCGCCCAAGGCGTGCAGAAGGGTGACAAAGTCGCCGGCCTGCTGCCGCGCAACGTCGAATTACTGATCACCGTATTCGCTACCTGGCGCATTGGCGCGGTGTATCAACCGCTGTTTACCGCGTTCGGTCCCAAGGCTCTCGAACATCGCCTGAACAGTTCCGGGGCGAAAGTGGTGGTGACCGACGCCGTCAATCGTCCGAAGCTCAGTGAAGTCAACGATTGCCCGACCGTGGTCACGGTTGGCGGCGTTAAAGGTCAGGGCATCGTTCGCGGCGATTTCAGTTTCTGGGCCGAGCTGGCCAACCATTCCAATCTGTGCGAACCGCTGTTGTTGACCGGCGAAGATCCGTTCCTGCTGATGTTCACCTCGGGCACCACCGGTCCGGCGAAAGCATTGTCGGTGCCGCTCAAAGCCATCGTCGCTTTCCAGAGCTATACCCGCGATGCGGTGGATCTGCGCCCCGAAGACGCCTTCTGGAATGTCGCCGATCCGGGCTGGGCCTACGGCATTTATTTCGGTGTGACCGGGCCGATGGCACTGGGTCATCCCATTACCTTCTACGATGGCCCGTTTACCCTCGAAAGCACCTGCCGAGTGATCAACAAATACGGCATCAGCAATCTCACCGGCTCGCCCACCGCCTATCGTCTGTTGATCGCCGGCGGCGAGGAATTCGCCAAATCGATAAAAGGCAAGCTGCGCATCGTCAGCAGCGCCGGCGAGCCGTTGAACCCGGAAGTGATTCGCTGGTTCGCCGACAACCTCAATGTGGTCATTCACGACCATTACGGCCAGACCGAGCTGGGCATGGTGCTGTGCAATCACCATGGCCTCGACCACCCGGTACACATTGGCGCGGCCGGTTTCGCCTCGCCGGGCCACCGCATCGTCGTACTCGATGAGCAGTACAACGAACTCGGCGTCGGCCAGCCCGGCATTCTCGCCATCGACCGGCCGCAGTCGCCGATGTGCTGGTTCGGCGGCTATGAAGGGGCGCCGACCAAAGCCTTCGTCGGCAACTACTACCTGAGCGGCGATACCGTCGAATGGAATCCGGACGGCAGTATAAGTTTCGTCGGCCGCAGCGATGACGTGATTACCACGTCCGGCTACCGCGTCGGCCCGTTCGACGTCGAAAGCGCATTGATCGAACACCCGGCCGTGATTGAAGCGGCGGTCGTCGGCAAACCCGACCCGGAGCGCACCGAGCTGGTCAAAGCCTTTGTGGTGTTGAGTGCGCAGTACCGCGCCGCGCCGGAGCTGGCCGAAGAGCTGCGCCAACATGTGCGCAAGCGCCTGGCCGCGCATTCGTACCCGCGTGAAATCGAATTTGTCAGCGAATTGCCCAAGACCCCGAGTGGCAAATTGCAGCGCTTTATCTTGCGCAACCAGGAAATCGCCAAGGCTCAAGAGGCCGCGGCGCACAACGTTTCAGCTTGAATCCAAGGGAACACCGTCATGCAGATCGAGAACAAGGTTTTTATCGTCACCGGCGGCGCCTCCGGCCTCGGCGCGGCCAGCGCTGAATTGCTGGTCAGTGCCGGCGCGAAAGTGATGCTGGTGGACATGAACGCCGAAGCGGTCGCCGCTCAGGCCCAGCGCCTCGGCGCACAAAGCGTGGTCGCCGACATCAGCAACGAAGCCGCCGCCGAAGCCGCTGTGCAAGCGACCATCGCCGCATTTGGCAGCCTCAACGGCTTGATCAACTGCGCCGGCATCGTTCGCGGCGAGAAGATTCTCGGCAAGAACGGCCCGCACGCGCTGAGCAGTTTTGCCCAGGTGATCAACGTCAACCTGATCGGCAGTTTCAATATGCTCCGCCTGGCCGCGGCGGCGATTGCCGAGAGCGAAGCGAATGCCGACGGCGAGCGCGGGGTGATCATCAACACCGCCTCGGTCGCGGCATTCGACGGCCAGATCGGCCAAGCCGCGTACTCGGCGTCGAAAGGTGCGATCGCCAGCCTCACCCTGCCGGCCGCGCGTGAACTGGCGCGCTTCGGCATTCGGGTGATGACCATCGCCCCAGGCATTTTCGAAACGCCGATGATGGCCGGCATGACCGCGGAAGTGCGCGACTCGCTGGCCGCTGGCGTGCCGTTCCCGCCGCGTCTGGGCAAGCCGGCCGAGTACGCCGCGCTGGTTCGCCATATCATCGAAAACAGCATGCTCAACGGCGAGGTGATCCGTCTCGACGGCGCCTTGCGCATGGCCGCCAAGTAAGGAGGATTTGTCATGAGCCTTTCCAACGATCCGATTGTCATCGTCAGCGCCGTCCGCACCCCGATGGGCGGTTTCCAGGGCGAGCTGAAAAGTCTCACTGCTCCGCAACTCGGCGCTGCTGCGATCAAGGCTGCGGTCGAGCGCGCTGGCGTCGCCAGCGATTCGGTCGATGAAGTGCTGTTCGGTTGTGTATTGCCCGCCGGCCTCGGCCAGGCCCCGGCGCGCCAGGCCGCGTTGGGTGCCGGGCTGGATAAATCGACGCGCTGCACCACTGTGAACAAGATGTGCGGCTCGGGCATGCAGACGACCATCATGGCCCACGACATGCTCCTCGCCGGCAGTGCCGATGTGGTGGTTGCCGGCGGTATGGAGAGCATGTCCAACTCGCCGTACCTGCTTGATCGTGCCCGCGCCGGCTACCGCATGGGCCATGGCCGCGTGCTCGACTCGATGTTCCTCGACGGCCTTGAGGACGCTTACGACAAGGGCCGCCTGATGGGCACCTTCGCCGAAGATTGCGCCGAGACCAACGGCTTCAGCCGTGAAGCGCAGGACGCTTTCGCCATCGCCTCGACCACGCGCGCGCAACAAGCGATCAAGGACGGTAGCTTCCAGGACGAAATCGTTCCGCTGACGGTGACCGTCGGCAAAGAGCAGGTTGTCATCAGCAACGACGAGCAACCACCGAAAGCCAAACTCGACAAAGTTGCCTCGCTCAAACCAGCATTCCGCGAGGGCGGCACGGTGACGGCGGCCAACTCCAGTTCCATCTCCGACGGCGCGGCGGCGCTGGTGTTGATGCGTCAATCTCACGCGCAGCGATTGGGCCTCAAACCACTGGCGGTGATTCATGGCCATGCTGCATTCGCCGACACCCCAGGCCTGTTTCCCACCGCGCCGATTGGAGCGATCAAGAAACTGGTGAATAAGGCCGGGTGGGTGCTGGATCAGGTGGATCTGTTCGAAGTCAACGAAGCGTTTGCCGTGGTCGGCATGGCGGCGATGACTCACCTGGAAATCCCCCATGACAAGCTCAACGTGCATGGCGGCGCCTGCGCGCTGGGCCATCCGATCGGTGCGTCGGGAGCGCGGATTCTGGTGACGCTGCTGGCGGCGCTGCGGCAGAAACAGCTCAAGCGCGGCATCGCGGCGATCTGTATTGGCGGCGGCGAAGCCACGGCGATGGCCGTGGAATGCCTCTACTGACCCACACAAATCCTTGTAGGAGCCGACGAGTGGAACGAGGCTGCGATCTCTTGATCTTGCTTTCAAGATCAAGATCAAAAGATCGCAGCCTCGTTGCACTCGACAGCTCCTACAATC
The DNA here is from genome assembly GCF_035554175.1 of Pseudomonas sp. Taxonomy (GTDB): domain Bacteria; phylum Pseudomonadota; class Gammaproteobacteria; order Pseudomonadales; family Pseudomonadaceae; genus Aquipseudomonas. Next base: position 196,053 of record NZ_DATMIV010000050.1, on the reverse strand, counting down.
AAGGAATCACCATGATCCCCAACCAAGACCAAACCCAGATCCGCGACATGGCCCGGCAGTTTGCCGAGGAGCGGCTCAAGCCGTTCGCCGCCGAGTGGGATCGCGAGCACCGTTTCCCCAGGGACGCCATCGCCGAGATGGCCGAACTGGGCTTTTTCGGCATGCTCGTGCCGGAGCAGTGGGGCGGCTGCGAGACCGGCTATCTGGCCTACGCCATGGCTCTCGAGGAGATCGCCGCTGGCGACGGAGCCTGCTCGACGATCATGAGCGTGCACAACTCGGTCGGTTGCGTGCCGATTCTCAAGTTCGGCAATGACGACCAGCGCGAGCGCTTTCTCAAACCGCTGGCCAGCGGCGCCATGCTCGGCGCCTTCGCCCTGACCGAGCCGCAGGCCGGTTCCGACGCCAGCAGCCTGAAAACCCGCGCGCGGCTGGAGGGCGACCACTACGTATTGAACGGTTGCAAGCAGTTCATCACTTCCGGACAGAATGCCGGCATCGTGATCGTGTTTGCCGTAACTGACCCGAATGCCGGCAAACGTGGGATCAGCGCGTTTATCGTGCCGACCGACTCGCCGGGCTACAAGGTCGCGCGGGTCGAAGACAAACTCGGCCAGCATGCCTCGGATACCTGCCAGATCCTCTTCGAAGAGCTGAAAGTGCCGGTCGCCAATCGACTGGGCGAGGAGGGTGAGGGCTACAAGATCGCCCTGGCCAACCTCGAAGGCGGCCGCGTCGGTATCGCCGCGCAAGCCGTCGGCATGGCCCGCGCCGCATTCGAAGCTGCCCGCGACTACGCCCGCGAACGTGACACCTTCGGCAAGCCGATCATCGAGCATCAGGCGGTCGCTTTCCGCCTCGCCGACATGGCCACGCAGATTGCCGTTGCCCGGCAGATGGTGCATTACGCAGCTTCCCTGCGCGACAGCGGCCAACCGGCGTTGGTCGAGGCATCGATGGCCAAGCTGTTCGCCTCGGAAATGGCCGAGAAGGTCTGCTCCATGGCCTTGCAAACCCTCGGCGGTTACGGTTACCTCAACGACTTCCCGCTGGAACGCATCTACCGCGACGTGCGCGTCTGCCAGATCTACGAAGGCACCAGCGACATTCAGCGCATGGTCATTTCGCGCAATCTCTGACAAGGAATTTTATTCATGACTTACGAAACGATTCTGCTGGAAATCCGTGACCGCGTTGGCCTGATCACCCTGAACCGGCCACAGGCGCTCAATGCCCTGAACGCGCAACTGGTCCGCGAAGTGAACCATGCCCTCGATGCGCTGGAAGCCGATGCGAACATTGGCTGCATCGTCCTCACCGGTTCGAAAAAAGCCTTCGCCGCCGGCGCCGACATCAAGGAAATGGCCGAGCTGACTTATCCGCAGATCTACATGGATGATCTGTTCAGCGACAGCGACCGCGTGGCCAACCGACGCAAGCCGATCATTGCCGCCGTCAACGGTTTTGCCTTGGGCGGCGGTTGTGAATTGGCGTTGATGTGCGACTTCATTCTGGCCGGCGATAACGCCAGATTCGGTCAGCCGGAAATCAACCTCGGCGTGCTGCCGGGCATGGGCGGCACCCAGCGCCTGACCCGCGCGGTAGGCAAGGCCAAAGCCATGGAAATGTGCCTGAGCGGGCGCATGATCGACGCCGTGGAAGCCGAGCGCTGCGGCATCGTTGCGCGCATCGTGCCGAGCGACGAATTGCTTGATGAAGCGCTGAAAGTCGCGGCGGTGATTGCCGGCAAGTCGCTGCCGATTGCGATGATGGTCAAGGAGAGCGTCAACCGTGCGTTCGAGGTCAACCTGAGCGAAGGCGTGCGATTTGAGCGTCGGGTGTTTCACGCCGCGTTTGCCACCCAGGATCAGAAGGAAGGGATGGCGGCGTTTGTTGGAAAGCGGGAGGCGGTGTTTCAAGGAAAGTGATGTAGCGTTCGGGCTGGCGCTTTCGCGAGCAGGCTCGCTCCCACAGGGATCTTCACCGTCCAATGGGGGAGCGAGCCTGCTCGCGAAGCTTTTAAAGGCCCACTCACTAGCGCTAGTCTGTTGACCTTCTTGCACATCAAGAGCGGAGGTCAACATGCGTATCGGATTTATCGGGCTGGGTTCCATGGGCAAGGGCATGGCTGCCAACCTGCTCAAGGCCGGGCATGAAGTGCGGGTGTGGAACCGCAGCCAGCCTGCCGTCGAACAACTGGTCAGGCAGGGCGCAACGGCCGCCGGCGATCCCGGCGAAGCCTTCGATGCCGAAGTGGTGATCAGCATGCTCGCCGACGACGCGGTGACACGCGCGGTGCTGATCGACAGCGGCGCGTTGGCCTCGAGCAAACCGGGGCTGATTCACCTGAGCATGGCCACACTGTCGGTCGAGTTCATCAAAGAGCTGGCAGCGCTGCATGAAAGCGTCGGCGCGAAACTGATTGCCGCCCCGGTATTCGGACGCAACGATCTGGCCGAGGCCGGCAAGCTCAACATCGCCGTCGGCGGCCCGGCCACCGCGATTGCCCGGGTTCAGCCGCTGCTGGATGTGATGGGGCAGAAAACCTGGCCGATGGGCGAAGACCCGGTCAACGCCGCCATCCTCAAGATCGCCATCAACATGATGCTGATCAGCGCCATCGAAGCCACCGGCGAAGCAATGGCGTTGACCCAGAGTTATGGCGTGGGCAATAGCGATTTTGTCGAGTTCATTACCAACACCCTGTTCGCAGCACCGGCTTATAGGGTTTACGGGCCGAAGATTGCCGAGCGGGAGACTGAGGGTGCCGGGTTTACCTTGCGCTTGGGTTTGAAGGATGTCGGGCTGGCGTTGAAGGCCGGCGAGCCGAATCATGTGCCGTTGCCGGTGGCCAGTGTGCTGCGCGACAACTTGCTCGATGCGGTGGCGTTGGGCGAGGGGGAGCGTGATCTGGCGGCGCTGGGGGTGAGGGCGATTCGGCGGTCCGGGCAGGATTGAAAAAGATCAAAAGATCGCAGCCTTCGGCAGCTCCTACATTGGAATGCGCTCTCCTGTAGGAGCTGCCGAAGGCTGCGATCTTTTGCACTGCAAGGCGCTATCCCCAGCCTGCCAGGGAAGCTTTACCTTTAGAGTTGGTAGTTCTTCAGATCCCGCGCAATCACCATCCGCTGAATCTCACTCGACCCTTCATAAATCTGGGTGATCCGCGCATCGCGGTAGTACTTCTCGACCGGGTAATCCTCCAGATAGCCATAGCCGCCATGGATCTGGATCGCCGACGAACAGACCTTTTCAGCCATTTCAGACGCAAACAGCTTGGCCTGCGAGGCTTCGGACAAACACGGTTTACCCGCCGTACGCAGCCGCGCCGCGTGCAATATCAGCAAGCGTGCGGCGTTGATCTGGATGTGCATGTCTGCCAGCAGATTGGCAATGCTCTGGTGCTCGATGATCGGCTTGTCGAACTGCACGCGATCCTTGGAATAAGCCAGTGCCGCCTCAAACGCCGCCCGGGCGATGCCCAGTGCCTGCGCCGCGATGCCGATGCGTCCGCCTTCCAGGTTGGACAGGGCAATCGCCAGGCCTTTGCCGCGCTCGCCGAGCAAGTTGGCCTCAGGAATGCTGCAGTTGTTCAGCGTCACCGCGCAGGTGTCGGAGGCGCGGATGCCCATTTTGTGTTCAGTGCGATCGACGATGAAACCCGGTGTATCGGTCGGCACCAGAAACGCCGAAATACCTTTTTTGCCCAGTTCCGGGTCGGTCACCGCAAACACGATCGCCAGTTTCGCCCGCTTGCCGTTGCTGACGAATTGCTTGGCGCCATTGATCACCCATTGACCGTCGCGCAGCTCGGCGCGGGTACGCAGGTTGTGTGCTTCGGAACCGGCCTGGGGTTCGGTCAGGCAGAAGCAACCGATGGTCTGCCCGCTGGCCAGATCGCCCAGCCAGGTACGCTTCTGTTCGTCGCTGCCATAGTTGAGCACCGGGCCGCAGCCTACCGAGTTGTGGATGCTCATGAACGCGCCGGTCGCGCCATCACCGGCAGAGATTTCCTCGACGGCCAACGCGTAGGCAACGTAGTCGACGTAGGTGCCGCCCCATTCTTCGGGCACGACCATGCCGAGCAGGCCCAATTCGCCCATCTTCGCCACCAGGGCGTCGTCGATCCAGCCGGCCTTTTCCCAGGCCTGCGCATGAGGGGCGATTTCGCCACGGGCAAAATCCCGGGCCATGTCGCGGATCATCACTTGTTCTTCAGTCAGTTCGAGATCGTGCATGGCTCAGCTCCCGCTCTCATCAAAACCATGGAAGAAACTGGCGACCTGCGTAGCGTCCAGCTCCGCGACGGTCGGTGGGTTCCAGCGCGGTGACTTGTCCTTGTCGATCAGCAGGGCGCGCACGCCTTCGATCAGATCGCCACGGGCGAACCACTGACGATCCAGGTGCAGCTCCAATGCAAAGCACTGCTCCAGACTCAAATGGCGGCCGCGACGCAGCATCTCCAGAGTGACGGCCATGGCCAGCGGCGAGCGGATTTCCAGCAGATCCGCCGTGGTGGTCGCCCACTCATGGCTGTCGGCAACGGTGACGGCACGCAGTTGCTCGACCATGCTTGGCAGGTCGGGCAGGGCGAAGAAGTGGTCGATGGCCGGGCGCAAAGCCTGGAGCGGCGCGTCGGGCAAGGTCTGCACGGCGCATTTGGCCAGCAGGTTCTGCAGCGACTTGAGCGGCGTGTCCTGCCATTCCATCCGGTCGAGTCGTTCATCGAGCAGCGCCAGTTTGCTGCTGTCCAGATACCAGTCGGCGAGGCCGCAGTACAAGGCATCGGCGGCGCGAATCTGCACGCCGCTGACGCCCAGATAAATCCCCAGTTCACCGGGAATGCGCGGCAGGAAATAGCTGCCGCCGACATCAGGGAAATAACCGATGGCCACTTCCGGCATTGCCAGACGGCTCTTCTCGGTGACCACGCGCAGGTCGGCGCCTTGCACCAGGCCCATGCCGCCGCCGAGGACAAAACCGTCCATCAAGGCCAGCACCGGTTTGCGATAGTGATGAATCGTCAGGTCGAGGGCGTATTCCTCGACGAAGAAATCTTCGTGCAGCGTGTCGCCGCTTTTATAGCTGTCGTACAGCGAACGAATGTCGCCGCCGGCGCAGAAAGCTTTCTCACCGGCACCGCGCAGTACCACCGCGTGCACATCGGCGTCAGTCGCCCAGGCGTCGAGCTGCCGTTGCAGTTGGCGCACCATGTCGAGGGTGATTGCATTGAGGCCCGCAGGGCGGTTCAGGGTCAGGTGGCCGATATGGTTGCGTACCTCGGCCAGCACATCGTTTTGCATGGCATCCATGGACGGGGTCCGCCGGGATGAAGCCTCAGCTGTCATCAGTAACTCCCTGCTTTTATTGTCTTTATTCGAAAAGCCCGCGCGCGGGCGTTAGCGGATCGTAACAGTGCAAATTTGCCATGTACAACGGGGATATGTGCAGGGGGAATCTGCGTTTTTCCCTTAGGCCGCGATCTGTGTGTGTAGGAGCTGACGAGTGCAACGAGGCTGCGATCTTTTGATCTTGTTTTTTTAAAATCAAGAGATCGCAGCCTCGTTGCACTCGTCAGCTCCTACAGGGCTCATCTGAACGTCTCGGTAATGCTGCGCCGCTTGGCGTGCAGTTCGCTGGCGTGGATCAAACGTTCGAGGTCTTCCGGGGTGACGTCGATGAACGCTTCCATGTCGGCCAGCGCCAGTTTCAGGTCTTCGGCGGTAATCGCCTGGCTGTCGACCGGAACCACCGGTGGCGCCGGGTCGGCGGGGCGTTTCGGGTAGCGGATGCGGGTCAGATTGTTGTATGCCAGCGCGCTGGCCAGCATGCACACGGCGCCGAGCATCACCGGCTCCATGGCTTTCCAGTCCATGGCAATGGTCGCAGGGTCGGCCAGCACCAGCGTCAACGCCAGTGCGCCGGCCGGCGGGTGCAGGCAACGCAGCCAGCACATCAGAATCAACGCCATGCCGGCGGCAAGGCAGGCGCTGCCCAGAGTTCGACCGAGGACGTGGGCGACCAGTAAGGCGACCACGCCGGCGCACAGGTAGCCGCCGACAATCGACCACGGTTGGGCGAGAGCGCCGGAGGACACGGCAAACAGCAGCACCGCCGAAGCGCCGAGCGGGCCGATCAGGTGATAGGCCACGTCATGACCGAACACCTGCGCGCATATCCACACGCTGAACAGCGTGCCCAGGCCCATGCCGATCGCGGCACGGCTCCATTCGGTGGGGCGGGTGTTGATGGCGGCGGGCAACCAGCGAGCGAGCATGTAGAACCGATCCTTTACAAAATCCGAGGCAAAAAAAAGGACTTGTCCGGCATATCCGGAAAGCCCTCGAAGCGTTCCAACATTGGGGGAGGAACGCGCGTAGTTTGCCGATCAAACTCTATGCTGACAAATTCATATAAATGCAGTTTTAGTGCACTATTTTTGCACTGAAGCAGCGCGGCGCGCACTGACGAAGCACAAATAGCCGCCCAAAGCGGCCAGTGCGCTCAAGGCGTAGAACATGCTCGGCGCTGGCGTGTGCATCAGCAGGAACCCGCACATCACCGGGCTGGCCGCGCCGCCAAGCGCAGCCAGATTCTGCGCGCCGTAATAGCTGCCGCGCAGCGCCTCCGGGGCCAGGGTATCAACGAACAGGAAGTCCGCCGGGTAAATGATCATCTCGCCCAGGGTGAAGATGAACATCGCCACGCACCAGCCGACCAGGCTGTCGGCCACACTGAAACCGATCAATCCGACGATGAACAGCGCAGTGCCGCCAGCGATCCACTGGCGCAGGTGTTCGCGGCTGAGCCAGCGACCGACCTGGTATTGCAGCACGATCACCGTGATCGCGTTGCAGGCGAGCAGGGCAGCCATGGTGTCCAGCGTCTGTTGCTGGGTGTGCGTGACCAACAGGTATTGCGACAGGTACAGGGTAAATCGGCCGTGCACCAGTGTGCTCAGCAGGCAGCCGAGGGTGAACAGCACCATGGTTCGATCGTTTTTCAGGATCACCAGAGTATTGAGAAAACTTTGCGGAGCGTTGCCAGTTGATATCGGACGGGCATCTCTGGCAGCGCCGAGCAGCAGAAAAATACTGCCGATGGCAATCGCACCGGCGACGATGAAAGGCGCGGATGGTTGCACGCCGGCGATCACCACGCCAATCATCGGGCCGACCGCGTAACCGATATTGGTCAGCGTGTAGTTGAGGGAAAACGCCTTGACGCGCTGGCCTACCGGCAGGTTCTCGCTGAGGGTCGCCTTGGAGCCGATCAGGAACAGCGCCGACGCGGTTTCACTGATGATCAGCACCACGGTGACCAGATACAGGTTCTCGGCGAAGGTCAGCAGGATCAGGCCGATACCGCTGGACAGCATGCTCAGGATCAGCAACTGGCGCTTGTCCAGTTTGTCGATGATGTAGCCGCCGTAAAGCGACAGCAACGTGGCACTGAACACGGCGATGCCCAGCAGCAGCCCGACATCCTGCGGATTGAGGCCGAGTTTGTTGCTCAGGAACAGCGTTAGCAGCGGACTGATCAGGGCGCGGCTGATGACCACGGTCAGCGAGCTGATCATCAACCGGCGGATGAAAGGCGAATAAATGGCCACGGAAGGTGAATGTCCTTATTCGGAATGCCTGGGGCGAACGCCATCCTCTATGCACCCACGGCACCGGTCAAGCTGATACACCACCGTCCCTCGGTGCGCACGGTTTCCCTGTGGGAGCGAGCCTGCTCGCGAAGGCGGAGGATCAGATGCCTGCGATGTCACTGACACACCGCAATCGCGAGCAGGCTCGCTCCCACAGGGTCTGCGTTCCTCGCAACTACTACTGACTCCCACAGGGCCAGTTCAGGCCACATCCGAAGCCGCCGGCCACTGCCGCAACGAGATCGGCAGCTTGCGCGATTCGCCACGGCCCATCGGGAAGTACAGGAAGCCATTGCGCGCCAGCCGTTCGGCGTCGTACAGGTTGCGACCGTCGAAGATCACCGGGCTGTTGAGGCGCTGTTTGATCAGGTCGAAATCCGGGGCCTTGAACTGCTGCCACTCGGTGCAGATGATCAGCGCATCGGCGCCGCTCAGCACTGACTCGGGCGTGCCCATCAGCATCAGCTTCGACTCGTCCGGATAAAGATTCTGGGTTTGCTGCATGGCTTCCGGGTCAAACGCACGCACGCTGGCACCGGCCGCCCACAATTGCTCGAGCAGCACCCGGCTCGGCGCGTCGCGCATGTCATCGGTGTTGGGCTTGAACGCCAGCCCCCACAGTGCAAACGTCCTGCCGCGCAGTTCGCCCCGGTAGAAGGCGCTGATGCGTTCGAACAGCTTGTGCTTCTGGCGCTGGTTGATCGCCTCGACTGCTTGCAGCAAATCACTGGAGCAATGCGCCTGTTCGGCACTGTGAATCAACGCACGCATGTCCTTGGGAAAACACGAGCCACCATAGCCGCAACCCGGATAGATGAAGTGATAGCCGATCCGCGTATCGGCACCGATGCCCTGGCGCACCGATTCAATGTCTGCGCCCAGGTGCTCGGCGAGTTCGGCGATCTGGTTGATGAAGCTGATCTTGGTCGCGAGCATGCAGTTGGCGGCGTATTTGGTCAGCTCGGCGCTGCGCAGATCCATGAACATGATGCGGTCATGATTACGGTTGAACGGCGCGTACAAATCACGCATGACATCGCGTACTTCATCGCCTTCGCAGCCGATGACGATGCGATCCGGACGCCGACAATCGGCAACCGCCGAGCCTTCCTTGAGAAATTCCGGGTTGGAAACGATATCGAACTGCAGCAAGCGGCCGACCTTGATCAAGGCCTTTTCGATGTGGCTGCGCAAGGCGTCTCCCGTGCCCACCGGCACCGTGGATTTTTCCACCACAATCAACGGCTGCTCACGATGCCGGGCAATCGCCTCGCCGACCGCCAGCACATAACCCAGATCCGCTGAACCGTCTTCGCGCGAAGGTGTGCCCACGGCGATAAACGCCACACGCCCGTGCACCACTGCAAAGCGTTCATCGGTGGTGAATTGCAGGCGTTTCGACTCCAGCCCCTCGCGCACAAGACTGGCCAGCCCCGGTTCGAAGATGCTGACGTGGCCCTGGCGCAACAGCTCGACCTTCCTTGCATCGACGTCCATACACACGACATCGTGACCAACCTCGGCCAATACCGCCGCTTGCACCAGACCGACGTAACCGCTGCCAAACACTGTGATTTTCATGGCGCACTCCTGAGGGCTGTGTCCTGCTTCAGGATAAGAAGGCCATGTTTCAGTTCGCCTACCGGGTTGTTCGAGCCAGCAAGGGCAGACCGTTCGGGGAATGCCCGATTGACTTTTGCAGCTTCGAACGGCAGGTTGTCGGCCTTTCGCGGCAACCGTTGTTACTGAGTCATGCCGTTTTTTGTGTCTGATTTTCTGCGTTTATTGTTTTTGTTGATTCGTTTTCCATTTCAAGGCCGTTTCGTTTGAGTGATTTGTCGAGTACCCACCCCGCACCGTCCAATATCAATCCGCTGACCGTTTATCTGGCGCGACTGGCGCCTTCCAGCCAGTTGACCATGCGCTATGTTCTGCAAGATGCCGCCGACCGCCTCGGTTTCGAAGACGTCGATATCGAAGAGATTCCCTGGCACGGTTTGCAACCGGAAGATGTCGTCGCACTGGTCGCAGCACTGCGCGCCGACGGTTACGCGCCCAATACCTCATCGCTCTACGTGAATGCGGTGCGCGGCGTGATGAACGAAGCGTGGCGCATGAGCCTGATCACTCAGGATCACTTGCTGAAGATGCGTTCGGTGAAGGGCATTGCCGGCACGCGTCTGTCCCAGGGGCGCAATCTCAAGCGCACCTTGATTCACGAATTGATGGAAGTCTGCGCCGCCGACCCACGGCCGCAGGGTTTGCGTGACGCCGCGGTGATTGCGCTGCTGTACGGCACCGGCATGCGCAAGTCGGAATCGGTGGATCTGGATTTGAGTCAGGTCGACTTCCGCGAACGCAGCCTGACTGTCACCGGCAAAGGCAATAGACAGCTGATCAAATACGCCCCGGCCTGGGCGTTCGCCAAGCTCGATGCCTGGCTGGAGCTACGCCGCTCCCAGCTCAAGGAAGGCGAGGGCGACGATGCGTTTCTGTTCAACCGCATCCGCCGCGGCAACCACATCACCCGCGAGCGCATCACCAAACACGCGATTTACTACATCGCCCGTCAGCGTGGGACGCAGGTCGGGGTGAAAATCATGCCGCACGATTTCCGGCGTTCGTTCATCACTCGGGTGATCGAAGAACACGACCTGTCGATTGCGCAGAAGCTCGCACATCACAGCAATATCCAGACGACCGCCAGCTACGATGTGCGCGATGACAACGAGCGGCGGCGGGCAGTGGACCGCTTCGACTTGTGACGTGCATCAGCCCGGCGAAGGGCAATTGCGTGAACCCGTGGCGGCCTGAGTGATTTGCGCGGCAAGACGTTTGACGTTGTTCTGTTGCGCGGTCACCAGTTCCTCGATGCTCGGCCCCGAGGGGGTCTGCAAGACCGAGCGACAGGTCAGCAGCGCCGCGTCCGCCGCACCGAGTGGGCGCACCCGCCATTTCACGTCGATCAGTGCGTATTGGCCGGGCAGCGAATCGAAGCGCTGTACATCAAGGCGCACGGAGGCTCGCTGCTGGCCGACACCGCTGCTCAATTGATCGGTCAGCGCACCGCGCAATTCATCGGCCAGGGTGGCGCTCCACCAATCGGTTTCCAGAATCGCCACGCCGCTGTTGCCTTCGCGTATGACAATCTGCGCGCGATCGACCTGCGGCGGCACGCTGAGGCTTTCCACGGCGATGTCGACGCCGGTGCGGCTGGGGCCCGGTTGCGCCGGGGTCAGGGTGTGAAAGCTGATCGGATCGCTGCGGCACGCCGTCAGCAGTACGAACGCGGCGAGCACGGTGATCTTCAACGGTAAAACCATGGATGCAGCTCCTGTGCTCAATTGCGGGGCGGCCCTTTGAGGTCCAGCGGCGCGGCGTTGTCCGGGCGCCCGCGAATCAGTGATTCCGGGTGGCGACCGAGGTAATCCGACAGCTCACGCAAGGAGCGCGACATGCGCCCGAGTTCGTCGAGGGTCTCGGTGAGTTGCTCGCGTTGCGGGGAATCCTCGGCCAGGGTCGAATTGGCGGACTGCAAGGTCTTGCTGACGTCGGCGAGGGTGCTCTGCACGCCCGGCAGGGTCTTGCCGTTGAACTGCTGCAGACCTTTGCGCAGCTCGACCAGATTGCCGTCGAGGTTGCTGGCAATGCGTTCCACTGGCAGGGCATTGATCTTGTTGACCATCGCTTCGAGTTTTTCCTGCAATTGTTCCAGACTGCCGGGCACGGTCGGAATCGACACCGGACGCGCCGTTGGGTCGAAGGTCACTTTTTCGGCTTTGGGGAAAAAATCCAGCGCTACGTACAACTGCCCGGTCAGCAGGTTGCCGTTGCGGGCCTGGGCGCGCAGTCCATTGTCGATGAATGTACCCATCAGACGCACGCCGGCGGCTTCGTCGTTGGGGTCGTGTTTGAACGCCGTGAGCATTTTGCCGTAGGCCTGACCGAGCCGTTGCGGGTAAATGACGATGCCGACGTTCAGCGGGAAACTGCGTTTTTTCGCATCGAAATCCAGATTGATCGCCACTACCCGGCCAATCTCCATGCCGAGGAATTCCACCGGCGCACCGACCTTGAGCCCGCGCAGGGACTGGTCGAAACGCAAGCTCAGGTATTGCGCCTTGCCGTTGGGCGGGGCGAGGGCGGTTTGCTGGTCGGCGAACAGCTCAAAGTCCTTGTCCTCGGCTGCCGCCACATCGTTGGGGCTGTAATCCGGCGCACGGAAGGCGATGCCGCCCACCAGCATCGATGACAACGATTCGGTTTTGACCTGGAAACCGTTGGCACCGACGCTGACATCAATGCCGCTGGCGTTCCAGAACCGGGTGTTTTCGGTGACGAAAGCATCGTTAGGCGCATGGATGAACACTTCGATGTTCACGCCTTTACCATCCGGCGCCAGTGCGTAGGTGACGACCTGGCCGACCGGAATCTTGCGGTAGTAAACCGGCGAACCGATGTCCAGCGAGCCGAGATCCTGAGTGTGCAGCATGAAGCGCTTGCCGGGTTCGCCGTAAGTGATCGGCGGCGGATTTTCCAGTCCTTTGAAACGCTTGGCACGGTTGTTGGCCTGGCCAATGTCGGCGCCGATGTAATCGCCGGAGAGCAGGGTATCGATACCCGATACACCGCCGGCGCCGATACGCGGGCGCACCACCCAGAACTGCGAATCTTCGCGGGTGAAGCTCTCGGCCTGCTTGGCCAGTTTGATGGTGGCGTTGACGCTCTTCTGGTCATCGCTCAATTCGACATCAGTGACGTGACCGATTACCACGCTGCGGTACTTGACCTCGGTCTTGTTCGCCACCAGTCCGCTGCCGGTCTTGAAGTTGATCGTGATCGATGGCCCTTCCTGCATCGCGTTGTGCACCACCAACGAAATGCCCACCAGCACCGCCACGATCGGCACGATCCACACCAGCGAAATGCTGAAACGGCGGGTTTTGACCGGCGCCTGACCGGGTGCTCGTGTCTCGTCGCTGGCTGACGACTTCATCCATGTCCTCCTTCATTGATTTGGGCACTGAGCGTCAGGAACGCGAAAGCACTTCATCAATATAGAAGCGCTTGGCAATAGAGCAAATCTGTACACGCCTACGTCATTGACGCCTGTAGGAGCTGTCCAGTGAAACGAGGCTGCGATCTTTTGATCTTGCTTTTATAAGAGCAAGAGATCGTCCGATCGCGGCCCGAGCCTTCGGCAGCTCCAAGGCGTGTTGTCGACGCGGATTGCGGATTAACCAAGCATTTCCCGCAACCGATACCAGAACATACCCAACGCCAGCAGCGGCGAGCGCAGCGCCGGGCCGCCGGGGAAGGTCATGTGCGGCACACTGCTGAACACGTCCATGCCCTGGCTGTGCCCGGCATGAATCGCTTCGCCGAGCAATTTCGCGCACCAATGGGTGACGTTGAGCCCATGGCCGGAATAGCCTTGTGCATAGAACACGTTCGGGTGTTGCTTGAGCCGGCCAATCTGGGGGAAGCGGTTGGCGGTGATGCCGATTTTGCCGCCCCATTGGTAATCGATGCGCACATCGGCCAGTTGCGGGAAGACTTTGAGCATCTTCGGCCGCATATACGCGGCGATATCCGCCGGGTCGCGGCCTGAGTAATGACAAGCGCCGCCGAACAGCAAACGACGATCCGCCGAGAGTCGGTAGTAGTCGAGGCCGACCTTTTGATCGCACAGAGCCAGGTTCTGTGGGATCAACTGCGCGGCGCGGGCTTCGTCCAACGGCTCGGTGGCGATGATGTAACTGCCGGCGGGCAGCACTTTGCCGCTGAGTTTCGGCTCAAGCCCGTCCAGATGCGCGTTGCACCCGAGCACCAGACTGCCGGCACGAACCGAGCCCGTGGCGCAGCGCACCTCAGCGGTCGGGCCATGAAGGATTTCCAGCACCGCACTCTGCTCGTAGATCCGCACGCCAAGCGCTGCAGCGACACGCGCCTCACCTTGCACCAGATCCAGCGGATGTAAATGGCCCGAGCCCATGTCGACCAACCCGCCGGCGTATACACTGGCGTCGACCACTTGCTGGCGAATCTGCTCAGGCCCGATCAGGCGAGTTTCGTGGACGTAGCCGAGTTCATCGAGGCTGGCCTGTTCATGTGTGAACGCGGCGAATTGCGCGGCGGTGTTGGCCAGTTCGCAGAAGCCCCAGCGCAGTTCACAGTCGATGTTGTTTGCGGTGATGCGCTGGCGCACCAGTTCCACCGAATCGACGCCGGCGCGCTGCAGAGAGCGCACGCCGTCCTCGCCGACGTATCGGGCAAAGCCCTCGACCTCATGGCCGATGCCACGAATCAACTGGCCGCCATTGCGCCCACTGGCCCCCCAACCGATGCGCCGCGCTTCAAGCAACACCACCGACAGGCCGCGCTGCGCCAGTTCGATCGCCGTGTTGACGCCGGTGAAGCCGCCGCCGATCACGCAGACATCGGCACTCAAATCACCGTCCAGCGCAGGGTAGGGCACAGTCGCCCGTGCGGACGCGGCGTAATAGGAGCGCGCATGTTGTGAGCTGTACTGATTCATTTGTTCGACTTCACTTTGCTCCACGACCGGGTCATCAGTCGCATGATTGCCTGGGGCGAAGTAGAGGAAATGTAGAGTTTGTCGAGCACCGACTGCGGTGGATAAACCTCAGGGTTATTGACCAGTTCCGCATCCATGAACGGCTTGGCCGCCGGGTTCGGGTTGGCGTAGCCGACGGTGGCGCTGACCTTGGCGATCACTTGCGGATCGAGCAAGTAATTGATGAACGCGTGGGCCTCTTTGGCATTGCTCGCATCGGCTGGAATCGCCAGCAGATCGAACCACAGGTTGGCGCCTTCCTTGGGAATGGAATAGGCGATGTTGACGCCGTTCTTCGCTTCTTTCGCACGGTTGGCAGCCTGGAACACATCGCCGGAATAACCGAACGCTACGCAGATATCGCCGTTGGCCAAGTCCGAGACGTATTTGGAGGAGTGGAAATAGGTGATGTACGGGCGGATGCTCAGCAGCTTGGCTTCGGCCTTTTTATAGTCATCGGGATTTTCGCTGCGCGGGTCCATGCTCATGTAATTGAGGATTGCCGGGAAAACCTCGTCGGCGGAATCCATCATCGACACGCCGCACTGGCTGAGCTTTTTCAGGTTCTCGGGCTCGAACAGCACGGCCCAGGAATCGATGTGATCGATGCCGAGCACTTGCTTGACCTTGTCAACGTTGTAACCGATGCCGTTAGTGCCCCACAGGTAGGGAACCGAATGCTCGTTACCCGGATCGTTTTTTCCAAGCAATTCAAGCAGTTTCGGGTCGAGATTCTTCCAGTTTGTTAACTGCGAGCGATCCAGTTTCATGAATGCGCCGGCCTTCACCTGGCGGGCGAGGAAGTGGTTGGACGGCACCACCACGTCATAACCGGTGCGCCCGGCGAGGAGTTTGCCTTCGAGGGTTTCGTTGGAGTCGAAGACGTCGTAGATCACCTTGATCCCGGTCTTGCTCTGGAAGTCGGCGAGAGTGGTCTCGCCGATGTAGTCGGTCCAGTTGTAGACGCTGACCTGCGGCTCGGCGTGGACTGTGACGCTGAACAGCACGCTCAGCGCGACCGGGAGTATGGATTTCAATAGACGCATATCGACACCTCTTGGATTGTTGGATTTTTCAGGTGGTTCGCTATTCCTGTGGGAGCGAGCCTGCTCGCGAATGCGGTGCCTCAGGTGACATTGATAGTGACGGTGCTGACGCCTTCGCGAGCAGGCTCGCTCCCACAGGGTTTTGTGCAAATTTTGATTAGACGCTGAGCAGCAGGAACTCCCGTTCCCACGAGCTGATCACACGCTTGAAGTTTTCATGCTCGGCGCGCTTGACCGCCACGTAACCGCGGACAAATTTGCTGCCCAGGTACTCGGCCACTGTCGGGCAGTCCTCCATTTGCGTCAGCGCTTCTTCGATAGTGATCGGCAGGCGCAAATTGCGTCGCTCGTAAGCCCGGCCCTCGACCGCTGCGCTCGGTTCGATCCTTTCGACCATGCCGATGTAACCGCAGAGCAGGCTCGCGGCAATCGCCAGGTAGGGATTGGCGTCGGCGCCGGGCAACCGGTTTTCCACGCGCATCGACTCCGGTCCGGAAGTCGGTACACGCAGGCCCACAGTGCGGTTCTCTTCGCCCCATTCGACGTTGACCGGCGCCGAGGTGTCCGGCAGGAAGCGGCGGAACGAATTGACGTTGGGCGCGAACATCGGCAGGACTTTCGGGATGTACTTTTGCAAGCCACCTATGTGGTGACGGAACAGCTCGCTCATCTTGCCCTCGGCATCGGCGAAGATCGGCTGGCCGGTGGCGATATCCACCACGCTCTGGTGCAGGTGCATGGCGCTGCCAGGCTCGTCGCCAATTGGCTTGGCCATGAACGTCGCAGTCACGTTGTGCTTGAGCGCCGCTTCGCGCAGCGTGCGTTTGAACACGGTGATCTGGTCGGCCAGATCCAGCGCATCGCCGTGGCGGAAGTTGATTTCCATCTGCGCCGGGCCGTCTTCGTGGATCAGCGTGTCGAGATCCAGGCCTTGCAGTTCACACCAGTCATACACGTCTTCGAACAGCGGATCGAATTCGTTGGCGGCATCGATCGAGAATGACTGTCGACCGCTCTCGGCTCGGCCGGAACGCCCCAGCGGCGCCTTGAGCGGCAGATCAGGGTCTTCACAGCGCTGGGTCAGGTAGAACTCCATTTCCGGCGCGACAATCGGCTTCCAGCCTTTGTCCGTATACAGCTGCAGAACTTTCTTCAGCACGTTGCGCGGCGACAGTTCGATCGGGTTGCCGAACTTGTCGAAAGTGTCGTGGATAACGATGGCCGTCGGCTCGATCGCCCATGGGATGACATACACCGCATCCGAAACCGGCTTGCAAACCATGTCGATGTCGGCCGGATCGAGCAGATCGTAGTAGATGTCGTCGTCGACAAAATCCCCGGTTACCGTTTGCAGCAGCACGCTCTCCGGCAGTCGCATGCCGCGCTCGTGCAGGAACTTGTTGGTCGGTGCAATCTTGCCGCGGGCAATGCCGGTCAAGTCGCTGACCACACATTCGACTTCGGTAATCTTGTGATCTTTCAGCCACGTGAACAGCTGATCGAAAGGGGCATTCATAAAGACCTCGTTAGTGGTTTTGTAGACGCCGGGGAGGGCGGGTTTCATCTTCCGCCCCTTCCCCTGTGGCGCGTTGGCGACTATCTTGAGCGCGGCTTGGTTTTCCATCTATCCACTTTCAGCAGCACCAAAGCGCACCAAAAGAGTGCGCAAGGTCATCCCATGACAACGTGCAATCCGCTTCAGGTACAAGCGTTCAACACTGCCGATGTGGCCGAGCAAGTCCGCGCCACGCCGGGCTGGGTCCAGCATTACCAACAGATGTCGCCGGGCCATTTCGCCGGGCAGATTCGCTATCTCGATCTGCAAGGCGTCGAGGTCTACGAAGAGCAGATGAACACTCGGGTCGAGCAGAATTTCAGGGCGCCATCCGGTGCTCTGGCGTTCTGTTTCGATCGCAGCGACAACGCGCTTTATCTGCTTAATGAAGAGAGCCGCAACATCTGGATCACCCCGGAGAACTACCAGGAAATCGCCGTGGTATTCGGGCCGGAATTCGTCCGCGAGCAGGGTTTGCAAGTGGCGAAACTGGAAGGTTTGTTCATGGCGCCGCTAAACTGCGGGCAGAACGCTTTGTTCAGTAGCTGGTTAAGCTCGGTTCTCACGAAGTTGTCGCGAACTGCTGATCCACTTGATCAAGATCGCCTGACTCAGCAGTTGCTTGAGGACTGCCTGTTCATCCTCGATCACGCTCAAACCAGTCTCGATCGGGGCGGATTGCAGCGGCGCAACGACGAACGCCAAATCATGAAACGAGTAGGGGAGTGGGCGGCTGATTCGCCGGAAGACACGGTCAATCTGCTCGAACTTTCCCACGTTGCCGGCGTATCGCTGCGGCAGTTGCAACAGGCCTTCAAAGCCTATACCGGGATGACCCCAAGTCATTGGCTGCGTCTGCGCCGCCTGAACAGCGCGCACCGCGAATTGCTCAAACGCAAACCCACTGAAACCACGGTGGCTGAAGTGGCGATGCGCTGGTCATTCTGGCATCTGGGACGATTTTCCAGCAGTTACCGGGCGCTGTTCAAA
Organism: Pseudomonas sp.; assembly: GCF_035554175.1. Classification (GTDB taxonomy): domain Bacteria; phylum Pseudomonadota; class Gammaproteobacteria; order Pseudomonadales; family Pseudomonadaceae; genus Aquipseudomonas. The sequence goes on along the minus strand of NZ_DATMIV010000050.1, from coordinate 178,231 downwards.
GAGCTGCCGAGCGAGACGCTCAAGCGTTGATCAGTGCTAACAGCATTGATAATCCGGTGCAAAGAATCGGTGTTTGTCCTTGAAAGAGCGGCACCGGCACCGGCACCGCTGCAATGTTCAGAAGATGAACTTGAACAAGGCAATCACCACGATCAGGCCGATCAGGAAAATGATACCAACGGTGCCGCCAAGGAATTTCAACATAAGAACGCTCTCATCGAATGGGCTTGATTTTTCTAGACCACCATCGAATACGCTCGTTTCGTAAATTTTCGCTGAATCGCGCGGAGGGCTACCGGCAAGCCGTGTTTGTCTCCGCTGAGTTTCCTGACACCTGGCAGATACTCAGCAATCCTCGTGGGAGCGAGCCTGCTCGCGAAGAGGCCGGCACAGTCGATATCTTCATCAATTGTGTCATCGCACTCGCGAGCAGGCTCGCCCCGATTTGATCTGCAGCGGACATAGACTCGTTTAGAACTTGAAGCGTCCCACCAGGCCCTTGAGCTGCCCGGAAATATCGGTCAAACGACCTGAGCCGGTCTGCGCCGAGTGCGCATATTCTTCCACGAGCTGGGCATCGGTATGGATCTGCGCGATGTGCCGATTGATGTCTTCGGCCACCTGGTGTTGTTCTTCGGCGGCCGTGGCAATCTGGGTGTTCTGGTCGCGAATCGAGTCCACCGAGTGGCGGATTTTGTCGAAACTGTCGCGGGCCTGCTGGATGCGATCGACACTGGTCTGCGACACCTGCAGGCTGCTTTGCATCTGTTGGGTCACTTCCTGGGTGCGGCGGGCGAGGTTGCCCAGCAGGCTGTCGATCTCGCCGGTGGAGTCGGCGGTGCGGCGCGCCAGGGCCCGGACTTCGTCGGCCACCACGGCGAACCCGCGGCCCTGGTCACCGGCGCGGGCGGCTTCGATGGCGGCGTTCAGGGCCAACAGGTTGGTCTGTTCGGCAATCGAGCGAATGGTGTCGAGGATGGTGTTGATGTTCTTGCTGTCCTGTTCCAGCGCCTGCATGGTCTGGGTCGACTTTTGCAGATCCTCGCTCAGGCGCAGCACGCTGCCAGTGGCTTCGCCGATGTGATGCTGGCCGTCGTGCACGTCGCGGTAGCCCTCGTCGGCACTCGAGGCGGCCTGGCTGCAGGAGCGGGCCACTTCGTTGGCGGTAGCGACCATCTCGTTGAACGCGGTGCTCACCAATTCCACTGCCTGCCGCTGGCGCCCGGCAGCGTCGTTCATGTTCCGGGCCACGTGGCTGGTGTCGGCCGCGGCGGTTTGCAGGTCGGAAGAGGCGCTGCCGATGCGTTGCATCAGTTGCGCGATCATTCCCAGGAACTGGTTGAACCAGCCCGCCAGGGTGGCTGTTTCGTCCTTGCCTTGCACCGTGAGTTTGCGGGTGAGGTCGCCTTCGCCTTCGGCGATTTCCTGCAGGCCATTGGCGACGCCGCGAATCGGCCGCACGATCACGCTGGCGAAACTGGCACCGACGATAGCGAAGATCACGGCCAGCGCGAAGGCGATGCCAGCGATCAACCAGGTCAGGCTGGAGGCCTCGGCCATCACTTCGTCGCGCTTGATCAGGCCGATGAAGCGCCAGCCCAGGCCTTTGGAACTGACCACATTGGCCATGTAGGGCACGCCGTCGATTTCGATCTGGGTCACGCCATCGCTGCTTTTGGCCAGCTCGGCATAGTTGGGGCCCAGGTCGGCCAGGGGCTTGAAGTTGTGCTTGGCATCGCTGGGATCCACCAGGACGTTGCCGCTGGCTTCCACCAGCATCAAGTAGCCGCTGTTGCCCAACTTGATGTTTTTGACCAGTTCGGTCAGTTGTTTGAGCGAGACGTCCAGGCCGACCACGCCCACCAGCTTGCCGGCGGCATCGGAGACCGTGTGGACAATACCGATCAGCGACACATCGTCCGGTGCCCAATAATAGGCGTCGGTGCGCACGGTATTGCCCGGCGAGGCGATCGCCGCCTTGTACCAAGGGCGCGCACGCGGGTCGTAGTTGGAAATTTTTGGATCATCCGGCCAACTGGCATAACCGCCATCAGCCAACCCGATGGACAGGTAGGCAGTGGTGGGGTGGCTCTTGGCGAACCGGTCGAAGATATCCAGCAGTTGCTTGTTGCTCTCGGGCAGCGGGATTTGGGCCGCGTCGGCGCTGGAATAGTTTTTCAGGTCCTTGGCCGCGACGATCCGCGGGTCCTTGGCGAAGAATTCGACGTTCTGGCTGATGCCATCGAAGAACTGCTTCATGCCGTTGTCGATCTGGCGGATTTCCCGGCCACTGCTATCGAGGAAGCTGGCTTGTGCCGCATCGCGCAGGTTCAATACCACCAGCACGGCCACCAGGATAACCGGCAGGCAGGCAATGGCCGCGAACGCCCATGTCAGCTTCTGTTTGATATTCATGACTTCTCCCGCAGGTTTTATAGGTATTGGAACGGCAGAAAAGCAGTAGGGGTGAGCATCAGAAAATTCTGAAGGGGAATTCGACCATGCCTACCTTGAGCGTATCGACTGAATCGCGGCGCGCTTTAGGCCGTTCGGCGCTTGCCGGGTCAATTGGTTCGCCGCGCCGAGGCAATGGCAGCCAGCGCGACGAGTCTGGGGGGATATTGCGAGGCAGCCTCAGCGCAAAACATGCTGCGCCAGCGCTGTCAGCGTGAGACAAGCTGCGCCAAAACTTCTTTCAATGACACCCGGCCTTTGCGCGGGATGCCTTCAAAGCGAATCCAGCCCTTATTGAAACCATGGAGCATCTGGATGCGCGGATGGGGGTTGCTCATGCCCTGAGAGCGAAACAATGCCTCCCAGCTCTCGCTGGGTATCACGTCCATTTTTACCGGCTTATTCAGCAGATCGGATAATGTCGCCGCGATGTCATTTGGCGTGACCTGCTGCTCGGATTCCAGCTCCACGATTCGTTTGCCATACCAGTTCTCTTGCAGCAACTCTGCGCTAACTCTACCGACGTCAGCAGTCGCGATCATGGGAACTGGCTTATCCAACGGCTGAAGGAAGCTCGGGATCACGCCATTGCTCTTTGCTGGCTCAATATCCCAAAAACTGTTTTCCATAAACCAGGCTGGACGCAAGAATGTGATCGGCAGATCCAACGTGGCCAAGCGTTGTTCCAGGATTTGAAGCTGATTCAGCAAGTTAAACTCGGGCGCTTGTGCGCCAATTGTGGAGATACACACTATCTTTTCAGGCTTGGTTATTTCCAGCGCTGAGCGCAGGTTCTCGATGATATAGCGGGATTCAGTAAAGCCGTCGGATGGATCGAAGTTGGGAGGCAGTAAAATAAAAACGCCGGTGCTGTCAGTAAATGCGCCGGTCAGTGCACTCAAATTATTAGCGTCTGCAACCGAGACCTCACATCCCTTGGCAGCCCATTCTTTGCCTTTTTCAGCGTCACGGACCAAAACCCTGACTCGCTTATTGGCAGCCAACAAATGGCGGGCAACTTCCGCACCTACCTGGCCCGTTACGCCCATTATCGTATACATAGCAATTTCTCTGAAAGAGCGGCCCATTGCCGCGATGAGCGAATTATCGCGTTAGTTTCGAGCTTCTTCGATATCATGAGTATCATTGGATTTATGACGGAGATTCATTAATGAGTTTTGACGGGCGCTTGGTCAGCGGTATGGGCGTGCTCTCAGCCGTGGTTGATAGCGGGAGCTTCGTGAAAGCAGCGCAGGCCTTGGATATGACCCAATCGGGCGTTAGTCGGGCCGTCGCACGTCTAGAAGCGAGATTAGGCATTCGCTTGTTTGACCGGACAACACGCTCAGTAAAACTCACAGATGAAGGGCGTCGGCTGTATGAAGAAATAGCGCCACTGCTCGCCGGATTGGAGGAAGCGGCGACGGTGGCCTCTGGCAGTGCAACCGCAGTGCGTGGAAGGCTTCGCGTGAACGTCGACCCCTATTTCTCCAGACTTATCCTGGCCCCCGCCCTCGGAAGTTTCATGGCTACCTACCCCGACATCGAGCTCGATCTCGTGACTCGAGATCAAATGGGGGATTTGATTGCAGACGGGGTTGACTTGGCTGTGCGCTTTGGCGAACAACCATCTTCCACATTGATAGGCAGGCAGTTGCTGCAAACACGAGTACTCACGGTAGCTTCCCCGGCATATCTTAAAAAGCACGGTCGCCCCCTACACCCATCAGAGCTTGAAAGCTCGGACCATGTGTGTGTCGATTTTCGAAACCCTCAAACCGGCAAACCGTTCATTTGGGAATTTCATCGAGGGCAAGAGCGTGTAAGTGTCAAAACGCACGGAAGGCTAATGGTCAATGACGTAGGCACAATGCATCGAATTTGCGAGGAGGGGCAGGCGGTAGCCCAGGTTTTGGAATTAGGTGTAGAGGCCGCGCTGCGCGAGGGACGGCTTATCGAAATGTTTCCGAATTGGTCCGATGAATATTTTCCACTCTACGCTTTGTACCCGTCACGGCACTTGCCGCCAGCAAAGGTGCGGGCATTTCTTGAGTTTGTGGTAGCTCTTAGTCGGTGAGAAAACCTCTATGATTGAAATCTCTTGATGTCCGCTTGAATCGTAGAATTAACAGTGACGTTAATAGGTAGGTGGGGGCAGGGCACTGGGTGCTGTGGAGCACAACCCTTCATCATCCGTTGATCCTTAATAATTTTCCGTGCGGCAAATCAGCATATAACTCAACTAAATTACCATTTAGTCTAGTTATAATCAGAGCGCATATGAAAGAAGGGGAGATAAAGCTTACCGGCTGATCCGCCCAACCACTAGAAGAGCCTGAAAATCAGCCTGAGCAGCTTTCTGGGCTCTTCGATCTGGTAGAACCGTCATTAAATGGACGTCAATAACGTCCTGTGTCTCTTTAGCTGCCAGATCTCCGAACAACCCGACGAACTGTTTCAAGCGATTCACTTCGGAAAACCGTTTGCCAGGCTGCGGCTCGTAGCTTCACTGAAGAAGTCGGCTTTGTCCAAGAACTGGGATGGGAGTTCGAACGTAATAGCCGATGCCAATCAATTGAGCTAGAAGCCTAGCGCTGGACTTGCGTCCAAGCTTCCTTTGGCGTTTGTCGTTGAGCCAAACGGAATTGTGATGAGTGCGGCTGCGGCAGTAGCCACGGCGCTGATTGCATCCCAGTCGATTATTCCATTCTGTACAAAGCCACATGCGATTTTTCCGTCAACTGGTGAAGCAAAGTTTGTCGGGCCGTATTCAAGCATGCGGTGGCAAGCATCGCTAAGCTGAAAGCAGGACGCGTCGCAGGCTTGAAATCTGATCACCAGACCACCCCAACTCCGCATATAATGGTACGCATAATGTATATTATGTTAAATTGTGTATCACACTACTCGCCACTGTATTTGTCGTAGCCGCCTCCACCAACCTGTAGCCTCGGTTTCAGAAATCCAGAGCTTCAACCCAGAATACGAATTCAAAACAAGGCTTTCGGCACATGAGTGCTGCCTCAAGAATCAGGAAAAACAGTTGATTGGATTCATAACCCTCAATCATCAAGCCGTCGTGGGTGATGTCGTCGAGACTGCGAAATCCGGATCACTTTCGATCCTGCGGATCATCCACCGCGAGGACCCAACCACACTGATTTGTGAAAAGTCCATGGAATAGCCTAGCCCTGTCGGCTGTCGGCTGTCGGCGCCAATGTGCTGCATCATTGATCTTTCGTCCCACAACCAGTAAAAAACTGTCTTCCCTTTCCGCCCTTGCAAGGAGCTGCGGATGCTTGAGCTCACCACGCAACGCCTGGACCTGCGCACGATGGTCGAATCCGACTGGCCGCTGTTCCTCAGGCTGCATTCCGAGCCGCAAACCATGCAGTATGTGTTCGGTGAAATCGCCGAGGACCAGGTGCGCAAAGGCTTCGAGCACCGGCTTCCGGTCTGGGGGCCGCAGTCGGATCACTGGTTGTGTCTGGTGGTGATCGACAGGGCCAGCGGGCAGGAACTGGGCGTGACAGGATTCCGCATCCTGTCGCCGGGGCATGCCGAGGTGGGTTGCCTGCTGTTGCCCGAGCATCAGGGCAAAGGCTTTGGCACCGAGTCGCGGCAGGCGATCATCGAATATGCCGCCGCCATCGGCCTGGACTCGTTGGAGTCGACCGTGACCGACGGTAATATCGCGTCCTGCAAGGTTTTGGAGAAATGCGGTTTTGTATTCGAGCGCCGCGTGCCGCAGGCCTATCAGATTGGAGATCGGTGGTTTGACGACCTGATCTACCGTTATCAAATCAGCTGACCCGTTTTATCAGCGACCGCCAAGGAGTGCCTCGTCGTGAATCCTTATCAGTGCCTGCCACCCCGCGCTTTCTGGCGCACCGCCGTGGCTGACAAGCCCGGGCTGAACATCGATCAACTGTGGACGCCACAATTCGAGATCGGCAACAAGGACGCCATCGTCACCGCCGGCTCGTGTTTCGCCCAGCACATCGGCCGGGCGCTGGTGGAGCGCGGCATGAACTGGCTGGATGCGGAACCGGCCCCGGCCGAATTGCCCGAAACGGACTGGAAGACCCGCAACTATGGGATTTTCTCGTTTCGCACCGGCAATCTGTACACCCCGGCGATGCTGTGCCAATGGCTGAAATGGGCGCTCGGCGTGAGCCTGCCACCTGACGAAACCTGGGCCCATGACGGGCGTTTCTTCGATCCATTCCGCCCCGCCGTGGAACCCGACGGTTTTGCCAGCGAGGACGCGCTGTTCGCCTCGCGCGAAGCCACCCTCGATGCCATCCGCACCGCCCTGCGCCGCGCCAAAGTGTTCGTGTTCACCCTGGGTCTGACCGAAGCCTGGCAGAACCGCCAGACCGGTCTGGTGTATCCCATGTGCCCCGGCACTGTGCGCGGCACCTTCGATCCGCAGCTGCACAGCTTCTGCAACTTCGGCTTCATGGACACCTATGGCGACATGGTCAGGGCGCTGGAGTTGATGCGTTCGATCAACCCGCAACTGCGTCTGCTGCTCACCGTGTCACCGGTGCCCCTGACGGCAACCGCCACGGGCGAGCATGTGCTGAGCGCCACCACCTATTCCAAATCAGTCCTGCGCGCCGTCGCCGGGCAGCTGTGCGAAGACCTGCACGACGTCGACTATTTCCCCTCCTACGAAATCATCACCGGCACACCTTTCAAAGGCGCGTTCTACCAACCGAACCAGCGGGAAGTCACGCCTGAAGGCGTGGCGTTTGTCATGCGGCAGTTTTTCGCCGGGCTCGATGCGGTTCAACCGCTGCAGACGCCGGCCAGCGTTGCCTCCACCTGCGTGTCCAGTGAGGAGCTTGTCTGTGAAGACGCCGTGCTCGATTATTACGCCTAGGTTTCTGCTGCTGGGCGATTCCCATGCCGGGGTCATCGGCAAGGCGGCGCAGGCCCGCGAGTTGCCTTTCAGTGGCGGCCCGCTGGGCACCGGCCGGGATTTCGCGGTGGATTTTTTCAGCCTGACCCGTCATGACGTGGTGTTTCGGGACGTGGAGATGGAGCGCCTGTATCGCCAGGCCCTTGAGCCATTCGAAGTACCGCAACTGGCGGAGGTCGGGGTGCCGCTGGTGAGTACCATCGGCCTGAGCCTGCACTATCTCGCCACTGCGCCGAACTGGACCTGCTACCAGACGCCGGACGGCCAATTCGACGAAGGTTTTCTCTGTGGGCCGCTGTTCGAGTCCATCATCGACACCTTGTCCCGGCCTGCGCTGGCGTTCTATGAACAGGCCCGGGCGATGAACCTCAAGGTGTTCGCCGTGCTGCCGCCGCAGCGGGTGCCGGAGCTGGCCGACCGACGCGTGTTCATGGCCGCGCAGGCGCTGCTGATCGAGCGCCTGCAAGGAGTCGGCGTCGAGCTGATCGACGTGCGCGCGGCGGCGAATGACGAGCTGGGTTTTCAGCTTGCGGCGTACTGCGAGGTGGATGACCCGTTGCACGGGAATCTGGCGTTCGGCAAGTTGATCGTTGAGCAACTGCTCAGACAAGGCCTGTGAATCAGCGGTGGGAACGGCGCCCTCTCCCACCGGTTTTTTAGACTCAAGCCTTGGGCTGCGTCCCCAGAATCGTCACCCGCTCGCCATACCGCGAGTGCGGGAAATAATCCCAAACCGCATGGTGCTGGGTGCAGCGGTTGTCCCAGAACACCAGGCTGTTCGGCGTCCAGCGCACACGGCAGCTGAGGACCGGTTCGCGGGCTACCAAATCGAACAGCATGTTCAACAGCACCTGGCTTTCACCACCGGACAACTGAACGATGTGGGAGGTGAACCCGGAATTGACGAACAGCGACTTGCGCCCGGTTTCCGGGTGGCGAACCACCACCGGGTGTTCGGTTTTCGGCAGATTGGCCGGCGCCTCATAGCCCTTCCACGGAATCGCACCGTCATGGATCGCGGTCAATTCGCCAAGAAACTGCTGCATCGTCGGCGACAGCATTTCCAGCGCCAGGTGCATGTTGGCGAACAGTGTGTCGCCGCCGGTGCCGATGGCCGGGGTTTCCTTGATGTACAGCATCGAGCCCATGGACGGCGCCAAATCGGCGGTGCCGTCGGTGTGCCAGGTTTCGCCGGCCACGTAGCGCGATTGCGCATTGGCGCGGATCACCACCAGCTCCGGGTCATCGCCATCGATGTCTTCCACCGGCAGGGCCCTCAGTTCACCGAACAGCCGGCCAAACGCCTTGTGTTCGTCCACCGTCAGGTGCTGATCGCGGAACACCACCACGTGGTTCTCCAGAAAGGCCCGGCGGATTTCCGTGAGCTGCTCGTCGCTCAGCGGCTGCGAAAGATCGACGCCGCCGATCTCGGCGCCGATGATCGGCGTGATCCGCTCGACCGTGATGTGCTGATACGGCGCGCGCCGTTCGGCGGCGATGCGTTCGATTGCCTTGAGTGCCAACTGATCCATGTTCCCTCACCTTTTCTATTGGAACGACGCCGATGACTGCTCGCGCAGCGAACTCGGGCGCATGTCGATCCAGTGTTCGTTGATGTAATCCAGGCAGACCTGGCGTTCGCCACGCATCCCCGCCTCGTTCCAGCCGGCGGCCATCGGCTTGCCCGCCGGCCACAGGGAATATTGACCCTGGGCATTGATCACCACATCGAATTGCAGGTGTGCGTCATTCATGTCGTTCTCCTGTTGAACGGGATTGCAGCGTGGCCAGACTCCGGTCGAGCCCGGCGGCGAGATGGTTGAATACGGCATGTCGCTGTTCGTCACTCGAAGCGCAGGCCCCGACGTAAACCCGCACGGACGCCCCGCAGATCTGCGCGCAGGTGTCTGCATCGTCGGCCGCAAAGGCCCGGGCCGACACCTCGGCATTGGCGCTGGCATGAGCCTGGGCAAACGCGGTGGCGGCGGCCTCGGTATTGAGTTGCGCGTAGTACTCAGCGAACGCCTCGGCATCACCGAAGTGTTCGGCAATCATGGCGCTGTTGGCCGGTGCCAAGCCGTAGGTCATCGCACTGGCGTGGGCCTTGGCGTACGCCGCGTCGTAGGCGTAGGCCTTGCGGTACAGCGCCAGCAACACCGGTTTGAGCGTGGCCCGCCACTCGCCCTGACGCCCGATCAGGCCAAGCGCCGCTCGCTGATGCAGGCTTCGCAACCCGAGCAGCGCCTGCTGATGTTCCGGCAAGGCTTCGCAGAGCATCGGCATGACCACGTCGGCCTGCCAGAGATGAAACAGCTTAAACGGCACCTGACCCCGCCATTGCCTCAAGCGCAAGGCCGTGTTCGAATCGGCTTCGCACAACACCTTGGTCAAGGCCAGCCACCATCGCGGCATCAAGATCGGATCATTCATGGCGCAGGCTCATCCGTACCGATCACCTCGGCCAGCAACCGCGCCCAGCGGCCCGCCACGATGCCGTAGTGATCGGTGTCGAGGGTTTGCCAGCTGCGCAACTGCGGCAGCAAGGCCTGCCAATTGCGTTGCAGGTCGTCCTGGTTCCAGGCGTTGCCCAGCCCGTAAGGATTGGCGTGCCCGGCGATGAACAGTCGCACCGCCGTGGTCGCCAGCGCCGGCGGCTGGAAGTCGATCATGCTGGTCATGTTGTTGCGACAGCACACCGTCAGCCGTTGCAGATACGCCTGACGTTCCTCGGCCATGCCCTGCCCTTCGACCTCGGGCCAGCGCTGGGCAAACTCGCGCTGGAACACCTGCTCGATCGTCTGTTCGTCGATGCCGGCCAGTTCCGCACCGGCATCCGGCGCGGGCGGGTCGATCAGGTACAGCAACGGCTGCCTGAAGCCGTCGACCCGGGCCTGATGACTCAGCGCCTGCGCCACCCATGCACCAAATGACCAGCCTCCCAGACGCCAGGCGCTGCCTGGCGGAAGGTGAGCCTTGATGGCCTCCAGATACCGGCGTGCACGTTCGTCCACGCTGATGTTCGGCAACTGCGGCACGCGCAACGCCGGGTCGGCGATCACGCACACGCCCAGCTCCGCCGGCAGTGCCGACACCAGTTCCCGATAGGCCTGAACATCGCCACCCACCGGGTGAATCAGGTACAGCCAATCGCGGCCGGCACCGGCATGCCATTGATCAATCCGCACCGCATCGTGCCAGCCGTGCGGTGCAGCGGGGGACGCCTCTTCAACCGTGGCGGTCGACACCAGCCCGAGCACTTCGCTCAGGCTGACCCTGTGGCTGAATTGCGACAGCTGGAATACCTCACCAGTGGCCGCTTGCAGTTCGTCGATGAGGTCGAGCAGCGTCAGCGAATCCGCGCCCAAGTCGTACAGCGAATCGTCGTCCTCCAGCTCGGCCACACCGAGCCACTTGCACAAACACTCACGCAGGCGCGTCGACAGGTCCACGCCCTTCGGTGCCTCGACCACCGCGGCCACGGCACCATGGCGAACCGGATAGAACCGCCGCGCCGTGTCAATGCCGGTGGTGGAGATCAACAGCTGCGGCAACTGCGTCGCCATCGCCAGATCGAACACCCGACAGCCCTCTTCGGCGGACAGGCCAACCGTCAGATGCTCCAGATGTGCAGCGTCCCCGCCATTACTGGTGGTGGCCATGCCGATGTCGCGCCAGATGTCCCAGTTGATCCCCAAGCGCAGGCAAGCGTCGGTCGCGTTCGGGCGATAGTGGGTGAAGCCGTCGAGCACCCCGCTGGCCGCTGCGTAGTCCAGATGCCCCGCGCCGCCAAACAGTGCTGACATCGACGAGCAGTACAGGACAAAACCCGGCGCCAGGTGCTCGATCAAGGCCTCGACCGCCAGCATGCCGCGGGTCTTGGCGGCCATGGCCTCGGCCATTTGCTGAGCATCGCGGTGACGAATCAGGCTGCCTGCGCCGACGCCCGCCGCATGAATCACCCCGCTCAGGCGACCATAACGAACGGCCAGTTGATCGAGGATCTGCGGCCAGCGCGGCAGGTCGGCGATGTCCGCTTTGATGCAGTCGATGCGCGACGCGTACGCCGTCAGTGACGCCGGCAATTGCCCCTGACGCGAGAGCAGCACCACCCGGCGGGTAGGTGCCTGCAGTAGGTGTTCGCACAAGGTCCGGCCGATGCCGCCGCTGCCGCCCAGCACCAGGAACGTGCCGTCTTCCGGCAGAAGCCCCGATGTCGTTGCCGGGCCGGTCAATGGCTGAGGCATCAAACGTGGCTGCCAGAGATAACCATCGCGCACCGCCATTCGCCGAGGCAGTGAAGCCGGATCGCCAAGCAGCGCAGCCAACTCGCCGGCGTGGGTTTCAAGTGGTAATGCCGGCCAGTCCAGCCAGTGGCAACGCACCGGGTATTCCTGCGGCACCACTTCGGTGATGCCGGCCAGCGCTGCCAGTTCGGGCCGTCGCACCTCGCCGTTCACCGGGCATGCCTGCCACGACATCAACCACAACCGCAGAAGGGTCGTGCGCGGGGTTTGCCCCCAGGCCTGCATCAGCGCACTGACCGTGTCCAGACAGGCCCACTGCGCCAGATCCAGCGATTGCTCGTTGACTGCGCCAGACACCGCCAGCGGCAAGGCATGCAGCCAATCGAGCTCGCCGAGTGCAGGTTCTGCGACCTCAGCGAGCAAACGGTTGAGGGCTTGAGTGTCCAGCGGATCAAGTTCGAAACGGTCCGTGCTCAGGCGCTTGAAGCCATTGCCAGTGCGTACCTGAATCACCCGTCGATACACCACGTCCAGGCTCGCCAGCAACGTCGAGTCCGGCGCTTCATGGCTGCACAGAATCAGCACCTCACGGGATTCCGCCGCCGCTGTCGCGCTCAGGCGACGGGTGCGCACCCACTGTCGCTGGTGGAACCAGTCCGCCAGCGGTTGTCGCTCAAGGGTTGGCGCATCAGGTTGAACAGCTACAGGTGGCTGGAAACGATACGGCTGAAGATCGAACGACGACGGCGGCAAATCCCAGGGCGGCGGTGCCGAGCGTTGTGGCCACTGGATATTCGCGCCTTCGTACCAAGCTTCCAGCAGCTCCTGCGGCGATTGATCAATGACTTTAAGTTGCGCGCTCGAAACGGTGACTTCCTTGATCGCTGTCGGCTGCAATGGAATGTCGTCACCCGGCTGGCAGACCATCGCGAAGCGCCAGCGCAGTTGCCGGCGACCTGACTGCAAGTGCCGCAGCAATGCGGTCCGCTCCTCAGGATGGGTTTGCAGATATTCGCGAATCGTCGCGACATCGCGCAGCAACTCCACCCGGCTATGCGCAGAAATCATCAGCAGCGGCAACGTTTCCTCGACACTCTCCTGCGCCGTAGGCGCAGCACCAACGATGACATGCGCGTTGGTCCCGCCGATCCCGAAACTGCTGACACCGGCCAGTCGCCGCCGCCCTTGCGGCCATGGCCGGGACGTGGTCGGCACATAAAACGGCGAATGCTCCAGGTCGATCTGCGGGTTGATCCGGCCAAAACCCAGGTTCGGCGGCAGTACGCCATGGAACACCGCGAGGCTGGCGCGAATCAGCCCGACCACCCCCGCCGCCGCACCCAAATGACCGATCTGGCTTTTCACCGAGGCCAGCGCGCATTGGCCGGCCGGCGCCTCGCCGAACGCCTTGGTCAACGCCGCGACCTCGATCGGATCGCCCAGTAAGGTGCCGGTGCCGTGGGCCTCGATGTAGCCGATGTCGGCACCGGTCAATCCGGCCCGGTTCAAGGCATCGCGGATAACCGCGCTCTGCCCCGCCACCGACGGCGCGGTGTAACTCATCTTGGCCCGGCCATCGTTGTTCAACGCCGAGCCTTCGACCAGCGCGTAGATCCGGTCGCCATCGGCCCGCGCCTTGGCCAGCGGTTTGAGCACCACTACGCCGTAGCCGCTGGCGCCAAGGGTGCCGCTGGCGTCGTCGCTGAACGGACGACACAAACCGTCGGCGGAGAAAATGTGCTGCGAGCGGTGCCGGTAGCCCTCGGTCAGCGTCGGGTCGATAAGCACCCCGGCTGCAAGCATCACGTCACTGTCGCCCTGGCGCAGCATCGAACTGGCCAGGTGCACGGCGATCAATGAGCTGCCGCAAGCAGCCTGCACGCTCAGGGCGGGGCCGTTGAGGTCCAGGTGATACGCCGCTTTGGTCGCCAGAAAATCCTTGTCGTGATGCAGCGCCAGTTGGAAGCCGTCCGGCAGATCGTCCTCGGCGGTTTCGCGCAGCATCTTTTGAAAGTATGTGGTTTCGCCGCAACTGGCGATCAGTCCGATGCGCGGACCATCCGCCGACGGGACGATGGCCGCGTGTTGCAGGGCCTGTACGCACGCCATCAGCAGATGCCGCTGTTGCGGGTCCATCAGGCGCGCTTCCTGGCGGCTGATGCCGAAGTACTCGGGATCGAAATCGAGCATGCCCGCCAGTTGACTGCGGGCGCCGACCAGCCCCTCGTCGGCGGCAAAGTGCTCGATGCCCAGCCGATTGCCTTGCACCATCGCCCAGAATTCGGACAGGTTCTGCGCCCCGGCCACATTGACCGCCAAGCCGATGATCGCCATCGGCTGATGGCCTGCATCGGCCTGCCGTACACGCTCCGCCGCTGCCACCGGCGCCGTCGACAGGTGCGCAGCCAGACGCCGCACCGTGACGTGTTCGAACAGATCGGCCATTGTCACCTTGTGCTGCAGTTCTTCGGCGTAACGGCCATGCAAACGCATCAGGCCGAGGCTGGTGGCGCCGGCCTCGAAGAAGGTCTGCTCCGGTTCGATGTCCCGTCCGATCACGGCCTGGAACAACTCGCTGAGTTGCCGTTCCAGCGCGGTCAATTGAACAACCGGTTGTGGCGTGCTGCGCCGCTCCAAAGCCTCGCCCAGATTGGGCAAGGCCTTGCGGTCGATCTTGCCGCTGGGCGTGCGTGGCCAGAGGTCGATCCGTCGGTATTCATCGATTCGCACATGGGCCGGCAGCCGCCGCGCGACCTGACGATCCAGCTCACCGGCTGTCGCAGGTTCGCCTTCGAGCTGCAGCCAGGCGATCAGCCGTGGTGGATCGGCCTGCACCGCCACCACCGCGTTGACCACTTCCGGCACCTGCATCAGCGCCGACTCGATCTGACCCAGTTCCAAACGATGGCCGCTGAGTTTGATCTGCTGATCGTCACGTCCCAGATAATGCAGGCAGCCCAGGGCATCGGCCCACGCCAGATCGCCGGTGCGGTAATACAAACAGCCATCTGCCAGCTCGACGAACCGCGCAGCGTTCAGCGCAGGATCAGCCAGGTAGCAACGGGCAACCATTGGCCCGGCCACCAGCAGGTAGCCACGGCAGCCGTTGGGCACCGGGCAATCATGCTCATCGACCAGCAACAGCCGCGCATTGCCAACGGCATGGCCGATCGGCGCGCGCAACGGCCAGTCCCGCGCCACGGGCGGCAGGCGCAAGGCGCTGACCACGTGGGTTTCGGTCGGGCCGTAATGGTTGAACAGCGAGGCGTGCGGCATGCCGCCGAACCAGTTGCGCAGCGCATCGGTGCAGAGCAGTTGCTCGCCGGCCGTAATCACCTCGCGCAACGCCGAAGGGTAAATGCCTCGGGCCACGGCGGTTTGCGCCAGATGCTGCAAGGCCACGTACGGCAGAAACAGGCGCTCGATCCGCGCCTCGACCATGTACTCCAGCAACGCCTCGGCGTCCTGACGCCAGCGCGGCGTGATCAGGTGATAGCAACCGCCGCCGCACAGGGTGCTGAAAATCTCCTGAAACGACACATCGAACGACAGCATCGAGAACTGCAGGGTTACCGCTTCCGCCGGCAACTGCCCTTCGGTGCGCTGCCATTGCAGCAGATTGCACAGGGTGCGCTCCGACACTTGCACACCTTTGGGCGTGCCGGTCGATCCGGAGGTGAACAGCGTGTACAGCGGCCGTTCGCCAGCGTGGCGTGGACGTTCGAACGTAACGGCATTGGCGCTCAGATCGACCCGATGAGTGGCGAATCGTCCGGCGTTCAGGTCATCCAGCACTGACTTCGTCATATCGCTGAACAGCACGCAATGCGGTTGCGCCTGTTCCAGCACCTGACGCTGGATCGCCAGCGGATAGGCAGGATCCAGCGGTACGGCCGTCAGATTGAGTTTGGCCAGCGCCAGCAAGGCGACGATGTGTTCCACCGAGGCATCGAGGAACAGCACGACATGCAATGGCGCGTTACCGGCCGGCAACGGATGGTGCTCGATCAGGTTTGCCGTCAGAGCATCGGCCAGCGCATTCAGTTCGCTGTAGGTAAGGCGCCGCTGGCCTTGAACCAGCGCAACCGCCTCCGGCGTGCAATGCACTTGATGCTCGAACCCCTCCGCCAGTGTGTTGAACGGCAGCGCAGTCCGAGGGCCCTCACTGGCCGGGGGCAGACCACGTCGATACGGACCGAGCAAATCGTTGAGATTGGCCGCCGGGGTTTCCAGCAACAGGTCCAGGCCTCGGCGAAACAGCGCATTCACGGCGCGCATCTGTTCGCCATCGAAGTAGCTGCACTGATATTCCCACCAGCATTCCAGTTGCGACCCGCTGCCCACCATCAACAGCGTCAGCGGGCACTTGGCGTGCAAGTGCTGGTTGAATTGCAGCGTCGCGTGCAGGTTCGAATCGGCCAGCGCTGCGTAATCGGTGTTCTCCAGCACGAACATGAAATCGAACAGTAACGGGCTCGACGACAGCCGCAGGTCTTCCACCAGATCCGCCAGCGCCACGTCCTGCAACGCCAGCACCTCGCGCACCGTGGCGGTCTGCTTGCGCAACTGTTCTTGCAGGGTCGATGCCTGCTCGACGGCGGTCGGGATCAGCACGGTGTTGGCAAACATGCCGACCGTGTCTTCGAACTCCGCCAGTGGCCGGTTGGACACCGGACTGGCGATCCTTGGCCGCTCGCACCCGGTCAGGGCGTACAGGCTCCAGGCGAAGACGCTGAACAGCACTTCGAAACGGGTCAGCCGTTGTTGAGTGCAAAAGCGTTCGAGGGCCGCGCTGCGCAGGGTGCCCAAGGGTTCGCGGTGCAACCGGGCGTCGGGGCTGATTTCGCGCATTGGCATCAATGCAGGTGATGGTTCTTCCTGACGGCGATGCAACTCGGCGAGGGCGCGGCGCTGGTCGCGATAATGCGGATCGACGCTCCACTGGCGCTGCCATTGGCCAAACTCCAGCGTCGTCAAGCGGCCCGCGGGTTGCAGGCTGTCGCGGCCTTGCAGGACATCGCTGTAAAGCTGCGCCAGGTCGTCGAACAGCAGGTTCACCGACCAACCATCGACGATGATGTGATGCAGGTTCAGCAACAGCCGGCAGCTGCCATCAGCGAACGGCAACAGCCAAGCCTGAAACAGCTTCGGGGTGGTCAGGTCGAACGGCGCGGCGAACACCAGCTCGGCGAAGGCCTGCCAGTTGTCCTCGGTGAAATGCCCGACCGCAAAGGTGCGACAGGTCGAGCCCTGCTCGGCGATTACCTGATCCAGTCCATCGGCACCCGCCACGAATGCCGTGCGCAACCCCGGATGACGCTGCACCAGACGCCCCAAAGCCTCGGCCAGTGCCGCGACTTCGACACCTGCCGCCAGATGCAGAATCAGCGGCACGCTGTAGGCGGTCGAGGCCGGCGAGCGTTGTTGCAACAGCCACAGGCGGCGCTGTTCGGCGGTGGCCGGTAGGCGTTTGGCGCTGCTGATCGGAGGCGCGGGTGGGTAGATCGACGCGCCGTTCGTTTCACCGCTCAGTTGTGCGGCCAATAACGAGAAAGGCTCGTTGAGCAACGTATCGATCGCGATCTCTTGCTGCCAGCGGACACGGATCGCCGAACGCAGACGCATCGCCTTGAGCGAGTCGCCGCCACTGCCCAGCCAATCGTCCTGCGCACTCAGAGCGGGTTGGCTGAGCAGCGAACGGGCCTGACTCAGCAACCAATCCAGCGCCGGTGATGCGTTTTCGTTATCCGTAGCCGTCAGGGCTGGATGCCACGGACTCAACCCTTGGGCCAGCAAGCCATCACGATCGATCTTGCCATTGGCCGTCAGCGGCAGGCGCTCCAGCAGGAACAGCTGATTAGGCCGCATGTAAGGCGGCAGTTGTGCCCGCAGATGGTTTTCGAAGGCGTGATAGTCCAGATCCCCGCGAGGCACGATGAATGCCTGCAACAGATGATCTTCCGCCGCCTGACGCCGGGTGCAGACATACACCTGCGCCACGCCCGGATGCTCCAGGATCCGTTGCTCCACCTCCCCCGGCTCGATCCGGAAACCCCGGATCTTCACCTGCCGATCGACCCGCCCCAGGTACTCGATCAAGCCTTCGGCATTGCGCCGCACCAGATCGCCGGTGCGGTAATGCACCTGCGCGCCACCGTCGAGGTTGGGCAAACGGACGAACTGGCGGGCGGTTTCTTCGGGCCGGTTGCGGTAGCCACGGGCGATACCACTGCCACTCAAATACAGCTCGCCGACCTCGCCTGCCGACACCGGACGTTGCAGCTCATCCAGCACCTGCACGCCGGTATCCGGCAACGGTCGGCCAATGGGCGCGGCGTCACCGGCAAAATCGCGGCTGATCGGCCAGCACAGGGCAAACGTGGTGCATTCGGTGGGGCCGTAGACGTTGAAGATCCGGCAACGGCTCTCAGGGTTGGCCCGATACCACCCGCGCACAGCGGCAGCGCTGATCTGCTCACCGCCGATCAGCACCTGACGCACGCTGGAAAAGCACGACGGCCACTCGGCAATCAAGGTGTTGAACAGCGACACCGTCATGAACAGGTTGTCGACCTGCGTGCGCTCGAGCACCTCGGCCAGTCGGCGCGCATCCAGCACGTCCTCGTCAGCGATCATCACGCAGCAACCGCCGTTGAGCAGCGGCGCCCACAGTTCGAAACTGCACGCATCGAACGCCGGGTTGGACAGGCAGGCAAACCGGTCCGTCGGGCGAATCTCGATATAGCCGTCGGTGGACGCCAGCCGCAGCAAGCCGCGCTCGCCAACCTCCACCGCTTTCGGCGTGCCGGTGGTGCCCGAGGTGTAGAACAGAAACATCACCTCGGCGAAGTCTTCGGCCAGTGTTTGCGGCGCAGCGTCCGGCTGATCGAGCAAGGCCTCGACGCTGGTTTGCCACAGTGAAGGCGACCACAACGGTTCTTCATCCAGGGTAATCAGGCCGATACACGCCGCATCCGCCAGCATCAGTTCCCGGCGTTGGCGCGGGCTGGCCCGATCCAGCGGTACCACCACCGCGCCGACCTTCAACGCGCCGAGAATCGCTGCCAACCATTGCCAAGAGCGCGGCATGCACAACGCCAGCGATTGGCCGGGCTCGACGCCGCGTGCCAGCAACCCTCGGGCGATGCGTTCGCTGGCGCTGGCCAGTTTGGCGTAAGTCAGCGTGACCGATTGATCGATCACCGCCGGGGCTTGCGGATTACGCGCCACTTGCTCGGCAAAGCGCGCGAGCAACGGCATGTCCTTGGACGCACTCATCATTTCGCCTCCTGCGCGTCGAAGCGTTGCAGCTCCCGACGGATTATTTGCGAGACCCGGTGGATTTCCGCGCTTTCGAGCATGTCCCAGTGCCCGCCGCTGACCAGTTTCGCCAGATAACCGCTGCCCGCGCGCCGACGCCAGAAGCCGCGCAGTTCATGCAACTGATGGCGGCTGAAATCTTCCCGCGCTTGGATCAGCACCACACGACCGGCGCGCGGCGCGCACTCATAAGCGGCCATGGCCAGCCGGTTGTGGTTATAGATGTTGAAATAGCGCTCGACCTGGGCGTCTTCGATGCCGGGGTACATGCCGTTGAAGCGCACCAGTTTGTCGCGAAACTCGGCCATGTCCACGGTGCCGATCTGCTCGCGGAAACCGGGGTCGTCGCTACCCTGAGTGTCAAGCAGCACCACCGTCACCTGACGATGCCCCGCCGCCGTCAACCGTCGAGCCATTTCATAGGCTACGAGGCCGCCGAACGACAACCCGGTGAGGATCAGCGGTTGCTGTGTCAGCGGCTCAATCTGGCGCAAGTAGGCCACGGCCATCGCTTCGACCGTCGGCTCGGCGCTCTCCCCCGGATTCAGCCCCGGCGATTGCACGCCGTAGACGCCGGTTGTATCCGGCAGCACCTTGGCCAGCGACAGGTAACAGAACGCCGTGCCGCCCGCCGGGTGAATGCACACCACGTTGTGCTGGCCGCTGCCGCGACGGAATTCGATCAGGTTGCTCTGCGCCAGCGCCGGGTTGGCCCCGACCCGCAGCCAGCCGCCCAGCGCTTCGATGGTCGGGTAGCTGAGCACCACGCGCACCGGCACTTCGACCGCAAACTGCTGGCTGATTTCATGGGCCATTTTGATCGCGGCGATGGAGGTGCCGCCGACATTGAAAAAGTTGTCGCGAATGCCGATCTGCGGCGCCAGCAACAGGCTTTTCCAGATCTGGTACAACGCCAGTTCGATGTGATCGCGCGGGCTGCTCAGGTTGACCTGGCGGTTGGTCATCTCTTCATCCGCCAGTGCTGTCAGCGCGGTTCGGTCGAGCTTGCCGTTGGCGGTCAGTGGCAGCGCCTCGAGCCACAGATAGCTGCCGGGGATCACCGCTCTGGGCAGTGTCGTCGCCAGATGGGCGTGCACCGCTGCTTCGTCCACGGTCTCGGCCACCACGCAACAGGCCACCAGCCGCTGATCCTGCGCTGCTTCGCCGACCATCAGCACCACGGCGCTGCGAATGCCGGGAAACCCTTCGAGTCGGGCTTCGATCTCGCCCAGTTCCAGGCGCACGCCGCGCAACTTGACCTGAAAGTCGTTGCGACCGAGAAATTCCAGCTGACCGTCCGGGCGATAACGCGCCAGATCGCCGCTGCGATAGAGCCGATCGCCTGTCACAAACGGATTGTCGATAAAGCGTTCGGCACTGAGCTGCTCCAGCCCCAGATAGCCACGGGCCACGCCCACGCCGCCAATGTGCAAATGCCCGGTCACGCCCACCGGTACCGGCTGGTCGCGCTCATCGAGCACGTAAAAACGGTTGTTGGAAATCGGCCGGCCGATCGGCAGCTGCCGGGCCGGCACCTCGGCGCCGGGCTCCAGGGTCCAGATGCTGTTGATCACCGTAGTCTCGGTCGGGCCGTAGACGTTGTGCAGCCGCGCATAGGGCAGGCGCTCCTGAAAGCGCCGGGCCAGAGCCGGTGGCAGTTCACCGCCGCCGCTGAATACGTCAGTCAGCGACGCACACTGGCTGACCTCGTCGACCTCCAGGAACAGCTGCAACATCGCCGGCACGAACACCAGCGCCGTGACCTTCCGTTCGCGCACCTCGCGCGCCAGATACGCTGGTTCGTAATGCCCGCCGGGCCGCGCGATCACCAGCCGCCCGCCGGTTGCCAGCGGCCAGAAGGTCTCCCACGCCGAGGCATCGAAACCGAACGGAATCTTGTGCAGCATCGCCCCCGCTTCGCCGCAGACCTGCAAACACCACAGCAGCAGGTTGCTCAAGCCACGGTGGGCGACCATCGCGCCCTTGGGCAAACCGGTGGTGCCCGAGGTGTAGATCACGTAGGCGAGGTGGTCAGGGGTGACGCCGACATGGCGCGGATCAAGATTGTCCGCCGGCAACGACGCCCAGCTCGCGGCATCTTTTTCGAGGTCGAGAATCGGCGCTTCCCAGGTCGAGCCTTGCACGGCCTGCCGCAAGATTCCGTGCGCCGAGCCGAGGGTCAACAGCACCGCCGGCGTGCTGTCGCCGAGCATATGGCTCAGGCGCCCTAACGGATAATCCGGATCCAGCGGCACGTAGGCGCCGCCGGCCTTGAGCACTGCCAGCAACGCGACCGGCAATTCCAGCGAGCGCTCGATGCACACCGCCACGCGCACCTCCGGGCCGACGCCCAAGGTGCGCAAGTGCCGCGCCAGGCGGTTGGCCCGGGCATTGAGTTCGGCGTAGTCAAGCGACTCACCCTCGAACACCACTGCGCAGGCCTGAGGGTTGCTCGCCGCCTGCGCTTCGACCAGTTGATGCACGCAGGGCGCCGCTGGCGTCAGTGGCGCGGCGCGGTTGAAGTCGACCAGCACCTGCTGACGCTCAGCCTCGTTCATCAACGGCAGGGCATTGATCGGTTGCTTGGCGTCGGCGGCGATCGCCTCGAGCAAGTGGCGGTAGTGCCCGCTCAGGCGTTCGATGGTCGCAACGTCGTAGAGGTCGGTGTTGTATTCCACCAGCAAGTCCAGCCGCCCTGCCCGCTCGACCCATTCGAATGCCAGATCGAACTTGGCCGTGGCACTGCTGGTGCCGTACGGCGCCAGTTCCAGGCCAGGCATCTGCACCGCGTTGCCCGGCGTGTTCTGCAGCACCAGCATCACCTGGAACAACGGCGAATGACCGGGATCGCGCGGCGGGTTGACGGCCTCGACCACGCGGTCGAACGGCACGTCCTGATGGG
Source organism: Pseudomonas sp. (assembly GCF_035554175.1). Taxonomy (GTDB): domain Bacteria; phylum Pseudomonadota; class Gammaproteobacteria; order Pseudomonadales; family Pseudomonadaceae; genus Aquipseudomonas. The sequence continues at coordinate 156,384 of NZ_DATMIV010000050.1, read as the reverse complement.
CGTGGACGTCGAGCATCTGCCCCCGCACGTCACGCAGCAGTTCAGCGAAGGTCTGCTGCGGATTCAGGCGCTGACGCAGCACCAGCGTATTGACGAAATGACCGATCAGCGGCTCGACTTCCGGGCGATTGCGATTGGCGAACGGCGTGCCAATGCACAGATCCTGCTGACCGCTGTGGCGCCACAGCAGCACCGCCAATGCGCCCAGCAACACGTTGAACAGCGTGCCCTGGGTCTGCCGGGCCAGCGCGGTGAGTTCACGCAAGGTGCCGCCATCGACGGACGAACTGAACGTGGCCCCGACATAGCGCTGCACCAGCGGTCGCGGCCGGTCGGCGGGCAAAGTCGATAACAGCGGCGCGTCGTCCAGGGTGCGGCGCCAGTAATCGAGCTGCGCGTCCAGCGCCGCGCCACCCACCCGCTGTTGCTGCCAGCAAGCGTAATCGGCGTATTGCACCGGCAACGGCGCCAGGCTCACGGTTTGGCCGCGCAGATAATCGCCGTACAGTGTCGCGACTTCGTGCAGGATCACACCCATCGACCAGCCGTCGGCGATGATGTGATGCACGCTGTACAGCCACAGGTATTCATCGTCGGCCACGCGCAGAACCGACGCCCGCAGCAATGGACCGGTGGCCAGATCGAACGGCGCCCGGGCATCCTGTTCGACGGTGATTCGCACCTGTTGCACACGCTCGTCGGCAGGCAATTGGCGCAGATCCGTCACTGACAACGACAGCGGCATCGACGAATGCACCACCTGACGCGGTTCACCGTCCACGCTGCAAAACGTCGTGCGCAGGACTTCGTGGCGGGCCACCAGTTGGTTGAGCGCCCTTTCCAGCTGCGCAACGTTCAACTGCCCTTTTAGCGTTACCGCCGTGGGCACGTTGTAGAACGGGTTGCCGGGTTCCAGTTGATCAAGAAACCACAGTTGCCGTTGCGAGAACGACAATGGCCAGGAACTGTTAGCGCCGGCACGACGGGGAATCCCAGCGTCATCGTGCCCGCCGAGCAAGGTGATCAGCTCCTGCTTGTGACGCTTGAGCGCCTGGGTCAGTTCTTCGGTGAGAACCCCGCGCGGCGCCTTGCAGCGCAGCTTGTCACCGTCCACCTCGAGCACCACGCCATAGCGAGCGAACAACCCCAGCAATTGATCGGCATTCATACTTCGAACTCCTCCATGTCTTCATCGTCCAGGCTGGCGATCACAGGCTCGATGGCAAACGCCTCGACTGACGCGCGGTGTTGTTCATCGGCCGTGCGCAGGCCGCCGATCATCGAGTAGATCAATTCATGGCTCGGCCCGAGGTCGAACAGCGTGGTCAGTTGCTGTTCTTCGACCGAACCGATGCCGCACAGGCCCAGGCCGTGCTCGACGGCGGTCATGCTCAGCAACTGGGCCATGGCGCCGCTTTCGATGTGGCAGAAGTCGCGGCTGCGCTCGCCGTACAACGGACGAATCGCCGCCATGTCAGCGATGAAGAACAGCGAGAACGCGGCGTTCTCGTACACCGGACGATTGACGAAATAGTCGTAGGTGTCCGGGTCGAGTGCTCCGCTCTGGAGCGCCAGCAGACGATGCTGGCGGGGATCGTAGTAATACGCGCCGCCGGGCACGCCGAGCACGCGATCCGGCTTGACGTAGAGGTACGCCTGAATCGGGTACAACCCGCCCGCCGACGGGAACTGGTATTTCACCTCGCCGTCGAGTTGCCCTTGAGCCATCGCCGCCAGTACGTGCGCGAAGGCCTGGGTGGCGATCGGTTGCCGATCGTATTGACGCACCGAGCGGTAATCGCTCAAACGTCGGGCGAAGGCCGGGTCTTGCGGCAGGTCCAGCGCCAGCGCCGGCAGGGTCTGAGCGAAGTCGCGGCGTCCGCGCTGTTCGGCCTTGAACTGCGCCCGCTGCCGGGGATCTTCGATGATGTCCTGCACCGGCTCTGGAGCCTGCTGAACATTGCCGAGCAGATCCTGCCGCGCCCGGTTCTGGCGGTACATGCCAAGCAGATGCAGCAACGTCGGTTGGGCCAGCAGTTGCGCCACGTGCGGGCGGAACTGCAAGGCGCCGGACAAGGCGTTGCTGATCCTGACGATATCGATCGAAGTCGCGCCGAGGTTCAGCAGATTGGCGTTGGCGGCAATGGAATCGCGCTTGAGCACGCCCTGCACGATTTCCACCAGCCGTTGCTCCTGTGGGCCCTCGACTTCGAGCGCCGGCCCTTGTTCCTCGATCTGCTCCGGTTCCGGCAGGCGTTTCTTGTCGACCTTGCCGTTGGACGACAACGGCCACGCTTCAACAAAGGTGAACGACGGCGGAATCATGTAGGCCGGCAGTTTGTCGCTCAGGTACGCGCTGAAATCGCTGGCCTGCAACGCCGGATCGGCCTTGAGCACATAGCCCGCCAGACGCTTTTCGCCCAGCGTGCTGCCCAAAATCCGCACCACCGCGCTCTGCACGCCGGGATGGCGATTGAGCGCGGCTTCGATCTCGCCCAGCTCGATGCGATAGCCCTGGACCTTGACCTGATTGTCTTCGCGACCGAGGAACTCTATGTTGCCGTCCGGCAGCAAGCGCCCCAGGTCGCCGGTGCGATACAGCCGCTCGCCGGTCAGTGGATGATCGAAGAAACTGCCGGCGCTGAGCTTTTCATCGCGCCAGTAACCTTTCGCCAGACCGATACCGCCGATGTACAGCTGCCCCGCGACCCAGGTCGGGCGCGCCTGCAGCGCTTCATCCAGCACGTAGAAGCGTTGATGATCGAGGGCCTTGCCGTAGGGAATGCTGCGCCACGCCGGATCGACATGCTGCACCGGGTAGCAGATCGACCAGATCGACGCTTCGGTGGCACCGCCCAGGCTGATCAACTGCAAGTCCGGCTGCAAGGCCCAGGCCCGCTCGGGCAGAGTCAATGGAATCCAGTCACCGGACAGCATCGCCACCCGCAGGCTGGCGGGCAAAGCACCGCCCTCGCCCTCTACGTACTCGACCAGCATGCCGAGCAGCGCCGGCACCGAGTTCCACACGCTGACCTGTTGACGTTCGATCAACGCCAGCCAGTGCGCCGGATCAAGTGACAGTTGCGGTTCGAGGATGACCACCGCCGCGCCCACGGCGAGGGTGCCGAAGAAGTCATAGACCGAAAGATCGAAACTCAGCGACGAAATCGCCAATACGCGGTCGCTCGGGCCGACGGCAAAGCGTCGGTTGATGTCGAGCAGCGTGTTGACCGCGCCGCGATGGTCGATCACCACGCCTTTCGGCTGGCCGGTGGAGCCCGAGGTATAGATCACGTAAGCCAGGTCGCTTTCGTTCACCTGCACCGGTTGCAGTGGCATTACAGCGTTTGAGACTTCATCGGTCACCGCGATGGCCGTGACCTGCGCCGGCCATTCGATTTTGTCGAGCAGCGCCGGTTGGGTCAGGGCGAGACTCGCCTCGGCCCGTTCCAGAATATGCCGCAGCCGTTCCGCCGGCTGAGTCGGCTCGATAGGCAGGTAAGCGCCACCGGCATACAGAATTGCCAGGGTCGCGACCACTTGCTCCCAACCGCGCTCCATCACCACCGCGACCAAGCGGTTCGGCAGCACGCCCTGCGCTTGCAGTCGGGCGCCGAGTTGCCGCGCCTCAAAGCGAAGCTGGGCGTACGTCAGCTGTCGCGCACCGATTACCGCCAGTGCATCCGGTGTGGCGAGGGCCTGACGTTCGAACAAGTCGTGCATCAACGGCAGCGTTTGCTGGTTGTCGACCGGTGCCGGCAAGCGTGCCTGCGGCAGCAGTTGTGGCGTGTTCGCGCCCCAGGCTGCCGGCTCGCACAGGCTGTCGAGCAGCTGGTTATAGGCGACGAACATCTGCTCGATCATGCCTTGCGGGAACAGTTCGTCGATGCTGTCCCAGTTGAACAACAGCCGTCCTTCCAGCTCCAGCAACGTGTGGTCGAGCCACACTTGCGGGGTCTGGGTGATGCTGTGCATGTGCCTGGCATTCAACGCGTCGGCGAGATTGAACTCGGCCAGTTCCGGCGCCGCTTCCGACAGCGTGCTGTTGAACACGATCGGCATCGCTGTCTGCTGTACGCCCCGGGCCTGGGACAATTCGCGCAGTACTCGCACGCCGCTGACCACCGAATGGTCGATATCGCGCCACAGTTGCGCCTGCACCGCGCGAGCCTTGTCGGTGAAACTCTGCGAACCGTCGATGCCGACTTCCAGCAGTACCAGCGAGGTGAAGTCGCCGATGATTTCGTCTACATCGGGATGCAGCGGCATACGGTTGAACAGCGGCAGGCTCAGGGTGAAACGCGGCGTGCGGCTCCACAGTGCCAGCACTTCGCTGAACGCGGTCAACAGCATCACCGACGGCGTCACGGCAAACTGTTTGGCCACGGCTTTGAGCTGCGTCCACTGCGCCGCCGACATGTCGCGGTCGCGGCGGGTGAAGTGCGGGTTGGCGATGCTTTCCGGCTGGCGCACCAGCGGCAGGTCCGGCGCCGGGGCCAGAGTGGTCACCCGCTCACGCCAGTAGCCCAGCGCCTGCTCGTAGCGGCGGCCATTGCGCAGTTGCTGTTCGGCCAGTACATAGTCGCGGAAGGCCAGGCCTGGTTCCGTCAGTTCCAGCGTCGGATCGACGTAGAACGCCATCAGTTCGCGGGCGAGAATCTGCGTGCTCGCGGCGTCGACGATCAGCGCGTCGAGGCTGATGTGCAGATGAGTGATGCCGTCATCGAGCAACGACAGGCTGAACTCGAACAGCGGCCAGCGACTGGCATCCAGGACCTGATGGGACTGGCGTTCGCGGGTCGCCTCAAGGGTGCGTTGCGCTACATCAGCGGGCAACCCGCGCAGGTCGCTGCGCGGCATATGGTAGGTCGGCACCTGCGCCAGCACCTGTTGTGTGCCGTCGCTGAGGAACACCACGCGCAGCATGTCGTGGCGCTGGATCATGCGGTTCAGCGCACGCTCGAAACGCTCGGCGTCGAATTCGGGAATGCGCAGTTCTTCGTAGCCGTGGGCACTGACGCCGCCGAGACTGACCGTGGCCTCGCGACCGAACCAGTAGGCTTGCTGGATATCGGTCAGAGGGAACGGTTCATGTCGATTGCCGTGATCCGGCTCGATCTGGATGAATGCCGGTTCAACGCTTTGCTCTTCACGCGACACCTGCGCCGCCAGATCCAGCAACACCGGGGTCTGGAACAGGCTGCTCAGGGACAGTTGTGCGCCCATGCGCTGGTTGATCGCGTAGATCATCCGCGTCGCCAGCAACGAGTGGCCGCCGAGGTCAAAGAAGTTGTCGTGGATGCCGACCCTTTCGCACTTGAGCACTTCGGCCCAGATCTCGGCCATCTGACGCTCAATGTCATTGCGCGGCGCCTCGTAAGTCGCCCCGGCGCTGCGTTCCGGCGCTGGCAGCGCCTGGCGGTCGAGCTTGCCGTTGCGGGTCAGCGGCAATTGCGACAGGCGAACCCAGGCACTCGGGATCATGTGTTCGGGCAACTGGCGTTGCAGTTCGGCACGCAGGCATTCAGGGGTCGCGGTGCCGACCACATAGGCCACCAGACGTTTGTCCCCGGCCACGTCCTCACGCAGCAAAACAACGGCTTCCTGCACGCCGGGTTGTTGATGCAACAGGCTGTCGATCTCGCCGAGTTCGATGCGGAAACCGCGCAATTTCACCTGTTGGTCGATGCGCCCGAGGTACTGTACGTTGCCGTCGGCCAGGAATTTTGCGAGGTCGCCGCTGCGGTACATCCGCCCGCCCGGCTCGGCACTGAACGGGTCCGGCAGGAAGCGTTCGGCGGTCAGGTCCGGACGGTTCAGATAGCCACGGGCCAGGCAAGCGCCAGCGACGTACAACTCGCCCGCCACGCCAACCGGCACCGGATTCAGATATTCGTCCAGCACGTACAGCCGCGCATTGGCGATGGGGCGGCCAATGGGCGGCGCGTCCGGCCAGGATTCGGCCTCGTTGCAATCGAGGCTGAATTGGCTGACCACATGGGTTTCGGTCGGCCCGTACTGGTTGTGCAACTGCGCGCCGCCGAGCCCACGGACAAAGCTACGCAGCTCGTCATTGATTTGCAGGGCTTCACCGGCGGTGATGATCTCGCAACCACCGGCCGGCATCGGTGCATCGGCCTCGGTCAAACCGGCGAGTTGCTGCAATACAGCGAACGGCAGGAACGCCCGCTGCACGCCTTCGGAGACCAGGGTCGGGCGCAGCGCGGCGAGGTCCTTGCGACTGTCTTCGGTCATGAGCAACAGGCTGCCGCCCTGGCACAGCGTGCTGCAGATTTCCTGGAACGAGACGTCGAAATTCAGCGAGGCGAATTGCAGCACCCGCTGCGGTGTCGTGGCCTGATCGAGTTGCCAGGTGATCAGGTTGTCCAGCGCACGACGGCTGTGGGCCACGCCTTTGGGGCGTCCGGTGGAGCCGGAGGTGTAGAGCACGTAGCCAAGGTGTTCCGGGCTCACCGTGACCTGCGGATCATCCGTTGGGTGTTGCGCCCATTGCAATGCGTCAGTGTCCAGGCAGCAGATTTTCGCCTCGTTAGCCGGTAGCCCGGCCATCAGGCTCGATTGCGTCAGCAGCAAGGTAGGCGCTGCATCACTGAACATGAACGCCAGACGCTCGCTCGGGTAAGCCGGATCGAACGGCACATATGCCGCGCCGGCCTTGAGGATCGCCAGCAGGCCGATGACCATTTGCGGCGAACGCTCCAGGCACAGGCCGACGCGATGTTCGGGGCCGACGCCTTGTTCGATCAGGTAACGCGCGAGGCGGTTGGCAGCGCGATTCAGTTCGCCGTAGCTCAGTTGCTCACGGTCGGCGAGCAACGCCACGGCGTCGGGTGTTTGCCGGGCGAGGTTTTCGAAACGCACCACGCAGCCGGGTAGCGACGCGGTATCTCGCGCGGTACGGTTCCAGTCATGAACGATCTGCTGGTGCTGCTCGGCGTTCAGCAGCTTGATCGCCGCCAGCGACTGCTCGCTGTCCTCGACCATCTGCGTCAGCACCCGACGCAGGTACTCGCCGAACTGCTCGACGGTGCCGCGTTCGAACAGGCCCGAGGCATATTCCAGACCGCCGACAATCTGCCCGTCACGCTCACTGAGGGCCAGTTGCAGGTCGAACTTGGCCACGTGATGGCTGCTCTCGACCGGCGTAACGTCGAGCCCGGTCAGCAGCAGGTCGGAATCCTGATCCTGCTCCCAGGCAAACAGCACCTGGAACAACGGACTGTGGGCCAGACTGCGCGGCGGATTGAGCAATTCCACCACTTGCTCGAACGGCAGGTCCTGATGTTCCTGAGCCTCCAGCGCCACTCGCCGCGCCTGTTGCAGCCATTGCGCCACTGACGGCGTCCCGGACTGAGTCAGGCGCAGCGCGAGGGTGTTGACGAAGAAACCGATCAGCCCTTCCAGTTCCTGCTGTGGACGGTTGGCCGACGGCACACCGATCACCACGTCGCTTTGCCCGGAAAGACGCGACAGCAACAACGAAAAACCGGCCAGCAAATTCATGAACAGCGTGGTGCCTTGCTGCATGCCCAAGGCTTTCAATCGCGCGGTCAAAGCTTCGTCGAAGACCAATGGAACAAAGCCGCCGAGGTAATCCTGCACGGGCGGGCGCTTGTGATCGGTCGGCAACTCCAGCAGCACCGGCGCGCCGCTGAGGGTTTCGCGCCAGTAACGGCTTTGCTGCTCCAGCACGTCACCGGACAGCCACTGTTTTTGCCACACGGCGTAATCCACGTACTGCACCGGCAATGGCGGCAGCGGATCGTCGCGATCCTGCAACGCCGCTGCGTACAGCTGACCGAGCTCGCGGGTGAGCACGCCCATCGACCAGCCGTCGGAGATGATGTGGTGCTGGGTCAGCAACAGCACATGGTCATCCGCCGCCAGCCGCACCAGGTTCACCCTCATCAGCGGGCCCCGGCTCAGATCGAACGGTCTGGCGCCTTCCTCGTCGATCAAGCGGCTCAGGCGTTTTTGCGCATCGTGCCCCTGCACGTCAGTCACCGACAGCCGGATACCGTGCGCAGGCGGCGAAACCAATTGCCGCCCTTCCCCTTCAACGGCAATGAACGTCGTGCGTAGCGCCGCATGGCGCGCTACCAGTTGATTGAAGCTGCGTTCGAGCGCCGCCACGTCCAGCGAACCGCGCAAACGCAGGTTCAACGGCATGTGATAGGCGGCGTTGCCACCCTCCATTTGCGCCAAAAACCACAGCCGCTGCTGAGCAGACGACAACGTTTGCGCGCCCGAGCGTTCAAGGGTTGTGATGGCTGGACGAGCCGCCGCCTGACTGGCTTGCAGCCGTTCGGCGAACTCCGCCAGAACCGGTGCAGCAAACAGCGTCGAAGCCGCCACTTCCAGCCCCAGCGCATGACGAACCTGCGCCAGCACGCGCATCACCAGCAGCGAGTGACCGCCGAGGGCGAAGAACTGATCCTGACGCCCTACCCGCTCGACGCCGAGCACGTGCGCCCAGATTGCGGCGAGCGCTGTTTCCAGCGGGCCTTGTGGTGCCTGATACTCCTGCTGATCGAACGCCTCGACGTCCGGCGCCGGCAGGTTTGGCCGATCGACCTTGCCGTTGGCGGTCAGCGGCAACGCATCGAGACGCACGAAGGCGCTTGGCACCATGTAGTCCGGCAGACTGGTTTGCAGCTGTTCACGCAACGAGCGCGGGCTTAGCGTTGAGTCTGGCTTTTCGCAGTAGTAGGCCACCAGACGCGGTTCACCGCGACTGTCCTGGCGCAGCAACGCCACGCTTTCCCGCACGCCCGGAATGTCCGCCAGCCGGGTTTCGATTTCCCCCAGCTCCAGACGCAGGCCGCGCAATTTGGCCTGGGAATCGTTGCGGCCGAGGAATTCCAATTGGCCGTCGGCCCGATAGCGCGCCAAGTCACCGGTGCGGTAAAGACGCTCGCCCGCCACGAACGGGCTGTCGATGAAACGCTCAGCGGTCAGTTGCGGCAGGTTCAGATAACCGCGCGCCACGCCGGCCCCACCGATGTACAGTTCACCGGCGCCCCCCTCGGCAACCGGTACACCGTCAGCGTCGAGCAGGTAAATCCGGGTATTGGGCAGTGCCCGGCCGATGGGCAGCACCGCGTCGATCAGGCTGCCTTCGGTGAATTCAAAACAGGTGCTGTCGATGCTCGCCTCGGTCACGCCATAGGCCTGGACGATCTGCACCTGCTCACCGCAGAGCCTGCGTAATTGCCGGGCGCTGTGGGCGGTCCAGATGTCGGAGCCGCAGACCACGGTGCGCAGGAACGACAGGTCGTGGCCGGTCTCTTCGACCCACGCCAACAGTGGATTGAGCAGCGCCGGCACGAAGTCGGCAAAGCCGATACGCGCGTCACGTATCAGGCGATACAGGGCCGGCGGATCCATCAGGGTGTCCCGTGGACACAGCACCAGCGTGCCGCCAAAACCCAGCGCACGGATCAGGTCGGCGCTGAACACGTCGAAGGAAAAACCGGCCATTTGCAGGTGGTTGATCGGCTCGCCCAACTCATAGAGTTGCGCCCAGTCAGCACTCACCGCAACCAGCCCGCGATGCTCGACCATCACGCCTTTCGGGGTGCCGGTGGAGCCGGAGGTATATATCACGTAAGCCAGGTGACGGGGTGTCAGGCCGATCGCGTGAGGATCAAGGTTGTCAGCCGCAAGCGCAGCCCAATCACTGGCGTCGGCCAGATCCAATATCGCGGGTGCAGTCGCCGACTGTTCGAGCGCCGCCCGCAAAACATCGCGCGCCTGGCCATGGGTCAGCACCACCGGCGGTGCGCTGTCGGCCAGCATGTGCGCCAGCCGCGCCTGCGGATACGCCGGGTCCAGCGGCACATAGGCGCCGCCGGCCTTGAGCACCGCGAGTACGCCGACCAGCATTTCCAGCGAACGCTCAAGACACAGTCCGACTCGCACGTCCGGCCCGACCCCGAGCTTGCGCAGGTGATGGGCCAACCGGTTGGCGCGGGTGTTCAGTTCACGATAACTGAGCGCCTCTTGCTGCCAGCGTGCGGCGACGGCCTCGGGGTTGCGCAGCACCTGCGCCTCAAACAGACCGTGCACGCACAGGTCTGCATCGAACGGTTTCAAGGAGCAAACGTCGGGCTGCGCGGGATTCGTCCCACGCAAGGAAGTGTTATCGAGCATCGGAGGCTACCGTCCATGACACTTTATTTTTGTGATCAGGCCGGGACAGAAATGCCCCGCCAGTCAGGCCCCGGCATCAGATGCCGGCACGGTCATTCGAATTCAGCAGGATGGCGCGGCGCGCGCGTGCAGACTCGCGTTGAACGCGGGCACACGCAGAAATTCGGGGGGAGACAGGCTGGAGAAAAACACCGCCGCGCGGTCGGCGCAGGCACCTGGAAAGTGGGCCGCATCATTGGCGACAGACGTCGCCCCGTTCATTGCATCGACGATTGCAAACCGCGTGACCAATTGAAACCTCGACTTCCATTTGAGGGTCAACGACGAGGAACAACCTGCGCGGGGATGACAGCGCCAGGGTGGTCCCGATCGGCTGCGACTGCCGGGTCTGTGGACACACGGCAATCTTCTGGCGCCGGGTTTGTGACCCGAAGCGCCGGCGGATAATAACCACGTTTTTTGCTGGTGAGGCAAACAAAATGTAGGAATTCTGCGAAATAAATATCAGCCGTTTCCTACATGGTGGTGACGATGGCAAAGAGACAGGCATGTCAAAAATGCTCGTACACCGTACCGCCGTTTCCTGCAGGCCACGTGCATCGAAAACCGGTGCAGCGTCTTGAGTGGCCAGCGAAAAGTCAGCACGCGACATACGTCGGTAGCCGGGCGCTAACAAGCCCTAACAACGCATAACTGACAGTCACTCGGCTGTGAAGGCAAGCTTGAATCTCACCGCTGAACGCCAGGCCATCTGCAAAATCTTTTCGGGTGCCGCGCTCAGTCGAACGATGGTTTTGCGAGGGATTCGAGATCAAATCCGCGCCGCTCAGCCTGGTGGACTGATACTTAGGACATCGAGACTTATAGACACCCGATTAATCTCCACCACCACCCGCCTCGCCGCCTCCTCGATCGTTCCCTCATTCCGGCACAAAAACCAACCCTGGTCGGCAGCCGCTTGCTCAAACGTCTGGGTACAAGCGACATGCTCTTCGAGTCCGCGAAGCACAGTGCTGTTCAAGCCGCGCCGTCGTGCCCCCGCCCTGTACCACGAAATCTCCGCCGCGGTGACCACCCCGACATGCAGGTCTGGCACTTGGACGTTGCGATCAAGGTTCAACTGCAGGATTTCTGCGAACGGGACTAGGCGGCGAAACGCAGCATCGGACGGGTACCAGCGATCAATCAGGATGATGCTGTCGGCCGGTTGTTTGTTCAGCACGTTTTGAGAAATCCAGCGGCGGCTATCAGCCAGGCGCTGGCAAACCTCCAGCTCCAGACCCCGGTCAGGATGTCGGACGAGTCGGTTCACCAAGCGCATTGTTTCGCCCCTGAACGGGTCGCTTTTTTTCTCGCAAAGTCGGATGACTTTCTGGTTGTCTGCCCTCAGGGATTCAGTAATGGCCTCCAGCAGCGAGGTTTTACCGACGCCTTTCGGGCCATCCAGAGAAACAAACAGCGGACGATTCATTATTGACAGGTTCGACGGAAAAGTAGTGAACACTCTAACGGATTTTCAGGTTGAACCTCTGATGCTCTGGCGTACTCCGAAATCTGAATCCAGGAGAAACGTATGACTCAGACAGCTTTGGTCGTGGGCGCCAGCGGCATCGTCGGCAGCGCCATCACTCAGTTACTCATCGACAACAACTGGCAGGTCGCCGCGCTGTCGAGGCATCCATCGCAAGCGCAAGGCGTGATCCCTATCGCGGCAGACCTTCAAGACCCAGCCTCGCTGGAGCAGGCGCTGGCGGGTTTGAAACCCACTCATGTGTTCATTACCACTTGGTCACGGCAAGCCACGGAAGCCGAGAACATTCGCGTTAATGCCGCGATGGTACGTAACGTGCTCGCCGCTATTCGCCCAGCCAAAAGCGTTAAACACGTAGCGCTGGTGACCGGGCTGAAACACTACCTCGGCCCGTTCGAAGCGTATGGTAAAGGCAGCCTGCCGCAGACGCCTTTCCGCGAAGAGCAGGGTCGTCTGGATGTCGAGAACTTCTATTACGCCCAGGAAGACGAACTCTTCGCTGCTGCTGAAAAGGACGGCTTTACCTGGAGCGTTCATCGGCCGCATACCGTCACCGGGATCGCGGTGGGCAATGCGATGAACATGGCAACCACCCTCGCCGTCTATGCCTCGATTTGCAAACAAACCAATCGGCCTTTTGTGTTTCCCGGATCACGAGTGCAGTGGGAAAGCCTCACCGATATGACGGACGCGCGGCAGTTGGCGAAACAGCAACTGTGGGCGGCCACCACGCCGGCTGCGGCCAACCAGGCATTCAATGTTACGAATGGCGATGTATTTCGCTGGAAATGGATGTGGGGCCGAATTGCTGAATACTTCGATTTGCCTGCTGCCGATTATCCCGCTTCGCTTTCACCGCTTGAGAAGCAGATGGCTGACGACCAGGCCGTATGGACGCAAATAGTTGCGGATCACGGCTTGAAAGAAGCTGATATCGGTCGCCTGATATCCCCATGGCATACCGATGCAGATCTCGGGCGACCCATTGAAGTTGTCACTGATATGTCGAAAAGCCGCGCAATGGGTTTCACTGCATACCAGGCGAGCGATCAAGCATTTTTCGACGTGTTCGACAAACTACGTGAGATGCGCTTGATACCTTAGATCGCTCCAGAATAGGTATTAAACGGTACTTGTCGGCAGCCCCTGAATTGCTATAACGAGAGGTTCATCAGGTCACCTCGACTTGGTGAACCAAAGCGCCGCATCAACACGTTAAACCCAAACGCCTCCGCCCTGCCCTCATCTGCGGCATTTAGTCATTCCCCTGCTCCATAGCCTTCGCCGCTGCGCATGGGAATGACTGCGCCCTGCTGGAAATCCTCCCGCGTATCGCCGGCAGAACGACGCCGATCAACCACGCAAACTCCAAGCAAAACCAAATACTCAGACCAACTGCCTGGCTCGTGTCTTTAACAGGTCTCACTCTGTATCCAAGTGTGTACGGATGCAGGCGCGTTACAAAACATTGAGCTTGCAGCAGCGCAAGACACAAGCGAGATACACCGACACGATCAACTACGGTCACGGCCAGCGCAGGGGGTCCCACGCCTGCCACCTCTCATTGGAAGCAGCTGAACTGTTTCCATTTTCTTGACGACAAGTCGGAGGATTAAACCAATGCAAGCAAACGTGTCATCTGTCTTGAGTCGGCTGCAACTTAACCTCGATCGCGTTGGACACTGGATCGCTCCTTTAAGCCTGCGCATTTTTCTAGCCTGGGAGTTTTTTGAAGCTGGGTGGGAAAAGTGGAACGGCGAGAACTGGTTCCCAAGCATTCAAGGTGCCTTTCCTTTTCCCTTCAATCATCTGCCGGCTACGTTCAATTGGCAGTTATCCATGTGGGCAGAACTGCTCTGCTCGATTGCTTTGCTTATAGGTCTGGGAACACGCCTTTCGGCACTCATCCTCATCGTGGTCACCGTCGTGGCAACTGCCGCAGTTCATTGGCCAGCAGACTGGTCGACGTTGAGCGAACTGGCCAAGGGTTACTCCATCAGCAATAACGGCTACGGCAATTTCAAACTGCCCTTGATCTATCTCGTAGCACTTGTGCCGCTGCTGTTCACAGGAGCCGGCAAGCTGAGCCTGGATGCATTCATCGATCGGTATTTCAAGCGTTTGAATGCAAGCTGAATCGTGATCACGGACGTCAGTCGTCACCAAGGTTATCGCTTTTAAACCCCGCTAGTTAATCGCAAAGAAATGGCGATTACTGGATTGTTAATCAGGAGTTTCATCATGACCCATATTGATAAAGTGCTGTACACCGGCAAAGTCCATACCTCCTCGGGTGGACGAAATGGCACCTCGCTTAGTGACGATGGCCGACTGAATATAAAGCTGTCATCTCCTGGCACCTCTGGCGCCGGTACCAATCCAGAGCAGTTGTTCGCGGCAGGTTGGTCGGCTTGTTTTATCGGTGCAATGGGACTTGCGGCGAGCAAGATGAAAGTCACTCTCCCGGTTGATCTTGCCGTCGACGCCGAAGTGGATTTAGGCACAACCGATAGTGCTTATTTCCTCCAGGCTCGCCTCAACGTCCACCTTCCCGGGCTGGATCAAGAGGTCGCTCAAGCCCTGATCGATACCGCACACCAGACATGCCCGTACTCCAAAGCGACGCGGAACAACATCAACGTGGTGATCAACCTCGTTTGAGCAGAACCGTGGCGGGTTTCCGTCGCCAGATCCACGGCCCGCCCGGCTGCCCAAGGTGACTGGGAAGGTGCTGTGGATCGGAGATTCCAAACGTCGAATCGGAGTATTGAACTCATGCAAACGAGCGTTTCACCATCAGTGCATTTAGCTCCACAGCCACCACTTGAACCGACCGTCGGGCTCGGATTGCGCCGCGCGCTGCTCAACACGCTTCGTGACGCCCCCGCTGGGGATTTCGATTTTCTAGAGGTGGCTCCAGAGAATTGGATCGGTATCGGCGGCGCTCATGGAGATGCCCTGCAGTCGCTGGCTGAACGCTATCCGCTGTCATGCCATGGCCTGTCACTGTCGCTGGGTGGCAGTGCGCCTCTGGACGAGTCTTTTCTTGAGCAGGTACGCGGGTTTCTCGATCGCTTCAACGTGCCGTTTTATAGCGAACACCTAAGTTACTGTAGTGACGACGGCCATTTATACGACCTGCTGCCGTTGCCTTTTACTGAAGAGGCGGTTCATCACGTTGCTGGGCGCATCCGTCGTGCACAGGACATTCTTGGCCGCCGTCTTGCCGTAGAGAACGTCTCTTACTACGCCGCTGCTCATCAGGATATGGACGAACTTGCTTTTACCAATGCAGTTCTTCGCGAGGCCGATTGCGACCTGTTGCTCGACGTTAACAATGTGTACGTCAACTCAGTGAACCATCGGTTTGACCCAACGGTTTTCCTGGCCGGCCTGGAACCAGAACGCGTAGTGGCCATGCACGTGGCTGGGCATTATGACGAAGCCGATGACCTGATAATCGACACCCATGGTGCCTCGGTCAAACCGGTAGTCTGGTCATTGCTGGGGCAGGCTTATAACCTCTTCGGTGTGAAACCAACGCTGCTGGAGCGCGATTTCAACTTTCCGTCCTACGACGAACTTGTGGCTGAGCTGAATACCATCAGGCGGTTGCAACGCGACGCGGATGCTTTGGTGCGGGTGGCCGTCGATGGCTGACTCCACTGCAAGTTTGCACAGTCAGCAGCTCGCGCTGACCCGTTACCTACGTGATCCGGACAGTTATGCGCCTCCTGCGCAGATGAATCCCGCAAGAGCGCAGGTCTATCTGAACCTGGTGTTCAATAATCTGCTGAGTTTGTTGGGTGGAACGTTTCCGGTACTGGTTGCCGTGCTGGGTGATGCCGGCTGGCGTGCGCTGGTGCGACGATTTTTACGTGACTACCGCGCGCAAACGCCACGCTTCGGGGAAATTGCACGTGAGTTTGTAGACTTCATAGCAAGCCTGGAGGACTCGCCTGGTCGCGAGCATCCCTGGTACCCGTTCTTACCTGAATTGGCCCATTACGAGTGGGTCGAGATGGCGCTGCAACAGTTGGACGCTGCGCCGTTAAAGGCCAGTGACGCGACGCAGTTGCTCGACCGCCCCCTCAGGCTTTCCCCGCTCGTCTGGCCGCTGGCTTACACCTGGGCCGTACATCGTCTCGGGCCAAGCCACCTGCCTTCTGAACCGCCAGAACAACCAACGTTATTGCTGCTCAGCCGTGTGCCGAGTGGCCAAGTGCAGTTCTCGCAGGTCAGCTCCTTGGCATTCCGTTTGTTGCAGCGGATCGAGCAGTTCCCAGACATGGATGGTCGAGCGCAGCTGCATGCTTTGGCTGTAGAGGCTGGTGCTTCAGACGTGACCCGCTTCGTTGCCGACGCATTGGTTCTGCTGCGCCAGTTGCATGAGCAAGCGGCCGTCGGCGTAGCAGCGAAACCCGTTTCAGGGCGGTTGTCCTGACTGGCTATCAAAGGCCTGGATCAGTTTTTGTATCTCTATGTACCCATACGTGAAGTCTTGGGATTGGCTTACAAATGCTCCTCTCGGCAGATACATCGTGGATACATAACCCCGGCTAAATAAGCCTTACCCGAACAAGGTCGCCCTGTCGAAGTGGAAGACGCTTTGCGCGCATTTCCGGGCTTTTCCCACTCCGCCTACAGCTTCCTTTTGGGTCTATCCGCCCTGTGGCATGAACCGCGGCCTGGCCGCGCAAAGCATCTGGAGAATCACCATGCACCGTAAATCATTCTCGAACAAAAACGCCCTTGGCCTGGCCGCTATTGCTTTGGCCGGTGGCATGAGCCTGGCATCGTCTGCAGCTTTTGCTGTCGAGCCATTGCCCCAAGGCTATCAACTGGCATCGGCCGATAAGGCCGGCGAAGGCAAATGTGGTGAAGGCAAGTGCGGTTCCAGCAAAGCCAGCGACAAGTCCGCTACTGCCGAAGGCAAGTGCGGTGAAGGCAAGTGTGGTGACGACTCTTTCGCTCGCACAGATACCGACCATGATGGTCGCGTCTCTCTTAAGGAACTCCTGGCTGTGGCACCTCAGGGCGGTGAAGAATTTCAAGCCATGGACACCAATCACGATGGTTTTCTCTCGGAAGGTGAGGTCTACAAGTTCAGAAGCAACCAGTACCTCTCCAACGGCAAGAAAGTACCCACCGAGCTTTTCACCCGCATGAGCAAAGCGCAGAACTGATTGCTGCTGCCGTAATATTCGCCCTCCCTACGGCTACGGCCAGGGAGGGCGATTTACTTTCAGATAAGCGCCAATGGCGTACACTCGAATCCGACTACCGACTGTTCACGAAACGCGAGTCGGACTGAATCCAGGTTCAGTTATCGCTTTGCCCTTCATCAGCCGGTTGAAAGCCTCAGTGTCAATTGGCCGACTGAGAAAGAAACCCTGTCCTTCATCACATGACACCGCTTTCAATAACGCCAGGTGTTCTGCAGTTTCAATCCCTTCTGCGGTAACAGTGAGTGATAAAGCACGGCCCAGGCCTACAATCGCCTGGATGATCGACTCATCATCGCTTTCGACAAGCTTTTCCAAAAAGATACGATCTATCTTCAGGCCATCGAACGGAAAGGTACGCAAATAGCTCAGCGAGGAATAACCCGTACCGAAGTCATCCATGGAGATGCGCACGCCCAGCCGTTTTAATGTATGCATCAACTCCAAGGCACCGGGCGCATCGTCGAGCATGACGTTTTCGGTAATCTCCAGCTCCACCCTGGTAGGCGCGATACCGGACTCGCGAAGTGCTTTTTCCACGCGCTCGATCAAATTGCCTCGCTTGAATTCGCTGGGCGACAGATTGACCGACACAAACATCGCTTCCGGCCAATGCACCGCGCACTGGCAGGCTGTATTAAGGACCCAGTCACTCAGGGAAAGAATCAGCCCGGACTCCTCGGCAATCGGAATGAACGTATCGGGGGCGATCAAGCCTCGCTCTGGATGTTGCCAACGCACCAACGCTTCGGCACCCACCATCTGCCCGTCGGAGATACGAAAGCGCGGTTGAAAATGAAGTCGCAGCTCCTCGTGCTTGATTGCGAAGCGCAGATCACTCTCCAGACGTCGACGCTCAATAATCCTGGCATTCATATCCCCCGCATAAAAACGCCAGGTATTCCGGCCTCCAGCTTTTGCTTCGTACAACGCGATATCGGCATACCGAAGCAAATCGGCTGCCTCGCAGGCGTCATTTGGCGCCATGGCGATGCCGATGCTTGCGCTGACGAAGACTTCTTGCTCGTTAAGCTGGATTGATTGCTCGATGGACTCTATGAGTCGGCGGCACAGTATCTCGACTTCTTCTTGCGAATTGACATCAGTGATTATCAGTACAAACTCGTCGCCGCCGACTCGAGCGACAAGGTCGCCATGCCGCACGCAATCTGCGAGACGGCTCGACACCTGGTTAAGCACCAGATCGCCTGCGGCATGCCCGAGCAGGTCGTTCACCGGCTTGAATCGATCAAGGTCAAGACTGAGCATGACCAAGGGGCGTTCTGCTGTCGGCAAAGCTTTGAGTTTGCCATCAAGAAACTCTTGCAGACGTGTACGGTTGGGCAGGCCCGTGAGGGCATCATGTTGTGAAAGAAATTCAATTCGCCGCCGGGCTTCCACCTCATCGGTGACGTCTGTTGCCGTTCCTCGAAAACCTCCTTGCGTCATTGCTCGCGCCGACAGACGGGTGATTCGTTCCTCGCCATTTTTATCGACATAGCGACATTGGGCGCTGATATCGGGGCGGCGGTTGGGAATACCGAGCCATTGAGACAATGTGCCTGATTCGGTGCGCAGCAGATCATCTATTGGCGCCCCGATCCATTCCCCTCTGGAAAGTCCCGTGACATTTTCGAACCGCTCGGACAGATAAGTGAAATACCCGGCGCCGTCGATCTCCCATACCCAATCCGAGCTGGCCTCAACCACATCGCGAAAGCGCGCCTCACTGGTCGCGAGGTCGGCCTGACTGCTTTGCAGTGAAGAGTAACTGGCGTCCAGCGCCTGTGCCGCGGCGGTGGTACGGCGCAAAATGAACCAGGTCATCAGGCAGATCAACAACGCAGCAATGCCTAACAGGGGCAATCCAAAGGCTAACAATTGCAGACCAGGTTTGCGCGGATTCCAGTGCAGGCTGCCGGCGGCTCCCTCCTCTCCCAAGGGATAAACAGACACCGAGGGTATTTCGTCGGGAGTGGCCATGTGAAGGCCGTCTACACCGAAATCCAGCCCCATGGCAGCGAGCTTGGCGCTATCCAGAATGTCGACAAAAATCAGCACAGACGCTTGCCGGTCATCCGCTACGACCGTTGGATCAGTTCCTGGTGTGATCCCGGCAGCACCGACAATGGCGGGTAGACCACCGACATTGATGAACGTGGTTATCGGCGTTTCGACCTCGGCTCCTTCGCGCGCCTTATGAAGGATCGCGTCGATGGGCTGACCCAGCCATTGTTCAATTTCAACCGATGCCATCTCGCCGTTGAGCACGGAATAGACAGTGCGATCGACATCGTTGACAACGAATACGCCGCGCAATCCAAAGTCGGTGTAGAGCGTGGGCCCCAGATTTTGTCGTACGTACGCCCAGTCAACGTCCAGACCCGTATGCAAGTGCTTGTAAGCATCACCCCAGAATGCGTAATCCTTGACGGTCGATCGCAGGGATTTTTCCAATGATTCCACGGCTTTCCTGGTGTAGAAGGCACTTTCGGCCTCCTCCGCTCGGTCCAGATTCCGGGCCACATAAACCAGTGAGTAACTGGCAAGCAGGAATATCGCGGCCAAAAGGGCAACAAATTTGAACAGCGAAGCGCGGGTCAAAGCCACGCTTGAACGATTGCTGGACGAGCAAGAAATCGTGGGGAGGTCGTTGGGCATAAATTCCCGCTGGTCGTCGAGGCGATTCCTCTATGAATAAGGTGTCGGCAGCCAACGGCAAACCGTGAGTGTCCATCGCGGGCACAGATGAAATTCGAAGTTGCGCCAGCGTGGCCGCTCTTTTCACTCGACCGGCATCCCCGTGCGGCCGATCTTCGACTCCGCATCAGGGTTCAGTCAGTTCGCGCTGAAGCTCGCACGGCGCAGTTCGGCGACCTTTATCGAACCCTTCTCCCACCGACAGGTCTGCTCCAGAACGAATCTCTGGAAATAACCCCCATGTCCACTCAACACACCCTTGTCCTACTCGCCCGCGGCGGATACGCCGCACGAGGTGTTCTGTATCTGATCATCGGCATCTTCGCGCTGCTCGCAGCTCACGACTCCACCAAACCGAAAGACAGTCACAAAAGTCTGGAAGCGCTCCTCAGCCAGCCGTTCGGTTATGTTCTGGTCGGCGTGGTGGTCGCTGGTCTGCTGGCCTTTGCCGCATGGCGCGCGCTGCAAGCGATTCGCGACGTCGATCACCACGGCACCGAGCTGAAAGGCCTGGTGATTCGTGCCGGTTTGCTGGCCGGGGGGCTGGTCAATGCGGCAGTGGCCTTCTTTGCCTTGGGCCTGCTGGTGAGCGGCGTCAGAAGTTCGGGCGGTTCCGGAGATGCCAAGACCAAGGATCTGCTGGCGAATCTGCTGTCTTTCGAGCACTCCAACCTGTTGATCTACCTGATCGCTTTGATTCCGCTGGGTGTAGGTATTGCGCACATCATCAAAGGCTGGAAAGCCTCATTCGAGAAGTACTTTGAGGCCGATGACGAAGTCATGCGTTATGTACGCCCGGTGTCGCGCTTTGGCTTGATCGCCCGCGGCGTGGTGTTTATCGAAATTGCGCTGTTGATGGCGGTCAGCGGCTCGGTTTACCAAGCGACGAATCCGCCCGGCATGAAGGAAGCGCTCGATGCTGTGCAGAATCTGCCGGCCGGCGCTGTGCTGCTGATGGTAATGGCGTTGGGGTTGATCGCATTCTCGGTCTACAGCTTTTCCGAAGCCGCCTGGCGCAGCATCGAAATGGATGTTCCGTTGTAACCCGCGATTCGAGGGGGCGCGTGCCCCCTCGACTGCTCGTCATCAAGTGAACAGATCGACGCCCAGCTGAAAGGCCACCCAAAGCGCAAGACCGGTGGCAAACAACAGCGCAATGTTTTCAAACAGGTTGTTGCGATATTGCTTGTCCAGCAGCGATTTCTGGTTGGACATGATCAGCAAGCCCAGGGAAATGACCGGCAAGCCAATGATGTTCAACGCGCTGACGCCGATGGTCAGGGTCACGAAATCCGGCATGCCCGGCATCGACCAGATCAGCGGCGTAACCAGGATGAACAGCATGAACCACTTGTGCATCGGGTCGTGATGAAACTCTTTGCCGTACTTCTCGCGGCGCTCAGGACGAACATGCTGGAAGGCGTCGGTGATCAGCATCGGAAACGCCGTGGTCTTGCCTGAAATACTGGCGAACAGCGTGGCGAACACGCCGATGAAGAATACATACCAGCCGATCGGGCCGAAGTAGATTTCCAGTGCCTTGCCCAGGTCACCCAGAGTTTTCACTTCGATGCCGTTGGGGCGCAGGATTTCTGCACCGACGATCCAGATAGCCAGGTTGATGATGATCCCGACGAACACCGCAAACAGCAGATCGTTGCGTTGAATGCGCTTGTGCTGCGGCCCGGTCCAGCCTTTCTGACGCATGACATAGGGGTGCACGAAGTTGGCGATGGAACCGGCGACCGCGCCGATCACCGAAACCGCCACCAGCAACGCGCCATGCACGCCTTCATCAGGCGGAATGCTGAAGCCGATGGTGCCTTTGATGATGCCACTGACATCCGGGCCGGACATCACCGCCAGGGCGATGAACGCCAGTGTCATGATCGCCAACAGCAGCTTCATCACGCCTTCGATCATCGTGTAGATGTTGCGCCCGACCAGCATCCAGACCGCCAGCACCACCGCCACTGAGCACAGCAAGGGCTGATCGATCTTGAACAGCATTGCCAGCGACTCCCCTGCCCCCTTGATCATGTAGGCGTTCATCAAATGCCCCATCAACAAGGCATAAACCAGCATGAACCAGGCAAACACCGGGTTGAGCTGGGCGTAGCCCTGAAGAATGGTCATGCCCTGGTTATTGCACAACTGGAAACGGGCAATGATGTTGACGATCAGGTACCTCAACAGCAACGAGACCGCCAGCACCCACATCATTGCGTAGCCGTAGTTCGCGCCGGCCACTGACGACGTGATCAAGTCGCCCGCGCCGAGCCACGACAGCACGGCGATAATTCCGGGGCCGAGCAGTTTGAGCATGCGCAAGAATCGGTTTTGCGGTTTCGCAGCGGCCTGATGATCGAGTGAAGGCATGCTCGTCATAGGGGTATCTCCATTATTGTTTTTTTGAGAATGAATGCAGCTGTGCGCATTAGGTAGGATGTCGTACAACAACGCTATTGGGAGAGTATGTAAAAATGTTTCAGCAGCATGTGGCCACGTAGCTTGCGATGATTCTGTCTCGACCATAGCAGCGTTTTTACAGCATCTGGAGACATGGTCGGTAGACAAAAACGGTCACGAGTGTGCTGAAACCAACTTATAGGATGACCGATAACATTGATTGAACGCGTATGCACAACGGGAACCTGCGAAGCGACATCGTCCCCGACCTCCTGCAACTAACCTCCCGCCCCTCTGGTCATTAGGTTTGCCGAGGTCGCTTAACCTACGCGAAGCTCACAATCAAGGGTCTGGCTCCGTGATCCACCCTCTCGTCCGTCGCAACAACCGCTCGCTGGACAGTCTGAATTTCTTCCTCGCCGATGTCCGCGATGGTCTCGGGCCGTACCTCGCCATCTATCTGCTCGCGGTGCACCACTGGGATCCGGCCAGCATCGGCGTGGTCATGACCCTCGCCGGCATTGCTGCGCTGGTCACGCAGACACCCGCCGGTGCGCTGGTGGACAGCAGCCGGGCGAAACGTGCGCTGATCATCATCGCCGCGCTGCTGGTCACGGCCAGTTGTCTGGTGCTGCCGTTGATTACTTCATTCAGTCTGGTGGCGTTGACTCAGGCTTTGAGTGCTGCGGCGGCGTCGATTTTCGCCCCGGCCATTTCTGCGATCACTCTGGGCATCACCGGCCCACGGGCATTCACCCGGCGCATCGGTCGCAACGAGACGTTCAACCATGCCGGCAACGCGTGCGCGGCGTTATTGGCCGGTCTGTTTGCGTATCTGTTCGGTCCGGTGGCGGTATTTTATTTGATGGCGGTCATGGCGCTGGGCAGCGTGATTGCGGTGCTGTTCGTCTCGGCCGAAGCGATTGATCATGACCTCGCACGCGGCCTGCAGCCTGGCGATCAACGTCATCAACCGTCCGGTTTCAAGGTGCTGCTGAGCAATCGCCCTCTGCTGATGTTTGCGCTGTGCTGCGCGCTTTTCCATCTGGCCAACGCGGCGATGCTGCCGCTGGTAAGCCAGAAACTCGCCCAAGCCAACTTGCACATGGCCACGCCACTGACGTCGGCATGTATCGTCGCCGCGCAACTGGTGATGGTGCCGATGGCGCTACTGGCCGGCGCGAAAGCCGATGTCTGGGGGCGCAAACCTTTATTGTTGGCAGGCTTTCTGATACTGCCGCTGCGTGGCTTGCTCTACACGTTTTCGGATGATCCGTACTGGCTGGTCGCCGTGCAGTTGCTGGACGGCGTCGGTGCTGGTCTGTTCGGTGCGCTGTTCCCGGTAATGGTCAAGGATCTCACCCTTGGCTCCGGGCATTTCAATGTCAGCCTCGGCGCGCTGACGACTGCGTTTGGTCTGGCCGCGGCGCTGAGCAATGGGCTGGCCGGGTTTGTCGTCGAGGCCGCCGGTTACAGCGCGGCATTCCTGACGCTTGCGGCAATTGCAGGGGCAGCGTTTCTGCTGGTGTTGATCGGTGTTCCGGAAACGCTGCAGCGCAGTGAAAAACTGGAGTCCGCTGCATTGGTGGAGCGAGGCTGAGCTGCCGGGACTTTGTATCAACATGTAGCTTTGCCCACCCCATATACACGTGCATGCGAAGTCAAACCGTTCAAACACACAACTGACACATTTAGCGCGCTAAATACCACTGTCGCTTCCATTCCTACCCTAATCAATCGACAGGACACCACCATGAACAAAGTCTTCGCAACCCTCGCCCTCACTGCCGCCATGTTCGGTGCCACTGCTGCGTTCGCAGCCCCGGTCAAACCCACCGTGGTGCTGGTGCACGGTGCCTTCGCCGATTCGAGCAGTTGGAATGGCGTGGTCAGGATTCTCGAAAAGGATGGTTACCCAGTGATTGCAGCCGCCAACCCGCTGCGCTCGGTCAAGGGTGATGCGCAATCGGTGGCGGATGTGCTGGCCAGCGTGAAAACTCCCGTGGTGCTGGTCGGCCACTCCTACGGTGGCCCGGTGATCAGCGAAGCTGCTTACGGCAACGCCAATGTCAAAGCGCTGGTGTACGTTGCCGCGTTCGCGCCGGAAAAGGGCGAAACGGCGGCTGAACTGTCCGGACGTTTCCCCGGCAGCACCCTTGGCCCAACCCTCGCGCCCCCGGTGGCGCTGGCCGACGGCGGTAAGGACTTGTACATCCAGCAGGACAAATTCCACGATCAGTTCGCTGCCGATGTGTCCCCGGCCGATGCGAAGCTGATGGCCGCGACCCAACGCCCGGTGACCGTCGCCGCACTCAACGAAGCCGCGACCGAGCCTGCGTGGAAAACCGTGCCGTCGTACTTCGTTTATGGCGATCAGGACAAGAACATCCCGGCGCAAGCGCTGGCGTACATGGCCGAACGGGCTCACGCGAAAAAGACTGTAGTGGTCAAAGGCGCGTCGCACGTGGTGATGGTGTCCAACCCGAAAGTCGTCGCCAGCCTGATCGAAACCGCTGCTGCGGCGAATTGACAAATCGCTGATGCGTCAGCCGTGAACCCTGTTCACGGCTTTCAGCGCAGCGTTGTGCTGCAGCCGTTCGCTGAGAAAATCGACAAACGTACGCACCTTTGCCGGTACGCGCGGATGCTTCAGATAAACCACCTGCACCGGTAGCGCCGGTGGTTCGAAAGCCTGCAACACCAACTCCAGTTCACCCGCAGCCACTTGGCTGGCGACTTGGTAAGACAACACCCGGGTAATTCCCCAACCGGTGCTGGCGATGTTGATTGCTGCCTGATTCGCGGTCACCACAAGGCGCGGCTCGAAGCGAAAGCTCAACGGGCCGTCGGCATGGGCAAACTGCCAATCGCTGAGCAAATGACTGGCGCACGACATGACGATATTGGCGCGACTCAACTCGGTTGGATGTTGCGGTCGGCCATAGCGGGCGAAGTAATCCGGCGTGCCGCAGATTACCTGGCGGACCTCACCGACCTTGATGGCATGCTGATTGTTCTCGTGCAGATGACCGATGCGCACGGCAACATCAATACCCTCCTCGGCCATGTTCACCACCCGATCAACCAGCAAAGCCTTCAGATGCACCGAAGGAAATGCATCCACGTATTGCGCCAGCAACGGCGCAATGAACAACTCACCAAACAACACCGACGCGGTCACGCTCAAATGCCCACTCGGCTCTCGATAACTGCCAGCGGCAGCCTCTTCGGCTTCATCGATATCGCAGAGTATCCGCCGGCAATCTTCCAGGTAACGGTGCCCCGCTTCGGTCAGGTGCAAGCTGCGTGTAGTGCGCGACAACAAACGAGTGCCGATGCGTTGCTCCAGTGCAGCGATGGCGCGGGTCACACTGGGCGGCGAGGTGTTCAAGCGCCGGTCCGCAGCAGCGAAGCCACCCTCCTCGGCCACGGCCAGGAACATGCGCATTTCCTGAAAACGATCCATAAATGCAGACCTGTTAAAAATCTCGAAAACACAGTGCCCCCCTGTGGGAGCGAGCCTGCTCGCGAAAGCGCTGTGTCATTCAGCTGTGATGCTGACTGATAGAAAGCCTTCGCGAGCAGGCTCGCTCCCACAGGGGATTTGCGTTTGTGTGTGAATCAAGCGCTTTGCAGGCCCACCGCTGTGCGCTGCATGCCGACGAATCCAGGCAACGCTTCTACCCGCTGCAACCACGCACGCACATTCGGGTATTCATCCAGCGAGACGTTGCCTTCCGGTGCGTGGGCGACGTAAGTGTAGGCAGCGACATCGGCAACGGTTGCCTGGTCGCCGGCGAGGAATGCGCTGTTGGCCAACTCGTCTTCCATCACTTGCAACAAGGCGTGGGAACGTTTGATCGCGTCGGCGGCGTCGTAACCGGCGCCGAACACCGTGATCAAGCGCGCCGTGGCCGGGCCAGAGCTGATCTGACCAGCAGCGACCGATAACCAGCGCTGCACTTTGGCTTGCTCGATCGGGTCGCTCGGCAACCATTGACCGTTGCCGTATTTGCCCGCGAGGTAGACGAGAATGCCGTTGGAGTCAGCGAGCACCGTGCCGTTGTCATCAATCACCGGCACCTGGCCGAATCGGTTGAGAGCGAGGAATTCCGGCGTTTTGTGCGCGCCCTTCATCAGGTCGACGAACACCAGTTCGGTCGGAACCTTCAGCAGGGACAGCATCAACTCGACGCGATGCGAGTGGCCGGACAACGGATGGCGGTACAGTTTGACGGCTGACTGGGACATGACGTGCTCCTGAATTATTTGAGTTCGACCCGCTGATCGTGTCGATGGGCTCATCCTGCTCCCGTGCCGCAAATCGCGGAATCCTCAGCAAATACAATCGAGCATTTCAGCCAGTGAAATAATCCCCCACGCCCTTAGACGCACGTAGGGATCATTTCACCGACTGAAACAGTGGATTGCAGTTTCTGGCCATTCCCTCGCAACCGGTTGAAGGCGAACATGAGCCCACTTGAGCTTCAGCCCTCGGCGGCTCAACGGCCCGTTGCACAGTAGGAGAATCGAAATGGACACAGCGTCGAAACCACAGATTTCGCCCTGGCATGAAGGTGAGCTGACCCTGCAACGTGCGGTCGGCGCGGTGGAAATGATGGTCGGCGTTGGCCAGCGGCAATTGGCTCGCGACTGGATGCCGGATCAGCACCGCGAGTTCTATGCACAGCTGCCCTTCGTCGTGCTCGGCGCTGTCGATAGCCAGGGCGATCCGTGGGCAACCCTGCGCACCGGTCAACCGGGATTCATGGACTCGCCGTCGCCGCAGGTTTTGAAGATCAAACTCGACGCCCAGCCCAACGATCCGGCGAATCAAGGCCTGCAGCCCGGCGATGCGATCGGCATGCTCGGCATCGAACTGCACACCCGTCGGCGCAATCGCATGAACGGCAACATCAGCCGCCGCGCTGACGACAGCCTCGAAATCGCCGTGACCCAGGCTTACGGCAACTGCCCGCGCTACATCAATCTGCGCCACTACGCCTTCGTCGACGAGACCACCGACACCGCACTTGAATTACCCGTCAGCGAACCGCTGGTGCGCGACATGATCACCGCCGCTGACTCGTTCTACGTCGCCACTTACGTAGTGCGCGACGGCGAGCGGCAAGTCGACGTGTCCCATCGCGGCGGCAAGTCCGGCTTCGTCCATATGGATGAAGACGGCACCCTGACCATTCCCGATTTCTCAGGCAATCTGTTCTTCAACACCCTCGGCAATATCCTGCTCAACCCGCGCGCCGGACTGACCTTCATCGATTTCGCCAGCGGCGATCTGTTGCAGTTGACCGGCAACGCCGAAGTGCTGCTGGACGACCCGCAGATCGCCGCGTTCCAGGGCGCCGAACGGCTGTGGCGCTTCAAGCCGCAGCGCATCGTTTACCGTCAGGCGGCGTTGCCATTGCGCTGGGCCGAGCAACCGGACGGCGATTCGCCCAATTCGCAAATGACCGGCAGCTGGGAGCAGACCCGCGAGCGTCTGCAGGCCGAAGCGTTGCGCAATCAGTGGCGTCCACTGCACGTAACGCGGGTGGTCGATGAGAGCCCGCAGATCCGTTCCTTTTACCTGCAAGCCAACGACGGCTTTGGCCTGCCGCGCTTCGAACCGGGCCAGCACTTGCCGATCAAGGTTTTGCTCGATGGACAGGACGCCGCCTCGATCCGCACTTACAGCGTTTCCAGCGCGCCGTCGGACGAATTCTTGCGCATCAGCGTCAAACGCGATGGCTCGGTTTCTTCACACTTGCACGACCGAGTTCAAGCACTGGATTTGATCGAAGCCCGCGCCCCGCAAGGCGACTTCACCGTCGACGCTACCGAGCGCCGTCCGTTGGTGCTGCTCGCCGCCGGGGTCGGGGTGACGCCGTTGCTGTCGATGCTGCGCGAAGTGGTCTATCAAGGAAAACGCATCAGCCGCATGCGCCCGACCTGGGTGGTGCAAAGCAGTCGCACCGTTGAAGACCTGGCCTTTCGCGAAGAAATCGATGCCCTGGCTGCGCGTGCCGGCGACAAGGTCAAAGTGCTGCGGGTGGTCAGCCAGCCGCCGCTGGAAGCAACAGCGCAGGGTTACGATCACGCCGGGCGCATCGACATTGCCTTGCTGAAAAACCTGCTGCCGCTGGATGACTACGATTTCTATCTGTGCGGGCCGGGCAGCTTTACCCAGGCGCTATACGACGGCCTGCGCAAAATGCGCATCCCCGACGATCGTATCCACGCTGAAACCTTTGGCCCGTCAACGCTGGTCCGCGATGTCGAAATCAGCACCCCGGCGCCGCCGCAAGTGCCGGTCGCCGAAGAGCCGGTCAAAGTGTTGTTCGCCCCGTCCGGCAAGGAAGCGCGCTGGGAACCGGGCAGCGGCACCTTGCTGGAACTGGCCGAGGCGCGTGGCTTGAATCCGGAGTTCAGCTGCCGCGGCGGTTCGTGCGGCACCTGCAAAACCCGCCTGAGCAGCGGCCAGGTGCATTACCTCACCCCGCCGGCCATGCGCCTGGCGGACGACGAAGTGCTGATCTGCTGCGCCGCCCCGGCGCAGGGCAGCGACACCCTGGTGCTAGACGTTTGAGTTACGAGGAGGTGTGCCATGAATCCATTTGCCGAAACCAACGTCGTTTGGCCGCCGGAAAAAACCGAACTGTCCGCCAGCGAATGCGAACGCAGCTTCCTGCTGCCGCAACTGCTGGGCTCGCTCGCCGGTGAAACCTGCGCGATGGCTGGTTCATACAATCAACGTGAGCATCTGCCTTTGAGCCCGAACAACTGGTTTTCCCGTGGGCTCAAAGCGTTGTTCTCTTAGGCCTTGCCCACCGCCGCCACACGGCGCGCCGGCCGGTGCTGGCGGCTGCTGATCAATCCGACGAAGGAAATCAGCAACGCCAGACCAATCGTCGAGCTGACTTCCATGCGATGTTCCGGGGTGATCATCATCACCGCCAATGCCGCGCAGATGAAAGCGATGACCAGCCAGGTGAGCCAGGGAAACAGCCACATGCGCAGGGTCACTTCGACCTTTTCCCGTTCCAGTCGGCGGCGCATGCGCAACTGCGAAATGGCGATCACCAGATACACCAGCAAGGCAATCGCGCCGGAACTGGCGAGCAGAAACTGGAACAACCCGGCAGGCATGAAATAACTGAGCAACGTCACCCCCGCGCCGATCACCGTGCTGGCGATCACCGCAGCCCGTGGCACGCCGGCAGCCGAGGTCACTTTCAGCGCCGGCGGGGCATCGCCGCGTCGGCCCAGTGAATAGAGCATGCGCGAGGAAATGTAGATCGACGAATTCATGCAACTGGCCACGGCGATCAGCACGACCACGTCGACGAGAAATTTGGCGTTGGGGATGTTCATCAGCTCCAGTGCACGCTGGTATGAGCCGACCGAGGCGAGTTGCGGGTCATTCCACGGCACCACGGAAATCACCACGAAGATCGACAGCAGATAGAAGATACCGATGCGCCAGATCACCGAGCGGGTGGCCTTGGCGATGTTCTGCGCCGGGTTGTTCGATTCCGCTGCGGCGATGGTTACCGCTTCGGTGCCGATGAAACTGAACATGATGGTGATGAAAGCACCCACCACCGCCGACAAACCGTTCGGGGCGAAGCCGCCGTGCTCGGCCATCAGCGTGCTCAAGCCACTGGCTTCGCGCTCGGGAATCCAGCCCAGCAACACCGCAAAGCCCAGGCCAATGAAACCGATGATCGCGACGACCTTGGCCATGGCGAACCAGAATTCGAACTCGCCGTATTTCGACACGCTGAACAGATTGGTGATCACCAGCAAGACGATCGACAGCAAGGCGAACAACCACCCATCGACCTGGGGAAACCACTGGTTGAGCACGTGCCCGGCGGCCAGCGCTTCGATCGGAATCACCAGCACCCAGAACCACCAGTAAAGCCAACCGATGGTGAACCCGGCCCAGCAGCCAATGGCTTGATCGGCGTAGGTGGAAAACGAGCCGGTGTCGGGATGCGCCACGGCCATCTCACCGAGCATGCGCATCACCAGCACCACCAGCAGACCGGAGAACAGATAAGCGAGCAGTACCGCTGGACCGGCGGCGGCGATGGCGTGGCCTGAGCCTACGAAAAGTCCTGCGCCGATGATGCCGGCAATGGAGAGCATGGTGACGTGACGCGGTTTGAAACCTTGCGCCAACTGACCGTTGGAGTCCTTGGGATTCAGGCTGTTCATGGGTTCTTATTGTTCTCATGATCGACGTTTGGGCCACTGACTGTGCGTCAGGCGATCATCATTCCCTTGAGTCGACTCGGGCGAAAGCAGCGACGCAGACGCTTTGCCGACGAAATGATGCTTCACCTTACGTGGCCCGACCGCAGCGCAACTAGCCTGAGTGCGGCATGCCGATGCCTGATCTCGACATGCCACTCTCAGGCCACCATCGAAGCGGCGGCGACGGATACGCCGATTACAGCGTGTAGGAAATCCCCACCTGCACTGTTCGCGGCGCGCCCGGATAGGCGTAGACGTTGCCGAATGCGCCTTCTTCGTAGTCGCGATCGAAAATGTTTTTCACATCGAGATTGAGCCGAACCTTGTCGTTGACCTTGTAGAAGCTCAGCAGGTCGACCACGGTGTAACTGCCCATGGAAAACGCGGTGTTGGCGGTCTGCCCGGCACGCTCATCCACGTACTTGAGACCGGTGCCGAGGCCGAGACCTTTGAGCGTGCCGTCCTGGAACTCGTACATGTTGAGCAGGCTGAAGCTGTTCTTGGGAATGTTCAGCAAGCGTGTGCCGGAACGCAGGGTGTTGTCCTTGGTCACCTCGGCGTCGACGTAAGCGTAACCGCCGATCACTCGCCACTCCGGGGTGAGATTGCCGGTGACGTTCACATCAAAGCCACGGCTGCGTACTTCGCCGGCCGCGACGCTGAACGTCGAATCCACTGGATCGGTGGTCAGCACGTTGCGTTTTTCGATCTGATAGATCGCTGCGTCGACGCTCAACTGTTGCTCCAGCGCTTCCCACTTCACGCCCATCTCGTAGGACTTGCCTTTCTCCGGGGCGAAACCACCGCCCTCGCGACTGGCGCCGGTGTTGGGCTTGAACGAGCGCGCGGTGTTGGCGTACACCGCCAGGGTTTCGCTCAAATCGTAGGTCACGCCGATACGCGGCGTGACGGCGTTGTCACTGGCCTGCCAGCTCTTGCCGCCGGGCACGTAGGTTTCGTAGTCGTGCTCGAAGCGCTCGAAACGCGCGCCGGCCAGCACTTTCAGCTTGTCGGTCAACGCGACCTGATCCTGCACGAACGCCGCGTAGGTCTTGAGGTTTTCTTTGTCGTGAGTCGGCGTGCGGGTCAGCGCCGGACGCGGCTGGCCGTAGACCGGATTGAAGATATCGATCGGATAGGTACCGACCGCGCCGCTGGAACGCTGGATGATTGACTTGTAGTCGTAGTCTTCGTATTCGATGCCGGTGAGCAAGGTGTGCTGCAGACCGCCGGTATCGAAATGCCCGGTGAGGTTGAGTTGGGTGTCCTTGTCGGTCCATTCCAGTTTGCGGTAGTTGAAATTGCGCCCCAGCGTGCGGCCATCAGCGGCGATGCCGTTGGCCTCGATCGCATCGCCCTTGAGCGAACCGTCGAGCCACTGGAACCCGCCGCCCAGGGTCCAGTCGTCATTGAGCATGTGCTCGAAACGCAACTGCGCCATGTTGTTGTCGTTGTGCAGTTTGCCGACGTCTTTCTCGCCGAAGAACGTATCGCGCGAGGCGGTACCGATCTGCGCCGGGTAGCGCGTGACGCCACGATCGAGCGGCGCGTTGTTGCGCATGAACTCGCCTTCGAAAATCAGTTTGGTCGCATCGGTGGCCTGCCAGGTCAGCACCGGCGTGATGCCGTAGCGTTCGGTCTCGACATGATCGCGAAAGGTGTCACCGCCCTCACCCACTACGTTGAGGCGATAGGCCAGGCGACCTTCTTCGTCGAGCGGGCCGGACGCATCCAGCGTGCCGCGCTTCATGCCCTGGTCGTTCAACTGGCTGCCCAGGGTCACGGTGCGTTCGGGCAATGGCTGCTTGGACACGACGTTAAAGGTGCCGCCGGGATCGCCACGGCCATAGAGCATGGTCGCCGGGCCGCGCAGCACTTCCAGACGCTCGATGGTGTTGGCGTCGGGCATGTTCGGGTAGCCACGGTTGATCGGGAAACCGTTGCGGTAGAACTCACCGGTGGTGAAACCGCGCACGGTGAAGGTGGTCAGGCCCTGGCCACCGAAATTGTTGGCCCGGCCGACGCCACCGGCGTAATCCAGAGCGTCCTGCAAACGGGTCGCGCCGAGGTCTTCGACGGCGTCTTTGGGCACCACGCTGATCGACTGCGGGGTTTCATGAATTGAAGTATCGGTGCGCGTAGCGCTGGCCGAGCGGGTGGCGCGATAGCCTTGCACCGGGCCGTCTGCCCTTTCGTAATCCGCAGTGCCGACCACATCGGTGGCTTCCAGCTCAAGCTTTGATGAAGTCGGATTGGCTGGCTCAGCCCACGAGGAAGAAGACAACGCCTGCAGCACACAAATGGAAAGCAGAGTTCGACGCATGAGGTGAAAACCTTTACGAATAGGCCAGAACGAAGGGCAAAACCGCCAGTGAAAACGCCGCGCATGGTATACCGTCGTCTTCGTAATTGAAACTTATTCTTATTTGTCATATAGGTCAGGATTGCTGCTCAACGTTCGGGCCATCCAGGGAACGTGCAGTGTTGAGGCGGCGTCGAAGGGGTAATCAGGGAAGATGAGCAGATTTGCGCTTTCATTAATCGGCGAGACACGGGAGTTATCGATGCACCCCACCACCCCCGATGGCCGCTATTTTGTGGTCAGGCAGCAGCTGTGGCGCTGCAGTAATCCATCACTGCCAGACGCAGAGCGCGAGGCGCTGGTTGCAGATCTTATGGCGGCGCGGCGTTCGGTCAAAAAGGCGAAAGGTGCGGAGGACGCCCAGGCATTGAAGTCAGCGCGAGCTCGGGTGAACGAGGCCAAAGTCGCGCTGGGCGAGCGCGGGCCGGTGTGGTGGGAGGACGGCAGCCCGGATTACAACCGCCACAAGGTAAGCAACACGCCTTATGCGCAGTGGTTTGCGCAACTGTTCGACGATGATCATTGAATCCCTGCGGGAGCGAGCTTGCTCGCGAAGGCGTCTTGTCAGGGGACGGATCGGTTGACTGACCCACCGCTTTCGCGAGCAGGCTCGCTCCCACAGGGGTTATGTGTGTTGCCGTGCTTTTGCACACGCCGCGAAAACCTGTGGGAGCGAGCCTGCTCGCGAAGCATTGGTTCAGGCGATGAAGATGTTGAACGTGCCGCCGCTTTCGCGAGCAGGCTCGCTCCCACAGGGGTTATGTGTGTTGCCGTGCTTTTGCTCACGCCGCGAAAACCTGTGGGAGCGAGCCTGCTCGCGAAAGCATTGGTTCAGGCCATGAAGATGTTGAATGTGCCGCCGCTTTCGCGAGCAGGCTCGCTCCTACAGAGGCCCCTTGGCAGGGTCAGACACGCAACAACTGCCGGGTCATCGCCATCGAGGTCTGCAGCGACTGCCCGGTGCGCTGCAATTTGTTCAGCAGACTCGCGCCGAGCCAGAGCTGATACAAGGTCTCCGCCAGGTGCCGCGCATCGCCTTCGGGCAGGCTTTTGTCAGCCTGGCCTTGCTCGATGCACTCGGTGATGCGCGCAACGATGCGTTCGGCGCCATCGCGCAAGGTCAGGCGCATCGACTCGGACAGGTCGGCGACTTCGGCGCTGAGTTTCACCACCAGACATTCGTCGCCGTGGCCTTCCAGGGTGCAGCGGTTCTGCCAGCCCTGCCAGTAATCCATCAACCGCTCATATGCAGTCAGCCCGGGTAGCGTCAGGCGACGCTGCATGTCGGCGAGGTAGTCGACGAAGTAATCCTCCAGCAACGCCTGGCCGTACAACTCCTTGGATTTGAAGTAGTGATAGAACGAGCCCTTGGGCACGCCGGCGGTCTGCAGGATCTCGTTGAGGCCGACACTGGTGAAGCCCTTCTCGGCCATCATCCGGTGACCGGTGTCGAGCAAGTGTTGGCGGGTGTCGTCGTAAGTCGGTTTCATCGGGCGCAAAATTCCAGACATAGACCAGTCGTATAGTTTTCAGGACCGCGAGTTTGCCATATCTGTCCATGGAAAACCTGTGCTGAAAAAAATACTAGACGACTGGTCTAATTGGAAACTATGCTGCGCCCCGACACAGCAAATTCATGCGGTATCGACAGTCGATGAATTCCTCACCTTCTGCCGCTGCCTGACCAACCCAGGGTGCTCTATGAAAATCTTGATGGTTCTGACTTCCCACGATCAACTCGGCAACACCGGCAAGAAAACCGGCTTCTGGCTGGAAGAGTTCGCCGCGCCCTACTACGCCTTCAAGGACGCCGGAGCCGACGTCACACTGGTGTCGCCGGCCGGTGGCCAGCCTCCGCTCGATCCGAAAAGCGATGAGCCCGGTGCGCAGACGGCCGAGACCGATCGCTTTCGTGCTGACCCGGCCGCTCAGCAGGCACTGGCCAACACTGGTCGCCTGGCAGATGTCCGCGCCGAGGATTTCGATGCGGTGTTCTACCCAGGCGGCCACGGCCCGCTATGGGATCTGGCCGAAGACAAGAAGTCGATTGCGCTGATCGAAGCATTCGACCGCGCCAACAAGCCCCACGGTTTTGTCTGCCACGCTCCGGGCGTGTTGCGCCATGTGGTGCGGGCTGACGGCCAGCCGATCGTCAAAGGGCGCGACGTCACCGGTTTCACCAACGCCGAAGAAGCGGCGGTCGGCCTGACTGATGTAGTGCCTTTCCTGATCGAGGATGAGTTCCAGCGTCTCGGCGGGCGATACTCGAAAGTAGCTGACTGGCAGGTGCATGTGGTGGCTGACGGGCAACTGGTCACAGGCCAGAACCCGGCGAGCTCTGCTGCCGTTGCAAAAGAGCTTTTGAAGCTGCTGGGCTGAATCCCTCGCTCCATCCGATCAACGCCGCGCGCGTACAGCCCGGCGTAGTTTTTTTATCCAAAATCTAGTCGACTGGTCTAATTATCCATGAACAACGCTTTCTTCACTCCCGTTAAATTGGGTAGCCATACCATGAAAAACCGCATCGTCCTGCCGCCCCTCACCCGCCAGCGCAGCACGCAACCGGGCAATATTGCCAACGCGCTCATGGCCGAGTATTACCAGCAGCGCGCCGGGGCCGGTTTGCTGGTGACCGAAGGCACGCAGATCGAACCGCGCGGTCAGGGTTATGCCTGGACACCGGGCATTTACTCCCCGGAGCAAATCGCCGGTTGGCGCCAAGTGACCGAAGCGGTGCATGCGGTGGATGGTGTGATCTTCGCCCAGCTCTGGCATGTCGGTCGGGTGTCCCATACCGCGTTGCAACCCGACGGCGCCGCGCCCGTGTCGGCCTCCGCCGTGGCCACTGACCGCGTCAGCGTGTTCATCGAAACCGCGCCGGGTGCCGGTGAACTGGTGCCGCCGTCCGCACCGCGCGCGCTGAGCACCGATGAAGTGCAGGAGCTGGTTCAGCTGTACATCCAGGCCGCACGCAATGCCATGGACGCGGGTTTCGACGGCATCGAGTTGCACTGCGCCAATGGTTATCTGGTCAATCAATTCATCTCCGCCCACAGCAACCTGCGCACGGATCAGTACGGCGGCTCGCTGGATAATCGTCTGCGTTTCCTGCGTGAAGTGGTGGCCGGTGTCGCCGAATGCATCGGCAAGGATCGGGTCGGTGTGCGTTTCGCACCCTTGTTCACGACGACCGATGAAGCGCGGACTTATTTGGGCATGGTCGAGGACGATCCGCACACCACCTACATTGCAGCGGTCAGGATTCTGCAAGAAGTGGGCATCGCTTATTTGTCGATTGCCGAAGCCGACTGGGACAACGCGCCGGCGCTGCCGCAGACATTTCGCCAGGCCGTGCGCGATACGTTCGGCGGCGCGATCATTTATGCCGGGCGCTACAACGCTGAAACGGGTGCGCAATTGCTCGAATCGGGCCTGGCGGATCTCGTCGCGTTTGGCCGGCCGTTCATGGCCAACCCGGATTTGCCGGCGCGGATTGCCAATGGCTGGCCGTTGAATCGGCTGAACCCGGCGACTGTGTATGGCGGGGGTGCCGAGGGTTATACCGATTATCCGACGTACCCCGCCTAAGAACCCAGCACAAATCCCTGTGGGAGCGAGCCTGCTCGCGAAGGCGGTGGGTTGGTTGATACATGAGTGAGCTGACACACCGCTTTCGCGAGCAGGCTCGCTCCCACATGGGGAGTGCGTTGCCGCCTCTAACCTGTACAAAAACGTATATATGTATAACTATTGAAGCCCCCGTGACCGGCTCCTCTTCAATGAACGCTGCCCACCGCTTATTCCTGATCCTCGGCGACCAGCTCTCATTCGACCTGGCGTCCTTGCACCAACTCGCCCCCCAGCATGACCTGCTGCTGATGGTCGAGGTCATGGAGGAAGCGACCCACGTCGCCCATCATCCGCAAAAAATCGCGCTCATCTTCAGCGCCATGCGCCACTTTGCCGAGGCCTTACGCAATAAAGGCTACCGCGTCCAGTACGTCACCCTCGACGATCCGGACAACAGCGGCTCGATCCCGGGCGAACTGCAACGCTGGCAAACGCTCACCGGCGCGCAAGAAATCCATATCACCGAATGCGGCGACTGGCGTCTCGAGCAGTCGATCAACGATTCGGGTTTGCCCGTGCATTGGCATTCGGACAGCCGTTTCCTCTGTTCCCGCGAAGAATTCCGCAACTGGGCCAGCGGCAAAAAGCAATTGCGCATGGAGTTCTTCTACCGCGAGATGCGCCGCAAGAGTCGACTGCTGCTCAACGGCGACGGCACGCCGGTCGGCGGCGCGTGGAATTTCGATGCCGAGAATCGCAAGGCCCTGCCCAAAAACGCCAAGGCGCCCTACCCGGCGCGTTTCGCCAATGACGCGATCACCGGCGAAGTGCTCGCCCTGGTTAGCAAGCGCTTCGCCAGCCATTACGGCACGCTGGATGATTTCAACTACCCGGTGACCCACACCGATGCCCAGACCTTGTGGCAATACTTTCTCGACTACGCGTTGGCCGGGTTCGGCGATTATCAGGATGCGATGGCCAGCGACGAACCGTTTCTGTTTCATGCACGGATCAGCGCGGCGTTGAACATTGGCCTGCTCGATTTGCGCCAGCTGTGCAGCGATGTCGAGGCGGCATACTGGTCGGGCCGCATCGGCCTCAACGCCGCCGAAGGCTTCATTCGGCAATTGATCGGCTGGCGCGAATACGTGCGCGGCGTGTACTGGTTGAAGATGCCGGAGTACGCCGAGGGCAATGTCTTTGCCAATTCACGCCCGTTACCGGAGTTCTACTGGACCGGCCAGACGCAGATGAACTGCATGCGTCAGGCCATCGGCCAGAGCCTGCAACATGCCTATGCGCACCACATCCAGCGGCTGATGGTCACCGGCAATTTCGCCTTGCTGGCCGGGATTGCCCCGAAGGACATCTGCGAATGGTACCTGGCGATCTATATGGACGCCTTCGACTGGGTCGAACTGCCCAACACCCTAGGCATGGTCATGCACGCCGACGGCGGTTATCTCGGCTCCAAGCCTTACTGCGCCAGCGGCCAGTACATCAACCGGATGTCGGATTACTGCGGCGATTGCGCCTATAGGGTCAAGGAAAGCAGCACTGACGATGCCTGTCCGTTCAATGCACTTTACTGGCATTTCCTGATGCGCCACGGCGACATTCTGCGTGGCAATCAGCGCATGGGCATGATGTACAAAAACCTCGATCGCATGCCACTGGCCAAACAGGATGCGCTGTGGCAACGCGGGCAAATGCTGCTGGCGAAACTTGATAACGGCGAGGCCTTCTGACGCGCCTCAGGCAGGCCCGGCCAAACCGTTGCGTCCCGCCGCTTTGGCGCGGTACAGCGCCTGATCGGCTGCCTCGATCAGCGCGGGCAGCGTTGCCAGCCCTGACCCCGTCGCCACCGCCAGGCCGATGCTCACGGTTACCCGGCCGAACGTACTGCTCGGGTGGGCGATATTCGCCTGCTGCAAACGCTCAAGCATCAGCTGCGCCACCACGGTCGCGCCGTCGCTGTCGGTGGCCGGCATGATCACCGCGATTTCCTCGCCACCGTACCGCGCAACCAGATCCGACGGGCGCCGCACGCAGCTTTCAAATATCTTGCTGACCGCTTGCAGGCAGGCATCCCCAGCGACGTGGCCAAGGGCATCGTTGAATAATTTGAAGTGGTCGATATCGATCATCAGCAAGGCCAGCGAGGTGCCGTCGCGCTGCGCCCGCCGCGCTTCAACCGCGAGGGTTTCGTCGAAGCAGCGCCTGTTGGCAAGGCCCGTCAGCGCATCCTTCAACGCCAGTAATTCCAGCTGTCGATTGGAAGCGAGCAACTGCTGCTGAGCGTCGCGCAACGCTTCTTCAGCCTCGGTGCGTCGACGGATGTCGAGTATCAGAAACCAGCCGATGAGGCCGGTCAGGCCCAGCAGCCCGACCACCACCACCGCCGACAAAGCCGCTTCGATGCGCCACGCCGCCAAGGCTTCGTCCTTGCCCAGCGCCACGGTGGTGATCAGCGGCAGACTTTCGCTCTTGCGGAAGGCATATAAACGCTCGACGCCGTCAAGGCTGGAGGTATACGAAGCGGTGCCGACGGAGCGGTCGACCAGATATTTGGCATAGATCGGCGACTTGGAGAAGTTGCGACCCATGTCCTGCTCGCGAAACGGATAACGCACCAGCAGCGTGCCATCGGTGTACGACAGGCCGATCGCGCCGTCCTGACCGACGTCGAGTTTGCCGAAGACGCGCAAAAAGTTCTCCACCCCCAGCGTCACCGCCACCACCCCGGCGAACTGGCCATCGGCGTTGTTGAAGCGGCGACTGATGGTCACCACCCATTCGTGATTGGAACGGCTCTGAATCGGCGGACCAATGAACGGCTCGGGGCTCGGATCGTCACGGTGATGAATGAAATAAGCGCGATCGCTGCTGTTGGCACCTGCTGGAATCGGCCGGTTGGAAGACATCAGCCAGTGTCCGTGCTGGTCATAGATGGTGATGCCACTGAGTTGCGGCATCAGCGGCTGCTGGCGGTCGATCAGGGTTTTGATGCGCTGGATCTGCGCCGGGCCGTAGCCCTGGGTTTCCAGACGCTCGGTCAGCCCGAGCAGGAGCAGCGAGCTTTGCCGGACAATGCCCTCGGTGTAGGTATTGAGTGCCTGGGTCAGGTTCAGGCCGTGCACATTGACCTCGGCCAGCGCGCGTTCACGCGACGACCAGACTTTCCAGATTGTCAGCGAAGTCAGGGAACAGCCAATGACCAGCAGCAAGAGCATTACAAGGCGAGTATCACGCTTCACGTCAGTACCTTAAGGAAGTCCGGTATCCATTCCAGCCATCATTCGAACGTCGGCACTCACGGCGGCCACGTGTTCCGGGGCGCAAGCATACAAGCAGTGTGAAGCGGCTGCAGCAACAGAGTGAGCAGCCGCTTGAGCGGCGCTACACGGTGGGTGCAGCGGGTTTGAGGATTTCCACGAGAAAATCGATGAACACGTTGATCCGGCTCGAGCCACGGTGGTTGGGCAAGTACAAAGCGTTGATGCAACTGCTGGCGCTGCCGGGGTTGACCTCATAGTGCTCGAGCAAACGGGTCAGGCGCCCCGCTGCCACATCGTCGCGCACCAGCCAGTCGGCCAGCAGTGTCACTCCGCCACCGCCGATGGCGGCTTCACGGAGGATGTCGGCATTGTTGCTTTGCAGACGCCCCTGAACGTTGAGCTGAATCGGCTCTTCGTCACCCTGAAAGGTCCAGTGATGATGGCTGCCGCCGTAGTCGAAACGCAGGCACTGGTGCTCGAGCAGATCCCGGGGATGGCTCAGCTGCGCGCTGCGCGCCAGGTAATCCGGACTGGCCACCACCCAACGCTGAAAGTGCCCGACGCGTTTGCTGACGATGTCTTCGCTGACCACCGTCGAGCCGAGCCGCACCGAAACGTCGATCTGCTCGCTGAGCAAATCGCTGACCTGATCGCTCAGCGACAGGCTGATCTCCAGCCCCGGATGGCGCTCGAGCAGGCGGCTCAGGTGCGGTGCGATCAGCCGGCGGCCGAACTCCACCGGCACGCTGATGCGCAGCCGACCCTGAGCTTCGCTGCCACGATCAGCGACCACCGCGTCGGCTTCGTCGATGGCATCGAGAATCGCCACGGCCTTCTCGAAATAGGTCTGGCCGGCGACGGTCACGCTGGTATTGCGGGTGGTGCGATTGAGCAGGCTGGCGCCCAACTCGTTTTCCAGCCCCGCCACTTGCCGTGTCACCGAAGACGTCGAGATCCCGAGTTTGCGCGCCGCCGAGGAATAGCCCCCGCAGCGCACGGTTTCAACAAACATCTTCAAGGCCAGCAACTTATCCATAAGCGGGATCCGGTGGTGAGGGAACGCCGCTGATTGTGCATCAGCGTTCGTCACACGTCTTGTACCGTCGTGCTTGAGGGCGCTCTTTGCAGAATGCATGTTCATCTACCCCTGGAAAATCTGCAATCACACCGTCCCCTGCAGGAGTGAGCCTGCTCGCGATGGCGGTTTGTCAGTGCCATTTGTATTGGCTGATACACCGCCATCGTTCCTACATTGGTTTTGTGTAGATCCGCAAATTCAGCTGCGGTCAGCCTTGCGCCCCAGGAATAACACCAGCGCCAGCGCCGGCAGCACCGCCACCGCGACGGCGGCCAGGTTCCAGCCAAAATGCTCATACAGGGGGCTGGCGATCAGTGAACCGAGGGCGCCGCCGACGAAGATGCTGGTCATGTACACCGCATTCAGGCGTGCGCGGCTATGAGGGTCGAGGGCGTAGACCTCGCGCTGGCCAAGCACCATATTCAGTTGCACGGCAAAATCCAGCAGCACCGCACACACCACCAGCCACACATAACCACTGCCCGGCAGCGCCGCGATCAGCAGTGACAGAGGCGCCAGCAGCAACGCCACCAAGGTGCCGCGACGACCGTGCCCCGCATCGGCCAGGCGCCCGGCAATCGGCGCGGCGATTGCACCCACCGCACCGACCAGAGCGAAGATCGCCACTTGTCCCTGGGTGAAGCCGTGATGACGCATCAGCTCGATCGGCGCGAGGGTCCAGAACAGGCTGAAACTGGCGAACAGCAAGCCTTGATACAAGGAACGCTGACGCAATACACGAAAGCGCCGAGCCAGGGCGAACACCGAACCAATCAACGCGACATAGGTGGCTTTATGCGTCGGCACCCGACGCGGCAATGCCACAGCGGTAATCAACGCGATCACCGCCATCAATGCCGCCGCGCTGTAAAACACCCCGCGCCAGCCGAACACTTCTACCAACAGACTCGAGAGTGGCCGCGACAGCAGGATCCCCAGCAGCAAGCCACTCATGATGTTGCCGACCACGCGGCCACGACTGGCTTCCGGCGCCAGGTGCGCGGCCAGCGGCACCAGAATCTGCACCGCCACCGAGGTCAGTCCGATCAGCAACGACAACAGCAGAAACAACGATGGCGAATGGGTCAGGCCAGCGCACAGCAGCGTGACACTCGCCGCCAGGGTGAAGCCCACCACCAGACGGCGGTTTTCCATCAGGTCAGCCAGCGGCACCAGCAGCAACAAACCCAGCGCGTAGCCAAATTGCGTGAGCGACACGATCAGGCTGGCATTGGCGTTGGACAGGCCAATCTGCGGCGCGATCAGCTCGACGATGGGCTGCGCGTAATACAGGTTGGCCACGACCGCGCCGCAGCAGAAGGCCAGAAACGCGACCATCAGGCCGGAGAGTGAAGCAGGCTGTTCGGCCGGGGCCGCAACGGCGGGGTTGCCCGTAAGCATGGTGACACCTCGTTGAGTTCGGGAAAGTTGTGCCAAGGCTACGGTCACCCGGCGGCAGCGAGAATCCGTGCCAGGGGCAACGCACTCATGCGCCGAACGCAACGTTGCTCTTGGCGCAACGCGCTGTTGCGCGGGCCGGTGATTCTCCGCCATCGGCGTCTTCTCTACGCTTTGGCTCTTGGCGCAGACGTCTGCATCGGCGCCCTTCCCCGGCTGCTACAAGGAGCGTTTCCATGACCCGCACTTCATCCGTCCTGCCACTGCCCGCCGCGTTTTTCTGCCGACCATGAACAGCCATTTGCTCAAATCCAGAACCCTGTGGATCAGCGTGGCCGCGCTCGCGCTCATCGGCCTGATCGTCGCCGTTGCGCTGATGTGGCGCCCGGCAATTGCACCGATCAAACGCCCCGGCTCATTCGATAGCGCCCAGTTGCAACGCGGCGCGCGGGTGGTCGAGGCCGGCGACTGCGCGGTCTGTCATACCCGCCCCGGCGGCGAATACCTGGCCGGCGGGCTGCCGCTGGTGACGCCATTCGGCACGCTGTACAGCACCAACATCACCCCGGATGCGCAGACCGGCATCGGCGAGTGGTCATTGCCGGCGTTTGAACGGGCGATGCGCGAAGGTATTGCCCGCGATGGTCACTTTCTCTATCCGGCGTTTCCGTATGTGCATTACCGGCGCATGAGCTCGGCGGACATCGCCGACGCCTACGCCTACCTGATGAGCGGCCCCGCCG
Source organism: Pseudomonas sp. (assembly GCF_035554175.1). Lineage (GTDB taxonomy): Bacteria > Pseudomonadota > Gammaproteobacteria > Pseudomonadales > Pseudomonadaceae > Aquipseudomonas. The sequence continues at coordinate 113,658 of NZ_DATMIV010000050.1, read as the reverse complement.
TAAATGCGCCGGCCCGGCAGAACCAGATGAATTTCCCGATGAACATCCGTCCGCTGGTGTCGTTCTGGAACCTGCTGTTCCTGCAGGGCGAGCCACTGACGCCGCTGGCCGAGCACAGCGCGGCATGGAATCGCGGACGCTATCTGGTCGACGGCCCGGGCCACTGCGCCGGCTGCCATTCGCCGCTGAACCTGATCGGCGCGGAGAAATCCTCGGAATATCTGCAGGGCGGCAGCGTCGATGGCTGGGAGGCGCCGGCATTGGTTGGCCTTGGCCAGCGCGGCAACCCTTGGAATCGCGAGCAATTGGTCGGCTACCTGCGCGCTGACGTGGTCGATGGTCACGGCACACCCGCCGGGCCGATGCGCCCGGTCAGCCTGAGTCTGGCGCGCTTGCCGGCCAGTGAAGCCGAGGCAATTGCCGACTACCTGCTGAGCCTGCAAAGCCCACATTCGGTGACGGAAACCACGCCGAACAAGCCAAGCAATCCAACGGATCACAGCAGCGGCGCCCTGCTCTTCAGTAGCGCCTGCGACGGATGTCACGCTCCCGCCGCGCCGATGCGTGAGATCGACAGCCGCCCTGGCCTGCAGAGCACTTTGGCGCTGCAAGCGGCCAGTTCGCGCAACTTTCTCAAGACCGTACTCGAAGGTGTGCCCGCCATTCCCGGCGCGCCCGGCCCGGTGATGCCACCGTTCGCCGCCAGTCTCGACAACGCGCAGCTCACGGCACTCGCCGCGTATCTGCGCCAGCAAGCCAGACCCGAGCAGCCGTGGGCCGACCTCTCTTCCATTATTGAAGCGTTACGTCAGGAGACGAAATGAGCCAGATTACCCTCACCGTCAATGGAGCCGCCCAAGCGCTGGAGCTGGAACCGGACATGCCGCTGCTGTACGCGCTGCGCAATCACTTGAACCTCAACGGCGCCAAGTACGGCTGCGGCCTTGGCCAGTGCGGCGCGTGCACGGTGATCGTCGACGACCAACCGGTGTTCGCCTGCCTGACGCCCTGCACAGGACTGGAAGGCAAAAAAATCCGCACCGTGGAAAGCCTCGGCAGCGCGGAAAAACCCGGTCCATTGCAAGCGGCGTTCATCGACAAGCAGGCCGCGCAATGTGGTTACTGCATTGCTGGCATGCTGATGCGCGCGCAGTCGTTGCTCGAGCGCGATCCGCATCCGGACGAGCAAACCATCCGCGAGCACATGGCCGGCAATCTGTGCCGCTGCGGCACGCACTTGCGCATCATCGAGGCGATCAAGCAAGTGGCCGGGCACAACGGGAGCCTGACATGAGCGAATCGAACGGCTTGAATCCCAGCCGCCGGGCGTTCCTGCGCGGTGGCGCACTGCTGATGGCGTTCACCCTGGTGCCGGCGGCCCGACGCGCATTGGCTGACACCGAAGTCGACACCCTCGGCACCGTGGTGTTGGCGCCCGATCTGCCCGGCAGTCTGCGCACCAACCCTTACCTTGACGCCTGGATTCGCATCGGAGCCGACGGCATCACCGTGTACACCGGCAAGGTCGAGTTGGGTACCGGAGTGAAAACCGCATTGCTGCAAATCGCCGCCGAGCGTCTGCAGGTGCCGGCGAGCGCGATCAACTTGCTCACCGCCGACACCGCCTTGACCCCCAATGAAGGCTACACCGCCGGCAGCCACAGCATTTTCGACAGCGGCACCGCGCTGTTCAACGCCGCCGCACAGGTGCGGGAAATGCTCGTCGACGCTGCCGCGCGCAATTGGCAAGTCGATGCGGCGCAACTGAGCACCCGCGACGGCATCATCGAAGGCCCGAGCGGTCAGCGCCTGACTTATGCCGACGCAGTCAAGCATGTCGATGTGCACCAATACGCCAAGGCGCAATCGCCGACGATGGCGGCGGCCGACTTCAAATTGATCGGGCACAACCTGCCGCGTCTGGACATTCCGGCAAAAGTAAGCGGCGGTGCGGCGTTCGTGCAGGACATGCGCCTGCCGGGCATGCTCCACGCGCGGGTGATCCGCCCGCCGCGCCCCAGCTGCACGCTGCAAGCCTTCGATACGGCCTCGATTGAAGGGTTGAACGGCGTGGTCAAGGTCATTCGCGACGGCAACTATCTGGCAGTGGTCGCCCGCGATGAATGGCAAGCGATCAAGGCCATGCGCAGTGGCATGGAGAGTGCGAAATGGATTGGCGGCGAGGCAATTCCCGAGGCTGCCGAGATTCACGACCTGCTCAAACGCCTGCCTTCGCGGCGCTATCCGATCAGCAACAACGGCAATCCCGGCGGCGCAACCGAGACCAGATTCAAGGCGCGGGTGACCAAGCAATACCTGATGCACGGCTCGATCGGCCCGTCCTGTGCGGTGGCCTGGTTCAACGATGGCCTGCTCACCGTATGGACGCACACTCAAGGGGTCTATCCGTTGCGCGCCGGCATCGCCGAAATGCTCCGTCTGCCGCCGGAGCGGGTGCGCTGCATTCATACCGAAGGTTCGGGTTGCTACGGCCATAACGGCGCCGATGATGCCGCCGCCGACGCCGCATTGATCGCCATGCGCCTGCCCGGCACGCCGGTGCGCGTGCAATGGATGCGCGAGCAGGAAAATCTTTGGGAGCCGTACAGTTCGGCGATGGTCACTGAGGTCGACGCGGGTCTTGCGCAAGGCCGGTTGCAGGACTGGAACTACGAGCTCTGGACCACCCCGCACAACGAACGCATCGTCAATGCCGGGCGGCTGTTGCCGGCGCGCTTGCTGGCCAAACCCTTCGCTTCGGCGCCGTCGGTGCCGATCGCCCAGCCCGAAGGTGACGGCGATCGCAACGCGGTGCCTCTGTATGAACTGGGCGCGACGCGGATCAACATGAACTTCGTCACGACGATGCCCTTCCGCACCTCGGCCATGCGCTCGCTCGGCGCGCACATCAATATCTTCGCCATCGAGGCGAGTATCGATGAGTTGGCGGTTAAGGCCGGGCTCGATCCGGTGGCGTTGCGTCTCGCCCATCTGAGTGACCCGCGTGCCCGCGCCGTGATCGAGCGCGTGCGTGACGAAATCGGCTGGCCACACAAGAGCAGCGAGCCCGGCGCCGGCATCGGTTTCGCCTTCGCCCGCTACAAAAACATCATGGGTTATTGCGCCCTCGCGGTGAAACTGCGCGTGCATCCGCAGACCGGCGAGATCCGCGTCGATCATGTGGTGACGGCGGTCGACGTCGGCCAGATTGTCAGCCCCGATGGCCTGCGCAATCAGGTCGAGGGTGGCATCGTGCAGTCGGCGAGCTGGACGCTCTTTGAGAAAGTCGCCTACGACGCTGGCGGCATTCGCAGCTACGACTGGAGCGGTTATCCGATCCTGCGTTTTACGCAATTGCCGAAAAAAGTCGATGTGCACTTGCTCGATCAACCGGGCGAACCTTTCCTCGGTGCCGCTGAAATCGTCCAAGGGCCAATGGCCGCCGCCCTCGGCAACGCCGTCAGCAATGCCACCGGCCGGCGCTGGCTGAACCTGCCGCTGACCCGCTCCAGCCAACCTGTCTGAACCGCGCCCGCGTCCGTCATGGATGAGCGCGGGTGCCATTGCGCGACGCGCAAAACTGCGTAGCGCCGGCCACGGATTATCAGCCCCGCTGCCCCCGGTTAAGTTACCTGCACAGCGAGCGGCCCCTGGCTGCCGCGCCTGAAACCTACTCATCGAAATCCGGAGCTACCCATGACCCGTCGCCTGTTCCAACCCATCGCCCTTGGCCCTTACACCCTTGCCCACCGCGTAGCGATGGCCCCCCTGACGCGCTCTCGCGCCGGTCAACCGGGCGACGTGCCGACCGCGATGAACGCCGAGTATTACCGCCAACGCGCGAGTGCCGCGCTGATCATCACCGAGGCCACGCAGATTTCTCAGCAAGGCCAGGGTTATGCGTGGACGCCGGGCATTTACACCGATGCGCAAGTCCAGGCCTGGCGCAAAGTCAGCACGGCGGTGCACGAGGCCGACGGTCTGATCTTCATGCAACTGTGGCACGTTGGCCGGGTCTCGCATCCCAGCTTCCAGCCTGACGCTGGCTTACCGGTTGCACCGAGCGCACTGCCAGTGCCGGGCAAGACCTTCATCGTCGATGAACAAGGCAATGGCGTGTGGGGCGATGTACCGGTGCCACGCGCTCTCGAAACTGCAGAAATCGCCGACATCGTCGAAGACTATCGCCGCGCCGCGCGCAACGCGTTGAACGCCGGCATGGATGGCGTGGAAATTCATGCCGGCAACGGCTATCTGCTCGACCAGTTTCTCAACAGCAATAGCAACCAGCGTGACGACGCTTATGGCGGCAGCGTGGAGAACCGCGCGCGCTTTCTGCTCGAAGTGGTAGCCGCCGTCGCTGATGAAGTCGGCGCCGAGCGTGTTGGCGTGCGCCTGACGCCGATGGGCCGCTTCATGGGCATGGGCGATGACACGCCCGAAGCGACCTTCGGTTATCTGGTCGAGGCGCTCAACCAGTGGAATCTGGCCTACCTGCACCTGGTCGAGCCGGCCATGGTCGGCACGGTCAAGGACGAAAACTTCGACCCGCGCTGGGACGCGATCATCGCCCGGTTGCGCCAGACCTGGAACGGCGTGCTGATCCTCGCCGGCGGTTATGACGCCGAGTCCGCCGAACAGGCACTCAACGCGGATCGCGCCGACATCATTGCCTTCGGCCGGCCATTCCTGGCCAACCCGGATCTGCCACGTCGGTTGCACGATGGCCTTGAGCTGAACACGCCGGATCCGAGCAGTTTCTTCGGAGGCGATCAGCGCGGCTACGTCGATTACCCGTTCCACGCCTGAGGTCTGCGCTTCATAACTTTTAAGGTTTGCTTAAGGACTTTAAATGTCGCCGGCGGCCAGACTTTGCCCATCGATCAGGAGAGCCGCCATGAACCCACAATCGGTGAAGTCAGACCATCCGTGCCACCTGGCGCGCCCACTGGGTGCGCTGTCCGGCTGGCAGGAACGCCGCGCCAAGGCCTACATGCTGCGCGACCTGAGCCGCAGCCTGCGCGTCAGCGAAATTGCCGAGCACTGCAATCTGTCGCGCAGCCATTTTTCCCGGGCGTTCAAAATTGTGACTGGCTGTTCGCCGCAGGAATGGATGCTGAAGATGAAGATTGAAAAGGCTCAGGGGTTGCTGCTGACCTCGATGGCGATTACCGACATTGTTTACGAATGCGGGTTTTCCGATCACTCGCACTTCACGCGCACGTTTGGACGCCTGGTGGGGATGCCGCCGAAGGTCTGGCGACAGGCGATGGGCCAGGCGCGGGTGGCGATCGTTGATGCGGATGTCTGGCGGCTCAGCGATGGGTTGCTGAACTCGACGATGGGCACGCGGTTGACGGAACTGCGACCCTGAGTCGGATTCCAAAGAGTTTTGTTCACTCCTCCCTTTTGGCCGCGATTTTTCGCGGCTTTTTTTGCCAGCGAATTGGCGGTAGACGTTGGTACCGCGGTGAATCCACCCCTCACCCCAGCCCTCTCCCCAGGGTGAGGGAGCCGATTTGTGGGCTTTCCAACACCGGGGTTCGGCTAGATATCCCAGGTCGGCATAGCTCGACCAAACACCGCGGTCAATCCCTTCTCCCTCCGGGAGAGGGTTAGGGTGAGGGGCTTTTGTTTTTGCCAAATCTGAATTCAACTCGGTATTGCACGTCGGCGTACCTCGACCAAACACCTCAGTCAGTCCCCTCTCCCTCCGGGAGAGGGTTAGGGTGAGGGGCTTTTGAGCTTGACGTCCGGTGCCAGCGGCAGTCTGAAACAGATCCGCGCGCCCTCTTCGCTGTCCTCCACGCGCAACGTGCCGCCATGGGCGCCAATCACCGTTCGGCAAATCGCCAGGCCCATGCCCATGCCGCTGCCCTTGGTGGTGAAAAACGCATCAAAAATTTCTTCACGTTGATGCTCGGCAATTCCCGGCCCGTTGTCCTGCACAGACACACAGACCTGCCCATCGCAGACCGATGATTCGATAACCACCCGCCCATCCACAACACCCTGCCCGGCCATCGCCTCCAGGGCGTTGATGATCAGGTTGTAAATCACCTGCTGGATCTGCACGCGATCCGCCAACACTGAGCCAGCGGCATTGAGTTGCGTGTGCAAGGTCACCCTGCGACTGTGCACATCGCTGGCCGTCAGTTGCACCACCTCGCCGATCAACCCGTCAATCGATAGCGGCAGCCGTTGCAGCGGCGCCTGTTTGGCCAAGGCGCGCAAGGCCTGGACAATCTCGGTGGCTCGGGCGCTGTCGGCGCGGATGTCCTCCAGTCCTTGAATCGCTTCGTCGAGATCCGGTGTGTCGCGCTTGAGCCAGCGCAAACTGGCCGAGGCGTTCGATGAAATCCCCAACAATGGCTGGCTGATTTCGTGGGCAATCGAGGCCGACAGTTCGCCCATCATTTTCAGGTGCGAGTTGCGCGCCAGTTCCGCCCGCGAGCTGCGCAAGTCGGCTTCCATCTGCGCGCGCAAGCGGTTGTCTTCGACCAGTTGCGCATACAGGCGCGCAGTCTGCAGTGACACCGCCGCCTGCGAGGCGAGGATTTCCAGCATCGTCAGGCGTTCGGCGCTGAACAGCTTCGGCACCAGGCTGTTTTCCAGATACACCAGACCGATCAGCGCACCTTGCTTGAGCAGCGGCAGGCACATCATCGAGCGCGTCTGCCGCTGGTGCAGGTCGGCGCTGTAGGCTTGCGGGCACTCGGCGCGGGCATCATCAAGCACCAGCGGCGTGCGCGTGCGCATAGTCGAATTGAGCACTGAAACCGGCGCGATCTGCTCAAGCGAGCGCTCGTTGTCCTGACTGACCCGCACGTTACCCGCCTCGACGTGCGCGGCGGCGGCCAGTTGCAACTCAGCGTCGGCGACCAACAGCAGCGCACCGCGATCGGCACCGGACTGAATCATCAAGTGATTCATCAAGGTTTCGACCAGCCGATCGAGCAACACCTCTTGCGAGACCGCGCGCGCCGCTTCGATGCCGACCTCCAGATCAAGGCGCACCCGCGTCACCGGAGTCACGGATTGCAGAGAATGCTCGCGAGCCAGAAATGGATGCACGGCTTCGAGCTGGCGCGCCTTGGCCTGCGCGCCCCACTGCACATAACAATCACGGGCGACGCGCAGGTGATGATGCGTTCCCGAGACCAAACCATCTGCCAGACAAACCTCGGCCAGTTGTTCATGAGCCAACGCCTGCTCATGGGTAAAACCGGCAGCAGCCGCCGCGATTTGCGCCTGGTCGAAGCAGCGTATCGCGACCAGCCCTTCCCCGCGCACGCGGGCCATGGCGCCTTCGATCAACAGCAGTTTGTTGCTGAAGGTTAAAGGATTGAGTTCAGCCCATGGCACAAACCGCTGACGTTGCTGCTCCAGCTTGTGTGTTTTTTCGCTGGCAGAGCCCGGCGCCTCGGGGTTGGCCAGCGCCAGGCTGTAGAACAGGTAGTAATGGGCCAGATCGATGTGGGCCGGCAGCGACCAGGTCAACGCCTCGGCCTCTTCGAAGCGGCGCAGCGCGTAACGCACATCGCCAAAAAAGAACGCCGACATGCCCGAGTACAAGCCTCTCCAGAACAGCGTCGGCTGCGAAACGCGATTGCGATCCAGCGGGCCAAAGCGGTCGTGCTCCAGGGCATCAAACTCTGTAATCGAACGTGGCTCAGGCCCATTGCGCAGGTCACTGGCAAACGCCTGTTGCGCCAGCAAAATGCGCTCGATGTCGATGTAGTGAAACTGCCGGACCCAGCTCAGGCCGATTTCCAGCTCGTTCAACACGTTTTGCAGTGGTTCACCCATGAACAGCAGATCAGAGCCGATGTGGTTGCAGGCGTAACACGACATGCCGAGGTCGCCGCCCGCCTGACCACATTCGAACGCGGCGAAAGCCTTCTGCCGGGCGTAGGTCATCGGTTTGGTCCACGCGCTGACCTGATCCAGCGCCACCAACGTGCCGGTGCGTCCCGCTTCGTAGCCATGCAGATCGGTGAGTTCCAGTGCCAGTTCGGCAAAAGCGACACCGTTCAGATATTCACCATAGCGGTCGGCGATCATCACGCCGTACCAGGCAAAACCGTAGCCGCTGCTCGGCGTCGTGCCATGCAGCAAGGTCAGTTCGACCATCTTCGCCAGGTGCAGAAAGGCAATATCGTCCTGCACGAAGAATGAGGCGATCAGCGTGCTCAGCAGCTCCATCGCCAGTTCGATTCGCGGCTCGTCGGCCTTGGGCAATCCGCTCAGGTCAGCAATCTGCCGTGTGCCGATCAATTGCCGAACCCGCTCGAACGCTTCGCCCAGTTGCGCTTTCGAGGGTTGTCGCTGCAGGTCGATATCGAGCAAGGCAAGACCGGCCAGCGCTTCGCTGATCGCGCCGTGATAATCGGAGTGCAAGGTGCGCAGACTGGCGCGCAGGCGAAAGGTTTTCGCTCGATCCAGTGCGGACGCGGCGTGGTCGAGGCAGTCATCGAGGCGCTGTTGCGCGCCGGGCAGGTCCGCCAGCAACATCGCGCAGTCGGCCGCCAGCCAGCGCGCTGCGAAGGCTTGCGGGTAGAGCTGCGTCCAGCCGCTGTCGCCGAGCAATACCTCGGCGCTGCGCAGATAATCCACAGCCTGCTCGACCGCGGCGCTATCGCGGGCGCGCTCGGCAGCCTCGACCAATAGCTGGATGAAATCGGCGCGCCGAGGTTGTTGCAGCGCGTTGACATCGCTGCGCTGAATCTGACTGGCAATGTCGAAGACCCGCGCCTGGCGCTGCTCGCCGCATTGATCGAGCATGACGGCGGCAATGCGCGCATGTTCGACGGCGCGCCCGGCTGGCGCCGTCAGGGCAGCGGCCGCCTCGAGTACGCGGTCGTGGGGAAACACCAGATGACCCGGCTCGCGCAGAAGAAATCCGACGCTGACCAGATAATCCACATCACGCTGCAACTGCGATGAATCTGCCGGCAGCAATCGCTGCAACAGCGCTTCGTCACAGCGCCCGCCGACATAACCCGCCGTACGCAGCACTTCGCGGGCACTGACCGGTAACCGCTGCACGCGGTGCACCATCAACTCGGCAACGTTGTCGGCGTACCGATAGCCGTTCAGCTCGGTCTGATCCCACACCCAGCGCCGCGTCGTTGCATCGAAACGCAGCAGACGCTCATCCACCAGAGCGCGTGCCACCTGGCTGACGAACAACGGATTGCCGGCAGTCTTGAAATGCACGATGCGCGCCAGCGCTTCGAGGTCGTCGACGTCGGCATCGAGTTCGACCGCGATCAATTGCGCGACGGCCTGCGCCGACAGCGGCCCTAACGCGAGATCGCAGACTGGCAATGTCGGAGCGGCGCGCAGGTCATCGAGCCAGCCGCCCGGAGCTTGCGGCAACTCGCCCTCGCGATACGCCAGAACCAGCAACAAATGCCGCGTCGACCGGGCGATGAACGCTTTGAGAAACGCCTGGGTCGAGTCGTCCGCCCACTGCACGTCATCGATGAACAACAGCAGCGGATGCCCCGGCTGCGCGAAGACCTCAAGCACATCGAGCAGCGCCCGATTGGCTCGGTCGAGGGCATGGCGGGCCGGCATGTCCGGTAATTCGGCGGTGGTACCGATCAGCAGTGCGGCGTCCGGCGCCAGATCCACCAGCAAGCGGCCGCGACCCTTGAGGGTTTCGCTCAATTGCGCGCCGAGCGCCTGCAGGGCCAGCGCGGGTGTGGCCAACGCCTGGCTGATCAATGAGCGGAAAATCTGCGCCAGCGGCGCGAAGGGCCGATCGTTTTGCAGCAGTTCAACCTTGCCGCTGGCGCAGTAACCGGGTGCTTGTGTGCGCAGGACTTGCTGAATCAGCGTCGACTTGCCCGCCCCCGGCGCGCCGGCGACCAGCAGCACGCGGGCGATGCCGTCGCTGCGCACGCGCTGGATCTGTTCGAGCAGTTGCTTGCGTTCGGCATCACGGCCAAACAACACATCGCCACGCGTGGCTGTTGCGCGCGCATCGAAGGCACCGAGGCGGAACGCTTCGATCTGGCCTTTTTTCTGCCATTGGCGCAGGCACCAGGTCAGATCGGCGGCCAGCGATTCGATGCTCTGGTAACGCGCGTCCGGCTCCTTGGCCAGGCCTTTGAGCAGCACATGGCAAATGCCTTGGGGCAGCTCGGGGATGTACTGCGCCGGCGACAATGGCTCGACGGCGGCGTGCACATGCAACCATTGCGACGCGTCACGGGCAGTCAGCGGCGGCCGCCCGGTCAGGGCCTCGTAAATAATTGCCGACAGCGCATACACATTGCTGCGTTCATCGCACCCGGCGGCATCGCGCTGCAGCTGTTCCGGTGCCAGATAGGGCCAGTGTTCGAGGCTCGGCAGGTCGGTCGCCGGGGTTTCCTGTACCTGGGTGTGAAAGCCCATCAGCCTGACGCTGTCGTCAGCATCGACCAGCAGATGCCAAGGCAATAAAGAACCCTGTGGGAGCGAGCCTGCTCGCGAAAGCGGTGGGTCAGTCAAGGGTGATGTCGGCTGGAATGACGCTTTCGCGAGCAGGCTCGCTCCCACAGGGTTTTGCGGTGTTTCCGGATGGCGAGAGTGGGCCAGCGCATTGGCGGCGGCGACGGCGATATTCAGCACGCGCCCCAGCGGCAGGCCGGCGGCGTCGATCAATTCAGCCAGTGGCGTGCCCCATCGCGGATAGATCAACAACGGGCCGTCCGCCGAACGAAGCAGCGCGAGCGGGTTGATCGCCCATTGCGAAGGCAGCTGCACATGGAAATCGCGCTCCAGCCGCTGGCACAGCGCCGGGCGCTGAATCGGCGCGCGGACGGCGAACCACGTCTGGCCCGAGTTGCTGTCTTCAAAGCTGAACCAGGTCAGTTCATGGTCGCGACGCAGCAGGCTGAACCGGCAGTTCTCCAGCCATGCGTCATCGAGCATCGACGCATCGGTCGCGCGGGAAATTGCAGATGAGGATGGCTGGCCGGGCATACACATTCACCGCTGGAAATGGGATTCAGGCTGGTGGCGAAGTATACGCAGCGTTTTTTGTCAAAGGGCCAGCCGCTGCGCTGATGTCCGTCTGCGACCTCAACATGGCCGTCCAGAGCCTTGCGCCGTGGTTTTTGACGCAATGAAAGCGCGTGACTTATCCCTCGGGATAATTGCTTTATGCCAGGCCGTCCCCTAGCGTACGAGCCTGATAACCCGGCGCCCGCGCCTTGTCCTTCTCAACGTAACGCAGAGGCCTGCATGATCCGACTCGGCCAAGCCACGATTTCTCTGGAACGGCGCGAAGCCTTTCTCGATGGCCGGCCCTTGCGCGTGGGTGGGCGGGCGTTCGAAATTCTGTCGGTGCTGATGCAGGCCGACGGGCGCATCGTCAGCAAGGACGAACTGATCAATCAGGTGTGGCCGGACATCGTCGTCGAAGAGAACAATCTGCAGGTGCAGATTTCCTCGCTGCGCAAACTGCTCGGGGAAAAAGAAATCATCCAGACGGTTCCCCGTCGAGGTTACCGATTATTGAAAGACCGCGAACCCAAACTGCCGCTGTTCAACGCACTGGCCTCGGCGCCGATCGTGGCGCAACCGCCGCCGGTCGATGCGCAATCGGTGCCAGTGTTCATTGTCGACGATGAGGCCTGCGTGCGTACCGCGCTGAGTCGCTTGTTGCGCGCCGAAGGCATCGAGCATCGGATCTTCCAGTCGGCCGAGGAATTGCTCGATACCGAGATCGCCAATGGCCCGGCGTGCCTGCTGCTGGACGTCAGCCTGCCGGAAGCCACGGGTTTGCAATTGCAGGCGGCGCTGAACGAGCGCGGCTTGCCGTGGCCGGTGATCTTCATGACCGGCCACGGCACGATTCCAATGTCGGTGCAGGCCATGAAGGCCGGCGCGGTGGAGTTTCTGACCAAGCCATTCAATGACGATGAACTGCTCGGCATTCTGCGCAGCACTCGCCAACACGCGGCGACGGCGTACGATCAATGGCAACGGGTTCAGCACGTGCGGCAATTGGCGGCGCAACTGACGCCGCGTGAGCGCGAGGTGCTGCCGCTGATCGTCGGCGGTCTGTCCAACAAGCAGATTGCCAACCAACTGGGCACCAGTGAAGTGACCGCCAAGGTTCACCGCAAACACATCATGGCGAAAATGCAGACCCGCTCGCTGGTCAACCTCGTCGAACTCTATGGACTGATCAGCGCTGCGCCTTCGCCTGGCCCATCGAGCCTGTCGTGAGCGGCCCGACGGCAGCCGACAGCACCCGCCCCACGATCGTCTGCATCGTTGATGACGACGCATCCGTGCGCAAAAGCCTGTCGAATCTGCTGCGTGCGGTCGGTTATCGCGCGCAGGTGTATGCCAGCGGCGAAGCGTTTCTCACCGACGTCGACTTTGACGAGATAGCTTGCCTGCTGCTGGATTTGCGCATGCCCGGCCTGTCCGGCATCGACGTCATGCGCGAGCTGCCGCGACAGATTCCGGTGATCTGCATGTCGGCTCATTGGGACGAGGCGACACTGGCCGAAACCGGGCATTACCAGGCGTTCGAATGCCTGTGCAAACCTTTCGAGGAAGAGGTTTTGCTCGCGGCACTGGACAAGGCTTTGCAGCGCCAGCGCTGATTGCTTCAGCAGTCCTGCGTGGTTTCTTCCGGCGCCTCGATGACCGGTAACGAAACGGTCATCTGCGCGTGACACACCGCCAGAATCTCATCGGCCAGCGCCGAGTCATCAGGGCAAGCTCGCGAGAGCATGATCGCACCGACGGCGCGGGCCAGCAGGTCGAGCATTTTGCTTCTGCCCTCACCCTGCGGCGCATCGGCGGCGGTCGGGTATTTCTCGCCAAGCGTCTGCAAGAGGCGCTCGATGCCTTCGGCGAATGCCGACTTGACATCGCCTGACTGACGCGCCGCATCGCCGCACAGCGCCGCCATGGTGCAACCGGTGGAACGGCCGTCGCGATGGTCGCGCGAGACGTACACATCGATGAAATCCTGCACGCTCATCGTCTCGGCGCTGGCCAGCGACTGCGCCAGGCTGTTGGCCGACGCTTCGGCCATCAGGTCGGCCTTGGAGCCGAAGTGTTTGTAGAAGCCGCCATGGGTGAAACCGGCGGACGCCATCAGGTCAGCCACGCCGACCCCGTCATAACCGCGTTCGCGGAACATCACCGACGCCGTTTCGACAATGTGCTCGCGATTGGCCTGAGCCTGAGCCTTGGATACGCGCATGTTGAATCCTCCAGCGCTGAAAAATCATGGCTCGATGATACATAGATGTTGGACATAATCAAAACCGTTGACAGTTTAGATTTCGCTCATCATCCTAAAAACCGCTTCCTGTCCTTCCATCGAAATGAGATTCACACCATGACTACTCGCCCTGCTGTTCTGATCACTGGCGCCTCCACCGGCATCGGCGCGGTCTACGCCGCACGTTTCGCCCAACGCGGGCACGATCTGGTGCTGGTCGCCCGTGACCAGTCTCGTCTGGACACCCTCGCCGCCGGTTTGCGCGCTGAACACAACGTCAATGTCGAAGTGCTGCAAGCCGATCTGACCCGACTCAGCGACCTGCAAACGGTCGAAGCGCGTCTGCGTGACGATGCGCGCATCGGCATACTCGTCAATAATGCCGGCGCCGCGCAGTCCGGTACCTTCATCGAACAAAGTACCGACAGCGTGGCGCAACTGGTCGCGCTCAACACCACGGCGCTGGTGCGTCTGGCCAGCGCCATCGCCCCGCGTCTGGCCAAGGCCGGCGACGGCGCGATCATCAACATCGGTTCGGTGGTGGGCCTGGCGCCGGAGTTCGGCATGTCGGTGTATGGCGCGACCAAGGCGTTCGTGCTGTTTCTCTCCCAGGGCCTGAGCCTGGAACTGTCGCCACAGGGCGTGTATGTACAAGCGGTGTTGCCCGCCGCCACCCGCACGGAAATCTGGGACCGCGCCGGCATCGACATCAACACACTGACCGACATCATGGAGGTCGGCGACATGGTCGACGCCGCGCTGGTCGGTTTTGATCGTCGCGAAGTCGTCACCATCCCGCCGCTGCATGAAGGCGAACGCTGGGATGCCCTGCAAACCGCGCGGCAGGGCCTGTTGGGGCAGATTCGCCAGTCGGCCGTGGCGCCACGTTATCTGCCTCAAGCCTGACTTCAACCGGCCCCGGCGCCAGTGCGGCGGGGTCCTACCGACAAGAGCATCCGCAATGAAGGCATTTTTCATCGAGCGCTACGGCAAGCAGAACGGCCGGATTGGCGACGTACCTGAACCGCTGATCGGGGAAACCGACGTGCTGATCGGAGTGCACGGCAGCAGCATCAACCCGCTTGATCTGAAGATTCGCAGCGGCGAATTCAAGATGATCCTGCCTTATCAAATGCCTTTGATATTGGGCAACGATGTCGCCGGTGTGGTGCTCAGCACCGGTGCGGCGGTCAGGCGTTTCAAGCCGGGCGATGAGGTTTACGCGCGTGCGCCTGAAAACAGGATTGGCACGTTTGCCGAACGCATCGCCGTCAACGAACAAGCGCTAGCGTTGAAACCCGCCAATCTCGCTATGACCGAGGCGGCTTGCATGCCACTGGTGACATTGACGGCGTGGCAGGCACTGGTCGAAGTCGCCGGACTGCAAAAAGGTCAGAAAGTGCTGATTCACGCCGGCTCAGGTGGCGTCGGCACGGTTGCCATTCAACTGGCCAAACACCTCGGCGCTTTCGTTGCGACTACCACCAGCACGGCGAATGTCGATTGGGTCAAGGCGCTGGGCGCTGATGTGGTGATTGATTACAAGCAGCAGGATTTCGCCAATGAGCTGCGCGACTACGACGTAGTGCTTAACAGCCTCGGCGGCGATGTGCTGGAGAAATCGTTGAAGGTGCTGAAACCGGGCGGGCTGCTGATTTCCCTGTCGGGGCCGCCGACTGCGCAGTTCGCCCAGGATCAGGGTTTGTCGTGGCTGCTCGGGCTGGTCATGGGCCTGCTCAGCAGCGGCATTCGCCGTAAAGCACGCAAACACGGAGTGGGTTATTCGTTTCTGTTTATGCGTGCCGACGGCATCCAGTTACAGAAAATCACCGCGTTGATTGAGGCCCGGGTGATCAAACCGGTGATCGACCGTACCTTCCCGTTCGATCAGATAGATGACGCCCTGCACTATGTCGAACAAGGTCGGGCCAAGGGCAAGGTCGCCATCGCGGTCGGCCGCAAAAGCCCCTCGTCCTGACCGTTTCGCGCAGGAGCTGCTGATCTGCCGTGAAAGCCGTCTCGACTTGCGTTTTGCTAATCCTGCACCACGCTTGATTCACAGAAGTGCACGGTTTCATGGCAAAACTGCGGTTAACTGAATGGTTAGTTACCGCTATAATCCCGCGCTTCAGTCAAACGGGACTTTCAATGTGAACCACAGTCAACGCGTCTCAGGCGTTTCAACGTTCATTCTGGTCGGCCTTGGCGTGATCATCGCCCTGCTCGGTCTGGCGCTCGCGGCCGGCGGTGTGAAGCTGGTCAGCCTGGGCGGTTCCTGGTACTTCCTGATCGGCGGTCTGGCGATGACCGTTTCCGGCGTGCTGATCGCACTGAAGAAAACCGCAGGCGCCTGGCTGTTCGCCGCGTTTCTCGTGGCCACCGCAATCTGGGCCGTGGCTGACGCCGGGCTGGTTTTCTGGCCGGTGTTCTCACGGCTGTTCATGTTCAGCGCGATCGGTATGGTCGTCGCCCTGGTCTACCCGCTGCTGGCGCGCGCCAATGGCCGCGCTGCCGGGCGTGGCGCGTATGCCGTGGCCGCTGTGCTCGCGGTGGGTGTAGCGGTTGCCGCCGGCAACATGTTCGTTGCGCACCCTACGGTTGCCGCCTCTGGCACTGGCCCGGGCCTGACTCCGGTCGAGCCGGCCAAGGCGCAGAAAGACTGGGCGCACTACGGCAACACCGAGGGTGGCAGCCGCTTCGCCGCGCTCGATCAGATCAACCGCAACAACGTCGACCAGTTGAAAGTCGCGTGGACCTACCACACCGGTGACGTCGCCGAGAGCGATGGCAACGGCGCCGAAGACCAGCTCACCCCGCTGCAGGTCGGCAACAAAGTATTCATCTGCACCCCGCACAACAACCTGATCGCCCTCGATGCCGACACCGGTAAAGAGCTGTGGAAGAACGCGATCAACGCGCAATCGAAAGTCTGGCAGCGCTGCCGTGGCATGGCCTATTTCGACGCCACCGCGACCATCGCTCAGCCGAGCAACTCTTCGATCATCGAAGCCAAACCGGCGCCGGCTGCCAACTGCCAGCGTCGCCTGCTGACCAACACCATTGATGCCCGCCTGATCGCGGTCGATGCTGACACCGGCGAGTTCTGCCAGGGTTTCGGCAACAACGGCCAGGTCGATCTGAAGGCCGGTCTGGGTGATGTCCCGGACAGCTACTATCAGTTGTCGTCCGCGCCATTGATGGCTGGCACCACCGTAGTGGTTGGCGGTCGCGTGGCTGACAACGTGCAGAGCGACATGCCGGGCGGTGTGATTCGTGGTTTTGACGTGATCACCGGCGCCATGCGCTGGGCGTTCGACCCGGGCAACCCGCAGGACCGCAACGCGCCGGCCGACGGCAGTACCTACGTGCGCAGCACGCCGAACAGCTGGGCACCGATGTCCTATGACGCGGCGACCAACACGGTGTTCCTGCCGATGGGCAGCTCGTCCACCGACATCTATGGCGTCGAGCGCAGCGAACTGGACCACAAGTACGGCGCCTCGATCCTCGCGCTGGATGCCAGCACGGGCGAAGAACGCTGGGTGTTCCAGACCGTGCACAACGACCTGTGGGACTTCGACCTACCGATGCAGCCGAGCCTGATCGACTTCGACAAGGACGGCCAAAGCGTTCCGGCGCTCGTCATCGGTACCAAGGCCGGGCAGATCTATGTGCTCGACCGCGCCACGGGCAAGCCGCTGACCGAAGTCAAAGAAGTACCGGTGAAAGCCGCGAACATCCCTGACGAGCCGTACTCGCCGACTCAGCCGAAATCCGTGGGCATGCCGCAGATCGGCGCGCAGCACCTGACCGAGTCGGACATGTGGGGCGCCACGCCGTACGACCAGTTGCTCTGCCGCATCGACTTCAAGAGCATGCGCTACGACGGTCTGTACACCGCGCCGGGTACCGACAAATCGCTGAGCTTCCCGGGTTCGCTGGGTGGCATGAACTGGGGCAGCATTTCCACTGATCCGGTGCACGGTTTCATTTTCGTCAACGACATGCGCCTGGGCCTGTGGATTCAGATGATCCCGTCGCAGAACAAAGGCCAGGCCGCTGGCGGTGGCGAAGCGCTGAACACCGGCATGGGCGCTGTTCCGCTCAAAGGCACGCCGTACGCAGTGAACAAGAACCGCTTCCTCTCGGTGGCCGGGATTCCGTGCCAGGCGCCGCCGTTCGGCACGTTGACCGCGATCGACATGAAGACCCGGAAAGTCGCGTGGCAGGTTCCGGTCGGCACCGTTGAAGACACCGGCCCGCTGGGCATCCGCATGCACCTGCCGATCAAGATCGGTCTGCCCACCCTCGGCGGCACGCTGTCGACGCAAGGTGGCCTGATCTTCATTGCCGGCACTCAGGACTTCTACCTGCGCGCTTTCAACAGCGGCAATGGCGAAGAAGTCTGGAAAGCCCGTCTGCCGGTCGGCAGCCAAGGCGGGCCGATGACGTACGTTTCGCCGAAGACCGGCAAGCAGTACATCGTCGTCACCGCTGGCGGCGCACGCCAGTCGACCGATCGTGGCGATTACGTGATGGCCTACGCGCTGCCGTAATTCGCTGCTGCACTCACCCTCCCCCCAGCGCGCGGTGCCCCAAAGCACCGCGTCGCCGTTTTATTGCGTTGAAGATTTCAGCAGGAAGGATTCACATGTCATCGGCTGTTCGCTTTTCCCGTCCCGGGCTTTTCACCGGTCTGTTGTTGGGCCTTGGCTGCATCACCCTCCCCGCGCTGGCCGCCAGCGACACCGATCTGCTGACCCGCAGCACCCTCAGCGGTGACTGGGGCGGCTTGCGCCATCAACTCAATGAAGACGGCATCACCTTTACCGGCGATTACAGCGGCGAAACCGCTTACAACGCCGACGGCGGTCTGCACCGTTCGGCGCGTTACTCGCAGAACATCAAGCTCGGCGTGCAGTTTGATCTGAGCAAACTCTATGACGTCGACAACGCCGGCAAGGTGCAACTGACCATCAACGACCGTCGCGGCAACAGCGCTTCGGAAGATCTGGTCGGCAACCGCTTGCCGATTCAGGAAAACTACGGAGGCCTGTACACGCGCCTGACTGAACTGAGTTACGAGCGCAGCCTGTTCACCCCGGCGCTCAACGTGAAGCTCGGCTACATGGCCATGGGCAACGACCTCGGCGGCCTCGACAGCGGCATTCTGTGCAACTTTATGAACGCCGGTTTTTGCGGCCATCCGCTGAACATGTCCGGCGGCAGCGGCTGGACCAACTACCCCAACGCGCACCTGGGCGTGCGGGTCAAATACGACCTGTCGTCATCCTGGCAACTGCGTGTGGCGGCATTCAATGTCGACCCTGAAAGCAACGGCAACTCCAGCCGCGCCTGGCATTTGGGGCCAAAGCACACCTCCGGCACCGTGGTGCCGATCGAGCTGGTGTACAAGCACGCCGGCGATCTGCCGGGTGAGTACAAGGTCGGCTATTACTACGACAGCTCCGACGTCAAACGCATCGGCAGCGACGATGAAGTCTCCGGTCGTGGTGGGCATTACCTGCTGGTTGATCAGGCGGTCTGGCGCTCGCCGACTTCCGAGGGCCGCAGCCTGCATGCGTTCGGTCAATACTCGGCGGCCAGCGAAGCGGCCTCGCCGTTCAGCAAGTGGTACGGCACCGGCGTGGTTTTGTACAAACCGTTCGAAGGCCGCCCGCGTGACACCGTGGCCCTGGGCTATGGCCGCGCCGTGCCGAACCCGCGCAGCCGTGATGTTCAGCAGGATGCCGCGCTGGCGAACGGTGCCGCGTTCGCGCATCTCGATAGCGCCGAACAGCTGATCGAGTTGGGCTACGGCTACCAGGCCACACCATGGCTGACCCTGCGCCCGAACCTGCAATACATCATCGAACCGGGGGCGTTCTCCGGGCAGGACATCGACAATGCGCTGGTGGTGGGTTTGCAGGTGAAGGCTGCGCTTTAGGCCTGATGGCGCCTGTACCGCCGTCATCGCGAGCAGGCTCGCTCCCACAGGGTTTGGCGGCGGGCACAAAATCCCGACAATACACAAAACCCCCTGTGGGAGCGAGCCTGCTCGCGAAAGTGCCGGGTCAGGCGACTGCGATGTTGAATGTAGCGCCGCCTTCGCGAGCAGGCTCGCTTCCACAGGGGATTTGTGTCAGGTAGGAGGATTGGATTCGCCGCTCCCACAGGGATGGGTGTCGGGTGGGAAATTAATTCCAGCCATCGGTGAATTATTTCGTGTCCGCATGTATCTGAGCCAGAAGAGCCGGCGCCATCATGGAGATGGCATCGCAGCGGTAATCTGGATCAGCGAGCGGGAACATCGCAATGAAATCACGCAAGAACACCGTCAAACCGATCGGTTTGAAAGACATCACCATTGTCGACGACGCCAAGATGCGCAAGGCGATCACCGCCGCCGCACTGGGCAACGCCATGGAGTGGTTCGACTTTGGCGTCTATGGCTTTGTCGCCTACGTGCTCGGCAAGGTCTTCTTCCCCGGCGCCGATCCCGGCGTGCAAATGATCGCCGCCCTGGCGACCTTTTCTGTGCCCTTTCTGATTCGTCCACTTGGCGGTTTGTTCTTCGGTGCGCTCGGCGACAAGTACGGACGGCAGAAAGTCCTTGCCGCGACCATCGTCATCATGTCGCTGAGCACCTTCGCCATCGGCCTGATTCCTTCCTATGCCTCGATCGGCATCTGGGCGCCGATCCTGCTGTTGCTGGCGAAAATGGCCCAGGGTTTTTCGGTCGGTGGCGAGTACACCGGCGCTTCGATCTTCGTTGCTGAATACGCGCCCGATCGCAAGCGCGGCTTCCTCGGCAGCTGGCTGGATTTCGGCTCGATTGCCGGTTTCGTTTTTGGCGCCGGGGTGGTGGTACTGATTTCGACGATTCTCGGTGAACAGCGCTTCGAGGAATGGGGCTGGCGGATTCCGTTCTTCCTGGCCCTGCCGCTGGGCATGATCGGCCTGTATCTGCGCCACGCGCTGGAAGAAACCCCGGCGTTCCAACAGCACGTAGAAAAACTCGAACAGGGCGACCGCGAAGGCCTGGCCGGTGGCCCGAAAGTGTCGTTCAAGGAAGTGGCGACCAAACACTGGCGCAGCCTGATGACCTGCATCGGGGTGGTCGCGGCGACCAACGTCACTTATTACATGCTGCTCACCTACATGCCGAGCTATCTCACCCACAACCTGCACTACAGCGAAAACCACGGCGTGCTGATCATCATCGCGATCATGGTCGGCATGCTCTTCGTGCAGCCGCTGATCGGCTTCATCAGCGACAAGATCGGGCGTAAGCCGTTCATCGTCATCGGCAGCATCGGCCTGTTCATCTTCGCCATTCCGGCATTCATGCTGATCAACAGCGGCAGCACCGGCCTGATCTTTTCCGGCCTGCTGATCCTCGCGGTGTTGCTCAATTTCTTCATCGGCGTGATGGCCTCGACCCTGCCGGCGATGTTCCCTACCCACATCCGCTACAGCGCTCTGGCCAGCGCTTTCAACGTCTCGGTGTTGATCGCCGGCCTGACCCCGACCGCCGTGGCCTGGCTGGTGGAAAGCACCAACAATCTGTACATGCCCGCCTATTACCTGATGGTCATCGCTGTGGTCGGCCTGGTCACCGGTGTGACCATGAAGGAAACCGCCAACAAACCCCTGCGCGGCGCGGCACCAGCGGCTTCCGATCTGGAAGAAGCCAAGGAACTGCTGCAGGAGCACCACGACAACATCGAACAGAAAATCGAAGACATCGATGCCGAGATTGCCGAACTGGAGGCCAAGCGCAAGCTGCTGGTTCAGCAGCATCCACGTATCAACGAATAACTCGTCAGACGCAGAAAAAACCGGCGGGGCCATCACCCCGCCGATTACTCCGCTCGCCGCTTGGTGTTAAATAGGCGCCAGTCTTAACCTTGTCGCTTAAAGCCGTGCACCGAGAACCGCTATGAATACCCCTGCCGATCACGTTCAACGGGTGACCCCATGATCGAAGTCACCGAAGTTTCCATCGCCCAACTGCGCGCCGCCCTCGAATCCGGCCAGACCACCGCTGTCGAGCTGGTGCAGGCCTATCTGGCGCGCATCGATGCCTACGACGGCGCCGACACGCCGACGGCACTCAACGCCGTGGTCGTGCGCAATCCCGAGGCCTTGAACGAGGCCCGCGCCTCCGACGCCCGTCGCGCCAGAGGTGAAACCCTGGGCCCGCTCGATGGCATTCCCTACACCGCCAAGGACAGTTATCTGGTCAAGGGCCTGACCGCTGCTTCGGGCAGCCCGGCCTTTGCCGATCTGGTTGCTCATCGCGACGCCTTCACCATCGAACGTCTGCGCGGCGCCGGGGCGATTTGCCTGGGCAAGACCAACATGCCGCCAATGGCCAACGGCGGCATGCAGCGCGGTGTTTATGGCCGCGCTGAAAGCCCGTACAACGCCGCTTACCTCACCGCCCCCTTCGCTTCCGGCTCGTCCAACGGTGCCGGTACAGCCACCGCTGCGAGTTTCGCCGCGTTCGGTCTGGCGGAAGAAACCTGGTCAAGCGGTCGCGGCCCGGCTTCGAACAACGGCCTGTGCGCCTACACCCCTTCGCGAGGGGTGATCTCGGTACGCGGCAACTGGCCGCTGACGCCGACCATGGACGTTGTCGTGCCATTCGCCCGCACCATGGCTGATTTGCTCGAAGTGCTCGATGTGGTAGTCGCCGAAGACCCGGACACCCGCGGCGACCTGTGGCGCTTGCAGCCGTGGGTGCCGATCCCGCGCGTCAGTGAAGTGCGCCCGGCGGCATACACCGAACTGGCGGTCGACGCCAAAGCCTTGGCCGGAAAACGCTTTGCCATTGCGCGCATGTACATCAATGCCGACCCGGACGCCGGCACCAGCGAAGCGCCCGGCATCGGTGGCCCGACCGGCCAGCGCATCAACACCCGCGCTTCGGTGATCGAACTCTGGAAGCAGGCACGCCAAGCCCTCGAAGCCGCGGGCGCCGAAGTCATCGAAACCGACTTCCCGCTGGTCTCCAATTGCGAAGGCGACCGCCCGGGCGCGCCAACCGTATTCACTCGCGGCCTGGTTTCGAAAGAATTTCTTCACCATGAACTGTGGGATCTGACTGCCTGGGCGTTCGACGACTTCCTGCAGGCCAACGGTGACCCGAAACTCCATCGCCTGGTGGACGTCGACGGGCCGAAAATCTTCCCCCACGACCCCGGCACCCTGCCCAACCGTGAAGGCGATCTGGCCGCTGGCATGGACGAATACGTGCGCATGGCCGAGCGCGGTATCACCCCTTGGAATGAAATCCCCACCGTGGCCGATGGCCTGCGCGGCCTGGAGCAGACCCGGCGCATCGACCTCGAAGACTGGATGGACACACTCGGCCTGGACGCCGTGCTGTTCCCGACCGTCGCCGACGTCGGCCCGGCGGATGCCGATGTCAATCCTGCGTCGGCCGACATTGCCTGGAGCAATGGCGTCTGGGTGGCCAACGGCAACCTGGCGATCCGCCACCTCGGCGTGCCGACCGTCACCGTTCCCATGGGCGTGATGGCCGACATCGGCATGCCCGTCGGCCTGACCTTCGCCGGTCGCGCTTACGACGACTCGAATCTGTTGCGTTTTGCCGCCGCATTCGAATCCATCGGCAGCAAACGCCAGATTCCACCGCGTACGCCGCCGCTGTCTTGATGCGCTGTGTCAGCCAACAGAAATGTGGCTGACTCACCACCATCAATGGTGGGAGCGAGCCTGCTCGCGAATGCGGTGTGTCAGTCAACATTTTCGTTAGCTGACACACCGCTTTCGCGAGCAGGCTCGCTCCTACAGGGGTTTTATGTAAAGGCTGCCAACTGAGCACACCGGCCCAATCCTTTCCCATCTGGTCCCGCGATCATCAGCGCCATTCACATCGCCACCGGCCCTGACCATGATCAACCGCGCCCCATCCCGCCTCACCCTGCTCGCGCTGCTCAGTAGTCTGACCGGCCCGGCAAGCGCCAGCGGCTTCTTCGACGATGCCAAAAGCGACGTGCTGCTACGCAACTTCTACTTGAGCAACGATTACCGCTCGCCCACTCCCTCAGGGAAAAACTACAAACAGGAATGGGCACAAGGGTTTATCGGCAACTTCTCATCCGGTTTCACTGAAGGCGCCGTCGGTTTCGGCATCGATGCCCACGCCTTCGCCGGGCTCAAACTCGACGGCGGCAAAGGGCATTCGGGCACCGGTCTGCTACCCGTCGACAGCGATGGCCGCAGCGAAAATGACTACTCCAGCGCGGGCGGTGCGCTCAAATTGAAAGCCTCGCGCACAACCCTGGCCTTCGGCGAAATGACCGTGGAAACCCCGGTCTTCGATACCTCCGACAAACGCCTGCAACCGGAATACGCCACAGGTTTTTTGCTCAACAGCGCCGAGTTCGACAACGTCAATCTGGTCGCCGGGCACTTCACTGCGTTCAAGAATCAGGACAGCTCATCGGGCAAAGGCGATTTCTACGGCTACGGCGCCAATACCGAAGCGGGAGGCATCAGTTTCGTCGGCGCCGATCTGTTCAACGCCAGCCCTATAGGTGGCTCGCTCTACGCCTCGGAACTCAGCGACACCTGGCACCAGTACTACGGCAATCTGCATTACAAACAATCCGGCGTGCTGCTCGATGCCAATCTCTATCACACCCGTGACACTGGCCGCGCACTGGCCGGAGAGATCGACAACACTGCCTTCAGCCTCTCTGGCAAGTACACCTTCGGCCCGCACGCGATGATGCTTGGCTGGCAGCGAATCAATGGCGACACGCCGTTTGATTTTGTCGGCGGCGACTCGATCTACCTTGCCAACTCGATCAAATACGCCGACTTCAACGGTGCCAACGAACGTTCCTGGCAAGCGCGCTACGACCTCGACCTCGGCGCCTTCGGCATCCCCGGCCTGAACTTCATGACCCGCTACGTCAGCGGCAGCCACATCGACGGCACCCACGCGCCCAGAGGCGGCGCCTATAACCCCTTCGATGCCGAGAGCGACAGTTATCAGCCGCAGCAAGGCGATGGCGGCAAGCATTGGGAGCGCGATATCGATTTGAAATACGTCGTCCAGTCCGGCGCGGCGAAGGATCTGTCGGTGCAACTCTCGCACGTCACCCACCGCGCCAACGAAGCCCAGGCCGGCGATGACATCGACCGCATCTACGTAGTCATCCAGTACCCACTGGGTTTCTGAATAACCCGCTCATCACGACTTGAAACGCAATCCCCTGTAGGAGTGAGCCTGCTCGCGATAGCGGTGTGTCAGCCGCTCTTGCATCGACTGTCAGATCGCTTTCGCGAGCTCGCTCCCACAGGGAGCAGGCCACAAGTCAGCGATCGCTAGCCAAGTGCCATCACCTCGTTTATCCTGCGCGCCCGCAAAAAACGCCAGGCCAGGAAGGCATTGATTGACCTTCCTGTCTGCGTCAATCAGTACATGCAGGTTCAGGGATGTCTATGTTTCAGTTATTCAAACTCGGCGCAGCGCTTGCGCTTGCCGCGTCGCTCAGCGGCTGTATCACCGAGAGCGCCTCGTGGGTCAGCGAACCGTTGCAACCGAAGGCCAACGAGCCTGTCAGCTACCTCGTTGGCTCGATCGGACCACAGTCACTCAAGCAGTCCGCCGCCGACAACCAGCGCATCTTTTTCCGCAAGCGCGGCTCCGAATACGGCGCCGCCGGCGTGTGGAAACTGGCCGGTGCCTACTCCACGCCCCAGGATATTCAGGACGGTACCGGTGCGGCGAGTGTGTTCGTGCTGCCGCTCAAGCCGGGTGATTACGAGTTCTATGACTTTCAATTCTTCTCCGCGCGTTACCAGCCGGGGCTTGGCACCGTGTTCAGTTCGGCCGAGGCACGGGAGAAATTCAACCTGCCGCTACGCCTCGAACCGGGCAAGGCCTATTACATCGGCGAATTCCGCTCGTTTTGCCTGACCGCCGGGTTTTGCGCGTTCCGCTGGAGCAACCAGAGCGCCCGCGATGCGCTGGTCGCTCAACGTCTGAGCCCTGGTCTGCCAACGCTGCAACCGCTGAAACTCGACCTGAAAAGCGCCGAACCCTACATCTTTGCCGGCCCCACTGCAGGTGTGGCCGTGGACGCCAAACCATGAAAAAGATCATCGCTCTCACCACCGCTGCGCTGTTGACCGGTTGCACGGCCACCAACACCCTGCCTGAGCGCACCCTCGCCGACGGTCAGGATTATCTGGTGCCGATCCACGTCATGGTCGATGACCCGATGAACTCGTCGACGCTGCGCAACTATTTGCGCCAGACCGGGGTATTCCGTGACGTCCAGACGGGTACCGCCAAAGGTGATGAGTACAGTGTTCAGGTCAAACTGAACATGCAACGCGAGTTTCCGCCGTTCCCGGTGGTGCTGCTCAGCTGTGCCACATTGTTCATGCTGCCGTTATCCAAGGAATACAACACCCAGGCCGAGTTTTCCGTCTATCAGGGTGATAAACGCCTGAAGCAATACAGCTACCGCAACACCACACAGAAATACACCTGGTTGCTGGATCAGGGTGGCGAACTGGAAGGCCAGAACCTGAGCCGCATCGCCCGCGCATTTGCCCAGGACGTCCAGCATGATCGGCTGATCCCTGCCGCTGGGGTGGCGCAATGAACTTCGCCTTGATCAGGCCCGCCGCCCTGCTCTGCGCTTTGCTGACGCTCGGTGGTTGCGCCAACACCCTGCAACCGCTCGATTATCGGGCCAGCAAAACTTATGTTCCGGTCACCCTCGGACTCGGACCGGCCTATACCCGAATCGACGAGCAGCACCAACGCGAAACCATCAGTGCTCTGAAAAACACCGGTGCGTTTTCCATGCTCGATGGTGGCTACAGCCGCCACGGTTACAGCCTGCTCATCACCGAACCTCACGACGGCAAGGTCAACTGGCTGGCGCTGGTGAATATCTTCACCCTGTTCACCTTTCCGATGCCTTACCACTATCAGGACAACCTGCGCGGCTCCGTCTTCAAGGACGGCGAACTGCTCAAAACCTATAACTATTCCCGCGAAGGCTGGAGCGTGATGACCTGGTACGTGCCGATTCCCGGCGTCGAGAACAAGCGCCAGATGCTCGATCAGTTGCTGGTGGAAATGGACAGGGACAAGGTGATTCCCTATCAGCGGTGACGGCAACCCCGCTGTCGCGGGCAATTCGCGCCTGTAAGGGCCGCAGGTTTTGTGTGCCCCGCCGGGGCCTTGGGCTTATCATGGCGGCCATGAACAACCCGCCGCCACGAGACCGCGCATGACTTTCGATTTTGATCAGCTGTTCGACCGCCATCACACTGGCAGCACCAAGTGGAGTCGCTACCCGGCCGATGTGTTGCCGATGTGGGTCGCTGATATGGATTTCGCCGCCCCGCCGGTGATCATCGAAGCCTTGCAACAGCGCTTGCTGCACCCGTTGCTGGGCTACAGCGTAGCGCAGGACAACCTGCGCGAGGCCATTGTCGCCGACCTGTGGAACAAGTATGCGTGGCAGGTCAAACCGCAGGAGCTGATCTTTCTGCCGGGTGTCGAGTCGGGCTTCAACATGGCTTTGAACGCACTGGTGCAGCCGCAACAGAATGTCGTGGTGCAAGTGCCGAACTACCCACCGCTGCGGCAAGCGCCGGGGCATTGGGGGCTGAACAAGGTCGAGCTGGAATTCGACGCCCAGGCCGACGGCACCTACGCCACGCCACTGCAGGTACTGTGTGAATCGCTCAACGGTGGTGGCGCGCTGCTGCTGAGCAATCCGCACAATCCCATCGGCAAGGTGTTCGGCCGCGAAGAACTGCAGGCTGTAGCGGACATCTGCGTGGCCCAGGACGCGTGGATCATCTCCGACGAAATCCACGCCGAACTGTGCTTCGATGGCCGCTTGCACATTCCCACCGCATCCTTGAGCCCGGAAATCTCCAAACGCACGATTACCCTGATGTCTGCGAGCAAGGCTTACAACATTGCCGGCCTCAAGACCTCGTTCATGATCATTCAGGACGCCGCCCTGCGCGAGCGCGTCAACCACGCCCGCTGCGGCATGGTCGACAGCGTCAATCCGCTGGGCATGGAAGCCACCCGCGTGGCCTACAGCCAGGCCGCGCCGTGGCTTGCCGAGCTGAAAACCTATTTGCAGGGCAACCGCGACTGGCTGGTGGACGCCGTACGCACGCGCCTGCCTGGCGTGACGATTAACGTACCGCAGGGCACTTACCTGGCGTGGCTCGATTGCTCGGCGCTGGACTTGCCTGATCCGCAGCGCTTTTTCCTGGAGCAGGCCAAGGTCGGGTTGAGCGCCGGGCTGGATTTCGGTGACCGGCATCAGCAGTTCGTGCGCTTGAATTTCGGCTGCCCGCGGGCGTTGCTGGAAGAAGGGATTGCGCGGATGGAGCGGGCTCTGGCGCAACGCCATCCCTGACCGCGATGTAGGTGGCCCCTGTGGGAGCGAGCCTGCTCGCGAAAGCGCAGTGTCAGTCGACACATTTATTGTCTGACACACCCTCTTCGCGAGCAGGCTCGCTCCCACACTGGTTTTGCATACGCCAGCAGAAATCCATCGCAAATCCGATCGAACTCAAGGCAAACCCACCGGGTCAACCCGGAACACTGGCTTGAAATCAGGAGAACCCGCGATGACTGACTATCCAAAACCACCCTTCCCGAAACAAGCCCAACCGGTGCCCGGTTCGCAACGCAAAATGGAACCGTATCCAGACTGTGGCGAGCAAAGCTACGTCGGCTCCGGCCGGCTGGCCGGCAAGATTGCGTTGATCACCGGTGCCGACAGCGGCATTGGTCGTGCAGTCGCAATCGCCTTCGCCCGTGAAGGCGCCGACGTTGCCGTGGCTTATCTGAATGAACACGAAGACGCTCAGGAAACCGCGCGCTGGGTCGAACAGGCCGGGCGTCAATGCCTGCTGCTACCCGGCGATATCGCCGAAAAAGCCCAGTGCCAGGCGCTGGTCGACAAGACCGTCGAGCGCTTCGGCCGCATCGATGTGCTGGTGAACAACGCTGCATTCCAGATGACCCATGAAAACTTCGAAGAGATCCCCGATGACGAATGGGTGATGACCTTCGACGTCAACATCACCGCCATGTTCAGGATCTGCCAGGCGGCGCTCAAACACATGCGTCCCGGTTCGTCGATCATCAACACCAGTTCGGTCAACTCGGACATGCCCAAGCCCACCCTGCTGGCCTACGCCACCACCAAAGGCGCGATTGCCAACTTCACCGGTGGTCTGGCGCAGATGCTGGGGCCGAAGGAAATCCGCGTCAACAGCGTGGCCCCGGGGCCGATCTGGACACCGCTGATCGTCTCGACCATGCCTGACGAAGAAGTGCAGAACTTCGGCGGCAGCACCCCGCTCGGCCGTCCTGGCCAACCAGTGGAAGTTGCACCGATTTACGTGCTGCTGGCCTCCGACGAAGCCAGCTACATCACCGGCCAGCGCTACGGCGTCACCGGTGGCAAACCGATGCTGTAACCGCGCAGCAGAAAAACTGAACCCCGCGGCATGACATGCCTCCATACCTGTAAGCGCCTACGGGCCATCAGGAACAGGAGGTTGTCATGTCCGCCCCCCTCGTCAAATTATTCACCCAACCCAACTTCGCCTGGACCGATATCCGCCGCGAAGAAGAAACCCATCCCCGCCACTACCTTGCCCACCTGTTGATACTTGCTTTGATTCCCGCCGTGTGCCTGTTCATCGGCACCACCTACGTCGGCTGGAGCCTCGCCGTCGGTGAAAACGTGCGCCTGAGCACGGCCAGCGCCCTGCAATTGAGCGTGTTGCTGTACGTGACGATTGTTGCCGGTGTGGCGATCATCGGCGGCTTCATTCGCTGGATGTCGCGTTCATTCGATGCGCGGCCGACGCTGAATCAATGCATCGGTTTTGCCGCTTATACCGTGACGCCGTTTTTCATCGCCGGGATCGCCGGGCTGTATCCAAGCCGTTGGCTGGCGATTCTGGTCCTCGGCGCGGCGTCGGTGTATTCGACGTTCCTGCTCTTCGTGGGCCTGCCGACCTTCATGCATGAACGCAAGGAGCAAGGCCTGTTGTATTCGGCCTGTGTGTGGGGCGTCGGCCTGCTGGTGCTGGTCACCATGCTGGTGTCGATGATCCTGCTGTGGTTTAACGTGCTCATCCCCGAGTACCTGCGCACGACCGTAGGCTGACCCGGTGCGCCTGTCCTTGAAAATTCAGCGCAGTGAGCGGTCATGAGCTTTGGCGTGTGGGTCGCGGTGCTCGGCGCCGTACTGTTGACGTTGGCCCTGACGTCGTCCTGGTTACGCTGGATGCCGGTCACCACTTCAGCGGTGTGCCTGCTGATCGGGGTCGCAATTGGTCCCAGTGGGCTGGATCTGCTGAAACTGTCGCTCGAAGAGTCGTCGTTGTGGATGGAGCACCTGACGGAAGTCGCGGTGCTCTTTTCCCTGTTCGTTTGCGGTTTAAAGCTGCGTTTGCCATTGCGCAACAAGACCTGGCGCATCGCCTTTGGCCTGGCGGGGCCGGTGATGATCCTGACGATCATCGGCGTGTGCCTGCTGTTGCATTGGGGCCTGCAATTGCCGTGGGGGCCGTCGTTGCTGATCGGCGCGATCCTCGCACCGACCGATCCGGTGCTCGCTGCCCTGGTGCAGGTCAACGATGCACAGGACGTCGACAGCGTGCGCTTCGGTCTTTCAGGCGAAGCCGGGCTCAACGATGGCGTGGCCTTTCCTTTCGTGATTCTCGGTCTGCTGTTGCTGCACAGTGACGGCAGCGCCGGCGAGTGGCAGCACTGGGTACTGCGCAGCTTGCTATGGGCGGTGCCGGTGGGCCTGCTGACCGGCTACTGGATGGGCCGAGGCATCGGCCGCATCGCCCTGTCGCTGCGCATTCACAACGAGGACAGCACCCTCGGCCCGAATGATTACCTGTCCCTGGCCCTGATCGCGCTGTCCTACGTAGTGGCAGACGCTATCGGCGGTTACGGTTTTCTCGCAGTGTTTGCCGCCGGCCTCGGTCTGCGTCAGGAAGAAGTCAAATCCACCGGCATCACCCAACCGCCCGCCGAGCATATGGTGCAGCCGGTGGTCGGTCACCAGAACGTCGAACCGCAGAACGCCGTGCATGGCAACACCGAACAACTGGAAGACAGCCAGGTCGCGGCTGGAATCATGATGGGCGACATGCTGGCGTTTGGCAGTCTGGTGGAACGGGCGATGGAAGTATTTCTGGTGACCCTGCTCGGGGTCGTGCTGATCACGCACTGGGACTGGCGGGCGCTGTGGATCGGCGCGGTGCTGTTCTGCGTGATCCGTCCGCTGAGTGTCGCACTGATGCCGTGGGGCAGCTTGCTCAGCCGGCCACAACGTCTGCTGATTGGCTGGTTTGGCATTCGCGGGATCGGCAGCCTGTTTTATCTGTTCTTCGCGTTAAACCATGGCCTGGATTCCGATGTGGCCAAGGTCTGTACCGATATCACCTTGTCGGTGGTGGCCTTGAGCATTCTGCTGCATGGCATCAGCACGCAGCCGATGCTGGCGCGGTATGAACGTTTGAAACAACGAAAAAGCTGATTTTTCAACCGCTTCGATTCGCTGGGAATAATCGAAGTTTTTTCTGCAAAAAAATGGATCGCCTGGTGTACTCCATGGGTCACAACTTTAATCGTGCTGATCATCCAGCGCCGCCCGAAAGGCCGGGTAGCGTCGTGGTGAATAGCCTGTTTAACGCAACTTCGACAAGATTAAGGTCACGGTCATGAATGAATGCTCGACTCCTGCGCAAATCAAGGCTTGCAGAGCACTGGCTCTGGAACGCAATCGTCAACTGTTTGCAGAAGCCCATGAACTGAACCGAGCGGCCAACGCGCTGCTGGAACAGACTCCGACGGACTTCGAACGCTTTGAGCAATACCGGGCATTGCGCAAGAAAGCCGATGCAAAGTTCGAAGACGCGATTGATCATCTGTGCGTGCTGAATGAGGATTTCCCGCCGATTCCGGCGGCGGTGCAGAATGTGGTCAGTACGCGGCGTGAGCTTGAGACTGCGTGATAAAAGTCAAAAAGCTCCTCACCCTGACCCCCTTGGGAGAGAGGGTTGGGGTGAGGGGGTAAAGTCTCACTGACACTAAAATATTCAACCCCTGCCCCCTACCCCCTACCCGGCCAGTCCACCTCAAGGATTGGTCACCTGAATAAACACCGCATAAACCCCCAACATCACCCAGAACGTCGCAAAGATCCAAGGCGTGCGCACTGAGAACAGCAGCGACTTGCGATAGCCCTTGTGGCTCGACTCCATCTCGCTGAAAAGCGGCGATTCGTCATAGGCCGCGCCCATCACCGGTTCGCTTTGCAGCAGCTGGCTCTGCTTGAAATGCCAGTGATCGATGATGTCGTACGCCGCGCGAATTCCCGGCCAGGCATTGAGTGAGCTGAGAACGCCCAGCATCGCCAGAAACGGCGGCACGACGAGGGTGAACATCTTGCCCCATTCCGGATTGAGGTTGGCCATGCACGAGGCGAAGGCGATTACCAGGAACGACTGCGCCGCCAGATAGGCGTCGGTGCGGTTGGCGAGGATGCTGGTTTCGTACTGGATCTCCCGGCGGTAGAAATCCAGCCGTTCCTTGGGTGAGCCGAACATCTTCGCGTTGTGTTCGGTCAGGGTTTCTTCAGCGGTCGGCTGGGTCAATATGCGAGGCAAGAGACGCGCCCTCCAAAAGTGGGTAAGACTTTTGGAAAGGCGCGCGTCGGGACAGTTCAGCCGGATCGACCAGCGCGTCGTTTCATCGACTGGGCGATGATCTGCACCAGATTCAACTGGGTAAACGGTTTCGGCAAACGCGGCAGCTGTGCAGCGAAGCCCTCAAGGCGTTCGGCGTAACCGGTGGCCAGAATGATCGGCAGATCCGGCTTGAGCAGGCGCACGCTGTGGGCCAGCTGCGCGCCGCTCATCTGCGGCATGGCCATGTCGGTGATCATCAGATCGACCACTTCACCCTGATCGAACAGTGCCAGTGCCTGAGCGCCGGAGGTCGCACCGATGACCCGGTGGCCGAGGTCTTCGAGCAGCAGACTGGTGGCGGTCAACACCAGCGAATCATCGTCCACCACCAATACGCTGAGTCTTGGCACCGCGATTGGCGCCGCGTTGCTATAAGCCGGACGGCTGACCGCACGCTCAAGCGCCACCGGGATCCACAGCTCGGCCGCCGTGCCTTGGCCCTTCTGGCTCTTGAGAATGAACCGCCCGCCCAACTGCTCCATAAAGCCGTGCACCATCGACAGACCCAGCCCGGTGCCTTTGCCTACGCCCTTGGTGGTAAAAAACGGGTCGCGGGCGCAGGCCAGCGTGGCCTCGTCCATGCCCTCGCCGGTGTCGATCAGGCTCAGGCAGACGTAGCGACCCGCCGGCAAACTCGAGTGGCTTTGTTCCAGCACCACTTGCGCTTGCGCCTCGATGATCACCGTGCCGCCCTCGGGCATGGCATCGCGGGCGTTGGTCGCCAGATTGAGGATCGCCAGTTCCAGTTGGTTGTTGTCGGCGAGCACTGGCTGCAGATCTTCGGGGAAACGTGTTTCGATGCGAATCCCCGGCCCCAGCGAGCTGCGCAGCAGCCCGGTGATGCCTTGCACCAGTTGCGGGATGTCGACCGATTCGGTCTTGAGTTCCTGACGGCGCGCGAAGGCCAGCATGCGTTGGGTCAGCGAGACACCGCGCAAG
This sequence comes from Pseudomonas sp., assembly GCF_035554175.1. Lineage (GTDB taxonomy): Bacteria > Pseudomonadota > Gammaproteobacteria > Pseudomonadales > Pseudomonadaceae > Aquipseudomonas. The sequence goes on along the minus strand of NZ_DATMIV010000050.1, from coordinate 80,666 downwards.
GCGCCTTGGGTGGCGTTTTCCAACAGACGGGCGATCTTCGGGGCGTCGCCAATGCGCTTCTGCACAATTTCGAGGTTGCCGAGAATCACCGTCAACAGGTTGTTGAAGTCATGGGCGATGCCGCCGCTGAGTTGCCCGATCGCCTGCATCTTTTGCGCCTGGAACAACGCCTCACGGGTCTTCTCCAGCGCCTGCTGCGCCTCGTGCGCCTCGGTCACATCGCGAGTGATCTTGGCAAATCCCAACAAAGCCCCGGTGTCACCGCGAATCGCATCAACGACGACGTGGGCGAGAAATCGCGTGCCGTCCTTGCGCATCCGCCAGCTACGGTTCTCGAACCGGCCCTCGCGGGTGGCAATTTCCAGGGAGCGCTGCGGCTCGCCGAGCTCGCGGTCTTCGGGGGTGTAGAAAATCGAAAAATGCTGACCGATGATTTCTTCCGGCAAATAGCCCTTGATCCGCTGCGCGCCCTGGTTCCAGTTGCTGACGCAGCCTTCGGGGCTGAGCATGTAGATCGCGTAGTCGGTGACGCCCTGCACCAGCAGGCGGAACTGCTGTTCGCTTTGCTTGAGGGTTTCCTCGGCCATCTTGCGGTCGGTGAGGTCACGGGTGATTTTGGCAAAGCCCAGCAGCTTGCCATTGGGGTCGATGATCGGATCGATCACCACGTGCGACCAGAAATGCGTGCCGTCCTTGCGTACGCGCCAGCCCTCGCCTTCGAACCGGCCTTCGCGGATCGCCGTGTCCAGCGCCCGTTGCGGCATGCCGTTGGCGCGGTCTTCAGGGGTATAGAAGCGTGAAAAGTGCTCGCCGATGATTTCGGCTTCTTCATAACCTTTGAAACGCTTGGCGCCGGAGTTCCAGCTGGTGATGGTACCGTCGGGATCGATCATGTAGATCGCATAGTCGACAACCGCGTCGATCAGCAGCCGGAAGCGGCTGTCCTCGATCGCTGCGGTTCTGTTGTTTTCACTCATCACACTCACCGGCCACTGTCATGGGCTGAAGTATGCGGGAATCCACCGAATTGAAAAGCACCGGGTCGTTTTTGATTGCCCACCAGCGCGGCAACAGCTGTTTGATGCGGCTTTCGGCAAAGCGATCGTCGATCAGCATGACCGTGCCGCGATCCTCGCGGGTGCGGATCACCCGCCCGGCGGCCTGCACCACTTTCTGCAAACCCGGGTACAGGTACGTGTAGTCGTAACCGGCACCAAAAATCGCCGCCATCCGCCGTTTCATCTGCTCGTTGACCGGGTTGAGCTGCGCCAGCCCCAGCGTCGCGATGAACGCGCCGATCAGCCGCGCGCCGGGCAAATCGATGCCCTCACCAAACGCGCCGCCCAACACCGCAAACCCGACGCCCTGGCTGTCGGCGCTGAACTGGTCGAGGAACGCCTGTCGCGCGTTCTCGGCCATGCCCCGCGATTGCTGCCACTGGAAGATGTGCGGGTGCCGCTCGGCCAGCAACGTGGCGACCTGTTGCAGGTAATCGAAACTGCTGAAGAACGCCAGGTAATTGCCCGGGCGTTCGCTGAACTGGCGGGCGATCAGTTCGACGATGGGCGCCAGCGAGGCCTGGCGATGGCTGAAGCGGGTGGAGATCTGGCTGACGATGCGCACCTGCAACTGCTCGGCGCTGAACGGCGATTCGACGTCGATGCACACCGTATCGGCCGGAGTGCCGAGCAGGTCGGCGTAAAAGTTGCGCGGGCTCAGGGTGGCCGAGAACAACACGCTGCTGCGGGCGGCGGTCAAGCGCGGGCCGATGAACGCCGCGGGTACCACGTTGCGCAGACACAGTTGCGACAGCGCACGTTTACGGTCGAGATCGCGTTTGCTGATATCGAACAGATAATGCTCGTCATACAGCTCGGCGACCCGGCCGAACTGCAGCAGATCGAAGTAGAAGTTCTGCAGGCCGGCGTCGAGGCCCTGCGGATGCTCGTTGAGGTAATCGCCAATCGCGGCGCAGCACAGGGCAATGGCTTGCAGGAGTTTGTCCGGTGCTTTGTCGTAGGCCTGATACGGCGCCAGCTGCGGCGCATGCAGCGCGTTCCATTCGCGGTTGACCCGTTGCAGGGATTTTTTCAGCGCGGCGGGTGCGCTCTTGCGCACGGTGGCGAGGCTGAACTGGTCGAGACTGGCGCTGTACATCTGCCGGCCGCGCTCGACCAGGTTGTGCGCCTCGTCGGCCAGCACCGCGACCTTCCACTGATTGAGCTGTGCCAGACCGAACAGCAAAGCGCTGAAATCAAAGTAATAGTTGTAGTCGGCGACCACCACGTCGGCCCAGCGGGCCATTTCCTGACTCAGGTAATACGGACAGACCGTGTGTTGCCCGGCGACTTCGCGCATCGCCGCCTGATCCAGCAGGTTGATGCGGCTGGCGGCTTCGCGAGCTGCCGGCAAGCGATCGTAGAAGCCCTGGGCCAGCGGGCAGGACTCGCCATGGCAGGCCTTGTCCGGGTGTTCGCAGGCCTTGTCGCGGGCGACCATTTCCATGACCCGCAGCGGCAAGTCTGGCGTCTGCCGGAATAAAACCTGGCTGGCATCCAGCGCCAGTTTGCGCCCCGGCGTCTTCGCGGTGAGAAAGAACACCTTGTCCAGTTGCTGTGGCGCCAGAGCCTTGAGCATCGGAAACAGCGTGCCGAGGGTTTTGCCAATGCCCGTCGGTGCCTGGGCCATCAGGCAACGACCGGTGCTGACGGCTTTGAATACCGACTCGGCCAGATGTCGCTGGCCCGGACGAAAATCCGCGTGCGGAAACACCAGTTGCTGCGCCGCCAGATTGCGCGCCTCGCGGTGGGCCATTTCCTGCTCGGCCCACTGCAGGAACAAGCCGCATTGCTGCTCGAAAAACCCTTGGAGCGCCTCGGCACTGTGGGACTCGACCAGACAGGTTTCCTTTTCGCTGACAACGTCGAAATACACCAGCGCCAGATTGATCTGCCCAAGCTGCAATTTCTGGCACAGCAACCAGCCGTAGATTTTCGCCTGCGCCCAGTGCAACTGGCGGTGATTGGCCGGTTGCTTGCTCAGGTCCCCACGGTAGGTCTTCACCTCTTCCAGGCAGTTTTGCGTCGGGTCATAGCCATCCGCCCTGCCCTTGACCTGCAGCTTGCCGAACTCGCCCTGCAGCGCCACTTCGCTCTGGTACTTCTCGCTGCGCCGCGAGGCCACGGTGCGATGCCCGGCAATGCCTTCCAGCGCCGTTGGCGACGGGGTGAAGCGCAGGTCGAGGTCGCCGCTCTTGGCGGTGAACTCGCACAGTGCGCGGACGGCGATGCTGTAATTCAAGCGCTCTGCTCCGCCCATTGCACGTAACACACGGCCACCGGCATCTGATGCTCGTGGCAGAACTCGAGCCAACGCAACTGGTTGTCCTGCAAGCGGTCGCCGGGGCCTTTGACTTCGATCATCCGGTAGGTTTTGTGCTGCGGCCAGAACTGGATCAGGTCCGGCATGCCGGCGCGGTTGGCCTTGATGTCGAGCAGCAGGCGGTTGAACCAGTGTTTGAGGTGTTCGGCGGGCAGACAGGCCAGTGCCTGCTCCAGCAATGCCTCATTGAGCGCGCCCCAGAATACGAACGGCGACTGAATGCCCCACTTGGCGATGAAACGCTGGCGGATCGTGTCGACATAGCGGCCATCGTCGAGTTCGCTCAGGCAGGCCTGAAACAGCTCGGCGCGGCGCTCGCGGAAGTCTTCGCTCAGCAGATCGACCGGGCCGCGCTGGAACGGGTGAAAGAACGCTCCCGGCAAAGGCGCGAAGATCGCCGGCCAGCACAACAGCCCGAACAGCGAATTGATCAGACTGTTTTCGACGTAATGCACCGGGCCATCGTCAGCATGCAGATGCGCTTGCACATGGTATTCCACCGACAGCGCCGCATCGGTGCGCGGCAGGTGCAAATCCAGACGCTCGACTGCGCGGGCCTTGGCACGCTTGAGCGGCGGCCCCCCAAGTTTGCGCCGCAAACGCGGCACGATGCGTTGCAGCCCTTGCTGCTCGGCGGCGCTTTGCGGGGCCTGCTCGGCCTGCAAGCCAAGCTGCAGCGCCAGCGCATATTCGCCGCAACGTTCGAGCACGCGGATCATGCGCAGTCGCGCGCCCGGATAGGCGCAGTCCCGATAAACGCTGAGCGCCAGGGTGAAATCACCGATGCGCTCGCCGTACTGGCCGATCTGGAACAACGCCTTGGCTTGCCGGCGTCGCAGCCACGGGTTGTCGAACTGCACGGCGTTGATCTGTTCGACGATCTCCTCCAGAGACTCACCTGCCTCGAAACGCAGTTGGCACTGATGCAGAAACAGGCAGGCGTCGACGTCTTCGCGGCTGCGCAGACCTCGCGAATCGGCGCAGAACTCGACTTTCTCGTAGGTGAAGATGCCAAGATCGGCCAGCACGAACTCCGACCAGTCCTGATACAGATTGCCGAAGAACATCAGGCGCAGGCGATCGCACAGATCCATGAGCGTGAGGCTGAACAGGCGATCCGCCAGTTGCGGCGCCCAATCGCGCAGGGTCTGCGGCTCGGTAAACCGTTCAGCCAGCAGCGGCAGCCACTCATCCTTGCGCGCTTTCGGTTGTTCGATGAAGGCACTGAATGTTTGCAGGAGCTCGGCTTTGAGCAAGACATCGAACAGTTCGGCCAGCGTCAGCGCAGCGCATTCGTCGAGCCAGCCGTGATCGAGCAACGGTTGCGCGGCCGCGGCGATATCGCCGATCTCCCCGTAATTTAGTTTGCTCGCGCGAAAATGAATACCCTTGCGCATGACCATACGCACCAGCAAGCCCTGCGAGGTTTGCGGTAGCGTGTGGAAAGCGCGGAGGAAGCGATGCTCGGATTCGCTCATCACATCGGCATAACGAAGCTCAAGCCAATCAAGCACTTGCCGGAAGTTGTTAAGGTAATAGAACGGATCGTCGAGAGGGTTGGAGGTCACGGGATTACAAAGCCACGGCAAGCGAACACTGGTTATGCGTACAGATACCAGCTCAGCCCTGCCCCGCGCAAACGGAAAAAGATCAGTGGCAATTTTTTGCGCCGCTATCGAACTTTTCCGCCGGTGATGGCACCAACCGCGTTAGAGGGCCGACAATGCCCGCAATCACATTGAATCAAGGAGTCAGAGGTGGGTATGAAAATCAAGATGCTGGGCATTCCTGTAGCGGTCGCGGCCCTGTTGGCGCTGGGCGGCTGTTCGACCCAGACCGTGGTCACGTTGCAGAACGGCACCCAGTACCTGACCGAGGACATGCCGAAGACCAAGACCGAAGATGGTTTCTATGAGTTCGAGGACATTTCCGGGGCCAAGGTCAAGGTTCGCGCTGATGAAGTCGCGACCGTTCGCAAGGAAGATTGATACACCGCAGCTCCTACCGGAGGATGTGTGAACGACGCAGATCCCGTGTGGGAGCGAGCCTGCTCGCGAAGGGGCCGGCGAAGGCCCCGCACCAACATCAGGCGATAACAACCCCATCGGCACTCAAACTCCCCAGCGCCACGCCCACCAACGTCACCGAATCTCCACCAAACGTCAGCACGGTGTCCTGACCCACTGTCGACGCATGGGCGCGCAAATCATCCCCCGGCAACACACCCTGCACGCCAAGAAATACCAGTTTGTCATCGGCCGTATAGCCAACGACACGATCCTGGCCGAACGCGCCGTGGAACAGAAACGTATCCGCACCGCCGCCCGACTCCAGCAGATCATTGCCCGCGCCACCGACAAACACGTCATTACCCACGCCACCGAGCAAATGATCATTGCCCTCCAGGCCGAACAGCCAGTCACCGCCCGCATGCGCCTTTAGCGTGTCAGCACCGGCCGTGCCTTTCATACTCGACTCGTAAGCGGTGACATTACTACCGACTTTCAAGCCCGTGGCAGTGACGCTGTGCAGTACATCGTCCTTGAATACGCCCCAGAGAAAGCCCGGCTCCTTGGTCACGATGCTGCCGATGTCACGGGTGATGCTGATCCCGCCGTTGGCATCGCGGATGTACAGGCTGCCGGCGCCGTCATTGGCGAAATCAAAGTTCTTCACCGTCTGTTGCAAGTCGAGCGTGTTGCTGCCCTGCCCACCCAGAATGACGTTATAGCCGCCGCTGTCGCGCAAGCTGTCATCGCCGGCGCGGCCTTCCAGATAATCGTTGCCGCTGCCGCCCTGAATCAGGTCGTTGCCGTCACTGCCTATGATGAATGTGCTGCCCTTGTGGGTTTCGGCGTTGCGGTTCAGATCCTGCACCCAAGTGTTGGTCCGGGCCGGGTCGGACAGGTTGGCGACGATGATCGTCGAGTCGCGGCTGGTCAGGTCGTAGAACTTCGATTCCAGCACCCGGGTCATGCCGTCGCCGTAGCCAGTCGGGAGGTGCGAAATCCAGGTCGGAATGTTCAGGATCGAATACGGCAGCACGTTCCACGCGTTCGAGGCGTAGTGGTCGTTGAAGCTGACAATGTTGTCGGTAGTCGATACGTGCGGCGCATCATGCACGCCCACCGAAGCACTGCTGAAGGTTGAACCGTCGAGGGCGCGAAACACCGGGTCGTTTTCATAGCCGATATTCAGCACCTTGTCGCTGCTGCTCTGGGTCGGCGAAGCGTAGGCGATGTAGTTGGAGTCGGCGAAGAATCCATCCCACTTGCCGCCACTCAAGTCAGCCATGCTGTTCACCGCCAGACCGCCGAGGCTGTGGCCGCTGACCAGCACGTCCTTGCCGCTGAGGCCGTTGGCCCGGGCGAATGCGACGACATCGTCGAGCAGATTGCCGAAGGCTTCGCCGACGTAGTTTTTCGCGTAATCGGCCGGGCCGAACGCTGCGAGCAGATCACTGATCACGTCGCCAATGGCGTCGCCGATAATGATTTCCCTTGGGCCGCTGGTACCGCGAAAGGCGATGCCCAGTTCGGTCAGATGACCCTGAGCGTCGTATTTGCCGAGGATTTCCACTTGCGCGCTGGTGTAGCCGGCCTTCTCGCCGAAGAACGTCCCACGTGCGTCGGTCTTGCCCTCGTAACCCAGTTGCGCGGCGGTGATCGGCGTCCAGCCGGCCTTTTGCACGGCCTCGAGGGCGAGTTTTTCCGAGTCGGGATTCCACGGAACGCCGGGAATCACCCCTTGCGAATCCGTGCCGCCGATCAGCGCGGTGACCAGCGTCGCCGGCAAGCCGAGGCCAAAGCCGTTGTGCTGGTAACCGACGGCGAAGCCGTTATCGAGATTGTGATAGGAATACAGCATGATCGCCATGGCATCGCTGAACAGCGCCGCGGAATCGGCCGTGCCGAAGTTCTTGTAATCGTATACACCCATTGCCATTGCCTCTCTTGTTGTTGGAATTGTCAGAGATAGCTCACAGCCAGAGCGCAGGGCTCCGGAGCATTTCATTTGTCGTTCAATGGTCCCTCAAATGTCATGTGTACGGCCGACCCGTGGGAGCGAGCCTGCTCGCGAAAGCGGAGTATCAGTCACTGAAGATGTCGACTGGACTGGTGCTTTCGCGAGCAGGCTCGCTCCCACAATGAGATCTTCTGCGCATTCGGAATCAGGCGAACACGAAACTCGAGTCCGTCAGATTAGCCATGCCCACGCCAATCAGCGTCACGGCAAAGTCGCCAATCTTCAGCACAGTGTCGGCCCCGGACTGCGCGGCGTGTTGCTTGTAGTCATAGCCCTGCCCTGCGCCTTCGACGCCCATGAACACCAGTTTGTCGCTGCCCTGATAACCGTTGATGGCATCGAAGCCGAAGGCGCCGCTGAACAGGAAGGTGTTGTTGCCACCCACCGCCGTCATCACGTCGTTGCCAGCGCCGCCGACGAAGGTCACCTGGGCCTTGTCGCTGATCAGTTGGTCATCGCCGCCTAACCCGAACAACCAGTCGCCGTCCGCCGTGGCGCGCAGGGCATTACCGTAACCATCACCGCTGAGCGAATGGTTGTACTGGGTCAATTCGCTGCCGTTACTCAAACCCTTGGCCGTGACGCCCCAAGTGATCTCCTTGCTGCCCCACCACGAACCAGCCTCCTGACTCACCAACGCGCCGATGTCGCGGGTCAGGCTGATGCCGCCATAGGCGTCGCGCACGTACAGCGTGCCGTCACCGTCGTTGGCGAAGCTGAAGTTCTGCAACGGCTTCTGCAGTTCGTAGGTGTTGTGGCCCTGACCGCCCAAAAGAATATTGAAACCGCCGTCATCGCGGAAACGGTCGTCACCGCCCAGGCCTTCAAGAAAATCACTGCCCGCCCCGCCCTTGAGCCAGTCGCTGCTCTGCGTGCCAATGATGAAAGTGCTGCCGGTGTGGGGCTCGCCGCTGCGGCCCAGATCCTCGACCCAGGTCTTGCCGCGTGAGGCTTCTTCCAGGTTGGAAATGATGATCGTCGAGTCTCGCTCGGTCAGGTTGTAGAACGCCGAGTCGATTACCCGATTCAGGCCGTCGGCGTACCCCAGGGAACTGTGCGCCGACCAGTTCAGCGGGTTGACGATGCTGAACGGCACCAGGTTCTGCGCCGTGGAGGCGTAGTTGTCGGTGAAATTGACGAGGTTGTCGGTGGTCGAATCGTGGGGCTTGTCGTGCTTGCCCATCGAGGCGGTGCTGAACGTAGTGCCGTCGAGCACGCGGAACACCGGATCGTTCTCGAAACCGATATTTAGCACTTGGCTGGCTACGCTGCTCTGGGTCGGCGAGGCGAACGCGATGAAATTGGCGTCCTCGAAGAATCCGCCCCAGTGGTCCGTGCTCAACTCGGCTACGCTGTTGACCCCAAGCCCACCGAGGCTGTGGCCGCTGATCAGCACATCCTTGGCAGCGAGACCGTTGGCAATCGCGAAAGCGGCAACGGCCTTGAGCAGATTGTCGAAAGCGTTTTTCGCGTAGTTGCTCGCGTAATCCGATGGCCCGACAGCCGCGAGCAGATTGTTTTTCAGATCACCGAAAGTGTCGCTGTAACCCAGCCCGCCGGTGCCACGAAAAGCAATGCCGAGGCCAATCAGCTTGCCGGCCGCGTCGTACTTGCCCAGCACTTCGGCCTCGGCACTGGTGAAGCCGTCCTGCTCGCCGAAAAACGTGCCCTGCGCCCCGACCCTGCCTGGATAGCCCAGCGCCGTCGCCGTTACGGGTGCCCACGCCGTGGCCGGCAACGGGTTGCCGGTGGGCGTGTAGGCATACAGCGTCAGGGCGATGGCGTCGCTGTATAACGCTTTGCTGTCGGCATTCCTGTAATCGAACAGTCCCATGTGTTGCGCTCCCTGTTTTTCGAAACCGGCAGCCCTGGCAAGAGCTGCCGGTCGTGCTTCAGAACTGCCAGTCGAGGGTCAGACCGACGCCATGATCCTTCTCGTTCGAGCCGAGCAGCCCGTTGTAATCGAGGTTGACCCGCACGTCACGATTGAGCGCCAGCCCGGCACGCACGCCGACCACGGCCGCGTCACGGTCCATCGACACGCTCTGCACGGTGAACGCGCTGTTGCCATTGGCGAAGGCCAGGTGGCTGTCGGCATCGACGCTGCTCAGGTTGTGCTGCCAGCCGAGGCTCGCGCCCAGTTCCAGTTGATGCTGATCCGACAAGGCGAAGCTGCGCTTGGCGCGCACGCCGAGGGTCGACAGCACCACGTCGCGGTTGTCCTCACCGCCTTTCAGCGCGGCGGCGTCACCCTTTTCGGTGAAGCTGTCGGTGTTGAGGTGGACGTAGGACAGATTGGCGAACGGCTCCAGGTTCATCGGTTGCAGGCCCAGGTCGTAAGCGGCCTCGGTGAACAGTTGCGCGGTGGTCGCATCGCGCTTGGTTTTCTGTTTGCCGCTGACGTCGCCGAGCTGCAAATCACGCTTCACGTCGATGCGATGCCAGCTGTAGGCGCCGCCGACGGTCAGGCGCAACGCATCGATTTCATGGCCCAGGTACGCACCCAAATGGTAGCTGTCGACCGACGCCGACGAATGCGTGCCGCTGCCCATGCTCAACGAGCTGTCGCTGTAGCCGGTGACGAAGCCGAGCCGGGTATCTTCAGCAATCAGACCGTCGACACCCGCCAGCAGCCCGCCGATGGAGCTGTTGGAGTCGGCATTCTCATGTCCACCGTCACTTTCGCCCCACGAACCGAGAACCTTGACCCAGACGTTGCTGCGATCATCCGTCGGCGCATCGGCGTTGAACAGATCGCGCTCACGCAGGCGCTCGCCGACGGCTTCGCGCAGGTAGCGGCTGTCGTTGATCAGCAGCGTGCCGATGGCCGGGTGGATTTCCCCGGACAACTGTTGGAAGGCCTGCTGCGCCGACGCCGCATTGGGCGACAACAACAGGGTTTCGAACAGCGCATTGCCCGCGCCCAGGCGCTCGGCCGCAGCACCCACGGCGCGCTGGTTCGGCGTCAAACCGACACTGGCGAACGACGCCGCGTTACGCCCTACCGCCAGTTGAACGCCGCCAGCCGAGTAATCGAGGGTGCCACCCAGGAAGGCGTAATCCGGCAACACCTGGCCGAAGCGCCCTTCAATGCCGCCAGCCGCCTGCAGAATGTTGTAGCGCGTGCCGAGCAGACTTTGCACTTCGCCGGTACTCAGCAAGGTCGGGCTGTTCTCCAGCGACATGCTTACCGTCGCCCCTTCGACGACCGCTTTACCGGTCGCAACGATTTGATCGCTGCTGGTCGGCGACAGTTCTACGGCGTAGGTCGAACCCGGCGCGAAGGTCACGTCACCGGCCACATTCAGGGTGCCGATCGAGTTGCCCGGCGCCACTGTACCGCCGCTGTTCACGGCCAGCGCGCCGATACGGCCATTACCACCGAGGATGCCGCCGTCATTTACGGTGACCGCCGATTGCAGCGAACCATTGATTGCCAATCGCCCCTGGTTGACCAGGGTCGGGCCGCTGTAGGTGTTGTTGCCGGTCAACACCAGCGTGCCAATGCCTTGCTTGGTCAGACCGCCATGGCCGCCGATGTCGTTGCGCCAGGTGTCGAGGCCGCAAGTGATGTCGCTGCACACCCGTTCGGTCGGTTTGCCCTTATCGATGATCGCGCCGATGCCCGGTAGATCGGCGACGAACTGGCCAGAGCCGTAGGCGCCCTGCACACGGAATTCCTCGGGAATGTCCTGCTCGGTGACGAACATCGCCGGGCCGTCGATGCCCTTGCGCAGGTTGATCATGCCCCAGCCGTACAAGGCGTCAATGCCCGGCGCGCCGAGATCGGTGGCGGTGGTGCGCAGCACGCTGGCGACCTGATCGCCGCTCATGTACGGAAAGCGCTCCATCAGCACCGCGATGGAACCAGCGACATGCGGCGCCGCCATCGACGTGCCGTTGTAGTTGGCATAGCTGGTAGTCAGGTTGCCAGCGTTGGTGCCTTCGATGATCGAGCTGTAGATCTTCGTGCCCGGCGCCGACACGCAGTAACTGGCGGTGTAGCCGCAACGCGAGGAGAACGTGCTGATCACATAGGGGTTGGCGCTGGCCGCGTCCGGGTTCTGCTGCAACGCGGCGACGGTGATCCAGTTCGGCGCGATGTCCGGCACGAAGTAGCCGAGACCAGCGATGGCGTCCGGGTTGTTGAGGTTGTAGTCGTTGCCGGCGGCGAAGATGGTAACGATGCCGCTGCGTGCGGCGGCAATCGCGCCGTCATAGGCGCCGCCGGGTTTGGTGCCGAGCAGTGTGCGGATTTCGTTGAACTGCAGTTGTGCGTCGTTGACGGTGAAGTGCGGGTACGCCGGATCGCGGCCGCCGAGGTCGAAGCGGTCGGTGATGCCGATACCCCAACTGTTGTTGATGATCCGCGCGCCGCTGGCGATCAGTGCATCCCAACCGGCCTTGTACACCGCGCCGTCGTTGCCGCGAACGATGCCGTCTTCCGGTCCCGGGTCGCCGTTGTCGGCGCTGATGATCTGCGCGCCGAACGCGACGCCGTGCATCACGCCGCCATCGCGGCTGCCCGCTGCGATGCCGCCTACGTGCGTGCCGTGGGCGCCGAGCTTGCCGTTGGAGCCGACCGAGGGCGAACCGTCGTAGAGAAATGCATCGCCGGCCTTCACCGGGATGTACGGGTCAGTGTATTCGCGGATGCCGCTGGTGACCAGGGTGACGACTTTGTTGCTGCCGGAGAACTCCGGATGCGCGGCGTAGACCGGCTGATCGAAAATGCCCAGTTTCACGCCCTTGCCGGTGTAGCCGGCGGCGTAGGCGTAATCAGCGCCGATCGCCCCCAGGCCCCAGTCGGCCCGGAACTCGCTGCTGCGCCAACTCGACGGATCGCCGTTGCGGCCGTTTTCCACATACGGCGCGGCGTGTGCCGTAGCACTGGCACAGAGCACCGCCAGCGTCAGGGTTTTCAGGGCAAAGCGACCACCCGATTGCGCGGGGGTATTGTTGTTATTCATCCACGACCTTCCTTAGTGATGTTGCGAAAAAATCCGATTGTCTGAGCTGCCGTGCACACCTTTTGTGGCGAGGGAGCTTGCTCCCGCTCGGCTGCGCAGCAGCCGTAAAATCAGTCAACGCGATCTGCCTGACGAAAGCAGAGGGCCGCTTCGCGCCCCAGCGGGAGCAAACTCCCTCGCCACAGGTCAGAATTGCCAGTTCAAACTCAGGCCCACGCCGTGCAGCTTTTCGCGGCTGGCCAGTTGGCCGTTGTAGTCAAGGTTGACCCGCACGTCCTTGCTCAAAGCCAGGCTGGCCTGCACGCCCAGCAGCGCGGCATCACGCACCAGCGCCGAACTCTCCACTGTGTACGGCGTGCCGCCATTGGCAAAACGCAAATGTTGCTCGGATTCAATATCGCTGAGGCTGTGCTGCCAGCCGAGACGGGCGCTGACATCCAGCGCTTGCCGGTTCGCCAGGTTGAAGGTTTTGCTCGTCCGCACGCCCAGGGTGCTCAACACCACGTCGCGCGTATCGCCCGAGCTTTTCAGCGCGGCGGCATCGCCCTTCTCGGTGAAGCCCTCGGTGTCAAGATGCAGGTAGGTCAGGTTGGCGAACGGTTCCAGCGCTAAAGGTTGCAGCTGCAAGCGGTACGCCGCCTCGCCGAACACCTGAGTGGTGGTCGCATCGACCTTGGCTTTTTGCTTGGCGCTGACCTCGTCGTATTGCAGATCGCGCTTCACATCGCCGCGATGCCAGCTGTAGGCCAAGCCTGTGCTCACGCGCCAGGCGCCGAGGTCGTGTCCGGCGTAAGCGCCGAGGTGATAGCTGTCGACTTTCGCCGAAGAATGCGTGCCCGAGCCCATGCTCAAGGAGCTGTCGCTATAACCGGTGACCAGACCGATGCGGGTCTGCTCATCCAGCGCGCCGTCGACACCCGCCAGCAGGCCGCCAATCGAGGTGTTGTAGCCCGCGGTGTCGTGGCCTGAGTCGGTGCTGCCCCAGGCGCCGAGGGCTTTGATCCAGCCGTTGCTGCGGGTCGCCGATTCATCATGCAGCCGCTCGCCGACCGCATCACGCAACTGGCGGCTGTCGTTGACCAGCATCGTGCCCAGCGCCGGATAAATCTCGCCGCTCAGTTGCTGGAAGGCTTGCCGGGCCGAGGCTTGGGTGGGGGCACGCAGCACACTTTCGTAGACGGAATTACCGGCGCCCAACGCTTCCACTGCCGCCGCCACCGAACGCTGGTTCGGCGTTTGCCCGACGCTGGCGAAGCTTGTCGCGTTGCGTTCGATGTTCAGTTGAATGCCGGTTGCGGCGTAATCGAGAGCGCCGCCGATAAACAGGTAATTCGGCAGTACCGCAGCGAACTGGCCTTGAATGCCACCGGCCGCTTGCAGGATGTCGTACTGACGGCCGAGCAGGCTTTGCGCTTCGGCGCTGCTGAGCAGGGTCGGGCTGTTTTCCAGCGCCAGGCTGACGGTGGCGCCGCTGACCGTGGCCGCGCCGCCGGCGACGATGCGGTCGCTGCTGGTGGGCGACAGTTCCACCGCGTAGGTCGAGCCTGGGGCAAGTGTCACATCGCCGGCCACGTTCAAGGTACCGATGGAATTGCCCGGTGCGACCCGCCCGCCGCTGTTGGCGGTCAACGCGGCGATGCGTCCGGTGCCGCCGAGGGTTCCGCTGTTGTTGACGGTGACGGCTGAGGTCAGCGAACCGTTTACGGTCAGCAGACCGCCATTGACCGTGGTCGGGCCGCGATAGGTGTTTGTACCGCTGAGCAGCAGCTGGCCTTCGCCGGACTTGATCAGGCTGCCCTGATACAGGCGACTGGCCGCCGCCGCGTCACGGAGCATGCCCACGGCGTAATCGGTCTGGTCCTGCTGACTGGCGCCGACCGGAACACCGTTCTGCCAGCCTTTGTCCTGCAGGGTTTGCTGCCAGGCGCTGTGCTCGGCGAGGTCTTCGCTCTGGCGCTGAATCAGCGCCTTGTCGGAGATGTCATTGCTCCAGACATCGCGCTGCCCCGCCCCCAGATTGGCGTCGAATGCGCCAAGCAATTGCCCCGGCCCGCGCATCGCCCGGTTGAGGTTGGCCACGCCCCAGCCAACCCGCTCGGTCGGTGCATCGGTGACCGAGCCATCGAGCTGCGTGGCGGTGGTCAGCAGCACTTCGAGCGCCTGCTGATTGGTCATGTACGGATAGCGTTCCATCACCAGCGCCAGGGCGCCAGTCGCGTGCGGTGCCGCCATCGAGGTACCGGACTTGATCCCATAATCGCCACCGGGCACGGTGCTGTCGATCTTCGCCCCCGGCGTGGTGATGCACCAGTATTTGGCGATGCCGCACTGGTTGTACTTCTGCTGATTGCTCTGATCGAGCCCTGACACCGCCAGCCAGTGGCCTTCCAGATCCGGCTGAAAGTACGGCAGCGCTGAACGGACGCTGGCATTCGGGTAACCGCTGTTGCCAGCGCTGAACACGTTGATCACGCCGCGTCGGGACACATCGGCAGCGGCGTCGAGCCAGGTGCCCTTGTTCCAGTGTTGCGCATAGGCGGCGTGCAGATCCGCCAGGGTGCGGTAGCTGACATCCGGCGGCTGACTGCCCCAACTGTTATTGATCGCCCGCACGCCAGCCTCGGCCAAGCTGTCGTAGACCGCTTTGAAGTAACGCGGATCGGGATTGGGGCCGAAGAGGAAACTGTCGTTCTTGTTGGTGTTGCCAACGTAGATTTGCGCGTTGTACGCCACGCCGTGCATGCCGCTGCCATCACGGGCGGCGCCCATAGTCCCGACCACGTGGGTGCCGTGGGAATCGTTGTTGGGGTTGAGCGTGCCATCGACGTTGAACGCCGAGCCGTCGAGGTAAGTGCCGCTGGCAGTTACGGGGTGATAGCGATCGGTGGCGAACTCGGGGTGGGCGGCATCGAAACCGGAATCGAGCGCGCCGATTTTCACGCCCTTGCCGGTGATGCCGGCAGCGTAGGCTTGATCGGCCTGCATGCGTTCAAGGCCCCAGTCACGCAGGAACTCGGCGCTGCGCCAACTGAGCGGATCGCCGGGCCGGCCGGATTCCAGGTATTGGGCCTGGGTTGTGCAGGTCACAAGCAACAGCGTACCGAGCGAAATCGGTTTGATGCGTACGTCCATGTTCATCACTCTCGTTTTTGTTGTTCTGTTCCGGGCTGAAATCGGTGTTGCCTGTTCCCCTCACCCCAGCCTTCTCCCCTAGGAGAGGGAGCCGATTTGTGTTGATTTCCAAACCTGAGTCCGACTCGGTCGCTCAGGTCGGTGCAACTGTCGCAAGCCACTCGATCGGTCCCCTTCCCTCTAGTAGAGGCTTAGGGTGAGGGCTGTTGCGCGACCACAAAGGCTTCGTCCACCCGCGCCAGATCCTGCTCGTTCAAGGTCCCGGCGTAGAAATGCAATTTGGTCCAGGCCATCAGATAGTCGTATCGCGCCTGCGCCAGATCGCGGCGGGTGGTGAACAGCTGCTGCTCGGCGTTCAACGCGTCGAGGTTGGTGCGCTCGCCACCCAGAATGCTTTGCCGGGTCGAGACCACCAGCGCTTCCGCCGACTTCAGCGCTTTCTGATAAGCACGTAACTTGCTGACCCCGGACAGGCAGGCGCTGAACTGTCGGCGCAGTTCGATCAGCGTCTCACGGGTTTTGCCGTCCAGTTCGTACTCGGCCTGTTCCATGGTGCGGCTGGCCTGACGGGTGGATGCGGATACACCACCGCCGGCATACAGCGGCACGCTGACTTCCAGGCCAATGGTGTTGGTTTCATAGCGCTGGTTGTAGGTGTTGCCGCTTTCCGACTCGTTGTCGCGCATCGAGGCGTAAGCATTGATTTTCGGCAGGTGGCCGGCGCGGTTGCGCTCGACTTCATAGCGTGCGACTTCCACGGCCTGACGCTGCGAGGCCAGGTTCGGGTTGTTGCTGATTGCCAGTTCATGCCAGGTATCGAAATTCGCCGGTTGCAGGATAAAGGTCTGGAACTGCTGGTCGAGCGGTGCGAGGTCGCCGATATCCACCGCCGGCACGCCCACCAGCGCCCCCAGCTCTCGCAGCGCTGCGTCCTGTTCATTGCGCGCCTCGATTTCCTCGGCGGTCGCCAGTTCGTAGCGCGACTCGGCTTCGAGGATGTCGGTGCGCGTGCCCTCGCCCTGCTTGAACATGTGTTCGTTCTGCTGGAACTGCTGCTCGTAGGCCTTCTTTTTCGCCTGAGCGATGTCGATCTGATCCTGGGCGAACAACGCCTTGGTGTAGTTGTCGAGGACCCGCACCAGCAGTTCCTGACTCTTGCCGCGAAAGGCCTCGTCGGCAAACAGCGACTGGGCGACACCTTTGCGATACGCCGCGTAAGCCTCGTAATCAAGCAGCGGTTGCTGCACCGTCAGCGCCGAGCCGTAACTGTTGTAGTTGCGCTCATCGGTGCGATTACGCGCACGATCATCCAGAGACGTAGCCTTGGACGAGTTACGGCCCTTGTTATAGGTGTAGCCGATCCGAGGCAGCAGCCCGGCGCGGCCGATGGCGCGGTTTTCCAGGCCGGCATCACGTTCCTTGATCGCACCGAGGAACACCGGATCATTGCGCAACGCCTGCTCGTAAATCTCGAACGGCCCCATGGCCGCAACTGCCGATTGGCTCGCGAGCAGCACCATTGCCGCCCCCAGCATTGAAAGCTTATTCATACAGCCGAACATCCTTATTCCTCGGTCAACGCGGAACCGGCGCGGTCGAGCAGCGGTTTGAACAGGTAGTTGAGGAGTGAACGCTCACCGGTGCGCACGAACATTTCCGCGGGCATGCCGGGTTTGATCACCAGGCCGTTGAGTTTTTCCATGGCCTGATCACTGACGCTGCTGCGCAAC
Organism: Pseudomonas sp.; assembly: GCF_035554175.1. Classification (GTDB taxonomy): domain Bacteria; phylum Pseudomonadota; class Gammaproteobacteria; order Pseudomonadales; family Pseudomonadaceae; genus Aquipseudomonas. Next base: position 63,427 of record NZ_DATMIV010000050.1, on the reverse strand, counting down.
ACGTAATACGGCACGCCGGTCTTTTCATCGACCATCTGGTCGGCGGAAATCAGGCTGACTTCGCCGGGCACGCGCGGGGTTTTGCTCTGGTTGAACGCGGTAAACAGAATATCGACCGGTAGATGCGTGCCGACCTTGTCGATCAGGTTGATCGGCAAATGCCCTTCCATTTCAAGGGTGGTGCCCTGCGGAACGATCTCGAGCAGGGTTTCGCCCTGACGCACCACCGCGCCCTCGGTGTGCACGCCAAGGTTCACCGCCACGCCATCGGCAGTGGCGAGGATTTCGCTGTGTTGCAGGTCGAAACCGGCGGAGGTCAGTTGCTCGGACAGGGTGACGCTCTTAAGTTGCGCATCGGCCAGCTGCGTGCGGACTTCCTTCTGATATTCCTCGCCGTGCTGCTGCAATTTCAAACGCGACTCAAGAATGCCCTGCTCCACGCGTCCGCTCTCGCCGGTGTTTTCCGCCAGTTGCTGCTGCACCTGCGACAGTTGTCGTTGGTAGTCCATCAAGCGGTTGCGCGGGATGTAGCCGTTGTCGGCCAGCGGTTGCAGGTTGCTCAATTGTTGCTGCAAGGAGCTGGCCTGAGCATTCAGGTCGCTGCGCGCGCGGCGCATGCCGGCCAGCTGCGCAGTCGCGCCTTCGATACTGGCGCGCAGTGCCGCTTGCTCACGCGAGAACGCTTCGCGGCGGCTGCTGAACAGTTGCCGCTGGCCTTCCAGCACCAGCGCCAGACGCGGGTCCGGGTCGTTGCTCAGCTCCGGCGGAAAGGTCACTTGCTTGAGATTGTCGCGCTCGGCCTGCCAGCGCGCGAGGCTGGCCCAGGCCATGCGGTACTGCGCCTGCAACGATTGCACGTCGGCAGCGACCTGGGTCTGATCGAGGCGGAACAATGGCTGGCCCTGCTTCACGATCTCGCCTTCGCGCACCAGAATCCGGCTGACCACGCCGCTGCTCATCGACTGCACAGCCTTGCGTTTGCCCGATACCACCACCGTGCCCTGCACCGGAATGCCCTGATCCAGCGGCGCCAGTGCCGCCCAGGTGAAGAAACTGCCAGCGCCGACGATGGCCAGGATCCAGCCCATGCGCGCGAAGAATTTCGCATCGCGTTCCGGACGCTCGGTGATGTACGCGTGCTCCATGCGCGCTTCGTTTTCTGTGTTGATGCTGGTGCTGCTCATACACCCGAATTCCTTGTCGTCGGCTGATACTGGCGGCTCATGCTGAGCCCGCCCGGTGCTTGTGCAGCTTTTTCGCGTTGCTGTTCGTGCTGGCCGGAAAGTGCCTTGAGCACATCCTGACTCGGGCCGAACGCCTGCAAACGACCATCGTTGAGCACCAGCAATTTGTCAGCCTGAGCCAGCACCGAAGAGCGGTGGGTGACCAGAATCACCGTGGTGCCCTGAACCTTGAGTTGCGCAATGGCGCTGGCCAGTGCGGCTTCACCGACGGTGTCGAGGTTGGAATTGGGTTCATCCAGCACCACCAGACTCGGGGTGCCGTACAGTGCGCGGGCCAGAGCGACGCGTTGCTTCTGCCCACCGGACAAGCCGCTGCCATCCTCGCCCAATTGCGTGTCATAGCCTTGCGGCAGACGCAGGATCATCTCGTGGACGCCAGCCTGTTGTGCGGCTGCGACGACTTTTTGCGGATCGGCTTCGCTAAAGCGCGCAATATTTTCGGCGATACTGCCGCTGAACAGCTCGATGTCTTGCGGCAGATAGCCGATGTAAGGGCCGAGCTGATCACGGTTCCAGCGGTGAATATCAGCGCCATCGAGGCGCACAGTGCCGCCCAGAACTGGCCACACACCGACCAGCACCCGGGCCAGCGTCGATTTGCCGGAGCCGGAAGCGCCGAGCACACCGAGCACTTCACCGGCACCGAGGTTGAAATTGACCATGTGCAACGTCGCGGTGCGTTGCCCCGGCGGGCCGGCGCTGACTTGTTCGAAGGTGATCTGGCCTTTCGGGGCCGGCAGGGCCATGGCCTCGTCGCTTGGCGGGAACGCTTGCAGCAGCGCATCGAGCCGCCGGTAAGCCAGCTTCGCCCCGCTCCACTGTTTCCATACGGCGATCAACTGGTCGATCGGGCTCAATACCCGGCCCATGAGGATCGAACCGGCGATCATCATCCCGGCCGTCATGTCGCCCTTGATCACTAGCAGCGCGCCGAGGCCCAGCACCAACGATTGCAGGCACAGGCGCAGGGTCTTGCTCAGCGAACTGATCACCGCGCCGGTGTCGCTCGCCTGGTTCTGCAAGCCGAGAAAGCGCGAGTGCACCGCAAACCAGCGTTTGCGCAGCGAACCGAGCATGCCCATCGCCTGAATGGTTTCGGCGTTGTGCAAATGACTGGTCGCCAACTGACTGGACTGCTGGGAAAATCCGGCCGCCTCGCCCAGCGGTTTTTTGGTCATGTACTCGTTCAGGCAGGCCAGTGCGATCAACAGCAACGCCCCCGCCGTGGCCAGCACACCGAGCCAGACGTTGAACAGATAAATCACAAACAGGTAGACCGGGAACCACGGCGCATCAAAGAAAGCGAACAAAGCAGGGCCGGTGACGAACTGGCGGATATGAGTCAGATCGCCCAGCGACTGTCCGGCATTGCCTTCGCCTTTGAACAGATTGCGCTCGAATGCGGCCTGATAGACACGCAGATTGAAGCGGCGCTCCAGCTGGCTGCCGATGCGGATGACGATAAAGCTGCGGATCACTTCCAGCAGGCCGATGAAGGCGAAGAAACCGACAACCATCAACGACAGCATTGCCAGGGTGGTTTCGTTCTGTGACGACAGCACCCGGTCATAGACTTGCAGCATGTAGATCGACGGCACCAGCATCAGCACGTTGATCAGCGCAGTGAAACAACCGACGCTGATCAGAATGCTCTTATAGTCAGCCAATGCCTTGATTAACGGAGCGGAGGCTGGGGCTTTCGCCATCTTCATTGATTCTTCCTGAATTCATGTTCTCGTCATTACCGCACGAGCATTCCATTAATATTCCGACTACTTGGCAGTGACTGCTTGCAAGTAGCGCTTACAATTTAATAACAAGTTGCATACCCGCCACATTTATAACGTGCATGCATTGCCTTATATCAACACACACAACTTCATCCACTGTTTAGTGCTCGACACGCTCCAGCGTAATCAGCAATCCCGCAGCCAATGTATTTGTATAGGACCCGTCTCGCTGGCGGCTGAAGAAGGCGATTTTTGAACCTTCCTTGCCTGTGATGGAAATCCCGTCGGGTTCTGGAAACCAGCCGATCGGCGCTTCGCTCAACCACGCGCCCAGGCAGTCGGCGCCCTCGCTCACGGTCTGGTTCTGAGCAAGATCGATAAGGCAAGTGTTCGACGGTTTGTCTTGCAGCGACCGCGTTTCGGCTGTGTCGTTGTGCGAGGTCAATGTGGCCTGCCAGCGCCCGGCGAATGCCGAGGGTTCTTCGAGTCTGAGGCTGCTTGCCATGCTTGTCGCTCCGCTCATCATCAGCGTGACTGCCATCAGCCATGCCATCGTTTTGTAAGTAAAAACATGTCCACGCATAGGAAATTTCGCTTCCGCTCGTAGCCTTGCCCGGCGATCAGACCGATGCAAGCGAAGAAAGCGACGCACCAGGCGCCGCTTTCCCTTCACATCACGCCACGATATCGCTGGTCGCTGCCTGGCCAACGGTGCTGACGATGAAGTCAGCCACGCCATGCCCGGAGAAATCCACCGACAGCAGGCTGTTGCCACCCGACGAGGTCAACACTGCATCGCCAGCAGAACCGGTGAAGCTGTTGACGAAGTGCAGGCCCGCACCGTTGGTGATACCGGTCAGGTCGATTTTGTCCAGACCGCTGACGAAATCGAGGATCTGATCGATTGCACCCGGCTTGGAGTCCGAGCTGGCAGCGAACACAAAAGTATCCGAACCGGCACCGCCCCACAGTTTATCGGCACCGCCAGCCCCGTAGAGGATGTCGTTGCCGGCACCGCCCTTCAGCTCGTTGGCCACGCTGTTGCCGATCAGTAAATCGCTACCCGAACCGCCGATGGCGTTCTCGATGATCGCGCCCTTGGCAATCGACACGTTGCCGACCAGGCCGCCCACGTCGGAGAACGATGCGTCATTGAGGTTGATCTTCTGGTTCTGGGTGAAACCGGAGAAGTCCAGGGTGTCCTTGCCGCCGGCATCCCACACCGAAAACACCACTTTGTCGCTCGACGACGAAGCGCTGAGGAAATCGCGGCCGGCGTTGGAATTGAAGCCGTAGGTGGTGTCGCCGGTGCGGGTGGTGGTGTTGGCGCCGTAGAGCTTCTGGATGGCTGCGATGTCGTCCATAAGCGGGCCGGACGAATAGGCTTCGACGCCGCCCTTGCTGAAGTTCTGGTTGGTGTTGCTCTCGCTCCAGTAACTCATGACGCTGTAGCCACGGGTGTCCTGGCCGTAGGTCGCGTCATTGTAGGTCGGGTTGCCATTGCCGGCGTTGTAGTCGCCAGGGTGCGCGAGGCCCAGGGTGTGGCCGATTTCGTGGGTCAGGGTCTGACGACCGTAGTTGTTCAGATCCGGGTTCTTGTTCTGCGTGTAACCGCTGTTGATCAAGTACCAGGAAGTACCGTCATAGCCGGCGCCGGTACCCGGCAGATAAGCGAACGCCGCAGCGCCGTCCTGGCCACCGCTGTAGTTACCGAAGGTCATGTGCCCGTCGCCGCCCGAGGCTCTCTCGGTAAAGGTGACATTGGCCACATCCGCCCAGGACTGCATGGCGAGCTTGGCCTGGGCCTGCTGCTGCGCGCTGAACTGACTGAACCCGCTGATCCCGTGCTTGTTCATCGTGCTGTTCGAGGCCGAGGTCAGGAACGTGTAGGTGAGCTCGATCTTGCCGCTGCCGTCCTTGTCCTGGTAGGCAGCGCCGTCACGCAGCAGCTGGTTGGCCGCCTGATCGACAGAGTACGAGGGTTTGCCATTGACCGTGAGGTTGCCGCCACGATCGTATTGATGGCTGAAGCTAGTGATCTGGTTGTATGCCGAGCTGAACGCCGCCAGCTGGAAGGCCTGTTCGGCAGTATCAATAGCGTTGGTCTTAACTTTTGACATAAACACACTTCCTTGTTTAGCAATGGAACAGTTTTTGTCCGACAGGACGATCTTTGGCGAGATCGTCCTATCACTCGCCCAATGAAGGCGTAACGAACCTGACACAATTTGAAATCTGTCGTAAAGAGTTTTTTTGCGATCCGATTTGGCGGTATCAGGAAACTGCCGCAAACAAAGCGTGCGGGGAGAGAAGAATGTTTTTAGTTGGTGAGACAGAGGGAATTGTCTGACGATTTTCTATTTAAATATTAAATATCGGTAAGTTTGGATTTGTTGGGCGAGTCACACTTTCGGCCAAGGGTGCCAGTGATTTGATATCAACTCTACGACGTCATTCGGACTGTAGGAGCTGACGAGCGCAACGAGGCTGCGATCTTTTGACTCTGACCTTTTGAAGATCAAGATCAAGAGATCGCAGCCTCGTTGCACTCGTCAGCTCCTACGGAGGACGGCAGGTCAGCTCCCCGTTCGGATTTTGTTCCACACCCGCGTGCGAATCCGGTCAATGTTCAACGGCATCGCCTCCAGCGCAAAAAGCTTGCCCATCATTTCCGCGCTCGGGTAAACCTTGGTGTCATTCTTGATCGCCGGGTCGATCAGTGTGTCGGCCTGTTCGTTGCCATTGGCGTAATGCACGTAGTTGGTAATCCCGGCCATGACGTCCGGGCGCAGCAGGTAGTTCATGAAGGCGTAGCCGGCCTTCTCATCCGGTGCGTCGGCGGGCATGGCGACCATGTCGAACCAGATCGCTGCGCCCTCTTTGGGAATGGCATACCCGATCTCGACGCCATTTTTAGCTTCCTTGGCGCGGTTCTCCGCTTGCAGGATGTCGCCGGAAAACCCGACCGCTACGCAGATATCGCCATTGGCCAGGTCACTGGTGTATTTCGAGGAATGGAAGTAGCTGACGTAGGGGCGGACTTTCATCAGCAGCGCTTCGGCTTTTTTGTAGTCTTCGGGGTTCTTGCTGTGGTGCGGCAGGCCGAGGTAGTTGAGCGCCGCCGGGAGCAGTTCCGGGCCATTGTCGAGGATCGCCACGCCGCACTTCTGCAGCTTTTCCATGTACTCGGGTTTGAAGATCAAGTCCCAGGAATCCACCGGCGCGTTGTCGCCCAGCACCGCTTTGACCTTGGCGATGTTGTAGCCGATGCCGGTGCTGCCCCACAGGTATGGAAAGCCGTGCTCGTTGTTCGGGTCGTTGGTCTGCAGGGCCTTGAGGAGCGCCGGATTAAGGTTCTTCCAGTTCGGTAACTGACTCTTGTCGAGCTTCTTCAGCGCCCCGCCCTGAATCTGCCGCGCCATGAAATGGTTCGACGGGAACACCACGTCGTATCCGGATTTGCCGGTCATCAACTTGCCGTCGAGGGTTTCGTTGCTGTCATAGACGTCGTAGGTGACGCCGATGCCCGTGTCTTTCTGGAAATTCTTCGTGGTATCCGGGGCGATGTAGTCCGACCAGTTGTAGACCTTGACCGTCTCGGCCGCGTGACTGATGGAAGCGACCAGCAGCAGCGGCGCCAATGCGAGGGTTTTCTGGATCATGGGGCGATTCCTGTATGGGCTTTTTTTGTTGGCAGGCAATCAAAGGATCAAACAGTCAGAAAATCAGCACGTAGCTCTTGCGCACGGTTTCCTGGATATCCCAGATCCCGAGCGTGTTAGCTGGCAACATCAGTGCGTCGCCGCCTTGTATGTGAAGGGTTTCACCACCACCGTCGGGGGTGAACGTGCAACGCCCGGAAATGAAATGGCAGAACTCCTGCGCGGTGATCTGCCGCCGCCAGCGCCCCGGGGTGCATTCCCAGACGCCGGTTTCAACGCCGTCGTCGCGCTCGACACTGGTGGTCGAGGCGATTGCAACGGGCTCGCCGAGGGGCACGGCGACCGGGCTGGATTCTTCGAGCGCCAGCGTGGCGGTGTTCTTGAATTGGGTGATGCTCATGGCGTGACCTGTTTGTCGAGGGAAACGGCGTTTAGTGCATGAAACCTTCCATGAAGCCGGCCACACGGCTGGCGAGTTTGCGTCGCCAAGGCGCAGTCGCAGGGTTGGCCAGGGTCTGGTCTTCATGCACAAAGCTTTTGATGATCGCGTTGTAACCCAGCCAACGGCACGGCTCCGGCTCCCAGGCACGCAGCGCATGAATGCCACCGTCGGGCAGCACCCACGGCTGCTGCACCAGTTCGCTGTCGCGCTCGAGAATCAGATCAGCCAGTGTGCGCCCGCCAAGGTTGCTGGCACCGACGCCCTCCCCGCCATAACCGCCGCTCAGCGCGATGCCGTTGGCGCGATCGCAGAGCATGTGCGGCTTGAAATGTCGCGACATGCCGAGGTTGCCGCCCCAGGCGTGGGTGATCTGCACGTTTTTCAATTGTGGGAACAATTCGCCGAACAGATACCGGCGCAGTTCGACCTCGTCGCGGGTGAGGTCGAAGTTGTCGCGCAATTTGCCGGCGAACTGATAACCGCCACGGGCGCCGAAAATCAGGCGGTTGTCGGCACTGCGTTGGCCATAGGTGACCTGACGGCTGAATTCACTGAAGGCCTGGCCACGGTCGAGGCCTATTTCATTCCAGGTCGCCGCGGACAGCGGCTCGGTGGCGACAATCAGGCTTTGCACCGGCAACTGATAACGGCCCAGCGGTGGCAACGTCACCGAATAACCTTCCACTGCTGGCACGATCCAGCGGCTGCGCACGCTGGCCTTGGCGGTACGCAAACTGCCGGATTGCCAGTGGGTGACCGGGCTGTTTTCGTAGATCTTCACGCCCATGTTCTGCACGGTCCGCGCCAGACCACGCACCAGTTTCGCCGGATGAATGGTCGCAACGTGAGGGGCAAAGATGCCACCGTAGGGTTTCGCCACACGAATCTGCTGGGCCAGTTGCTCGGGGCTGAGCCAGCGGTAATCGTTGTCGGTGAGGCCTTGGGCGTGCAGCTTGCTCAGGTAGTCGCGCAGAACGGTGCCCTGCTCTGGATAGCGCGCAGCACAATAAAGCACCCCGCCCTTGCGGTAATCGCAGTCGATGCCTTCGCGTTCGAGGACGATTTCCACCTCATCGGGAATGCTATGCAGCAGATCGAACGAAGCCCGGCGTTGTTCTGGCGACAACCCGGCCAACAGTCGGTCCTCGCCCAGCAAGTTCCCCATCAGCCAGCCACCATTGCGTCCGGACGCACCGAATCCGGCGGTTTGCGCCTCGACGATGGCGATATCCAGGCCAGGCGCATGTTTTTTCAGGTAGTACGCCGTCCACAGTCCGGTGTAACCGGCGCCGATTATCGCTACGTCGACATCCAGATCCCGTTCAAGCGCGGGCCGTGCCAGCAGCGGTTCATCGAGCTGATCCATCCACAAACTGATCGTGCGCCACGCCGACATGCCAGACTCCGCCACTGAAAAACTTCGATGACGTCGATCCTAGTGGCTGCCTTCAGTTGATGTCTTGCGCGCGTGCCCGCAGAGAAATTTGTTTGGCGTAGGCCTTCGGCGACTGACCGATGTGCTCGCGGAAGCATTTGTAAAATGCCGACAGCGAATTGAACCCGGCGGCAAACGCCAGCTCGTCGATGCGTAACGGCGGTGTGGCACTGTCGAGCGCACGCAGTAAATGCTGCAGGCGCGCCTGATTGACGTAGCGGTAAAAGCTTTGCCCGAGCACTTGATTGAGCAGATAGGAAATCTGATTGCGGCTGTACCCGCACTCCTTCGATACCCGCTGCAGATCGAGATCGGGGTCCAGATAGGGTTGCTGCTTTTCGAAATACTGCTGCAGATCCTCAGCCATGAAACTCAGTTGCCGCGGTGACAGACCGAGACGACTGACCGCCGGGCGCTGTCTCGACGCCGAGCCGTCGTCGGCCTGGGTTCGCACCAGAGAAGCGTATTCGTTGACGCGCCAGATCAGATCATCCTTGACCGTAATCGCTTCGCTGGAGCGGAAAGACACCAGACCGTCACCGCCGCGCAGCGTCACCTCGTACTGAATGAACGCGGTATTGCCATCCACCCGGATACGATCGCAGTGTTCGAGCAGCTCATCGGATTCCCGCGGCATGCTCACGCGCACGTACTCACGCAGCTCAGCGAGGCCGAGCACGCGGTTCTGGAAGAAATCGTTGTACTGGATGTCCGGGTGATAAAGCGCCATGACGCTGTCCAGATCCCGGTGTTTCCAGCTCAGGTGATAGCGCATGACCGTGGCGGCCGTGGCCTGGGTCTGTTCGGGGCCGTCATCGTCGGCGTGCATAAGAGGCTCGGCGAAAAAGAATCGAGCTTGCCCAAGTTCCTCTGCAGCTTCAATGAAAAATCCATAGTGGCAATTTGGCGATAAACCATGAGCCAGTGACTTACATCAAAAAACGCCAATCAATCGCCAAACAGACTGAAAAAACTCACAGTATTTTCACACACGGATGCTACTTTTATAGCTCAAGCACTGGTTGAGCCAATGACGGCTCTTCCCACCTAACATGAGCAAAAGGAAGCGCTCGATGAAGCAGGCCGGCAACACCATGAATAAAGGGTTCAGCAAAGTCACATTCCCCAATGCCTGCCAGCTGATGCGCTGGCATTTTCATCCCATGGGATTCGAAGCGACTATGGACGCACCGGGCAGCCTGATTGCCCGTCTGTTCGACCGCGCCAGCGGTGAAACCATGATCGCGATCGCCGGCATTCCCTGTGCGACAGTGATGAATGCGGCGGACGTCGAGCGAATCATCGAAGCCATTGAAGATGAGCTGGAAGCTTTCACTCCTCCGGAATCACTCAAGAACTACGCATAAGGCACTGACCTAAAACAAAAAAGCCCGCAGCGATGCGGGCTTTTTTTCATTCAGGCAGTTGTCTTTTCCTTTCGATGATCGACAAAAAACGGCCTGTCCTGGGCAACTCGATCCGATGCTCTGGGCATGTTCACAGCCTGGGCTTCTTGCGGCTCGACATACCAGTAGCAATGGCTGACGGCGCGGGTAATACCTACGTAGGCCAGACGCAGGATTTCATCCCTCTGTGCGCTGTCGTACGGCTCACTGTCACCAGCCTTACCGAGTCCAGCCATGCGATATACCTGGTTCTTGTAAGGCGAAGTGGTCAAGTGCTGACAATCGCCGAGCAGAAATACCGCATCAGCCTGCAAGCCCTTGGCGCTGTGATAGGTGAGCTGCTTCAACCTCCGCGCTTCGTAAGGCAAGCTCGAATCGACATTAACTACTGGCTGAATATGCTTTTCTATCAATGACTTATCGCTGCTTTTTCGATAAAGCATCAAGATCGAGTGACCTTGGCGGTAGTGTTCCGCCACGCGCTCACCCAGTGCTTGGTCATCACGTTCCAGCACGTTGACCGGTTGCAGCGGCTTGGGCGCGCCACTGGCCTTGGCCTTCTTCCCCGCAATGGCCGGGGCGGCGCGGACAATGTGCTCGGCGGCATCAATGATGTGCTGATGGCTGCGATAATTATCGCTGAGCATGACCCGGGTAGTGGCTGGCGACGGAAATTCCTTGTTGAACTCCATGAAATAGCTCGGCGAACTGCCGCGCCAGCCGTATATGGATTGCCAGTCATCACCGACGCACAACAGCGACGAACGCTGCGCGCCCCGCCCGACGTGCATTGCCGGGCCACGGCTGCGGATTTCATTAAGGCTGGCGCGAATCCACGAAACGATCTGCGGGGAAACATCCTGGAATTCGTCGATCATCAGATGCGCCATCGGCCGCAGAAGCGCGTCGCTGAGCAGCTTGAGATTTTCCGGTGAATGCTCGCTGAACAGCGCGAACATGCGGTTGTAGGTCATCACCGGCGGTTTCTGATCCAGCAAGTGATCTTCGAACGCGCGCCAGAACAGACTCAAGGCTTCAAAGAAAAACCGGTCGGGGTCATCCTTGGCGAAGCTCATGCGACTGACCGCGTCTGGCACATCCAGGCCGAGGTTTTCGATGAAGCCGGCTGCGCCGACAAAACAATCGAGCAACGGCGCCGATGCCAGCTCGCCTTTGACCTTGTAATCGAAACCTGGGCCAGCGCTGGCATCACCCGCCAGAGTCGCGAGAACACGCTTGGAAGACTCATAGTTTTCCAGCCATATCAATGGCTTACGACAGAAAGCTTGAAACAGGGTACGTTTGACAGCCCATTCTGCGCGGATACACAGCTTGGCGTTCGGCCGACACAGCTGTGGATTTTCCTTCGGGTCAAAGCCAAGCACCACCCAGGCATCAAGGCTCGGAATATAGCCGTGACAGTGGAACGTCGAGCCGTTGATTTCGAATGTCTGCCGATTGGGCTCGATGCCTTTGATGGGCCAGGCGCCTGCGCGAAACCAAAGATCCTCAATGACATCACACAGCTCTTCATCGCGTTTGGCCGCCAGTTCCGTAACGGCCATGCGTTTTTGCACATCGGGGTGGTCGCGTTCCAGCTCCTTCAATTGCAGGCCGGCACGGGATAGCGGCTGAATCAACTGGCGGAAACGTTCGTCGTCGTTGAACAAGCGGTAATAACAGGCGTTGAGTTGCTGGCGTTGCGCGTCATTGATGCGCAGGTCAAACGGATTGCTGTCGATGTCTTCGTCGCCACCCTGTGGTCGATCGCTGAGATTCTCAAAGGCCTGCAAACGCTCGAAACCCGGCAGGCTGCGAACCATCGGCAGGATGCGCGAATGGAAGGTTCGCACCAGTTCGCGGGCCTGCCTGAGGCTCAACGGCTGGTCCCACAGCGTAAAGATTTCAATGAGTTTGTTGATGAAGTCCTTGCGCGACTCGCGGGTAAACGTCACCACGGTCATCGAGTCCAGCTCAAAGCCCAGATAGTGGCTGAGCACAAGAATGCGCAGCACCAGCGTAGTCGATTTACCTGCGCCGGCACCGGCTACCACCGAGGTGGACGGTGTGTCGCTGAAGATCATTTTCCATTGTGCGGCGCTGGGCTGAGCGTGCGCCGGCAGTAATCGGGCAACATCAGCCTTTATGCGTTTCTTCAGCTCCGTCGTGAGCGGCAGGCGCCAGTCATCGAACAGATGATTATCGATACTGGGCGGGCGATGCTCAGTGTTGCGGCTGTCGCGAATCAGCAAGACCTGCCGTCCCTCTTCCAGCCCCTCAAGTTTGCCTTCCTTGAAACCGTATTCGACGCCAGCGGTGTGGCCACTGCGAAATCCGTCGGCCTGGCCGTGCAGCCACGAGGCCCGGTGTTGGGCGCGCAATTTTGTCAGACCATGACCAAAGAAACGCGCGGCCAGACGCTTGAACCAGGGCATCTCGGCCAGTGGACGAAGTTCGGGAGGAAGATCGGAGGTGTGTTGCGCCACGCTGACGGACTCCAGTGTGTGAGGCTGTGGCGGCTATGGTGTCTGGATTTGCCCTTTAGTTCTAGCGAAATGCTTACAGGTCATTGGTTTAGGCGACGAACTGAAAGTCGGGTAAGACCATTTCCGGGCTGCGTTCCATCTAATAACCCGATCATGATGCGGCAGTTTTTGCGCTTTTTATCGATGATTGGCTGATAGATGATCGTCGTCATCAACCACGGGGTCCGCCCTGACGAACCCTATTGAGGAGACGATCATGCTTGAACTCAGACCCTTCAACTCGCTGGGCGGCGCCCATCACGGCTGGCTGGATGCACACCATCACTTTTCGTTTGCCGAATACTATGACCCGCAGCGGATGAGCTGGGGCAATCTGCGGGTCTGGAACGATGACATCATCGCCGCCGGCAGCGGTTTCCCGCAGCATCCGCACCGCGACATGGAAATCATCACCTACGTGCGTGAAGGTGCAATCACCCACCAGGATAACCTCGGCAACAAGGGCCGCACCGAAGCCGGTGATGTACAAGTGATGAGCGCCGGTACTGGCATCGCCCACAGCGAATACAACCTGGAAGACAAGCAGACCAAAATCTTCCAGATCTGGATTCAGCCGACCGAAACCGGAGCGCCGCCATCCTGGGGAGCCAAGCCCTTCCCCAAAGGTGAGCGCGAAGGTTTCGTCACGCTGGCCAGCGGCAAGGAAGGCGATGATCAAAGCCTGCGCATCCGCGCCAATGCACGTCTGGTGGCGGCAAACATCAAGGCCGGCGAGACGGCTGAATACCGTCTGGAAGCAGGCCGTCGCGCCTATCTCGTCCCGGCCACCGGGGTAATCGACGTCAACGGTTTGCGCACGCAAGCCCGTGACGGTGTGGCAGTAGCTCATGAACAAGTGCTGACGGTCACGGCGATCGAAGACAGCGAGATCGTTCTGGTAGACCTGGCTTGATCGGCAGGCGATAAAAAAGGGCAACCATCACGGTTGCCCTTTTTCATGTGCGCATCATTGGGTGGAAATCGCGCCATCCACCAGAGTTTGCGCTTCGGCCACCAGTTGCTTGAGGTGGTCGTCGCCAATGAAGCTTTCGGCGTAGATCTTGTAGATGTCCTCGGTACCCGACGGACGTGCGGCGAACCAGCCGTTTTCGGTCATGACTTTCAGACCGCCAATCGCCTGATCGTTGCCCGGCGCATGGCTGAGAATGCTCTGAATCTTCTCCCCCGCCAGTTCGGTCGAAGTGACCTGCTCCGGCGAAAGTTTGCTCAGCAGGGCCTTTTGCTCAGGATTGGCCTTGGCATCGACGCGTACCGAGAATGGCTCGCCCAACTCGTCGGTCAGCGCGCGGTAGGCCTGACTTGGATCACGGCCCGTGCGCGCGGTCATTTCTGCGGCGAGCAAGGCCGGGATCAGACCGTCCTTGTCGGTGCTCCATACTCCGCCGTCCTTGCGCAGGAACGATGCACCGGCGCTCTCCTCGCCACCAAAACCCAGCGAACCGTCGAACAGGCCTTCGGCAAACCACTTGAAGCCAACCGGCACTTCGTACAGACGACGGCCCAGACGTTTGGCCACGCGATCGATCAGGCCGCTGCTGACCACGGTTTTGCCCACGGCGGCATCGGCGCGCCACTGCGGGCGGTTCTGGAACAGGTAATCGATCGACACCGCCAGGTAATTGTTCGGTGCGAGCAGACCACCGGACGGCGTGACGATGCCGTGACGGTCGTGATCAGGGTCACAGGCAAACGCCACGTCAAAGCGTTCCTTGAGACCGATCAGGCCCTGCATCGCGTGGCTGGACGAGGGGTCCATGCGGATCTGGCCGTCCCAGTCAACGGTCATGAAACGGAAAGTCGAATCGACTTGTTTATTCACCACGTCCAGATCGAGACGGTAATGTTCAGCGATCGCCGACCAGTAGCGCACCCCTGCTCCGCCCAGTGGATCGACGCCCAGGCGCAATTTAGCGTCGCGGATTGCATCGAAATCGATGACGTTGATCAGGTCGGCGACATAGGTGTTCAAGTAGTCGTGGCGATGAGTGGTGCTGGCCTTGAGCGCCTGCTCATAGCTCACGCGCTTGACGCCGGCCAGTTTGTTGGCCAGCAGTTCGTTGGCCTTGGCTTCGATCCACTTGGTGATGTGAGTATCGGCCGGGCCGCCGTTGGTAGGGTTGTATTTGTAGCCACCGCTTTGTGGCGGATTGTGCGACGGGGTGATGACGATACCGTCAGCTAGGCCGGAGGTGCGGCCGCGGTTGTAGCAGAGAATGGCGTGGGAAATCGCCGGGGTCGGCGTGTACTCATCACCCACGGCGATCATTACAGTTACGCCGTTGGCAGCCAGTACTTCCAGCGCACTGGCGCCCGCTGGAGTCGACAGTGCATGGGTGTCTATGCCGACAAACAGCGGCCCGGTGATGCCCTGGGCTTCGCGATACAGGCAGATCGCCTGACTGATGGCCAGAACGTGCCATTCATTGAAGCTCAGATCAAACGAGCTGCCACGGTGACCGGAAGTGCCGAACGCCACTCGCTGGGTAGAAATCGATGCATCAGGCTGGCCTGTGTAGTAGGCCGTAACCAGTCGCGGGATATCGACCAACAATTCTGCCGGTGCCGGTTTGCCCGCAAAAGGACTGAGTGTCATGCAATAACCTCTGAAATCGGAGTGGTTCAGGAAATACAGCGCAGTTTACTGGCAGTTTGACCACTGTGCGACGGGATGTATCCGATACACGTCCGATGTTTTTTAACGTTATCTGCCCGGGGATAAACGCAAGGCATCACCCAAAAGCCCGATGACACTCGATAGGTCTCTTTCGCCATGATTCAGCGCGCTTAAACGCAGATGGTCCGCGTGCAGGCCTTGCAGACTGAACAGCTCGCCCGGTGCAATGATGATCTGCTGCTTGAGCAGTCGGTGAAACACATTCGCCATGTCTACCGGTCGTAACGAACGCACCCAGACCGTCGCCCCGCTCTGTGGCTCGGCAATCTGCAACGCATCGCCCAAACGCTCGCGCAATACCTGGATCAACAGGGTACGACGCTCACTGAGCATTCGCCGCAGCACGAATAAATGCTGATCAAGCCGCCCACCGTTCAACAGTCTGGCAATCGCCTTCTGGCGGATGGGCGACAAGCGAAACGCGCGTAACAGGAAATGGCGTTGCAACGCCTGGCGCCAATGGCGCGACAAAACGAAGCCGAAAGGCGCTTCTGCGCCGATGAACTTCTCGAAGGTGGAAAACACCAGCAGGCGATCAGGGGCGAGCCAGTTACGCAACCGCTGCGCAACACTGCGCTCATCAAACTCGCTGTAGCAATCGTTTTCCAGTACCCAGATGCCGTATCGGTCGAGCAGCGTGGCGATTGCCTGCTGCTGATCCCGAGTGAAACTGCTGCCCTGAGGCATGCTCAACACCGACGACAGGAGCACCAGGCGTACCGGCTCGTTTATGAGCAGCGACTCCAGTGCCGGAAGATCGGGCGCACCTTCAGCCAGCAAAGGCCATTCGATCACACGCACTCCGCACGATTCGAGCAGGCGCAAGATCACCCAGTCACAAGGCGATTCAACAACGACGGCGGCCTGCCGCAACTCAAGCACCGAAATCAGAATCTCCAGTACCCCGCGCAGATCAGCGCCGATATAAACGTCATCGGCATGCCAATAATTCGCCGTCGAACAGGTGTACCGCGCGGCCAGGGCAACCCGCAATTCCAGCTCGCCACAAGGTTGCACAAGCGTCTGTGGCTGGCGGGGGTACTGGCGCAAGAGTTCGCGCTCCAACGTCAACAACGGACTGTCCAACGGTTGCAGCGAAGCCGGTTCGTCAGCACTCAACACACACATGCCGGGACGTCTGGCGTTGACGTAAACGGTTTCGAGCAGATCACTGCCACTGCCGGGCGCGTCCATGCTGAAAAGTGCTTGCGCGTAATACCCGGATTTGGCTTTCGAATAGACCCGACCTTCTTTTTCCAGCAGTGAATAGGCGTATTGCACCGTAGAAATGGAGACATTCAGCCGGTCGGCCAATTGGCGCAACGAGGGCATGCGGACTGCCGTGCTGCCACCCGCCTCCTCAATCAGCGTGGTCAGATACCGATAAACTGCTTGATAAACAAAGTCATTTTCCCGCGCGCCCTTCACACCCTCATTTCCGTAGACATTGGTTCACAACTCAGGCTATGGCTCACAATCAGCCTTCCGTCGACCGCTCGAATTGCGCGGCCGAACCCGCCTCGCCCGAACCTCCACTCTCAGCGGCGAATTCATCGGATGTACAAATCTGGACAGGACCCCTTGCATAAAGACGGCTCACTAGCCTGACTGGCAAACCACTGACCTCAGTGATCCATTTCAATACCTGCTCCGGCGCGTGCAGGCCCTGCATGGCGCGGTGCAGGTCAGGCATCGCGACCAACATGCCGGGGTGACAGTTGCGCAGGAACCGTTCGAGGCCTTTGCCGCCGTCGATGAACGGCGCGAATAAAAAGCACGCCAGTTGCGTTTCGTTCAGTCCGAAACCATGCAGAAGATAGTCCTCTGCCAGCATCCGCAGCGGCTCTGGCCCGCCGACATTGTCGTAACTGGCCAGTAAATGCTCGCAAATGGGCTGCGCAACCTGCTTTCGGCGCATTTCGGCCAGCGTGTGCTGCACATAATCGTCGATACCCGCCTCATAGGCGCGCCCCTCGATGAGCCGTGAGTGCAAACCTCGCACATGCGCCGAGATCAGAGGATCGGCAAAAACCGCTTCGCCTTCATACAACGCCAGATCATCAGGTTCATGACCAAGAAATTCGCCCAGCAACGGCCAGCGTTCCTCGGGTTTGCCGACCATCATGTCGTTGATGTCGATAAAACTGGTGCGCCGACAGGCTTCGAATTCGCCTTCGGGGCGCCAGGCCGTCTGCTCATCATCTGGACGCAGCTCGCGATAGAAATCGCCCCCGAGCCCGTCAAGTAGTGGAAACAGCGCTTCGAATCCGCTGTGGACAAGCCCGGGGCCTGCTATCGCAACTCGTTGCATCGCACGGTTCAGACCTTCGAGGAAACGCTGCTGACTACCCTTGGTTTCGGTGCTGATCATGGCGTCGACACCATTGTTCCAGCGAGCGATCTGGCTGTAGTACTCGGCAGTGGCCAGATAGGCGTCGTCCCATAATTCGGGCGTTTCAAGCCAGGTGCGACAGTGCCCGACAAGAAGAAGATTGACTCGGCTGGCCTCACGCCCCTCATCGCTGACAGGCGTGCGATGGTCGAATGGCAGCACCTCGCGGTTATCCACCATCAGCACTTCGACCCGCGGATCGTCATAAAGAAACAATGCGCTGTAGCTGCGATGCAGGTTCTGCAGAGCGACAGCGCTGTCTCCATTCCAGCGCAGCGTGGCTACCCGCAACTGAAACGTCGCCGGCGCACGACCGGCAATGGTCAACTGCGCAGCCCTGAGCAGGGCCAGGGTGTAGCAGCTGTCACGCGAGCCGGACTGGTGTACCAGCACCTTGAACTGTCCTATGTTTTCCATGCCGCCGGCGGCCACGACCAGGCGCTGGATCAACAGCTGCAACGCCGTTCGCTCGGCTCGGGAGAAGAAACTCAGCAGACGCTGCAGTACTTGCTGATAGACGTAGTTCATTGCCTGATCATGGATCGTGCTCATCGGTATTTACCCGGTATCAAAAGTTTCATGCCACGCAAACAGGACAGTGAGCGCGCGACAATTGGATCAATAAGTAATAGACGCTGAAATGCTAACACTTACAAAGTTGTAGTTATTTGAAACACTTGTCCTGAAAAAACCTCTCCAGACGCCAAGCGACGGGCTCATCCACCCGTATTCATTGAGCTTTCCTCGAGAGGAATCAATCTGAGGAAACTTCCCACAGCGTCCCACGACAATTCATTACAAGAAAAAGAGAAGCAACTTCCGAATCGCCCTACAGCAATTAAACAGAAATTGACGAAGCCAGCAGAACTAGCCGTTTGATATTGCGCAGGACGAATTAAAAGCACAGCCATAGCTCATTCCTTGAGATGAAAGTAATCATTCAATTATCAGTGCTTATAGTGCGATTAGAAGATACAGATACCGGGCAAAAACCAGTTCAGTTGCCGGATTTGGACACACACGACGATAGCAAGGTGCTACCGAGAAGAAGGGATATAAACAAAAAGAGTCCGTGGGGCCACGGACTCTGCTGAGCGGATTTACGCCGGCTCGACTTGAAGGGCTACCCGCTCGCGGCATGGGCATTCGTCCATGTAACGATGCGCTTCGACAAACTCGTTGAAGGGAAATACACGGGTCTTGAGCGGCAGCACCACACGGTCAGCCGTCAACTGGTTGATGTCACGCAATGCACGTTGCAAAGCGACGTGATCCTGGACAATGCCCAGCTCGGGCTTGCCGGTAAAGTTGCCGATGCAATGCACAAAGAACTGGATGTTCTTCTGGAACGCTGCGCAGGCCGGGAACGGCGTCTGGTTGCCGCCCTGCAAGCCGTACAGGACCAGACTGCCGCGTGGCGCCAGCACATCACCGAGCAATGACATCTGCGGGCCGCCGAGGCCGTCGAATACCACATCGACGCCACGGTTGTCGGTGATCTTGTTGACTCGCATCAACAGATCTTCCTCCTCGGTGACGATGACCTTTTCCGCCCCAAGGGACAGCAGATATTCGCGTTCCTGTGCCGACTTGGTGGCCGCTATCACGCGCACGCCCAGCGCCTTGCCCAATTGCACGAACGACGGACCGGCGCAGTGGCTGGCATCAGTCACCAGCGCGAATTGTCCCGGTTTGACCCGCGCCAGATCGGCATAAGCGAAGTAGGCGATGAGCAGCGGCGTGTAATGCACGCTGGCTTCGATCGGGCTGAGCACATCCGGATAGCGGGTCAGCGCGGTACGCGGCAAGACGATCGATTCGCCGTACACCGGGTAATCGTTCGGACTTTCGGCCGGGAAACTGGCGACTTTATCGCCAACGGACAGGTCGTCGACATCAGCGCCCACCGCTGTCACCACGCCAGCCATTTCATGACCCAGGCCCGATGGCAGACGTGCCTGAGACGACGCCAGGTTCTGGCGCCACAGGGTGTCGTACCAACTGATGCCGATTGCCTCGACACGCACCTGCACCTCGCCAGGACCTGGCTGAGCAGCCGCATGCTCTTCGCATTTGAGCACCTCGGCCGGACCAAACTTGTGAAAACGGATCGTGCGGGACATCGCAAACCTCGTCAAAGTAACCTCTAATGCCATGAACTCTATCTGGGCTTTCGACCCAAGACCATCAGTGGCTATTAATAGTCGACATGCCTGTCATTGATTCCGCAGCAGGAGCGGCATTGGCAAAATCCATGAAAAAAGGCCTGCCGCGGTCGCACTAAAGCTGAATTTTCCGGTGCAGAGTACCAGTCTTTCCCCGTAAGATTCATGCCGGCCATTGTTCTCATATGGCCGCCCTCGTCAAGTTTGATGACTCTGCCAGGACTCCAGATGAATCGTAATGACCTGCGTCGTGTCGACCTGAACCTGCTGATCGTGTTCGAAACATTGATGCACGAACGCAGTGTGACTCGGGCCGCGGAAAAGCTTTTCCTCGGCCAACCGGCTATCAGTGCGGCGCTGTCGCGCCTGCGCAGCCTGTTTGACGATCCACTGTTTGTCCGCACCGGCCGGAGCATGGAACCGTCCGCCCGGGCGGTGGAAATCTTCGCCCTGCTCTCGCCTGCCCTCGATTCGATCTCCACGGCGGTGAGTCGTGCCGCCGATTTCGATCCGGCGACCAGCACCTCGGTATTCCGCATCGGTTTGTCCGACGACGTCGAATTCGCCCTGCTGCCAATGCTGCTCAAACGCTTGCGTGCCGAAGCACCGGGCATCGTCCTCGTCGTGCGGCGAGTCAATTACATCTTGATGCCGGGCCTGCTGGCTTCTGGCGAAATTTCCATTGGTGTCAGCTACACCACCGATTTGCCGGCCAACGCCAAACGCAAGGTCTTGCGCCGCAGCGCCCCCAAGCTGTTGCGCGCCGATACCGTACCGGGGCCACTGAGCCTCGACGACTATTGCGCCCGCCCCCACGCGCTGGTGTCGTTTGCCGGTGACCTGAGCGGATTCGTCGATGAAGAGCTGGAAAAACTCGGGCGCAAACGGCACGTGGTGCTGGCAGTACCGCAGTTCAACGGCCTGGGTACGCTGCTGGCGGGCACCGACATCGTCGCGACCGTGCCGGATTACACGGCGGAAGCACTAACGGCAGCTGGCGGTCTGCGTGCTGAAGATCCGCCGTTGCCAACGCGTACGTTTGAGCTGCATATGGCCTGGCGCGGCTCGCAGGACAACGACCCGGGCGAGCGTTGGTTGCGGTCGCGGATTCAGATGTTCTTCGGCGATCCGGACAGTCTCTAGCAAACCTGCCCTGCCCGGTTCATTTGCCGCCCGTCACGTCCAGAAACGTACCGGTCACAAATGAGGCCTCCGCGCTGGCCAGCCACAAAATGGCCCGCGCCACCTCCTCCGGCTGGCCGCCGCGGCCCATCGGGATCGAGTCCTTGACCCGGTCTACCCGCCCCGGTTCGCCGCCGCTGGCGTGCATATCGGTATAGATGTGCCCCGGGCGGATACAGTTGACGCGAATCCCCTCTCGCGCCACCTCCTTGGCGAAGCCGATGGTGAAAGTTTCCAGTGCGCCTTTGGAGGCTGCGTAGTCGACGTATTCATTCGGGCTGCCCAAACGTGCCGAGGCTGACGAGACATTGATCACCACGCCGCCCGAACCGCCGTGCCGCAGGGACATGCGCTTCACAGCCTGCTGGGCACACAGAATCGGCCCGAGAGCGTTGACCGCAAAAATGCGTTGCATACGCTCGAAGTCCAAATCCTCAAGTCGTGACTGTTTCGCCAGCACGCCGGCGTTGTTGACCAGCACGTCGATGCGCCCGAATGTGCGGTCGATCGCCGTGAAAAGATCAGTGACCTGCTCGGGGTCGGCGCTGTCGGCGCGCAGTGCCAATGCCTTGCGCCCCATCGCTTCGATATCGGCCACCACCGCCAGGGCGGCGAACTCATTGGCCACGTAACTGATAGCGACGTCGTAGCCTTGTGCGGCGGCGAGTCGCGCGGTGGCGGCGCCCACGCCACGACTGCCACCGGTAATCAGAATCAGTGGGGCCTGCGAGACATTAGTCATGAAAGTGCTCCTGCACAGCCAAGCTGTGTCAGCCGATGATGATTGCGCCGCTGGCGATCACCACGCACGCCAGAACACGGCGGATGGTGAGTGTTTCGCCAAGGAACAGGTAACCAAGCAACGCCGCGAACAACACGCTGGTCTCGCGCAGTGCCGATACCGCGCCCAGTGGGGCTTCGTTCATCGCGTAGATAACGATCCCATAGGCCAGCAGAGAGACCAGCCCGCCCATCGCTGCAGCGGACATTCCAGGCCGAATCGAAAACAGACTGCGGGCTTCGCGCAGACCGATATACACCACCGGCATCAACACGCCCCACAGCGCGCTCATCCATACGGTGTAGGCCAACGGAGCACCGGAAAGCCTGGCGCCAATGCCGTCGACAACACTGTAAGCCGCGATAAAACAACCCGTTCCCAGCGCATAAGGCAGGCTCGGCACCGACAGGCTACGCCCCCGGAAGGCCAGCGAAATGATCCCGCCAGACACCAGCGCAATGCCGAGCAGCTCGCCGGGGGTGATGGTTTCGCCGGCAAACAGCGCGGCGCCGAGGGCGATCAGCGCGGGCGACGAGCCGCGGGAAATCGGATAAATCTGCCCAAGATCGCCGACCCGATAGCTGCGCACCAGAAACAGGTTGTAGCCGACATGCAGCAGCGCCGAGAGCAGCGCATAACCCCAGCTTTCGGGTGCCGGCGCCACCATGAACATGGCGGCGAACGCGCAGACGATGGCAATGGCAACGCACATCACCGTCATCGACCACAGCCGATCGGCGCCGCCACGCAGCAGCGCGTTCCAACTGGCGTGCAGCAGCGCCGCGAACAGGACAAGGAGGACGAGATGAGTAGGCATTGCCCATTCTAGACAGCCCGACCGAGCGGATTACAGAGAAGTCTCCTCATCGCACCATGAGCGATAATTCATACTTCAAGCCTGCAGTTTGAGCGCTTCACCGAGCAGCCATTCGCGGAAGCTGACAATGTGTGGCTGCGCCTCAATACCCTTGGGGCATACGAAATAGTAGGCAAGCGGTGACTGAAACGGCACATCGAACAGGCGCACCAGACGGCCATCGCCGATTTCCTTCTCGACATGGCCGCTGCGCACCAGCGCCACGCCATGGCCGAGCAAAGCCGCCTCCACCGTCATATTGGTATCGCCAAACCTGACGCTTTCCCGAAGCGGCGAAAATGCCAGCCCGACGGACTCGAACCACACTTCCCATTTCGGCGCCAGCTCGGCACCGTCGCGAGCCAGCAAAGGCAATCGCAACAACTCCGCGGGGCTGCCCGGCACCCCGACGCGCTGCAGGAATTCAGGACTGGCCACGGGGAAGACCTGTTCGCCGAACAGGAACTCCGAGTACAGTCCGGGCCAATTACCCTTGCCCAGGCGGATCGCGACATCGGCTTCACCGCTGGCGAAATGGATGATTTTGTCCGTGGTGTCCAGCGACACCAACAGCTCCGGATGCTGGCGGGACAGGCTCGGCAAACGTGGCAGCAGCCATTTCAAAGCGAAGGAATAAGTGGTGCTGACACTCAGCCGGACCCTGCCCTTTTGCTCGCGCAGATCAGCCAGCGTTGCCTCCAGGCTCATGAAGAATTCGCGCACAATCGGCGCCAGCGTTGCGCCCGCAGGCGTGAGGCGTAACGACTTGCCCCGTTCGAACAGCTGTAATCCCCAAAGATCTTCCAGGTGCCGGAGCTGGTGGCTGACCGCGCTCTGGGTCACATGCAACTCCTGTGCGGCAGCGGTGAACGTCGGGTGCCGGGTGGACACCTCGAAAGCACGCAAGGTCGCGGTTGGGGGCAGATCTCTCATGGGTACGGGTCCGAGAATTGGCAAAAACGCAGGGCATGAATGTCAGGTCATGTTAGAGCGAAAAGTCGCTCATCGCTTCTTCCACGTACAGGATCTGCGATGTTTGCGTATTGCTTCCGCTTGCTGTGCGCTGCGCCTGGACAGCGTGGGGGTGTCGAGTACCGGCAACCTCAATCGAGCTTTTAATCGCCGCGTAATCATCTGCGCGCAGCTTCATCCGCACCGTTGCAGATCGCGCAACACAGAATTGCCGGCAAGCCAATTGATAGCCACCTAACGAAAGGTGCATGCTAGAGGGCTCGTTCGGGCCTTATATCATTCCGGATGATAGTTACCTTCGCTTCATTCGATTCGTGCCATCACACCCGCGCCGAGCATCATCCGCCCATCTTCAATACTTCGGCGGATTGCATCCATGGAACAATCACTCAAACATTTGCGCTTCCCGTTGGCCATGTTGGCCGTTCTGGTGATGAGCGCCTGCGGCAAAACTCCGGAGAATGCCGGCGCCCCGCCAGCCGCCAAAGTCAGCGTGGCCAAGGTGCTGGAACAACCGGTCAACGAGTGGGACGAATTTACCGGGCGCCTGGAAGCGCCGGAAACCGTTGAAATCCGTCCGCGGGTTTCCGGCCAGATCGATCAAGTTGCCTTCACTGAAGGCGCACTGGTCAAGAAAGGCGATCTGCTGTTGCAGATCGACCCGCGCCCGTTCCAGGCCGAGGTACGCCGCCTCGAAGCACTGGTGGCCCAGGCCCGCGCTACCGCAACCCGCAGTGAAAACGAAGCCGCTCGCGGTGAGCGTCTGCGTGCCAGCAACGCCATTTCCGCGGAACTGGCCGACTCGCGCACCAGCGCCGCTCAAGAAGCACGCGCCGCCGTCGGCGCCCTGCAGGCACAACTGGATCTGGCCAAACTGAACCTAAGCTTCACCCGCGTCACCGCGCCGATCAGTGGCCGCGTCAGCCGTGCCGAAATCACTGCCGGCAACCTGGTGACCGCCGACACCACGGCGCTGACCAGCGTGGTCTCCACCGACAAGGTCTATGCCTACTTCGATGCCGACGAACGTGTGTTCCTCAAATACACCCAACTGGCGCGCAACGGCCAGCGCGGCGCGACAACGCCGGTGTACATGGGCTTGTCCAACGAAGACGGCAACCCGCACCTGGGCCAGATGAACTTCGTCGACAATCAGGTCAATCCGAAAACCGGCACCATCCGTGGTCGCGCCGTGTTCGACAACACCGACGGCACTTACACCCCGGGCCTGTATGCACGGTTGAAACTGGTCGGCAGCGGCACCTATAACGCCATGTTGATCAACGATGAAGCCGTCGGTACCGATCTGGGCAAGAAATTCGTGCTGGTGATGGATGGCGACAACAAGACCGCCTACCGCGCCGTCGAACTCGGGCCGAAAATCGAAGGCCTGCGCATCGTCCGCAACGGTTTGAACAAAGACGACACAATCATCGTCAAGGGCCTGCAGCGGGTGCGCCCTGGCTCGCCGGTCACCCCTGAAGTGATCCCGATGGCCAGCGAGCAGACCCTCGCCGCCCTTGCTCAACAACGTCAAGCGCTGGAAGCCAGCAACCTGCCCAAAGTTGCCCCTGCCAAGGGTGCATCGGGTTCGGCTGCGAAGCTGGCCGCTACGACCCCACGCGGTTAAGGGACGACAACTCCGATGAATTTTTCCCAATTCTTCATTTCCCGGCCGATCTTCGCAGCGGTGCTGTCGCTGTTGATCCTGATCGCCGGTGCGATCTCGCTGTTCCAGTTGCCGATCAGCGAATACCCGGAAGTCGTGCCGCCAACCGTGGTCGTACGCGCCAACTTCCCCGGCGCCAACCCGAAAGTCATCGGTGAAACCGTGGCCGCGCCTCTGGAGCAGGCCATCACCGGCGTCGAGAACATGCTGTACATGTCCTCGCAATCGACTGCCGACGGCAAGATCACCCTGACCATCACCTTCGCGCTGGGTACTGACCTGGACAACGCGCAGGTGCAGGTGCAGAACCGGGTGACCCGCACCGAGCCGAAGCTTCCCGAGGAAGTGACGCGCATCGGCATCACCGTCGACAAGGCTTCGCCCGACCTGACCATGGTTGTGCACTTGACCTCGCCGGACAAGCGCTACGACATGCTCTACCTGTCCAACTACGCAATCCTCAACATCAAGGATGAGCTCGCTCGCCTCGGTGGTGTCGGTGATGTGCAGTTGTTCGGCATGGGTGACTACTCGCTGCGCGTCTGGCTCGACCCGAACAAGACCGCTTCGCGCAATCTGACCGCCACCGATGTGGTCACCGCCATTCGCGAGCAGAACCGTCAGGTCGCCGCCGGCCAACTGGGCGCGCCTCCTGCGCCGACCGCGCAGAGTTTTCAACTGTCGGTCAACACTCAGGGTCGTCTGGTTTCCGAGGAAGAGTTCGAGAACATCGTCATCCGTTCCGGCGACGATGGTGAGATCACTCGCCTCAAAGACATCGCTCGCGTCGAACTCGGCTCCAGTCAATATGCCTTGCGTTCGCTGCTGAACAACCAGCCAGCCGTAGCGATTCCGATCTTCCAGCGTCCGGGCTCCAACGCCATCGACATTTCCAACGAAGTGCGCGGCAAGATGGAAGAGCTGAAGAAAGGCTTCCCGCAGGGCATGGACTACAGCATCGTCTATGACCCGACGATTTTCGTGCGCGGCTCGATCGAGGCGGTGGTTCACACCCTCTTCGAAGCGCTGATCCTCGTGGTGCTGGTGGTGATCCTGTTCCTGCAGACCTGGCGCGCCTCGATCATTCCGTTGGTGGCGGTGCCGGTATCGTTGATCGGTACATTTGCGGTCATGCACCTGTTCGGCTTTTCGCTCAACGCTCTGTCGCTGTTCGGCCTGGTGTTGGCCATCGGTATCGTGGTCGACGACGCCATCGTGGTGGTGGAGAACGTCGAACGAAACATCGAACTCGGACTCACGCCAGTCGAAGCCACCAAGCGCGCCATGCGCGAAGTGACCGGGCCGATCATTGCCACCGCGCTGGTGTTGTGTGCGGTGTTTGTTCCGGCGGCGTTCATTTCCGGTCTCACCGGGCAGTTCTATAAACAGTTCGCACTGACCATTGCGATTTCGACGGTGATCTCGGCGTTCAACTCGCTGACCCTGTCGCCTGCATTGGCCGCTGTGTTGCTGAAAAGCCACGACGCGCCGAAAGACCGCTTCTCGAAAGTGCTCGACAAGATCTTCGGTGGCTGGCTGTTCCGTCCGTTCAACCGGTTCTTCGACCGCGCCAGCCACGGCTACGTCGGCACCGTGCGCCGGGTCATCCGTGGCAGCGGCATCGCCCTGCTGCTGTACGCGGGTCTGATGGTGCTGACGTTCTTCGGTTTCTCCAGCACACCGACCGGTTTTGTACCCGGCCAGGACAAGCAATACCTGGTGGCTTTCGCGCAACTGCCCGACGCCGCGAGTCTGGATCGCACCGAAGACGTGATCAAGCGCATGTCCGACCTGGCGCTGAAGCAGCCCGGCGTGGAAAGCGCCGTAGCGTTCCCCGGCCTGTCAATCAACGGCTTCACCAATAGCCCGAATGCCGGCATCGTCTTCGTGACCCTGAAACCGTTCGATGAGCGTAAAGACCCGAGCATGTCCGCCGGTGCAATTGCCGGTGCCTTGAACGGCCAGTACGCGAACATTCAGGAAGCGTACATGGCGATCTTCCCGCCTCCACCGGTACAAGGCCTGGGCACCATTGGCGGTTTCCGTCTGCAAATCGAAGACCGGGGCAACCTCGGCTACGACGAGCTGTACAAGGAAACCATGAACATCATCACCAAGAGCCACAACGTGCCGGAACTGGCGGGCCTGTTCACCAGCTACACCGTGAACGTGCCGCAGGTCGATGCCGCCATCGACCGCGAAAAAGCCAAGACCCACGGCGTCGCCGTCAGCGACATCTTCGACACCCTGCAGATCTATCTGGGTTCGCTGTATGCCAACGACTTCAACCGCTTCGGGCGCACCTACCAGGTCAACGTTCAGGCTGAACAGCAGTTCCGCCTCGAATCCGACCAGATCGGTCAACTGAAGGTGCGCAACAACAAGGGCGAAATGATCCCGCTGGCGACCTTCATCAAGGTCAGCGACACCTCGGGTCCCGATCGCGTGATGCACTACAACGGCTTCATCACCGCTGAAATCAATGGTGCCGCAGCCCCGGGCTACAGCTCCGGCCAGGCCGAAAAAGCCATCGAGAAACTGCTCAAGGAAGAACTTCCGAACGGCATGACCTATGAATGGACCGACCTGACCTACCAGCAGATCCTGTCCGGCAACACTGCGCTGTTCGTGTTCCCGCTCTGCGTACTGCTGGCGTTCCTGGTACTCGCCGCCCAATACGAAAGCTGGAGCCTGCCACTGGCGGTGATCCTGATCGTACCGATGACCCTGCTGTCGGCCATCACCGGTGTGATCATCTCCGGCGGTGACAACAACATCTTCACCCAGATCGGCTTGATCGTACTGGTGGGACTGGCCTGCAAGAACGCGATTCTGATCGTCGAATTCGCCAAGGACAAACAGGAAGAAGGCCTCGACCCGCTCGCCGCGGTCCTGGAAGCCTGCCGCCTGCGTCTGCGGCCGATCCTGATGACCTCCTTCGCGTTCATCATGGGTGTGGTGCCACTGGTGTTCTCCAGCGGTGCCGGTGCCGAAATGCGTCATGCCATGGGTGTGGCGGTGTTCTCCGGGATGCTCGGGGTGACCTTCTTCGGTCTGTTGCTGACGCCGGTGTTCTACGTGCTGATCCGTAACTTCGTTGAACGCAGTGAGCAGCGCAAAGCAGCCAAGGCACACAATCTTCAAGAGCAACTGGAGGCGCAACAATGAGTCTGAAAGTCTTCCTGCCGAGTCTGCTGGTGCTGGCTCTCAGCGCCTGCGCAGTCGGCCCCGACTACAAGACCCCAGCCACGGAGGCGGCCAATATCACCACCGCCACCGATGGCGCCGCCGGGCAGAAGAACTTCGACCGGTCGAAATTCGAAGGCATCTGGTGGCAGCAATTCGACGATCCGACCCTCAACCAGTTGGTGAGCCAGTCGCTGCAAGGCAACCGTGAACTGCGCGTGGCGTTCGCCCGCTGGAAAGCCGCCCGGGCGATCCGCGACGACGCCAGCAACGACGCCATGCCGACCATCACCAGCCGCGCCAGCAGTGATCTGGGCAAGGGCCAGATTCCTGGCCAGACCACCGACCGGGTCAATAGCGAACGCTATGACCTGGGACTGGACATGGCCTGGGAGCTCGATCTGTTCGGGCGTATCCAGCGCAACCTGGAAGCCAGCGACGCCGACCAGCAGGCCGCCGAAGCCGACCTGTACCAACTGCAAGTCACCATGATTGCCGAGCTGGTCGATGCCTACGGCCAATTGCGCGGCGCCCAGTTGCGGGAAAAAATCGCCGTGGCCAACCTGAACAATCAGCAGGAATCGCGCAAGATCACCATCAGCCTGCGGGATGCCGGTGTCGGTGATCAGCTCGATGTCGAGCGCGCCGATGCGCGCCTGGCCAACGTTGAAGCCACCGTGCCGCAGTTGCAGGCAGAACAGGTTCGGCAGAAAAACCGTATCGCCACCCTGCTGGGTGAGCGGCCGGACAAACTGACCGTCGACCTGAGCCCGAAAGACCTGCCGGCAATCGCCAAAGCGTTGCCCATCGGTGATCCGGGTGAGCTGCTGCAACGCCGTCCGGACATCCTCAGCGCCGAACGGCAGTTGGCTTCGGCCACTGCGCGAATCGGCGTAGCCAAGGCCGACCTGTTTCCTCGGGTCAGTCTCAGCGGCTTCCTCGGCTGGACGGCCGGGCGCGGCTCGCAAATCGGTTCCTCGGCGGCCAATGCCTGGGCACTGGGTCCGAGCATCACCTGGGCAGCATTTGACCTGGGCAGCGTGCGCGCCCGACTGCGCGGCGCCGACGCCGATGCCGAAGGCGCACTGGCGAACTACGAGCAACAAGTGCTGCTGGCTCTGGAAGAATCGGAAAACGCCTTCAGCGATTATGGCAAACGTCAGCAACGCCTGATCTCGCTGATCCGTCAGAGTGAGTCGAGCCGCAAGGCTGCCGATCTTGCGCAAATCCGCTATCGCGAAGGCACGACCGACTTCCTCGTCCTGCTCGACGCCCAGCGCGAACGTCTGAACGCCGAAGACAGTCAGGCCCAGGCCGAAGTCGATCTGTATCGCGGCATCGTTGCCATCTACAAGGCCCTCGGCGGTGGCTGGCAACCGGAGACGGTCGCCAGCAAGTAAAGATTGTTGAAGAGCTCCTTTGGTTGGCCGCAACCAACCAAATTTTTTGCCCCGCGTATCATTCGGTCGCGGGGTTTTTTTATGCCTGCCTGATTCACCAATCCCGTGTAGGAGCTGTCGAGTGCAACGAGGCTGCGATCCTTGATGGGAATGCAGCCGGGGACGCTCTGCGTCCCAGGATCAAATGATCGCAGCCTCGTTGCACTCGACAGCTCCTACAGGGGGATCAGGGTTCCAGGACGGTGACGGTAGCGGTGGTACCGGCACGCAAGCGGTTCTTGCCGGCAAAGTCGCCATCAATGCCGATTCGCACCGGCACCCGTTGGGCCAGTTTTACCCAGGTGTAACTCGGGTTGATATTCGCCAGCAATCGACTGCCCGGCGCGTTTTCCCGGTCGGCGATGGCGAAGGCAATACTTTCTACCGTGCCGCCAAAGGTCTCTCCGCTCATCAACTGAATGCGTACGCGGGCGCCCTCCTCGATTCGCGGCAGTTTGGTTTCCTCGAAGTAACCGCTGATGTAGAACGAATCGCTGTCGACCAGCGCCAACAGCGCCGCGCCCGCTTGCGCATAATCACCCTGACGGGTCAGCAGGTTGGTCACGTAACCACTCACCGGCGATTCGACACGCGTGCGCTGCAAGTCCAGTTCGGCCTGAGTGAGCGCGGCGATTGCCAACTGTACATTGGCCTCGGCCAGACCAAGATTGGCCTGGTTGCGCAACAGATCGGCCTGAGCGACAGCCACGTCAGTGCTGGCTTTCTCCCACTCCTCACCGGAAATCGCGAAACCCTGCTTCAGCGTGCGGCGCCGGCGCTCTTCGCTCTGGCGCTGTTTGAGCAGCGCTTCGCTGGCAACAATCGCCGCCTGCGATTGCCCCAGCGAAGCCTTGGACACTTCCACCGAACGCCGGGCATGCTCGACCGCCAATTGATAGCGCGCCGGGTCGATCTCCAGCAACAACTGGCCTTTGTCGACATGCTGATTGTCCTGCACCGCCAGTTTGACGATACGCCCCGAGACATCCGCCGACAGCGTCACCACATCCGCCCTCACCCGCGCATCCCGCGTCCATGGCGCACGGGTGTAATACTCCCAGGCGAACCAGCCGAGGACGATCGCCAGGATCACCACCGCTACGGTCATCATTCGTGCAACTAGCGCTTTCAAGTCATCAGGCTCCCATCAACAAAATCAGCGTGGCACAGACGCAGGCGTAAAGAGCGCCCTCAAACAATGCTTCATGCCAGACCAGCCGCAGCACGCCCAAGCGTCGCAAGCACCAGTCCAGCAGCAGGAAAATCGGAACAGCCAGCAATAGCGCCTGGGCAATCGGCGGCAGATAGACCCCGCCAATCTCGAAATCAATGGGCAAGTTGCGGTTCTCCATCCAAAGCTTCGGGTTGCAGATATTCGCCATGGCGTTCCAGGAACGACACGACGATCAGTAGCGCGACGCGCATGCGGAACACCGACCATAAATGCTCATGGCTGGCGGTGTGCAGCTCGTCCAGTTCATCGCCCAGTTCGTGCAGCGTGGCCAGCAGCACCCTGAGCTGCATGTCCTGGCGTCCGGCGACGAAACGACCGGTCTTGCGCAAGGCTGAGGCCAGGCGCTGGCTGAACGCCTCGGTGAGTAAGGCGTTGCCCTGTGCTTGCTGGCGCAACTGATGCATCGCCACGCCCAGTGCCACGCAAGCCAGGCTGATTTCATACAAGCGCTGCATGGCGCGGTCGTTCACTGCCGGGAGTAAACCGAGCATGCTGGTCAGCCGATCGGTCATCCGACTCTCGAAGGCAAACTGTTGTTCATCGGTCGCCGGCATTTTGCTCAGTTGATACACCTGCTCCCGCGCTTCGCCGTACAAGCGCCCGATACGCAACCGCGGGCGGAACGGAAAGATCAGGGCATAGACGATCAGGGCCAGCATCGCTGCACTGACATAGGCGCCGGCGAATTCGAACCATTGAATCGCTGTGTTCTGCCCGGTGCCGGTATTTTGCGGTCCGAGCATGAGAAAACTGGACAGGCCAAGCCCCATGCCAATCCCCGCAGTGGCCGGGCTGGAAATACCGACGGCAATGGCATACAGCAGCGGCGCCAGCAGCAAGGCAAGCAACTCGAAATCACTGATCGCCGGCACCAGCATGAATTGATAAATCGCCGACACCACCAGCGCCAGGCCCAAGCCACGGGCATAGCTTTGCGCGGCCATCAGCGGACGCGGGAAGGTTGCCATGAGCGAGCAGAGAATCCCCACCAGAATCATCCCGCCCCGCGCGCCGTCCCATGCCGTTTCGATCCAGATCAACCCGGCAACCAGCAGTGCAGTAAAGGCACGAATCGCGTTCATCGAGGCCAGAGTGAAATCCAGATGCAAAGGACTGCTCTGCCCGCGATAAAGGCAACTGGCCGGGCGTCCTTCCTGAATGGCGTCGCTCAGCTCAAGAATCTGTTCCAGTTGCTGCAGCAGTCGCGCCTGCTCCCAGCGCAAGGCCCAGGCCAGCGAACGCAGGGTCGCGCTCATGTCCTCGGTCAGTTGTTCGGCCTTGTACGCCAGCGCTTCGAAGCGTTGCTGCAATGTGACGAAGCGCTGCCGATCTTCGCCCGACAAGGCCCGCCCTTGTTGCGCCAGTTGGTCCAGTAACGCCAGCTCCTCGGCACGCAGCTCCTGAACCTCCAGCGGCAGATCGCCTTCCCAGCGTGCGGTGAGCAATTCGCGCTGATGACGCAAAGCGGTCAGTCGCGACGTCAGCAACATCAGTTGATTGCCCAACAGCAGCACCAGGTTGTCGGCGCTGCGCAAACGTGGCGCATCGAAATACAAATGCCGCCGCAACCCTTCCAGCGCGCTGATTTCACCGAGCAGTTGCATTTGCCGACGCTGGAAATCGGCTTCGCTTTCTTGCGTACGAAGCACTTCAGCGGCGTGGCTGGCGGCCAGTTTGATCACTTGATCGACCTTGGCGAAATAACCCTTGGCCACGGCTTCCGGGCGCGCCGTCAGCAAACTGACCACGCAGACACAGGCCACCGCCAGCAGGGTTTCGGTCACACGGGTGACGGCCAGCAGGAACGTGCCGTCCTGATCCGGAATCGCCAGCAGCGCCACGACCACTGCGGTGTAACCACTGAGCACGAACGCCTGGGAGCTGGTGTAACGCAGCAAGGTGCCGCCCGCTGTGCACAGCGCCAGCCAGAGGGCCAGGGTGGTAATGAACGGCAGCGGCGCCTGCGGGAAAATCGCCATGATCAGCACCGCCACCGCAGCCCCAACGGTGGTGCCGATGACCTGGCCAAAGCTGCGCGCCAACGCCATACCCGCCAGTGGCTGGCTGACGATCACCACTGCCATGATTGACCACTTGGGCTGCTCGAGATCGAACACGAAGGCCAGATAAAGGGTCAACAGCCCGGCGGCGATGGTCCGCAGGGCGAACAGAAAAACAGCCTGACCGGGATGGATCAAAGCCTTGAAGTAAGCAAACAGCGCTGACATGGGCACACTCTTTAAAACGACTTCTGCAAGCGTAGACACTGGCGCAAAAGCCTGACGGAATTCACAGTCGACGCGAGTCGTAGGAGGATTCGCTGGCAAGGGTTTGACTCGCGCGCCAAGCTGACCGAAGCTTGCCGCTCTGCTCCAGTTCGAAGCTTTCGGAAACCCGCATGACTCAGTCCCGCCGCAACCTGCTGATCGGCCTTGGCCTCGTACTGATCCTCGGCGTCATCTGGCTGTCTTTGCGCAGCACCACACCGACCATCCCCGATGCTATCAAACATGGCTACAGCGAAGCGCTGAACGCCGCGCGAACCGGTGAGCCAGGGGCGGCGCGGCAGTTATACCAGCAACTGGGCCGCCCGGACATCTCGGTCAAGCGTCGGGTCTGGCTGCATGGCGAGCTGCCCAATTATCCGAGCCCACAAGCGTTGAAACTGGCTGACATCGACTTGCACCACGAAGCGCCGCAAGTGCGCGTGGCGGCGATTAAAAGCATCGTTGGTCTGGTGCCCGGCGGGCAGCGCAGCCTGTTGCTGGGCCCGTTGCTCGATGATCAAGAGCAAAGTGTGCGGTTCGCCACGATCAACGCCCTGCTCGGCCTGACGCCAGATGAGTTGGGGCTGTATTTCGCACCGTTGCAGCAAGCCATCGATGGCTGGCAACAGACACTCGAAGGCCAGCCGGAAAGCGCCGCCAACTACGCACAATTGGCACGTCTCTATATTCACAATGCCGAATACAGACAGGCGCGACAGGCATTGGACAATACCTTGCGCCTGGAACCCGGCAATCTGCCGGCGCTGGTCATGCAGATTGATGTGCTCGACCGTCAGGGCCAGAGCGATGCCGCCCGGCAACTGCTTGCGCAACAGCTCAAGGCACAACCCGATTCGGCCTATCTGCAACATGCTCTCGGTCTGTGGCTGTTGCATCACGGCCAGCGCGAATACGCCCTGCTTGGGCTGTCTAAAGCCGTCGAACTGGAACCCGACAACAAGGATTATCGCTACGACCTCGCCACCACTCTGCACAGCGCAGAAGAACTGGAAGCGGCGCAAAAGCAGCTGCAGGAAATCGTCCAGCGCCACCCGGCCGACCGCAAGGCGCGAGTGCTGCTGATCAATTACTGGAAGGAAAGCGGTCAGTTGCAGAATGTGCAGATTCTGTTGGCCCAACTCGAACAGTTGAATCCGGACGACCCCGCCCTGCAGCAAGGTCTTTGATCAACGTACAACGGGTGCAATTGGCCACCTGTCAAAAGAAAAAGCGGAACCGCCAACACGCCATGAGGTCAAGTTACTCAGGCGAAACAATTTGGAAACCGCCTGATTACCCTAGTCATAAGAGGGCATTTTTTGACTACATCAAACGAGTTGATCAGTGCGAAAGCCGCCATCGGCGTTGAAGGTCTGGATGACATCCTGGCCGGTGGTCTGTCTCGCGGCCACGTGTTTTTGCTCGAGGGTGAACCCGGAACCGGCAAAACCACGGTGGCGCTGCATTTTCTTCGAGCCGGCGCGCTGGCAGGGGAACGCTCCCTGTACATCACTCTCTCGGAAACCGAGAAAGAACTGCGCCAAGGCGCGCGCTCCCACGGCTGGGAGCTGAACGAAAACATTCAGATCTTCGAGCTGACGCCCCCGGAAAGCCTGCTCAATGCCGAGCATCAGCAAAGCCTGCTGTATTCCTCTGACCTGGAGCTGGGTGAGGCGACCAGGCAGATTTTCGAAGTGGTCGAACGTTTCAAACCGACCCGCGTGGTGCTCGACAGCCTTTCGGAGATCCGCCTGCTGGCGCAAAGCTCGTTGCGCTATCGTCGGCAGATTCTGGCGATCAAGCACTACTTCGTGCGCTACGACGCCACCGTCCTGTTGCTTGATGATTTGACTACCGAATCCCTCGATAAAACCGTGCACAGCGTCGCCCACGGCGTGATCCGTCTCGAAGAGCTGACACCGAGCTACGGCGCAGAGCGTCGCCGGGTGCGGGTGGTCAAATACCGCGGGCAGAAATACCGTGGAGGTTTCCACGACTTCACCATCATGAACGACGGCGTACACGTTTTCCCACGCCTGGTTGCGGCGGAACATCGCGGCGACTATGCGCGCCTGCAATTGTCCAGCGGCATCACGGAGCTGGACGCGCTGCTCGGCGGCGGTATTGAAACCGGTTCGAGTACCCTGGTGCTCGGCCCGGCCGGTACCGGCAAATCGCTGATTTCGATGATCTTCGCCGCCGCCGCAGTGGCTCGGGGCGAGAAAGCCGCGCTGTTCATTTTCGATGAAGAGCTGGGCCTGTTGTTCGAACGCATGCGCCACATCGGCATCGACCTCAAAGCATTGCAGGCGACCGGCAACCTGCTGATCGAGCAGGTGGATGCCGCCGAACTGTCTCCCGGCGAGTTGTCGCACCGCGTGCGACGCTGCGTCGATGAGCGTGACATCAAAACGGTGGTCATCGACAGTATCAACGGCTATCAAGCGGCAATGCCTGAAGAAAACGCGCTGGTGCTGCACATGCACGAGCTGCTGCTATACCTGAACCGCAAAGGCGCGTCGACCTTCATGACCGTCGCCCAACATGGCCTGGTCGGCGACATGCAGGCACCGGTCGACATCACTTATCTGGCCGACACGGTGATCCTGTTGCGTTACTTCGAAGCCCTGGGCAAAGTCCGCCGGGCCATTTCGATCATCAAAAAACGCACCGGCAACCATGAATCGACCATTCGTGAATATCGGATTTCTTCTCGCGGCATGACCATCGGTCAGCCGCTGGAATCCTTCCAGGGCGTGCTACGTGGCGTTCCGACTTATCTTGGAGCGAGCAATCCGTTGCTCGAGGATGAAAGCCCGTGACGGACATTGCGCCGCTGGTTCTGGCCGAACGGGTATTGATTCTGGCGCCCATGGGGCGCGACAGTCAGATCGCACTGATGATTCTCAACGAGGCCGGTTACGAAGGTAAGGTGACCACCGGCCTGGGCGCCTTGTGCACCGAACTCGAACTCGGTGCCGGGCTGCTGCTCATCTCGGTGGAAGCCTTGCGCGGGCCGGAACTGGAAGCCCTGATTGTGTATCTCGAAGAACAGCCGGCGTGGTCGGATCTGCCCATCGTGCTGCTGACCCATCACGGTGGCCAGGAGCAAGGGCCGCCTTCTCAGCTGAGTGCGCTATTGGGCAACGTCACCTTCCTTGAACGTCCGTTTCATCCTGCAACCCTGGTCAGCCTGGTCTCCGCCGCGCTGCGTGGGCGCCGACGACAATACGAGGCCCGCGATCGTCTGATCGATTTGAGTGAAAGTGAACGGCGTCTGCAGTCGACTCTCGAGACCCTTGAGCAACAGGTCGAAGAGCGCACTGCGCAATTGCGCCATAACGAAGAAGCCTTGCGTCAATCGCAAAAGATGGAAGCGGTCGGCCAGCTCACCGGCGGTATTGCTCACGACTTCAATAATATGCTCACGGGGATCATTGGCAGTCTCGAACTGTTGCGCCGGCGTCTGGCCCGAGGCCGCACCGAAGACCTCGACAGCCTGATCGATCTGGGCGTGACTTCGGCCAATCGAGCCGCCGGTTTGACCCACCGTCTGTTGGCGTTCTCTCGCCGTCAGTCACTCGATCCGAAAGCCGTGCAAATGAACTCACTGGTGCTGTCGATGGGTGAGTTGCTGCAGCGCAGCCTCAATGAAAGCATCCATCTGGAGATGCGCCTGGACGACAATCTCTGGGTCGCCGAAGCCGATCCCAATCAACTCGAAAGCGCCCTGCTCAACCTGGTGATCAACGCCCGCGATGCCATGCCCGATGGCGGCAAGCTGGTCGTCGAAACCAGTAATCAAGTGCTGCACCGCGATTTCACCGAGGCCTACAGCAATCTGGAACCGGGTGATTACGTGATGCTCAGCGTGACCGACAACGGCAGCGGCATGCCGCAAAGCGTGGTCAGTCGGGCGTTCGATCCGTTCTTCACCACCAAGCCCATCGGCCAGGGCACCGGGTTGGGCCTGTCGATGATCTATGGCTTCAGCAAGCAGTCACGCGGTCATGTCTCGATCGACAGTGAAATCGATCAGGGCACCACGGTAAAGCTTTACCTGCCGCGCTTTCGCGGTGAGGAAGTCGAGCATCCAAATTCCGATACGCCGCAAGCACCCTACGCAATGGACGGCGAAACCGTGCTGATCGTCGAAGACGACCCCGCGGTACGTGTACTGGTCAGCGCCGTGCTCAGTGAATTGGGTTATGCCTTTTTAGAGGCTGGTGACGCCGACGGCGCGATGCCGATTCTGAACTCTTCGCAGCGCATCGATCTGCTGATCAGCGACGTCGGCCTGCCGGGCATGAACGGTCGTCAACTGGCGGAGGTTGGCCGGCAGTATCGGCCAGGTCTGAAAGTCTTGTTCATCACCGGTTACGCCGAGCATGCGGCGGTGCGTGGCGGATTCCTTGATTCAGGCATGCAGATGATCACCAAACCGTTCACCTTCGATCTGCTGACCGCCAAGGTACGCGAGATGATCAACAGCTGAACCCGGGGAACTGCCGAAGGCTGCGAGCTTTGGACATTGATCCACAAAAGCAGGATCAAAAGATCGTCCGATCGCGGCCCGAGCCTTTGGCAGTTCCTGCATGCGAATCACGCGAGCAATTCCCGGATCTTTTCCTGCAGCACATCCAGATCGAATGGTTTTTCGAGGATCGGGGCTTTTTGCGTGATCGGGCTGCCGGTCTCGCGGATTTCCTGCGGGTAACCGCTGATGAAAATAACCTTGAGGTCGGGCCGCAATTTCACTGCCGGTTCGGCGATCTGCACGCCGGAGATCCCGCCCGGCAGGCGGAAATCGGTGATCAGCATGTCAAGGTGTGGCTTGCGGGCGAGAATATCGAAAGCCTGCTCACCGTTTTCCGCTTGCAACACGCGATAGCCCTGCCCTGACAGGTAATCCGTCAGGACCATCAAGATAACCGGTTCGTCCTCGACGACGAGTACTACATCTTGCGCATCTACGCTCATGGGAAGCCTTTGTTCGGTCAATAGCTGCTGATACGACCGTGTGGTCACTCAGAGGTTGCGTCGGATATGCCGTTTTCCTGGATCGGCAGGCAAACGCGAAACAGGGCGCCTTGGTTGATTTCACTCTCGACGACGATGCAGCCACCGTGGGCGGCGACGATCTGCTCGGAAATGAACAGCCCGAGCCCGAGCCCAGCCACCACCGTCTTGGCGGACACTCGTTCGAACTGCTGAAAAATACGCTTCTGGTTCTCGGCACTGATGCCGATACCATGATCCTGAACTTCGACCCGAGCTTCGTCCCCTTCGCGATAGACGCGTACCTGAATCGGGCTGCGACCGCCGTAGCGCAAAGCGTTGGTCAGCAGATTGGAGACCACTTGCTCAATGCGGAACTCATCCCAGCAACCTTCGACCGGCGCCGGCGCCTCGAAGGAAACGCTGGTTTCAGCCGCTTCCATCTGCGGAGCAAAGTTCTGCAGCAGATTGCTGACCAGACTCACCAAATCGAAGCGATGTGGACGGATCGACAGTTTGCCGGTACGGATTCGCGACACATCAAGCATGTCCTCGATCAGACGAATGAGGCTCTTGATCTGACGCTCGTCGCGATCGACCATCGCCTGCATCTTGTCGAGGGTGAACGCCGAGGCGTTGTCCCGGGCCAGGTGCATCTTGCGCAGTTGGGTTTCGAGAATCAGGCCGTTGAGCGGCGTGCGTACTTCGTGGGCGACGATGGACATGAAGTCATCACGCATGCGCACCGCTTGCTCCAGTTCAAGTTGCGTGCTTTGCAACTGTTGCAACAGCGCTTCCTGCTCGCGACGGGCCTGTTCCAGCGCCTCGACCTGCTGCTTCATGGCTTTGCTCTGGCGGTACAGATCGACGAACACGTTGACCTTGCTTTTCACCGCGTGGATATCCAGCGGCTTGTGCAGGAAATCCACCGCCCCGCTCTCGTAGCCTTTGAACGCGTAGTTCAGTTCACGGCCGGCGGCGCTGACAAAGATGATCGGGATGTTCTTGGTCTTCTCGGTGCCGCGCATCAGTTCGGCCAGTTCAAAGCCGTTCATGCCGGGCATCTGCACATCGAGAATGGCCATGGCGAATTCGTGTTGCAGCAGCAGCGACAGTGCTTCGTCCGCCGAAAGAGCCTTGTAGACCGTCCGATCTTCGCGCTTGATCAGCGCTTCCAGCGCCAGCAGGTTTTCTGGCAGATCGTCGACGATCAACAGTTTGGCTTGGATATTACTCAGCATGCGATTCGTTCCAGCTCGACTAGCAGACGGCCGATGCCGTGAATGGGTAGGACATGATCCGGCTGCAGAACGTTCAGTGCAGCCTGGGGCATGGTGGCGACTTGTGCATCCTCGGGGTCTTGAACAATGGTCAGGCCGCCGCAGCGCTTGACGTAAGCCAGCCCGCGCGCGCCGTCATGATTGGCGCCGGTCAGCAACACGGCGGCGAGAGTCGGGCCGTAAACGTCGGCGGCGGATTCGAACAGGTAATCGATCGAGGGCCGCGAATGGTGCACACGATCCTCAAGGCTCAAAGACAGGCTGCGATCCGCTTCGACCGACAGGTGATAGCCGGGCGTGGCGAAATACACTGTGCCGGCTTCGATGTCCTGTTTGTCTTCGGCCTCCTTAACCGGAATCGCCACGCGCCGGGAAAACACTTCGGCCAGATGACTGCGGCGCTCCTCCGGCAAATGCAGAACGATGATGATCGGCAGCCCATAGCCTTTGCGCAAAGGCCCGAGCAGGCTCAGCAAAGCCTCGACACCGCCTGCCGAGGCGCCGATCACGACAGCCTCGATGCGAGGCAGGCCCGGAGTGTCGTTCATGATTTGCGGTAGATCCGTTCTTGTTTGACCAACGCCTCGAACCGGTTCGAAAAGTTGGAAAAATCCAGGGTTTCCTTGCTGCCCAGCACCAGAAAGCCGCGGTGGCACAGCGATTCATGGAACAGTCCGAACGCCCGATCCTGCAGCTTCTTGTTGAAGTAGATCAGCACGTTGCGGCAGGAGATCAACTGGGTTTCGGAGAACACGCTGTCGGTGGCCAGGCTGTGGTCGGCGAACGTCACGTTTTCGCACAGGGTTTTGTCGAAAATCGCGTAACCATAGGCTGCCGTGTAGTAATCGGCAAACGAACGCTGGCCGCCCGCCTGCTGGTAATTGGCGGTGTAGGCGCGGACGTTTTCCATGGAGAAAATTCCCTGCTTGGCCTTTTCCAGCGAGCGCGGGTTGATGTCGGTGGCATAAATGATCGTGCGGTCGAGCAGGCCTTCTTCGCGCAGCAGAATCGCCATCGAATAAACCTCCTCGCCCGTACTGCACCCGGCTATCCAGATTTTCAGCGACGGATAGGTGCGCAGCAGTGGCACCACTTCGTTGCGAATCGCCAGAAAATGCGACGGGTCGCGGAACATCTCGCTGACCGGAATCGTCAGCAGTTGCAGCAACTGCATGAACGCCGTCGGGTCGTGCAGGACTTTTTCCTGCAGGGCCGAGATGGTCGCGCACTCGAACTGACTCAGCGCATGCTGCACCCGGCGCTTGATCGAAGCACCGGAGTAGTCACGAAAGTCATAGCTGTACTTCAGGTAAATCGCCTCGATCAACAAGCGTAATTCGATTTCGCTGTTGCGTTCGGCTGAACTGCTGCGTTCCACTAGATGCGTTCCATTTTCGGTAACCACACACGTATCAGCGAGAACAAACGATCAAGGTCGATGGGCTTGGCCAGGTAATCGTTGGCGCCCGCCTGCAGGCAGCGCTCCTGATCGTCCTTCATGGCCTTGGCCGTCACCGCGATGATCGGCAGCTTGCGCCAGCGCGGCTCCTTGCGGATTTCCATGGTGGCTTCGAAGCCATCCATTTCCGGCATCATCACGTCCATCAGCACCAGATCGATGTCATCGACTTCGCTTAGCCTCTCAATCGCTTCACGGCCATTACGACCTATCACCACGACCGCGCCCTTGTGTTCCAGCGCGCTGGTCAGGGCGAAGATGTTGCGCACATCGTCGTCGACCAGCAGCACTTTGCGCCCCTCGAAGACCTTGTCGCGGCTGCGCGCGGTCTTGAGCATCTTCTGCCGTTCATGGGACAGCTGCGATTCGACTTTGTGCAGAAAGAGTGTGACCTCGTCCAGCAGCCGCTCCGGCGAGCGTGCACCCTTGATGATGATCGAGCGCGAATACTTGCGCAGCTCGGCTTCTTCGTCGCGGGTCAGGTTGCGTCCGGTGTAGACGATCACCGGCGGGAACGAGCAGATGTCCTCGGTGGACATGCGCTTGAGCAGGTCATTGCCGAGCATGTCCGGCAGCTTCAGGTCGATGACCATGCAGTCGTAAATGGTCGTGCGCAACAACTCCAGCGCATCCTGCGCCAGGCCGACCGCGGTGATTTCGATGTCTTCGTCACCGATCAGCCGCGCGATGCTTTCGCGTTGCAGATCGTCGTCCTCGACCAGCAATACGCGTTTGACCTTCTGCGTCAGTTTCGCTTCCAGACGAGCGAACACATCCTTGAGCTCTTCGCGGGTCGTTGGCTTCACCGCATAGCCGATGGCGCCCATGTGCATCGCCGCTTCGACGCGGTCTTCGACGGAAATCACGTGCACCGGAATGTGCCGGGTTTCCGCGCGTTCCTTCAGGCGTTGCAGCACGGTCAGACCGGAGTGATCCGGTAGACGCATGTCGAGCAGAATGGCGTCCGGCACGAATTCGCGGGCCAGGTCGTAACCTTCGTCGGCGCCATGGGCGACCAGGCACTGATAGCCCAGTTCGTGAGCCAGATCGTAGAGGATGCGAGCGAAGTTGGGCTCATCCTCGACCACCAGAATGCAGCGCGTGGCGAATGGCGCCTGGTCGCGATCATCGGCAAAACGCGGAATCACCGCAGGCATCGCCGATGCCACCGGGGCCGCAATGGCCATTGGCGTTGGCGTCGAGGGAGGTGGGGTCAAGGTCAGCGGCGCAGCAGGCATTTCACCGAGCTCATGGTATTGACGTGGCAGCACCAGGGTAAAGCTGCTGCCCTGCCCCGGCACGCTGTCGACGCTGATCGAGCCGCCCAGCAATGTCGCCAGATCCCGCGAGATCGACAAGCCAAGACCGGTGCCGCCGTACTTGCGGTTGGTGGTGCCATCGGCCTGACGGAACGCCTCGAAAATACTTTCCTGCTGATCGGCAGCGATGCCGATCCCGGAATCCTTGACGATAAAGGCGATGTGATCGTCCGGCCAAGCACTGATCGTCAGGCTGACCGCGCCGTGCTCGGTAAACTTGATGGCGTTGGACAGCAGGTTTTTGATCACCTGTTCCAGACGCTGGCGATCGGTGAAGAGTACGCCGGGGGCGTCCGGCTGAACCTCGACACTGAAAGCCAGTTGCTTGTCCGCTGCCAGCGGTTCGAACATTGACCGCAACCCATCGACCAGGCGCTCTACCCGGGTGTTTTCCGCGATGACTTCGAGCTTGCCGGCTTCGACCTTGGAAATGTCGAGAATGTCGTTGATCAGGTTGAGCAGATCGTTGCCCGCCGAGTAGATCGATTCGGCGAACTTGACCTGTTCCGCCGATAGATTCTGCTGCGGGTTTTCCGCCAGCAGCTTGGCCAGGATCAACGAACTGTTCAGCGGCGTGCGCAGTTCGTGAGACATGTTGGCGAGGAACTCGGACTTGTACTTGCTCGAACGCTGCAGCTCTTCGGCACGCTCTTCGAGCTGGATCTGCGCCTGATTCAGCTCGGTGTTTTTCTTGTCCATCGCGTCGCGCTGTTCGGCGAGTTGCTCGTTGGTCTGCTCCAGTTCGACCTGCTGGGTTTCCAGATGGGCCTGGGATTCCTTGAGGATCCGCGACTGCTCTTCCAGCTCTTCGTTGGCGGTCTTGAGCTCTTCCTGCTGCACTTGCAGCTCTTCATTGAGCTGCTGGGTTTCGGCGAGCACTTCCTGCAAACGCTGGCGATAGCGCGCCGCCTCGATGGACGTACCGATGTTGCCGGCAATCAGTTCCAGCAGGTCGATGTCGCGGTCGGACAGCGGGCGCAGGAAGCCGAGTTCGATCACACCGTTGACCCGGTCGTCATCACTGGTCGGTACCACCAGCACACTGTGCGGCAGGCCGGCGCCGAGACCGGAGCTGACTTTGAAGTAATCGGCCGGAACCGAATCGAGGCGGATCAGCCGCGCTTGCTCCGCCACCTGGCCAACGATGCCTTCACCGCTGTAGATCGACTGGTTCTGCTCTTCCTGCTCGCGGGAGAAGCCATAACTGGCCACGCGCTTGAGGCCGCCATGTTCTTCACGAACATAAAGAGCAGCGACCGCAGTGCCCAGGTATTGCGCACAGAACTGCAGAATATTGCGCCCCAGCAGGTTGAGCGTCAGTTGCCCCAATACCTGCTCGGCCAGTTGTGTCTGGCCGTTGCGCAGCCACGCCTGTTTCTCCAGACGTTCGGCGCTGGCCTCTTGCGCAGCCAGATTGGCGCTGTAATTGGTCGAGAGGTTGAGCAGATCACGACGACCGATGTAGGCCAGCAAACCACTGATGCCGAGAATGAAGATCAGGTACAGCGTGATGCTCCAGATGGTGGTGCGGCGCACATCTTCGTTGCGCGTGGCACGCAGCACCTGCTCGGTTTCGATGACATCTTCGAACTGCTTGCGGATTTCATCGGTCAGGCGCTTGCCCCGCCCGGCCTTGACCGCGCCGCGATAATCGCCGCTGCTGCGTTGCAGATCGATCATCGATTGCGCGTAGTTTGCCCACTCCAGTTGCAATGCCTGCAGCCGACGCAGACGATCGGTCTGTACCGGATTGTCGGCGGTCAGTTCCAGCAGCGTATTAAGGGCCACGGCAATGCGCGGCTTGGCAGTTTCGTAGGGATCGAGGAAGTGCTCGTCGCCGCTGAGCAGATAACCGCGCATGCCGGTTTCCAGGTCGACGGTGAGCTTCACCGCTTCATTGGCGTTATTGATCACCCGGTCGGTGTGCTCGACCCATTGGATGACCGACAGCAAATAAGTGATCAGCGAGACGAAAAACACGGCACTGAGAACGCCGACGCCCAGCGGCAAGCTGACGTTGCGACTCAGGAGTTTACGAAACCGTTGTTCATCAACCGAGGACGGAGAGGACATGGGGCAGCCTTGTCGAACTGTTGAAAACCCGAGAGTTTGCCCCAAAACAACTGCGTGGATCCATTTTTCTCACACATTTGATGGCATTTTCCTACGCACGCCTGCGCATTGGGCGATGCCAACGGTTATCCTTGTCGCGTCGCACTGAGCTGTTCTTTTTTGTATCAGCTCGGGAACTTGTGGCTGTGCGCCACTTACTCATGCAAGAGTCCGGCAATTTCGATCGCTCGGTATCCCCCGATTTCATTTTTTTTGAGAGCCCCGCCATGTCTGCCACCCCATCCACCATCCTCGTCGTCGAAGACGATTCCATCGTGCGCATGCTGATCGTCGATGTGCTGGAGGAGTTGGAGTTCAATGTGCTTGAGGCTGAAGACGGTGACGCGGCACTTGAGATTCTCGCGGACACCGGCAAACCGATCGATTTGATGATGACCGACTACGGCCTGCCTCGCATGAATGGCCGCGAACTCGCTGACCGGGCGCGCAAGCTGCGCCCTGCTCTACCCA
This sequence comes from Pseudomonas sp., assembly GCF_035554175.1. Lineage (GTDB taxonomy): Bacteria > Pseudomonadota > Gammaproteobacteria > Pseudomonadales > Pseudomonadaceae > Aquipseudomonas. The sequence goes on along the minus strand of NZ_DATMIV010000050.1, from coordinate 18,506 downwards.
TCCTGTTTGCCAGCGGTTATGCCGAGGCTATCGCAGCACCCGGCGACATGAATATTATCGGCAAACCCTTCTCCATTGATCAACTGCGCGACAAAGTTAAAAGCATCCTGAAAAACCCCTGACTAGTCCAACGCAGAAGCAACTTGTCATATCACCAAATAATCAGCAATCAACTAACGCTGCCATTCAATAACTTGCACCCTCTATCCTGAACGAACTTTGGCTACGTTAATGAATAACGAACATTCAGCCAGAGAACTTTCGACATTCAATCAGGATAGAGCCAATGAAATTTATCTCGTCCGACGTGCCTGCTGCCGTCGATCGCTCCACATACAACAAACAGGAACGCGCGCTTATTGCCCAGGCACTTGCCAAAGCGCTTGAAGCGAGCGAGCTTACAGTCTCGACTGGTTATTACTCGGCAAGCGCCTCGCTGCCTTTTACCAGTGTTTTCAATGTGCAAGACCGCTTCATACCCCGAGTCAGCGGTAGCAGTTTTGACGAACGCTGCGAGCCAGCACGACATGTCTTTGACAAAATGATCGCAACTCCCGAGTTTACCCAGCTATTACGCAAACATTCATATGCCGATGACATTCAGCTAGGAGTTGACGCCAACGCCAGCATGTTCGTTGTTTATGATTCTGAGTTGGAATCTCCTCGATTCAGCGTTGCATTTGATAGCAAAGAAACTTCCATATTTTCCGAAGAGCTGAACATGCTCGCCGATCTGGCAAAAAGCATCGGTGGCGTCGTTTATTCCGGCCAAGTGGTTGGCATCGCACAATGGTTGAATTTCAACGGTTATAACGTGCCGACTACTATTGGCGAGACCAGAGCATTGATCGAATGGCTTGCCTTCGAACTGCCTGAGCCGCCGGCCTTGGGCGACTACCACGAGTTGTTGCACGCCGACGTATCCTCGCCGTTTCATTTATCGATTGCAGACCGCAAAGTCATCACCCAGACAGCGCATGAACTGACCCAAGGCGCGACAAGCCTGCTGCAGGCACTCGCGTTCGCCAACTTCAACCTGATCCCTGCGCAAGAAATTCGCGACCACGCAGACAAATTTCTGCAAAACATCCTGAGTCGCAAGACGGCTCGCGCTTTGGGAGAAACCCTGCATCAACGGCTTGGCTGGCATCTGGAAGCGGGCGATCCGGATGTTCGCGAGCGCCAGCTCAACGAGTTGACCCTGGCTGCACTGATCATCGATATGCAATTGCGCTCCGATCAACCCCTTGTTGCCGGCTATGATTTCTACCAACCGGAGAACGCCGCACGAAGCGCGGCTGAAGTACGCGTCCTGTTCGAACAGCATCTGATTGAGCAGGGCCTGAGCGAACCACACAACAGCCCACTGGCAGCACATCTGTTACTGGCGGGTGGGGCACCGGAGCTGCTGATCGGACAGATCCCTTCCGGGCTGACGCTGGACAAACCTGGCTGGGTCACCGTTCGCCAGAACGTTGCCATCATCGAACACGCCGCACCTGGCAGCACGCGCGCGATGACCTTTGCGCAACTCAAGACATTTTCCGAGCTGACACCGGTTTCCGGTGAGCTCGAAAAGCTGTACGAGGCCGCAGCGATTCCCGCAGTGGTGGATTGGGCGGTATTGAACGGGGTCATTTCCTACCGCAGCAATAAAGACTACGACAAGGCAGCGGTGATCGAGGCCAGCGCGTACTTCTCGCGCTACATGGAGGCCCTGGCCCAATCTGAGACCGGATTGTCCACCGTGCCCCCCGACCGGCGCAAAATCGCGCTGCGTGCGCTGGAGCAGGTGATGCCCGCCGGCTCCTACCTTGAGCAACAAGCCTTCCAGATCAAGTACCTGGAGAGTATCGGCGAACGTCGCTGGCTAGAAAATTTGAAGGCTATACATCCGGGGGGAATCCTCAGCGATTTCTGGGATTTCCTCGCCAGCGCCACTGACAACAACGAATACGCACTCAACAGCCTGCTGCGCATGCGCCTGTCGATTCTGGATCTGTACCTTTCCGGGGATCTGGTCGAGGACGGACAACTGTCGGACAAATTCAAGACCCTCGATAACTTCCACCCCCCAGCCAATGCTTTCTCCCGCCTGGCCGAACTGCAGTCACCTTCGCAGCTGTTTGACCAGGAATTTGATCGTTACTACCAGAACGTGCGCGAGGGCTTGTCGTCGCTGATCAAAATGGCCATCACGCAGATGCCTGAGCGCGATCGTGTCGCCCTGACCAACGGCCAAATGTCCTTCTACACCGTCAGGAAAGAGGTCAATCCAGCGAATCCGCAACAGGAAACGCAGATCCAGCGAGACGAGGCCAATGGGCGGTACGGGATCATCCTCTGCTGCAACAACGGAGATCAGATCCGCGCCTACGAACTGTTCACTTTGCGCGGCGCCTGTTACGAGCGTCCCGATCTTGCGCTCATGTTGCGGGACACCGGTCTCGTTCATCAGCGTCCGACCCTCTCGTTTACCGGCAGCAAGTACGATTTCCAGGACAAGAACAAAGCCCGCGAATGGCCCCTCGATTATGCCGCCTACCGCGAGGGCAGCGAACCACGCCAGGACGTGACTTCCCAAGTGGTGGTGGAGAAGCTCTGGCAGTTGCACCTCGAAGCGACTGATGTACGCGCGGTTCCCCTGTTCTTTTCTGCACAACTGGATGAGCTCGCCACGTGCCTGCTCGATATCCATCCCGTCGCCCGTCGCGAAGAGTTGTATACAGCACTGGATGTGCGCAACGGGCTGGAAGAGTGGCGCACCAGCAGGGAAATCGTCGAAAACCTGGCAATCAACGTCATCGTGCCATTCAAACAGTGCATTGAAGACATTCGTTCCGGGCGCACCGACCGCGTCGCCGAAGGCATTGGTGGCTGCGTTCTTGACGGCCTGTCGGTCATCGGCCTGCTCGTCGGTCTCGGCGCGTCGGCAGCGAGCATTCTCGCCAAGAGCGGCTCGACTACTCTCAAGCTGTTGAAAGTCGCCAAAGCCGTCGCCCGATCGGCCGCGTCGTTGATCAACCCGTTCGATGGTTTGCCTTCCCTCGCCCGCAAAGGGTTTCGCCTGGTCAAGCGCGGCGTCGTACTTGCCGGCAAAAATGCGCTCGACTCCGCGCACGCCGCCAGCGTGCAATTGAGAAGATTGATGCATGGCGCCGAGGGTCGTGACTGGATCAGGCTGTCCCGCACCGGCGATGTGCGTCAGGCAACCTGGCGAGGGGTCGATGCGCTTGGCGAGGCACTCGATATCGCAGTGCTCGAGCGCAATCAGAATTGGCACGCGCTGAACATCCGCACCGGCGGCGCCTGGGGTCCCCGCCTGAAAATACTCGACTTGGGTAATTTCGCCCCGTTGAAGCGCCTGTTTGGCCGCTTCAAGCCGTTCAGCTACACCCGCGGCTATCTGAACAAAGCCATTCCGCATGCCCGGGCCAAACTGGACAACTCCATCAGTTCGCTGTCGCAATTGTCTTCCAACGACGACATTCGCGCGGTGCTCAGGCACGTATTCGGCAATGATTCCGATGAAATGGCCAAACATGTGGCGAATCACCTCAGCGCCATGCGCAAGGATCTCGAATCGATCACCTTCAGCAACATAACGTTCCGCCCCCATGAACCCGGCGTGATCGCGTCGCTGTCGCCGCCGGCTTACAAACGGTGGCAGACGGCGCTGCGCTCTGGTCAGAAAATCGACGAGTCCGCAGGCAGGTTTCTGTCGATCTATCCTGACAATCTGGATGAACTCTACAAGTCGCTGCGCTACGACGACGGCAGCGTTGCCGACGTTCTCATTCACGAAATGTCTCACGGTGGTCCGGACACCCTCGATCTGTATTACGGCAAGGTTTATCCCGAGTTGTATCATGCGGAGTTCGATGCCGTGGGCTTGCTGGAGCTGGCGCGCGATGCGCGAAAAGCTCATCCGGACAACCTGATCAATCCACACCATGCGCTGGCGCACCGACCGGGATTCGTTCTCTACGATCAGTTGAAAGGCAGTCTGCCGAAACTGGTTCAAGATCACCCCGCGCTGGCCAACGCCGAGTCCTATATGCTCGCGGTGTCTCTGCTCGACCAGGCCCAAACCCGGCCGGCCATATTGAGTTTCAATGTGAAGACCATGAACGATGCTGTAAGGCGCACCGCTGCCGGCAAGTTTCTGCCGGGACCGGTGCTGCTCAATCTTGCCAAGCCGGTCGGTTAAGCGCTGAAACGATCCGACGCTGAGTGGTACAGGGTGCATTTCAATCACTTCGTTGTGGTTTAATTGCGCCCTTTTTTCATGGGTCAGAGGAACAGTCGTGAGCCATTCGCGCACCACCAAAGTTCTGGTCATCGGCTACGTCTGGCCAGAGCCGCGCTCGTCAGCGGCCAGCGGGCACGTGATGCAGATTCTCGAGACTTTCGTCGATCAGGGCTGGGACATCACCTTCAGCAGCCCGGCTGGTCCGGGCGAGCACAAGGCCGATCTCACTACCCTGGGGATTCGTGAAGTACCGATCGAGCTCAACAGCAGCAGTTTCGATACGTTCATCAGGGCGCTGGCCCCGGATATCGTGCTGTTCGATCAGTTCATGATGGAAGAACAGTTCGGCTGGCGCGTGGAGAAACACTGCCCGGACGCCCTTCGCATCCTGGAAACATCCGATCTGCAAAGTCTGCGTCATGCGCGGCATCAGCGCTTGAAAGAGCGGCTGAAATTCAACGATGACCAAGCTGATTTCACTGAGCTGTTTTCGCCTGCGTTGCGTGACGAGTTCCAGCTCATGGCCGGTACCGACCTGGCCAAGCGGGAAATCGCCGCGCTCTACCGGTGTGACTTGAACCTGATGATTTCCGAATTCGAAATCAATCTGCTTGTGCAGGAATTCGGTCTTCCTCGCCAGCTCCTGCACTGGTGCCCGTTGATGGTAGAGCCTCCCGCAGCAGCATCAAGGACGTTCGCCGCCCGCGCGCATTTCCTCAGTATCGGCAATTTCCGGCATGCACCCAATTGGGATGCGGTGCTCTGGATGAAAACCACACTGTGGCCGTTGATTCGCGCGCAATTGCCTTGCGCGCAGTTGCATATCTATGGAGCGTATACGCCGCCCAAGGCCACCGCTCTGCATAACCCGGCCCAGGGTTTTCACATCATGAATTGGGCTGAAGATGCGCTCGAGGTCATGTCAGCCGCCCGCGTCTGCCTGGCACCATTGCGCTTTGGCGCGGGAATCAAGGGCAAACTGCTCGATGCGATGCTGTGTGGCACACCGAGCGTGACCACCCCGATTGGTGCCGAAGCCATGCACGGCGACAGTCCGTGGCCGGGAGCCGTTGCTCTCGGCGCGCACGCGTTAGCCGAGCAGGCCGTGCAACTCCACGAGGACCCGGCGCGCTGGCAGCAGGCGCAGGTCCTGGGGGAAACACTTGTGCGTCAACGCTATCAACGCAGCATTCACGGCGCCGCGCTTATTGGCAAAATCATTGAGTGCCGCGAACACTTGGTACAACTTAGAACCAACAACTTTACCGGTGCCATGTTACGCCACCACACGCTCAAGAGCACTCAATACATGGCCCAATGGATTGAAGCCAAAAATCGACCACACCCAAAAAATCAATAATCACACCAGTTACACGAATTGCATCACAAGCAAACTTCCTCCTTCAGCCAATTAATCTTATAAACATCCTGCGCGCAAACTCTATTACTTAACAAACTCGCAGGATGTACAACATGGACAACTTTGGCAGTTTTCAAGCCTATCAATGGATGGCTGACACCCCGCAAATCGATAATCTTTCGCTGTTTGAAATGACTTTACCCGGCACGCATAACGCTGGTTGCGACTGGGAGGCATCTTATGCGCTGATCCCTGGTAAAAACTGGCTTGCCTGCCAGGATATTTCTTTTTATTCACAATTGAATCGTGGTGCTCGCGCACTCGACGTACGCCTTGTTTACAACAACAAAGCGAAACATTTGGCCAGGTTCCGTTTCCACCACAATGGATATACCTCTTCGCGCACTCTCGAAGACCTGATCCGGGACTTGAAGGGATTTTATGAAAGAAGTCCGGATGAATTTGTCATCCTCGACTTCCATGAACTATCTGACGCTCAAGATCCATTCAATTACAAGGAATTCAAAATAGCGTTACTGGAACATCTCGGGGAGCGAATCATTCCCACCGAAAACTTGCATCTGACCTTGGGCCAACTCAAAGCCATCCACCCATTGCAACGCATCATGGTGGCAGCGTCGATGACTTGGGACACGCAGGACTATCGCTTTTACAACCAGATCACTCACAAATGGATCGGTCAAGCGCAGGTCAATACCTCGGATCTGCATGGTTATATCAATAACGTATTGAGCTTGCCGGTCAGTACGCGCCGGCCATGGTCGCTGTCGGCAACCAGTTACACCCTCGGCGGCCCCCAGCGGATCCTCGACAGTCTCGACAGCTGGTTCGATCCGGAAAAATCAGACTGGGCGAGCAAGTGCAACATCATCAATTTCGACTTCATCAAAAACTCGAACATTGTGCGCTTCTGCCAGATGGCCAATCTGCAAAAAGCCCGCGCCAAGCTCGACTGAGTAAAATGCCTGGCAAGGATTGGCCGCAAGTGGCACAAAGGTCGAAAAACGAGGCATGATCGCGCAGCTATTATAAAAAAGTGCCCTGTCATGACCCGAACCGCTCGCGTGACCGACCCCTCCTACGAGTTGATGGACGACCACAACGGTTTGTCCATCATCTATCGCCAGCATGGTTTCCCCTGCCCTCTGGTGCGCTGGCATTTTCATAAGGAATACGAGCTGCACCTGATCGTCGCCAGTTCCGGTAAGGTCTTCATCGGTGACTACATCGGCAACTTCTATCCGGAAACGTTGTTTTTGACCGGCCCGAATCTGCCACACAACTGGATCAGCCAGGTGGCAGAAGATGAAGTAGTCGAGAAGCGCGACATGCTGGTCAACTTCACCGAAGAATTGTTCGAGAGCGGGCATCAGGTATTCGCCGAACTGAAAACTCTTGTACCGTTGCTGGAGCGTGCGCAGTACGGCATTGAGTTCCGCTGCAAACGTACGATCCGCCAGGCCATGGCACTGATGCAGCGCATCGCCGACAGCACGGGTATCACTCGCCTCGGACACTTCTTCATCCTGATGGAGTTGCTCGCGGCCAGCGATGATTTCCAATTGTTGTCCGGGGCCACCACGCCGCAACTTGCCGACGAACATAATATTGACCGCACCAACCGTGCGGTCGATTACATCTTCAGCCACTACGCCCGGGACATCTCGCTGGAGGAAGTGGCTGAGCACCTGGGCATGACGCCGACCTATTTCAGCCGCGTATTCAAACAAGCCACCGGGCGCAACTTCATCGAGTTCGTCAACCGTTTGCGCATCAGCAAGTCTTGCGAACTGCTGGCCGATGGCCTCAAACCGGTGACCGAGGTGTGCTTTGAGTCGGGATTCAACAACATCTCCAACTTCAATCGGCGCTTTCAGCAACTCAAGGGCATGACGCCGTCGCATTACCGGCGGCTGGCGGTGCAGCGCCTCACAGAACAAAACCACCTGTAACACCATTGTTCGCAGTGGGAGCGAGCCTGCTCGCGAAAGCATCTTTTCATTAAAAAACCCTGTGGCTGACACACCGTCTTCGCGAGCAGGCTCGCTCCCACAAAAGACTGTGCCCGGCATCAGAAATCTGTACGCATTCGCTAACCCTCCCTCGCGCAAAACCCCTTCCCAGCGCTCACCCAACCAAACCCCAGTGCAAAAAAGTATCAACAAAAGTGCTAGGGATGATTTGTCAGCCCCCCAATTGAAGGCTGTAATCAGCGCACATTCTTCCTGCATTCGGAAGACACAAAAACAATAACTGTCCTTCTGCCCCGTCGGGTGTCAGAAAAGGAGTGCACGATGCAACCCACCGCAAAAGCTCTGCTCGCTCTCACCTGCATGACCCTCAGCAGCGTCAGCCTTGGCGCCCAGACCCTGACCATCGCCACCGTCAACAACAGCGACATGATCCGCATGCAAAAACTCTCGAAAACCTTCGAGAGCGAGCACCCGGACATCAAGCTCAATTGGGTGGTGCTGGAAGAAAACGTGTTGCGTCAGCGCCTGACCACTGACATCGCCACTCAGGGCGGCCAGTTCGACGTGTTGACCATCGGCATGTACGAAGCGGCACTCTGGGGCGGCAAGGGCTGGCTGGAGCCGATGAAGGATCTGCCGGCCAGTTACGCCCTTGACGATGTCTTCCCGTCGGTGCGCGAAGGCCTGTCGGTGAAGGGTTCGCTGTATGCCCTGCCGTTCTACGCGGAGAGTTCGATCACCTACTACCGCACCGATTTGTTCAAACAAGCCGGGCTGAGCATGCCCGAGCGTCCGACCTGGGAAGAGATTGCCGGTTTCGCCGAAAAGCTCACCCAGAAAGACAAAGAGCAGTACGGCATCTGCCTGCGCGGCAAGGCTGGCTGGGGCGAGAACATGGCGCTGGTCACAACAGTCGCCAACGCCTACGGCGCGCGCTGGTTCGATGAGCAGTGGAAACCGGAATTCAGCGGGCCGGAATGGAAAAACGCGCTGAATTTCTACGTCAACACCATGAAGAAATCCGGCCCGCCGGGCGCGTCCAGCAACGGTTTCAATGAAAACCTTGCCCTGTTCAACAGCGGCAAATGCGCGATCTGGGTCGATGCCAGCGTCGCCGGCTCGTTCGTCACCGACAAGACCCAAAGCAAGGTCGCCGATCACGTCGGTTTCACCTTCGCCCCGCATCAGGTCACCGACAAAGGTTCCGCCTGGCTGTACTCGTGGGCGCTGGCGATTCCGACCAGCTCCAAGGCCAAAGAGGCGGCAAAAACCTTCAGCGCCTGGGCCACGTCCAAAGAGTACGGCGAACTGGTCGCCAAAACCGATGGCATTGCCAACGTGCCGCCTGGAACCCGCGCCTCGACTTATAGCGCTGAATACATGAGCGCCGCGCCGTTCGCCAAGGTGACGCTGGAATCGCTGAAGGCCGCCGACCCGAGCAAACCGACGCTCAAACCGGTGCCGTACATTGGCATTCAACTGGTGACCATTCCTGAGTTCCAGGCCGTAGGCACCCAGGTCGGCAAACTGTTCTCGGCGGCGCTGATCGGCCAGACCTCGGTGGATCAGGCCCTGGCCGCGGCGCAGCAGACCACGGAACGCGAGATGAAGCGCGCGGGTTATCCGAAGTAAGCGCCATCCACTTCCAATTGTGGCGAGGGAGCTTGCTACCGCTGGGCTGCGAAGCGGCCCTCGACCAGGCAATCGCGGTTTACCTGAATGATTAGGATCGCCGGGTTTACGACTGCTGCGCAGCCGAGCGGGAGCAAGCTCCCTCGCCACAGAGAACTCGCTGTATCCGAGTAAGTGAGCATCACCATGAATACTTCAACTGCCAAAGCCCACATCGACCTGTCGCCACCCCAGCGCAAGCTGCGCATGCGCAATCCTGGCTGGTTTCTCGTCAGCCCGTCGGTGGCGCTGTTGCTGCTGTGGATGGTCGTGCCACTGGGCATGACCGTGTACTTTTCGATGATCCGCTACAACCTGCTCTACCCCGGCGAAAACGAATTCGTCGGGCTGGAAAACTTCACCTATTTCCTCACCGACTCAGGTTTCATGCCCGGTGCGACCAATACGTTATTGCTGGTTGGCAGCGTGCTGCTGATCAGTGTGGTGTTCGGCGTGTTGATCAGCGCGTTGCTGGAGGCCAGTGAATTTCTCGGTCGCGGCCTCGTGCGGGTCATGCTGATTTCACCGTTTTTCATCATGCCCACGGTGGGCGCGCTGATCTGGAAGAACCTGATCTTCCATCCGGTTTCCGGGATCCTCGCCTACATCTGGAAACTGTTCGGCGCGCAACCGGTGGACTGGCTGGCGCACTACCCGCTGCTGTCGATCATCATCATCGTCTCGTGGCAATGGCTGCCCTTCGCGATCCTGATTCTGATGACGGCCATGCAGTCGCTGGATCAGGAACAGAAAGAAGCCGCGCGCCTGGACGGAGCCGGCCCGATCGCAATTTTCTGGCACCTGACCCTACCGCATCTGGCGCGGCCGATTGCCGTGGTGGTGATGATCGAAACGATCTTCCTGCTCTCGGTGTTCGCCGAAATCTTCACCACCACCAACGGCGGCCCCGGCTACGCATCGACCAACCTCGCCTACCTGATCTACAACCAGGCGCTGGTGCAGTTCGACGTCGGCATGGCCTCGGCGGGCGGTTTGATTGCCGTGGTCATCGCCAACATCGCCGCGATCATTCTGGTGCGGATGATCGGCAAAAACCTGACTGACAAAGCGTGAGGCCTGCCATGACCCTGCAACAATCCCGCCGCCTGCAAAGCCTGCTGCTCGGCACGCTGGCCTGGGCCATCGCGATCGTGATTTTCTTCCCGATCTTCTGGATGGTGATGACCAGTTTCAAAAGCGAAATCGACGCCTTCGCCACGCCGCCGCAATTCATCTTCACGCCGACGCTGGAGAACTACCTGCACATCAACGAGCGCAGCGACTACTTCAGTTTCGCCTGGAACTCGGTGGTGATTTCTTTCAGCGCCACCGCACTGTGTCTGTTGATCGCAGTGCCGGCGGCGTACTCGATGGCGTTCTACGAAACCCAGCGCACCAAGGGCACGCTGTTGTGGATGCTCTCGACCAAGATGCTGCCGCCAGTGGGCGTGCTGATGCCGATCTACTTGCTGGCCAAGAGTTTCGGCCTGCTCGACACACGCATTGCGCTGATCGTGATCTACACGCTGATCAACCTGCCGATCGTGGTCTGGATGGTTTACACCTACTTCAAGGACATCCCCAAAGACATCCTCGAAGCCGCCCGTCTCGACGGCGCGACGCTGTGGCAGGAAATGGTTCGCGTGCTGCTGCCGATCGCCAAGGGCGGCCTCGCCTCGACCGTACTGCTGTCGCTGATCCTGTGCTGGAACGAAGCGTTCTGGTCGCTCAACCTGACCTCGTCGAATGCCGCGCCACTGACTGCGTTGATCGCCTCGTACTCAAGCCCCGAAGGACTGTTCTGGGCCAAGTTGTCGGCGGTGTCGACCCTGGCCTGCGCGCCGATCCTGATCTTCGGCTGGATCAGCCAGAAGCAACTGGTGCGCGGCCTGTCGTTTGGTGCCGTCAAGTGAATTGAAAAGCAAAAGATCGCAGCCTTCGGCAGCTCCTACAGGAGATTTATGCCGATTCGACATTCCATATAGGAGCTGCCGAAGGCTGCGATCTTTTGATCTTGAAAAACAACAATGCGGAGGCCCATCACATGGCCAACCTGAAAATCAAGAATCTGCAAAAAGGCTTCGAAGGTTTTTCCATCATCAAAGGCATTGACCTGGAAGTGAACGACAAGGAGTTCGTGGTGTTCGTCGGCCCGTCGGGCTGCGGCAAGTCCACCCTGCTGCGGCTGATTGCCGGCCTTGAGGAGGTCAGCGGCGGCACCATCGAACTCGACGGCCGCGACATTACCGAAGTCAGCCCGGCCAGGCGCGATCTGGCGATGGTGTTCCAGACCTACGCGCTGTACCCGCACATGACCGTGAAGAAGAACATGTCGTTCGCCCTTGATCTGGCCGGCGTGCAGAAAGCCGAGGTCGAGCGCAAGGTTGGCGAAGCGGCGCGAATTCTCGAACTCGGCCCGATGCTCGAGCGCAAGCCGAAACAGCTGTCTGGTGGCCAGCGCCAGCGCGTGGCGATCGGCCGGGCCATCGTGCGCAATCCGAAAATCTTTCTGTTCGATGAACCGCTGTCCAACCTCGACGCCGCGTTGCGCGTGCAAATGCGTCTTGAACTGCTGCGCCTGCACAAGGACCTGCAAGCGACGATGATCTACGTGACCCACGATCAGGTTGAAGCGATGACCATGGCCGATAAGGTCGTGGTGCTCAATGGCGGCAGGATCGAGCAGGTCGGCTCGCCGCTGGATCTTTATCACAACCCGGCCAACCTGTTCGTCGCAGGCTTTCTCGGCACGCCGAAAATGGGCTTTCTCAAGGGCAAGATTGCCCGCGTCGATGGTCCCAACTGCGAAGTCTCGCTGGACGCCGGCACGCGCATTACCCTGCCTTTCAACGCCGCCCACCTGAGCATCGGCAGCGCGGTAACGCTGGGCATCCGCCCGGAACACCTGGAACTTGCCCAATCCGGCGATTGCACGCTGCTGGTCACTGCCGACGTCAGCGAACGCCTGGGCAGCGACACCTTCTGCCACGTCACCACCAGCGCGGGTGAAGCCCTGACCATGCGCGTGCGCGGCGATCTGGCCAGCCGTTATGGCGAGCGACTGAGCCTGCGCCTGGCCCCGACCCACTGCCATCTGTTCGATGCCGAAGGTGTAGCGCTGACCCGTGCGCTGCGTGCTGCGGCCTGATTTCGAGACTATCCGATGAAACTCAACCAACTGAATCTCAATCGCCTGGCCGCCGAAGTGCAGCTGCCGGGCTACAACCTCGGCGACACGCGCCAGGGCATCGCCCACATCGGCGTTGGCGGTTTCCATCGCGCGCATCAGGCGTATTACACCGACGCCTTGATGAACACTGGCCAAGCGCTGGACTGGGCCATCTGCGGTGTCGGCCTGCGCCCCGAAGATCGCCGCGCCCGCGACGATCTCAGGGAGCAGGATTACCTGTTCACCCTGTTCGAACTCGGTGACAGCGACGACACCGAAGTACGCGTCATCGGTGCGATCCGCGACATGCTGCTGGCCGAGGATGGTGCGCAGGCACTGATCGACAAACTCGCCGAGCCGCAGATTCGCATCGTCTCGCTGACCATTACCGAGGGCGGTTACTGCATCGACGACAGCAACGGCGAGTTCATGGCGCACTTGCCACAGATTCAACACGATCTGGCCAATCCTGATACGCCGCAAACCGTGTTCGGCTTCCTCTGCGCCGCGTTGGCCAAGCGCCGTGCGGCGGGCGTTGCGGCGTTTACCCTGATGTCTTGCGACAACCTGCCGCACAACGGCGCCGTGGCCCGCAAAGCGCTGCTGGCCTTCGCCGCACTGCGCGATCCGGAACTGCGCGAGTGGATCGACCAGAACGTCAGTTTCCCCAACGCCATGGTCGACCGCATCACGCCGATGACCAGTACCGCGCATCGCCTGCAACTGGCCGACAAACACGCGGTCGACGACGCCTGGCCGGTGGTCTGCGAACCGTTCGTGCAATGGGTGCTGGAAGACAAATTCGTCAACGGCCGCCCGGCGTGGGAAAAGGTCGGCGTGCAGTTCACCGACGATGTTTCGCCGTACGAGGAGATGAAAATCAAACTGCTCAACGGCAGTCATCTGGCGCTGACGTATCTGGGCTTTCTCAAAGGCTATCGTTTTGTCCACGAGACTATGAACGATCCGCTGTTCGTGCGTTACATGCGTGCCTATATGGACCTCGACGTGACACCGCAACTGGCACCGGTGCCGGGCATTGATCTGAGCGAGTACAAGGACACGCTGGTAGCGCGGTTTTCCAATCAGGCGATTGCCGATCAGCTTGAGCGAGTGTGTTCGGATGGTTCGTCGAAATTTCCAAAGTTCACGGTTCCGACGATCAACCGCTTGATCGCAGACGGCCGTGAGACCAAGCGTGCAGCGCTGGTAGTCGCAGCGTGGGCGTTGTATTTGAAGGGCGTGGATGAAAATGGCGATACGTATTCGATTCCGGATCCTCGCGCGGCGTTTTGTCAGGAACTGGTTGTCGATGATGGTCTGATCACCGAACGATTGCTCGGCGTGGAAGAGATTTTCGGCACGGCGATACCGAAGTCGGCGGAGTTTGTTGCGGCGTTCGAGTGGTGCTGCCAGAGTCTGCGCGAGGTTGGCGTTACGCGAACATTGGAACGAGTTCTAGCCTGATCCTGCGGCGATGCGACTGACGTCTTCGCGAGCAGGCTCGCTCCCACAAGGATTTTGGAACACTACCCTGTGGCAGCGAGCCTGCTCGCGAATAGCCACCATACATGGAAATACCCTGACATCCTGAGGACCTCACTGTGACCACCCAACAACTCTTCCTCGGCATCGACTGCGGCACCCAGGGCACCAAAGCGATCATCCTCGATGCCGATAGCGGTCAGGTGCTCGGTCTGGGCGCGGCGCCACACACGATGATCAGCGGCGCCAACGGCCGCCGCGAACAGGACGTCCGGCAGTGGCTTGACGCCTTCGTCAGCGCCACCCGCCAGGCATTGCAGGTGGCAAAGGTCGACGGTCAGGCGATCCTCGGCATCGGCGTCTCCGGCCAGCAACATGGCCTGGTGCTGCTCGATGAGCACGGCGCAGTGCTGCGCCCGGCCAAGCTCTGGTGCGACACCGAAACCACGCCGGAAAACGACCGCTTGCTCGCGCAACTGGGCGGCGAGAAAGGTTCGCTGGAACGCCTCGGCGTGGTCATCGCCCCAGGCTACACCGTGTCAAAACTGCTCTGGACCAAAGAGCAGCATCCCGACGTGTTCTCGCGCATTGCGCGCATTCTGTTGCCTCACGATTACCTGAACTTCTGGCTCACCGGGCGCGCCTGCAGCGAATACGGCGACGCGTCCGGCACCGGCTATTTCAACGTCCGTACGCGGCAGTGGGACTTGCAGATCCTGCACGACATCGACGCCAGCGGGCGTCTGCAAGCCGCGCTGCCGGAGCTGATCGACGCGCACGCCGCAGTGGGCAAGATCCTGCCGGCCATTGCCGAACTACTCGACATCAATCCCAATGCCGTAGTCGCCAGCGGCGGTGGCGACAACATGATGGGCGCCATCGGCACCGGCAATATCCAGCCCGGCGCGATCACCATGAGCCTCGGCTCGTCCGGCACGGTCTACGCTTTTTCAGATGCGCCGAACGTCAGCGCCGATGCCTCGGTCGCTACCTTCTGCTCATCCAGCGGCGGCTGGCTGCCGTTGATCTGCACCATGAATCTGACCAACGCCACCGGTGCAATTCGCGAGCTGTTCAACCTCGACCTGCAAGCCTTCAACGAACGGGTTGCGCAGTCACCGATCGGCGCCGAAGGCGTGAGCATGCTGCCGTTCCTCAACGGCGAACGCGTGCCCGCCCTGCCCCACGCCACCGGTAGCGTCCACGGACTGACACTGGACAACCTGACCCAGGCCAACCTGTGCCGCGCCGCCGTCGAAGGCACCACCTTCGGTTTGCGCTACGGACTGGATTTACTGCGTCAGAATGGTTTACAAAGCCTGCGCATTTGCCTGATCGGCGGCGGTTCAAAAAGCGCGGTGTGGCGGCAGATCGTCGCCGACATCATGAACGCCCCGGTGATCTGCACCGAACAAAGCGAAGCCGCAGCGCTGGGCGCGGCGATTCAGGCGGCGTGGTGCGAGGCGCGGTCGTACGGCCGGGAAGTCAGCCTCGCCGATCTGTGTCAGCGTTGCGTGAAACTCGACGCTCGCAGCGAAACGCTGCCGATTGCCGCCAACGTCGCGGCCTTCCAGCAGGCCTACGAACGCTATCAACAGCATGTCGCAACCCTTTAACGAGCAAACAATTATGTATCTGGTGTGTGGCGAAGCCCTGTTTGATTTCTTCAGCGAAAACGACGCCAGCGGTCTGGCCTCGAAAGTCAATTTCAAGGCGATCGCCGGCGGCTCGCCGTTCAACGTCGCCGTGGGTCTGCGTCGTTTGGGCGTCGACTCGGCACTGTTCGGCGGCCTGTCCACCGACTACCTCGGCCGCCGCTTGCAGCAAGTGCTGCAGGACGAAGGCGTGCGCCCGGACTATCTGGTGGATTTCGCCGCGCCGACCACCCTGGCGATGGTTGCGGTAGGCGCCAACGGTTCGCCGCATTACAGCTTCCGTGGCGAAGGCTGCGCCGATCGGCAACTCAGCGAGGCGCATCTGCCCTCCTTGGGCGAAGACGTTCGTGGCCTGCACATCGGCTCGTTTTCGCTAGTGGTGCAACCGATCGCTGACACGCTGCTGAAACTGGTGCAACGCGAAAGCGGCAAACGCCTGATCAGCCTCGACCCGAACGTGCGCCTCAATCCTGAACCGAACATTGATCTGTGGCGCGAGCGCATCGCGACACTGGTACAACTGGCCGACCTGATCAAGGTCAGCGATGAAGACCTGAGCCTGCTCTACCCCGAACAGGACCCGCAGAACGTCATCGAAGGCTGGCTCGAACATCGCTGCCAGCTCGTCTTCCTGACTCGCGGTGGCGACGGCGCGAGCGTGTTCAGTCGCGCCCATGGCGCATGGTCGGTGCCGGCGAATCCGGTAAAGATCGCCGATACCGTTGGCGCCGGCGATACCTTCCAGGCCGCGCTGATCACCTGGCTGACCGAACATTCGCTGGATTCGGTCGCAGGCGTACAGCAGCTGAGCCGCGAGCAGATCGACGGCATGCTCCGGTTCGCCGGGCAAGCCGCCGCGCTGACCTGCAGTAAAACCGGTCCGGATCTGCCCTATCGTCATCAATTGAGCTGAGCGCGTAGACTGTCGGCCCTTTTGCGCATGACGGGAAACGGCTTTTGAATCACAGGCACACCCTCGCACTCCTGACCCTGGCCATGCTGCTGAGCGGTTGCGGCACCTCGCCGCCCCGCTCGCCGGAAGACATCTGCGCAATCTTTCGCGAGAAAAGCGATTGGTACGACGCCGCGCAAGTCACGCAGAAACGCTGGGGCGTGCCGATCCAGGTGCCCTTCGCGATCATGTATCAGGAATCCGGCTACCGCTACGACGCCAAGACACCGCGCAAATACCTGCTCTGGGTGATTCCGTGGGGCCGCGTTTCAACCGCTTCCGGCTATGCGCAAGCCAAGGACGAAGTCTGGGCCGACTACCAGAAAAGCACCGGGCGCAACTGGGCCGATCGCGAAGATTTCGACGACGCCATCGACTTCATCGGCTGGTACATGGACAAGACCGCTTCGATCAACGGGATCTACAAATACGACGCGTACAACCAGTACCTGAACTACCACGAAGGCTGGGGCGGTTTTCGCAACAGGACCTACACGAGCAAGGCCTGGCTGCTGCCGACTGCGCGCAAGGTGCAGACTCGCTCGGACATGTATGCGCGGCAATATGCCGGGTGCAAGGAGGATCTGAATCGCGGGTTCTGGAGTCGGTTCTGGCACTGGTTGTAGCCCCAAAAACCCCTATCGCGAGCATGCTCACTCCTACAAGGGATCTTCGGTGGAAGCGTTAATCATGTCCGCCACCATTCCAATGCAGGTGTGAGCCTGCTCGCGATAGCATCCGATCAGACACTAAAAATTCATTCGCTGCCCGGCTTTACTGGCCGAAACCACCCCTCTAAGGGTTTTCCCTAGGCAAGCCGCCCCCCACGCCTACGCCATTTGCGCCTTGAATGAGACGGTCTAATCCTGCAACATCCATCACCTGCTTATTCAACGGACGGAATTCAAGGCATGCTGGACGCCAATGCAACCCACATCACCCTCTCGATCGAAGACGCCAACGCCGACCTGCAAGTCCTGAGCTTCACCGGTCGCGAAGCCCTCAACGAACCGTTCCGTTTCGACCTCGAACTGGTCAGCGCCCGCCCCGACCTGAAGCTCGAAGAGCTGCTGCACAAGCGCGCCTGCCTGACCTTCGGTGCCACTGGCGAAGGCAAGATTCACGGTCAGGTCTATCGCATCGAGCAAGGCGACTCCGGCAAGACCCTGACCCGCTACAGCATCAGCCTGATGCCACAACTGGCCTATCTGCAGCACAACCATGATCAGCAGATCTTCCAGCAACTGACGGTGCCGAAAATCATCGCTCAAGTGCTGGAGGATCGCGGCATTCTCTCTGACGCCTACAGCTTCCAGCTCGGCGCCGAGTACCCGGAACGCGAATATTGCGTGCAGTACGACGAGTCCGACCTGCATTTCATCCAGCGCCTGTGCGAAGAAGAAGGCATTCACTTCCACTTCCAGCACAGCAGCAGCGGTCACAAACTGGTGTTCGGCGACGACCAGACCGTGTTCCGCAAACTGAAGCCGGTCAGCTATCAGCAAGACTCCGGCATGGCCGCCGAGAAACCGGTGATCAAGCGCTTCAACCTGCGCCTGGAAACCCGCACCACCCGCGTCAGCCGCCGCGACTACGACTTTGAAAAACCCAAGCTGCTGCCCGAAGGCGCGGTCAAATCCGAATTCGCCCCGGACCTGGAAGACTACGACTACCCCGGCCGCTTCACCACCCGCGAGCGCGGCAAGTTCCTCTCGACCCGCGCCCTGGAACGCCATCGCAGCGACTACAAACTCGCCGAAGGCAAAGGTGACGAACCAACGCTTACCAGCGGTCATTTCCTCAACCTCGCCGAACACCCACGCGCCGAGTGGAACGACCTGTGGCTGCTGCTGGAAGTCTTCCACGAAGGCAAACAGCCGCAAGTGCTTGGCGAAAACGTCACCAGCGACGTCACCGACAACAAGAGCGATTTCCACCAGGGCTACCGCAACAGCTTCCTCGCCACGC
>NZ_DATMIV010000049.1:0-42374 GCF_035554175.1 Pseudomonas sp. | reverse complement strand
GTCACCTTTTTCAAACGCCAAAAAGGTAACCCAAAAGGCTTGCTCCTGCGTTCGGCCCTCGCAGGCTCGGGTTCCTTCGCTGCGGGATCGATCCGGGCGCAGCGGCTCCGGTTTGCTTCGCTGCACCTACACTCGCTGTGTACGACTGCGTCGTACGGTCGCTGCGCTCCCACGCCCGGATCAATCCCTCCGCTCAGCCTTCCGACGTCGCCCGTGGATCAAGATCAAAAGCGATACTCGAGCTAACGCTCATCGTGTAGGAGCTGCCGAAGGCTGCGATCTTTTGATTTTGCTCTTGCTTCCTGTGGGAGCGAGCCCGCTCGCGAAAGCGTTGCCGATGTTTAGCGAAACAGGCTGAATGGCTCGAGGGCGAATCGTCTCGCCCCTTGTAAAGACAGCTTAGAGCGTACCAAACACCTTCTTCGCCAGGCTCGTCGCCGCAGCGGCCGGGTTCTGGCGGATGGTTTGTTCCTGTTTGCCGATCATCTCGAACAGACCATTGAGCGCCTGCTCGGTGACGTAGCTTTCAACGTTGGCGCTCTTCGCGTCGACTACGCCAAAGGCTGCGGCCTGGCCGGCGAACGAGTTGTACTTCTGGGCGACGCCAACCTTGTCGGTAGCCTGTTTGACGATGGGCAGGAATTTGGCGCGGATCTGCTCGCGGCTGGATTTGTTCAGGTATTGGGTGGCCGAATCGCTACCGCCGCTGAGGATGGCTTTGGCGTCGGCCACGCTCATTTTCTTCACGGCGTCGACAAGGATCGGTTGCGCCTGGGTCACGGCGGATTCGGCGGCTTTGTTCATCGCGGTTTCCAGTTCTTCGACCTGGGCGCCCATGCCGAAGGCTTTCATCTTGCTCGCGGCTTTGCCGAGTTTGCCCGGCAGTTCGATCTTCACCTCGGGGTTGTTGCTGAAGCCTCCCGGGGCGCCGAGCTGTTTCACGGCGATCTGCGCGCCCTGGGTCAGGGCGTCCTTGAGGCCGCCGGTGGCATCTTGTTGCGACAGGTCACTGAGCGACAGGGCCAGGGCGTTGGCAGAAATGAGCAGGCCGGCGCAGACGGCGGCGAAGCGAAGGGTAGGGCGGCGCATGGCGGCTTCCTTGTGGCGGAGTGGATTAACGAACGGCGTCGACGCGGATTTTCAGCGGCTGCGGGTCGTTGCCGTCGAGTTGCACGGCATGGTTTTCGGTGGTGATGAACATCAGCTCGCCGTTGACTTCAATGCGCGCGCTGACCGCGTAGCGGTGGCCGGGTTTGATCTGCGCCGGATCGTAGCTCAAATGGAACGGCAGCGGCACCTGGCCTTTGACCGGACCTTTTTGCTGGTCGAGGACGACGGCTGGCGCGTCGGCCAGGGACACGTCCTGCAGGCTCACGCTCAGGGTTGCGCTCGGTGGCAGGGCGATGCGTTGCAGGTAGAAGACTTCGCCGTCGAGACTTGCTTTACCAGCAGGGGTGGTTGATTGGCAGGCGCTTAGCAGGGTAGCGGCGGCAAGCGTCAGTAGTTTTTTCAAGGTACATCTCCTTTCAATGTGGGAGCGAGCCTGCTCGCGAAAGCGGTGGTTCAGTCAAAATAAGTGTCGACTGACATTCCGCCTTCGCGAGCAGGCTCGCTCCCACAGGGGTAGTGCGTCATGCCGCAGGCTGTGGCGTGATCTGATCCGCCGCATCTTCGCTGCGATGCAGCGCCACCTGGCGTATCGACAGGCGAATCTCCGCCGGCAATACGCGTTTGGCCGCGCCTTCGGCCAGTTCCCCGAGCAGTTCGTGATAACTCAGCTTGCCGGCTGCGTCGCGGCGCAGCACGTCGAGGTCGAGCAGGGTCTGGATGAAGTGGCGGAACAGGCTCTTGTCGAAGAATTCCGGCGCGTTCAGGCCATGCAGGATCGACAGGCGCTGAGCCATGACCGTGCACAGGTCTTCCAGCTCTTCGGCGCTGATGCTGTTCTGGCCGCTGTTGAGCAACAAGGATACGGTCATGTAGAAACGCTGCAGAGTCTGGGCAATGCTTTTCGACAACAGGGTTAGCAGGACAAAGTGCCGCGAACTCGGTGCCGGACGCATGTACACGTCCTTCTCGAAACGCAGCAGGCCCTGCTCGACGAACGCTTCCAGCCACTGATCGATCACCGCGTCGAGTTCGTCCAGGCTCCAGCGGATGTACAACTCCGATTGCAGGTACGGATACAGCGCGCGGGTGTAGCGCAGGATCTGTTCGCGGCTCATGCGCGAAGTGCTCTGGAAGAAACTCGCCAGCAACGATGGCAGGGCGAAAATGTGCAGGACGTTGTTGCGGTAATAGGTCATCAGGACAGCGTTCTGCTCGTCGAGATAGAGAATCTTTCCCAGCGCGTCGTTCTGCTCGGCGAGCAGATCCATGTCCTTCACATGCTCGATCAGTGCACGGCCATCGCCTTCCGGCAAGGTGGTGTGCGGCGAATACGGGACTTTGCGCAGCAGTGCCAGGTACAGATCCAGCACCCGCGCCATGGCGCGATCGTCCAGCGCCAGTCGCGTGGTCGACAGCAGTGCTAGCGCCACCAGATTGACCGGGTTGATCGCCGCTGCTTCGTTGAGATGCCGGGCGACTTTCTCGCCGAGGCGGTTGGTGGTTTCGTTGAGCCACGCCGGTTTGAACTGCGGGCCGAGCTCCTGCTGGCGCCAGTCCGGTTGTTCGGCGTCGAGGAATTCCGCCAGTTTGATCGGCTCGCCGAAATTCACCGCGACCTGGCCGAAGCGCTGCTTGAGCGCACCGATCACCTTGAAAATGTCGAAGATCGATTCTTTCTTTTTGCTCGCCCCGCGCAGCTCGCCCAGGTAGGTGCGGCCTTCGAGCACGCGCTCGTAACCGATGTACACCGGCACAAACACGATCGGCATGCGCGAGGAGCGCAGAAAGCTGCGCAGCGTGATCGCGAGCATGCCGGTTTTTGGTTGCAGCATGCGCCCGGTGCGCGACCGGCCGCCCTCGACGAAGTATTCGACCGGGAAGCCTTTGGTGAACAGGGTGTGCAGGTATTCGTTGAACACCGAGGTGTAGAGCGGGTTGCCCTTGAAGGTACGACGCATGAAGAACGCGCCGCCACGGCGCAGCAGGCTGCCGATCACCGGCATGTTGAGATTGATCCCGGCGGCGATGTGCGGCGGGGTCAGGCCGTTGCGGAACAGCAGATACGAGAGCAGCAGGTAGTCGATGTGGCTGCGGTGGCACGGCACGTAGATCACTTCGTGACCCTGCGCGACGTTCTGCACGCCTTCGATGTGGTTGACCTTGATGCCGTCGTAGATCTTGTTCCAGAACCAGCTCAGCACCACCTCAAGGAAACGGATCGCAGTGTAGGTGTAGTCCGAGGCGATCTCGTTGCCGTAGCGCAAGGCCTGGGCTTTGGCTTTTTCCGGGGAAATCTTTTCGCGCTCGGCTTCGTCGAGGATCGCTTGCTTGACCAGTGGCTGGCTGAGCAGTCCTTTGACCAGGTTACGACGGTGGGAAATGTCCGGGCCGATCACTGCGGCTTTGAGGTTGCGCAAGTGCACCCGCAGGATGCGCTGGGCCATGCGCACGGTGCGCTCGTGGCCCTTGTTGTGATCGATCAGTTCGCGCAGGTGGATCGGCGCGGAAAACTGCACGCGGGTCTTGCGTCCGAGGACGATGATGCTCAGCAGGCGGCGCAGGCGCCCAGTGACCGCCCAACTGTCGGCGAACAACAGCTTCCACGGGCTGTTTTCGCTGTCCGGCGATTGGCCCCAGAACACGCTGACCGGAATGATCTGCGCGTCTTCGGCAGCGTTCTGCGTCAGCGCGCTGACCAGACGAGTCAGGGTCGGCGGCGCGCCACGTTTGTCCTGGCGGCCGAGCCAGTCCGGGTCCGGCGTCAGATAGAAAAACGCCGCCGGCTCGATCAGCGTACCCACCGACACAGCCAGCACCGGGCGCGGCAGGCCGGCCTTGGTGCACTCGGTATCGACCACCGCCAGATCGGTCAGCGAAGGGTTTTGCAGGACGTAGAACACCGGACGACTGCGGTCGAGGTTGAGGGTGAACGACGACTGGTTGATGGTCTCGGAGCGAACCCACAGATACAGCAGGCGGCGCAGGGTGCCAAACACTAGACGGCGGAACGGGGAACGGGTCATACGGCTTCTGCGTGAGTGGATAGAATCGAGCGGTCGCTAGTGTGCCGGATTCATCGAAAATCGGCAAAAAAGCGCCGAACCAATCTCCTGTTGAGAGTTTCTTCACCTGTCATATACTCGGCGGTCTGTTGCCGGGGCCCGTTTCAGGACGTCGGACACAGGCTGACGTTCCGCAAAGGCTTTCCTGCGAAAAGCCTGTTCAATAATAAAAAAGGAGTACGAACAGATGGCAACACGTGAAACCGGCAACGTGAAGTGGTTCAACGACGCCAAGGGCTACGGCTTCATTCAGCGCGAAGACGGGGTGGACGTGTTCGTGCACTACCGCGCGATCCGCGGCGAAGGGCATCGCTCGCTGACCGAAGGTCAACAGGTCGAGTACGCGGTGATTACCGGCGAAAAGGGATTGCAGGCTGAGGATGTTGTAGGCCTGTAACCTTGAAGATCAAAAGATCGCAGCCTTCGGCAGCTCCTACAGGTGTACACATGACCCTGTAGGAGCTGCCGAAGACTGCGATCTTTTGCTTTTAAGCCGTTTTCCAGGTGATCTCTTCTTCGCCGTCGGCGCTGATGCGAATCCAGCGATCGGCGGTTTCTTCGCCTTCTTCTTCGACCCACGTGCCCGGCGCACAGCGCACTTCGACGTTCAGCGCGGCAAAGGCGGCGCGGGCACAGGCGATGTCGTCGTCCCAAGGGGTCTGGTCGCTTTCCAGGTACAGGCTGTTCCACTTGCCCACGGCTTTCGGCAACCACGTCACCGGCACGTTGCCGGCCTTGCACTTGTATGTCTGGCCTTTCTGTACCCAGTCGCTGCACGGGCCCAGGGCTGCGCCGAGCCAGGCGGCGATAGCCTTGTGGTCGACGTCGGCGTCTTTCAGGTAAATCTCGATGTCCGGTTGGCGCATGGATGTCCTCACTGCGGGTCTGAAAAATCCATTCGCGGATTTAGCCGGCCCCGGGCACTCGCCCGAGACCAAAAGTTATTGAAGAACGAAATAATCGTAGCGCATCGACACGGTCGTCACGAACGGCTCGACCTGTTCGATCACCGCCGCACGACGCTCGGCACTGGCGCGCCAGCCATGAGGCGTCATCGCCAGCAGGTTGGCGCGATCCTCAGGCTTGTCCAGGGTCAGCGTGAATTCCAGGGTTTCGCTGTGCGCCAACGCCATGCCTGCCGGCACCAGGGCCAGATGCTTGTCGTCGGTGTATTCGCGCACTTCGTCGTACAGGCGTTCGCGCAGTTCCATCAGATGGCCGCGGGTCGGGCCGACTTTCATCAGGCCACCGCCGACGCTGAGCAGACGTTTGGCTTCCTCCCAGTCCAGCGGACTGAATACGCTGGCGAGAAACTGGCAACTGCCGCAAGCCAATGGCACGCGGGCCATGCTGGCAATCAACCAGGTCATCGCCGGGTGGCGCTTGCAGGCGCGTTTCACCGCCTCGCGGGAAATGTCCAGTGCATAGCCATCCGCGTTGGGCAACGCTTCGGCGATTTGCGCGGTGTAGTAACCCTCGCCACAACCGATGTCGACCCAGCGCTCCGGGGCAAAACTGGCCGCCAATTCAGCCAGACGTTTGGCCACTGGCGCGTAATGTCCGGCGTTGAGGAAATCACGTCGCGCTTCGACCATCGCCTGATTGTCGCCCGGGTCGCGGCTGTTCTTGTGCTGCACCGGCAGCAGGTTCAGATAACCCTGACGCGCACGGTCGAAGCGATGGCCGGCGGGGCAGACCACGCCGTTGTCCACCGCGTTGAGCGGTTCACTGCAGATCGGGCACGCGAGCATCAGGCGAGCAACTTGATCAGGGTCTGGTAGTAAATCTCGGTCAGTACATCGAGATCCGCTGCCAGCACGCGCTCGTTGACCTGGTGAATGGTCGCGTTGACCGGGCCCAGCTCAACCACTTGCGTGCCCATGGTCGCGATGAAGCGGCCATCGGAGGTGCCGCCGCTGGTCGACGCTTTGGTTTCGCGACCGGTGATG
Organism: Pseudomonas sp.; assembly: GCF_035554175.1. Taxonomy (GTDB): domain Bacteria; phylum Pseudomonadota; class Gammaproteobacteria; order Pseudomonadales; family Pseudomonadaceae; genus Aquipseudomonas. The sequence continues at coordinate 36,253 of NZ_DATMIV010000049.1, read as the reverse complement.
TCCTTGATGCTCGACGACACCGCATCAAGCAACGCGCCCGGCTCGGTCAGGAACGGCAGGCCGGACAGCGCCCAGTCGATGTGCCAGTCCAGGGCATGCTTGTCGAGAATGTCGGCAACGCGTTTCTGCAGCCCTTCGACGGTGGATTCGGTGGAGAAACGGAAATTGAACACCGCTACCAGATCGCCCGGAATCACGTTGGTCGCGCCAGTGCCGGAATTGAGGTTGGAAATCTGGAAACTGGTCGGCGGGAAAAAATCGTTGCCGTGATCCCAGTGTTCGGCGGCCAGCTCGGCCAGCGCCGGTGCGGCGAGGTGGATCGGGTTCTTCGCCAGATGGGGATAGGCCACGTGACCCTGCACGCCTTTGACCGTGAGCTTGGCGCCGAGGGAACCGCGACGACCGTTCTTCACCACATCGCCGACCAGCGTGGTGCTCGACGGCTCGCCGACGATGCACCAGTCCAGTCGCTCGTTGCGCGCCACCAAGCGCTCGACCACGGCCTTGGTGCCGTGATGCGCCGGGCCTTCTTCGTCGCTGGTGATCAGGAAGGCGACCTTGCCTTTGTGATTCGGGTAGTCGGCAACGAAGCGCTCGGCGGCCACGGTCATCGAGGCCAGACTGCCTTTCATGTCTGCCGCGCCGCGGCCGCAAAGCATGCCGTGTTCATCGATCACCGCTTCGAACGGATCGATCTGCCACGCCGTGACCGGGCCGGTCGGCACCACGTCAGTGTGGCCGGCGAAGCACAGCACCGGACCGTCGTCGTTGCCATGGGTCGCCCAGAAGTTATCCACATCTTCGATGCGCATCGGCTCGAGGGTGAAACCGGCATCGCCCAGGCGCTGCATCATCTGCTTCTGGCAGTCAGCGTCGACCGGAGTCACGGAAGGACGGCGGATCAGGTCGATGGCCAGTTGAAGGGTCGGCGATAGGTCGGCGTGGGCCGTCATGTAATAGCTCCGGGGTGCGCGCGGTAAACCTGTAGGAGCTGCCGAAGGCTGCGATCTTTTGATTGTGCTGTTGATTCCAAAGACAGGATCAAAAGATCGCAGCCTTCGGCAGCTCCTACAGGATGTATTGGCATTGAAAAAGGCGACCATTCTAATGCAAAACGGCGACCCGAAGGCCGCCGTTTGACGTTAAGCAATCACCGATCAAGCGGCGGCCGGCTCGGCCTTGGCCACAGGTTTGGGCAGCGACGACAGGAACGCCATGATCAGCGCCGCCAGATAGGGCAGCGACTGCACCAGCAACATGGTCACCCAGAAACGCATGTCATTGCTCGGCATGCCCTGCACCAGGAAGATCCCCAGCGCCGCGCCCCACAGCAACAGCATGATGAACAGCTCTTCCCGCGCTTCGGAAATCGCCACCCAGAAACCGTGGTTGTCGGCGTTTTTCGGGGTGCGGAAGAACGGGATGCTGCTGGTGAAGAAGCCGTACAAAACCGCTTTGGCGATGGTGTGCGACAAGGCCAGGCCGGCCAGCGCGGCGCAGAACGCATCTTTCAGATTCACGCCGACAGCGCGGCGGTACAGGAAGATGATCTTGCCAACCTTGAACACGAACAGCGCCAGCGGCGGGATTGCGAAGATCAGCAGCGGCGGATCGACCCGTTGCGGCACGATGATCATCGCCGCCGACCACAACAGCGCGCCAACGGTGAAGAAGATATTCATGCCGTCCGCGACCCACGGCAGCCAGCCGGCGAGGAAGTGGTAACGCTGGCCACGGGTCAGCTCGGTGTCCTTGCCGCGCAACAGGCTGCGGGTGTGGCGCTTGATGATCTGGATCGCGCCGTAGGCCCAGCGGAACCGCTGCTTCTTGAAGTCGATGAAGGTGTCCGGCATCAGGCCCTTGCCATAGCTGTCGTGGTAATACGCCGCCGACAGACCTTTTTCGAACACGCGCAAACCAAGTTCGGCGTCTTCGCAGATGCACCAGTCGGCCCAGCCCAACTCTTCCAGCACCGAACGCCGGGTCATGGTCATGGTGCCGTGCTGGATGATCGCGTCACGGTCGTTGCGGGTGACCATGCCGATGTGGAAGAAGCCTTTGTACTCGGCGTAGCAGAGTTTCTTGAAGGTGCTTTCGTTCTGGTCGCGATAATCCTGCGGCGACTGCACCACGGCGATTTTCGGGTCGGCGAAGTGCGGCACCATGTGCTTGAGCCAGTTCGGGTGCACGCAGTAATCGGAGTCGATCACCGCGATGACTTCAGCATCCCTGGCGGTGTGCGGAATCAGGTAATTCAGCGCGCCGCCCTTGAAACCGGCCAGCGGCGATACATGGAAGAACTTGAAGCGCGGGCCGAGTGTTTCGCAGTAGTCGCGTACCGGCTCCCACACCGCCGGGTCCTTGGTGTTGTTGTCGATGATCAGGACTTCGAAGTCCGGGTAATCGAGGTTGGCCAGGGCGTCGAGGGTCTGTTTGACCATCTCCGGCGGCTCGTTGTAGCAGGGCACGTGGATCGACACTTTCGGCCGATAACCGGAATCGCCAAGCACCGGCAGAAATTCGCGCCGGCGTTTGTGTATCCAAACCGCTTCCGCCAGTTCGTGTGCCTCGGTCAGCAAGACGATGAACACGCCGAGCGCACCGAGGGCCAGGAGCAATCCCACCGTAAGGCTGAACCAGGTGCTGTATTGCTGGCTGTAGTCGTAACCGATGTACACCAGCACCGAACCGCACAGAAACGCGATAAAGGTCAGGAATGTGCGACCGCGCTGGCGCAGGGCCGAGCCGTCGATCATCAGCAGGGTCAGCGACAGCAGCGCCAGCACCACCGAACCGATGGCCAGCACGCGCCATTGCGGAATCGCCACCACCGGGCCTTCGAAATTGAATTTCTGCTGGCGCGCGGCGTTGAACACGCCCCAGTAGGCGCCGACCGAGCCTTCATCGCTGGCCTTCCACGGCTGGTCGAACGCTTCGATCACGAAGTAGTTGAAGCCCTGGCGATTGAGCTTGTTGACCAGCGTGCGCAGATAAATCGCCTGATCCGCCGGCGACGCGTCGGCGCCACCGCGCATGCGGCCGTTGCTCGGCCAGCCGACTTCAGACAGCAGCAGCGGTTTTTTCGGGAACAGCTTTTTCAGATCGCGAGCGCGGTCGAAGACGAACTGGCCGGCCTTGTCGACAGGGATGAATTCCCAGTACGGCAGAACGTGGGCGGCGATCAGGTCGACGTGTTTGGCCAGTTGCGGGTACTTCTCCCAGATGTGCCACTGCTCGGAGGTGGTCACCGGCACTTTGACCGCGGCACGCACGCGATCAAGCAACACGATCAACGCCTCTGGGGTGATCTCTTCACGGAACAGCGCCTCGTTACCGACGACAACGCGAACCACGCTGCGTGAGGTATTGGCCAGCTCGATGGCTTTGGTGATTTCGCGCTCGTTGCGTTCCTGATCCGGGCTGATCCAGATGCCGAGGGTGACGCGTAAACCGAACTCTTCAGCCAGTTTGGGGATGTCTCCCAGCGTGCCGTCGACCGAATAGATGCGGATGTTATCGGTGAGCTTGCTCATGATCTCCAGGTCACGGCGCATTTCGTCGTCAGTCGGATACTGATCCTTCTGTGGGAATTGCCCCTGCTGGAATGGCGAATAGGAGAAGCCGGAGATCTGCTGCGGCCAGTTCGGCGCCGTGACCGGGCGATTGACCAGCGCCCAGAAACCGGTGAACAGGGCAGCGATGGCCAGCACCACCACCAGGTTGAGTCCAAATTTACGCGATGACATAGCTGTTTCAGGTTCCAAAGGCTGTGGAACGGAGGATCGGTAGGCTATACGCCAAAGGGGCGCGCATCCTACACCGACAGTTCGCCGGTCGTACATCAGACAGGGAAATGGCTCACATTGGGCAAGACTCTATGACTTAAGTTCTTACACTTGTCGCTTGCAGCTTAAAACTTGTCGCTGCGTAGCCCTATAATGCGCGCCGGTTTTTGGGGTAATGGTCATGAGTACAGAAGATCCGCGGTTTGCAGGCATCGCCCGTTTGTATGGCATCGAGGGCCTGGAACGCTTGCGCGCCGCCCACGTGGCGATCGTCGGCGTCGGTGGCGTCGGCTCATGGGCGGCGGAAGCCATGGCCCGTTGTGGGGTCGGCGAGATTTCGCTGTTCGACCTTGACGACGTTTGCGTCAGCAATGCCAACCGTCAGTTGCACGCCCTGGACAGCACCGTCGGCAAACCCAAGGTCGAAGTGATGGCCGAGCGCCTGCGCGGGATCAATCCCGCTTGCACCGTGCACGCTGTGGCCGATTTCGTCACCCGCGACACCATGGCCGAATACATCACGCCGAATATCGACTGCGTGATCGACTGCATCGATGCGGTCAATGCCAAAGCGGCGCTGATCGCCTGGTGCAAGCGTCGCAAGATCCAGATCATCACCACCGGCGGTGCGGGCGGGCAGATCGACCCGACGCTGATTCAGGTGTGCGATCTCAACCGCACCTTCAACGATCCGCTGGCCTCTAAAGTGCGCTCGACCTTGCGCCGTGACTATGGCTTTTCCCGCACCGTGACCCGCCATTACAGCGTGCCGTGTGTATTTTCCACGGAACAGCTGCGCTATCCGAAACCGGACGGCAGCATTTGTCTGCAGAAGAGTTTTGTCGGCGACGGCGTGAAGCTCGACTGCGCCGGCGGGTTTGGCGCGGTGATGATGGTCACGGCGACGTTCGGCATGGTCGCGGCGACCAAGGCTGTGGACAAGATTGTGGCGGGGGTGCGGCGCCCGGCGGACAGGGTTAAACCTCAGGCTTGATGTTGGGGCTGCTGGCCTCTTCGCGAGCAGGCTCGCTCCCACATTTGCAATGCATTCCCCTGTAGGAGCTGCCGAAGGCTGCGATCTTTTGATTTTTTTTAAGATCAAGATCAAAAGATCGCAGCCTTCGGCAGCTCCTACAGGGTGGTGGCCAGCTCATTCATCCGCTGGAGCACGGCATTCAGGCCATTGCTGCGCGAGGGTGATAACTGGCGGGAAAGGCCGAGTTGATTAAACCAGTCCGGCAAATCCACCTGCTGCAACTCAGCTGTCGACAATCCGTTGACCCGCAGCAGCAACAACGCCACCAACCCACGAATCATGCGGGCATCGCTGCTCGCCCTGAATTGCCAGTGCCCGTCGCGCAGATCCCCGACCAGCCAAACTTGGCTCTCACAGCCATGCACCCGATTGGCCTCGCACTTATCCGCGTCATCCAGCGCCGGCAGACGATCACCAAACTGCATCAACAACCGCGCCCGCTGTTCCCAGCCCGCCGCGTTCTGAAAGGTCTGCAACGCCTCAGCCGCTTCAACCGGCAAGTTCATCGCAACAACTCCAGCGCCTGATCCAGTGCTTCGAAAAAGCGCTCGAGATCTTGCGAATCGTTGTACAGCGCTAGCGACACGCGAATCGCTCCGGCCAGTTCGAGGCTTTTCATCAAAGGCATGGCGCAGTGATGCCCGGCGCGCACGGCGATGCCCTGTTCGGTCAGCAAGTGCGCCAGATCGGCGTTGTGCACGCCGTCGACGACAAAACTGGCCAGCGCCAATTGCGGCTTGCCAAGCAGGCGAATGCCATTGCGTGCGGCGAGGCCGCGCAGCAGATAGTCATGCAGCGCCGCTTCATGGGCCGACACCGCGTCCTGATCCAGACGGGCCAGATAATCAAGGGTCGCGCCAAGTCCGATGACACTGGCGATCGGCGGCGTGCCCGCCTCGAAACCCAGCGGCGCCGGGCGAAAGCGCGAGTCGTGATAGTTGGCTTCCAGCACCATCTCGCCGCCAAACTGCCATGGCTGCAACCGTTCCAGCGCGGCGTTGCGCCCATACAGTACGCCAAGGCCATCGGGGCCGTACAGTTTGTGGCTGGAAAACACATAGAAGTCGCAACCCAGCGCCTGCACATCATGGCGGCCATGCACCACACCCTGCGCGCCGTCGACCACGGTCAGTGCGTTTTGCACCTTGGCCATGCCGAGCAACGCCGTCAGTGGCTGCCAGACGCCAAGCACATTGGACAACTGGCTGATCGCCAACAACCGTGTACGGGGGCCGATCAGATGCACGGCGGCGGCGAGGTCGACCAGACCGTCGGCATCCAGCGGCAGGATCACCAGTTTCAACTGACGACGCTGGGCCAGTTGCTGCCATGGCAGCAGGTTGGCGTGATGCTCCAGGGCGCTGACGACAATCTCGTCCCCCGGCTGGAACTGCTGTTCCAGACCGTAAGCCAGCAGATTCAGGGCACTGGTGGCGCCGTGCGTGAAGACGATCTGCCCGCTGTCGCCGGCATTCAGCCACTGGGCAACCTTGAGTCGACTGTCTTCGAACGCTTGTGTCGCGTGGGCGCCGGGCAGGTGCTGTGCACGGTGCACATTGGCCGCGCCATTGGCGTAGTAATGCGTCAGCGCATCGAGCAAGGCCTGGGGTTTTTGCGTGGTGGCGGCGTTATCCAGATAAGTCTGGTCCTGGCGTTGCAGGGCGGCAATGGCCGGAAAATCGGCGCGCCACGGGGAGGGGATCATCATCTGTTCAGCCCTGTGAAATTGGGCGGGGTATACACAAGACACTGTGGGAGCGAGCCTGCTCGCGAAGCTTTTGGCGTATTCAAGAACGCCTTCGCGAGCAGGCTCGCTCCCACAGGAGGTCGGTGTGCTGCTTAGTTGTGAGCGTGCAGCGCCTCGTTCAGTTCGATCGCCGATTTGTGGGTTTTGCACTCCACGGCACCGGTTTGCGAATTGCGACGGAAGAGCAGATCAGTCTGACCGGCCAATTCACGCGCCTTCACCACCTTCACCAGATTGTTGCTTTCGTCCAGCAATGCCACCTTGGTGCCGGCGGTCACGTACAGGCCCGACTCGACGGTGGTGCGGTCGCCCAACGGAATGCCGATACCGGCGTTGGCGCCGATCAGGCAGCCTTCGCCGACCTTGATCACGATATTGCCGCCGCCCGACAGGGTGCCCATGGTCGAGCAACCGCCGCCCAGGTCCGAGCCCTTGCCGACGAATACGCCCGCCGAGACGCGGCCTTCGATCATGCCCGGGCCTTCGGTACCAGCATTGAAGTTGATGAAACCTTCGTGCATGACAGTGGTGCCTTCGCCGACGTAGGCGCCCAGACGCAGACGTGCGGCATCGGCGATACGCACGCCGGCCGGTACCACGTAGTCGGTCATTTTCGGGAACTTGTCCACCGAGAACACTTCCAGCAGCTCGCCGCGCAGGCGCGCTTCGAGTTGCATTTCCGCCAGCTCGCTCAGGTCAATCGCGCCCTGGCTGGTCCACGCTACGTTGGGCAGCAGCGGGAAGATCCCGGCGAGGCTGACGCCGTGTGGCTTGACCAGACGGTGCGAGAGCAGGTGCAGCTTGAGATAAGCCTCAGGCGTGGAAGTCAATTGCGTGTCTTCGGCCAGCAGGGTGGCGACCAGCGGCTTGTGGCTTTCGGCCAGACGGGTCAGCAACTTGCCTTGCACGGCGTCGATGCCTTTCACGGCTTCAGCCAGTTGCGCAGCCTGCGCGGTGCTGAAGGTGATGGCCTGGTTGCCTTCGGTGTAACCGAGGATCGGCGCTACGGCGGCCACCAGTTCGACCGACGGATTGAGCAATGGCTGCGCATAGAACACTTCCAGCCACGCGCCTTGACGATTCTGGGTGCCGACACCAAAAGCGATGCTGAACAGGGAATTGGACATGTGAATACCTCTACAAAGAGTGACGGGCTGCTTACTTCAGGGCAGCCGCGTAGATGTCTGGCTTGAAGCCAATCAGGGTTCGGTCGCCGAGATCAAGCACCGGGCGCTTGATCATCGAGGGTTGCGCGAGCATCAGTTCGATGGCTTTCGACTGGTCGAGATCGGCTTTACGTTCGTCGTCGAGTTTGCGAAAGGTCGTGCCGGCGCGATTCAACAGGGTTTGCCAGCCGTGCTCGTCACACCATCGGGTCAGGTGCTCACGGTCAATACCGGCGCTCTTGTAATCGTGAAAGTCATAGCTGACAGCGTGTTCATCGAGCCAGGTGCGCGCCTTTTTCATGGTGTCGCAGGCTTTGATGCCGAAAAGGTGCAACGTTTTACTTGAAACGGCCAAGGAATCGCCCCCTTTACAGGTGCTGGAAAAAAATGGTGACGGATTATGCCATGAGCGGACGGTTTCGCGGCGCCTCAGGTCGATTTGGCAATGCAAAACACCTGTGGGAGCGAGCCTGCTCGCGAAGCGGCCATGTCAGTCATATCTCTGTGCGCTGAACGACCGCTTTCGCGAGCAGGCTCGCTCCCACAGGGGGCTCTCTTGCGGCCGTGCGACATAGGTGCAACGGTCAGCCACAGCCTAAGGCGCTAATATGGCAGTTCAACGCTGTCGATCGCCTGAGATTTTCGTTTTATGCAAACCGCTTACACCGTCCTCATCCTGCTGATGCTGGTCAGCGTCTCGCGCCTGGTCGGACGGGTCATTGCGCTGCCGTTGCCGCTGGTACAAATCGCCGCCGGTGCCTTGCTCGCCTGGCCGAACCTGGGCCTGCACGTCGCCCTCGATCCCGAATTGTTCCTGTTTCTGTTTCTGCCGCCGCTGCTGTTTTCCGATGGCTGGCGCATGCCCAAACGCGCGCTCTGGCAATTGCGCGGGCCGATCCTGACTCTGGCCGTGGGCCTGGTTCTGTTCACCGTGGTGGGCGCCGGCTATTTCATTCATTGGCTGTTGCCGACGATTCCGCTGCCGGTGGCCTTCGCCCTCGCGGCCGTGTTGTCACCGACCGACGCCGTGGCGGTTTCGGCCATTTCGCAAAATCGCCTGCCGACGCCGCTGATGCACATGCTGCAAGGCGAGGCGCTGATGAACGACGCCTCGGGTCTGGTGACGTTCAAGTTCGCCCTGGCAGCAGCGGTGACGGGTGTGTTCTCGCTGACCAATGCCAGTCTGACCTTTGTCGCGGTAGCGCTGGGTGGTCTGGCTGTTGGTGTAGCGCTGAGCTGGCTGGTCGGACGCCTGCGCGCGTGGATGATTGCCCGAGGCTGGGATGATCCGGCCACCCACGTGGTGTTCATGTTGCTGTTGCCGTTCGCCGCTTACGTATTGGCTGAACGTCTGGGGGCTTCGGGCATTCTGTCCGCAGTGGCGGCAGGGATGATGCAGAGCTGGCTCGATCTGCTGCCACGGCAGACCAGCACGCGACTGCTTAACCGCAGCGTCTGGTCTTTACTGGAATTTGCCTTTAACGGTTTGATCTTCTTGCTGCTGGGCCTGCAACTGCCGGACATCATCAAGGCGGTGGTCAGCCATGAACCGACGCTGTGGCCGACGCTGTTCTATCGCGGCCTCGACGTGCTGGCGATTTTCGTCGCACTGGTGCTGCTGCGATTTGTCTGGGTGCAAAGCATCTGGCGTTTGTCGGTGCTGCTGCGCCGTCTGCGCGGCAAGGGCGAGCTGACGCAGGTGCCGACGGCACGCTCTTGCTGGTTGTTGACGGTGGGCGGGGTGCGCGGGGCGGTAACGCTGGCGGGCGTGATGTCGGTACCGATGCTGATCGGCACCGAGGCTTTTCCCGAGCGTGATCTGCTGATCTTCATTGCTGCCGGAGTGATTCTGCTGTCGCTGATTTGCGCCTGTATCGGGCTGCCCTTGCTGCTGCGGGGCATCGAAAAAAGTCCCGACGACAGGCGTCGTCAGGAGGTGCGTGACGCCTGGCGCAACACCGCCGAAGCGGCGATCCACGCGCTGGAAAGCGAAGAAGTCGTGCCTCAGGATGCCGCTCAGGCGGCGCTGGCAGCGGAGCTCAAGGCACGGATCATGTCCGAGTATCGCCATCAACTCGACGTGTTCAACGATTCCGCCGAAGCCCAGGCACTGGCGTTTCAGATGGATATGCTGGAACGTCGGCTGCGTCTGAAGGCGCTGAGGGCGCAACGCCTTGAGTTGTACCGCCTGAGCCGTCAGCACCAGATCGGTGACGATGTGCTCAGGGAGGTGTTGGGAGAGCTTGATCTGAGCGAGGCCAACCTGGGGCAGGTCAAATAGCAGATCGACTGCCCGCAGCAGAGGGCCTGCTGCGGGTACCCGTTGATCACTTCTGCCGGGTGATGAATTCGCGAATCCGTTCGGCCGCTTCCACGCACTCCGCCAGTGGCGCAACCAGCGCCATGCGCACACGGCCCGCTCCCGGATTGACGCCATCGACATCGCGCGACAGATACGAGCCCGGCACCACGGTCACGTGCTCCTGCTCGAACAGATCACGACAGAACGCCGCGTCGTCGCCTTGCACATTCGGCCAGAGGTAGAAGCTGCCATCGGGACGCTGCACATCCATCACCGGGCTGAGTATGTTAAGGACTGCATCAAATTTCTCGCGATACAGCGCACGGTTGGCGCGCACGTGCACTTCGTCATTCCACGCGGCAACGCTGGCAAGTTGGGTTTGCACCGGCATCGCGCAGCCGTGGTAGGTGCGGTAGAGCAAAAAGCCTTTGAGGATGTCGGCATCGCCGGCAACGAAGCCTGAGCGCAGGCCCGGCAGGTTGGAGCGCTTGGACAGGCTATGGAAGACCACGCAGCGCTTGAAGTCATTGCGGCCCAGTTCAACGCAGGCGCTGAGCAGGCCCGGCGGCGGCGTCTGTTCGTCGAAGTACAGTTCGCTGTAGCACTCGTCGGCGGCGATCACGAAGTCGTGCTGGTCGGCCAGGGCGATCAGCTTTTTCAGGGTCTCGACCGGAATCAGCGCGCCGGTCGGGTTGCCCGGTGAGCACAGGAACAGGATCTGGCAGCGCTGCCAGATGTCCGGCGATACCGCGTCGAAGTCCGGGTTGAAGCCGTTTTCATCCAGGCACGGGAGGTAGTGCGGCTTGGCCCCGGCGAGAAACGCCGCGCCTTCGTAGATCTGATAGAACGGGTTGGGGCTGACCACCAGCGCGTCATCCCCCCGGTTGACCACGGTCTGGGTGAAGGCAAACAGCGCCTCGCGGGTGCCGTTGACCGGCAGCACATTGCGCGCCGGTTCGATCCAGCCGTTCGGTACGCCGAAGCGACGCTCGCACCAGCCGGCGATGGCTTCGCGCAGCGCCGGGATGCCGAGCGTGGTCGGGTACACCGCCATCTGATCCAGATTGTTCGCCAGCGCTTCGGCGACAAAACTCGGCGAACGGTGTTTCGGCTCACCGATCGACAGGGCGATCGGGCGTTTGTCGGGGTTCGGTGTGACGCTGCCGAGCAGGGCGCGGAGCTTTTCGAACGGGTACGGCTGGAGCTGGTTCAGAGCGTTGTTCATGGGGGCCTCGGTCGATGTCGGAGGGCTTGGCGCCATTCCAGGCTGGAACGAGCCCTGTGGGAGCGAGCCTGCTCGCGAAGAGGGTGGTCCATTCAACATTGATGCGTGCTGAATGACCGCTTCGCGAGCAGGTTGTCATTGTCAGGCTTTCATTGGCGCCTGCCGGTCCGACAGGGAAAATTCATTGATTCAAATACTGATCCGCGAAAGCTTGATATCCGGTTCCTGATTGACGCTCAGCTGTTCGACGATCGCATCCTGCAAGCGGCTGCACAGCAGCGGATCGGACAGCGGCTGGTTGTGCGCGTCGGTGATGAAGAACACGTCTTCCACGCGCTCGCCCAGGGTCGCAATCTTGGCGTTCTGCAGCGACAGGTCGAATTCGAGGAAAATCCCGCCGACCCGCGCCAGCAGGCCTGGCCGGTCAGGCGCGGTCAACTCCAGCACCGTCACCGGTCGCTGGGCGTCGTTGTGGATGGTCACTTGCGGCGCAAAGGCAAAATGTTTGAGTTGGCGCGGCACCCGGCGCTGAATGATCGTCGGGTAGTCATCCGGGTTGCGCAGGGCGTCGGTGAGGCCCTCGCGGATCTGCTTGATCCGCGCCGGGTTGTCGCCGATCGATTCACCATCGTTGTCGAGCACGATGTAGGTGTCCAGGGTGAACCGGCTGCTGGAGGTGATAACCCGGGCGTCGTGAATGTTCAGGTTGAGCTGATCCATCGCCGCCACGGTCACAGCGAAGAAATCGTGCTGGTCCGGCGCATAAATGAAGATCTGCGTGCCGCCTTCGAATTCGCGCTGGGTGGTTTCCTTGATCAGCACCAGCGGCCCGCCATCGACCGGTTGCTGCAGGATTGCATCGCTGTGCCAGGCGACGTCGCCTGCGGTGTGGCGCAGGAAATAGTCATCGCCCAGTTGCGCCCACAGCTGCTCGACATCATCCGGGTCGGTGCCGCCGCGTACCAGAATATCCAGTGCGGCGCTCTGGGTCTGACGAATCTGCTCTTCGCGATCCACCGGGTTTTCCAGGCCGCGGCGCAGGGCGCGCTTGGTTTCAGTGTAGAGTTGGCGCAACAGACTGGCGCGCCAGGAGTTCCACAGCGTCGGGTTGGTCGCGTTGATATCGGCCACGGTCAGCACATAGAGATAGTCGAGGCGCGTTTCGTCGCCGACTGCCTGGGCAAAATCGTGGATCACCTGCGGGTCGGATAGATCCTTGCGCTGCGCGGTGGTCGACATCACCAAATGATTCTGCACCAGCCAAACGATCAGGCGGCTGTCCCACACCGGCAATTGATGGCGCTGGCAGAATGCTTCGGCATCGACCGCGCCGATCTCCGAGTGATCGCCATGTCGGCCCTTGCCAATGTCGTGGTACAGGCCGGCCATGTAGATCAGCTCGGGCTTGGGCAGCTTGGCCATGAGCTTGGCGGCCAGCGGGAATTTTTCCGAGACCTGGGTGTACTGCAACTTACGCAAATGTTTGATCAGGTTCAGCGTGTGTGCATCGACCGTATAAATGTGAAACAGGTCGTGCTGCATCTGCCCGACGATAAAGCCGAACTCCGGAAGATAGCGCCCGAGAATGCCGTAGCGGTTCATCCGCCGCAGATTGCGGTGGATGCCGATCTTGCACTTGAACAGCTCGATGAACAGGCTGGTATTGCGAATGTCGTTGCGGAAGTTGTCGTCAATCAGGTGCCGGTGCTCGCGCAGCAGACGAATGGTGTCGGCGCGCACGCCTTTGATTTCCGGCTGCTGGGCCATCAGCACGAATATTTCCAGCATGGCGAACGGCGTACGGCGGAACACGTTGTCGTTGCGCGCTTCGATGTAGCCGTCGTGCAGCTGAAAGCGTGAGTTGATCGGTTGCGGCGGCGCTTCGTCTTCCGGGGCGAGGATGACTTCCTCGAAGTGCTGAATGATCAGGTCGCTCAACTGAGCGATGCTCATCACCGTGCGGAAGTACTGCTGCATGAAGTTTTCGACAGCCTGTTTGGCGTCGTCACCTTCAAAGCCGAGCAGGCCGGCAATGGTGCGCTGATGATCGAACAGCAAGCGGTCTTCCGAGCGGCCGGCGAGCATGTGCAAGGCATAACGCACTTTCCACAGGAATTCCTGGGAGGAGGCGAGCAGGGCGTTTTCGCTTTCGACCAGAAAGCCTTCGCCAGCGAGGGCGCGCAGATTCAGGGTGCCGTACTGACGCCGGGCGACCCAGAGAATCGTCTGAATATCCCGCAGGCCGCCGGGCGAGCCTTTGACGTTCGGTTCGAGGTTGTATTCGGTGTCGTTGTATTTGTGGTGGCGGGCTTTTTGCTCGGCACGCTTGGCCAGGAAGAACTCTTTGGCCGGCCACATATGTGCGGTGCTGGTGACATCGAGCATGCGCTGGCGCAGACGCTCGGGGCCGCAGATGGTGCGGCTTTCCATCAGATTGGTGACCACGGTCAGATCGGCGCGGGCCTCTTCGGCACACTCGTCGACCGAGCGTACGCTCTGACCGACCTCCAGGCCGATGTCCCACAACAGCGTCAGAAAACGCTCGATGGAATCTCGGAAAACTTCGTGGTCGGCGCTGTCCAGCAGGATCAGCAGATCGATGTCGGAATAGGGGTGCAACTCGCCCCGACCGTAGCCGCCCACCGCCACTAGGGCGATATCGGCGTCTTCGCTCCAGTTGAACTGCTCCCAGGCCTTTTGCAGGATGTTGTCGACAAACCAGGCGCGGTCTTCGATCAGGCGGCGGATGTCGCGGCCATTGCGAAAGCGCGTATCGAGGACCTCGCGGGCCTGGCGGATCGCCTTCTTGAACGCCGCAACAGGACTCGCTTTGAGGGCCAGTTCAGCCTGGAACTGGCCGCGGTCGAAGAGTTCGGGATCCACCTGCGGCATCGATTGGCTTTCCTTCTATAGGCTGGGAGCGTTCTGGGTGTCAGGCCGAGACGCGGGCGATGGTGTCATCGCTGCGCAGGGTGAAGATCTCATAGCCTGTGTCGGTAACCAGCAGAGTATGTTCCCACTGAGCCGAGAGCTTGCGGTCTTTGGTGATCGCGGTCCAGCCGTCGCCAAGTACCTTGGTATCGGCCTTGCCCTGGTTGATCATCGGCTCGATGGTGAAGGTCATGCCGGCTTTGAGTTCCATGCCGGTGCCGGCGCGACCGTAATGCAGGATCTGCGGCTCCTCGTGGAAGACTTTACCGATACCGTGGCCGCAGAATTCGCGCACCACCGAGAAGCCGTTCTTTTCCGCGTGCTTCTGGATCACTTCACCGATATCACCGAGGCGGCAGCCGGGTTTGACGATCTCGATCGCCTTGTACATGCATTCCTGGGTGACCTGCGACAGGCGCTCGGCCCAGACCGGCACTTCGCCGACGTGGAACATGCGGCTGGTATCGCCGTGGTAACCGTCCTTGATCACGGTGACGTCGATGTTAAGGGTGTCGCCGTTTTTCAGCGGCTTGTCATTCGGAATGCCGTGGCAGACCACATGGTTGATCGACGTGCAGATCGACTTCGGGTAGCCCTTGTAGTTGAGCGGGGCGGGGATGGCTTGCTGCACATTGACGATGTAGTCGTGGCAGATCTGGTTGAGCTGATCAGTGGTTACGCCCGGTTTGACGTGTTCGGCAATCATTTCCAGCACATCGGCGGCCAGTTTGCCGGCGACACGCATGCCAGCGATGTCCTCGGGGGTTTTGAGGTTGACGGTCATACAGGCTCTCTCTGCGCTCGACGGCGCTTACGGATACGAATGGGGTGGCAGGCAGACATTTTGCGACCCTGAAAAACGCGATTCTAACAGACGGCACGCGCAAATCCGCGCCTGCGTGTCTGGCTTGTCCCTATACAATGGTGCCCCTCGGGCCGATTCCAAGGGCGCTGCGCCCATGTCGCCGGGGCGAATACAGATTCCGGGTTCCGTTTCTGCGCACCCTGTGGTATAAAATGCGCCGCTTTCCGGGGATGCCCCGAAAAGCCTAAATCCACACACGTGTCGACACGATGACCTGGGTGCCTTGGGCGTTATGCCTCTGGTTGGTCATTGGGATACGTGGAGGCCAAACCCGACTTATCAAGGAACTATCATGTCCCAAGTCAATATGCGCGATATGCTGAAGGCCGGTGTGCACTTCGGTCACCAAACCCGTTACTGGAATCCGAAAATGGGCAAGTACATTTTCGGCGCGCGTAACAAGATTCACATCATCAACCTTGAAAAAACCCTGCCAATGTTCAACGAAGCTCTGACTTTCGTAGAGCGTCTGGCCCAGGGCAAAAACAAGATTCTGTTCGTCGGCACCAAGCGTTCCGCTGGCAAGATCGTTGCTGAAGAAGCAGCACGTTGCGGTTCGCCGTACGTCGATCACCGCTGGTTGGGCGGCATGCTGACCAACTTCAAGACCATTCGTGCTTCCATCAAGCGTCTGCGTGACCTTGAAGTTCAAGCCGAAGACGGTACTTTCGCCAAGCTGACCAAGAAAGAAGCGCTGATGCGCTCCCGTGATCTTGAGAAGCTGGATCGTTCGCTGGGCGGCATCAAGGACATGGGCGGTCTGCCAGACGCACTGTTCGTGATCGACGTTGACCACGAGCGCATCGCGATCACCGAAGCCAACAAGCTGGGCATCCCGGTCATCGGCGTTGTCGATACCAACAGCAGCCCGGAAGGCGTTGACTACATCATCCCGGGCAACGATGACGCCATTCGCGCCATCCAGCTGTACATGGGTTCGATGGCTGACGCTGTTATCCGTGGTCGCAACAATGTTGCTGGCGGTACTGTTGAATTCGCAGCTGAAGAAACTCAGGCTGCAGCTGAGTAATTGACGCCCTGGCGTTGACTCAGTAAGCAAAAAGGGGGCTTGGCCCCCTTTTTGCCACCTCGAAAACCCTTTGTCGGCGCCCACGTCTTTGTTTGTAATGTGCGGCAGCTAACAAGGGTGGTTCGGGAAGAATTGAACGCCCGTTCGATCGGGTGGAATGGTTGAAAACCTATCCAAGAGGAATTTGAAAATGGCAGCAATTACTGCAGCGTTGGTCAAAGAACTGCGCGAGCGTACCGGCGAAGGCATGATGGATTGCAAGAAGGCCCTGGAAAAGGCTGACGGCGACATCGAGAAAGCCATTGATGACATGCGTGCTTCGGGCGCGATCAAGGCTGCCAAGAAAGCTGGCAACGTCGCCGCTGAAGGCGCGATCGCCATCAAATCGAACGACAAGGCAGCCGTGCTGCTGGAAGTCAACTCGCAGACCGACTTCCTGGCCCTGCAAGACGACTTCAAAAACTTCGTTGCTGCCAGCGTAGAAAAAGCTTTCGACGAAAAACTGACCGACGCAGCTCCGCTGATCGCCGCTCAGGAATCGGCTCGTGAAGCTCTGGTTGCCAAAGTCGGCGAGAACGTCAACATCCGTCGTCTGGTCCGCGTAGAGGGTGACGTTGTCGGCACCTACCTGCACGGTAACAAGATCGGTGTTGCTGTTGTCCTGAAAGGCGGTGACGTCGAGCTGGCCAAAGACATCGCGATGCACGTTGCTGCAAGCAACCCTGAGTTCCTGCTGCCTTCGCAAGTCTCTGACGAAGCGATCGAGCGTGAGAAGGCTGTGTTCCTGCAGTTGAACGAAGAGAAAATCAAAGGCAAGCCAGAAAACATTGTTGAGAACATGGTCAAGGGCCGTATCAGCAAGTTCCTGGCAGAAGCGAGCCTGGTTGAGCAGGCGTTCGTCAAGAACCCTGAAGTCAAGGTTGGCGAGCTGGCCAAGAAAGCCGGCGCTGAAATCGTTTCCTTCACTTACTTCAAAGTAGGCGAAGGCATCGAGAAGCCGGTCGACAACTTCGCTGAAGAAGTTGCTGCCCAGCTGGCTGCCGCCAAGCAATAAGACGGTTTTTCAACTGTCGCCCGAAAGAGGCTGCCCGCTTACGCGCGCAGCCTCTTTTCAGATGGGTTACCAATTTTTATTTGGTTTCCACCCGGAACTGACTTACAAAGCCATGTTCCGATGGCGCTGCAGCAGCGCCAAGCTAGAGTGAACGCCAGCTGTAAACAGCTCGCAAAGAATTTTAAATACGCCGCAGGAGAGATTCGCAATGGCTCAGCAGGGCAGTGGTTATCAGGCTCGCTATAAACGCATTCTACTCAAGCTTAGCGGCGAGGCCCTGATGGGCTCGGAAGAGTTCGGGATCGATCCGAAGGTGCTCGATCGCATGGCGCTGGAAGTCGGCCAACTGGTCGGCATCGGCGTCCAGGTCGGTCTGGTGATCGGCGGTGGCAACCTGTTCCGTGGCGAAGCCCTGAGCAAAGCCGGTATGGATCGGGTCACGGGCGACCACATGGGCATGCTGGCCACTGTGATGAACGCTCTGGCCATGCGCGATGCGCTGGAACGTGCCAATATCTCGGCCATCGTCATGTCGGCCATTTCCATGGTTGGCGTGACCGATCACTACGATCGCCGCAAAGCCATGCGCCACTTGAACTCCAAGGACGTCGTGATCTTCGCGGCCGGCACCGGCAATCCGTTCTTCACCACGGATTCGGCAGCCTGCCTGCGTGCAATCGAAATCGACGCCGACGTTGTGCTCAAGGCCACCAAGGTTGATGGTGTCTACACCGCAGACCCGTTCAAAGACCCGCATGCCGAGAAGTTCGATCATCTGACTTATGATGAAGTGCTGGATCGCAAGCTGGGCGTGATGGATCTGACCGCTATTTGCCTGTGCCGCGATCACAAGATGCCGCTGCGCGTATTCAACATGAACAAACCCGGCGCCCTGCTGAACATCGTGCACGGCGGCGCTGAAGGGACATTGATCGAGGAAGGCCAACAATGATCAACGAAATCAAGAAAGACGCCCAAGCGCGTATGCAGAAATCCCTGGAATCTCTGAACCACGCGTTCGGCCAGATTCGTACCGGCAAGGCTCACCCGAGCATCCTCGGCAGTGTCATGGTGCCTTACTACGGCACTGACACCCCGCTGAGCAGTGTGGCCAACGTCACCGTGAAAGACTCGCGTACCCTGCAAGTCGTGGCTTTCGAGCGCAACATGCTCGCTGCTGTCGACAAGGCGATCCAGAGCGCCGGTCTGAACCTCAACCCGACCAACCTGGGCGAGCTGCTGCTGATCCCGATGCCTGCCCTCACCGAGGAAACGCGCAAGGGTTTCACCAAGCAGGCACGTAGCGCAGCTGAAGACGCGCGCGTTGCCGTACGCAACATTCGTCGTGATGCCTTGGGCGAGCTGAAGAAGCTGGTCAAGGACAAGGAAATCAGCGAGGACGAAGAGCGTCGTGCCATCGCTGATATCGACAAGCTGACCAAAGAATCCGAGGGCCAGATTACCAAGGCCACGGACGAGAAAGAAAAAGACCTGATGGCCGTATAAGGGTCGAGCTTTAAATGGACAAGACCAAGCAGACTGCGCCGTCCGCGGTGCCGCGCCATGTCGCGATCATCATGGATGGCAATAATCGCTGGGCGAAAAAACGCTTCATGCCCGGTGTCGCCGGGCATAAAGCGGGCGTGGATGCTGTGCGGGCGGTGATCGAGGTGTGCGCTGAAGCCAAGGTCGAAGTCCTGACCCTGTTCGCTTTTTCCAGTGAAAACTGGCAGCGCCCGGCCGATGAAGTCAGTGCCTTGATGGACCTGTTCTTCAAGGCATTGCGTCGTGAGGCCAAGCGCCTCAACGACAACAACATCAGCCTGCGCATCATCGGCGATCGCTCGCGCTTCCATCCTGAGCTTCAGGCAGCGATGCGCGAAGCCGAAGCAATGACCGTCGGTGCCAACCGCTTTGTCCTGCAGATCGCCGCCAACTATGGCGGCCAGTGGGATATCGCACAGGCCGCGCAGCGTCTGGCACGTGAAGTCCAGGCCGGGCACTTGCGTCCGGAGGACATCACCCCGGATCTGCTGCAGACCTGTCTGGCGACCGGCGATCTGCCGTTGCCGGATCTGTGCATCCGCACCGGTGGCGAGCATCGCATCAGCAACTTCCTGCTGTGGCAACTGGCCTATGCTGAGTTGTACTTCTCCGACCTGTTCTGGCCGGACTTCAAACACGAAGCCATGCGCACCGCGCTGGCCGATTTCGCTTCGCGCCAGCGTCGGTTCGGTAAAACGAGCGAACAGGTCGAAGCTGGAGCCCGGGTTTAATGCTCAAACAACGAATCATCACCGCGCTGATCCTGCTGCCGATCGCCTTGTGCGGGTTTTTTCTGCTGGAAGGCGCCGGTTTCGCGCTGTTCATTGGCCTGGTAGTCAGTCTCGGTGCGTGGGAGTGGGCGCGTCTGGCCGGTTTCACCGCACAATCGTTCCGCGTTGGCTTTGCCGCCGTGGTCGCCTTGATGCTGTTTGTCATGTATGTGCTGCCCGGGCTTGCGCCGTGGGTGCTCGGTGCATCGGTGATCTGGTGGGCGGTTGCCACTTACCTGGTGCTGACCTATCCACACTCCAGTGCGCATTGGTCAACCGCGGCGACCAAACTGGTCATTGGCCTGCTGATCCTGCTGCCTGCGTGGCAGGGCCTGGTGCAGATCAAGCAGTACCCGCTGGGTAACTGGTTGATCATGGCGGTGATGGTGCTGGTCTGGGGCGCGGACATCGGGGCTTATTTTTCCGGACGCAAGTTCGGCAAGCGCAAGCTCGCCCCGCAAGTCAGTCCGGGCAAAAGCTGGGAAGGCGTTTACGGTGGTCTGGCTTTGAGTCTGGTGATCACCGCGATCGTCGGGATGATCCGCGACTGGACTGTGGCCGAGCTGCTCAAAGGATTGATTGGCGCTGCGCTGATCGTCTTCATTTCTGTGGTCGGTGATCTCACCGAAAGCATGTTCAAGCGTCAATCCGGCATCAAGGACAGCAGTAATCTGCTGCCTGGCCATGGTGGCGTGCTGGATCGCATCGACAGCCTTACCGCTGCAATTCCGGTATTCGCCGTGTTGCTCTGGATGGCTGCACCGTGAGTCGTCCCCAGCAGGTTACCGTGTTGGGTGCTACCGGTTCGATCGGTCTGAGCACCCTGGATGTCATTGCGCGTCATCCTGAGCGTTATCAGGTTTTCGCACTGAGTGGTTTTACTCGCCTCAGTGAGTTATTGGCTCTGTGCTTGCGTCATGTGCCGCAATTTGCCGTAGTGCCTGAAGTTGCCGCAGCGCGCGGTTTGCAGGATGACTTGCGTGCCGCGGGTATGCCGACCCGCGTTCTGGTGGGCGAGGAGGGCCTGTGTCAGGTGGCCTCCGCGCCGGAAGTCGATGCGGTGATGGCAGCTATCGTCGGCGCAGCGGGGCTGCGTCCGACGCTGGCAGCGGTCGAGGCGGGCAAGAAAATCCTCTTGGCCAATAAAGAGGCGTTGGTCATGTCCGGCGCTCTGTTCATGCAGGCCGTGCGCAAAAGCGGCTCGGTGCTGCTGCCGATCGACAGCGAACACAACGCGATTTTTCAGTGCATGCCGACGGATTTCGCTCGCGGCCTGAGCTCGGTGGGTGTACGGCGGATTTTGCTTACAGCCTCTGGCGGGCCTTTCCGGCAGACGCCGATGGCCGAGCTGGCGCATGTTTCACCTGAGCAGGCCTGCGCTCACCCGAACTGGTCCATGGGGCGCAAGATCTCCGTAGATTCGGCGAGCATGATGAACAAGGGGCTCGAACTGATCGAAGCCTGTTGGTTGTTCGATGCCAAACCAGCGCAGGTCGAAGTGGTGATCCACCCGCAAAGCGTGATTCACTCGTTGGTCGACTACGTGGATGGTTCGGTGCTGGCGCAACTGGGTAACCCCGATATGCGCACGCCGATCGCCAACGCCCTGGCCTGGCCGGAGCGCATTGATTCCGGCGTACCGCCACTGGATCTGTTTACCATTGCCCGCCTGGATTTCGAGGCGCCTGATGAAGCGCGCTTCCCGTGCCTTCGTCTGGCGCGTCAGGCCGCCGAAGCTGGCGACAGCGCCCCGGCGATGCTCAACGCGGCCAATGAAGTGGCCGTGGCGGCGTTTCTCGACGGACGGGTTCGCTACCTGGAAATCGCGAGTATCATCGAGGAAGTCTTGAGTCGGGAGCCGGTGGTTGCGCTGAACGATCTCGATGCGGTCTTCACCGCAGACGCGAAGGCGCGAGTCCTGGCTGAACAATGGTTGAGCCAGCACGGCCGGTAACGGTTTTTTGCAACACATGGCTACACGCGACACTGAACGGGATTGCGGAGAAAGTAGATGAGCGCGCTCTATATGATTGCCGGCACCCTGATCGCCTTGGGCGTGCTGGTCACCTTCCATGAATTCGGCCATTTCTGGGTCGCGCGTCGCTGTGGCGTCAAGGTTCTGCGTTTTTCCGTGGGCTTTGGCATGCCGTTGCTGCGCTGGCACGACAAACAAGGCACCGAATTCGTGGTCGCCGCGATTCCGCTGGGCGGCTACGTCAAGATGCTCGACGAGCGTGAAGGCGAAGTGCCGGTCGAGCAACTCGATCAATCGTTCAACCGCAAATCGGTGCGTCAGCGAATCGCCATCGTCGCCGCTGGCCCTGTTGCCAATTTTCTTTTGGCTCTGGTGTTCTTCTGGGTGCTGGCGATGCTCGGCAGCGAGCAGGTTCGCCCGGTCATCGGTGCGGTCGAGTCGGGCAGTATTGCCGCCAGGGCCGGGTTGACTGCAGGTCAGGAGATCGTCGCGATCGATGGTGAACCGACCTCCGGTTGGGCTGCGGTCAATCTGCAACTGGTGCGTCGCTTGGGTGAAAGCGGTGCCATTCAATTGCTGGTGCGCGAGCAGGGCTCAACCGCAGAGTCTGCGCGCACACTTGCGCTGCATAACTGGCTCAAGGGCGCCGACGAGCCGGATCCGATTCGTTCGCTGGGGGTTCGTCCATGGCGTCCGGCCCTGCCGCCGGTGCTTGCGGAGCTGGACCCGAAGGGCCCGGCCCAGGCAGCGGGGCTGAAGACCGGCGATCGCTTGCTGGCTCTGGATGGTCAGCCGCTGAGCGACTGGCAGCAGGTGGTCGACACTGTCCGTACGCGTCCTGATACCAAAATCCTACTGCGCATCGAGCGCGACAATGCTCAAATCGACGTCCCGGTAACCTTGGCGGCGCGCGGTGAAAGCAAGTCGCCAAGCGGTTATCTGGGTGCTGGCGTCAAAGCTATCGACTGGCCACCGGAAATGATCCGCGAGGTCAGCTATGGCCCGCTGGCCGCGATTGGCGAGGGTGCCCGGCGTACCTGGACCATGAGCATTCTGACCCTCGATTCGCTGAAGAAAATGCTGTTCGGCGAGCTCTCGGTAAAAAACTTGAGTGGACCGATAACCATTGCTAAAGTGGCGGGCGCTTCTGCCCAGTCGGGCGTCGCTGATTTCCTGAATTTCCTTGCTTATCTGAGTATTAGCCTGGGGGTTCTGAATTTGCTGCCCATTCCGGTACTGGATGGGGGGCATTTGTTGTTTTATCTGATCGAGTGGGTGCGTGGTCGCCCCTTGTCGGATCGGGTGCAAGGTTGGGGGATACAGATCGGTATCAGTTTGGTGGTCGGAGTGATGTTGCTTGCTCTGGTCAACGATCTGGGTCGACTGTAACGCTTCGCTGAATTGCGAATCTGCCGCATTTTGCGGCAGTTTGTTTATTGCCAGTTGGAATAAGAAAGGACTTCATGAAACGTCTGCTGCTAACTGCGGTTCTCACCGTATTGATGATCGCCGAAGTTCACGCCGAGTCCTTCACTATCTCTGATATTCGCGTCAATGGCCTCCAGCGGGTCTCCGCGGGTAGCGTCTTTGGTGCCTTGCCGTTGAACGTCGGCGAGCAGGCGGATGATCGTCGCCTGGTGGAATCCACTCGTGCGTTGTTCAAAACCGGTTTCTTTCAAGATATCCAGCTGGGCCGCGAAGGCAACGTCCTGGTCATCACCGTGGTCGAGCGTCCGTCGGTCGCCAGTATCGAAATCGAAGGCAACAAGGCGATTTCCACTGAAGACCTGATGAAGGGCCTCAAGCAGTCCGGTCTGGCAGAGGGTGAGATCTTCCAGCGTGCAACCCTCGAGGGTGTGCGTAACGAACTGCAACGTCAGTACGTTGCCCAAGGCCGTTACTCGGCTACCGTCGACACCGAAGTGGTCTCACAGCCGCGCAACCGCGTGGGTCTGAAAGTGAAGATCAACGAAGGCACCGTTGCGGCCATTCAGCACATCAACGTGGTAGGCAACACGGTATTCCCCGAGGAAGACCTGACCGATCTGTTCGAGCTGAAAACCACCAACTGGCTGTCGTTCTTCAAGAACGATGACAAATATGCCCGTGAAAAACTCTCCGGTGACCTGGAGCGTCTGCGTTCCTACTACCTGGACCGCGGCTATATCAACATGGACATTGCTTCGACCCAGGTGTCCATCACTCCGGACAAGAAACACGTCTACATCACCGTCAACGTTACCGAAGGCGAGAAGTACACCGTTCGCGACGTCAAGCTCAGCGGTGACCTGAAAGTCCCTGAAGACCAGGTCAAGTCGCTGTTGCTGGTGCAGAAAGGCCAGGTGTTCTCGCGCAAGCTGATGACCACCACCTCCGAGCTGATCACCCGTCGCCTGGGTAACGAGGGCTACACCTTCGCCAACGTCAACGGTGTGCCTCAGCCGCACGATGACGACCACACTGTGGACATCCTCTTCGCTGTCGATCCGGGCAAGCGTGCTTACGTCAACCGTATCAATTTCCGAGGCAACACCAAGTCCGAAGACGAAGTGCTGCGCCGTGAGATGCGTCAGATGGAAGGCGGCTGGGCTTCGACTTACCTGATCGACCAGTCCAAGACCCGTCTGGAACGTCTGGGCTTCTTCAAGGAAGTCAACGTTGAAACCCCGGCTGTGCCAGGTGTCGACGACCAGGTTGACGTGAACTACGCGGTTGAAGAACAGGCTTCCGGTTCGATCACCGCCAGCGTTGGTTTCGCCCAGAGCGCCGGTCTGATCCTGGGTGGCTCGATTACCCAGAACAACTTCCTTGGTACCGGTAACCGCGTCAGCATCGGCCTGACCCGCAGCGAATACCAGAGCCGCTACAACTTCGGCTACGTTGACCCCTACTGGACCGCCGACGGCGTGAGCCTGGGCTACAACGCGTTCTATCGCACCACCGACTACGATGAGCTCGACGCCGATATTTCCAGCTATGCGGTCGACAGCCTCGGTGCCGGCGTCAACGTCGGTTACCCGATCAGCGAGACTTCGCGTCTGACTTTCGGTCTGTCTGCCCAGCAGGACAAGATCAACACCGGTCGCTACACCGTCGACGAGATCTTCGATTTCGTTAAGAAGGAAGGCGATAACTACCTGAACTTCAAGGCCTCGGCCGGCTGGTCCGAGTCGACTTTGAACAAAGGTGTCTTGCCGACCCGTGGTCGTTCCCAGAGCCTGACCCTGGAAACCACCATTCCAGGCAGCGA
Organism: Pseudomonas sp.; assembly: GCF_035554175.1. Taxonomy (GTDB): domain Bacteria; phylum Pseudomonadota; class Gammaproteobacteria; order Pseudomonadales; family Pseudomonadaceae; genus Aquipseudomonas. The sequence goes on along the minus strand of NZ_DATMIV010000049.1, from coordinate 11,572 downwards.
CCTGTCGTTCTTCAAGCTTGATTACCGTGGTCAGCTGTTCCAGCCGATTACCGAGAATTACACCATGCGCCTGCACACCGAACTCGGTTATGGCGACGGTTATGGTTCGACTGACGGCTTGCCGTTCTATGAGAACTACTATGCGGGTGGCTTCAACTCGGTACGTGGTTTCAAGGACAGCACCCTTGGCCCGCGCAGTACGCCGAGTCAGGGTAACAACCCGGGAACCTCTCGCGATCCAGACCAGGATCCGTTGCCATTCGGTGGTAACGTCCTGATCCAGGGTGGTGTGGAAGTCCTGTTCCCGCTGCCATTCGTCAAGGATCAGCGTTCCCTGCGTACTTCGGTCTTCTGGGATGTCGGTAACGTGTTTGACTCGCAGTGCAAGGACACTACGAACGCGAACGGTACTTCGTCCAATACCAAATGCAACGACATCAGCCTGAGCAATATGGCCAGTTCCGTCGGTGTGGGTGTGACCTGGGTCACCGCACTGGGGCCTTTGAGCTTTGCACTGGCGATGCCGATCAAGAAACCGGATGACGCTGAAACTCAAGTGTTCCAATTCTCCCTCGGCCAGACGTTCTAAGCGTCTGACCCAAGATAACGACAATGGATTTTGTAGGAGTGCATCGTGCGTAAGTTGACTCAATTGGTTCTCCTGGCCTCCGTACTGGTGGCAGGCCCGGCGTTCGCCGACATGAAAATTGCCGTGCTGAACTATCAGATGGCACTGCTGGAATCCGACGCGGCCAAGAAATACGCCGTGGATGCCGAGAAGAAGTTCGGTCCGCAACTGACCAAGCTGAAAACCCTGGAAAGCAGCGCCAAAGGCATTCAGGACCGTCTGATGGCCGGTGGCGACAAGATGCAGCAGGGCGAGCGTGAGCGTCTGGAGCTGGAATTCAAGCAAAAGGCCCGTGACTTCCAGTTCCAGTCCAAGGAGCTGAACGAAGCCAAAGCCGTTGCCGACCGCGAAATGCTCAAGCAGCTTAAGCCGAAACTGGACAGCGCTGTGGAAGAAGTCATCAAGAAAGGTGGTTTTGACCTGGTGTTCGAGCGTGGCGCAGTCATCGATGTCAAACCTCAGTACGACATCACGCGCCAGGTTATCGAGCGCATGAATCAGCTGAAGTAACCCATGACCGTGACTATCAAGCTCGGCCAGTTGGCCGAGCACCTCGGCGCCACTCTGCGTGGCGACCCCGAGAAGCAAATTACTGGGCTAGCCACTTTGCAAGAGGCTGGCCCAGCTCAGTTGAGCTTTCTGGCAAATCCCCAATACCGCAAATACCTGGCCGGTTCGCAGGCAGCTGCACTGCTGCTCAAGGAAGCCGACGCTGAAGGGTTTGCCGGTAACGCTTTGGTGGTGCCGGATCCTTACCTGGCATACGCGCGTATCTCCCATTTGTTCGATCCAAAACCAAAAGCCGCCGCGGGTATCCACCCGACAGCGGTGATCGCAGCGGACGCGGAGGTCGATCCAAGCGCAAGCATCGGCCCGTTCGTGGTGATCGAAGCCGGTGCGCGAATCGCTGCACAAGTAACCCTGGGCGCGCATTGCGTGATCGGTGCGCGTAGCGAAATCGGTGAAGGAGGCTGGCTGGCTCCAAGAGTCACGCTGTATCACGACGTGCGCATCGGTAAGCGTGTGGTCATTCAGTCCGGCGCGGTGATCGGCGGTGAGGGCTTCGGCTTCGCCAACGAAAAAGGCGTCTGGCAGAAAATCGCCCAGATCGGTGGCGTGACCATCGGCGACGATGTCGAGATCGGCGTTAACACCGCCATTGATCGCGGCGCGCTGGCCGATACCGTGATCGGCAATGGCGTGAAGCTCGACAACCAGATCCAGATCGCACACAACGTCCAGGTCGGTGATCACACCGCTATGGCCGCGTGCGTCGGCATTTCCGGCAGCACCAAAATCGGCAAGCACTGCATGCTCGCCGGTGGCGTCGGTCTGGTCGGTCACATTGATATTTGCGACAACGTTTTCCTGACCGGGATGACCATGGTGACCCACTCGATTACCGAGCCGGGCGCCTATTCTTCCGGCACAGCCATGCAACCGGCGGCCGAATGGCGCAAAAGCGCGGCCCGCATCCGTCAGCTCGATGACCTCGCGCGACGGTTGAAACAGCTGGAAAAGCGCGTAGGGGAAGTGACCCCTGACGGCAATGCTTCATCTGATGGCTGATACCATTTCCATATCAAGTGTGCACAGCCTCTAGACTGCCTCCTTGATTTGCTAGAGGAGTGCGCGTCAGTCGCGCTCCCAATCTTTACATAGGCTTTCCCCTGAAATGATGGACATCAACGAGATTCGCGAATACCTGCCTCACCGTTATCCGTTCCTGCTGGTGGACCGGGTGGTGGAACTGGACACTGAAGGCAAGCGAATTCGCGCCTACAAGAATGTCAGCATCAATGAACCGTTCTTCAATGGTCACTTTCCCGCGCATCCGATCATGCCGGGCGTGCTGATCATTGAAGCGATGGCTCAGGCTGCCGGGATCCTCGGTTTCAAGATGCTCGACGTCAAACCGGCCGACGGCACCCTGTACTACTTCGTCGGTTCCGACAAGCTGCGCTTCCGCCAGCCAGTCAAGCCGGGCGACCAGTTGATCCTTGAAGCGACCTTCATCAGCTGCAAGCGCAAGATCTGGAAGTTCGAGTGCCAGGCTTCGGTCGACGGCAAGCCGGTGTGCTCGGCCGAGATCATCTGCGCGGAACAAAAAGTATGAGTTTGATTGACCCTCGCGCAATCATCGATCCGTCGGCCGTACTGGCTGACGGCGTCGAGGTCGGCCCGTGGTCGATCATCGGCGCAGGTGTGGAAATCGGCGAGGGTACCGTGATCGGGCCGCACGTAATCCTCAAGGGGCCGACCCGCATTGGTAAACACAATCGCATCTACCAGTTTTCCTCGGTAGGCGAGGACACCCCGGATCTGAAATACAAAGGCGAAGAAACCCGCCTGGTAATCGGTGACCACAACGTCATCCGCGAAGGCGTGACCATTCACCGTGGCACCGTTCAGGATCGTTCGGAAACCACGCTGGGCGATCACAACCTGATCATGGCCTATGCCCACATCGGCCACGACAGCGTCATCGGCAACCACTGCATTCTGGTCAACAACACTGCGTTGGCCGGGCATGTCCATGTTGACGATTGGGCGATCCTCTCCGGTTTCACCCTGGTTCATCAGTATTGCCACATCGGCGCCCACAGCTTTTCCGGCATGGGCACGGCGATCGGCAAGGACGTCCCGGCATTCGTCACCGTATTCGGTAACCCCGCAGAAGCGCGCAGCATGAACTTCGAAGGCATGCGCCGTCGCGGTTTCAGCGAAGAGGCGATCCACGCCTTGCGCCGAGCCTACAAAACCGTTTACCGCCAGGGGCTCACGGTCGAACAGGCATTGGCCGAGCTGGTCGAGCCTTCTGCGCAGTTCCCTGAAGTCGCCGTGTTTCGCGATTCGATCCAGGCATCGACTCGCGGCATTACCCGCTGATCATGGCCAGTCTGCGTATTGCACTGGTGGCGGGCGAGGCTTCCGGTGACATTCTTGGCGCCGGCCTCATGCGCGCGCTCAAGGCTCAACACCCGGAGATCGAGTTCATCGGTGTCGGCGGGCCGCTGATGCAGGCCGAAGGCCTGACCTCGTACTTCCCCATGGAGCGCTTGTCGGTCATGGGGCTGGTGGAAGTCCTCGGCCGCCTGCGTGAGTTGCTCAAGCGCCGCAAAGACCTGATCGCCACGCTGATCGCTGCCAAGCCAGACGCGTTCATCGGGATCGACGCGCCGGACTTCAACCTGAATATTGAACTCAAGCTGCGTCAGGCCGGAATCAAGACCGTGCATTACGTCAGCCCGTCGGTCTGGGCGTGGCGGCAGAAGCGTGTGCTGAAGATCCGCGAAGGCTGCGATCTGATGCTCACATTGTTGCCGTTCGAAGCGCGCTTCTATGAAGAGAAGGGTGTGCCGGTGCGTTTCGTCGGCCACACCCTCGCCGATACGATCCCGTTGCAAGCCGATCGCGCCAGTGCGCGTGCCGAGTTGGGTTTGCCCGACGGTCCGCTGGTGGCACTGATGCCGGGCAGTCGTGGCGGTGAGGTCAGTCGTCTCGGCGCGTTGTTCCTCGACACCGCCGAACGCCTGCGCGGCATGCGCCCGGGTGTACGTTTTGTCATTCCTTGTGCCAATCCAGAACGCCGCGTGCAACTTGAAGCGCTGCTGGTCGGCCGCGATTTGCCGGTGACATTGCTCGATGGTAAATCGCATCTGGCCCTCGCTGCGTGCAACGCCGTATTGATTGCTTCCGGCACAGCGACCCTTGAAGCGCTGCTGTACAAGCGGCCGATGGTGGTGGCATATCGGTTGGCACCGCTGACGTTCTGGATTCTCAAGCGCATGGTCAAGAGTCCGTACGTGTCGCTGCCCAATTTGCTTGCCCAGCGCTTGCTGGTACCGGAACTGTTGCAGGATGATGCGACAGTCGAGGCGTTGGCGCAGACGCTGTCGCCCTTGATTGACGGCGGAGAAGAACAGACCCGGGGTTTCGACGAGATTCACCGCACGTTGCGGCGGGATGCTTCCAATCAGGCGGCGGACGCCGTTCTTGAGCTGATCGGCAAAACACAATGAGCAAGACAAGCATGCAGATGGGCCTGGATTTCACTTTGGTCGCCGAAGTCGAAGCGCTGGTTGCCGGTGTCGATGAAGTCGGTCGCGGCCCCTTGTGCGGTGCCGTGGTGACAGCGGCGGTAATCCTCGATCCGAACCGGCCGATCCTCGGCCTCGACGATTCGAAGAAGCTCACCGAAGCCAAGCGCGAAAGACTCTACGACGAGATCTGCGAAAAAGCCCTGAGCTGGTGCATCGCCCGCGCCGAAGTCGAAGAAATCGACGACCTGAACATTCTTCACGCGACCATGCTGGCCATGCAGCGTGCAGTGGCCGGCCTGCACATTCAGCCGAAACTGGCGATGATCGACGGCAACCGCTGCCCGCATTTGCCGATGCGCGCCGAGGCAGTGATCCAGGGTGACGGCAAGGTACCGGCCATCGCGGCGGCGTCGATTCTGGCCAAGGTCAGCCGTGATCGCGAGATGGCGGCATTCGAATTGATCTATCCGGGATACGGCATCGGCGGCCATAAAGGTTACCCGACGCCCGTTCATCTGGAAGCGTTGGCGCGGCTCGGTCCGACGCCGATTCACCGCCGCTCGTTCGCCCCGGTTCGCCTGGCTTACGAGGCGCTGGAAAGCCTGACGCAGGTTTAGGCGCAAGGCTGATGTTTTATTCGAGGCCCGGTACAATCCGGGCCTCGTTGTCTCTATGTAACTGGACAGGATCACTATGCCGGCTTCATTCGTTCATCTACGCCTGCACACTGAATACTCCCTGGTCGACGGGCTGGTGCGGATCAAGCCGCTGGTCAAGGCCTTGACCGCCATGAACATGCCGGCGGTAGCGGTCACCGATCAGAACAATATGTGTTCCCTGGTCAAGTTCTATAAAAACGCCATGGGCGCCGGTATCAAGCCGATCTGCGGCGCCGACCTGTGGCTGGCGAACAAGGACCCGGATGCACCACTGAGCCGCATCAGCCTGCTGGTCATGAATGCGCAGGGTTATCGCAATCTCACTGAATTGATCTCGCGCGGCTTCATCGAAGGGCAGCGCAACGGCATGGTCATCGTCGAGCGCGAGTGGGTGGCTGAGGCCAACGAAGGCCTGATCATGCTGTCCGCTGCCAAAGAAGGCGAGATCGGCATGGCCATCATCGGCGGCAACCCGGCAGAAGCCGAAGCGTTGACGCGTGAGTGGATGGCGGTGTTCCCGGATCGTTTCTATCTGGAAATCCAGCGCACCAACCGCCCCAATGACGAAGAGCAACTGCACGGCGCCGTAGCGTTGGCCGACAAGCTCGGCGCACCCCTGGTGGCGAGCAACGATGTGCGCTTCATCAAGCAGGAAGACTTCGCCGCCCACGAAACCCGCGTGTGCATCGGTGAGGGCCGCGCCCTTGACGACCCACGCCGTTCGAAGAATTACAGCGATCAGCAATACCTGAAAAGCGCCGAGGAAATGCTCGAGCTGTTCAGCGATATTCCCGACGCGATCGAAAACACCGTCGAGATCGCCAAGCGCTGCAACATCGAAGTGAAACTGGGCACGCACTTCCTGCCCAATTTCCCGATCCCCGATGGCATGACCATCGACGAATATTTCCGCAAGGTTTCCTTCGAAGGTCTCGAGGAACGCCTGGCGGTGCTGCTGCCCAAAGACACCACCGAAGACTACGAAGCCAAGCGTCAGGTCTATGTCGACCGCTTGAATTTCGAGCTGGATATCATCATCCAGATGGGTTTCCCCGGTTACTTCCTGATCGTGATGGACTTTATCCAGTGGGCCAAGAACAACGGCGTACCGGTCGGTCCTGGCCGGGGGTCGGGTGCCGGTTCGCTGGTGGCGTACGTACAAAAGATCACCGACCTCGATCCGCTGGAATATGACCTGCTGTTCGAACGTTTCCTCAACCCGGAACGGGTTTCCATGCCCGACTTCGACGTCGACTTCTGCATGGACGGTCGCGACCGGGTGATCGACTATGTGGCCGAGAAATACGGTCGTAACGCGGTGAGCCAGATCATCACCTTCGGTTCCATGGCTGCCAAGGCTGTGGTGCGTGACGTGGCGCGGGTGCAGGGCAAGTCCTACGGCCTGGCGGATCGCCTGTCGAAGATGATTCCGTTCGAAGTCGGCATGACTTTGGAAAAAGCCTACGAGCAGGAGGAAATCCTGCGTGACTTCATCAAGGTCGATGAAGAAGCGGCAGAAATCTGGGAGATGGCGCGCAAGCTCGAAGGCGTGGTGCGTAACGTCGGCAAACACGCCGGTGGTGTGGTAATCGCGCCGACCAAGCTGACTGACTTCTCGCCGATCTACTGCGACGAGGCCGGCGATGGCCTGGTGACCCAGTTCGACAAGGACGACGTTGAAGCGGCCGGTCTGGTGAAGTTCGACTTCCTCGGTCTGCGCACGCTGACGATCATTGACTGGGCGCTGAAGACCATCAACCGCGACCGCGCCAAGGTCAACGAGCCGCCGCTGGATATCGCGTTTATCCCGCTGGACGACAAACCGACTTACTCGCTGCTGCAAAAAGCCGAAACCACGGCGGTGTTCCAGCTTGAATCGCGCGGCATGAAAGAGCTGATCAAAAAGCTCAAGCCCGACTGCCTGGAAGACTTGATCGCACTGGTCGCACTGTTCCGTCCGGGCCCGCTGCAATCGGGCATGGTGGACGACTTCATCAACCGCAAGCATGGCCGCGCCGAGCTGGCTTATCCGCACTCGGACTACCAATACGAGGGCCTCAAACCAGTATTGGCGCCGACTTACGGCATCATCCTGTATCAGGAACAGGTGATGCAGATTGCCCAGGTCATGGCCGGGTATACCCTTGGCGGCGCGGACATGCTGCGCCGGGCAATGGGTAAGAAAAAGCCCGAGGAAATGGCCAAGCAGCGCGGCGGTTTCATTGAGGGTTGCGCCACCAACGGCATCGACCCGGATCTGGCCGGTAACATTTTCGACCTGGTGGAAAAATTTGCCGGTTACGGCTTCAACAAATCCCACTCCGCCGCCTACGGCCTGGTGTCGTACCAGACTGCCTGGCTGAAAGCCCATTACCCGGCGCCGTTCATGGCGGCGGTACTTTCAGCGGATATGCACAACACCGACAAGGTCGTGACCTTGATCGAGGAAGTGCGCACGATGAAACTGCGCCTCGACGCGCCGGATGTGAACACCTCGGAGTTCAAGTTCACGGTGAACGACGACGGCCGCATCGTCTATGGCCTGGGCGCGATCAAAGGCGTTGGTGAAGGCCCGGTGGAGGCGATCACCGAAGCGCGTCAGGCCGGTCCGTTCAAGGATCTGTTCGACTTCTGCGCACGGGTTGACCTCAAGCGCATCAACAAACGCACCCTCGACGGCCTTATCCGCAGCGGTGCACTGGATCGCCTCGGCCCGTATTTCCACGACGAACAGAAAGCCTATCAAGCCAACATCGACCGCAACCGCGCCGTGCTGCTGGCGGCGATGGAAGAGGCGATCAAGGCTGCCGAGCAGACCGCACGTACCCACGATTCTGGCCATGCCGACCTGTTCGGCGGTTTGTTCGTCGAAGCAGATGCCGACGTTTACGCGTCCCATCGCAAGGCCAAGGAACTGACCCTCAAGGAGCGTCTCAAAGGTGAAAAAGACACCCTGGGGCTGTACCTGACCGGTCACCCGATCGACGAATACGAAGGCGAGATCCGCCGTTTCGCCCGTCAGCGCATCATCGACCTGAAACCGGCACGCGACACGCAGACGGTGGCGGGAATGATCATTGCCCTGCGGGTGATGAAGAACAAGAAAGGCGACAAAATGGGCTTCATCACCCTCGACGACCGCTCCGGGCGGATCGAGGCGTCGCTGTTTGCCGATGCGTTCCATTCGGCGCAGTCGCTGTTGCAGACCGACGCGATGGTGGTGGTCGAGGGCGAAGTCAGCAATGACGACTTCTCCGGGGGCCTGCGCCTGCGGGTCAAGCGCGTGATGAGCATGGAAGACGCACGGACCAATCTGGCCGAGAGCCTGCGCCTGAAACTGCACACCCAGGATCTGAAAGGCGATCAGCTACGCTGGTTGGGCGAACTGCTCAAGCGTCATCGCGGCGCCTGCCCGGTGACCATGGAGTACACCAGCCCGGATGCGAAGACCCTGCTGCAGTTTGGCGAGACCTGGCGGATCGACCCGGCGGATGCCTTGATTCAAGCCCTGCGTGACCAGTTCGGGCGAGACAACGTCTTCCTCCAATACCGTTGACCGGCAAGTGCCATCATTGCGCTTGCCCGCAACCTGAATTTTTAATCTCGACCTCAGCGCGCCTCTCCCTTAAGGTAGGGCGCGAATAGACAACCGGCCGGCCCAAGCTCACTTGGGACACGACCCAAGACGGACGCCTATGAACCCGAATTTTCTAGATTTCGAACAGCCGATCGCCGACCTGCAAGCCAAGATCGAAGAGTTGCGCTTGGTCGGTAATGACAATTCGCTGAATATCGGCGATGAGATCTCCCGCCTGCAGGACAAGAGCCGAACGCTGACCGAAGACATCTTCGGCAAGCTGACCAGCTGGCAGATCGCACGCCTGGCGCGTCACCCGAAACGCCCGTACACCCTGGACTACATCGAGCACATCTTCACCGAGTTCGACGAACTGCACGGTGATCGGCACTTCTCCGATGACGCTGCCATTGTTGGCGGTATCGCCCGTCTGGAAGACCAGCCGGTGATGATCATCGGCCACCAGAAGGGCCGTGAAGTGCGCGAGAAAGTCCGTCGCAACTTCGGCATGCCGCGTCCCGAAGGCTACCGCAAGGCCTGCCGTCTGATGGAAATGGCCGAGCGCTTCAAAATGCCGATCCTGACCTTCATCGACACCCCGGGCGCCTACCCGGGCATCGATGCTGAAGAGCGCAACCAGAGCGAAGCGATCGCCTGGAACCTGCGCGTGATGGCGCGTCTGAAGACCCCGATCATCGCCACCGTGATTGGTGAGGGTGGTTCCGGCGGCGCACTGGCCATCGGCGTCTGCGATCAACTGAACATGCTGCAATACTCGACCTACGCGGTGATCTCGCCGGAAGGTTGCGCATCGATTCTGTGGAAAACCGCCGAAAAAGCGCCGGATGCCGCTGAAGCGATGGGCATCACCGCCGAGCGTCTCAAAGGCCTGGGCATCGTCGACAAGGTGATCAGCGAGCCACTGGGCGGCGCTCACCGCGATCCTGCCGCTGCGGCCGCTTCGATCCGTGCCGAGCTGAGCTCGCAACTGGCGATGCTCAAGCAGTTCGACAACGAAGCGCTGCTCAAGCGCCGTTACGATCGCCTGATGAGCTACGGTCTCTAAGTCGAGCGCCACCCCTTGTAGGAGCTGCTGAAGGCTGCGATCTTTTGATCTTGCTTTTGAGAATCAAAAGATCGCAGCCTTCGGCAGCTCCTACAGGGATCTCTGAGAAGCGACCCTCTCTATGAATTCCTCTAAGAGTGATTTGCTGTCGCGACTTCTGCTCAAACTTGAGCCCTGGCGCAACGCCGCTCACTGGCGCGTCGCCTTCTCCGGTGGCCTCGACTCCACCGTCCTTCTGCACCTTCTCGCCACTCTGACGAAAACCGAATCCCTCCCTCCGCTAAGCGCCATTCACATCCACCACGGCCTTCAAGCTGCCGCTGACGCGTGGCCGCAACATTGCCAAGCCATTTGCGAGGCGCTGGATGTTCCGTTGCATGTGGAGCGGGTAACGGTGAAGGCCGGAGCGAGCCTGGAGCGGGCGGCACGTGATGCACGTTACGCGGTGTTCAGTCAGCTGACGCAAGCCAATAACGTACTGCTGACCGGCCAACACCGCGACGACCAGGCGGAAACGCTGTTATTCCGGCTGTTGCGCGGTGCCGGCGTACGCGGGCTCGGCGGGATGCCGCAGCGCCGGCCAGTGGGGCAGGGCATGCTGGTTCGTCCGTTGCTGGACGTCAGTCGCGCCGAGCTGGAAAGTTATGCACAGGCCCATCGATTGCGCTGGATCGAAGATCCGTCGAATCAGGATCGGCAGTTTTCACGCAATTACCTGCGCCATCAGATCATGCCTGCGCTGACCGAGCGTTGGCCGCAGGCACAGGCGAGCATGGCGCGCACGGCCGCGCATCTGCGGGAAGCCCAAGGCTTGCTCGACGAATTGGCGCAGATCGATCTGGCACAGGCGCAAACCTCTCATGATTTCGACTGGCTGGGCGTACCCTCGCTGGCGCTGGCGCCGTTGGCAGGGCTGTCCGCTGCACGCCAGCGCAACGCCCTCAGCCACTGGCTTGCGGGACTGACTCGTTTGCCGGATGCCGACCACTGGTCGGGTTGGCTCAATCTGCGCGATGCCAGCGCCGACGCCTCACCGATCTGGCGCCTGGCCGATGGCGAGCTGCACCGTGGCGCCGGTCGCATCTGGTGGCTCAGCGGCAATTGGCTGCGTACGCCAGTGACCGGCATCGACTGGCAGACCCCGACGTCAGCGCTACGCTTGGCCGATAACGGACGCGTCATGTTCACTGGGCAAGCTCCATCCGGACCTTTGCGCATTGCCTATCGTCAGGGCGGTGAGACCATGCATCTGGCCGAGCGTGGGCGCCGCGACATCAAGCGTCTGCTCAATGAACGCGAGGTGCCGGCGTTCGTGCGTGGCAGATTGCCGCTGCTGTTTCGCGGCGAAGAATTGCTCGCAGTGGCGAACCTGTCGGGTCTTGGTGGTCAGATGCACGAAGGCTGGACATTGCACTGGCAGCCAACAGACGAAGATCAAGGTTTGAGCTGAAAGGAGCATTCCGGTAGACTACGCTCCCTTCTTGATACAACTTCTGTGGATTCGCCTGAATTGCAGGAGTTGCCGATTACCAAGCAGTCTTTGCTGGGCGATTCCAAAAAATGTGTAGCGAGCAACGTACCGGTGTTTCATCTGCCGGT
>NZ_DATMIV010000048.1:0-158769 GCF_035554175.1 Pseudomonas sp. | reverse complement strand
AATTCCTTATCGGCGCTTTGGGTAGAAGGGGCGGGAGGAGAAGTCTCCCACGGTCTGTACTGGTCAGAGTCAGAATCGAGTCTGTAGTCCCGCCCACCCCTTCAAGTCTAAACATACAAGCGAGCCTGCTCGCGAAGGCGGTGGAGCAACCACCGCCTGTTTTCTGCTAACGACTTTTACGGAACACAAAAGCCAACCCGACAATGATCAGCAGCATCCCCAGCACACTCAACGCCGCCAGCCGATTACCAAAAATCAGGTAATCCATCACCGCCGTCACCGCCGGCACCAGATAGAACAGACTGGTGACATTCACCAGATTGCCCCCCGCGATCAGTCGATACAGCAACAGCGTCGCCAGCACTGACACCACCAAGCCCATCCATAACACCGGGACAATGAAGCCTGCGCTGTGCTCGAAGTGAAACGGCTGGAACGGTACGAAAACCGCACACAACAACAGCCCGGCCAGATACTGCACTGGCAGCGTGCCGAGTGGATTGTCGGTGATGCGTTTTTGCATGATCGAGCCTAGCGTCATGCTCGCCAGCGCCAGTAATCCGAACAGCATGCCGGCCCAGGACATCCCGGCCAGACCGATGCCCTGATAAACCACCATGATCAGCCCGGCCAGCCCCAGCGCCAGGCCGAACAGGCGGCTGGTCGAACGCTGGCGCTCCATCAGCACCACCGTGAGGATCGGTTGTACCCCCATCAGAGTCGCTATCACCCCCGGCGTGACTTTGCAGTCGAGCGCCAGCAGATAAAAGATCTGATAGGCCCCGAGCAACACCAACCCCGTGGTGATCGCAAACAGCATCGGCTTGCGGCCCTTGGGCCGCTTCAACTTGAGCAACGGCGCCAGCAGCAACAGCCCGCACAGGGCGATGGCGAAGCGAATCAATAGAAAGGCAAAGGGCGAAGCGTGGGCCAGGCCCCATTTGGAGAAAATCGCCCCGCTGCTCCACAGCAGAACGAACAGGCTCGTGGACGCCACCGCGAGCGCAGATTGTTTCGATAGGACAAACATGAATACCACCTGTAGTCAGGCAAGAAGCCAACTCAGCCGAAGCTGAAATTCAGTAGGTTTTTCCGGCGGGCGCAGGGGTCAGCAGAAACTGCCGATCAGCCCCGAACACCAACGCCCGGCGGCGATACAACTGCGCACACCGGCGTGCTACTGACAGGTGGAGGGTAATGACTGGTCTGCACAGGCTGCTGATTCCCGCACGGCACGACGCCAGCGTTGACCGCTGAATCGACTACCGCGTTGATGAGGGATGCAGGCATGGACGCAGATCTTTATTGGAGAAATGAAAGCGCGAGCCAGGCGGCTCGGGCGAGCTGACTATAACCAGCGCGGGACACAGATTGCAATGACTTGGGCAAAGGGCCGGTAGCGACAGTGCGGCGCCGGGTGATTAGGGTAAATGGCGGTGGCAATGGATTGTCAGGAGACATGGAATGCAAGAGAGCATATGCCAAGGGAACGGACGTATTTGCGGTATCAGGTTTATCGGTCGGAGGCTAGGAAGCGGGCCGCTTCGCACATTGCCGGCTTACAGGGCCAACTCAAGGCAACCGACGCTTCGATTATGGATTTATCTCTGATTCGGTTCGAACCGATAAACAGGCATGCGCTGAATGCTTTTGAAATATGGGAGGAACCCTGCTTTTTCTGGCATGAAGTCATCGCGTGGAAATCACGTGAACCACGCGCATTGGACATCTCTATCTGGTTCGACGGGCAGCTCTGCGGCCTGTGTTTTGCCAACCCGAACAATAGTCGACGAAGATTACGAGTTGTGAGATTAGAAGGGCGCCCTGGCGGAACACATCCTTTGAAAAACAGGATAGGACTGATAGCGATGATAATAATTGAACAATATGCGCAATTAATCGGCTGCGATGTTATCGAGATACAGGAGCCGTTGAGCGGTGCGATACCCGTTTATCAGAAGCTGGGGTTCAGCTTCGACATCGATGGCCGCCTTGTCAAAACCTTGGAGAATCCAGTACTGTGAAAACCAATCAATTATTGTTCAAAACGGGAGGCGACATGAAAAAAGCGAAACAAAGACCTCCCGAAGCATGGGTCAGATCGCTGAAAACCAAAAGATTGGCTGATCATGAATTGACCGCTAGTCAACGGCGTCTGTTACAACTTCTGATCACCGGCATCGAAGATGAGCCCTCAGTGCTTGCCGCTGGCCGATTGTGAAAAAACCGCTCCTGAGGAGCGGTTTTTTTATTTCTGACCCAACGTCAACCAAACAACCAATACCCCAGCAACGTCAGCACCAGCACCGCCAGTACCGGCCGCATGACGCGGTACGCCTTGGGATGACGGCGTTTCCATTGTTTGACCACGCCGCTGAAACGGTCGCTGAAGTTCTTGCTCCAGGCATAAGCCTGGTTGATACCGCCGACGCGTTCGTCGTCGAGGTTCTGCGGTGCGGTGGCGCGGCCGAGCCAGCCGCTGATGAAGCGGTTGATGCGGGTCATGAAACGGTTGCTCAACGGGCGCTCGATATCGCAGAACAGGATCACCCGAGTCTGTTCGGTCTCGTTCTTGACCCAGTGCACGTAGGTCTCATCGAACATCACATCCTCGCCGTCGCGCCAGGCATAGACCTGCCCGTCGACGAAGATCCGGCAATCGTCGGAATTGGGTGTCGACAGTCCCAGGTGATAACGCAATGAGCCGGCGAACGGATCACGGTGCGGGTTGAGGTGGCTACCTCCCGGCAGCAGCGCAAACATCGCGCCCTTGACGTTTGGTATGGCACTGACCAGCGCCACGGTTTTCGGGCACAGGGCTTCGGCCGATGGCAGCGGTTTGTCGTACCACTTGAGATAGAAACGCTTCCAGCCTTTCTTGAAGAACGAGCCGAAACCGGCGTCGTTGTTCTTCTCGGCGGCGCGAATATAGCCCTCGTCAAACAGATGCATGGCTTCGTCGCGGATGGTTTCCCAGTTGTCGCGCAGCACGTCCAGTTCCGGAAACTTGCTGCGGTCCAGATAGGGTCTGGAAGGCACCCCGGAAAACAGATACATCAAGGCGTTGTAAGGCGCGAACAGTGCCGAGTGGTTGACGAACTGGCGCAATACCGGCAAACGCGCCTTGCCGCGCAAATGCACATAGAGCGTGCTGCCCAGAAACAGCAACAGCACAAACGCCTTGGCGGCAAATGAAACGGTCATCAACGACTCCTTGAATAAAGACAACGCTGCGCAATGCCCTTTTCCCGGCATGGCAGCCGGCCATGATAAACACTCCCGGCTCCGGGAAAAACCCGCCTGACACAAGATTCAATGTTAAGCATTGCGCAACAAAGCCTTTATTAACATGCAGCACCTGAACACCGGCTGATCTGAATCAACAGGATTACTGCTGATTCTCCTGCTCGGTAAACAGGTCACTGAACAACATGCTCGACAAATAACGCTCCCCCGAATCCGGCAACACCACGACAATGGTTTTACCTTGCATCTCCGGGGTTTCCGCCAGACGCACCGCCACGGCCATGGCAGCGCCGCAAGAAATGCCGCACAAAATCCCCTCTTCCTGCATCAGACGCAAGGCCATGGCCTTGGACTCTTCGTCCGTGACCTGTTCGACGCGATCAACCATCGACAGATCAAGGTTCTTGGGCACGAACCCGGCACCAATGCCTTGAATCTTGTGCGGGCTGGGTTTGATCTCGTCACCGGCCAAAGCCTGGGTAATCACCGGCGAAGATGCGGGCTCGACCGCCACCGAAAGGATCGGTTTGCCGGCCGTGTTCTTGATATACCGCGAAACACCGGTGATGGTGCCGCCGGTGCCGACGCCAGCCACCAGTACATCCACGGCGCCGTCGGTGTCATTCCAGATTTCCGGACCGGTGGTCTTTTCGTGAATAGCCGGGTTGGCCGGGTTATCGAACTGCGCCGGCATGAAGTATTTGCCAGTATCGCTGGCCACGATTTCCGCGGCTTTCTCGATGGCGCCTTTCATGCCCTTGGCCGGCTCGGTCAGGACCAGTTCCGCGCCCAGGGCTTTAAGGACTTTACGACGCTCGATGCTCATCGACGCCGGCATGGTCAGCATCAATTTGTAACCCCTGGCGGCGGCAACGAAGGCCAGACCGATACCGGTGTTACCGGAGGTCGGCTCGACAATGGTCATGCCCGGCTTGAGTTTGCCGCTGCTTTCGGCGTCCCAGATCATATTGGCACCGATCCGGCATTTGACCGAATAACCCGGGTTGCGCCCCTCGATCTTGGCCAGAATGGTGACCCCGCGCGGCGCGATGCGGTTGATCTGGACCAGCGGCGTATTACCGATGGAATGGGCGTTGTCAGCGTAGATACGGCTCATGGCTGGATCCTTGTGCAGCGTTGAATTCAGCCTTTCAAGGTAAGCCTGTTGCCGATCACAGTCCAGTCGGGTCGAACGTCTGCGAACGCGCGGAGTCAATCGCTTTGAATCTCATGCAACCCTCGTCAAGGAACCCTCTGCAAGGAACATCGTCATGAAACGTCGTTACAGCTGGCCGCTCTGGACCCTGGCGGGTGTCGTGGTACTGCTGGTTGCCCTGCACTTCGCCCTGCCCTATCTGGTGCGCGACTACCTCAATGACAAGCTCGCGGACATGGGCGATTACCGGGGCCAGATTACCGATGTCGACCTGGCGCTGTGGCGCGGGGCGTACAAAATCAACGGTCTGAAAATCGTCAAGGTCGACGGCAAGGTGCCGGTTCCATTCGTCGATGCGCCGCTGATCGATCTGTCGGTGAGCTGGCATTCGCTGTGGTACGACCATGCCGTGGTCGCGCAGGTGCAATTCCTCAACCCGGAGATCAACTTTGTCGACGGCGGCGCCAACAAGCAGAACTCGCAGACCGGCCAGGGCACCGACTGGCGCGAGCAACTGGGCAAGTTGCTGCCGATCACCCTCGATGAAGTGCAGATCAACGACGGCCGCATCACCTTTCGCAACTTCAATTCCAAGCCGCCGGTGAACATGAATGCCAGCAACGTCAACGCCAGCATCTACAACCTGACCAATGTGGTCGACAAGGAAGGCAAGCGCGACGCGCGCTTCGAAGGCAAGGCCCTGTTGCTCGGCCACGCGCCGCTGGAAACCACCGCCACCTTCGATCCGCTGAGCAATTTCGAAAACTTCGAATTCCGCCTGCGCGCGCGCGACATCGAACTCAAACGCATGAACGACTTCGCCGCCGCCTACGGCAAATTCGACTTCAACGCCGGGCATGGCGATGTGGTCATCGAAGCCAAGGCAGACAACGCCCGTCTCACCGGCTATATCAAACCCCTGCTGCGCGATGTCGACGTGTTCAACTGGCAGCAAGACGTCGAAAACAAGAACAAGGGCCTGTTCCGCTCAATCTGGGAAGCGCTGGTCGGCGGCACCGAGACAGTGCTGAAAAACCAGAACAAAAACCAGTTCGCCACCCGCGTCGAACTCAGCGGCAATGTGCACCAGCAGAATGTCAACGCGTTCGAAGCGTTTTTGCAGATTTTGCGCAATGGATTCATTCAGGCATTCAACGCCCGGTATGAGCGGCCGAAGCCGGATGAGGGTTGAGTCAACATGTGACGGCTCATTCAGAGACTGAATAAGCCGTCTGCGTTCACAGTCCACCGGCGTGCGCGTTATAGTCGGGCATCCGATTATTTGCCCCCGCCCCGCCCGTAAGGCCGGCGTTACCGTTCGAGGATTTGCAGATGAAGTTCGAAGGCACCCAGGCCTACGTCGCCACCGATGACCTGAAGCTGGCAGTCAACGCCGCCATCACCCTGGAGCGGCCACTGCTGGTCAAGGGCGAGCCTGGCACCGGCAAGACCATGCTCGCCGAGCAACTGGCCGAGTCGTTTGGTGCCAAGCTGATCACCTGGCACATCAAGTCCACCACCAAGGCCCATCAGGGTCTTTACGAGTACGACGCGGTCAGCCGTTTGCGCGACTCGCAGTTGGGCAATGAAAAAGTCCACGACGTGCGCAATTACCTGAAGAAAGGCAAGCTCTGGGAGGCGTTCGAATCCGAGGAGCGGGTGATTCTGCTGATCGACGAAATCGACAAGGCCGACATCGAGTTCCCCAACGATCTGCTGCAAGAACTCGACAAGATGGAGTTCTACGTTTACGAGATCGACGAGACCATCAAGGCCAAGAAGCGCCCGATCATCATCATTACCTCCAACAACGAAAAAGAACTGCCGGACGCCTTCCTGCGCCGCTGCTTCTTCCACTACATCGCCTTCCCCGACCGCACCACCCTGCAAAAAATCGTCGATGTGCATTACCCGGACATCAAGAAGGATCTGGTCAGCGAAGCGCTGGACGTGTTCTTCGATGTGCGCAAAGTGCCAGGCCTGAAGAAGAAGCCGTCGACGTCGGAACTGGTCGACTGGCTGAAGTTGTTGATGGCCGACAACATCGGTGAGGCGGTGCTGCGCGAGCGCGATCCGACCAAAGCCATCCCGCCACTGGCAGGCGCACTGGTGAAGAACGAGCAGGACGTGCAACTGCTTGAGCGCTTGGCGTTCATGAGCCGTCGCGGCACCCGTTAAGAGGCTGCTGCCATGTTGCTCAACCTGTTCAATGAAATGCGCGCAGCCAAGGTGCCGGTGTCGGTGCGCGAGCTGCTCGACTTGATCAACGCGCTGAAACAGCGCGTGACCTTTGCCGACATGGACGAGTTCTATTACTTGTCGCGGGCGATTCTGGTGAAGGACGAGCGCCATTTCGACAAGTTCGATAGGGCCTTCGCCGCCTACTTCAACGGTCTGGAAAAGCTCGACGATCACTTGCAGGCGCTGATTCCCGAGGACTGGCTGCGCAAGGAATTCGAGCGCTCGCTGACCGACGAAGAACGCGCGCAGATCCAGTCCCTCGGCGGTCTGGACAAGCTGATCGAGGAGTTCAAGAAGCGCCTGGAAGAACAGAAGGAACGTCACGCCGGCGGCAACAAATGGATCGGCACCGGTGGCACCAGCCCGTTCGGCTCTGGCGGTTTCAACCCGGAAGGCATTCGCGTCGGCGACGCCGGCAAGCGTCAGGGCAAAGCGGTCAAGGTCTGGGATCAGCGCGAGTACAAGAATCTCGACGACTCGGTGGAATTGGGCACGCGCAACATCAAGGTTGCCCTGCGCCGATTACGCAAATTCGCCCGCCAGGGGGCGGCAGAAGAACTCGATATCGATGGCACGATCGACCACACCGCCAAGGATGCCGGCCTGCTCAATATCCAGATGCGCCCGGAACGCCGCAACACGGTGAAGCTGCTGCTGTTGTTCGACATCGGCGGTTCGATGGACGCCCACGTGAAGATCTGTGAGGAATTGTTCTCGGCCTGCAAGACCGAGTTCAAGCATCTGGAGTACTTCTACTTCCACAACTTCATTTATGAATCGGTGTGGAAGAACAACATGCGCCGCACCTCCGAGCGCACCTCGACCCAGGATCTGCTGCACAAGTACGGTGCCGACTACAAAGTGATCTTCATCGGCGACGCCGCCATGGCACCGTATGAAATCACCCAGGCCGGTGGCAGCGTCGAGCACTGGAACGAAGAGCCGGGTTACGTGTGGATGCAGCGCTTCATGGAGAAATACAAGAAGCTCATCTGGATCAACCCTTATCCAAAAGACACCTGGGGCTATACCTCATCGACCAACATCGTGCGCGATCTCATCGAGGATCAGATGTATCCGCTGACGCTGCGCGGGCTTGAGGAAGGGATGCGGTTTCTTTCCAAATAATCAAAAAGATCGCAGCCTTCGGCAGCTCCTACAGGGAAACGCGAATTCCTCTGTAGGAGCTGCCGAAGGCTGCGATCTTTTGACCTTCAAACGAAGCGCTGCAAATACTCGACATGCTCGCGATGCGCGACGTCCTGCACCACCGGCCTTAACGTCACCTGCGCCCCCGGCAAGCACTGCGCCAGTCGCGCCAGCGCCAGCGGCGTCAACGCGCCCAGGCGTGGATAGCCGCCAATGGTCTGCCGGTCATTGAGTAACACGATCGGCTGCCCGTCCGGCGGCACCTGCACCGCGCCCAAGGGAATCCCCTCGGAAATCATCGGTGCGCCCTGATACTGCAACGCCGTGCCCAGCAGGCGAATGCCCATGCGATCGGCGCGACTGTCCAGCGTCCACACGCTATTGAACACATCAAACAGACTCTGCCCGCTGAACTGGCCGATCTGTGCGCCCAGAACCAGATCCAGAGGTGCATTCGCTCGGAAATCCGCACGCATCGCCACAGGCACTTCACGTATAGCCAGCCCTTCCCCGCTGTAACCGAGCGCCGCGCCTTTGCCGAGCGGCAAGCCCATCCCGTCAAGACCGCCGAGTTCTTCGCGCACCACGGTGGCACTGCTGCCCAACACCCTCGGCGCAGCAAAGCCACCGGGAGCGGCCAGATAAGCACGGGCGCCAAGCAAAGGCTGAGTGAACCGCAACGTCTGCCCTTTGGCCATCTCGAAACTGCGCCACGGCGCCAGCGGCTGACCGTCAACCTGCGCGCCGAGATCCGCTCCGGCCAGCGCCAACCGGCAATCTGCTTCGGCCACCACGGCAAACCCGCCGAGGGTGATTTCAACCACCGCTGCGTCCAGCCGATTGCCAAGCAGCCAGTTGGCCCAGCTCATCGAACACCAATCCGCCGCGCCGCCCTGGGTCACGCCCAGATGTCGCACGCCGAACCGCCCGGCGTCCTGCAACAGGCACAGCGGTGTGCTGGCTTCGATCGTCAATCGACTCATGCCAGCGCCTCCAGTGGTGTGTCGTCGCCGCCCAGACGAATGAATTCGCCGTGCTCTACCGCTTCGAAGCGCACCGTGTCGCCGGGCTGCATCAGGCTGTAGCCATCGCGATGGCGATCGAACAGCTTCGCCGGGGTGCGCCCGATCAGGTTCCAGCCACCGGGCGATACCACCGGATACGCAGCCGTCTGCCGCTCGGCGATGCCGACGCTGCCGGCAGCGACTTTCTTGCGCGGCGTATTCAAGCGTGGCGCGGCGAGGACTTCTTCGACCAGCCCCATAAAGGCAAAACCCGGTGCAAAACCCAGGGCGAAGACCTGATATTCCCGCGCACTGTGCCGCCGAATCACCTCCGCCACCGCCAGCCCGCTGCGTTCGGCCAGCAGGCTCAGTTCCGGGCCGACACTCAGGTCGTACCAGACCGGCAACACGTGGCATTGCCCACCGCCGCGCGCGTTGGGCGCCAGGTCGATCAGCGCTTCGGCGATCAATTCGCGCGCCTGAGTCGGGGTCAAAACCGTCAGATCGTAATGCACCATCAGCGTTGTATAGGACGGCACCAGATCGTTAAGCCGAGCGCCGAACGCTGTGCGCAAGCGCTCGCTGGCGGCAAGCATCCACGGCATGTTGGCTTCGGCGATGTCATCGAACAGGCGCAGCATCAGGCAATCCACCGCCACCACTTCCACCCGTGGAGTCATGACGCACTCGACCGCTGCAAAGCCTGGCGAATGCGCTGCACGGCAGCCACCGAACTGGCATTGTCGCCGTGTACGCACAGGGTATTGGCGCGCAGAACCAAGGCACTGCCATCGCTGGCAGTCAGGTCACCCCCACGGGCAATGGTCAGCGCTTGCTCGATGATTGTTTCGGGGTCGTGATGCACCGCGCCCGGCAACTGCCGCGAGACCAGCCGGCCGGCGCTGTCGTAGGCGCGATCGGCAAAAGCTTCGAACCACAGCGTTACGCCGTATTCATCACCGATTTGTTGCGCCGCAGCGTTGTCTCGGGTCGCCATCAACATCAGCGGCAGACTGCGGTCATAAGCAGCTACGGCCCGCACCACCGCACGCAGTTGCACCGGGTTGGCCATCATGTCGTTGTACATGGCGCCGTGGGGTTTGACGTAGCTGACCCGCCCACCCTGCGCCTTGCAGATGCCGTCGAGGGCGCCGATCTGGTAATGCAGGATGTCCTGCAGTTCCTGCGCCGAATACGTCATGGAGCGTCGGCCGAATCCAACCAGATCCTGATACGCCGGATGCGCGCCAATCTGCACGCCGTGCTCGATGGCCAGCGCCACGGTTTTGCGCATGATGCTCGGGTCACCGGCATGGAAACCGCAGGCGACGTTGGCGCAATCGATGAAGGGCATGACCTCGGCGTCCAGACCCATGGTCCAGCTGCCGAAGCTCTCGCCAATGTCGCAATTCAATAGCAGGCGGCTCACGGTGAACACTCCTGTAGCTGCTGGTCTTTTTATGTAGGACATTGCCCGCAAGGTTATCAGTTACTGCGCTTCGAGTTGCTTGCCACGCGTCTCCGGCAGGCTTAGCGCCGCCAGAATCACTACCCCGTAGGACACCGCCGCGAAGGCACCGATACCCATGCTCAACGGTACTTTCTGGCTGAGCAGGCCGATCAACAGCGGGAACAACGCCGCCAGCGCGCGGCCGATGTTGTAGCAGAAACCCTGACCCGAGCCGCGAATCCGCGTGGGGAACAGCTCAGTCAGAAACGCGCCCATGCCGCTGAAAATCCCCGAGGCGAAGAAGCCCAGCGGAAAGCCCAGCCACAGCATCACGCCGTTGCTGACCGGCATCTGCGTGTAGAGCAGAACGATGGTGAACGAGCCGACCGCGAACAAAATGAAATTCTTCTTGCGTCCCAGCAGGTCGGTCAAATAAGCGCTGATCACATAACCGACGTAGGAACCGACGATCACCATCGCCAGATAACCACCGGTGCCGAGCACGCTCAAACCACGCTCGTTCTTGAGGAAGGTCGGCAGCCATGAAGTGATCGCGTAGTAACCGCCCAGCGCGCCGGTGGTCAGCAAGGAAGCGCGAAACGTGGTGAAGAGCATGCCGGGGGCAAAGATCTCGTAGAACCTGGCCGGGTTCTCCGGGGTTTGCGCGGCTTTGGCCTGGCGATAGATCTCTGGATCTTTCACCAGACGGCGGACGAAAATCACGAACACCGCAGGTACGATGCCAAGGATGAACAGCGCACGCCAGGCGTCTTCCGGTGGCAGCACCGAGAACAGCAGCGCGTACAGAATGGCCGTCAGCCCCCAGCCGAGCGCCCAACCGGATTGCACCATGCCCACCGCTTTGCCACGATCCTTGGCGCGGATCACTTCGCCGATCAGCACGGCACCAGCGGTCCATTCACCGCCGAAGCCGAAGCCCATCAACGTGCGCGCGATCAACAATTGTTCGTAGTTTTGCGCAAAGCCGCAGAGAAAGGTGAAGAAGGCGAACCACAGCACCGTCAGTTGCAGGGTGCGCACGCGACCGATGCGGTCGGAGAGAATGCCGGCGACCCAGCCGCCAATCGCCGAAGCAATCAAGGTGCTGGTGTGAATCAGCCCCGCTTCACCCGTGGTGATGCCCCACATCGCAATCAGCGTTGGTACGACGAAGCTGAGCATCTGCGTGTCCATGCCGTCCAGACCGTAGCCGATCTTGCAGCTCCAGAACGTGCGGCGCTCCTGCTGATTGATGTTGCGATACCAGTCGAACGGCCCCGGACGCGCCGCTGATCTGGATAAAGGAAGGGTGTCGGGAGCACTCATGGCAAATCTCCGCAGGGCTTTTATTGGTCTTGTTCGAAGTTCCGACGACGCCTATCGTGGGAACCGGATGGGCCGATTTTTCGCCGCCCCGCCCTGCGCCGTCCAACGAATAAAAACCCGCCTTAGGCATAAGAAAAATTTGTCAGCCGAGCCTTGCCCATGAATCTGAAGTTTCTCGAGACCTTTGTCTGGGTTGCGCGCCTGAAGAGTTTTCGCCTGACCGCCGACAAGCTGTTCACTACCCAGGCGTCGATTTCCAGCCGCATCGCGGTGCTGGAGGGCGAACTGGGAGTGAAGCTGTTTCTGCGCGATTCACGCGGCGTCAGCCTGACCCCGGAAGGCCTGAAAGTGCTCGATTATGCCGAGCAGATGCTCGACACCATGGCGGCGCTGAAACAGTCCATCGAAACCCGTTCGAGCAAGGTCGGTCGGGTGCGCATCGGCGTGATGGACACGGTGATCCACACCTGGCTCAGCCCCTTGGTGGCGCAGATGACCGATCTGTACCCACACGTCGAAATCGAGTTGGTGGCCGATACCGCGCTGAATCTCTGCGATCAGCTGCAAAAAGGCTTTCTCGACGTGGTGTTGCAAACTGATCTGATACGTCACGAAAGCGTGCGCAGCCTGGCGCTGGCCAGCCATCCGCTGGGCTGGATCGTGGCCAGCAATTCGATCTACAACCGCGACTACGCCGACCTTGCCGAACTGGCGCAGGAGCGGATCATCACCTACTCGAAAAACTCCCGGCCGCATCAGGACGTCGTGGCGTTGATGCAGGCCAACGGCATCATGGCGCCGCGCCTGAATTGCGTGAACTCGGTGTCGGCTATTACGCGGTTGTTGCGCGACGGCTTTGGGATCGGCGCGCTGCCACCGGTGCTGGTAGCCGAGGAACTGGCACGTGGAGAATTGACCTTGCTCGACATCCAACAGCGACCGGCGAATCTGCCGGTGGTGGTGTCCTGGCGCGTCGGAGTTGAGTGGGTCGAGGAGATGGTGACGCTGTGTCGGCAGGTGCTGGCGGGGTATGCGCGCAAAGTGGGTGGAACCTACATCGTGTTGTGTAACTGAAAAGCAAAAGATCGCAGCCTTCGGCAGCTCCTACAGGTGTTCACATTCCCCTGAGCCGCCGAAGGCTGCGATCTTTTGCTCTGGGGCCTTTAGAGGCCGCGCACGTCGCGATCCTCGATCGGCCGGCTCTGGCGCAGACGCCGCCCGCCAAGCACCACCCAGTCGATCAGGCGGAACAGGCACTCAATTCCGAACGACAGCAGCAACGCTCCGCTCATGCCCCAGATCATCGCTTCCGGCGTCAGCAGAATCTGATAGCTGTAACCGTTCCAGGTTTCCTTGCGGATATCCGGATCGGCGGCCAGCACCACCTGCAGGAAACGCACGTACCACGGGCCTTGCATCGCCTGGAATTGTTTATCCAGCGCAACCTGACGGGTGAGCAGCGTGTTCAGGCTGTCGGCATCGCTGCGAAATATCGGGTCTTCGCTGGCGCGGTAATGCGCGACCAACGCCTGCATATCGCCTTTGAAAAACTGATCGGCGGTGCCCTGAAAGCCACGCAGGCCCGTTTGCGCTTCGATCAGATGCGCCTCGACACGCTGGGCGTAATCGTTGATGAACCCCGGCACCTGGACACCGATCAACAGGCCCGCGGCAAACAACACCAGCCGTATATAACTGAGCAACATGGGTGCAAATCCTTATTCGGTCTTGCCCTGACTGACGCATTCACCGCGTCGCCACAGGCTCCATTGGCCCGGTTCGTAGCGGGTCCAGGTTTCGTTTTCGGTCAAAGGCTCGGTGGCGATCACGGTGACCACGTCGTTGGGCGTGGTTTCGGCCTGAAAGTCGACAATCACGTCGACATCCTTGAGCCGCGCCGGGCCGAACGGTGCGCGCCGGGTGATCTGTGCCAGTTTGGTCGAGCAATAACAGAACAGCCAGTCGCCGTCGCTGAGCAGGCAATTGAACACGCCTTTGCTGCGGTATTCGGCGCAGGCGGCGACCAGATCCGGCAGCAGCACTTCGATATCGACCGGCTCCGGAAACGCGGCCCGCACACGGTTGAGCAAATCGCAGAACGCCGCTTCGCTGTCGGTATCGCCGACCGGGCGGTAGAAACTCTTGATCGGGGTGAAGTCGGCGAGCTGGCCGTTGTGCGCGAAGCACCAGTTGCGCCCCCACAGTTCGCGGACGAACGGGTGGGTATTGGACAGGCAGACCTTGCCGACATTGGCCTGGCGGATATGGCCGATGACTACTTCGCTTTTGATCGGATAGCGCTGCACCAGATTGGCGACTTCCGATTCGCTGCTCGCCGCCGGGTCCTGAAACAGACGCAGGCCACGGCCTTCATAGAAGGCGATGCCCCAGCCGTCGCGGTGTGGGCCGGTGCGACCGCCGCGCTGCATCAGGCCGGTGAAGCTGAACACGATATCGGTCGGCACGTTGGCACTCATGCCCAGTAATTCACACATGTGCGGATTCTCGGGTTACAGACGCGGCTCTACCCGCATGCGCTGCGGATTGCTCGGGACTGGCGGGCGACCGTAGCGGTCATCACCAGCGCCGCCGAACGGCTGATCGTCATCGCGCTCATCGGCACGGGCGGCGGCTTTGGCGGCTTCGGCGCGTTCACGCCGTGCTGCCGAAGCACGTTCGATCGGCATGCGGATCAATACGAAAACCAGATACACGCCGAAAGCGATCAGGCCGTACATGAACAGATCGGAAACCGCGCGCCACGCGTTGTTGCCGACCTTGAACAGCATGTCCAGCGCAGTGATGGCGATGGCCGGCGCGACCTTGGCTTTGACCGGATCGACGATGGTCGGGCTGAACAGCAACACGGCCATCAGCACACGCAGCGGCTCGCGCAGCCAGCGCCACATCCAGGCAGTCAGGCGCATCCATACCAACAGGCAGCCTACGGCGGCGAAGGCGTAAAGGCCCCAGGCGATCAGATAGTCGTTCTCGGTCATGGTGTCCATGGCAAGGCAGGCAAAGAGGCGCTTATAGTAACGACTTTTCGCCCGTCCGGCTTGTCCCAATACCTGACGGCCACTGTTATCCCTGTGGGAGCGAGCCTGCTCGCGAATACGGACTGTCAGTTGAAACACCGTTGCCTGACACACCGCTTTCGCGAGCAGGCTCGCTCCCACAGGATCTGCAGCGTCAACACGACTCGCGAAACCTTTATTCCGAACATTGTCCGAGAGCTTTCCATGCCTGAATCCGCCCATGTCATCACTGCCCCGATTGCCCACCGGGCGCCCGGCGCCGACCCGTATGCCTGGCTGCAGGAGCGCGATACCGACGCGGTGCTCGACTACCTCAAGGCCGAAAACGCTTATCAGCAAGCGCAAACCGCCGATCAGGCCGAGCTGCGCGATAGGCTGTTCGAAGAGATCAAGGGGCGAATTCTGGAAACCGACCTGTCCCTGCCCTCGCCCTGGGGCCCGTATCTGTATTACACGCGCACCACCGCTGGCGACGAATACGCCCGGCACTACCGCTGCCCGCGTCCGGCGGACGACAGCCTGACCCTCGATGAAAGCCGTGAACAACTGCTGCTTGACCCGAACGCGCTGGCCAATGGCGGTTTCTTCTCCCTGGGCGCGTTCAGCATCAGCCCTGATCACCAGCGTCTGGCTTATAGCGTCGATGCCTCAGGCGATGAGATCTACACGCTGTTCGTCAAGGAACTGTCCAACGATAAAGTCAGCGAACTGGAATTCGAGGACTGCGATGGCAGCATGACCTGGGCCAACGACAGCCTGACCCTGTTCTTCGGCGTACTCGACGACACCCATCGCCCGCACAAGCTTTTCCGCTATCGCCTCGATGGCACTGCCGCCGAAGAAGTCTTCCACGAGGCGGACGGGCGTTTCTTCCTGCATTGCTACCGTGCCAGCTCCGAGCAACAGCTGCTGCTGTCGCTGGGCAGCAAGACCACCAGCGAAGTCTGGGCGCTGGACGCCAATCAACCGCACCTGCCGTTCACCTGTCTGGCGCGTCGGGTTGAAGATCACGAATATGACGTCGACCATGGTTTGCTCGATGGCGCCTGGACCTGGTTTATCCGCACCAACCGCGACGGCATCAACTTCGCTCTGTATCAGGCCCCGGACACCGGCGTACCGCCGAGCGAGGCCCAGTGGCAGAACCTGATCCCGCACAGCGATGAAGTGATGCTCGATGGCGTCAGCCTTAACGCCGAGGCGATGACCTTGAGCCTGCGCGAAGGTGGCCTGCCGATCATTGAGGTTCATCCGCAGGGCCTGGCGCCGTATCGCGTGCAATTGCCCGACGCGGCCTACAGCCTCCATGTGCAAAACAGCCTGGAATTCGAGAGCGACCGCATTCGCCTGCGCTACGAAGCGTTGAATCGCCCGGCCCAGGTCCGCCAGTTGATCTTCGCCAGCGGCGAACAGACCGTGCTCAAGGAAACCCCGGTACTCGGCCCGTTCGATGCCGATGCCTATGTCAGCCAGCGCCTGTGGGCCACCGCTCCGGACGGCACGCAGGTGCCGATCAGTCTGGTGATGAAACGCGAGATGGTTGGCAAACCGGTGCCGCTGTATCTGTACGGTTACGGCGCCTACGGTTCCAGCCTCGATCCGTGGTTTTCCCATGCACGCCTGAGTCTGCTCGATCGCGGCATGGCCTTTGCCATCGCCCATGTGCGCGGTGGCGGTGAGCTGGGGGAAGCCTGGTATCGCGCCGGCAAGCAGGAACACAAGCACAACACCTTCAGTGACTTCATCGCCTGCGCCGAATTCCTGATTCTCAACGGCATCACCACCGCGGAAAAACTGGCGATCAGTGGCGGCAGCGCCGGGGGTCTGCTGATCGGCGCGGTGCTCAATCAGCGCCCGGACCTGTTCGGCGTGGCGATTGCCGAGGTGCCGTTCGTCGACGTGCTCAACACCATGCTCGACCCGGAACTGCCGCTGACCGTCACCGAATACGACGAATGGGGCAACCCGGAAGAACCGGACGTCTATGATCGGATCAAGGCTTACGCACCGTACGAAAACGTTACCGCGCAGGCGTATCCGCCGCTGCTGGTGATCGCCGGCTACAACGACAGCCGCGTGCAATATTGGGAGGCGGCCAAGTGGGTGGCAAAATTGCGCGCAACCAAGACTGACGACAACCTGCTGCTGCTCAAGACCGAACTGGGCGCCGGACATGGCGGCATGAGCGGGCGCTATCAGGGATTACGTGACGTAGCGCTCGAATATGCGTTTGTGTTCAAGGTTTTGGGGATTGCCTGAGGAACTCTGTGGGTGGCTTGGGTCTTAACAGCAGACCCAAGACCCTGTAGGAGCTGCCGAACGCTGCGATCTTTTGATCTTGCCGTTAAAAATCAAAAGATCGCAGCCTTCGGCAGCTCCTGCACGGGGTCCGTGTGAAGCCTGAAATCCGAGAAAACAAAAAGACCGCATCGACATGTCAGAACCAACCTTCCTGAACAACGAAATCCGCGACTGGCTGATGGACTGTGGCCTGTTCGATCAATTGCAGCTGGCCGATTTCGCGGCCGCTTCCGGTTACTTCAGCATCAGCACCGTGGCTGAAGGCGAAGCGATCTTTCGCGAGGGCGATGCCGGCAGTTTCATGTGCATCATCCACACCGGCCAGGTCGCGGTGCAGAAAACCGGCGTCGATGGCCAGGTCATCACCATGGCCACCCTGCGTAGCGGTCGCGCGTTCGGTGAAATGGCCGTGCTCGACGGTGAGCGCCGTTCAGCCACCTGCATCGCGGCGAGCAATTGTCAGTTGCTGAATCTGGGCAAGGACTCGCTGGAAAAGATGCTCAACGACGCGCCGAAGATCGCCGCAAAGATCATCCGCGCCCTCGCCGTCTCGTTGTCCAAACGTCTGCGCATGGCCGACGGCCAACTCGCTGCGCAACAGGTTTAACCGCCCGGGGATTTGCCCTTGGTGCCGTTCGGCTCGATGCCCGGCACCGGTTGATCCTTGCTCGGCGGACTGGGCATTTCGATCGGCACCAGCGGCGGACTGCCACTGCCGGCACCCGACTTGGGCAGGGTGATCGGTGTGATCTGCGGATAAGGTGTCGGCGTCGCGGTACCCGGCGAGCCGGGTTGCGGCGTCGGGCTGACCGGAATGCTCTGCTGGGCCTGCGCCGCAGTTATCGCGAGCGCGGCCAGGGTAATGACCGTTAGAATGGTGCGCTTCATCAAGGGCTCCGTTTGGCCTTTAGTCTGTGCTCAGGCTACTCCCAACGCGCCTGCTTGCCTTCCCCCCTGTAGAGATTTCCATGAAACGTTTCGTTCTGCTCGACACCACCCCGATCCCCGAAAACGGCGGTGCCCTGTGCCTGTTCGAGTATGGCGAGGACTTCGTCATCAAGATCCAGGGCGGCGATGGCGGGCAACTGATGAATACGCGCATGCACGGCTCTGAAGACGCACTGGCGGAAATTCCCTGCCGCAAAGTCGCCGGGCGGCCGGATTCGCGCGTGTTGATTGGTGGCTTGGGCATGGGCTTCACCCTCGCTTCTGCGCTCAAGCATCTGGGCAAGTCCGCCGAAGTAGTGGTGGCTGAGCTGGTGCCCGGCGTGGTCGAGTGGAATCGCGGCCCGCTCGGGGAAAAGTCCGGTCGGCCGTTGCTCGATCCGCGCACGGTGATCCGCATGGAAGACGTGGCCAAGGTTCTGCAAAGCGAACCGAACGGTTTCGACGCCATCATGCTCGACGTCGACAACGGCCCCGAAGGCCTGACCCAGAAAGCCAACAGCTGGCTGTACTCCGCCGCCGGTCTGAATGCCTGTGCCAAAGCCCTGCGCCCCAAGGGTGTGCTCGCCGTGTGGTCGGCCAGCGCCGACCGGCAGTTTTCCGACAAATTGAAGAAGGCCGGTTTCAAGGCCGAAGAGGTTCAGGTGTTCGCCCACGGCAACAAGGGCACCCGCCATACGATCTGGATTGCCGAGAAGCTCAAGGGCTGAGCTAAACTCTGCGCATAACCGTCATCAGTCTTTCTGCAAAGGTGAACCCATGAGTTCGTCCACCCCCACCAACACGTCGAAGCTGGATCGTATCCTCGCCGACAATCAGCGCGACAAGGAAATGGGCTACCGCGACAAGGCTCTGAAGATGTATCCGCATGTCTGCGGCCGCTGCGCCCGTGAGTTTTCCGGCAAGCGCCTGAGCGAACTGACCGTGCACCACCGTGACCACAACCACGACAACAACCCGCAGGACGGCTCGAACTGGGAGCTGTTGTGCCTGTATTGCCACGACAACGAACACTCCCGCTACACCGACCAGCAATATTTCGGCGACGGCTCGCTGAGCACGCCGAAGATCGCCAAGGCCACGCATAACCCGTTTGCCGCCCTCGCTGGCCTGATGAAAAAAGAAGATTAAACGCAAAAGATCGCAGCCTTCGGCAGCTCCTACACGGTGTACGCCATTCAACTGTACGAGCCGCCGAAGACTGCGATCTTTTGATCTTATCCCCGTATAATCGCGCTCTTTTTCCCGAAGGCACCCCGCTCGTGGCAGATAAACGGTACAGCTGCATTGGTTTGTATAACCCCAAATCACCGGAGAACGTCGGTTCGGTGATGCGCGCCGCAGGCTGTTATGGCGTGGCGTCGGTGTTCTACACCGGCAAGCGTTATGAACGCGCCGCCGATTTCGTCACCGACACCAAACGCGTGCACTACGACATCCCGTTGATCGGCATCGACGACCTGAAAAAAATCCTCCCGCTCAACTGCGTGCCGGTGGCCGTGGAATTGGTCGAAGGCGCCCGCCCGCTGCCGGAATACACCCACCCCGACCGCGCGCTGTACATCTTCGGCCCGGAGGACGGCTCGCTGGATAAAGAAATCCGCGACTGGTGCGAAGACGTCGTCTACATCCCGACCACCGGCTGCATGAACCTCGCCGCCACGGTCAACGTCGTGCTCTATGACCGCATGGCCAAGGGTCTGAATACTCGTTCCGGGCCGAAATTCCGCTGAAGCGTTGCACATTCGATGGAACAAGCTGAGAGCCGCGGCAGTCAGCTTAACTATCAATCGCATCCTGCCTGGAGATAGATCATGAGCGAGCTCAAACACGTAGAACGCATCGAATCCACCCCCTTTCAATCGCCTTCGCACCAGAACGTACATGGTTGGGAACGCTTCGGCTCGCTGACCGGCGGTGTCCTGATGGTAGGCAAAGGCTTGCGCCGTGGCGGCGTGTTCGGCCTGATTCAAGTGGCGCTCGGCGGCATGGCAGTGGCACGCGGCATCACCGGTCATTGCTCGGCGAAAAGCCTGCTGGAAAAACGCCGTCAGGACATGAACAACGTGCGGGCCAAGATCGAACGTGCCGGGGAAGAACTGAGCAGGCTGAAAACCAATGCCGAAGTGGCCACCGAAACGGCGACCGTCACCGGCAATGATTCGCTGAGCTCACCGAAAGCCGGCGTCTGAGGCTTTAAAGCAAAAGATCGCAGCCTGCGGCAGCTCCTACACGGAATCATGTTTTCCATTGTAGGAGCTGCCGAAGGCTGCGATCTTTTGATCTTTACGGGTTCAACAACCCACCACCTCATCAGCCCGCGCGAAAAATCAGGTGATCTTCCCAGTCATCCTCCGGCACGCTGCCCTCGGCGAGCATCCGCCCTGACTGGGAAATCCGCTCATGGTGTACTGCGTCGCGGTCGCCACACACCAGGTGATGCCAGAGCGGCAAGTCCTTACCCTCGCTGACCAGACGATAGCCGCAAGTCGGCGGCAGCCATTTGAATGCTTCCGCCTGGCCCGGGGTGAGCTGGATGCAATCCGGGACAAACTGGATGCGGTTCGGGTAGTCGCTGCACTGGCAGGTCTTCAGATCCAGCAGTTTGCAGGCGATGCGCGTGTAATAGACGCTGTTGTCTTCTTCATCCTCGAGCTTTTGCAGGCAGCACAGCCCGCAGCCGTCGCACAGCGATTCCCATTCCTCGTGATCGAGTTGATCGAGGGTTTTGCGTTTCCAGAACGGTTCGACTTTGGCGGCCATGGCTCAAGCATCAACATCACGATGGTGAAAAGGCCGCCAGTCTAGTGCCAGCGGGCGTGAGGGCCAAGCGCTGGCGACTGTCGGTAAATCCGCTTGTCAGCCTCAGCACCGCCCAGCAGGGTTTTGCCCCGCGCCGCCAGTTAAGCAAACGGGTGGCCGAGGGCGATTTCACCCTCTAAAAAGCAAAAGATCGCGGCCTTCGGCAGCTCCTACAGGGAAATGCATTCCAAATGCAGGAGCTGCCGAAGGCTGCGATCTGTTGATGACACCTCAATATCCGCGATTGAAATCGACTTCCCCGCGCAACGCTTCGCCTGCCTCATACGCTTTCAGGTTTTCGACAAACAAATCCACCATCAGCGCCGGCGAGGTCGGCGCCGAGCTGTGCCCGGTCAGCAGCAAGCCCCACGCGGTCCAGAATGGATGGCGTTGCGGCAGCGGCTCCTGACGGCAGACGTCGATCACCGCGCCGGCCAGGTGCCCTTCCTTCAAGGCTTCGACCAGATCGGCGTCGACCACCGCAACACCGCGTCCGGCGTTGATGAACAAACCGGTCGGTTTGAATTGCTTGAACAACGCCGCATCGTAGATATCGTGAGTGTATTCGGTGTTCGGCAGCAGATTGACTACGTAGTCCACCTCGCCCACCAATCGTGGCAGATCGGCCAGCGCACCGACTTCGACAAACGGCGCCTGCTCACGGGCGCTGCTGGCGATGCCGTACAACTCGACGCCGAACGGCAGCAGGAACTGCGCAACACTCTGGCCGATATCACCAGTGCCGACGATCAGCACCTTGCGCCCGACCAGACTCTGGCCGCTGCGGTTGTCCCACTTGCGCTCGACCTGGCTGACCAGCCGCGCCAGCACTTCGCGTTCGTGGCCGAGGATGTAGGTCAGCACGTATTCAGCCATGACCTGGCCGAAAATCCCCACCGCGCGGGTCAGGCGATAATCGCGGCGCAAGCCGTCGGCGAGCAGCGGTGTGATGCCGGCCCAGGTCGATTGCAGCCATTGTGGTTGATGGCCTTGGCGCAACAGGGTCGCCAGCAGATCCGGCTGGCCCAGCCACACCGGACAATCGGCGGCCTGACGCGCCAGTTCAGCGGAGTCGCCGCTGGTCAGGACTTCAAGTTGCGGGGCTGCCTGACGCAGCAGCCGGGCGTATATCGCGTGGTCGTGTTCGGCAATCAGAACGCGCATCTTCAAACCTTTCGCAAACCGTGCAGACGGCCGCCGGGTTCGGGCCGGCCATCGCGGTAAAAACAGTTCCAGGGTTAACCGGGGCCCAGGACAGGGCCTGGTGGATCAGACCGGGTCGTTGCGTCGCAGCAACTCTTCGGGCAGGTGCTCGATGTACTCGTCCTCGGCCGGCGGCATTTGCAGGTGATAGCCCTGCTTGTCGAGGTTTTCCAGGACCACGGTGATGTCTTCGCTGGCCAGTTTGCGCTCAGGCGAAAGTACCAGATCGAAGGAATGTTTCGGCTTGCCGAACGCCAGCATCAGCGCTTGCGGCACACGCTCGAGCGCATCGCTTTTGAGCACATACAGATACATGCCACTGCGCTTGGAGCTCTGGTAGATGGAGCAAATACGTTTCAAGGCTGTTCTCCGGCGGTGGCCAGGCTGTCGAGCAGCTTCTGACCGAGCAATTCGCGGCGCCAGCCACGCAACGAATCGGGCAATTGGTAAGGCCCCTCGGGGTAGCCGCTTTTGACCAGGGCTTCGAGGGTTTTCTTGCGCAGCATCAGTTCCGGCGCGATGCCCAGGCGTTCAGCCTCGGCCTGACCCAGCGCGCGCAGTTGTTTGATCAACGCCGCGGCTTCGATCGGCAACGGCTCCGGCACCGCCGGCGGCCATTGATCAGGCCCCACACTGCCAGAGCGCTTGATCAGATCAAGCAGAAACTGACCGTCCTGACGCACGGTACGCGGGTGCATGTCTTCGATCTTGCCCAGCGCCGCAAGGTTATCCGGCTGCGTGCGGGCCAGGGGCCACAGCGAGTGCTCACGGACAATGCGGTTGCGCGGCAGGTCGCGGGCGCGGGCTTCGCGCTCACGCCAGGCGCACAGCTCACGCAGCACGGCCAGCTGTGCGCGGGACAGCTTCCACGCCAGTTTCGCCTCGCGATAGACCTCGTAAGGATCGGTTTCGCGGCGCAAGTTGGCGACCAGTTCGGCGCCATCTTCCACTACCCAGGCGAACTTGTCGTCGGACAGCTTCGGCCGCAACTCGACGAACACTTCGGCCAGATGCACGGCGTCTTCAGCGGCATAGCTGATCTGGGTTTCGGACAGCGGGCGTTGCAACCAGTCGGAACGGGTTTCGCCCTTGGGCAGGTCAATGCCAAGCACTTCCTGCACCAGCCGCGAATAGCCCATCGAGAAACCGAGATTGAGGTAAGCAGCGGCCAGTTGCGTGTCGAACAGCGGCGCCGGCAGGCTGCCGGTCAGGCGCAGCAGCACTTCAAGATCTTCGCTGCAGGCGTGCAGGACTTTCAGCACCGCCGGGTTTTCCAGCAATGCGGCCAAAGGTTGCCAGGCATTGATGGTCAGCGGATCGATCAGGTAGGCGCGTTTGCCGTCGCCGATCTGCAACAGGCCGGCAATCGGGTAGAAGGTGTCGACCCGCATGAATTCGGTGTCGAGGGCAACGAACGGCAGTTGCTGCCACTCGGCGCAAAACTGCGCGAGGCTTTCGTTGTCGCGAATCCAGTGAATATCGATAGCCACACGGCTCTCCCTTGAAGAATGGCGCGCAGTATATATCGCCACCGGCGATTTACGCGCCTGTGAAGGGCAAGAGCTGTAAGGAAATGTCTTGCCTGCCAGAAAGAATAGTCTGACAGAGGAAACAGAAAGGCCCGCGCGCCAGCGATCCGGGCAGGAAACACCTCACTGCTTGGCCAACACGCCATCGATCACCGCGCCGCGGCAGCCGGCAAACATGTCCAGCGCAGGTTGATACACCTTGCTGCGCACTTCCAGCAGGCCGAGCATCGAGTGAAACAGGTTGTCCTGACTCAGCGGCTTGTCACGACTCATTTGCAGGCAGTGGGTATCTACCGAGTAGGCCTTCTGATAGCTGTCGGAGAACCACGCCAGCATCGCTACATGCTTCTGTTGCTCGGGGGCCAGCATGTAAGGCGTGCCGTGCAGAAACAGGTTGTACTCGCCCAGCGACTCACCGTGATCGGACAGATAGAGCATGGCGGTATCGACTTTGTCCTGATTGTTGCGCAGCACATCGATCAGGCTCGACAGCACATGATCGGTATATACCAGCGTGTTGTCGTAGCCGTTGACGATGCTTTCCCGGCTGCAATTGTTCAGCGCGTTACTTTCACAGACCGGGGTGAAATGTTCGTACTCCTTCGGATAACGTTTGAAGTAATCCGGGCCATGACTGCCCATCTGGTGCAGAACCAGCACGGTGTCCTTGTCCAGGTGATCGATGAAATCTTGCAGACCCTGCAGCAGGATCTCATCGCGGCATTCGCTGTTGGCGCATAACGCCGGGTCCTGCAACTTGCTGACATCCTGCACCGTGACCCGATCGCAAGTGCCTTTGCAGCCGGACTGGTTGTCGCGCCAGATCACATCGATGCCGGCGCGTTGGAGCACATCGAGCAAGCCTTCTTCATTCTTTGCCTTGCTGGCGTTGTAATCCTTGCGGCCCATGTTCGAGAACATGCACGGCACCGAGACCGCCGTTTCCGTGCCGCAGGAATGCACATCGGTGAAGGCGATCAAGCCTGCTTCCTTGTCCAGTTGCGGCGTGGTGTCTCGGTCATAACCGAGGATGCCGAAGTTTTGCGCCCGCGCACTTTCCCCCACCACCAGCACGGTCAGGGATTTGCGCGGCTGCAACTTCAAGTCGGGATTGCGCTGGGCGTCTTCGCCGATTTTGACGAACGGTTGCTGCGCCGAGACCACTTGCTCCTGCAAGTAACCCAGGGATGCACCGATGTAATTGCTCGGCACCAGCATCAGGCGAATTTCGTGGTGATTGCGAAACAGTGAAGACAAGCCTTGATAGTTGGCCAGTGCCACACCGCCTATAACCGCCGCAGAGGCGACACTGACAATAACTTTGCTGAACAGCTCACGGTGCCAGCGCCGATAATTGACTTTAACTTTCCATAACAACAAGCACGGCAAGATGCCCAGCAAGACAATATAGGCAAACAACTTCAAGGAGAGCAGATCACGTACTTCCGTCACGTTGGTTTCAGCAAAGTTGCGAAACATGCCGGCATCGATCATCACACCATATTGGCTCATGAAATAAGCCACACCGGCGCTGATCAGAAACATCAGGCTCAATAGCGGTTTAAGCAGTGGCCGGAACGCGAATAACGTCAGGACGATGTTGAATGCAGCCAGGATCATTACGCCGAACGCCACGCGCATGGCGATGCCCTTGCCATCGGCGGCAGTGATTTCGAACAGGTGTTGCCAGAGCACCAGGTTGAAACCGATCAACAAAAAGGCGCTGGCACACAACGTCACCCATTCCGGGCGCACGGCTTTTAACTTCAACATGATGAGTGGCTGTTCCTGAAATAAGCGCCTCTTCAGTTGTGAAAAATTCATTCACCGAGGCATGACAAACTCTAGGCAGCGACGGATCAATTTTTCGTGAAAAAGATGCTAATGATTAGTTGCCTCGGAGTACAAACGTGAAAGTTTGCGAGTATTTGAGAATGGTTCAGGTTTTGTTCAGTTCAAGACCCTTCACATTCCCACTGTGGGAGCGAGCCTGCTCGCGAAATCGGAGTGTCAACAAATGATTGTTTGCCTGAAAGAACGCATTCGCGAGCAGGCTCGCTCCCACATGGGGAGAGGGGGTGTAATCGAGTTTTTAGATTTGGCCCGTGATTTTCTGATTTGCCGATGCGCGCGACGCGACGCCTAATCATCAGCCTCCGCAATTGAAGGCCTGTTGATGAATCACCCCCGCCCCACCGCTTGGTTAATACTCGCGATCATCCTTGCCGCCCTTAATCTGCGCCCATCAATGGCCGCCGTGGGACCGTTGCTGTCAGCGATCCGTGGCGACATCCCGTTGAGCTTCAGCGCTGCGTCCCTGCTGACGATGTTGCCGGTCATGGCCATGGGGTTGGCGATGTTTTTCGGCCTCAGCATCAGCCAACGCCTGGGCGAACAGCGCACGGTTCTGCTGTCGTTGCTGATCATCGGAGTGGCGACGCTGTCACGGTTGTTTATCGACTCGGCCCTCGAGCTGATCCTCAGCGCTGTAGTGGCCGGCATCGGCATCGCCATGATTCAGGCATTGATGCCCGCGCTGATCAAGTCGCGCTTTTCCGACAAGGTGGCTTTGTGCATGGGCGTCTACGTAACGTCGATCATGGGCGGCGCCGCCATTACCGCGTCGTTGGCGCCCCGGGTGATGGTCCAAGCCGGCAGCTGGCGCGTGGGGCTGGCGATGTGGGCGGGCCTGGCGCTGCTCGCATGGCTGGTCTGGTGTTTACAGCCTGCGCAAGCCACCTCAACTGAGACCAAGAGAGAGTCTTTCATCATGCGCCGTCGCGCCTGGTTGCTGGCGACTTTCTTTGGCCTCGGCACAGCGTCCTACACCTGCGTCCTCGCCTGGCTCGCGCCCTGGTATGTGGAAAAAGGCTGGAGCGAACAAAACGCCGGGCTGCTGTTAGGTTTTCTTACAGCGATGGAGGTTATTTCCGGCCTGGCAGCGCCGGCCATCGCCAATCGCTGCCGTGATCGACGCGCAATATTGGCGGCTCTGCTGTTACTGATCATCGCTGGTTTCTGCGGGCTGATTCTCGCCCCGGCGTATCTGGCACTGCTTTGGCCGTGTCTGTTGGGGCTGGGGATTGGCGGTCTGTTTCCGATGAGCCTGATCGTCGCACTCGATCACTGCGACGACCCGCAGCGCGCCGGTGGCCTGGCTGCATTTGTGCAGGGGATCGGTTATCTGATCGCAAGTCTCTCACCGCTGTTGGCAGGGATGATTCGCGATCGACTTGGCAGTTTTGAAGGCGCGTGGTGGGCGCTTACTGCAGCGATGGTGACCATGCTGCTGATAGTCGTGCACTTCAGCCCTCGCGACTACACGCGTCACTTGCCCTGCCCGGGCTAGAGGCCTCTGGCCATCTTTTGCTTACGAGATTGGCAACGTCGTGTTGCTAAAAGTTTCTGTCCCACATGTGTCCGTGAAACGTCCTACGAGGGTTTCTCCTGGCACCATCGTTCCGTTAGGATCGTACGCACACGTTTGCGCGAATTCGGCGCAGGGGCACAGCGAGACGGAACTCATGCTGAACAGTAATTTGCTTCGCAAGCTCGACATGCAGGATCTGATGGTATTCGTCGCAGTGTATGAGCAGAGCAGCGTCACCGATGTTTCGGAAACATTGTTCGTCAGCCAGTCCACAGTCAGTTACTGCCTGAAGAAACTGCGCACCAGTTTCGAAGACGAGCTGTTCATCAACACGCGCACCGGCATGCGCCCGACGTACAAGGCCTGCAGCATGTACGGCCATGTGCAGAAGATCCTTGAAAGCATCAACCTCTGCCACGCCGGCGCCCCGGCCTTCGACCCGAGCCTGCAAGCGGTCACCTTCAACATTTGCGCCCCGGAATATTTCGAGCAATTGATCCTGCCGCGTCTGTTGAAGCGCTTCGATTTCGACGACTTGCCCGTAGCGGTAAACATGCACAAGTTCGAAACCGACGTACCCGCCGATGAATTGCGCGACGGCAGCCTCGATCTGGTGATCAGTTTCGGCCCACACTTTCACCGCCAGCACGCAGACCTGAAGTCGCGGATGTTACTGGAGGACGACCTGGTCTGCGTCTTCGACAAACGCGCCACGCCACTGGAACCGCGTCTGAGTCTGCAAGCGTTTACAGAGCGTCGGCATGTGTTTCCGACGCCGTGGACTTCGAGCACGAACATGGTCGATGGCTGGCTGGCGCGACAGGCGCAGAAACGTCAGATCGTTGCGCGATCGAACAGCTACAGCGCCGCATTGAAAATGATCACCGGCACCGACTTCATTCTTACACTGCCCCGGCGCATCCAGCGTCTGTTGACCAATGATGCGGTGTTCAAACACTGCGAGGCGCCCAACGGTTTGCCCGGCTTTACTCTCGACATGCAGTGGAGCCAGAAGGCCGATCAGGATAGCGCCAACGTCTGGCTGCGCGAGCAGGTGATTCAGGTGTGCAGTGAGCTGGAGAACGCCTGAAACTCAGACGCCAATCGCTACTTTGCTGTAGGACTCGCGATCGATGTCGAGCAATTCCACGCACAGTTGCACTTCAAGCCCGGCCGGCCATTCGCAGAGCTCCTGCAATACTGCCAGCAGGTTTTGCGACAGCTGTTTCTTGACCTCCGCCGAGCGCCCGCTGAGCAAAGCCAGCTTCACATGAACGAACGCGCGCTCGCCCAGGGCCGTGCCGACCTTGAAGGTCTCGACTTTGATCGCACGGCTCTTGATATCGAATTCCGCGCCGAACTGACCGGAACCGACCAGGATGTTGTTGAGCCGGATCAGGGCGATGTCGGCATTCAACTGCGTCAGGTTGGCGGTGTATTCCATGTGCAGGTGTGGCATGGCGGATCTCCAGTCGGGGGGTGCGGGGGCGTACGTATACCACAGTCGGCTGAACGGACTTTCGGTAGGAGCTGTCGAGTGAAACGAGGCTGCGATCTTTTGATCCGGCATTTGAAGATCAAAATCAGAAGATCGCGGCGTGCCGCTGCTTCTACAAGGGATCGTGGTGCTCCGTTGGCCGTTCGCTCATGAACGCTTCCAGCCGCGAGCGCAGCCAGCGCTCGGCCGGGTCGCTGTCGACGTGGCTGAGCCAGACCATCGACAGGTCCAGGGTCGGCGTTTTGAACGGAAACGGCTCCTTGAACAGCAACCCGGAGGCAGCCATCGCCGCTGCGGCGTAATCCGGCAGGCTGGCAATCAGGTCGGTACCCGCCAGCAGTGCAGGCAGCGCGCTGTACTGCGGTACCGACAACACCACCTGGCGGGTGCGGCCCAGTTCCGCCAGCCACTCATCGGCGAAGCCGCTGACATTGGCCGTGTGCGACACCAGCACATGCGGGCGAGCGCAATACTCATCCAGGGTCAGGAGCGTATCGCTGGCATCGGCGCGCAGTATGCTTGGCTGGATGTGCCGCAACAGCTTGCGTTTGGCATTGGCCGGCAAGCCACGCGTCTGGCTGATACCGACAGTGATATCGCCGGCAGCCAACAGGTCGGGAATACGCCAGTAATCGACATGCTGCACGACGAACACCACGTTCGGTGCTTCCTGACGCAGCGCGCGCAACAGCGGCGGCAGCAGGCCGAATTCAACGTCATCGGACAGGCCGATGCGGAAGGTCATGGTGCTCGTGGCCGGGTCGAAGTCGCGGGTCAGGCTCAGCGCCACCGACAGCGAATCCAGTGCCGGTTTGAGATGGCGAAAAATATCCTCGGCGCGTGCCGTCGGCTCCATGCGATGGCCGACGCGGATGA
Organism: Pseudomonas sp.; assembly: GCF_035554175.1. Lineage (GTDB taxonomy): Bacteria > Pseudomonadota > Gammaproteobacteria > Pseudomonadales > Pseudomonadaceae > Aquipseudomonas. The sequence continues at coordinate 129,635 of NZ_DATMIV010000048.1, read as the reverse complement.
ACAGCGGATCGTTGAGCATTGTGCGCAAACGGTTGAGCGCCGAGCTGATGGTCGGCTGGCCGAGAAACAGCTTCTCCGCTGCCCGGGTCACGTTGCGTTCGAGCATCAGCGTCTCGAACACCACCATCAGGTTGATGTCGGCCTTGCGTAGTTCATTGCGGTTCATCCTTTGCCCCCTGCTCCCCGGAATAGCGGCAGTGTAGAAAGCCGTCGGACGCGGCGTCCATAAACGTTTGCGCGACTGCTCTCGCGGAAACATTCGCGAACGATTGGAAACAAATCCTCGATAGCCAAAAAAAACCTCTGCGCTAGGCTTGCGTCGATGCGCCACACAGGCTGGCGTGCACATTTATCGCAGGGAGCGAACCGTATGTATTTCGAAATCTACCGACAAACCCGAGGCACCCCGAGCACCGGCAAAGGCCAATGGCGCTGGCGTCTGCGCGCGCGCAACCACGAAACCGTCGCCAGTGGCGAATCGTATGTGAACAAGGCGGATTGTCTGCACGTGATCAACCTGATCAAAGCCGTACAGGGTGAGACGCCGGTCAAGGAAATCTGAGCGGGAGCAGGTTCAGTCCCCTTTCCCGATGGGAGAGGGGCGCCGCTGCACGCTGATTCACGATGGCGACATACATCTATCGCCCTACCGCTACGCCATTGCCGGGCACCGTCGGGCGCGTTCGTGGTCGCAAGTGAAACGGCATGCCCAAAGTGCGCCTGAATCAACCTGCAATGGAGAACCCTCGTGGATTTGTTGTTTCTTGGCACGTCTGCCGGCGTGCCGACCCGCCAGCGCAATGTCAGTGCCACGGCTTTGATCGGGTCTGCCGGCAAAGGCTGGTATCTGATCGATTGTGGTGAAGGCACCCAGCATCAGGTGCTACGTACTCCGCTGTCGCTGAGCGAGTTGCGTGCGATCTTCATCACCCACGTCCACGCTGATCACTGCCTCGGCCTGCCAGGATTGCTGGCAAGCACCGGGATGTCCGGACGCACCCGACCGCTGGATATCATCCTGCCGACAGCGCTGCATTCATGGCTGCAACTGAGCCTGTCGGTGACCCAGTCGCATCTGCCTTTCGAGATCAATCTGCACGCCGTGGAGACGCTCACCGACTGGCGCAACTTCAACGTTCGGGTAGAAACCGTCGAGCTGTCACACCGGGTGCCGTGTCACGGTTATGTGTTCACCGAATCCGACCCGCAGCCGCGTCTGGACATACAACGCCTGGAAGCCGAGCGCATCGAGCGTGGCCCGCTCTGGGGTCAGTTGGCCCATGGTCAGGACGTGCAGCACAACGGAAGGTTACTCCCCGCAGAGGATTACTTGCTCGGCTCACGACCTGATCGACGCATCATTGTCTGCGGCGATAACGACCAGCCGGCATTGCTGGCTGAAGTCGCGCATGAGGCGGATGTACTCGTGCACGAAGCGACATTCGTGCAAGCGGCCATCGACCGCACACGCGCCAGTTATGGCCACAGCAGCGCCGCTGCGGTGGCCGGTCTTGCAGAATCTGCTGGCGTGCGCAATCTCGTGCTGACCCATTTCAGCGCGCGCTACCAGGCCAACCCGGCACTCAGCCCGTCGATTGAAGATGTGCGCAGCGAGGCGGCAGCGCTCTTTCACGGCCAATTGATTCTGGCGCGGGATCTGCAGCGTTACCATCTCGACCGCTCCGGTCATTTGCAGCCTGTGACGATCGAGCGCAAACCGCAGGAGGTAGCACCGTAATGCGGTACCGCGTCCGCCCTGCTGCCGGACGGACGTCGGTGAGCAGCGTTACTTCTTGGCTTCCTTGTCCGGATCCGCGGAGCGTTCGAGAAACGCTTCGGTCAACTGCGGCAAGTGCTTGAGCAGCCAGTCAGCCATGGCGACTTCCTGCGGCAGAATCTTTTCGCAGGCTTTCTGTGTCTGCGTATCACCCGCCGTTTTCGCCGCTGCGATCAGTACGGTATAGCTGGCGATTTCCATGTTCTCGAAAACGTAGCCAGCCATGGCGCCCTTGATCACTTCATCGCTCATCAGGGATCCGCCGACAGCCTGACCGAACGCCATCAACTTGCCGCCCAGATCCTTGAGGGTCGACGAGTCTCCGCCCAAGCGTTGCAGGCATTCGTCTATCAGCTTCTGCTGACCGAGCGTTTCTTCGATGTGCTGATCGATGCGCGCCTTGAGTTCTGGGTAATGCTCCAGACGCTTGGACTGCGCCTTGAGCATCTGCTCGGCCTGTTGCTCCATGGCATGAGCGTCACGGAGCCAGTCGAGCAGGTTTTCCTGTGGAGTAGCCATTGTCGAATCCTCTTCTTGATGATTTCACAGTGATCAACCGGGTCGCGCCGCCGAATGACCGGCGCGCCCGCTCCTGCATCACAGCCCTGGGGTGGTCTGTGCGCCGGCGCCCAGATCCGCACCGGTGACCGGCTCGCTGTTGGGGTCGGACATGGTGCGCATTTTCATGTTTTCCAGCAGCGCTTCGTCGGCGCTGTCCAGCTGCACAGTGGCCAGACCATCGCCGCCGTCGACGGCTGGGGTCGGATCTTCGACGAACTCCCAATCGTCGCCCTGATTCCACGGGCCGCGCATGCTCTCGGTGCCCTGGGACATGTTGAAGTAAACGTTGGTGAACTCAGGCATGCCGGGCAATTTGCCTTGCGGGAAGTTCGGCTGAATCGAGTGCAGGGCTTTTTCGAAGGACAACTGGTGCGCGATCTCGCGGGTCATCAGAAAGCCCAGCGCCTCTTTCACCCCGGGATCGTCGGTCACGTTCATCAAGCGCTCATAGACGATCTTGGCCCGCGCTTCGGCAGCGATGTTGGAACGCATGTCGGCGGTGGGCTCGCCGATGGTATCGACGTACGCCGCCGTCCATGGCACACCGGCCGAGTTGGTCAGCGGCGAACCGGCGCCGTACAGCAGGCTGGTGATATGCGAGTCATTACCGGCGCCATTGATCGAGCGATACAACTCGCCCTCCTGCTCGACACCTTCGGCCATCCGACCTTTTGCGCCCTTGTTGAGCATGACGATGATCGAGCCAATGATCTCAAGGTGACTGAGCTCTTCAGTGGCAATGTCCATCAGCAGGTCTTTGCGTCCCGGGTCCTCTTCGGCCAGAGCCTGGGTGAAATAGCGCGAGGCCGCCGCCAGTTCACCTTGTGCGCCGCCAAATTGCTCGAGCAACAGATTGGCCAGGCCAGGATTGGGCTCGGCGACACGAACGGTGTATTGAAGTCGCTTGTTATGTAAGAACATGACAAATCTCCTCAGTCGGATAAGCGTGGCAAGTCTGGGTTAAAAGCCTGCCTACCCTCTTGTGAAGCATTGTCGTCGTGCAAATTTCAAAAATTTTCAAGCAACAGGACAAATGGTTCGAACTGCCTCCACACCAAAGGCGCTTTAGTGCATGTGACTTTTCAAACAACGTTGTCGGCGGACGAATCGCCGTGTACGCATACTCGATGCAGGTGTGTCCGTTAACGCAGCAAATGCACCATCAACCCGATCAGGGCACATCCGGACAATACCTGGATCACTCCGCGCTTGAAGCGGAACAGCGCAATGGCTGCCGCAATGGCAATCACCGCCGAGGGCCAGTCAAGCTCACCCGCAAAACCCTGCGGCCAGAGCACGTGATAACCGAAAAAACACGCCAGGTTGAGAATTACGCCGACCACGGCGGCGGTGATGGCGGTCAGCGGCGCGGTGAACTTGAGTTCATCATGCGTCGACTCCACCAGCGGGCCGCCAGCGAGAATGAACAGAAACGAAGGCAGAAAGGTGAACCATGTCACCAGCGCGGCGGCGACCGCTCCGGCGAGAAACATCTGATCGGCGCCGAACACTTGCGAGACGTAAGCCCCGACAAAACCGACAAACGCCACCACCATGATCAACGGCCCGGGCGTGGTTTCGCCCAGCGCCAGCCCGTCGATCATCTGCGTCGGCGTGAGCCAGCCGTAGTGACCGACCGCGCCTTGGTAGACATAGGGCAACACCGCGTAGGCGCCGCCGAAAGTGAGCAGCGCTGCCTTGGTGAAGAACCAGCTCATCTGGGTCAGCGTGCCCTGCCAGCCAAACAGCGCAGTCAACAAACCCATCGGCAATGCCCACAGCGCGGCGCCGATGACCGCGAGCATGGCCAGTTTCATCCAGCTGAAGCGGGCATGCGCCGGTGATGGCGTGTCGTCGTCGATCAACGCCGGGCCGAAAGACCTTTTCGCTGCGCTATGCCCGCCAGCCCTGAATTTCTCAGGCGCCAGGCGTCCACCGAAATAGCCAATCACCGCCGCACCCAACACGATCAGTGGAAACGGCACATTGAATGCAAAAATCGCGGTAAACGACGCTGCAGCAATCGCCCACAGCCAATTGTTCTTCAACGCCCGCGAGCCGATGCGATGGGCCGCCTGCACGACGATCGCCGTCACAGCAGGTTTGATCCCGTAAAACAGCCCGGCGACCACTGGCACTTCACCGAAGGCGATGTACAGCCACGACAGGAAAATCAGAATGAACAGCGAAGGCAGCACAAACAACGCACCAGCGACCACCCCACCCCAGCTCCGGTGCATCAGCCAGCCAATATAGGTCGCCAACTGCTGCGCCTCAGGCCCGGGCAGCAGCATGCAGTAGTTCAGCGCATGCAGAAAACGCCGCTCGGAAATCCAGCGGCGCCGCTCGACCAGTTCCTGATGCATGATCGAAATCTGCCCGGCCGGCCCGCCGAAGCTGATAAAGCCCAGCTTCAACCAGAACCAGAACGCCTCGCGCAAACTGACGGCTTGCGGCTTCACGTCGTCATGACCCACCAACGGCTGAACTTCACTCATTGAGCTGATCCCTTTATGCAGTCGGCAGGTTGTACCCGAAATGCCTTAAGAACAAAACGCCAGAAACGAAAAAGCCCCCGTAATCATCAATGATTACGGGGGCTTAGTCTTGTTCAATAATGGCGGTGGGATAGGGATCGACCGCCTTATGGAGTCTTTGCACGCCGCTTTAGCCCACCAAAAAAGGCGCTTTCGCCCTTTGCCGTTGGCGTCCAGCGGGCCCAAGCGGCCTTACATATAGTCTGACTTTGCTCTAATCAGGCACTGCAGCTTTCGGCCAATAGTGGCCAGGTCAACACGAAAGCATTTGGGCAGCTACAGCGCTCTCTGAATTCCCGATTTCTCTTATCGGAGGTTGTAAACCAACCACAAGGCTGGGAGGCTAGCGCGACGCTTACCATAAGGACATGCCGAAATGAGCTCAGGAAAAATCCTCGTCACAGGCGCAGCCGGAAAGATCGGCAAGGCTTTTTGGGAAGAGCGCGACGATAAATCCGATTTGCGTTTAGCCGATTTAGACGTAACACAACTTCCGGACTCGGCGCAGCGTTTCGCTCTCGACGTCAGGGATCAAGCCAGTTGCCTTCGAGCTTGCGAGGGTATACATACCGTCATCCATCTTGCTGCTGACCCTAACCCAGACGCGGATTTCATGGCCTCACTGCTTCCAGTGAACATCGTGGGCACTTACAACATGCTTTCCGCCGCAAAGGCAAAAGGCTGCAAGCGCTTCATATTTGCGAGCAGCGCCCAAGTGATCGAAGGATATCCAACGGATGTTCAGATACAGGAATGCATGGCACCCAAACCAGGCAATCTCTACGGAGTCAGCAAGGCGTTTGGAGAAGCCTTGGTTTCGATGTATGCAAACGATGGACAGATGACGACCATCGCAGTCCGTATTGCCAACGTAGCCAAATTTCAACAAGGGGAAACCCACAGTCCCAGAGACGTCGCTGCCTTCATCAGTTTTAGAGATGTTGTCGCACTTCTCAATAATTGCGTTGACGCCGAGCTGCAGGGTTTTCACGTTATCCATGGGGTCTCAGATAATCGATATAAGCGTCTCTCTATTGATCAGAGCAGAAAAGTTGTTGGGTATGCTCCCGTTGATGACGGGTTTGAGATTTTGGAAGGAGGAGCTCACTTTGATTAACGGCAAATTACCTCCTGATCCGTTAGAAGTGATCCACTGTTCCGGCGGAAATGAGGCGTTTTTGCTCGGAGCCGTTTCGATATTTTTCGAATGACCGCTTTGGCCGAAAGCTGTCGTACGCGAATGGCTGCTATCGACCCTAAGCGGACCTTCGGCAGCACATCTGGCAATATGCCTTTCTGACAAGCCTGTCCTGAATCCATGGCAAAACTGAATTGGCGAGTGCTGTTACCCCATGAACAAAGGTCTAAGTGATTACAACCTTGATTACGTACTTACGGTCATTGAAAAGGCCCCAAACACGGAATTGAGTGTGATGTGTGAGCACCTACAGATCGACAGTCGCGATTTTTTGAATCAGTTGGCGATCTCAGTTGCAAGATTGTTTATTACAGGCACCCGCGATTTTCATTACTGTGATGAGGTGATGAATACTGTCATCAGCGATATCATCAACTTGTCCATGCACGCGGACATGCCCCAGCCGGCATTCTCTATCTATCAGGCATTTGACGCAGGCGAGTATTGGCACACCGGTGATGACCGGGATGTATTTCCTTGGGAGAAGTGGTCGCGACCTGAGCTCGAGCGGATTTTGTGTGAGATCGACCACGGCGCAAACGAGCTTTCGAAGTAGGTGCGACTTGAGCCTCCAAAGGGCTGCATTTGGCCGATTTCTGCCTGTCACGACTCACCGACATCGCCCCAAAGCTGCCGGTCAGTGAAAATGAAAAAGGCGCAAAATTAACCTCGAAGCTTTTTTACCTTCAGCCTCGTAGATTTTGCGCAATGAATCTTGATCGTGGAGTTTGTGTAGATTGAAGTGATTATAGAAGGCTTGCCCCAACCGCTGATGCTTGAAGCTTCCTTGGCTCCACAGCCGGATGAACTCGTTATAGGCTGTGCGCTCGATCTGCAGCGACAAATTAGCTTCCATCTTGGGTAGTCATCAATGAAGGTTCTCAAGCTTACGAACCGACCACGAATCCCTCAACCCCCTCCGTCGCGCACTGGAGGCGTTTTCGGCCAATAGCATTCATTCATGGACGACTCGATAGACCCGGAGCTGCCTCTCGGAGAGCTAAAACTGAGATTGTCACTCGTCAAACAGAGTCCAACCATGGCAAATGCCGTCAAAGTCTTTTGCCGTAAAAAATAATACAAGTTCCTCTGGGTCAAATTTTGTGTACAGCCAGTGCCCAGGAACAGGACCTCTCGTTATCACGTATTCCAAGCGGTACTTTTGAACAACTGCAGAACTGAGAGAAGCTGAATTCAACTCAAATCTGTCACCTTGATTGAGCGCCCATAGCTTCCCAACAAGGCTATCATCAAGTACCACCTCTTCAGCTGTCTCCATCAGATGCCGTGTATGCAGTTTTTTTTGAAGCCTAACGCTTCTGGCCATGGATCAACCTACCTATAAACAGTACGAAGGGCGGCATAATAATACTGGAACGCGGAGATGACCGCTTTGTGGCTACTTCAGCCGATTCCGACAGGCAGCTACTGGCCGAAAGCAGCCGCTGGCTGGCCTCGATTAAGGAATGGATGGACTAATCGCCGCGCCCGCCGAACTGCTTGCTTAGCGCCGCTTTCTTCGTCTCCCTGTAGCAAGATTGAGCAACGGCAGATTGACGTCTTGCCTTAATATTTTCCCACATACGAAAAAGCCCCCGTAATCATCAATGATTACGGGGGCTTAGTCTTGTTCAATAATGGCGGAGAGATAGGGATTCGAACCCTAGGTACCGGTGAAGGTACAACGGATTTCGAATCCGTCCCATTCGGCCACTCTGGCATCTCTCCAACGGCGCGCATCATAACAACACTTTCGTGGGTTGCGAACCCCCCAAACGAAATTTTTTCCGTGCTATCAGATGCTTGCGTCGATTAAAGCGGCACGCCCAGACGAGCGGCGACTTCTTCGTAGGCTTCGATGACGTCACCGAGGCCCTGGCGGAAGCGGTCCTTGTCCATCTTCTTCTTGGTGTCCTTGTCCCACAGACGGCAGCCGTCCGGGCTGAACTCGTCGCCGAGGACGATGGAGCCGTCGCTGAATACGCCGAATTCAAGCTTGAAGTCGACCAGCAGCAGGCCGGCGTCGTCAAACAGTTTGCTCAGGACTTCGTTGACCTTGAGCGACAGCTCTTTCATCCGCGCCAGTTGCTCGGCGGTGCCCCAGCCGAATGCCACGACGTGGGATTCATTGATGAACGGGTCGCCCTTGGCGTCGTCCTTGAGGAACAGTTCGAAGGTGTACGGGTTGAGCTTCATCCCCTCCTCGACACCCAGACGCTTGACCAGGCTGCCGGCAGCGTAGTTACGCACGACACATTCGACCGGGATCATGTCGAGTTTCTTCACCAGGCATTCGTTGTCGCCCAGCAGTCGGTCGAACTGGGTCGGCACGCCGGCCGCTTCGAGTTTCTGCATGATGAAGGCGTTGAACTTGTTGTTCACCATGCCTTTGCGATCAAGCTGTTCGATGCGCTTGCCGTCGAACGCCGAGGTGTCGTTGCGAAACAGCAGGATCAAGCGGTCAGCGTCGTCGGTCTTGTAAACCGATTTGGCTTTGCCGCGGTAGAGTTCTTCACGTTTTTCCATGATGGGCTCCGCTTGCTAAGTAGGTGGGCTAGGCGATATGGCGCCAGTCGAGCCCTGAATCTTGATCGGCCAGTTGCAGCCAGTCCGGGTCGCACCCGAGGGTGTCGACAAAACATTGCCGGGCCAGCTGCGGCAGGTTGTTCTTGCTGCTCAGATGGGCCAGGACCAGGTGTTGCAAGCCCTGCCAGCCCAACTCGGCCACCAGGAATGCCGCCTGATGGTTGTTCAAATGTCCGCGTTCGCCGCCCACCCGCTGCTTGAGAAAGTACGGGTAGTGACCACGGGCGAGCATGTCGCGGCAGTGGTTGGACTCGATCATCAAGGCATCGAGATCCCGGTAACCATCCAGCACCCGCTCGCAGAACGATCCCAGATCGGTGAGCAGGCCGAAGCGCCGCTGTTCCTGATCGCTGAAGACGTACTGGGTCGGTTCCTGCGCGTCATGGGCCACGGCAATGACCCCGACGTTCAGTGCACCGATCTGCAGTTGCTCGCCGCCGGCCAGAAAGCCAGCTGCTTCAATCGGTTTGCGCATCCCGCGCAGTGTGCCGCGACTGAGGTAGACCGGCAGATTGTAGCGCCGAGACAGCAAACCCACGCCATGCACGTGGTCGGCATGCTCGTGGGTCACGAGTATCGCGCTCAGTTGCGCCGGATGAATACCCAGGCGCAACAGGCGCTTTTCGGTCTCCCGCAGGGAAAAACCACAATCCACCAGCACGTATGTATCAGCACTGGCGACCAGCGTGCCGTTCCCTTGGCTACCGCTGCCGAGAACGGCAAAACGCATATCGGGTCAGCCCAGGTTGTCCTGAATCACGCTCAACACTTTACGCGCGACATCGGCCGGCGCGACGGTGTTGATGTTCTTTTCGACGGTGACCTGGATGTTCTCGCCCACCTTGCTCAGGCGAACCTGATAACGTTCGGCTCGGGCTTCGACTTCTTCCTTGCTCGGCGCACTGCCGAACAGACCGCTGAAGAAGCCAGGCTTGTCGTCTTTCTTCTCGGCTTTTTCGGCCAGGTTGATGTAGTACAGGCCCAGGCTGCGGTTGATGTCTTCAACGCGCCATTCGCCCTGCTCCAGCGCACGGCCGACGCTCGACCAGGCGCGGTCCAGATCGGTACCGACGTTCAACACCGGGTTGCCACTGCCGTCCTCGCTGAGGCTGACGCGGCTCGGCGCGTCGAAATCACGCGACGCCAGCATCGACACCGAACCGCCCTTCTCGGACGTACGGCTCATGCTTGCGAGCATGTCGTCAACCAGCGCAGCGTCCAGGCCAGTGTTGACCGAACGGTTGGTGAAGGCCACGTCGGCAGTGCTGCCGGCAGGACGCTCGGCACTGACCACGTAGATTTCACTGGTGTTGCGCTGCACACCAGGCTCGATGCGCACGCGCACGCGGGTTTCGCTGTCGCTGGCGATACCGGCCGCACTCAGGCGCTTGGCCATCGAAGCGGACAGCTCGTCGGAGTGCTGCCAGGTGGTGGTGAATTCACCGGTCTGCGGACGCTGTTCATCCAGACGGAAACCGTTGTCCTGGAAGAACTGCAGTGCCACTGGCCAGACTTCGGCCGGTGGGTGCTGGGCCACGACCCAACGCGAATCACCGCTCTTTTGCAGCGAGTAATCAGTGGCATCGGCTACAGTCGACAACGGCTGAGGACGCGGAACTACGTATTCGCCCGTGGCGGTGTCGTCAGCCACATTGCGCGGGATCGGCAACAGTGGATCGAGACGTTTGGAGGTGTTCACATCCGGTGGCAATTGCATCGGCGCAGTCTGTTGCGCCTGCAGGTAATCGCTTCCACGGTCGCGGAAATAACCTTCCGGCCCCCAGACCCATCCGCAGCCACTGGTGCTGGAGATAATCAAGGCAAGTGCGGAAAGTCCGGCCATTCGCTTCATGCGTTGTACTTCCTCAATTAAACCAGGACGCTGCACTGGCGCAGGGCCGTACGCAGCGTTTCATGACAAGGGGTGCTCAGCCACGTCAGTGGCAGGCGGATGCCTTCGTGCATCAGGCCCATTTCGACCAGAGCCCACTTCACCGGAATCGGGTTGGCTTCGATGAACAGGTCTTTGTGCAGCGGCATCAGTTTTTCGTTGATTGCCCGTGCGGTGTCGGCGTCGCCCTTGAGCGCGGCCTCGCACAGGTCGGCCATTTCGCGCGGAGCGACGTTGGCCGTGACCGAAATGTTGCCTTTGCCACCCAGCAGGATCAGCTCGACAGCGGTCGGATCATCGCCGGACAGCACGATGAAATCCTTGCTCACGCCATCGATAATCGCTTTGGCTCGCTGCAGATCGCCGGTGGCTTCCTTGATGCCGATGATGTTCGGCACGCTGGACAGGCGAATCACCGTCTCGGCCTGCATGTCGCAGGAGGTGCGGCCGGGAACGTTGTAGAGAATCTGCGGAATGTCGACCGCTTCAGCAATGTGCTTGAAGTGCTGGTACAGACCTTCCTGCGTCGGCTTGTTGTAATAAGGAACCACCAGCAGGCAGGCATCGGCGCCGGCAGCCTTGGCGTTGCGGGTCAGCTCGACGGCTTCGCGGGTCGAGTTGGCGCCGGTACCGGCGATGACGGGAATGCGCCCGGCGACCTGTTTGACAACGGCTTTGATGACGGCAATGTGCTCTTCTACATCAAGGGTGGCCGACTCGCCGGTGGTACCGACGGCGACGATGGCATGGGTGCCGTTCTTGAGGTGGAAGTCCACGAGTTTGCTGAGGCTGTCCCAGTCAAGACGCCCTTGTGCATCCATGGGAGTGACCAGTGCCACCATACTGCCCGCAATCATGAAACCGCTCCTGCCGGAAAAAGAGAGCGGTAATGGTACTGGCGCCAAGATGCTTGCACAAGCGAAGTACTGCGCCGCCGCCATTCCCCTTGGCGCCGCTTTTCGCTACCCTTCAGACTTTGATCGGTACAGATCGCTTGTACGCCGGGTTCCAGCCTCCCTTTTCGGCCTCCCAGGCCCCGTTCCTGCGTCGCATGACGCGCTCCCGCACCGTGGAGCGAGCCGCGAGCGCCGGCCGGGTCTCTTCATACGGATCGCCAAACAGGCACGCCCCCGGCCGCCAACGCCCGTCAACCTACCGACCGCTCATCGCTTTAGGAATGCTGCATGTCCACCCCCACAGTTCGCGAACAATTCCTTGTCATCAGTGCCCTCGGCGCCAACCCCATGGAGCTGACCAACGTCCTGTGCCGCGCCAGCCATGAAAACCGCTGCGCCGTCGTCACCTCCCGCCTGACCCGCCACGGCGAGTGCAGCGCTCTGGTGCTGGAAGTTTCCGGTAGCTGGGACGCCCTGGCCCGCCTCGAAGGCAGCCTGCCGCTGCTGGCCAAGCGTCACGCATTCACCGTCAACGTGGTGCGCAGCGCCGCCCTGGAAAACCGCCCGCAGGCCCTGCCTTACGTGGCCTACGTCAGCTCGGCCTATCGTCCGGACATCATCAATGAGCTGTGTCAGTTCTTCATGGATCACAACGTCGAGCTGGAAAACCTCACCTGCGACACCTATCAGGCGCCACAGACCGGCGGCACCATGCTCAACGCCACGTTCACCGTGACGCTGCCGGCCGGCACCCAGATCAGCTGGCTGCGCGATCAGTTCCTCGACTTCGCCGATGCGATGAACCTGGATGCCCTGATCGAGCCTTGGCGCCCACAAAACCCAATGTAAGGAAGCTTTCATGGCCGTTGTCATCGACCAACCGGTAGCGGATTTCACCGCGCCTGCGACCAGCGGGCAGACCGTCAGCCTGTCCGAACTCAAGGGCAAGCAAGTGGTGATCTATTTCTACCCGAAGGACAGCACCCCGGGCTGCACCACTCAAGGCCAGGGCTTTCGTGATCAATATGCGGCTTTCAAGGCTGCCAACACCGAAGTCTTCGGCATTTCCCGCGATAGTTTGAAGTCGCACGAGAACTTCAAAGGCAAACAGGAATTCCCCTTCGAGCTGATCAGCGACAAGGACGAGGCGGTTTGCCAGTTATTCGACGTGATCAAGCTGAAGAAGCTGTATGGCAAGGAATACCTGGGCGTGGATCGCAGCACGTTTCTGATTGATAAGGACGGCGTGCTGCGTCAGGAATGGCGCGGCGTGAAGGTGCCGGGTCATGTTGATGCCGTGCTGGCGGCGGCTGAGGCTCTGAATAAAGCCTAAGATCAAAAGATCGCAGCCTTCGGCAGCTCCTACACTTGGAATGCATTTCCCCTGTAGGAGCTGCCGAAGGCTGCGATCTTTGCTTTTAAAGCAACGGCGCCACCACCGGTTCCTTGCGTGGCCACGCGTCCAGCACAGCTTTGAACAGCGTCGCCAGCGGGATCGCAAAGAACACGCCCCAGAATCCCCACAACCCGCCAAACAACAACACCGCGCAGATGATGGCCACCGGATGCAGATTCACCGCTTCCGAGAACAACAGTGGCACCAACACATTGCCGTCGAGGGTCTGAATGATCCCGTAAACCGCCATCAGATAGATGAACTGATCGCTCCAGCCCCACTGGAACAGCGCGATCAGCAGCACCGGCACGGTCACCACCACTGCGCCGACATACGGCACCACCACCGATAACCCGACCAGCAACGCCAACAACGCCGCATAGTTCAGGCCCAAAGCGATGAACGCGATGTAGGTCACGCCACCGCAAATCACGATTTCGATACCTTTGCCGCGGATGTAATTGGCGATCTGCCGGTTCATTTCCTGGGCGACGCGGGTAATCAGCGCGCGCTCACGAGGCAGATAACCACGCACCCATTCGCCGATCATGGCCCGATCCTTGAGGAAAAAGAACACCAGAATCGGCACCAGCACCAGGTAGATCATGATGTTCACCAGCAACGGCAAACTCGACAGCGAAAAGGTCAGCGCCCATTGGCCGAACTTGCCAATCTCGCCCCGAGCCGCTTCGATCGCTTGCAGCACTTGCTCGTCTGACACCAGGTGCGGGTAACGCTCCGGCAATAGAAGCAGCAGCGATTGCCACTTGGCGAGCATGCCCGGCAATTCATTGAACAGCGTAATCAACTGGTGCCAGAGCAGCGGCAGCACCACGACGATAAACAGCATCAGCGCGCCCATGAACAAGGCAAACACCAACCCCACCGCCACGCCGCCGGGCACACGCAAACGTTCGAGCGTGACCACCAGACCCTGCATCAGATAAGCCAGCACCATGCCCGCCAATACCGGCGCCAGCATGCCGCCGAGGGTGAGCACGGCGGTGAAGGCGAGAAACAGCAGCACCGCCAGCACCACGGCTTCTTCATCGGAGAAGTAGCGCTGAATCCAGTCGCGTAACACTTTGAACATCAATAATCCCTTCGATTTTTAACGCCGTCGTTTCAGGCTTTTTTCAACCAGTAACGGTAGACGCCGGCCTCGTCCTCTTCACGCAGCAGTGCGTGTCCGGCCAGTTTGGCAAAGGTACGGAAGTCGCGTTGCGAACCTGCGTCCGTGGCGATCACTTTGAGCACGGCGCCGCTGTGCAGCTTATTGAGTTCCATTTTTGCCTTGAGCAACGGCAACGGGCAGTTCAAGCCACTGGCGTCCAGTTCCACGTCGTGGGCTACAGCGTCGGTCATTGCGTCACTCCGGTTCGGGTTGTCGAGCTGCCTAGAATATCTGGTCGCGGCTTCGGTGTCCGGCTACAGTAAGGTCTTTGTCTTCTAAGGCTTTGTGCATGACTTTTCTGCGCCCTACCCTGCTGACGCTCGCTTGCCTGCTAGCCTCGCCAGGCTTTGCCGACGATCTGCCGTCACTCGGCGACGCCAGTTCTGCCATTGTCTCACCGCAACAGGAATACCAGCTCGGGCGTGCCTGGCTGGCCATGCTGCGCAGTCAGGTTTCCCAGCTCAACGATCCACAGCTCAAGGACTACGTCGAATCCAGCGTGTATAAGCTGGTGGAAACCAGTCAGGTCTCCGACCGACGCCTCGAATTCATTCTGATCAACAGCCCGCAGCTCAACGCTTTCGCAGCACCGGGCGGTGTGGTCGGGGTCAACGGCGGCCTGTTCCTCAACGCCCAGACCGAAGGTGAATACGCCTCGGTGCTCGCGCACGAATTGGCGCACTTGTCGCAACGCCACTTTGCCCGTGGCGTCGAAGCCTCACAAAGAATGCAGGTGCCGATGATGGCCGCGCTGCTGGCAGGCATCGTCATCGCGGCGGCAGGTGGCGGCGATGCCGGCATCGCTACCATCGCCGGCACCCAGGCAGCGGCGTTGCAGGAACAACGACGCTTTTCGCGCCAGAACGAACAGGAAGCCGATCGCATCGGCATCCTCAATCTGGAAAAGGCCGGCTACGACCCACGTTCGATGCCGACCATGTTCGAACGCCTGATGCGCCAGTACCGGTTCGACGCCAAGCCACCGGAATTCCTCCTGACTCACCCGGTCACCGAATCGCGTATTGCCGACACCCGCAACCGCGCCGAGCAGGCGAAACCGGGCGGCATCGAAGACAGCATGCGCTATCAACTGATCCGCGCGCGCGTGCAGTTGATTTATGAAGAAACCCCGGGATTGGGCGCCAAGCGTTTCCGCGCTTTGCTGGATGAGAACCCGAAAAATGATGTGGCGCGCTATGGTCTGGCCATTGCCCAAATCAAGGGCGGCCAGTTGAACGACGCGCGCGAGAACCTCAAGCAGTTGCTGGCCAAGTCACCCAACGAGATCATCTACAACCTTGCTCAGGTCGATCTGGACATCACCAACAATCGCCTGCCCGATGCCCAGTCGCGGGTCGACCGCATGCTCACGCAGTTTCCTGGCAACTATCCGCTGAATCAGGTGCGCGTCGATCTGCTGCTGAAACAGAATCGCGCCGCCGATGCCGAGAAGGCGCTCGACAGTTTGCTCAAGTCGCGCCCGGATGATCCGGACGTCTGGTATCAGGTCGCCGAAACCCGGGGCTTGTCAGGCAACATCATCGGCCTGCATCAAGCACGCGCCGAATACTTTGCCCTGGTGGGAGATTACCGTCAGGCCATCCAGCAACTGGACTTCGCCAAGCGCAAGGCCGGCAGCAACTTCCCGCTGTCCTCGCGCATCGATGCCCGCCAGCGCGAGTTGATGGAACAGGAACGCATGGTCAAGGACATGATGGGCTGAGTCTTTTCCAGCAAGACAAAAGCTTCACGCACAAAAAAACCGCCTCTTTCGAGGCGGTTTTTTTGACCTTTGCGCCGGCTTATTCAGCCAGTTTGAAAGTGATGAAGCTGGCACGCCCCTGACGCAGCACGCGCATCGACACCGAACGGTTCTTCGGCAACGCCTTGGCGATGTCGGTGAACTCCTTGGCCGAGCCGATGGCCTGGTTGTTCAGGTGCGTGATCACATCGCCCGGCTGCAGACCGATCAGGGCCGCAGGACCGTCCTGCACTTCCTTGATCACCACACCACCTTTGAGGTCGTAGGCTTTCTTCTGCTCGGCGGTCAATTCGCCGACCGCAACGCCGAGGCGGTTGCTGCTGCTTTCAGCGCCGGATTTCGGCAGCGCGTTCAGTTCCTTGTCTTCGTCCGGGATCGCCCCGACGGTCAGTTCGACATTCTTGCGCTTGCCTTCACGAATCACTTCCAGATTGGCTTTGGCGCCAGCCTTCAGCGCGCCAACCAGATGCGGCAGGTCAGCGGACATGACGATCGGTTGACCGTTCATGCTCAGGATCACGTCGCCGACTTGCAGGCCACCCTTTGCAGCAGGGCCGTCATCCTGAATCTGCGCCACCAGCGCGCCGGCCGGCTTGTCCAGACCAAACGACTCGGCGAGGTCCTTGCTCACCTCCTGAATGACCACACCCAGCCATCCACGGCTGACTTTGCCACCGCTCTTGAGCTGGTTGGAAACGTCCATCGCTACGTCGATCGGAATGGCGAACGACACGCCCATGAAACCGCCGGAGCGAGTGTAGATCTGCGAGTTGATGCCGACCACCTCACCATTGAGGTTGAACAGAGGGCCACCGGAGTTGCCCGGGTTGATCGGCACGTCGGTCTGGATGAACGGCACATAGTTTTCGTTCGGCAGGCTGCGGCCCACGGCACTGACGATGCCTTGAGTCACGGTATGGTCAAAGCCAAACGGAGAACCGATTGCCACAACCCACTGGCCGGCCTTCAGATCCTGGGATTTGCCGAGCTTGAGCACCGGCAGATCCTTGCCTTCGATCTTCAGCAACGCCACATCGGAACGCGGGTCGGTGCCGATCAGCTTGGCTTTCATCTCACTGCGATCGGCCAGACGGACGAGGATTTCGTCGGCATCGGCGATCACGTGGTTGTTGGTGAGGATGTAGCCATCGGGCGAAATGATGAATCCCGAGCCCAGCGACTGCGCTTCACGCTGGCGCCCGTCGCCACGCGGCGAACGCTGTTGAGGCGGCATACCGCGCTCGAAAAACTCGCGCAGCATCGGTGGCAGGCCTTCCAGGTCCGGCATCTGCTGATTCACTCGGCGGTCCGGCAGCTTCTGCGTGGTACTGATGTTCACCACCGCTGGCGAAGCTTGTTCAACCAGTTGGGTGAAATCAGGCAGATCGGCCGCTTGCGCAGCAGGGACCGCCTGACCGAGCAGCAGCACGGTGGCGAAAATGGAAAGGTAAGACTTCAAACTAGGTATCGACATACAGCTCCCGTTACGACGAGCAGGGTTAAGCGATATGGAGCAAGGAACACCGGAAACCACAGACCGGCATTTTTGTTCCGGGAACAACAAACAAGGCCAGAGCCGTGAGGCTCTGACCTATAAAAAATTTTCAGGGGTTTTGCAAATGAAAATGCTCAGCAAACATTTCGACGTCTCGGCGACGAAGTGGAAATGACTGAAATCAGCTCACTGCTTGCTGGTCGCAGCGCCATCGTTGTTACGCATCGACAGAGCGATTCGTTCGGCGGTGCCAATCGGGATTTCACCGACCACCGTGACCATCATTTCACCTTGTGGCGTCGTCAGGCGACGGGAAACCGCGACGGTCGGGCCCAACTGAGTGCGGGTGTCGGTAACGGTCGCACCATTCAACGGTTCAAGAAACACCGAAAAGCGCGCAAGACCATCGTCGTACATCAGGCTGTTGACCTGGGTTTTGGTCTGCGCATCCCTGTGGGAACTGCTGCTAGTCAGCTCGAAGCCTGGCGGCAGCCAGTCCGAGCGCCAGTTCTGGACTGCTTTCGCTGCCGAAGCCTTGTCATTGCCGATGTTGATCGGTTTGCAATCGGCATTTGCCAACAGGTCCTTGTCGGATGGGATTTCATCCGTGTCGAGACTGGTGAACTGGAAGCGCTCCAGCAGCTGCGCCTTGTCATTCAACAGCAACGACTTGAGTGGCAGCCCGGTTTTCTTGTCCAGATGCAGCTCGAAGCCGTAACGGTGCTGATCGCGAGGCGTGAGCGCCACGATCACCGCATCACGGCCGGCCACGCGCGACTTGCCAATGACGGCAAGGTCATACCAGTTCTTCAACTTTTTGGGATCAAGCGCACGGGCGGCAGCGTTGGGCGTATCACCCAATCCCGCAATCAGAGTGCCGCTTACGCATTGAGTACGTCCATCAATGCGCACGACCTCCTGAGCCGAGCCGTCAAGCTGCAATAACCGCTCGCGGACCTGCCCATTCTGGACGCGATGCCAGATGTTGTGCGTGGAAAAACTGCCGTTGCGCTCGTAAACGAAAGTACCGTGAAAGCTTTGCTGCTGCTCGGCCTGGCCCAGACGGGTCAACCAGTCCTGGGCCTCATCAGCGTGGGCTGGAACAATGAACCAGCCACTGAGCAGAAGCGAAAGTAGAGGGATGGCGCGCATGATCCTCCTTAACGGTTTTCCAGGCTCGCAGCACGTGCGTATGGCAGCGCGCTTTCAGTTCCTTTGAGTGCAGCCTGCTGAGCGTGCTGACGCAGGTAGCCTGGCAGACGCTGATCATGCCAGCCTGGCTGACCTTGCAGAACGCCGTTGGCCATCGGACCAGTCGCTTCCGAGCTTTCGCTGTAGCCAGCCAGTACCGCCGGGCCTTTGACCTGTGGAGTGGCCAGAGTAGGCTGATTCGACTGCTGGGCCAGTTCAACACCAGCGATTTCGTCCTGGTTGTACAGGCGAACACCGGCCAGAACAGCCACGGTCACCGAAGCGGCAACAGCGAGGCGACCCAGGTTGCGCCATGGGCTGCGGGATACTTTGGCCGGAGCCGTTTCGTCTTCCAGCGCAGCAGATACTGCCGCAGCGATGTCCAGACGTGGAAGCAGCAGATCCTTGTGCATGGCTGCCCGAGCGATCTGGTAACGAGCCCAGGTCTCACGGGTATCAACATCATCCAGTGCGCTGAGCACTCGACGCAATTCCAGTTCGTCCGCTTCGTTATCCATCACTGCGGACAGCGATTCCTGCAGGGCTTCACGACTCATGGCGTTCCTCTCTTGGCTGTCGCCGCTGTCTCAGTTTTCCTGCAACAACGGTTGCAGGGCTTTATCGATGGCCTCCCGAGCGCGGAAAATCCGGGAGCGCACGGTACCCACCGGACACTGCATGACGCTCGCAATGTCTTCGTAACTCAGACCATCGAATTCACGTAAAGTTAAAGCCGTACGCAAATCCTCTGGCAGTTGCTGGATGGTTCGATGGACGGTGCCTTCGATCTCATCCCGCAGCAATGCGCGTTCTGGTGATTCGAGATCCTTGAGGCCGTGATCGCCATCGTAGAACTCTGCATCCTCTGAACTTACATCGCTATCCGGCGGCCGGCGGCCGCGGGAAACCAGGTAGTTCTTTGCCGTGTTGATGGCAATACGGTACAGCCACGTATAAAACGCACTGTCACCGCGAAAATTTCCAAGTGCTCGATACGCCTTGATAAAGGCTTCCTGAGCAACATCCTGGGCTTCATGGGTGTCGTGCACGAAACGCACGATCAACCCGAGAATTTTGTGCTGATATTTCAGCACCAGCAGATCGAAAGCTCGCTTGTCGCCACGCTGTACGCGTTCGACCAGCTGCTGATCCTCTTCCTGGGTTAGCATGAACACTCCTCGATAAGCCCGGAGGAGACTTGCATTACTAAACGACCAGACTTGCAAACATAGACTCGGGCTTTTCGCAAAAGTTCTCCCCCTCCAAGCAAGTTTCCTGCGCGCTCTGATTTGGCACGCACGAAAAACGCAGCGCGGGATAAACCGGCTGCGCGAATAATCTTGTTATCGGTTTCGCCGGCAGGAACCCAAACGCAGATTCCGCACTGAAGCCGACACTGTCCCTGGTTTCTGGCACCGTCTATTGATCTTGGGCCTTTGGCAAAAGTTCCAAATATTTATAGCCGTACCCACCTGACACTGCGCAACACTGGACGGAAACGTCTGTTTCAGCGCCGATACATGTGTCTAATCCCACACCTGCGAAAAAATCTTCCGACGAAGCACAGCGCTTTTTACTGCACAGTAGTCTCACAATGCCATCTGGGCCCGGCTATTGTGCCGTCCAACCCCTCTATATACTAGTGGGCTGTGTGGCTGTCTTGACTCGCCGATCCAGCTGTCTTGCGCCAACCCCGACCCGGGTCGCTTTGAGCGGAATCCTGAAATGAGCCAACAGTTCCAACACGATGTTCTGGTCATTGGCAGCGGTGCTGCCGGTTTGAGTCTTGCGCTGACCTTGCCCGGTCATCTGCGCATTGCCGTATTGAGCAAGGGCGATCTCGCCAACGGTTCGACATTCTGGGCTCAGGGCGGCGTCGCCGCGGTGCTCGACGATACCGATACTGTCGAATCCCACGTCGACGACACCCTCAACGCCGGGGGCGGCTTGTGCCATGAAGACGCGGTACGCTTCACCGTCGAGCACAGCCGTGAAGCCATTCAATGGCTGATCGACCAGGGCGTGCCATTCACCCGTGACGAGCAGTCGGGCACCGAAGACGGCGGTTTCGAATTTCATCTGACCCGCGAAGGCGGCCACAGTCATCGGCGGATCATCCACGCCGCCGACGCCACGGGTGCAGCCATATTCAAGACATTGCTGGCTCAGGCCAGGCAGCGCACTAACATCGAATTGCTGGAACAGCGGGTGGCCGTCGATCTGATCACCGAGCGTCGTCTGGGCCTGAAAGGCGAGCGCTGCCTCGGCGCCTATGTGCTGAACCGCGCCACAGGCGAAGTCGATACCTACGGCGCGCGCTTCGTGATTCTGGCCTCGGGCGGCGCGGCCAAGGTCTACCTGTATACCAGTAATCCCGACGGTGCCTGCGGTGACGGCATCGCCATGGCCTGGCGTTCCGGCTGCCGGGTAGCGAATCTGGAGTTCAACCAGTTTCACCCGACTTGCCTGTATCACCCGCAAGCGAAAAGCTTCCTGATCACCGAAGCCCTGCGTGGCGAGGGTGCCCACTTGAAGCTGCCCAATGGTGAACGCTTCATGTACCGCTTCGACAAACGCGCCGAGCTGGCGCCACGAGATATCGTCGCGCGGGCAATCGACCATGAAATGAAGCGCCTGGGCGTCGACTGCGTGTACCTCGACATCAGCCACAAGCCGGAATCGTTCGTCAAAAGTCACTTCCCGACTGTTTATGAACGCTGCCTGGGCTTCGGCATCGATATCACCAAACAACCGATCCCGGTGGTTCCTGCCGCGCATTACACCTGTGGCGGTGTGATGGTTGATCAGCACGGTCGCACCGATGTGCCTGGGCTCTACGCCATCGGCGAAACCAGTTTTACCGGCCTGCACGGCGCCAACCGCATGGCCAGCAACTCGCTGCTGGAATGTTTCGTCTACGCTCGCTCGGCAGCGGCGGACATTCTTGCGCAACTCGATGATGTCGCGGCGCCAAGCGCCCTGCCCGTCTGGGACGCCAGCCAGGTCACCGACTCGGACGAAGACGTGATCATTGCCCACAACTGGGATGAACTGCGGCGCTTCATGTGGGACTACGTCGGCATCGTGCGCACCAACAAGCGCCTGCAACGAGCGCAGCACCGCGTGCGCCTGCTGCTGGACGAGATCGATGAGTTCTACAGCAACTATAAGGTCAGCCGTGACCTGATCGAGTTGCGCAACCTGGCGCAAGTCGCCGAGTTGATGATCAGCTCAGCCATGGAACGCAAGGAAAGTCGCGGTCTGCATTACACCCTCGACTACCCGGACCTGCTGCCCGAAGCACTCGACACTATTCTGGTGCCGCCCACCTACGCCGGCTGAACTTGAGCCGCACTCGCAGGCGTCGGTGCAGATCCGCCGTCTGCGAGTCCCGTGGCACACAGATCGACCGGACCCGCCATTCCCCGCGTAAACGAAAGCGCAACACCACGATCAACGGTAGCGCCAGGCTGTCCGGGCGCAACTGCGCGGCCTGCCAACCGCACGCCTGATTCCAGACCTGCCAGCCATCGCCGTCGCGCCGTAGTCCGCGAAATGCTTGCGGATGGTTCAGCAGAATCTGCCGTGGCAGCACCCAAAAGCCATGCAGCAAACAGCCGAAAACACCAGGCAGGCTGGCCCAGAGCGGGATCGACAGCAGAAACAAAGAACCCATGGCGAACGCCTGGGCCAACAGATAAGCCGCCAGCAACTGCCGTGAGGCATGCCAGCGGCATTCGAACGTATTACTTGGGCTGGACACGATCCAGAATCATCCGGACCATGCGTTGCAGCTCGGGATCTTCCGACTCGCTGCGCTCCATGAACCAGCCGAACATGTCCTGATCCTCGCAAGTCAGCAGGCGCACATACAGATCGCGATCCACCTGATTGAGGTGCGGATAGACCTCTTTCACGAACGGCACCAGCAACACGTCCAGCTCAAGCATGCCGCGACGGCTGTGCCAAAAGAGGCGATTCAGTTCAACTTGTTCGACCATGGAGCCCTCCTCGAATTTGCCGGGCAGTATACAGCCCCGGCGCGGGCCGCACAGTCGGCTTTGGTCGGGCACCCTTGATCCTTTATCAACTACCCATTTCCAGCATGCCCCCTTATGATGTGCCCCAGTCTATTTACCCTGCGATGACCCATGGCCGATTCTGCTTTTTTCTGCACCCTGACTCATGAAGGCGTACTCGCGGTTCGCGGTGCGGACGCCGGAAAATTCCTGCAAGGCCAGTTGACCTGCAATATCAATTACCTGAGTGACACCCGGGCCAGCCTCGGCGCCCGCTGCACGCAAAAAGGCCGGATGCAATCGAGCTTCCGCATTCTGCTAGAGGGTGACGGCGTGGTCATGGCGATGGCCAGCGAGCTGCTCGAGCCGCAACTGGCCGATCTGAAAAAGTACGCGGTGTTCTCCAAGTCGAAACTCACCGATGAAAGCGCAGCCTGGGTGCGCTTCGGCCTGGAGCATGGCGACGCCGCCCTGACCAGCCTCAATCTGGCACTGCCCGCCGAAACCGACAGTGTCGTGCGCAATGAAGGGCTGATCGCGATTCGTGTTTCGCCTGAGCGCGCCGAACTCTGGGGGCCCGCCGCCCAGGCGCAAGACATCAAGAGCAAACTCTGCGCTGCGCTGCCCGAGGGCGAGCTCAATCAATGGCTGCTCGGGCAGATCCGCGCCGGTATCGGCCAGGTCATGCCGAGCACCCGCGAGCTGTTCATCCCGCAGATGCTCAACCTGCAGGCAGTCGGCGGCGTGAGTTTCAAGAAAGGCTGCTACACCGGTCAGGAAATCGTCGCGCGCATGCAGTACCTGGGCAAGCTCAAACGTCGCCTGTACCGCTTGCGCCTGGACGCGGCCGAACTGCCCGAGCCCGGCACCCAGCTTTTTGCACCGAGCCATAACAGTTCGATCGGCGAAGTGGTGCTGGCCGCCCATGCTGCAGGAAACATTGAACTCCTGGCCGTGTTGCAGGCCGAAGCTGCCGAAGCCGGCGATTTGCATCTGGGCACCCTCGAAGGTCCCGCGTTGCACCTGCTCGACCTGCCTTACGAACTGGATCGCGACCGCGAAATCCAGCGCTGATCGCAGCATTGTCGCAACACCCTAGAGAGTCCAAATGAGCGAACTGGCGGAAAAGGTCCAACAGGATTTGGTTGCGGCCATCGATAACGATGACCTGGTTCTGCCAACGTTGCCGGAAGTGGCCCTGCAGATTCGCAAGGCCGCCGAGGATCCGGAAATCAGCGTCAGCGATCTGAGCAAAGTCATCGGCCGCGATACGGCGCTGTCGGCGCGCCTGATCAAAGTGGTCAACAGTCCGCTGTTGCGCGCCGCGCAGGAGGTCACTGACCTGCACACCGCCATTACCCGCTTGGGCATCAACTACAGCAGCAACCTGGCAATCGGTCTGGTCATGGAGCAGATCTTCAACGCCCGCTCCGAAGTAGTCGAGCAGAAGATGCGCGACGTCTGGCGCAGCAGCCTGGAGATCGCCGGCGTCAGTTATGCGCTGTGCCGTCGTTACACCCAACTCAAGCCTGATCAGGCGGCACTCGGCGGGCTGGTGCATCAGATTGGCGTGTTGCCGATCCTGACTTACGCCGAAGACCACAATGAACTGCTCTCGGATGCGGTCAGCCTCACCCATGTGATCGAGCAGATTCATCCTTTGTTGGGTGAGAAGTTGTTGCGGGTCTGGGAGTTTCCCGAGCGCCTGGTGCAACTGCCGCTGCTCTATCAGGATTTCAGCCGCGACTCGAGCCGCATCGATTACGTCGATGTGGTGCAGGTGGCCCATCTGTATTGCCGCAAAGGCACCGACCATCCGTTTGCGCGGATCGATCCACTGAGTGTGCCGGCGTTCCGCAAGCTGGGGATTGATCCGGAGAACAAGCAACTCTGTGCGAGTCTGGAGGAATCGCGGTCGATGTTCTACTGATTCGGGACCGAGGCGCGGCCTTCGCGAGCAGGCTCGCTCCCACAGGGGACAAATAGCTGATGTGGCAGCGAGCCTGCTCGCGAAGAGGACACCACGATCACCCGGCAATAAAACTGACCCGCACCTTCAACCCCGCCTGCTCGCCATCATGCAACGTGATCTGCGCCAGATGCGCCCGGCAGATCTCGCCGACGATCGCCAACCCCAGGCCTGAACCCGCGACCTGCTGATTACGTCGATAAAACCGCTCGAACACCCGGTCGCGCTCTTCCAGCGGAATGCCCGGGCCGTCGTCCTCAACCTCAAGCACCGCCGGCGCCGTGACCCGCAAAATCACATTGCCTCCCGGCGGTGTGTGCGCCAGCGAGTTGTCGACCAGATTACTCAGCAGCTCATTGAGCAAGGTCGGCTCGCCGCGCAACCACACCGGCTCGTCAGCTTCGAGTGCAAGCGCCACGCCACGCTTGTGCGCCAACGGCGCCATGGCCATGCCCAGTTCTCGCGCCAGTTGACTCAGATCGAGCAATTGCGCGCCGCCCTCGGCAATCGCCCGCGCGCCGTTTTCGACCCGGGCCAGTGAGAGCAGCTGATTGGCCAGATGGGTCAAGCGATCGGTGCTTTGCGCAGACGACTCAAGCGTTGTGCGCCAGGTTTCCGGCTCGTTGGAGCGCAGACCCAATTCCAGTCGAGCCTTGAGTGCCGCCAGGGGGGTGCGCAATTCGTGGGCAGCATCGGCGATGAACTGCGCTTGCCGCTCGAACTGTCCGCGCAACCTTTCGGTGAAGTGGTTGAGCGCGCGCACCAGTGGCCCCAACTCATGCTGCACCTCGACCAGCGGCAGTGGCCGCAAGTCGTCGGGCTGGCGTTCCTCAACAGCGGTTCTTAACCGCTCCAGCGGGCGTAACGCCGCACTCACTGCGAACCACACCAACAACAATGCACCCACAGCCAACATGCCCAGGCGCAGCAATGTATCGGCGGCCAGACTGCGCGCCATGCTCACCCGCGCTTCGTCGGTTTCGGCCACGCGAATTTCCGCCATGCCGTTCATGTTCGGCTCGCTCACCGCTTTGAGCAGGCTGACCACGCGCACGTTCTGGCCGTTGTACTTCGCGTTATAAAAGCGCGCCAGCGCCGGATAGCTGTCGGTTCGTGGCGTGCCGGGCGGTGGGCCGGGAAGGTTTTCGTAGCCGGAAATCAGCTTCTGATGGATGTCATTGACCTGGTAATAAATTCGCCCGGCGCTGTCATAGGCGAAAGTGTCCAGCGCCACGTAAGGCACGTCGGCGCTGAGGCTGCCATCGCGCTGCGACAAACCGGCAGCAATGGTGCGCGCCGAAGCAAGCAATGTCCGGTCATAGGCCGTATCGGCGGCTTCGCGACCATTCCAGTAAGCGCTCAAACCACTGGCGAGCATCAGCACCACCAGCAACCACCCGAGGTTCCACAGCAGGCGCCAGCGCAGGCTGCTGGCCTTATGCATCGCGGCTTTCCAGCAGATAACCGAGACCACGGAAGGTGACGATGGCCACCGGTTGGCCATCGAGTTTCTTGCGCAAGCGGTGCACGTAGATTTCGATGGCGTCGGGGCTGGCTTCCTCATCGAGACCAAACACTTGCGCGGCCAGTTGCTCCTTGCTCATCACCCGCCCCGGCCGGGCGATCAGCGCTTCGAGAACCGCTTGCTCGCGGGAAGTCAGAGTCAGCAACTCTTCGCCGAGGGTGAAGCGCCGGGTGTCGAGGTCATAGGCCAGCACACCACAGCGCTGTTGCCGCTCGCCGCCCAGAACACTGCGGCGCAACAGGGCTTTGACCCGCGCCTCCAGTTCAGTCAGTTCGAACGGCTTGGCCAGGTAATCGTCGGCACCAAGATTGAGGCCATGCACACGATCTTTGACGTCACTGCGCGCGGTCAGCATCAAAACCGGCAGGTTTTTGCCGCGAGCGCGCAGCCGCGCCAGCACCTCGAAACCGTCCATGCGCGGCAGGCCGACATCGAGGATCGCCACGGCGTATTCCTCACTGCCGAGCGCCAGGTCGGCAGCCACGCCATCGTGCAACACATCCACGGTCAGACCGGTGCTCTTGAGCGCTTGAGCCACGCTCTCGGCCAGTTGCAGATGGTCTTCGACGAGCAGGACACGCATGGATTTTTACCTCGTTCAGGGTTGGCCGACGCCACGCTTTGCCGCGGAGTTTACAGCCGCAACCGCCGCTGTGAAGCCCGAAAACCGTGAAAGACAGCTGAAAGGTTGCTGAAAGGTTGGCCGGTTAGAGTCGGCCCACGGACAGTTTCGACTGTCACGCTGCTGCCACACAGCACGACGAAAAACGCCACGAAGCGTTTTCGACCAATAAGAACAATAATCGGAGCACACCCGCATGTCGTCCATGCAAACCCGGGCTTTCACACAGGCCCCCACTCCCCGCGTTCCCCACGCCCTGGCTGTTTTTTCCGCGCCGGGCCATGCCGATTTCCCTTCCAATGATCCAGTGAACGCGCCTGCGCACAGAACCCTGCGCCTGCTGGCGAGCGAAGCGTTGCCCTTTGATGATTCTGCACGTCCATAACAACAACTCCCAAGGAGACTCAGATGAACTTGTCACTGCGTAAAGTTGCTCTCGCCGCCGGCGCGATGCTGTTCGCTGGCCAACTGATGGCCGAACCGAAACGCCCGGAATGCATCGCCCCCGCATCTCCCGGCGGTGGTTTCGACCTGACCTGCAAACTGGTGCAAAGCGCACTGGTCAACCAGAAGCTGCTGAGCAAGCCGATGCGCGTGACCTACATGCCCGGCGGTGTCGGCGCGGTGGCTTACAACGCGGTGGTTGCGCAACGTCCGGCCGATGCCGGTACGCTGGTCGCGTGGTCGAGCGGTTCACTGTTGAACCTGGCCCAGGGCAAGTTCGGTCGTTTCGATGAGACCAACGTGCGCTGGCTGGCGGCGGTCGGCACCAGCTACGGCGCCATCGCGGTAAAAAGCGATTCGCCCTACAAAACCCTCGACGATCTCGTGCAGGCGTTGAAGAAAGATCCAGGCTCGGTGGTTATCGGTTCCGGCGGCACCGTCGGCAGCCAGGACTGGATGCAGACCGCACTGATCGCCAAGGCTGCCGGGATCAACCCGCGCGAGCTGCGTTACGTGGCGCTGGAAGGCGGCGGCGAAATTGCCACGGCCCTGCTCGGCGGTCACATCCAGGTCGGCAGTACCGACATCTCCGACTCCATGCCACATATCCAGAGCGGCGACATGCGCCTGCTCGCCGTGTTCGCCGACAAACGTCTCGACGAGCCGGAAATGAAAGACATCCCGACCGCTCGTGAACAAGGCTACGACATCGTCTGGCCGGTGGTACGCGGCTTCTACCTTGGACCGAAGGTCAGCGACGAAGACTACGCCTGGTGGAAGGATTCGTTCGACAAACTGCTGGCCTCCGACGAGTTCGCCACGCTGCGCGATCAGCGTGAACTGTTCCCGTTCGCCATGACCGGTGCCGAACTGGACACCTACGTGAAGAAGCAGGTCGCCGACTACAAAGTGCTGGCCAAAGAGTTCGGCCTGATCCAGTGATCGTCTCTGTCTAGCGGCTGCGTTTCCGGTTCCGGGGACGCGGCACAGGAGTTCTCATGCTTATTCAACGCATTTTTGCCTCGGTGTTGCTGCTGGTGTGTGCCGGCCTGGCGCTGATGGCGTGGCCGTACCAAGCGGCTTTTTCCTACGAGCCGGTCGGCCCGCGCGCCTTCCCGCTGCTGATGCTCGGCCTGATGGGCTTGGCGCTGCTGTACATGGTATTTCGCCCGGCACCGATCAAACACAGTGAAGACGAGCCGCCGCTGGATCGCGAAACCCTGACCAAAATTGCGATCTGCGTCGCGTTGTTGCTGGTGTTCGCCGGCCTGTTCGAACCGCTGGGTTTCATCCTCAGCAGCATGCTGATTGGCATTCCGATGGCGCGTCTCTATGGCGGCCGCTGGGTGCCGAGCATCGTCGTGACCACGCTGATGGCCATCGGTCTGTACCTGTTGTTCGACCGCGTGATGGAAGTCCCGCTGCCCCTTGGCCTGCTCGACGTGCTGGAGAACTGATATGGATACCCTCGGTTATTTGGGGCAAGGCTTCGGCGTCGCGCTGAGCCCGTACAACCTGGTCACCGCGCTGACCGGGACTTTGATCGGCACCGTCGTCGGCCTGCTGCCGGGGCTCGGCCCGATCAACGGCGTGGCGCTGCTGATCCCGATCGCATTTGCTCTCGGCCTGCCGCCGGAATCGGCGCTGATTCTGCTGGCAGCGGTGTATCTGGGCTGCGAGTACGGCGGTCGGATCAGCTCGATCCTGCTGAACATTCCAGGCGAAGCCTCCACGGTGATGACCACCCTCGACGGCTACCCGATGGCCCGCAAAGGCATGGCCGGTGTGGCGCTGTCGCTGTCGGCGTGGAGCTCGTTCATCGGTGCATTTATCGCCACTTGCGGCATGGTGCTGTTCGCCCCGCTGCTGGCGAAATGGGCGATTGCCTTCGGACCGGCGGAATACTTCGTGTTGATGGTGTTTGCGATCGTCTGTCTCGGCGGCATGGCCGGTGACCGACCGTTGAAGACATTCATTGCGGCGTTGATCGGTCTGTTTCTGTCCAGCGTCGGCATCGACGCCAACAGCGGTGTGTACCGTTTCACCGGCGACAACATCCACCTGACCGACGGCATTCAATTCGTTGTACTGGTGCTGGGCCTGTTCTCGATCAGCGAAATCCTGTTGTTGCTGGAAAAAACCCATCGCGGCCAGGAAGCGGTGAAAGCCACCGGGCGGATGATGTTCAACTTCAAGGAAGCCGCTTCGGTTTTCGTGGTGAACATTCGTTGCGGTCTGCTCGGTTTCATCATGGGCGTGCTGCCGGGTGCCGGCGCGACACTGGCCAGTGCCGTGGCCTACATGACCGAGAAGCGCATCGCCGGCGCCAGCGGCAAGTTCGGTCAGGGCGATGCCCGTGGGCTCGCCGCGCCGGAAACCGCCATTGGTGCTTCGGCCTGTGGCGCACTGGTGCCGATGCTGACACTGGGCGTACCGGGTTCGGGCACCACGGCGGTGATGATCGGCGCGCTGTCGCTGTACAACATCACTCCGGGACCGCTGCTGTTCCAGCAACAACCGGACATCGTCTGGGGCCTGATCGCGTCGCTGTTCATCGCCAACATCATGCTGGTGATCCTCAACATCCCGATGATCCGCATCTTCACCCGTATCCTTGCCGTGCCGAACTGGGCACTGGTGCCGGTCATCGCGATCATCACCGGGATCGGCGTCTACGCGGTGCACGCCACCACCTTCGACCTGTTCCTGATGGTCGGCATCGGTATCTTCGGCTACATCCTTCGCAAGCTCGACTTTCCGTTGTCGCCGGTGTTGCTGGGCTTCATCCTCGGCGGTCTGATGGAGCAGAACCTGCGTCGCGCACTGTCTATTTCCAACGGCGCGCTGGAAATCCTCTGGTCCAGCCCGATCACCTTCGGTGTCTGGGTGCTGACTGCGCTGATGCTGGTGCTGCCGCTGATTCGCATCTGGCGCAAACGCGCGGTCGCCCGTCGCGCCATTGCCGATGTCTGATCGCTCGTCCCTGAAAGCCTGGTGGGGCACCCCGCTGGTCGGTCTGCTGGGCGGTTTCATCGCCAGCCAGATCGGCTGGCCGCTGCCGTGGATGGTCGGCTCGTTGCTGGCGATCATCCTGGTGCGCTGCCTGACCCCGTGGCAACTGGGGGAAATCCCTGGCGGCCGCAAGTGCGGCCAGTGGATCGTCGGCATCGGTATCGGCCTGCACTTCACCCCGCTGGTGATGGAACAGGTGCTCGGTCATTTCGGTTTGATCTTCTTCGGCGCGCTGGTCACCAGCCTGTCGGCGGTGGTGGGCGTGTGGTTGATGCGTCGCACCGGCGAGGACCGCGCCACGGCGTTTTTCTCAAGCATGCCCGGTGGTTCCGGGGAGATGGTCAACCTCGGCGCGCGTAACGGCGCACTGCTCAGCCATGTCGCGGCCGGGCAAAGTCTGCGGGTGTTGGTGGTGGTGTTGTGCGTGCCGGCGGCGTTCAAGTACTTGCTCGGTGACGGCACGCCGATTTCTCACGCCGGCAGTGTCGATTGGCGCTGGCTGGCGATTCTGTTTCCGGCGGGCGCCCTGCTTGCCTGGCTCTGGCAGCGTTTGCGCCAACCCAATCCATGGCTGTTCGGGCCCTTGCTGGTCAGCGCAGCGGTGAGCATCACTTGGGATTTGCACATCGGTTTGCCCAACGGCGGCAGCCAGATCGGCCAGTGGCTGATCGGCAGCGGCCTGGGCTGTCACTTCAATCGGCAGTTCTTCCGCCGCGCGCCATCGTTCATGGGGCGGACGCTGCTCGGCACGGCGCTGACCATGTTGATCGCGTCGCTGGCGGCGCTGGGCTTGAGTGCATTGACCCATCTGGATCTGCGTTCACTGACTCTGGGCATGATGCCGGGCGGGATTGCCGAAATGAGTCTGACGGCGGAGACCCTGCAATTGTCGGTGCCGCTGGTGACGGCGATGCAGGTGATGCGGCTGTTGTTTGTGCTGTTTCTGGCGGAGCCGTTGTTCAGGTACTGGAATCGTATTCCAGAGTAGACCGCACCACTGTGGCGAGGGAGCTTGCTCCCGCTCGGCTGCGCAGCAGTCGCAAAGCCAGGAAATGCGGTGTGACCGGAATGCAGTAAAAGGTCTGCTGCGCAGCCCAGCGGGAGCAAGCTCCCTCGCCACAAATGTTCTGCGCCTGTTAAATCGGCGTTTCGCCATTCTGCTCGAGAACTTGTTCGTCCGGCTGAAATGCCCACAACCCAAAAACCCGCGATACGCCGACAACGGCGACGGATGCACCGGGGTCAGCATCAAGTGCCTGGATGCAGGTGATGCGGCTGTTGTTTGTGCTGTTTCTGGCGGAGCCGTTGTTCAGGTACTGGAACCGTATTCCCGAGTAGACCGCACCACTGTGGCGAGGGAGCTTGCTCCCGCTCGGCTGCGCAGCAGTCGCAAAGCCAGGGAATGCGGTGTGCCAGAGAAAACCGGATTGCAGTAACCAGGTCTGCTGCGCAGCCCAGCGGGAGCAAGCTCCCTCGCCACAAATATTCTGCACCTGTTATATCGGGGGTAGACGCCAGTCGATCGGCGTTTCGCCATTCTGTTCGAGAAACTTGTTGGTCCGGCTGAAATGCCCACAGCCCAAAAAACCGCGATACGCCGACAACGGCGATGGATGCACCGAGGTCAGCACCAGGTGTTTGGTCGCGTCGATCAACTTCTGCTTGCTCTGCGCATGGGCGCCCCAGAGCATGAACACCAGATGCGGCTGCCGTTCGCTGACCACCTCGATGATGCGGTCAGTGAAGTGCTGCCAGCCCTTGTCCTTGTGCGCGTTGGCATTGGCGCGCTCGACGGTCATGGTGGTGTTGAGCAACAACACACCCTGATCGGCCCAGCTCTGCAGGTAGCCATGATTGGGAATGTCGATGTTGAGGTCGCGTTTCAGCTCTTTATAGATGTTGACCAGTGACGGCGGCGCCGGCACGCCCGGTTGCACTGAGAAGCACAGACCATGAGCCTGCCCCGGGCCGTGATACGGATCCTGGCCGAGGATAACCACTTTCACCTTATCCAGCGGCGTCGAGTTCAGCGCATTGAAAATCAACGGCCCCGGCGGATAAATCTCCTTGCCGGCCGCCCGCTCCTGCTGCAGAAAGTTGCGCAACTCTGCCATGTAAGGCTGGTCGAACTCAGCACGCAGTGCCTCCTTCCAGCTCGGTTCGAGTTTGATACGGTCGTCAGCAGTCATGGTCATATCCGGCAAAAACAATGGGGCGAACCCTAGGAAAGCCGACCACGCTTGTCAATTGATCTGACGCAGATCCGGCACTTTCCCCCACAGCGATCATACTGATCGTTCAAATTTCCGATCGAGGTCACGATGAATCTGCACTTCGAAGAACTCACCGGCACCGACGGCGCGCGCATCGGCATCGCCAGCCTGGATGCCGAAAAGTCGCTGAACGCCTTGTCCCTGCCGATGATCAACGCCCTCAGTGACAAATTGAAAGCCTGGGCCAACGATCCACAAATCGTCTGCGTGCTGTTGCGTGGCAACGGCGCCAAGGCGTTCTGCGCCGGTGGCGAGGTGCGCAGTCTGGTCGAAGCCTGTCGCGCTCATCCGGGCGAAGTGCCGCCGCTGGCCGCACAGTTTTTCAACGCGGAATATCGCCTGGATTACAGCCTGCACACCTATCCGAAACCGCTGATCTGCTGGGGCCATGGTTACGTTTTGGGTGGCGGCATGGGTTTGCTGCAGGGCGCGAGTACGCGGATCGTCACGCCGAGCAGCCATCTGGCGATGCCGGAAATCACCATCGGTCTGTATCCCGACGTCGGCGCCAGTTGGTTTCTCGCCCGGCTGCCGGGCAAGCTCGGCTTGTTTCTCGGTTTGACCGGCGCGCACATGAACGGGCGAGATGCGCTCGACCTGGGTCTGGCCGACCGCTTCCTGCTCGACGAACAGCAACCGCAACTGATCGAAGGCTTGTTGCAACTGAATTGGCAGGAACAGACCGCGATGCAGCTCAACAGTCTGCTCAAGGCCCTGCAGCAGGAAGCCCTCGCGCAGATGCCGCAAGCGCAGTGGCTGCCGCGCCGTCAGCAGATCGACGAACTGCTCGATGTCAGCGACGTACCCTGCGCCTGGAAAGCCATCAGCCTGCAACGCGACAGCAATGATCCGCTGATCGCCCGCGCGGCAAACGCCCTGGCCGAAGGCTCACCACTGACCGCCCATCTGGTGTGGCAACAGATCATCCGCGCCCGGCATATGTCGCTGGCCGAAGTGTTTCAGATGGAATACACCCTGAGCCTCAATTGCTGCCGCCATCCGGAATTCAGCGAAGGCGTGCGCGCACGCTTGATCGACAAGGATCAGAAACCGCACTGGCATTGGCCGGATATCAATAACGTGCCGGATGCGGTGGTCGAGGCGCATTTTCACAAGGTCTGGGAAGGGCGACATCCGCTGGCGGATTTGAGCCAGTATTGAGGTGACTCGTAGCCCGCGATGGCGAGTGGGTTCGCATCGCGGGCAGGCTCAATGGGTCGTCTGGCAACTCAGACGTTCAGTTCGTAGAACTCAATGATTTCCTTCACTGCCCGCTGCGCTTCATCGTCGCCTTTTAGCAAAATGTCCTCGACGTCCCTCAATGGTGGAAGCGGATGCAGACGCTCACTGATTTGTTTAGCGCTGTAGTCTTGAATCGTCGTTCCTTCGCTGACTCTTATAAACCCGATAGCGCTTTCATCTGCGGCAAAATGATTGAAAACCCGAATCTTGGGCGCCATGCCGTAATCCACGACGATTACCAGATCATCCCGCTGACGGTGGAACTTCAAGTTGTCGATCGTCAGCCTGCGCTCGGAAAAATCGATCCCGTCCAGGCCGCCTCCGCTGTTGATGATCACATCCCTGCCGAGGCCATCGTATTGGTAGATATTATTTCCAGCACCGCCGGACAGGGTGTCATCGCCCGGCCCACCCACCAGCAGATCATCACTGGAACTCCCCGTAAGCAAGTCATTGCCTTGCATGCCTCGGATCTCTCCCGCGCCGATTATCGTGTCATTGCCACGACCGCCCACTAACGGCAGAGCTCGTCCGTCTCGCAGGGTAGTGAACCGCGTGGAATTGTTAACGATTACTCCGGTACGGAAGGTGTCGGGCGCAGGACCCAACTGACTCGATTCAAGGAGCTGCTTGAAGCTCACGCTCGAATCGTCGGCAAACTTTATGCGCTCAATACCGGCCCCCTCCAGATCACCGTTGTGGGGCAAGACAATGCGCACTTTCTGTGTCCCACCCCATTGGATATCGAGTGTCGAGCAGAGCATTTTCGCTCTCGGCGGATTACGGTAAGCCCCGCGACCCGGGTTGGGCTCCAGCTCGATATGCGTGGTTTCTATCAACACCGCCCCCCAGCTCAATTGCAATGCATCGCGTTGCGCTTCTGCTGGAAGGACGACCGTGTCCTGATCGATCAAGCCGTACTCGTCTTTCCACCCTGCGGTCCCCGCCTCTGGCCGGTGGAAAACAGGATTCGGTACATCCGCAATCGTGGTGGTCGCTGCGGCGTGCGCCTGCACGATGTAGGTGTCGGCGCCGTCTTCGCCGTAAAGCCAATCATCCCCTGCCCCGCTGACCAGATAGTCAGCACCCTCGGAGCCCAGCAAGGTATCGTCACCTGCCCCCGCGGATAAATACGCGCCCGGTGTTCTGTCACCGACAGTACCGTAGTCGAGTGGGGAGCCTGCATATGCAACGATCAGATCATCCCCCGCGCCACCGTGGAAAAGGTTTTCCACTTCGACGTTGGCTCGTCCACCAGCATCGTCGCCATGGACGACTTTGCGTTTGATCGCTGAAGTTTCGGTATTCCAGCGAAACGCCTTGCGCGCTTTTTCGCCCGAACTGAAGCTTTCCGCCGGATAGACATACCAACCTTCAAGGGCGCCGGATTCTTTTCGGTCTTCAACCAGCACATCTCCCAAGTTGAAAGAAAAACCGTTGGCCGAACCGGATCGATAGTAGCGAGGCGCCTGGCTTGAGGAAGGTATTGCTCCCTCGGCTTTCACCTGTTTATGTTCAACGCGAGTCGTGGTTTTCAACTGCCTTTCACTGACCACGGCTTGCCCGCCATCAGCCCTCATCCACTGCGGCGTTTCAGACAGTGTCCCTGCTTCGACGCTGTCATCGATCAGCTCAGTGTGGGTGGTGTAACCGGTGTCGGTGGTGGTGATATGACTGCGAACCCAGACACCTTGCTCATTCAGGGTAAAACCCGCGGCGTGTCTTCTTGCAGAGCGCTTGGATGTGATTTGCGCGAGAAATTTTTCGGACCAGTTCACGGGTGGATCGGATGCGACCGGGCGTTGCGTTGCAGTGGTTACATCGCCTGGCTGAATCGGAACCTCACCTTTGCTTTCCTGGGTTCCTGTGGTGGTTACCACTTCCGGGACAGGTGATTCGGGCACCTCTACCAGCGGCAATGTTTTGCGCAAGACATCGTCATAACCCAGTACAACGCCGTCGTGGAAGCTGAAGGTGGAGTCCTTCCACTTTCCGTGATTCTTGATGAGTATCGCGTCGCCCGTGCCATTGGCCAGCCGCAACACCGTGCCGACGGAAACTTCGATGACGTCGGCCTTCAGGCTTTGCGCGCAAAACCCTGCACCGAACCTGATGATGTTGCGGCCGCCGGCATCGGTCACGATATCCAGGCCATCGCCAGCACCGAAGTAATAGATGTCAGCACCGTCCATGCCCTCCAACACGTCATCACCGGGACCGCCATCAAACACGTTGTCGCCGGAATCACCGCGAAGGTAGTCCGTGCCTTCTGCGCCCAGCAACGTGTCGTTGCCGCCGCCACCGAGCAACGTGTCGTTACCTGAGCCACCATCCAGATAATCAGCATTCTGTTCGGCTTCAGCGCTGTTTTCGTAATCGCCGGCAAGAATGTCGTCACCCGCGCCGCCGTACAGCGTGTCGGCACCGAAGCCACCCTGTAACGTATCGTTTCCTTCTCCGCCCTCAAGCACGTCATTGTTGATCCCGCCTGGTTGCAGGTCGGACACGTCGCCATCCAGGAAATCAGCTCCCGCCCCACCCGTCAGCGTATCCGCGCCCCCCATGCCTCGCAGGGTGTCATCCCCCGCACCGCCATCAAGAAAGTCGTTACCGTGATAACGAACAGGATGGTCAGGGCTATCGCCAATCAGATCGTCATTGCCTTCGCCGCCGAAGAGCAGATCATCGCCACCGCCGCCCCAGAGCGTGTCGTCACCGGGGCCACCGTCCAACAGATCATCGCCAAAAAAATGCGCAGCATCGCCTTCGACGCCATCCAGTACGCCGTCATCACCCTGCAAAATGTCGTTGCCAGGGCCGCCATACAGCGCGTCGCTGCCACCGTTACCGGCGAGCCGGTCATCACCGCTACCGCCGTCCAGCACATCGTTGCCATGATGCTTGCTGGGCAGACCACCGCCCCAATCGAGGTTGTCACCGAGCATCGTGTCGTCGCCGCTGCCACCGGCCAGGGTGTCGTTCCCTTGCTCTCCTTTGAGCAAATCGTCGTCAGCTCCGCCGTCAAGCAGGTCCTCACCCCAGCCGCCGTCGATAAAGTCCTTGCCACCCTGCCCATACAGCACGTCGTCACCGCCCTCGGATGCACTGTTTATCGAGGCCTTTGAATAGACCGTTCGATGACTGGTGACACCGCCAGCTAGGGGGACGTCAGCGCGCTTGACCGCCCACCCCTGCTCCAGTGCACCGGTAGTTTCGTCTCCGGATAACACATCATCGCCAGCGCCGCCGATCAGGGTATCCCGGTCATTGCCACCGAGCAGAACGTCTCGCGATGCCGTACCGATGAGTAAATCGTCACCTTGCCCGCCGTCGAGCCAGTCGCCGCGACTTGCCCTGCCCTTGGCATCACCGTCGGCCATGGCCTTTTCGATTGTCGTCTGTTTGTCGCCGAATAACCGATCGTTTCCAGCCTTGCCGAACAATCGATCAGAACCACCCAGGCCGAGAATGACGTCGTCTGCGGCGGAACCGTAAAGTACGTCGGCCTTGTTGCGCTGTTTTACCTTGGGCAGCAGCACGACGTTGCCCAGCTCATCAAAGGAGGGCTGATCGCCGGGTACAGTTGGATCCGCGTCTTTGGCTTTCCAGTCGCCCTGGAGCGTCAAATCCGCAGCGCTAAGCGCCTGCCCCTGGTAATCAGGGAGACGGATGCCAAGCATCCCGGGCTGGAAGCTCTTGATCACCACCAGATCGCTCTGGCCGTACTTGATGTTGAGCGTGTCTTCAACAAGCGTCAGAGTGATGGACTGATCCTCGGTAGACCAGATATTGCTCAAAGGCGTGCGGCGCTTTAGCGAGGGAATCGGCGCGCCGTTGATCCACAGCTGCCCATTTACGTCGGCATCGAAAATCTCGTCGATGCCATCGCCGCTGACGAACTCGTAGCGGTCACTGCCCTCGCCTCCGATCAAAGTGTCGTTGCCCTTTCCTCCGATCAGCACATCATCACCGGCCATTGCGTACAGCGCATCATTGCCGTCGCCTCCGCTTAGCGAGTCATTGCCGCGGCCGCCTTCAATAACATCGTTACCCGCCATGCCATTGATCGAGTCATGACCCACGCCGCCATACAAATGATCGGCATTTGCGCCACCGGCGAAAGATCGCCCATCGTCATCACCGAACGTGACCAGCGGGTTCAACACACCGGTGGCCATCGGCGCCTGTTTGCCTGAGGCAAGATCGGAGTAGGAATATCTCTGCAGCGAGTGTTCTCCAAACGAGCCTTGGGTCCGGGCAATCAAACGGGCCAGCATCTGCGCACGATCCGCCAGCCACTGCGCGGTGATAAAACCTTCGCCGGTCAACGGATCGTAGAGTTCAAGTTTGCGGCCGGGATAACCGTCGGTTCGCTCTATGACGACTTCGCTGAGTTGCTGTAAGCAATTGCGCAACGCCAGGCCGAGCGGCGTCGCCTCGCCTGCGAGTTTTGCCCATGCATTCGCATTGCCGAATTCGCTTATTGTTCGGGTGACAATGCTTTGCGACTGCTCTGGGGTAAACGCCGAAAAGAATGCGTAAGCGTTGCTGGCGAAGGTTTCGTTGGTGGTGGGTGTGGCAGCAGCATTGCCGTCATACGTGCGCTTGAACATGTCGAGAAATTCGTTCTGGCCATAGCGCAATATCAGGTCGACCACGGCGGCGACAGGT
This sequence comes from Pseudomonas sp., assembly GCF_035554175.1. Lineage (GTDB taxonomy): Bacteria > Pseudomonadota > Gammaproteobacteria > Pseudomonadales > Pseudomonadaceae > Aquipseudomonas. The sequence goes on along the minus strand of NZ_DATMIV010000048.1, from coordinate 91,394 downwards.
GTGCCTTTCACTACATGCTGGATCAGTGGATTCACACTGCCACTGGCCAGCGCGATGTTGATTTGTTCTGGTACCACTGAAAGCAGACTTTGCAGTGGATTGATGCCGAAATTGCTGATCGCCGCTCGCAGGCCGACGCTGTAGGAGTCGATGGCGAAGAGGATGTTTTTATAGTCGTCGAGCCGGTTGGCTTTTGCATGAATGGGTGGGCCGTCATCTTCCCCGTTCGAATCACCGGCGGAGATCAATCGCCAGGTCTCATAGGGAGGCTTACCGCCCAACAGGCTGAACCCGACTGTCCCGGACCAACCGGCATTTCGTTTGACGGCAGTGTCGTCCTCCCCGCAAACCTCCTTGAACAGTGCCTCGCCGATCGCGCTGGCGTCGATTTCAGCGATCTGGCTGATTGACGGAACCGTCCACGGTGCCAATTGACCGGCAAGGGATCCGTTGATCAGGGTATTGATGAAATTGACGGCAACCTGGTTGGATGAAAGCTGCATCAGGTCTTCAGTGAAAATTTTATTCAGTCTGAGTTCACCTTGCCGCGAGGTGTAACCGCGAATCAGGGCGGAGTAGGCACCGTTTCCACCGTTGGCATCAATGGCCACGGCAAGCCAGAGTCTGGCGTTTTTCAGAATCTCTCCAGCCTCTTTATCGACAGCGAAAAACTCAGCGACTTTTCCGCCAATAATGTCGAATAGCTTTTGATACAGGGGAGCGCAGCTAGCTCCTGCTAATTCCAGCGCAATATACTTGAGGTCTTCAATGTCGAACGTCATGCCCTTGCAACTATTTGCTGCATTTAAAATTTCCGATTTTTCCACATCATTAAAAACAAGACTCATCGTTACTTCCTTGTAATAACAGAGCGTGAAAGATAACCCCTGAGATATTTAAGCATCTCAGGGGCTTCGCGTAATGACGATGTACCAAGACCTACGCTACCGTGCCCCCCAGTGAAGTCGAAGTTATCCAGATTCACAGAGCAAGAAAAATTCAATTTGCCGAAATCCAGATTTTCCAGTTCGATTCTGTCGAGCTTTGCCAGTTTTTTGTCAGTCAGTTGTTGCTCGGAAGCCGGGCGAATCAAGCCATTACAGTTGATCAAACGAGGGGTTCCGTCTCGCCGCGGCCAACCTGTGATAACAAACTTCCGTACGGATGACAGATTCTTGAAATGCGGCGGAGGAGCATTAAGCCAAAGCTCAAGCCCTGGATAATTCTTCAGTTTCACAATCAACTCATCCGGCCAGTTGACGTGCCGATAACCCCGCTCATGGGGCTCGGTAGTTTCTTTTCTGGTGAAAAGCCCGGCGTTCAGTTTATAGAGTCGCCAACTTTCGGGAATCGACTCCGGTCGCTGATCCTGGTACCGGTGCAGCCCCGTCCCCGTCCACCAAAAAAAACCCTTCAGGGCGATCGCCAGGCAAGCTTTCTTGTTAGCCAGTTCAGGCATGCCAACGTAAAACTCCGGGACCAGCGTCTTATCCACATAGGCACCGCCCAATATTGGTACCTGTTTCATGCTCGCCAGCTTGTTCTGACAGGCCTTCTCGTCTGCCTGGTGGATAGCCGCCGACTCGGCGGATTGTTCTTTGTGAATATAAAATTCCGCTACGCAATAACAGACATAAACAAACAGACCATACTTCAACAATCTCTTGAACCACTTGATCGCTTGCTTAAGCGATGCCCTGGTCATTTCAAACTTCTCGCTCAAACTGGGGAACGGTTGATTTATCGCTGTGCCCGGATTTCGCCCTTTCAAAAACTTCAAAGTATTGGCTCACGCCAGACTTCACACCAAACCGACTGGCCGTCAACATCGCGGCGTCGGCAAGACAACTGTATTCACCAGACGACTTCAATACCTTACATACACTTTTGGCAATTCCTTGATGATCAAAGAAATCCACCAGCACTCCATTAAACCCGTCCACGATCACTTCTTTTACCGGAGCCGTATCCGACGTAACGACCACACAACCAGCCGCCATCGCCTCCAATAATGACCACGACAAAACAAACGGATACGTCAGATAAACATGGACTTTCGAACACTGCAGAACCGCTCGGTAAGTCTGGTAAGGAAGCTTCCCTGTGAAATGCACTCTGGAGTGATCGAAACTGACCTCCGCCTCCATCCTGCTGCGCCAGTCTGGATACCCAGTTGGCTTACTCCCATAACTGACGTCATCACCGCCAACCACGATGATCTGCGCATCCGGGCACTCAGCCTGAATATGCGGGATCGCTCGCATAAAACTGTGAAAGCCGCGATACGGCTCAAGATTTCTGGCGACATAGGTAACGATGGGCTGTCCGGCGCTCAGCACGATTCCGTTGGGCAACCTGACGGCCCCGACTTTCGGCAGGTCAGAACTGTGAATTACACCTTCGTGAATAACCCGAATCGCCGACCGATAAGCGGCCGGAAACAGGCTGCGCTGCCACTGCGTCGGCGCGATTGCGATATCACATTGTTCAAGATTCAAAAGATGCAGCGAATTGAGGACTCGCAGCCGTGACGATTCCGCTGTGGCTCGCGCAAACTCAGGGTCGAAGCCGGAATCGGCGCCATGCGCTCGATAGTAGTACTCGCAATAGTGAATAAGCGGCGTATCGGGATAGACGTCCTTGGCGAACAGCGTCTCGCCCCATCCGGGATGAGCGAGAATCACGTCTGGTCGATAACCCGCACGTTTCAGCCTGCTCAGAATTTCAAAAACCTTTTGTCCATCGATCACTGCTTGTTCGTAGCGGATCAGATAGGGATGAATATTGCCCGGCGCTCTGCCAGCAGCTCGATATCGATGGATTTTCACCCCGGCAATGCCCGGTGCCGTGTCCCGGCCTATCGCCACAACCTCATCACGCCGGGCCATCGCCGCCAGCACCACATGGCGGAACTGACCCGGAAAATTTTGGTGAATAACCAGAAGCTTCATAGCGCTGACGTCCATTTTTCGCCGCTATTGAGCTGAGAATCTCTCGCATCGTTCGGCATCCACGAACGCTAACAAATGCCACGAAATGAAACTGTAGGACGCTTCCGGGACTCCCCTGGGAGAAGGCAAATGGAACGGTTTTTCGACAGGCAAAAAAAAGCGGCGCTTGATGCGCCGCTTGTTTCTTTGCGGTTATTTACCAGCGGTTGCCACGGCCATTATGGTCACGGCGACCGCTGTGGCGGTCGTAGCTGCCGCGACCGCGATGATCGTTGTCCCAACCGCCGCGACGGTGGCCATCCCAGCGCCCGCGATCATTGCCGTGCCAGCGTCGGCTTTCGTAATAGCGCGGAGCCGGTTGATAGTAACGCGGCGCCTGGTAATAACGCGGTTGCTGGTAGTACCGCGGTGCTGGCTGGTAGTAGCGCGGCTGGGTGTAATAGGTGCCGCCGCTGCGGTAATAAGAGCCGCCACCGTTGTAGTAAGCCGGTGCGGGTGATGTGTAGACCTCTGACCTGTAGTAGCTGTCTCCATAGGAATAAGGGACGCATCCGCCAAGGGAAAAAATCATCACGGCAAGCAGTACGATTCGGCGATACATGGCGGCCTCCTGGACCGCGGGTTGGCCACACCAGCGACGCTGGCAGGCGACAGTCATTTATTCGGTGACTGACGAATATTCAGACAGCGTTTTCGGAATCTGGTGCGTTCGTGCAACAAGTTGAAACAAGTAATGAACCTTAAATGTTGAAGGCCTCCGCGCCGCCAGCAAGACGGATCCCCCTGGTTTCGCGCTTCTTTCATTGCACAGACTGCTGTCCCGGGCCGATCATGCGCTGTACCGCGCCCCGACAAACGGGGCGCAATTGCTCCAGCATGGAAATGCCCCATTCGACCTATGCCTGATAACGACGTCAAACCCGACCACTGCCCGGCCTGCGGCGCACGCAACGATTGCAGCCTCGCCGACCCGCGCACCGCCGACCGCGCATGCTGGTGCTACGGTGTAACTATCGATCCGGCGGTGCTCGAAGCGCTGCCCACCGAACTGCGAAATAAGGCTTGCCTGTGCCCGCGTTGTGCACAAGTCCAAGCGCAACTGCAAGCAGGTCGGCGGCCGATCCCGTAAGATGCGCGGCTCTTTAGCCGTTGAATTCTGACCATGCGCGTCGACCGCTTTCTCAGCAATCTGCCCCGCTATAACCGTCAGCAGGTTCGCCTGTTGCTGGTGGAAAAGCGCGTGCGGGTTGACGGAAAAATCGTCAGCGATCCGCACACTGAGGTGCTGGAATTCAGCCGTGTCGAAGTCGACGAAGAAGTCCTGCAGAGCGGCAAACCGGTGCGTTATTTCATGCTGCACAAACCGCCCGGCTGCGTCAGCGCCACTCGCGATCCGCAGCATGCGACGGTGTTCGACCTGTTCGATGAACCGGACAAGGACGAGCTGCACATCGCCGGTCGCCTGGATTTCAACACCACCGGGTTGATGCTGATCACCAACGACGGCGCCTGGTCACGGCGCCTGACGCAGCCGCAGACCAAACTGCCGAAGGTCTACTACGTCGAAACCGAACAGGACATCGGCGCGCACTACGCGGCGAAATTTGCCGAGGGCATCTACTTCGCCTTCGAGGATTTGATCACGCAACCGGCACGACTGGAGCTGCTCGGCCCGCGCTCGGCGCGGCTGAGCATCGTTGAAGGCCGCTACCATCAGGTCAAGCGCATGTTTGGTTTCTTCAACAACAAAGTCCTGCGCCTGCACCGCGAATCCATCGGCGAACTGGCTCTGGATGACGCGCTAAAACCGGGCGAGTACCGCGCTTTGCGCACCGAAGAGATTCATTTGTTCTAAGCCTGCGACCGCTCAGCCGAAGTTGTCGAACAATTCAGCAACGACACTTGCGTGATCCTGACTCCCCTGCTTGAATCAGGACGTCGGCCGAAATATGACCGGTGAGTCACCACATACTTCCAAGAAACTTTTTGTCGGTCGCAAGCCCCCAAGGGCTGCGCCTCAGCCGGCAATCTGCCCGCCAATAACAACACCCGTCGACCTGCCGTGCCGGATCGACATGGGCCAGCAAATTCCAGGCGTATGCCTACCTGTCACAAAGCTCGTGCAATCTCGATTGTGCGCATACCCGCTTGCTTGCCAGGAGTCTTATGACATGAGGCCAGAAATCGCTGTGCTGGATATACAGGGTCAGTATCGGGTTTACACGGAGTTCTATCGCGCAGACGCCGCAGAAAAGACCATCATTCTGGTCAACGGCTCGATGGCCACGACTGCGTCGTTTGCACAGACCGTGAAAAACCTGCACCCGCAATTCAACGTGGTCTGCTACGACCAGCCCTACGCGGGCCGGTCAAAAGCCCACAACCTGCATGAGAAACATCTGACGAAGGAAGTCGAAGGGCAGATTCTGCTGGAGCTGATCGACCACTTCGCAGCCGAGCACGTGCTGTCGTTCTCCTGGGGCGGCGCTGCCACCCTGGTCGCCCTCGCCCAGCAACCCCGGCGCATTGAAAAAGCCGTGATCAGCTCGTTCTCACCGGTGATCAACGCGCACATGCTCGACTACCTCGAGCGCGGCGTCGATTACCTTGGCAGCCGCGACGGTGACCGGGTCGGGCATCTGGTCAACAACACCATCGGCAAACACTTGCCATCGCTGTTCAAGCGCTTCAACTACCGTCACGTCAGCAGCCTGGCCGAGCATGAATACGGGCAGATGCACTTCCACATCAACGACGTGCTGCACAGCGACCGACAGTGCTATTTGAATGCGGCGAAAAAGATCAACGTGCCAGTGCTGTTCATAAACGGCGAATGGGACGAATACACCGCTGCCGTCGATGCACGCCTGTTCGGCCACCACGTTGCGCAGAGCACCTTCACCACCGTGCAGGCCACCGGGCACTTCCTTGACATGGAACACAAAGCCGCTTGCCGCGACAGCCAGAAGGCCTTGCTCGGCTTTCTGAAACCTGCGCCGCAAGCCAGCCGAACGCGCTACTCGTTTGTTCAGGATCAACATGCATTGGCCATTTGAGACCGCGTCGTCGCGGGCAGGGCTGCAAGCTTGAGGTGCGTGTTTGCACCTGCGTAGTACTTGCTCGCGATTGACCATTTTGTATGTGCCCAAGCCATCGCGTAGAAAAGAAAACTTCAAATCCGTTGCCGAGTCTGGTACAAAGTCAGCCGCTTTGAGCGGGTATAGTTTAGTGGTAGAACGAAAGCTTCCCAAGCTTTAGATGAGGGTTCGATTCCCTCTACCCGCTCCACCGAATATTGATCTCGCGTTGTGGTGTCTGACGGGGGATGCAGGAATAAAAAACCGGCCTTGATGGCCGGTTTTTTTGTGCGTGGGACTTCACGCGTATTCGCGGCAAAGACTTTCGTGGAAAGTGTGAGCCCGTACCTCTTGGGTTTACTTCTCGAAATCCTGATGCAGCTTCGCCAGTACGTTAAAGATCGGTTCCCCGGCTTTGTGCGGGACATTCAGTCGAGTGAATACCTTCCTCCAGTCGGCGAGCGCAGCGAGAGTCTGCTCGATGTATTCCTCGGCCTTGAGGTATTTGTAATCCCTGCAGATCTCCATGATCCGCTTGCGCGTAGGCTTGCCGGGAGTGCGGCCACCGAAGTCAGTGGTGTGCTCGCCCATGGCATTTGCGAACGTCAGGTCGTAAGCCGGAGACAGCGTCCAGGTTTCCTTCTCGCCTTTTTTTTCAGGATCGTGGCAAAGAAAGGCAAAGTTTTTCGCATGGTCGTCATGGTTGTGAGACAGCGCATTGAAGATCATCAACCTGGCCATTTTTTCCACTTCGACTGAGCTTTTGGTCAACACTTGGGTGAGCTTCAGCAGGTTCGGGTAGTCGATGGATGACAATGCGCGGTAGTCCGCGTACATGAGCGCCGAGACGGTCATCATGTGAATCTTGCGCTCGCCATCGCGGTCGAAGCGCTTTGTTGCGAAGAAACGTTCAACCTCGCCGCCAGGCATCTGCACATCCAGAATATCCGATTCAGCCATGGTCACTCCGGCGGCGCGAGCCATCTCGGCATAGGCGAGTTCGATGCCGCCAGTTTCAATCGGTTCGTACAATGCCCTGAACTTGACGATCCAGTGGGCATAGCCCTCGGGCAGGGCATCGAAGGCTGAGATTGCGTGTTTTTTATCGGCAGACAACGCCAAAATTGCCTTCGGTCGTGCGCCCCCCGGTGAGCCACCGGCCAGTCGCAATTTGGTAAGCACCGTCGGGGTCTCACCCTCTTGAACTTCAATGGAAGCTTCGTAGAGTTGGCAAATATTCACAGCGCCTGTGAGCTCTGTTTTTTCCGCTTTCGGCTGATATTCAAACGCGCCCATACTGCGATCGCCCATATAAGCAAGGCGATCAAGCGCTGTGACGGTGAGGTGGGTACCGTCACCGAAGGTGCTGTCGAAATATCGATTCATCAGCAGCATGCCCCAGCCGTCAGGCAGTGAATCGGCAAACGGCCCGTGTAGCCCTTTGAAGAGGCTGGTGTTTCTGGCCAGCTGTGGCTTCTCGTCCCAAGCCATTGTCAGCGGCGAAAGATTGTAGCCAGTGGCAAGCCAACGCTGATCGTAAGCGAAGTAAATCCCTCGGCCCACGGCTTTGACCAGCTCGCCAACCTTGGCCCCGTCTTTCAGAACATACAGCGCTTCTGTGTGTTTGAAAGGCTTGATCATCAGCGCATCCCCCGCTTGCGCCTGGCATTTTTCAGCTCATCCAACGAGCTCGGCTGCTCTGGTTTGAACAATTTGGTCACAGCGTCGAGTTCATCGAGCGCAGTGGCTATCAGGATCAAAGCCTCCAACGTCACGAGCCCGGTCGCTTCGAATCGCTTGATGGTGGATTCGGAAACCCCCGCCTTCTGTGCGAGCGTCTTGCGGGAAAGGTTTTTGGAGAGACGTAGGATTTTGGCGTTTTCTCCGACACCTCTAGCAATCTCAGCCGGCGAGTGAAGCAAATGCATGAATGACATGGCAAACCCTTCAAGGCTTAATTGGTCTTTATGGAGCCATTGTAGATCGTTATGCTGGATTACGGATCGTTTATGAACCATTGCAAGAAAACTCATATGACCCATACATGCTTTGCAATTCAATGTTGAAACGCCCGTTCACAAAGCACATTCAAGATTGCCCCTCCACTCAGTAACGACTAGTATCTCCCATATCGGGAGGAGGCATGGATGCGGATAATTGCAAGAGCGACGCTAAGACAATTTTGGGAAAGCACACCAGCTCATGCTGATGCTCAGACACCTCTCGTTGAATGGTACCGCCATATGGATAAGGCGATTTATCGAACTCCGCAAGAGGTTAAAGCTGAGCTGCGAACGGCTAGTGTCCTCAAGGGAGCCAGGGTGGTATTCAATATCGGCGGGAATAAATATCGAGTGATTCTGGCGATCGACTACCAACGGCAACTTGGTTTTATCCGCTTCGTTGGGACCCACGCTCAATACGACCAGATCAACGCGGAGACCGTTTAATGAACATCAAACCCATTCGTAGCCCGGAAGACCTGAGCGCAGCATTGCTGCGCATGGAACAGCTGTGGGGTGCAGAAATCGACTCGCCAGAGGGCGATGAGTTGGAAATTCTCGCTCTGCTGATTGAAAAGTATGAGGAGCAGCATTTTCCGATGCCGCCCTCTGATCCCATTGAAGCCATCAAATTTCGTATGGATCAGCAAGGCTTGACGCCGCGGGATCTCGAGCCCTTTATTGGCACCAGTGGCCGTGTTTCGGAAGTATTGAACCGCAAGCGCAAGCTGAGTCTGGCAATGATCAAACGTCTGCACGATGGCTTGCGTATTCCTTATGAATGCCTGCTCGCCAGTGTCTGAAGAAAACTATCGCATGCAAAACCGGTCGCAACGACCGGTTTTTTTTGCCCGGAAATCAGCGCCGGCTAACCCACCGGCACCACATTATCCAAAACCTGATTTACCGCCAGCTCGCCCAGCATGACGCTGGCCGAGCCGAGGGATTCGCTGGCGTTGACCAATAGCGACTCGGTGTCGGTGCCTGGATTAACCATGAACATGCTGCTGGCCTGGTACGGCGGTGAGCTGGTTTTTGGTGGGATGAGATAGTGGTCGAGGGCGCGTTCGGCGGCTTCGTGGAGTTTTTTCGAATCGAGGGACTCGTAAGGAGAGGTCGGATCGGTTTCCGCCGGATTTGGCGTTACTTTGAACATTGAAAAGGTACCTTAGTAGAGCCGCTACCTATCGCTACTAAACGAAAGGGTGGCGGCTGTGCGCAAGTTAGTAGACCGGACACCTTTCCAAATCCGGCGCACCCGAGGGCGCCATGCGCACAGCCACCATCAGGTGCAAGCGTTCGCCTGACTGAATGGTACTCGTGCATCGATTACGGAAAAGCGTAGCCGGGCTACTAAACCCGATCACTGGAAATCAGTGACGCGAACCAAGTTACCGACCACCCTCCAGGCGCACAAGCCGGCGGATTCTGGCGCACGGGTAGGCAGCGGCGCAAGGATTTGTAGGCATCGGGACGTAACGTGATTCGACTTTAAACAGCTATGGCGCAACCCGTGTAAAAACTCAGAAAACCGCGAGACCTTTCCGACGAATTCAGCATGAACGAGTTGATAGGAGGCCGCGACGATGGCGCAACTGGCGCTGATTCAAGATCACGAGAGGTCGATATTGGTGGCGGTGTAGCGATGATCGGGTTTGCATGCTCAAAGTGGCCCCTCTCCCGAGGGAGAGGGGACCGACCGGGTTGCTTTCAAGAGATGCGCCGACCTGAGATACCGTGGCGAACTCAAGACACTTGGAGGCGTAACTCAGCGAGTCGCAACCATAAAAAGCCGTGGAAACGGCAACAGCACCGAGCCGTCGGCTAATGCAGGATAAGCCTGGGCAACCGCTGCCAGATACTGCTGCAGATACTGCGCCCGCTCCTCCTCGGTCAACGGGCTCAGGAACGGAATCAACCCGCTGCCCTTGAACCACTCCACCACCCCTGCCGCCCCGCCCGGCAATTGATGATGATAAGTCGTGCGCCACACATCAATCCGCGTGCAGTGCGGGCGCAGTATCGAGAAATACTCGCTGGCACTGGCCATCTCCGTGCGGTGTCCGGCAGCGCCTGCGAGCTTGCTCGCCCATGGGCCATTGGCGGCAACCTCGCGCATCAAGCGGTGGGACGGTTCATTGAGATTGTCCGGCATTTGAATTGCCAGGCTGCCACTTGCAGCGAGCTTGCCCACCAGTGCTGGCAGCAACGAAGCGTGATCAGGCACCCATTGCAGCACGGCGTTGGCGAAGATCACATCGAACGGGCCTTCGTCTGTCCACTCGCCGATCTCGGCCACCTCGAACTGCACGTCGGGCAAGCGCTCGCGCGCGGCGGCGATCATGTCCGCCGAACTGTCGAGGCCACTGACCCGGGCCTCGGGAAAACGCTGCACCAGCAACTCGGTGGAGTTGCCCGGTCCGCAACCGATATCCATCACCGCCCGTGCCTGCGCCGTGGGTATTGCCGCCAACAGATCGCGGGCCGGGCGGGTGCGTTCATCTTCAAAAGCGACGTATTGCTGAGCAGACCAACTCATTGCGTTCTCCTGTCGAGGCATTCTGGCAACTGGGAAAAACAGCTGCCGCTACGATACAGCGATCCACTCGGCGTGCCTTCCCTACCAAAGTCCTGCGCTAGACTTTGTAAACAGAATTTTCAGCGCCACGCCGATGTCTGAGTTTCAAGTTCCCAAAACAAGGACTGCCACTATGAAATTCGCAAAAATTGCCCAGAAACTTGCCCTGTGGGCCGGTAGCCCGAAGACGTTCATGGGGGCGTTGATTCTGATCGGGTTGTGGGGTTTGAGCGGGCCGATTTTTGGTTACAACGATACGTGGCAGCTGATCATCAATACCTCGACGACGATCATCACATTCCTGATGGTGTTCCTGATTCAGAACACGCAGAACCGCGATACTGACATCCTGCATTTGAAACTCGATGAACTGCTGCGGGTGAACAAGGAAGCGCAAAACGCGATGCTCGGGCTGGAGGCGCTGGATTTGAAGCAGCTTGAAGCGCTGCGCCGGCACTACCGCGCACTCGGTGAGAATCAGGTGTTTGATCTTGAGGGTTTGGGTGACAAGAGCAAGCCGAAGCAGGATTTGAACGAGTGCTGAGCAATCCCCGCTGTAAACACACCCTGTGGGAGCGAGCCTGCTCGCGAATGCGCTGTGTCAGCCAATCATGTGTCGCTGGAATTCCGTCTTCGCGAGCAGGCTCGCTCCCACACAGGACGCGTCGCATTTCAGCTGACGGCCGTAAAAAACCTTCGACAGTGCCTGCATCAAGCAGGCCCTGGGAAGGTTTCGATGATGCATGGATCAGCTAGCTAATTTAGCGACTGGCCTGCAACGCCCGAGCTTTCTCCAGATGGCTTTGCAGTTTCGGCAACGTCTCATCGGCAAACGCTTTGATTTCCGGCACGTCGGTAGTCTGTGCCTGCTGTTCGATCTGGGTGATGGCCTCTTCGGTGGCTTTGACCTGACTCGCGGCGTAGGCCTGATCGAAGGTTGCGCCGTCCTTCACTTGCGGCATCAGCTCTTTCGCCTTGTCGGCAAGTTCTTCGCGGGGCGCAACCGGCAGGTCGAGTTTCTTGGCGATTTTTGCCAGGTGCTGGTTCGCCGTGGTGCGGTCATTGATGACAACGATGGTGTAATCCTTGACCTCTTTGGATTCGGTCTTGCCGTGGGCCAGACGGCTGGCTTCGATGTCAGCCATGCCTTTGGCGGAGGCATCGTTGATGAATTCGGCAGGCGACTGGGCGAACGCAGTGCTGGCGCACAGACCCAGCAGGGTTGCAAAACTGACGTTACGTAAACGGGTGGCCATCCGGCTCATGGTCGCGCCCTCCTTCGTTGAAAATTCAAGCGGGCAATGTTTCACCCGCTGCTCAAAATAATCGCGGCGGACACGCGTCCGCCTCAGTTAGGAATGCTTTGACGGTCAAAGGTTTAGAAAAATCGGCCCAAGCGCGACGAACGGCGCTACCTTTGAAAACGCATGCCGGGGTACGGTTTCCGCCGACACGCCGCCAGCCGCGATTGCAAATCGCCGACATGGACTTCCAGCTTGTGCCCATCGGGATCGAGAAAGTAGAACGACGCTCCCTCGCTGCGGTTGTCTCGCCACTCCGCCACCTGAGCCGATTTCAGAGTTTCAACCAGCGAAGTGAAGTCTGCCGCGCTCACGCTGAAAGCGTAATGGGTATAGTCCGCGCCCGGCTCACCCTTGCGCTGCGGATCTTCTGACAGACACAACCACAATCCGGGCAATGACAAATAGGCACCGTTATCCCACGTCGCTTCGACGCGCAATTGCAGCACATCGCGATAGAACGCAAGGCTACGCTGCAGGTCGCGGACGGCGAGGGTCAGGTGGTTAAGGCCGGTAAGCATCGAGTCAATAACCTCTGAGGTCTTGCGGAACGATGTGACAGCTGCCGGGTCATTCTGAGGGTTCATCAGCGCTTATTAACAGGCCTTCGCGAGCAGGCTCGCTCCCACAGCAAAGCGCATTCCAAATGTGGGAGCGAGCCGACTGGCGAAGGCGTCATCACAGACGCCGCCAATCTCAATACTTGTCGAGCGTTCGCAACTTCTGCGGCAAGCCCCACAGCAGCAACGCCGCCGCAATCAGCGCCGCGACGCCAATCACGTAAAGCGCCGGGGTGGTGCTGCCGGTGAGGTCCTTGATGCGCCCGACCATGACCGGGCTGACGATCCCGCCGAACTGCCCCAGCGTATTGATCACCGCAATCCCACCCGCTGCGCCGGCGCCCGCTCCCGCAAGCAATTTCGGCGGCAGTGTCCAGAAGCTCGGAATCGAAGCGATGATGCCCGCCCCCAGCAGTCCCAGCGCGACGATCAGGAAGGTCGTGTGGCTGGCGAAAATCCCCGCGCTGAAGAAGCCGATCGCGCCGACGATCACCAACCCCGCAACAAACTTGCGCCGTTCACCGGTGGCGTCGGACAAGCGGCCGATCACCACCATGCTGATCGCGCCGCAGATGTAGGGAATGGCCGTCAGCAGACCGATCATCACCGGGCTCTCGGTGCCGGCGCTGCGGATCAGTTGCGGCGCCCAGAAATTCAGGCCGTAGGACGCGACCTGAATCAGGAAGTAGATCAAACCCAAGGTCAGGAAACCGGGAATTTTCAGTGCCGCGAGCAACGAGCCGCCGCTCTTGTGTGGCTCGTGATGAGCGATGCGGCTGGAGAGTAATTTCTTCTCGTCGGCAGTCAGCCAGTGTGCATCCTCGATGCGGTCTTTGAGCTGCGTGAGCACGAGAAAACCGAGCGCGATACACGGCACGCCACCGAGCAGGAACAACCAGTGCCAGCCGCGCATCTGCAACACGCCATCGAGGTGTTGCAGCACCAGCCCGGAGAACGGCGCGCCAACCAGTCCGGCGAACGCCGAGGCGAGAAACAGCATCGACGTGATGCGGCCACGAAAGTGCTGCGGAAACCACAGTGTCAGGTAATACAGCACGCCCGGCGCGAACCCGGCTTCCATCGCGCCAATCACGAAACGCAGGGCGTAAAACTGCCATTCGCTGTTGACGAAGACCATCGCTGCCGTCGCCACGCCCCACGACATCATGATCCGCGCGATCCAGCGCCGCGCGCCGACCTTGTACAGCATCATGTTGCTCGGCACTTCGAACAGCACGTAACCGACCACGAACAGCCCGGCGCCGAGACCGTATGCGGTGTCGCTCAGGCTCAGATCGGTCTGCAACTGAAACTTGGCGAAGCTGATGTTGATGCGGTCGAAAAAGGCGAAGAGGTAGCAGACCATGATCAGCGGCATCAGGCGCCAGGCAACTTTGCTGACCAGGGCTTTTTCGGCGTCGTGATCGACGGACGGATTCACGCCCGCCTCCATTACATTGAGGCTCATAAGTTTTTCTCCAGGCGGACTGCCGATGGGCGTCCGATTGTTTTTGTTGTCTGGTTGTGACGCTCACTGTGGAGCGTTTTTCTGTGGGAGCGAGCCTGCTCGCGAAGGCGGTGTGTCATTCAGCATTGACATCGACTGATCCGACGCATTCGCGAGCAGGCTCGCTCCCACAAGGGTTTTGTATCTCCCACAAGGGTTTTGCGCGTTCAGGCAGGGATTGGATGCAGGTCGCAGTTGCGTCCGGCCTTGGCCAATTGGCCGGGGACTTCGTGGCCTAACAGTGCCGGCAAGCCGCGCGCGAGTTTCAGCAGCAGCGGCAAGTCGATCCCAGTGGGAATGCCGACTTCCTCGCACAGGTTCACCAGGTCTTCAGTGCAAATATTGCCCGACGCACCCGGCGCAAACGGGCAGCCACCGAGGCCGCCGAGCGCTGCATCGAAGCGCCGTGCACCGGCCTCGTAGGCCGCCAGCACATTGCACAGGCCAAGACCACGGGTGTTGTGGAAATGCAGGGTCAGGTCAGCCGGCGAAACCCGCTGCAAAACGCGCCGCACCAAACGATCCACCTGTCGCGGATTGGCCATGCCGGTGGTGTCGGCAAGGCTGATGCCCTGAATGCCGAGCTCCTGATAGGCGTCGACGATTTGCAGCACGCGGTCCTCATCAATCCTGCCTTCGAACGGGCATCCAAACGTGGTGGCGATGCTGCCATTGAGGCGCACACCCGATCCGCTGACGAATGCAACGATGTCAGCGAACGCTGCCAGCGAGTCCTCGCAGCGCATGCGCATATTGGCGAGGTTGTGGGTCTGGCTGGCGGACATCACCAGATTCAACTCATCGGCACTCGCTGCCAATGCCCGCTGCGCACCTTTGAGGTTGGGAATCAACGCCACGTAAATGACCCCCGGTTGACGCTGGATGCCGTTGAACACCTGCTCGCCGTCACGCAGGGCCGCAATGGCTTTGGGCGAGACGAACGAACCGGCTTCGATGCGGCTGAATCCGGCCAGGGACAGTTGATCGATCAAAGCGATCTTGTCTACGGTTTCCACCCAGGTCGGTTCGATCTGCAAGCCGTCACGCGGCGAGACTTCCTGGACGATCAGGGTTTGTGAATAGTCAGTGATCACTGCACCACCCCTTGGCCTTTCAGGCGTTCGATGTCGAGTTCATTCAGACCCAGCCCGGCCAGAATAGCGTCGGTGTGCTGGCCCAGTTTCGGCCCGGACCACTTCACCCCGCCGGGGGTCTCCGAGAGTTTGGGGACGATCCCGGGCATCGTCACCGTCGCGCCGCCGGGCAACTCGGCATTGAGCAGCATGTCCCGCGCCTGATAGTGCGGATCGGCGACGATGTCAGCCACTGAATAAATGCGCCCGGCCGGCACTTCAGCGGCTTCGAGGGCGGCCAGTACGTCGTCGATCGGCAGGCTGCTGGTCCAGTGGGTGATGGCCGCATCGAGCAATCCGCTCTGCGCCGCGCGGCCGTCGTTGTGGGCGAATTCCTCAGCGTCGGCCAGGTCAGCACGGCCGATGGTATGCATCAGGCGCTTGTAAATCGGATCGCTGTTGCCGGCGATCACCACGTAGGCGCCGTCGGCGGTGAGGTAAGTATTGGAGGGTGCGATACCCGGCAACGCGCCGCCGCTGCGTTCGCGGACATGCCCGAGCATGTCGTATTCCGGGACCAGACTTTCCATGACGTTGAACACACTTTCGGCCAGCGACACATCGACGATCTGCCCACTGCCCTGCCCGGTCTTGACCCGCAACAGCGACATCAACGCGCCGATCACCGCGTGCAACGCGGCCAACGAATCGCCGAGGCTGACGCCGACTCGCGCCGGTGGCGAATCGGGATTGCCGGTGGTGTAGCGAATGCCGCCCATGGCCTCGCCAATCGCGCCGAAACCGGGACGGTCGCGGTACGGGCCGGTCTGGCCGTAGCCGGAAATACGTACAAGAGTCAGGTTCGGATTCAGGGCATGCAGCACGTCCCAGCCCAGACCGAGTTTTTCCAGCGCACCGGGGCGCAGGTTTTCGATGATCACGTCGGCGTCGCCGGCCAGTTGCTTGACCAGTTCGATGCCTTCAGCGGATTTGAGATTGAGCGCCAGGGATTTCTTGTTGCGCGATTGCAGGTACCACCACAGCGACGTGCCTTCGTGCAGCTTGCGCCATTTGCGCAACGGGTCGCCGTGGCCCATGGCTTCGATCTTGATCACCTCGGCGCCAAACTCGGCAAGCATGCGCGCGGCAAACGGCGCGGCGATCAGGGTGCCGATCTCGATCACTTTGATCGCACTCAAAGGGGCAGTCATCGCGGGGTCCCTCTTGTTCTTGGAATAGGCGGCCAAGGCTAGAGGAACGGTGACTGGCTAATCCAACCGTCTTTCGGCAATGGCCGTTCGCGAAATGCGAATGCTCCAGAGTTCTATGGTGGATTCAACGCCGCCTTCGCGAGCAGGCTCGCTCCCACAGGGGTTGGTGGCGGCTACAAGTTTTGCATCCATTGTGGGAGCGAGCCTGCTCGCGAAGAGGCCAGCAGCCGCGATCGGGATCTACCGCCTACGCAAATGCTCAAACAGCATCCGGCTCACCGGCGACAATCCCGCTTCATCGCGCACCACCACAATCAGCGCGCGATCCGACCAGGGATCGGTCAGCGGCACCGCCTGCAACCCCAGCGCCTGACCGAACAACTCATAGGCACGCTGCGGCAGAATGCCGATGCCCATGTTCGCCTGCACCATCCGGCACACCGCATCGAATCCCGGCACATGAATGCGGATGCGCAGGACTTTGCCGGCCTGTCGCGCCGCCGCATGGGTGCGCATGTTGATCGAACTGGCCGCGTGCAAGCCGACGTAGTCACTGTCGAGGGTTTCATCGAAGGCCAGCGATTCGCGCATAGCCAAGTGATGCTCCGGCAGCATCACCACCACCAGTTTGTCCTGCCGGTACAAGACGCTGTGCAGACCCTTGGTGTCGCTGTCCTCAGAGCAGATGCCGAGGTCCGCGACGCCGTCGAGCACACCCTGAATCACCCCGGCGCTGGGCCGTTCTTCGAGGTCGGTCTTGACCTGCGGATGTCGCCCCGAAAAGTCACGCAAGTCTTCGGGCAGGAACTGAATGATCGCTGAAAGATTGGCCAGCATGCGCACATAGCCGCGCACACCGTGGCTGTGCTCACCCAACTCCAGCCCCATCTTTTCTACGTTGAAGAGCATTTGCCGTGCGTGGTGCAGCAGGGTTTCGCCGGCCGGGGTGAGAACCATACCTTTGGCCTGACGCACGAACAGTGCGATGCCCAGCGCCTCCTCCAATTCCATCAGACGCTTGCTCGCCGCCGACACCGCAATGGCTTCGCGCGCAGCGGCACGGGTCAGCGTGCCCTCTTCGTGGACGGCGACAAACAGTTGCAGAGTGATCAGGTCGAGGCGGCGGATCAGGCTTTTTTGCAGCATGTTGGGCTCGAAGACAGGGGTTCATCCGAGTCCGCAGGATAGCCCGGTTTTACCTGCGCCTGCTCAATGGCCGATGCTTTCACGGCGTTTCGTGGCAGGGGCGGTCAGCAAGCGGACCAGCTGCGCGCTGTCGTCGTTAGGCCCCATAAGCAGGATCGAAGAGCCTTGCGCGCAGGCGGCGCTGGCGGGCCACGATATATCCTTCGCGCCTTCGACATCGAATGAATCATCCACCGCGCCATCGGCCAGAAAGCCCGCCGTCAATAGGCCTCGGGTGCTGCCCGAGGTCTGTCCGACTGCAACGATCCGCTTGCCGTCGATGTCATCCAGCGCGAAACCCGCTTTCCATTGCCTGAGATCCAGTGTCCGTGTCGCTGGGGTGATCACAGGATTCTTGCCATTGAACGTTTCATCCATCGCACCGGTGTAAGTGATACCGCTGATGAACGCATGTTGCAGTTTCTCGCCTTCCGTTGACTCCACCGCCGAACCGAGCAGCAGTACGCGCTGTGCCGTTTGCTCAACGATGTCCATTACGCTGCTTTCCAGCGGCTTGCCATCACGCTGAATGTTCAGCAGCAATATCCCCTTGTCGCCGAATGCTTCGGCGACTTTGCCGCTGTGATCGAACGCCATGACCAACCCCTGGTTGGTTATTTCTGTTTTGCCATGCAGCAGAATCCGCCCATCGCCGAGCTGGACGATTCCGAGCAACGAAATGGCCACTCCTGGCAGTGTCAGGGGCAGCCAGCCATTGGCGGCGAACGTCAAATCGTCCGAGCCATCGAGATGCAACCGCGTCAGCAAGCCACTGCCCTTCTGCGAGGTCACGAACAGCAGCCTGTCCGGCTGCGCACTCTGCGGACCGGATTTCGCCAGCAGCAGTCGGCCATGCGTGGCACCGAACAGTGAAGGAATACGCATGGGCACAATCCGGTAGCCGTTCCTTTCGCCGCCGAACTCGATGTCCGGCGAGCCGTCGGGCAAAAAGCGGGCGATGACTTGTTGGTACTCGATGAGCTTGTCTTTGGTAAGGCCAATCACACCGCACATCCAGATCCGTCCGAGCGCATCAATCATCAACTGTCCGCCTTGCGACAGCGGTCCTGTGCCGAATTGGCCGCAGAGATATCCGCCCTCGCCAAAAGCCGGATCCGGAGTTCCGTCGGCATCCAGACGCGCGAGGCCGTAGTACGAATGGCCCGATTGCTCGACGGTTGCGCTGACGATGATCTGCCCTGACGGGGTGATCGCCACGCCTCGGCCAATGGTCTTGCCTGCTCCGGGAAATTTCAGCGTTCGCTGGCCAAAGAGAACATCCAGATCCCCGGCTGACTGCGCGTTCAGTGATGTTGCTGTGGTGGATTTCGACATGTTCGCATTCTCTTCAAGAGATCGACCCGATCCCCATTTACGGAGCATTCGACCCGAAGAAGTCGTTGCGGACAACTGACATAAATGACAGTTTTTAAGAAGAAAACGAAATTACTCATCAATCAAAAAAGCCTGAATAACTGGTAGTTCTTACAGGTTCGAAGTCAGGCACGTCATGCCAACCTCAGCATTTCAGATCAGCCGTAGACGAGAACAACGATGAGCACTCGCGACGAGCACATTTCACAACCTGTACCGGCCCCGACCATCACCTATCCTGCGCAGGGCAGCACGACCGGGCCTGCAACACTGTTGCTCGGCAGCGGCATACCCAATGCGCTTGTCCAGGTCTGGAACATTGAAAACACCCATTCGCTCGGCGCAGGAAGGGTCAGCGCAAAAGGACGTTGGGCATTCAGCATCAGCGGCGCTCAGCCTCAAGGCCCGCACAGGATTCACGCCCACCAGACGTATGAGAGCACCACGTCGCAATGGAGCGACAAGCGCGAATATGAGGTGCGACTGCGGCCCGACATCGACGTCCCGCTCGTTCGGGAACCGGTAGAGGGAGCACAGGTAGAGGCGCCTCCGCTGTTTTCGGGAGATGTCACACGGCCCGAAGGTTTCGTCAGTATTTTCGATCTGGAGACCGGCCTTGAGATTGCCCGCGCAGAGGTCGACAGCGACCGACAATGGAAAACCCCGGCTGCGCCACTCTTGCCGGTCGGGCAGTACCGGATATCCGCTGTCCACAACATTGCCGGCGAAACTTCAGATTGGGGCCGGGTGCGGACATTTACCGTCGCGGCACAAACAGGCGATTAACTGCTCGGCGTCGCTCGCCTGCACACCCTGATTCAAAACGCATTGCGGAAGATTTCCTCGATCTGGCGCTGATCCGCCGCCCGTGGATTGGTCAGTCCGCAAGCGTCCTTCAAGGCGTTGGCGGCAAGCATCGGGATATCGCTGAGCCTGGCACCCAGCTCACGCAGTCCGCCGGGAATCTCGATGTCCCGGGCCAGGCTGCGAATGGCATGTATCGCCGCTTGCGCGCCCTCCTCTGCGCTGAAACCGCGAATGTCCGCGCCCATGGCGTGGGCGACATCTCTGAGCCGGTCGGCGCATACCTGCGCATTGAAACTCTGCACGTGCGGTAGCAGCACCGCGTTGCACACGCCGTGGGGCAAATCGTAAAAGCCGCCCAGTTGATGCGCCATCGCGTGGACAAATCCGAGTGAGGCGTTATTGAATGCCATGCCCGCCAGAAACTGCGCGTAGGCCATGTTTTCCCGCGCCGCAAGGTCGGTGCCGTCGCGCACGGCGAGGCGCAGGTTGCTGCTGATCAGGCTCATGGCCTTGAGGGCGCAGGCGTCGGTGATCGGATTGGCGGCGGTGGAGACGTAGGCTTCGATGGCGTGGGTCAGTGCGTCCATGCCGGTGGCGGCGGTCAGGCCTTTGGGCATCGCGAGCATCAAGTCCGGGTCGTTGACCGACAGCAGCGGCGTGACGTTGCGATCGACGATGGCCATTTTCACGTGTCGCGACTCGTCGGTGATGATGCAGAAACGGGTCATTTCGCTGGCGGTGCCGGCGGTGGTGTTGATGGCGATCAGCGGCAGTTGCGGCTTGCTTGATCGATCGACACCTTCGTAATCGCCGATCTGCCCGCCGTTGGTCGCGCACAGGGCGATGCCCTTGGCGCAGTCGTGTGGCGAGCCGCCGCCCAGCGACAGCACAAAATCGCAGTTGCTCTCCTTCAACAGCGCCAGGCCGGCTTCGACATTGGCCGTACTCGGGTTGGGTCTGGCACCGTCGAAGATCACCGAATCGGTGTCCTGCATCGCCAGTTTTTCGGCGATCATCGCAGCCATGCCGGCCCTGGCCAGTCCGCTGTCGGTGACGATCAGCGCCTTGTGAAAACCGTAGTTGCGGATCGCGAGCATGGCTTCGTCGAGGCAGCCGCTGCCCATGATGTTGACCGCCGGAATGAAGAAGGTGCTGCTCATCAAATGTCTCCTGACTGGAGCCGGATCGATCGCTGCAATCCGGCAGATGGACACAGGATCGACCGATCGGTCACGGCCAATGTTGATCTGGCTCAATGTCCGCTCGTGATAAAGTCGCCGTCCATCTGCCCTTTGTTTTGAGACTGCCCACGCAATGACCGATTTTCTGGATGTCGACGCCACCCTCGAAGACTGGAACGCCCTGCGCGCCGCGACCGCTTTCAACGGTTTGCTGGTAGGCAATGGCGCCAGCCGCGCGGTGTGGGATGACTTCGGCTACGACTCGCTGTTCGAAAACGCCCGCACGGTCGAAGAGAAACCGCTGAGCCTCTCGGAACTGGCGGTGTTCGACGCGCTGCAAACGCGCAGCTTCGAGCAAGTGTTGGGCGCACTGAAAACCACCAGCCGGGTCAACAAGGCACTGGCGGTCAGCTCGGCGGCGCCGCGCAATCGCTATTACGCGATCAAGGAAGCGCTGATCAACGCCGTGCATGCGGTGCACATTCCGTGGCGCCTGGTGCAGTCTTCGACCCTGGCGGTGCTGAATGCGGAACTGGCGCGCTATCGCACGGTGTTCACGACCAATTACGACCTGCTCAATTACTGGGCGCTGCAACACTCCGGCGAGGCGCTCGACGACCTGTTCAACGGCCCCGACGCCAGTTTCGATCTGAGCCAGAGTGCCACGGACAAACCGCGCCTGCTGTATCTGCACGGTGGTCTGCATCTGGTGCGCAACCAGGACGGCACCGCACGCAAACTGACCTCGACCGAGGGCACCCTGCTCGGCAGCTTTGCGATCAACAATACGATCAAGACGCTGGACGACGTGCCGCTGTTCGTCAGCGAAGGGCCGAGTGCGGACAAGCTCAAGACCATTCGCAGCTCGGATTATCTGTCGTTCTGCTACGAGCAGTTATTGGCCCATGGCGACAGCCTGTGCATCTTCGGCCATGCGCTGGGCGAGCAGGATGCGCATCTGGTGCGAGCGTTGCGGTTGGCCAGGCCGAAGTGCGTGGCGATCTCGATTTATCCGCGCAGTGCCGCGTTCATCCAGCATCAGAAACGTCACTACGCCAAGGTGTTTGAAGATACCGGCATTGAGTTGCGGTTCTTTGATGCCAAGAGCCATGCCCTCGGTGATCCGAAATTGTCGGTACCGGTTGAGGTTTGAAGCAAGATCAAAAGATCGCAGCCTTCGGCAGCTCCTACATGGAAATGCATTCCAGGTGTAGGAGCTGCCGAAGGCTGCGATCTTTTGATTTCAAAGGCTCATGCCGCTGCAAGCTGCAAGCCTGAAGTTGCGAGCTGCGAGCTGCAAGCTTCAAGAAAAAGCAAGATCACCCAACACCGGCACACCAGCGTCATGCTTCAACTTGAAGCTTGCAGCTTGAAACTTGCAGCTTGCAGCTTGCAGCTTGCAGCTGCCCCTCACTGCATATAGCCGTCGGCGCGCAGCAAGGTTTCCAGGCAGTGTTCGCTGATGTGATAGAACGCTTTCAGCTCTGCGATCTTCGCCAACAGCTGCGTCGGATCGACCGGCTGGGCGCGTTTCACCGCGAGAATCATCTTGTTCTTGTTGGTGTGTTCCAGCGAGATGAATTCAAAGACTTTGGTCTCGTAACCACAGGCTTCGAGGAACAACGCACGCAAGCTGTCGGTGACCATTTCCGCCTGCTGGCCCAGGTGCAGGCCGTATTGCAGCATCGGCTTGAGTAGCGCCGGGCTCTGGATCTGCAGGCGGATCTGTTTGTGGCAGCACGGCGAGCACATGATGATCGAGGCGCCGGAGCGAATGCCGGTGTGAATGGCGTAATCGGTGGCGATGTCGCAGGCATGCAGCGCGATCATCACGTCCAGCTCGCTCGGCGCCACCGTGCGCACGTCGCCGCATTTGAACACCAGCCCCGGGTGCTCCAGCTTCGCCGCTGCGGCGTTGCACAGGTTGACCATTTCTTCGCGCAACTCGACACCGGTGACCTCGCCCTCAGCCTGCAAGGTATTGCGCAGATAATCGTGAATGGCAAAGGTCAGGTAGCCCTTGCCCGAACCGAAATCGGCGACCCGCACCGGTTTATCCAGGGCCAGCGGCGACGAGGTCAGGGCGTGACTGAACACTTCGATGAACTTGTTGATCTGCTTCCACTTGCGCGACATCGCCGGGATCAGCTCGTGCTGAGCATTGGTCACGCCCAGGTCTTTGAGAAACGGTCGGTTCAGATCGAGAAAGCGGTTTTTCTCGCGGTTGTGCTCGGCGGACGGCGCCTCACGCAATTGCTGCGGTTTGCTCTTGAACAGCGAAGGCTTGCCTTTTTTGCTGTATTCCAGTTGCGCTTCGTCGGTCAAGGCCAGCAAGTGTGCATTTTTGAACGAGGCCGGCACCAACCCGGCGATCAGCGCCACGCCTTCGTTCAGCGGCAGGTTCTTGGTGATGTCGCGGGTCTTGTAGCGGTAAACAAAGGACAGGCATGGCTGCGCCTTGACCGCCACCGCTTTGATAATGACCCGTTGCAGATCCGCCTCTTCACCGACGTATTTGGCCAGCACCAGTTTGATGAAACCATTGTCGTCGAGGCTGGATTGCAACAGCTCGATGAACTGGGCGTGATGATCGGGGGCCGGTTTATTGGAAGGGGCAGTAGCAGACATGAAAAAGCGGCCTCGGACGGGCGAAATCGGGAATGACGGGTATTTTAGGGGGGATGGGGGTTGGCGACACCCTCTTATTTACCGAACGGCTTGAACCTGAGCAAAGGCATCGCTGAGGCGCAATGAATTCATGTGGCGAGGGAGCTTGCTCCCGCTGGGGCGCGAAGCGGCCCCTGGCATTCATTCAGACAAACTCAGACAGCAAAATTGACGACTGCTGCGCAGCCGAGCGGGAGCAAGCTCCCTCGCCACAGGTCTCAGCCCAACACAATCAAACGATTCGGCAACTCGTTCCGCACCTGCGTCACCGGCACATGCACTTTCAACAATTCGCCACATGCCTCAACGCACGTCACGAACCCCTCCAGCGTGCGCCCTTGCCGGACCTGCTCGGTGAATGCCGCGACAATCGCATCCCAGTTGCTGTTATCCAGCCGTTTGGAAATCCCTTCATCCACCAGAATCTCCACATACCGCTCGGCCTCGCAGACGAAAATCAGCATGCCGGTGCTGCCCACGGTGTGGTGCAGGTTCTGTTCAAGAAACTGCCGCCGCGCCAGGTTGGAGGCGCGCCAGTGGCGCACGCGGCGCGGTACCAGATGGGTAGTGATCTTCGGCAGGCGAAACAGCAGGCACAGGACAATGAACATGCCCCATTGCACCAGCAGCAGACTGCGCAAGGTCAGCCAGCCTGTGAGGTAGTGGACGATGCCCGGCAGCACCAGCGCCAGCAGGCTGGCCCACAACAGCGGGATGTACGCGTAGTCGTCGGCGCGGGCGGCGAGCACCGTGACCAGTTCGGCGTCGGTGTCGCACTCGACCCGGGCGATAGCCTCGGCGACTTTGCGTTGTTCGTGTTCTGTCAGTAATGCCATGTCGAAAAGTGCCTGCTCATTATTCTTTTGATCTCACCAGCCGCCGGACGAACCGCCGCCGCCGAAGCTGCCCCCGCCACCGCTGAAGCCCCCACCGCCGCCACCGCCGCCAAAGCCGCCACCACCGAAGCCGCCCCCTCCCCCGGAGCCGCCACGACCGGCAGGCAGGATACCGAGCATCTGGCAGACAAACACCGTCAGGATGAACAACATCACCAGAAACATGAACAGCGCCGGATGCCGCGAGATGAAATCATCGGCCGGATCGCCGCTGGATTCGTACACGGTCGACGGCTCGTCCAGCGGATTGCCGCCGAGCACCACCAGCATCGCCGCGACCCCGTCGCTGATGCCTTTGCTGAAGTTGCCGGCCTTGAACGCCGGGGTGATGACCTGATGGATGATTACCGACGACTGCGCATCGGTCAGTCGATCCTCCAGACCATAACCGACTTCGATGCGCAATTTGCGCTCGTCACGGGCAACGATCAGCAAGGCGCCGTTGTTTTTGTCTTTCTGACCGATGCCCCAGTGGCGACCGAGCTGAACACCGAAATCCTCGATGGTGGTGCCCTGCAGATCCGGCACCGTGACCACTACCAATTGCTCGCCGGTGGCCTGTTCGTGGGCCTGCAATTGCTGGCTCAGTTGCGCGCGCACCGATGGCTCGAGCATTTGCGCCTGATCGACCACGCGCCCGCTCAGCGCCGGGAACGTCAATTCGGCCCGGGCGCTGACGGCAAACAGCCACAGCATCAGCACCAGGCCCAGTTTCAACACACGCATGGGCGACCTCGAGTCAGAATTTCACTTCCGGGGCCTTTTCCGCGCCGGGCGTGGTGGCTTCGAAGGTTTCACGCATCGGCAGATCGCTGTACATCACGCTGTGCCAGAGCCGACCGGGAAAGGTGCGGATCTCGGTGTTGTATTTCTGCACCGCGAGGATGAAATCCCTGCGCGCCACAGCGATGCGGTTTTCGGTGCCTTCGAGTTGCGATTGCAGGGCGAGAAAGTTCTGGTTGGCCTTCAGGTCCGGATAGCGTTCGGAGACCACCATCAGACGGCTCAACGCGCCGGTCAGTTGATCCTGCGCCTGCTGGAACTGCTTGAGCTTCTCGGGATTGTCGAGGGTGCTGGCATCGACCTGAATCGACGTCGCCTTGGCGCGGGCTTCGATCACCGCAGTCAGGGTTTCCTGCTCATGGGCGGCGTAGCCCTTCACCGTTTCCACCAGATTGGGAATCAGGTCGGCGCGGCGCTGGTACTGGTTCTGCACCTGGCCCCAGGCCGCTTTCGCCTGTTCGTCGAGGGTCGGGATATTGTTGATGCCGCACGCGGTCAACAGCGTGGCGCACACCAGCAACGTGGCGACCTGTAGCCGTGAACGATAGGTTGGGCTGATATTCATTGCAGTGATGCTCCATGACACATTTGATTTAAAAACCGAGCGCTGGACATTCCCGGCCAGCGGTTGGGGCATAATCGGCGCCGCCACTGGCATGCGACGGGCTAATGGGCTAAAAAGTGCCCTTCGCGTTCATGCTGCCGCTGTCGGCTGTGGTTTTTTGGCTCAGGATTTTCGAGCCGGCACCCGAACAACAATAGTCGCTCCCTACATTATGGCTGGCCGGTGTTGCATCACCGCTTGAGCCCTTGAGAAAAAATTCATGAAGAAGCTGTGTTTGCTGGGTCTGTTCGTCAGCCTGGTCAGTCATCAGGTACTGGCCGCCACGACCCCGGTACCCCTGGAGAACAAGGACGCTTTCATCGGCAATCTGATGAAACAAATGACCCTCGACGAGAAGATCGGCCAGTTGCGCCTGATCAGCATCGGCCCGGAAATGCCCCGCGAGCTGATCCGCAAAGAGATCGCCGCCGGCAACATCGGCGGCACGTTCAACTCGATCACCCGTGCAGAAAACCGGCCGATGCAGGATGCTGCCATGCGCAGTCGCCTGAAGATTCCGATGTTTTTCGCGTACGACGTCATCCACGGTCACCGTACGATTTTCCCGATTCCGCTGGCTCTGGCGTCGAGCTGGGACATGGACGCCATTGGCCAGTCGGGCCGCGTTGCCGCCAGGGAAGCCGCCGCCGACAGCCTCGACATCACCTTCGCGCCGATGGTCGATATCTCCCGCGATCCACGCTGGGGTCGCAGCTCCGAAGGTTTTGGTGAAGACACTTACCTGACCTCGCGCATCGCCAAAGTCATGGTCAAGGCCTATCAGGGCGAGACCCCGAGTGCTGCCGACAGCATCATGGCCAGCGTCAAGCACTTCGCCCTGTATGGCGCGGTTGAAGGCGGTCGCGACTACAACACCGTCGACATGAGCCCGGTGAAGATGTACCAGGATTACCTGCCGCCGTACCGCGCGGCGATCGATGCCGGCGCCGGTGGTGTGATGGTGGCGTTGAACTCGATCAACGGCATTCCGGCCACGGCCAACACCTGGTTGATGAACGATCTGCTGCGCAAGGACTGGGGCTTCAAGGGTCTGGCGGTCAGCGATCACGGTGCGATCTTCGAACTGATCAAGCACGGCGTCGCTCGCGACGGTCGCGAAGCGGCGAAGCTGGCGATCAAGGCCGGCATCGACATGAGCATGAACGACACCCTGTACGGCAAAGAGCTGCCTGGGCTGCTCAAGTCCGGCGAGATCGAGCAGAAAGACATCGACAACGCCGTGCGCGAAGTGCTCGCGGCCAAGTACGACATGGGCCTGTTCAAGGATCCGTACCTGCGCATCGGCAAGGCCGAAGACGATCCGGCCGACACTTACGCCGAAAGCCGCCTGCACCGCGCCGAGGCCCGTGAGGTGGCGCGTCGCAGTCTGGTGCTGCTGAAGAACCACAACGAAACCCTGCCGCTGAACAAAGACGCGAAAATCGCGCTGGTCGGCCCACTGGCCAAGGCGCCGATCGACATGATGGGCAGTTGGGCCGCCGCCGGGCGTCCGGCGCAATCGGTCACCCTGTTTGATGGCATGAGTTCGGTGATCGGCGACAAGGCCAACCTGATTTACGCCCGTGGCGCCAATATCACTGGCGACAAGAAAGTTCTCGATTACCTTAACTTCCTCAACTTCGATGCCCCGGAAGTGGTCGATGACCCGCGTCCGGCCAACGTGCTGATCGACGAAGCGGTGAAAGCGGCGAAAGATGCAGACGTGATCGTCGCCGCCGTGGGCGAGTCCCGTGGCATGTCCCACGAATCCTCGAGCCGCACTGACCTCAACATTCCGCAAACCCAGCGCGAATTGATCCGCGCGCTGAAAGCCACTGGCAAACCGCTGGTGCTGGTGTTGATGAACGGCCGCCCACTGACCATTCTTGAAGAGAACCAGTCGGCCGATGCGATTCTGGAAACCTGGTTCAGCGGCACCGAGGGCGGCAATGCCATCGCCGACGTGCTGTTCGGCGACTACAACCCGTCGGGCAAACTGCCGGTGACCTTCCCGCGCTCCGTGGGGCAGATTCCGACCTACTACAACCACCTGAGCATCGGCCGGCCGTTCACCCCGGGCAAACCGGGCAACTACACCTCGCAGTATTTCGACGACACCACCGGTCCCTTGTTTCCGTTCGGTTACGGCCTGAGCTACACGCAATTCGCTCTGAGTGACATGGCGCTGTCGTCGACCACCCTGAACGCCACGGGCAAGCTCGACGCCAGTGTCATGGTGAAAAACACCGGCAAGCGTGACGGCGAAACCGTGGTGCAACTGTACATTCAGGACGTCACCGGTTCGATGATCCGCCCGGTTAAAGAACTGAAGAACTTCCAGAAGATCATGCTCAAGGCCGGCGAACAGAAAGTCGTGCACTTCACCATCACCGAGGACGACCTGAAGTTCTACAACGCCCAGCTCAAATATGCGGCCGAGCCTGGCAAGTTCAACGTGCAGATCGGTCTGGATTCGCAGGATGTGACCCAGCAGAGCTTCGAACTCCTGTAACCCTTGAAAGCAAAAAGCAAAAGATCGCAGCCTTCGGCAGCTCCTACATTGGGATGGCGTATACCCTGTAGGAGCTGCCGAAGGCTGCGATCTTTTGATCTTGTTTCAACCGCGGCGGTCAAGGATGTTGACCACCAACCGATCCACCCAGCCCCACACCCGCTGCTTGACCCGCCGCCACAATGGCCGGCGCCTCCACGCCTCCAGGCTGACCAACTGACTGCGCCCGAAATCCTTGATGAAGCTCGCCTCCACCGCTGCCGTCAGCGCCGGGTCCAGTGCCTCCAGATTCGCCTCCAGATTGAACCGCAGATTCCAGTGATCGAAGTTGCACGAGCCGATGCTCACCCAATCGTCCACCAGCACCATTTTCAGGTGTAGAAAGCACGGCTGGTATTCGAAGATCTGCACTCCGGCCTTGAGCAGACGTGGGTAATAGCGATGCCCGGCATAACGCACCGACGGGTGATCGGTGCGCGGCCCGGTCAGCAGCAGACGCACATCGATGCCACGCGCAGCGGCCTTGCGCAGGGAGCGGCGAATTTGCCACGTCGGTAGAAAGTACGGCGTGGCCATCCAGATGCGTTGCTGGCCGCTGTTCAAGGCGCGAAACAGCGACTGCAGAATGTCGCGGTGCTGGCGCGCGTCGGCATAAGCCACACGGCCCATACCCTTGCCCTTGTCAGGCACGCGCGGCAGCCGCGGCAGACCGAAATGCGCAGCCGGGCGCCAGGCGCGACGATAACGGTTGGCGATCCACTGGCGATCGAACAGCAATTGCCAGTCGATCACCAACGGGCCGCTGATCTCGACCATCACTTCGTGCCACTCGCTGACATCAAAGCCGGGCGTCCAGAACTCGTCGGTGACACCCGTGCCGCCGACCACCGCCAGGCATTGATCGACCAGCAGCAGCTTGCGGTGATCGCGATAGAAGTTGCCGACCCAGCGCCGCCAGCTCAGGCGATTGTAGAAACGCAACTCGACCCCGGCCTGCGTCAGGCGCTGGCGCAATGTCAGGGTAAACGCGAGGCTGCCGTAATCGTCGAACAGGCAACGTACGCGCACACCGCGCTCCGCCGCCGCGACCAGTGCCTGCACGATGGCTTCGGCGCATGCACCGGCCTCGACCAGATACAGCTCCAGCTCGATCTGCTCCCGTGCGCCGGCAATGTGCTCGAGCATGCGCGGAAAGAACTGCGGGCCATCGATCAACAGTTCGAAACGGTTGCCGTCCCGCCAGGGGAACACCGCACCGCGCATGTCAGCGCGCCGTGAAGATCAGCACCGCACCCACCGGCACCGACAGACTGATCGCCGACAGGTCGGCGAGCTTGCGCAGGCTTTCCAGGCCCGGCGCGAGGTCGAAATCCTCGGCATTGATCACCAGCGGCTCCAGCGTTACCACCTGAAAACGCCGGTCATCGAGACGGGTAGCGAGCAACTCGGCGGGGTATTCGTGCTGCTTGCCGTGCAGGTTGACGGTCAGTGGCAGGCGCAACTCCAGCTGCGCGCCCGGGGCCAGATCGTTGATCGGGCGCAAATCGATCTGGGTGGTGATGGTCGCTGCGGGAAACTGGGCGATCTGGAACAGCTCCTTGCGCATGCGCTCGTCACGCAGCGGGATGCCGCTGTTGATCGAGTCCAGCTCGACTTCGACTTCGGCGCGACCGTTGGGGTCGACTTTGCCGTGCAACACCAGAAAGCGCTGTACTTCGGACACACTGGCGTTTTTGGTGCTGACGAAGGACAGCCGCGACGACTCGCCGTCCAGATACCAATTGGCCTGTGCCGGCAACGCGGCAGCCGCCAGCAACAGACTGGCGCAGGCCTTATAAAGGGAGCGGTTGAACATTGAACACTCGTTGGCCGATAAACCTGCACGAACCTTAACCGCCCATGGGTTTATTGCAACATCAAGATCAAAAGATCGCAGCCTTCGGCAGCTCCTACACCATTATGTCCACCCTGTAGGAGCTGCCGAAGGCTGCGATCTTTTAAGGCTGTAAGCGGCAGCCCTGGCGTTCGCTCAGCCACTTTGCGCTGTTGCTGCGGCCCATGCCGCTGACGGTGATGGTTTTGCTGGCGGGATCATCGGTGAATTGGCTGGTTGGCAGCCATTGCTTTACATAACCACGGCAATACTCGGCGCCGTTGCTCATCACATAACGGCACGAGCAATATTCCTTCGCAGTGTAAGCGCTGATGATGTCCGGGAAGGCCCACAGATTCTCGCGCTCGTACCAGCCCCAGGCGAACAGCACGAGCAGCAGCAACAGCACTGACCGCTTCATGGCCGCACCGCCTGCAACACATGCTTGAGCAGTTGGTTATGGCGATAGCTGCCATCGCGATCGTCGGCGTATCGCACGATCACCAGTTTTTCGCTGGGGATGACATACAGCGCCTGCCCCCAATGGCCGAGGGCAGCGAAGGTGTCGGGTGGAGCATCAGGCCACGGCGAAGCTGCATCACCGGCCGGGAGATTGAGCCACCAATGACCGCCAGGCACCGCTTCATCCTGATGCGCCTTGTAGGCGGCAAAGGGTTTGAGGCTGAACGCGAGCCAGTCCCTGGGCAGCACCTGCCGATCATTCCAGCGCCCGTCTCGCGCCATCAACAGACCGACCCGTGCCAGATCCCGGGCGGTGAGATAGGCATAGGACGAGGCGACGAAAGTGCCGCTGGCATCGGTTTCCCACACGGCATGGCGAATGCCCAAGGGGTCGAACAGTGCCGTCCACGGATAGTCGGGATAAAGCGTCGGGCCGACCATGGTCTTCAGCGTGGCGGCGAGCAGATTGCTGTCGCCGCTTGAATAGCGAAAGGCTTGCCCCGGAGCGGCGTAGGCATCGTGTTCGGCAGTGAACGCCGCCATGTCGTGATGGCCTCGGGTGTAGAGCATCGCCACTACCGAAGATTTCAGCGGGGCGTATTCATAGTCTTCCTGCCAGTCCAGCCCGGAAGCCCAGTTCAGCAGATTGCCGAGCGTGATCGCCGGGTGTTTTTCCAGCGCCGGATAGAACTTCAGTGCCGGGTCGTCGAGTTTGAAGCGACCTTCACCGTAGGCCACACCGAGGACAGCGGCCATCAGGCTTTTGCTGATCGACCAGGTCAGGTGCGGCGTCTGTTCGGTGGAGGGGCCGGCGTAGCGTTCGTAGATAATCTGGCCGTCACGGATGACCAGCAGGGCATCGGTGCGGATGCCCTGGCGGGTGGTGTCGTTGCGCGGTGCAAAGGCGTAATTTTCCAGCGCCTGGACGGCCGGGCCGCTGATTGGCGAGCCGATTGGCCATTGCTCGCCGGGCCATGTTTCGGCCTGAGCGGTGAAGCTGATCAGCAGCAGGAACAGGGACAGGCCTTTGAACATGGTTAGGGCTCTGGGGTTGGTCTGCTGAGATTAGGAGCAGTTGATGACAGATGTATGGTGCTCTTCAGGCCGCTTTCGCGAGCAGGCTCGCTCCCACATTTCGACTGTGTTTCAACTGAAGAAACACGGTTGCCCGGTGAGAGCGAGCCTGCTCGCGAAAGGGCCAGTCAGACTTGCGCCAAAGCCTTGGCCAGCCGCTTGGCCCTCGCCCCAGCCGCCAATTGCATTACGCCCTTGTCCCGCTGCCACATCTGCGCCCACTCCACCGGCCCATCGGCCAGCGCCTGGGTCACCTCCCCCGCCAGCGATTCAAATTGCGCAAACAACCCACCCAGCAACACGTGCCCGGCCGGGTGGTTCGGCGGTTGCCGACTGGCTTCGGCGCACCCGGCCAGCAGCGCCAGCAAACGCAGTTGCATCGTCTGCGGCCAGTCGCTGTCCTGGCCAACGCCATACAGCCACGCGGTCATGGCGCTGAGCACATAAACGTCTTCAAGGGTACGAAACGGTTTGACGTAAGCATCCCAGCCATCGCCCGCAAGCAGTTCGCACAGGGCGCCATCGAGGTGCAGGCGACCGTGGCTGATGTCCGGCATCAACGGCAGCGCCGGCAGTTTTTCAACCTTCACGCCAGGCTCGCCGGGATAAACCACCGCCAGACTCAGACGCGGCGTTTCGCCGGGTTCTTCACTGCGTGCCGCCACCAGCAGCCAGTCAGCCGCATCACCGGCGGTGACGAAATCCTTGCGCCCGCTCAAGCGCAAATCGGCAAGTCGCGTGTGCATGTCCGCCGGGCGCAGGCTGCGCTGTTCGGTGGCACATAACGCGCCGAGGCTCAGCGGTGCGCTCGGCCACAACATGCGCAATGCCGCCTGATAACCGACCAGAAACGCCCGCCCCGGCGTCGTCATCCGCCGCCCGCCCGCCACCGCCAACTCGAACGGCGTGACCTTGCCCAACGCCTGCAACAGCATCGCAAAACCCTCAGCCAAATCAGCAGCGGCGGGCAAGCGTTCACGGCAGTGCAGCAGGTCTGACCAGGGCATAGGCGCCTCCTTGTGGGCTGTCATATAAGCATCACCGAACGTTCATGGCGATGACACCGGGGCTACATAGCCTGACTTTGCACAACACGGCTGCATAAAGAAAGTCGATCGGCTGCAACCCACGACGGGTTAAAGGCCCGTACGGAGATTCACATGACGCAAATCGCCCGCATCAGCGACACCGGCAATGAACGCCGCCTGCAAGCCGAACGCCTGGTCGGCGCCGAAGCCTTGCAGCAAGCCCAGGCCCTGCGCTTCAACGTCTTCAGCGGCGAGTTCAACGCCAGACTCAAAGGCGCGGAACTGGGTCTGGACATGGATGATTATGATGTTCACTGCAGCCACATCGGCGTGCGGGATCTGAACACCGGGCGCCTGGTGGCGACCACCCGCCTGCTCGATCACACCGCCGCCAGCAGCCTCGGCAAGTTCTACAGCGAAGAAGAATTCAGCCTGCATGGCCTCGCCCATCTGCAAGGGCCGATTCTGGAAATCGGTCGCACCTGCGTCGATCCGGCCTACCGCAACGGCGGCACCATTGCCGTGCTCTGGGGCGAACTGGCCGAAGTGCTCAATCAGGGTGGCTACAGCTATCTGATGGGGTGCGCGAGCATCCCGATGCAGGACGGCGGCATTCAGGCCCATGCGATCATGCAGCGTCTGCGCGAACGTTATCTGTGCACCGAACACCTGCGCGCCGAGCCGAAAAATCCGCTGCCGACACTGGATATTCCGTCCAACGTCATCGCCGAAATGCCACCACTGCTCAAAGCCTATATGCGCCTCGGTGCGAAGATTTGCGGCGAGCCGTGCTGGGACGAAGACTTCCAGGTCGCCGACGTGTTCATCCTGCTCAAGCGCGACGAACTCTGCCCGCGTTACGCCAGGCATTTCAAGGCGGCAGTGTAATGAGCCGGCTGCGGGTGTACGCGCGAATTGCGCGAGTGCTGCTGGTGGTAACGCTGGGGCTGACCATGGCCAGCGTCTTCGGTGTGTTCGAACGCATTGGGCTGGCGCATTCGATGGAACGTCGCCAATGCTGGTCGCGTTTTTTCATGGCGCGGCTGAGCAACGCCCTGCCCTTTCGCGTGACCGTGCACGGCGAGATGCCGAAACAGCCGATGCTGTGGGTCAGCAATCACGTGTCCTGGACGGATATTCCGTTGCTGGGCATGCTCACGCCGCTGTCGTTTCTGTCCAAGGCCGAAGTGCGCACCTGGCCGGTGGCCGGTTGGCTCGCGGCCAAGGCCGGCAGCCTGTTCATCCGCCGTGGTTCGGGCGACAGCCAGTTGATCCGTAAGCAGATGACCCGTCATTTGCAAACCGAACATTCACTGCTGATGTTCCCTGAAGGCACCACCACCGATGGCCGTTCGTTGCGTACGTTTCATGGCCGCTTGCTGTCGGCGGCGATCGATTCGCAGGTGATGCTGCAGCCGGTGGCGATCCGTTACCTGCGCGACGGCGAAATCGACACGCTGGCGCCGTTCATTGGCGACGACGACTTGCTGTCGCATTTGATGCGCCTGTTCAGCCATGACTGCGGCGATGTCGAAGTGCATCTGCTCAAACCGATTGCCTGTCAGGGCCGCGAGCGTGCGGCACTGGCGTTCGAAGCGCAGCAGGCGGTGCAGAAGGTGTTGTTTGGTGAGGTGGCGAAACCTGCCGAACCGCGTCGCACAGGCAATTTGATCGCCGCCTGACAATCTAAAGATCGCAGCGTTCGGCAGCGCCTACAGGGATCAGTGTAGGAGCTGCCGAAGGCTGCGATCTCTTGATTTTGCCTACCCCTGTAACGCTGCGAAATCCTGCAGTTGCGGGTAGAACAGGCTGAAGTCTTCACTCAACGGCTCGTACAACCGCCGCAATTCCTGCATCGCCCCCGCCAACTCCTCTGGCCGGGTCAACCGTCGCGAGATCCCGCGCAGGACCTGCTCCAGCACTGCAAATTCGCGATACGACCCCAACCAGTCATTGGCGATCATGTGCGGGGCAATTTTCGCCAGCCGTTCCGGCAATTGGCTCTCGCGGGACAACGCCCGATAGACGTCAGCGGTGAACTGCTCCAGCGGTCGGTCGGCGTACAGCGACCAGTCGCGCGCCAGGCAGTGATCGAAAAACACGTCGAGGACGATCCCGGCATAGCGCCGCCGCGTCTCGGTAAACCGCCCCAAGGCGATGTCCACCAGTGGATGCCGATCGGTGAACGCGTCGATCCGTCGATGCAGCTGGATCGCCGCTTCGACCTCCGGGGCGAACTGACCGTGCAGGCGACCTTTGACGAAGTCGCCGTACAGGCTGCCGAGGAACTGACCGGGGCGCTGGCCGCCGAGATGCAAATGCGCGAGATAGTTCATGGGCGCAGCTTAGCACTGCGGTTGGCGTTCCAGCACCTTCATATCGTTATAACCCGATATAACGATTTATGCGCAGGTCAGAGCGAATTCATATTGGTATATCGCGATTCAACGATTTAAAGTTCGCCTCATCGCGATATATCGCTACTGCCACCACGAGCCCCAGCCATGAACCTCGACCTCGACGAAATAATAAAAGCCCTGGCGCACCCAGTACGACGAGACATCCTCAACTGGCTGAAAGACCCGAAAGGCGAATTCCCCGAACAGTTGCACAACCACGAGTACGGCATTTGCGCCGGGCAGATCGATCAGCGCTGCGGCCTGTCGCAATCGACCGTGTCGGCGCATCTGGCGACCCTGCAACGGGCGGGGTTGATCAGCAGCCAGAAGGCCGGGCAGTGGCATTTTTTCAAACGTAACGAGGACGTCATCCAGGCGTTTCTCAGCACCCTCAGTAAAGAGCTCTGACCCTTAACGTCAGCCAGCTGACAAGGAAACCTGCATGCCCCTCTCGCTTCTCATCCTGGCCCTGAGCGCCTTCGCCATCGGTACCACCGAATTCGTCATCATGGGCCTGCTGCCCGATGTCGCGGCTGACCTCGGTGTGTCGATCCCCGGCGCCGGCTGGCTGGTCACCGGTTACGCCCTCGGCGTGGCCATCGGTGCACCGTTCATGGCGCTGGCCACGGCGAAGCTGCCGCGCAAGGCAGCCCTGGTGGCGTTGATGGGCATATTTATCGTCGGCAACCTGCTTTGCGCCATCGCCAGTGATTACAACGTACTGATGTTCGCCCGGGTGGTCACGGCGCTGTGCCACGGTGCGTTCTTCGGCATCGGTTCGGTGGTAGCGGCCGGTCTGGTCGCGCC
The DNA here is from genome assembly GCF_035554175.1 of Pseudomonas sp. Lineage (GTDB taxonomy): Bacteria > Pseudomonadota > Gammaproteobacteria > Pseudomonadales > Pseudomonadaceae > Aquipseudomonas. Next base: position 55,481 of record NZ_DATMIV010000048.1, on the reverse strand, counting down.
AGACAAACGTGCGTCGGCGGTGGCCCTGATGTTCACCGGCCTGACCCTGGCCAACGTACTCGGTGTCCCGCTGGGCACGGCGCTGGGCCAGGAAGCCGGCTGGCGCTCGACCTTCTGGGCGGTGACTGTCATTGGTGTGATCGCCCTGATCGGCCTGATCCGCTTTCTGCCGGCCAAGCGTGACGAAGAAAAACTCGACATGCGCGCCGAACTTTCCGCGCTCAAGGGCGCCGGCATCTGGCTGTCGCTGAGCATGACCGCGCTGTTCGCTGCTTCGGTGTTCACCCTGTTCACCTACGTCGCCCCGCTGCTCGGCGAAGTGACCGGCGTGTCGCCGCGTGGCGTGACCTGGACGCTGATGCTGATCGGCCTGGGTCTGACTGTCGGCAACATCATCGGCGGCAAACTCGCCGACAAGAGCATGGCCGCTACGCTGATCGGCGTATTCGTCGCCATGGCCTTGATCTCCACCGTTTTGACCTGGTCCAGCGTTGCGCTGATCCCGACTGAAATCACCCTGTTCCTTTGGGCCGCCGCGTGTTTCGCCGCCGTGCCGGCGCTGCAGGTCAACGTGGTGACCTTCGGCAAGGCTGCGCCGAACCTGGTTTCGACCCTGAACATCGGCGCCTTCAACGTCGGCAATGCCCTCGGTGCCTGGGTCGGCGGCAGCGTCATTGCCCACGGCTACGGCCTGACCAGCGTGCCCCTGGCCGCCGCCGCCCTCGCCGTACTGGCCCTGCTGGTGACCCTGATTACTTTCCGCCAGAACGGCAATGCCGAACTGGCCCCTGCGTCCAACTGATCAACTTCCTTATCAAGAGGCTTTTAGACATGGCGACTATTTTCGACCCGATCAAACTCGGCGACATCGAGCTGAACAACCGCATCATCATGGCCCCACTGACCCGCTGCCGCGCCGACGAAGGCCGCGTACCCAACGCGCTGATGGCCGAGTACTACGTCCAGCGCGCCTCGGCCGGCCTGATCCTCAGCGAAGCCACCTCGGTGACGCCGATGGGCGTCGGTTATCCAGACACCCCGGGCATCTGGTCCAACGATCAGGTGCGTGGCTGGGCCAACGTGACCAAAGCCGTCCATGCTGCGGGCGGCAAGATCTTCCTGCAACTGTGGCACGTCGGCCGCATTTCCCATCCGTCGTACCTCAACGGCGAAGCCCCGGTCGCGCCGAGCGCCATCCAGCCCAAGGGCCACGTCAGCCTGGTGCGTCCGCTGGCCGACTACCCGACGCCGCGCGCGCTGGAAACCGCTGAAATCGCCGACATCGTCGACGCCTACCGCACCGGTGCCGAGAACGCCAAGGCTGCCGGTTTCGACGGCGTGGAAATCCACGGCGCCAACGGTTACCTGCTCGACCAGTTCCTGCAAAGCAGCACCAACCAGCGCACTGACAACTACGGCGGCTCGCTGGAAAACCGCGCGCGTCTGTTGCTGGAAGTGACCGACGCCGCGATCGACGTCTGGGGCGCTGGTCGCGTCGGTGTGCACCTGGCACCGCGTGCGGACTCCCATGACATGGGCGATGACAATCTGGCCGAAACCTTCACCTACGTCGCCCGCGAGCTGGGCAAGCGCGGCATCGCGTTCATCTGCTCGCGCGAGAAAGAAGGCGCCGACAGCTTGGGTCCGCAGCTGAAAGAAGCGTTCGGTGGCCTATACATTGCCAACGAAAAGTTCACCAAGGACAGCGCCAATGCGTGGTTGGCGGCAGGCAAGGCTGATGCGGTGGCATTCGGTGTGCCGTTCATTGCCAATCCGGATCTGCCGGCCCGTTTGCAGGCTGACGCGCCGTTGAACGAGCCGCATCCGGAAACCTTCTACGGCAAGGGTCCGGTGGGTTACATCGATTATCCGACGCTGTAAGCAAGCGGTAGCGCAGAAATGAAAAAGCCCCTGACTTGTGAGAGTCAGGGGCTTTTTGCTATCGGCGCAGGACGGGAACCAGAGAACACCGTTTCACAACAGCGACACAATTTCCCTACAAAATGCATGGCTCGCTACGTTTAAACTCCCCGCCGCGATCATTAGCCATGCAGGTTGATTGACATCTCTGCGGCCAATTGCGCATTTTGTTTCATTTGCGCAGGCTGGGGCTCAGGCGCAGCATGTCCAGCCCGGTATCGACCCAGCGCTCAGCCTGGGCATGCAGTTCGAAGCTGTCCGGGGCCAACAGCCAGCCGTACAGCAGGCCGTCGATATAGGCATGAATGCTGATAGCCGCGCGGGCGGTGTCGAGGTCTTCCGGCAATTGGCCGCGATTTACCGCATTACGCAGGGTCAGGCCGATGCGCAGGTTGCAATCGAGACTGGCCGTCCGGCGCTGCTGGCGCAGATCGCACATTTCATCGGTGAACTCGCACTTATGAAACAGAATTTCGTTGATGCGCCGGGTTTTCGGGTCCAGTGCAACTTGATGAAACAAATGAATCAGCAATTGCCGCATGCAGCCCAGCGGGTCCGGTTCGTCCTCGCTTTCACTGGCCTTGGCCAGTTCATCCAGCGGCTCTTGCAGGCTGTCGAGCATGGCCTGGACCAGATCGGCCTTGTTGCTGAAATGCCAGTAGATGGCGCCACGCGTTACGCCGGCCAGGGTCGCGATGTCCGCCAGGGTGGTGCGGGCGACCCCCCTTTCATAGAAGGCTTTCTCGGCCGCTTCCAGAATCTGGCTGCGGGTTTCCTGAGCTTCCTCTTTGGTACGACGGACCATGGCAGTAAAACCTCAAACAGGATGTTTCAGGGATGGCTGAATATCCGCTGAATAAAGAGGGGGCGATCTCTCGTGAATCGGCTCCCCGGCCTACAATTTCAAACCTTGCGACGACTTTTGTAACAGGGTGGGTGCGCGGCGCAGGTGTTTACAAACAACCATGAACGTAAGTATATTACTTAGCAAGCTACTTATCCACCCGGTGCCCGATTTTTACTCTTTCACACTTCTTGTGCGCTTCTTGCGCGCCTGACCCGAGGATCTTCATGCAATTCAAGCCAGCTGTTACCGCTCTGGTCACTGCCGTCGCCCTGGCATCGCTGCTCAGCGGATGTAAAAAGGAAGAAGCGGCCCCTGCCGCTCCGCCCCCTCAGGTCGGCGTCGTCACTCTGCAACCACAAGCCTTTACCCTCACCTCCGAACTGCCGGGCCGCACCAGTGCGTTCCGCATCGCAGAAGTTCGTCCGCAGGTCAACGGCATCATTCTCAAGCGTCTGTTCAAGGAAGGCGCCGACGTCAAAGCCGGCCAGCAGCTGTATCAGATCGATCCGTCGGTCTATGAAGCGACCCTGAAAAGCGCCGAAGCCAATCTGCGTTCGACCAAGTCGATCTCTGACCGCTACAAGCAACTGGTCGATGAGCAAGCGGTGAGCCGTCAGGAATACGACACGGCGCTGGCCAACCGCCTGCAATCGGAAGCATCGCTGCAAACCGCGCAGATCAACGTGCGCTACACCAAGGTCTACGCGCCGATCTCCGGCCGTATCGGCCGTTCTTCGGTGACCGAAGGCGCCCTGGTCAGCAATGGCCAGGCCGATGCGATGGCAGTGATTCAGCAGCTCGATCCGATCTACGTCGACGTGACTCAGTCGTCGGTGGAACTGCTGGAACTGCGCCGCGAACTGGAAAGCGGCCGCCTGCAAAAGGCTGGCGACAATGCCGCTGCGGTCAAGCTGACCCTTGAAGACGGCAGCCAGTACAAGCTTGACGGCAAGCTGGAATTCTCCGAAGTCTCGGTTGATCAGACCACCGGCTCGGTGACCCTGCGCGCGGTGTTCCCGAACCCGGATCACACCCTGCTGCCAGGCATGTTCGTGCACGCCCAGCTGCAGGCCGGCGTCAACAGCGCAGCGATTCTCGCACCGCAGCAAGGCGTGACCCGCGACCTCAAGGGCACCCCGACCGCCCTGGTGGTCGGCGCCGACAACAAGGTCGAGCTGCGTCAGCTCAAGGCCAGCCGCACCGTCGGCAGCCAGTGGTTGATCGAAGACGGCCTGAAACCCGGCGATCGCCTGATCACCGAAGGGTTGCAGTTCGTCAAACCGGGCGTCGAGGTCAAAGCGACCGAAGCGACTAACGTAGGTACCAAGAACCCGGCCCCCGCACAGGCAGCTGACAAAGCCGCCGGCGGCAAAGGGGAGTAACCCATGTCAAAATTCTTCATCGACCGTCCGATTTTCGCTTGGGTAATCGCCCTGGTGATCATGCTGGTCGGGGCACTTTCGATCCTGAAATTGCCGATCAACCAATACCCGAGCATCGCGCCACCGGCCATTGCGATCCAGGTGACCTACCCGGGTGCGTCCGCACAAACCGTGCAGGACACTGTGGTGCAGGTCATCGAGCAACAGCTCAACGGTATCGACAACCTGCGTTATGTGTCGTCGGAAAGTAACTCCGACGGCAGCATGACCATCACTGCGACCTTCGAGCAAGGCACCAACTCCGACACCGCGCAGGTGCAGGTTCAGAACAAGCTGAACCTCGCTACCCCGCTGCTGCCGCAGGAAGTGCAGCAACAAGGTATCCGCGTGACCAAGGCAGTGAAGAACTTCCTGCTGGTGATCGGCGTGGTATCGCGTGACGGCAGCATGACCAAGGACGACCTGTCCAACTACATCGTGTCGAACATGCAGGACCCGATCTCGCGGACCGCCGGTGTCGGTGACTTCCAGGTCTTCGGTGCGCAGTATGCGATGCGTATCTGGCTCGACCCGGCCAAGTTGAACAACTTCAGCCTGACCCCGGTCGACGTGAAGAACGCCATTGCCGCGCAGAACGTCCAGGTCTCGTCCGGTCAGCTCGGTGGCTTGCCTGCCGTGCAGGGCCAGCAACTGAACGCGACGATCATCGGCAAGACCCGTCTGCAGACCGCCGAGCAGTTCAAGGAAATCCTGCTCAAGGTCAACAAGGACGGCTCGCAGGTTCGCCTCAAAGACGTGGCTGAAGTCGGCCTCGGCGGTGAGAACTACGCGATCAGCGCCCAGTTCAACGGCAGCCCGGCCTCCGGTCTTGCGGTGAAACTGGCCAACGGCGCCAACGCCCTCGATACCGCCAAGGCCCTGCGCAACACCATCGACAGCCTCAAGCCGTTCTTCCCGCAAGGCATGGAAGTAGTGTTCCCGTATGACACCACTCCTGTAGTGACCGAGTCGATCAAAGGCGTGGTGCACACCTTGGTCGAAGCGATTGCGCTGGTGTTCCTGGTGATGTTCCTGTTCCTGCAGAACTTCCGCGCCACCGTCATCACCACGATGACCGTGCCGGTGGTGTTGCTCGGTACCTTCGGCATCCTCGCCGCCGCCGGTTTCAGCATCAACACCCTGACCATGTTCGGCATGGTGCTGGCCATCGGTCTGCTGGTGGACGACGCCATCGTCGTGGTGGAAAACGTCGAGCGGGTGATGGCCGAGGAAGGCCTGTCACCGAAGGAAGCGACCAAGAAATCCATGGGGCAGATCCAGGGCGCACTGGTCGGTATCGCACTGGTACTGTCGGCGGTACTGCTACCGATGGCATTCTTCGGTGGCTCGACCGGTGTGATCTACAAGCAGTTCTCGATCACCATTGTTTCGGCCATGGCCCTGTCGGTGCTGGTAGCGCTGATTTTCACCCCGGCACTCTGCGCGACCATGCTCAAGCCCATTCCCCATGGTGAGCACGGCACTCCGAAAAAAGGTTTCTTCGGCTGGTTCAACCGCAACTTCGATCGTAGTGTCAAAAGCTACGAGCGCGGGGTCGGCAACATCCTGCGCCAGAAGGTGCCGTACCTGTTGGCCTACGCGCTGATTCTGATCGGCATGATCTGGTTGTTCATGCGCATCCCCTCCTCCTTCCTGCCGGAAGAAGACCAGGGTGTACTGTTTGCTCAAGTCCAGACCCCGGCCGGTTCCAGTGCTCAGCGCACTCAGGTAGTCGTGGATGAGATGCGTGAATACCTGCTGCGTCCGACAAAGGATGGCGGTGAAGGTGACACTGTCGCCTCCGTGTTCACTGTGACCGGGTTCAACTTTGCCGGCCGCGGTCAGAGCTCGGGTATGGCGTTCATCATGCTCAAGCCATGGGATGAACGTAACACCGACAACAGCGTGTTCAAGCTGGCGGCTCGTGCCCAGCAGCATTTCTTTACCTTCCGCGACGCGATGGTGTTTGCCTTCGCGCCGCCAGCGGTACTTGAATTGGGTAACGCCACCGGTTTCGACGTGTTCCTGCAGGACCGTGCCGGTATCGGTCACGAAAAACTGATGGAAGCGCGCAACCAGTTTCTCGGCATGGCGGCGCAAAGCAAGGTGCTGTCCCAGGTGCGTCCGAACGGCCTGAACGACGAGCCGCAGTTCCAGCTGGAAATCGATGACGAGAAGGCCAGTGCCCTCGGTATCACCATCAGCGACATCAACAACACCCTGTCGATCGCGCTGGGCAGTAGCTACGTCAACGACTTCATCGACCGCGGGCGGGTGAAGAAAGTGTACGTGCAGGGCCAGCCGGATTCGCGTATGAAACCCGAAGACCTGAAGAAGTGGTACGTACGCAACGCCAGCGGCACCATGGTTCCTTTCTCGGCATTTGCGAAGGGCGAGTGGATCTACGGTTCGCCGAAGCTCTCACGCTATAACGGCGTGGAAGCGGTGGAAATCCTTGGTGCTCCGGCTCCGGGCTACTCCACGGGTGAAGCCATGGCTGAGGTCGAGGCCATCGCAGCGAAATTGCCAAAAGGTGTCGGTATCTCGTGGACTGGCCTGTCCTATGAAGAGCGTCTTGCAGGCTCGCAGGCGCCGGCTTTGTTCGCACTGTCGCTGCTGATGGTGTTCCTGTGTCTGGCGGCTCTCTATGAGAGCTGGTCGATTCCGATCGCCGTGGTGCTCGTGGTTCCGCTGGGGATCATCGGGGCCTTGCTCGCGACCAGTCTGCGCGGTCTGTCCAACGACGTGTACTTCCTGGTGGGTCTGTTGACGACCATCGGTCTGGCGGCGAAAAACGCCATTCTGATTGTCGAGTTTGCCAAGGAGCTGCATGAACAGGGCGCCAGCCTGCGTGACGCGGCTATCGAGGCTTGCCGCATGCGTCTGCGTCCGATCATCATGACCTCGCTGGCGTTTATCCTCGGCGTGGTACCGCTGGCCATTTCCACCGGCGCCGGCTCGGGTAGCCAACACGCCATCGGTACGGTGGTAATCGGCGGTATGATCACCGCCACGATCCTAGCGATCTTCTGGGTCCCACTGTTCTTCGTTACTGTGTCGTCCATCGGCAAGCGCAAAAATGCCGACGCGGATGGGACTACTGAAACTCCTAAAGAGGCTGGCCAATGAGCAAGTCGCTACTCTCCATCGCAGTCGCCGCCTTCGTGCTGAGCGGTTGCTCGCTAATACCTGACTATCAGCAGCCTGAGGCGCCCGTCGCGGGCCAGTACCCGCAGGGGCCGGCCTACTCGCCGGCCCAGGCTCCGGCGCAGGCCGCTGCCGAACAGGGCTGGAAGCAGTTTTTCCACGACCCGGCCCTGCAACAGCTGATCCAGGTCGCCCTGGAAAACAACCGCGACCTGCGTGTCGCGGCGCTGAACATCGACGCTTACGCGGCGCAGTACCGCATCCAGCGCGCCGACCTGTTCCCGGCGGTGTCGGCCAATGCCGCCGGCAGTCGCCAGCGTCTGCCGGCCCGCGCCTCGCAGACCGGCGATTCGATGATCAGCAGCTCCTACTCGGCCACCGTCGGCGTCAGCGCCTACGAACTCGACCTGTTCGGTCGGGTGCGCAGCCTGAGCGAGCAAGCGCTGCAGCAATACTTCGCCACCGAAGAAGCCCGGCGCAGCACGCAGATCAGTCTGGTCGCCAGCGTCGCCAATGCTTACCTGACCTGGCAAGCGGACAAGGAACTGCTCAAGCTGACTCAAGACACCCTCGGTGCCTTCGAAGAAAGCTTCAAGCTGACCAGCCGCAGCAACGAAGTCGGTGTGGCTTCGGCGCTGGATCTGGCCCAGTCGCGCACATCGGTGGAAAACGCCCGTGCCCAACTGGCGCGTTACACCCGTCAGGTTGCGCAGGATGAGAACAGCCTGACGCTGCTGCTGGGCACCGGCATTCCTGCCAACCTGCAAGCGGCCAAACCGCTGTCCGATGACCTGCTCAGCGATGTGCCGGCCGGTCTGCCTTCGGATCTGCTGCAGCGTCGTCCGGACATCCTGCAAGCCGAGTACAACCTGAAGGCGGCCAACGCCAACATCGGCGCGGCCCGCGCTGCGTTCTTCCCGAGCATCAGCCTGACCGCCAACGCGGGCAGCCTGAGCCCGGACCTGTCCGGCCTGTTCAAGGGTGGCTCGGGGACGTGGCTGTTCCAGCCGCAGATCAACCTGCCGATTTTCAACGCCGGCAGCCTGCGCGCCAGCCTCGACTACGCCAAGATCCAGAAGGACATTGGCGTGGCGAACTACGAGAAGTCCATTCAGACGGCCTTCCAGGAAGTCGCCGACGGCCTGGCCGCCCGCCAGACCTACACCGAGCAGTTGCAAGCGCAGCGTGACTTTGTTCAGGCCAACCAGGATTACTACCGCCTGGCCGAACGTCGCTACCGGATCGGCGTCGACAGCAACCTGACCTTCCTCGATGCCCAGCGTCAGTTGTTCAGCGCGCAACAGGCACTGATCACCGACCGCCTCGCGCAGCTGACCAGTGCGGTCAACCTGTACAAGGCCCTGGGCGGTGGCTGGAATGCGCAAACCGCGCAGAACGAACCGCTGAAAGAAGAAGCGCCGAAGATGAAGTTGTTCTGATCATCGGCTGAACACATCGAGCCCACCATGTTTGGTGGGCTTTTTGTTTTTTGAAGATCAAAAGATCGCGGCCTTCGGCAGCTCCTACAGGGAAACGCATTCCAAATGTAGGAGCTGCCGAAGGCTGCGATCTTTTGATCTTAATGCTGTTCGATTATCGCCCAGAACCCGCTTTGACCAATTGAAACCCCGCCTGCGCCCCACGCACCATTCGCCTCAGAAAACCAATAACAACAGGTTCGAAACCATGCTTGCGCGCCCTGCCCCGTCCGGCTGATCGCCGCCGCTTCATCCCTGAATTTTACTACCTGTCTGCGCCCCGAAAGCGGCCTTAGCGGATCCGTTTGCCTTACAAAAACAAGAGAATCCCCAGCCCATGACAACCTCCCCTGCTCCGTACGCATTCTCCAGTCTGATCGCCCTGGCACTGGCCGGAGCCGCCCTGCCCGTTGTGGCCGAAGAATCCGGTTTTATCGAAGGCGCCAAGGTCAACCTCAACCTGCGCAACTTCTACATCAACCGCAACTTCACCAACCCGACCAAGGCTCAGGGCAAGGCTGAGGAGTGGACGCAGAGTTTCATTCTCGACGCCAAATCCGGCTTCACCCAAGGCACGGTCGGCTTCGGCATGGACGTACTCGGCCTGTATTCGGTCAAGCTCGATGGCGGCAAGGGCACTGGCGGCACGCAGCTGTTGCCGTTGGACCGCGACGGTCGTCCGGCGGACAACTTCGGCCGCACCAACGTCGCGTTCAAGGCGAAGTTTTCTCAGACCGAAGTCAAGGTCGGCGAGTGGATGCCGGTGCTGCCGATTCTGCGCTCGGACGACGGCCGTTCGTTGCCGCAGACCTTCCGTGGCGGGCAGATCACTTCGAAGGAAATCGATGGCCTGACCCTGTATGGCGGCCAGTTCCGCGCCAACAGCCCGCGGGACGACAGCAGCATGAGCGACATGTCGATGACCGGCAAAGCTGCGTTCACCTCTGATCGTTTCAACTTTCAGGGCGGCGAATACCTGTTCAACGACAAGCGTACGCAGATCGGCTTATGGAATGCGCAACTCAAGGACATCTACAGCCAGCAGTACCTCAACGTGCTGCACAGCCAGCCGCTCGGCAACTGGACGCTGGGTGCCAACCTCGGTTTCTTCTACGGCAAGGAAGACGGCAGCGCCCGTGCCGGCGAGCTCGACAACAAGACCTGGTACGGGATGTTTTCCGCCAAATACGGCGGCAACACCTTCTACGTCGGCCTGCAGAAACTCACCGGCGACAGCGCCTGGATGCGCGTCAACGGCACCAGCGGCGGCACCCTGGCCAACGACAGTTACAACGCCAGTTACGACAATGCGCAGGAACGCTCCTGGCAATTGCGCCACGACTACAACTTCGCCGCCATGGGCGTTCCCGGCCTGACCTTGATGAACCGCTACATCAGCGGCGACAACGTACACACCGGCACCATCACCGACGGCAAGGAATGGGGCCGCGAGTCGGAGCTGGGTTACACCGTGCAGAGCGGCACCTTGAAGGATTTGAACGTCAGATGGCGCAACTCGACCATGCGCCGGGATTTCAGTAACAACGAGTTCGACGAGAACCGCTTGATCGTCAGTTATCCGATCAGCCTTTTGTAGCTGTCGATGCTCTGCTGATAACACATCCCATAACCGCCGGTCGCTTTGACTGGCGGTTCATCGAGGGGCAGATACAGTTTACAAAGCGTTTAAAATCTCCCGCCTGATGCAGGAGCCTTTTGTCCTTGCGTTATCTCCGGATGCTGTACGCGAAGCGGCCATGACCATGGAGGTCAGGTTTGAACAAGCGAATAGTTATCGTCGGCGGCGGCGTGGGCGGAACCATGCTGGCCAATCAATTGGTCGGCAAGCTGTATCCGGAAATCCTGCGCGGCGCAGTCTCCATCACTCTTTTATCCAACTGCCCCGATCACTTTTACAAACCTGCGTTCATGTACGTAGCGTTCAATCAGTTTTTCGAAGAAGAGCTCAAGCGCCCTGAACGCTCGCTCTTGCGCCCGGAAATCGCTTTCCAGGTCGAGGAAGTCACAGCTTTCGACTTTGTCGGCCAACACCTGAAAACCCGCAGCGGAAAACGATTCGACTACGATTTCCTGGTGATCGCCACCGGCTGCGTTCCGGCGCCCGAACGCATCGAAGGCCTGAAAGAGGCCGGCGACCACTTCTATCAATACCAGCCGGCCCGACAATTGGCGCAACGCCTGAGCACAATCGAAAAAGGCCGCATCTTCATTACCGTGTCTTTCCCCCATACCCCCAACGTGCCGCACCAATGCGGTATTGCGCCGGTGGAAACGACATTGATGCTCGATGATTTCCTGCGCCGTCGGGGTGTGCGCGAGCAGGTGGAGATTATTTACACCTACCCCACCGTCGCGCAGTTAATGCGCAATTGCCTGTTTTTGCAGCGCCCTACCGGTGACGTACTGCCCGCTGTTTTTGCGCAGAAAAATATTCATCATCAGCGTGGCTTCACCCTGAGCCGGGTCGATGCCGATGCGAAGATCGCCTACTCCGCAGAGGGCGATGCGCAACCCTTCGACATCCTGATGGCGACACCGCCCATCAGAGCCGTGGATGCGGTGCTGGAGTCAGGGGTTTCGCAGGCCGCGAACAATGAGGGCTGGCTGCCGACCAACCATGAAACCCTGCAGGTCTATGGTCTGGAACATGTCTATGTGATCGGCGACACCGTGGATCTTCCTGTAAGCAAGGCTGGCGGCGCGTGCCATAACCAGGCGCCGGTCATCGCCAACAACATCGCTGCCGAAATTCGTCTGGGCGCCCCTAACACCGTATACGACGGTCGAGTTCAGGCCGTGGCACAAATGGGCCTCAATGCCGGCATGCCCCTGTGGTACGACTACACCCACGATGTACTGCCGACCCCGCCGACCAGACTCGGCGGTCTGTTGAGAAACGGATTCAACCGTGGTCTGTACTGGGCTGTAGCCCGCGGACTGCTTTGACCCTGCACAGGGAGGAGCAATTTGATGCAAACGCCCGAAGACATGTCGGTTACCCCGGCAGCGGCCGCCCTGATGGCCAGACTGCAACCTTTGCTGGACGGTGGCCGGCTGGACAACCTTGTCGATGTGCTTGCACTGGTTTCGGATATGACCGATCTGCTGGACGCAGCGATGGTGGAAAAGCTTGCGCGACTTTTCGAAACCGCCACGGCCGCGAGCTGGACAGCGTGCAATACCTTGCGCCTGGCCCAAGCCGAAACTGCGGCGCTGCCAGAATCACCGAGCCTCTATAGCCTGTTCAAACTGTTGAACGATACGGATACGCGTAAAGGCGTGGCCGTCGTTCTGAAAACCCTCAACGTCATCGGAAGACAAATGTAATCCGCCAGAGAGGATCACCTCATGCGCGTCAAACGCGAAACGGCAGGGAATGCCGGTACCCACTGGGACGCCCGGGCGTACCAGCAATTTTCCCGTCTCCGGCAACGGCCGATCAATGAATTGCTCGAGCGTATCGAGTTGCAAGACCCTCAACACATTTACGACCTCGGTTGCGGCACCGGCCTTGCCACGCGGCTATTGGCCGAGCGTTGGCCGCAAGCGCGATTGCACGGGGTCGACAGTTCCGCGCAAATGCTCGAACAGGCACGTTGCCTGCCGATCAAGGCCTCGTGGAAACAATGCGACTTGCTCGACTGGCGGCCTGAACAACCGGCCGATCTGTTGCTCGCCGCCGCTGTCCTGCACTTTCTCGACGATCATCAACGGTTGTTGCCACACTTGCTCGGCCATCTCGACAGTGGCGGCTGCTTCGCCGCGCACATGCCGGACTGGCGCGATGCACTGTGGTACCGACTGATGCTCGAAACGCTCAACGATGGCGGCCCCGGCGGAACGCCTCTGGGCACGCCCGAACTGCGCCAGCGCATGGCTGCGCGGCCGTTACTGGCTCTGGAGGACTACTACCGTTTGCTCGCGCCGCTGACCGCGTCGCTGGACATCTGGGAGACTGAGCAACTGCAGGTGGTCGACGGTAAATCGCCGGTGTATGACTGGGTCAAGGTTTCGGCGCTGCGACCGGTGATGCAGGCGTTGAATGCAGAGGAACAGGTACGGTTTATCTATCACTACCTGATGCGTGTGCACGAGCATTACCCGCAGGAGGAGGACGGCTGCACGTTGTTTCCGTTCAAGCGAATATTTATTGTCGCCAGGGTTTGATTCGTTGCGGCCGCTACCGCTTTCGCGAGCAGGCTCGCTCCCACAGGGAAATGCATTCCAATGTGGGAGCGAGCCTGCTCGCGAAGGCGTCAGTGGCAACAACCTCACTCGCGGGATTCAACCCCGAGTTCATCCCACACCGATTCGGCCAGATGAAACGTCGCATTCGCCGCCGGGATGCCGCAATAGATCGCGCTCTGCATGATCACTTCTTTGATCTCGCCCCGGCTCACGCCGTTATTGGCCGCCGCGCGCAAATGCAGTTTCAGTTCGCCTTCGCGGTTCATGCCGATCAGCATGGCGATGGTGATCAGGCTGCGGGTGTGCCGAGGCAGGCCCGGACGGGTCCAGATGTCGCCCCAGGCGTGGCGGGTGATCATCTCCTGGAATTCCGAGTTGAATTCGGTCAGCGTGGTCAGGCTGCGATCGACATGGGCGTCGCCCAACACCGCGCGGCGCACTTGCATGCCTTCGTCGTAACGTTGTTTCTCGTCCACAGAATCTTCCTCACTGAGCCTGCAAAAACGCCAGCACACGCTCGCTGAAATCGGCGCCAGCCTGCACGCTGGACAAATGTGCCGCGTGGAACTCGGCGTACTCGGCGCCGCGCACGTTGTCGCGAATGAAATGCCCCCCGGACGGCGGCGTCACCGCATCTTCGCTGCCGGCAATCACCAGCAACGGCACATTGATCGAAGCGAGTTGCTGACGAAAATCGGCATCGCGCACCGCTGCGCAGTTGGCCGCATAACCTTGTGGATCAGTCGACGCGAGCATGTCGGTGATCTTCTTCGCAACTGCCGGATGTGCCGCGGAAAAGTCCGGCGTGAACCAGCGCGCAATCGAGGCGTCCCGCAACTCAACCATCGCTGCCGGGCCATCGCGCAATACCGTTTCGATGCGCGGATTCCACACCGACGGATCGCCGATCTTCGCCGCCGTGTTGCACACGATCAGCTTATGCAGACGACGGCTGGCGTTGATCCCCAGCCACTGGCCAATCAATCCGCCCATCGACAGTCCGCAGAAATGCGCACGCTCGATGTGCAGCGCATCCAGCAGGCCAAGTACATCGTGGCCCAGTTGCTCGATGCTGTACGGCCCTTCAGTGACCAGCGATTGACCATGGCCGCGCGTGTCAAAACGCAGCACGCGAAAATGCTCGACGAGCGCCGGCATCTGCGTATCCCACATGTGCAGGTCGGTGCCCAACGAGTTGGACAGCACCAGCACCGGTGCATCGACCGGGCCTTCTATTTGATAGTGCAGTTCGCCATCGGCGAGTTGTACGAAAGCCACAGCCCTCTCCTTCAGACAGTCAAAGCGTTGTGTTCGGCCACCGCGCGCTCGACCCAGACGTGGGCCTGGCCGAGGTAATGCGCGGGGTTCAACAGATCATCGAGCTCAGCGTCGCTCAGTTCGCCGGTGACTTGCGGCTCGTCACCGAGCACCGCACGCAAATGGCGCTGCTCGGCCACCGCGCGTTTGCAGCACTGCTCGAGCAGATGATGCGCGGTGTCGCGGCCAACACGCTGGGCGAGGACGATACTGACCGCTTCGGCCAGCACCAGCCCTTGAGTCAATTCGAGGTTGCGCGCCATGCGCGCCGCGTCGACTTCCAGGCCCTCGGCGAGCAAGCGCGCCTGCTGCAACGAACCGGACACCAGGCAGCAGATCTCCGGCAGGGTTTCCCATTCGGCATGCCACAAACCAAGGCTGCGCTCGTGCTCCTGGGGCATGGCGCTGAACAGCGTTGAGACCAGCCCCGGCACCCGCGTCGCCGCGCCGATCAGCACTGCCGCGCCGACCGGGTTGCGCTTGTGCGGCATGGTCGACGAACCGCCCTTGCCCGGTGCTGCCGGCTCGAACACTTCCGCCGCTTCGGTCTGCATCAACAGGCTGACGTCGCGGCCGAATTTGCCGAGGCTGCCGGCGATCAAACCGAGCACCGCGCCGAACTCGACGATGCGATCACGCTGGGTGTGCCACGGTTGCTCTGGCAGGTTCAGTTGCAGCTCTTCGGCCAAGGCTTGCGCGATTGGCAACGCTTGTTCGCCAAGTGCCGCGAGCGTGCCGGACGCGCCACCGAATTGCAGCACCAGCAGCCGCGGCTTCAGTTCTTGCAGACGTTGACGGCTGCGGGTCACGGCGCCCAGCCAGCCGGCGATTTTCATGCCGAGGGTCACCGGCGTTGCGTGTTGCAGCCAGGTACGCCCGGCCAATGGCGTGGTGGCGAAACGTTGTGCCTGGGCGGCGAGCGAGTCGGCCAGTTGCGCCAGTTCGCTTTCGATCAGCACCAGCGCCTGACGCAATTGCAGGACGAGCCCGGAATCCATCACGTCCTGGCTGGTCGCACCCAGATGCACATAGCGCTCGGCCTGGGCATCGGTCGCGGCAATCTGTTTGCCCAACGCCTTGACCAGCGCAATCGCCGAATTGCCGGCCGTGGCAATCGCCTCGCCCAGCGCGGCGAAGTCATACAGGCGCGCATCGCATGCCGCCGCAATCGGCGCTACGACCGACGAAGGAATCAATCCGACCCGTGCTTCGGCCCGGGCCAGCGCCGCTTCGAAATCGAGCATCGCCTGCACCCGGCCCTGATCGCAGAACACCTCGCGCATATCGCGGGCGGTGAAGTAGGCATCGAACAATTGATTGCCCGGTCGCTGAGTCATAAACAGTCCTTGCCGGCGCGGGCCTTGCAGCCCGCGCACATGAATTTACAGATCGTGGTGCAAATACTTCGCCTGCTTGGGCAAACGCAGACTGAACAGGAAGGCGACTGCCATCATCGCCGTCACGTACCAGTAGAAGGCGTTTTCCATGCCCCCGGCCTTGAGGCTCAGGGCAACGAATTCCGCCGAGCCGCCAAAGATTGCATTGGCCACCGCGTAAGCCAGGCCGACACCAAGGGCACGTACTTCGGGTGGGAACATCTCGGCTTTCACCAGACCGCTGATCGAGGTGTAGAAACTGACGATCGCCAGCGCCAGGGTGATCAATACAAACGCCAGAAACGGGCTGCTGATGCTTTTCAGGCTGAGCAGAATCGGCACGGTGAGCAGCGTGCCGAGGGCGCCGAACCAGAGCATCGAGTTGCGCCGACCGATCTTGTCGGCGAGCATGCCGAACAGCGGTTGCATGCACATATAGAGGAACAGCGCGCCGGTCATGATGTAGCTGGCGGTCTTGGCGTGCATGCCCGCGGTGTTCACCAGGTATTTCTGCATGTAGGTGGTGAAGGTGTAGAAAATCAGCGAGCCGCCAGCGGTGTAACCGAGCACGGTGATGAACGCCGCTTTGTGATCGCGAAACAGTGCGGTAATGCTACCCGCGTCTTTGTGCGCGCGGGTTTCTTCGTTGGTGGTTTCCTTCAGCGAACGACGCAGGAACAGCGAAATCAGCGCCGCCACCGCACCGACCACGAACGGTATGCGCCAGCCGTAGGCACGCAGGTCCTCTTCAGTGAGGAACTGTTGCAGCACCACCACCAGCGACACCGCCAGCAGTTGCCCGCCAATCAGCGTCACGTACTGGAACGAGGCGAAGAAACCGCGCTGGCCCTTGAGTGCAACTTCACTCATGTAAGTCGCGGTGGTGCCGTACTCGCCACCCACCGACAAACCTTGCAGCAATCGCGCGAACAGCAACAGCACCGGCGCCCAGACGCCAATGTCCTTGTAGGTCGGCAAGCAGGCGATCAGCAACGAGCCAAAGCACATCATCAGAATCGAGATGAGCATCGAATTCTTGCGTCCGTGCTTGTCAGCGACGCGGCCAAAGATCCAGCCGCCAATCGGGCGCATCAGGAACCCGGCAGCGAACACGCCAGCGGTGTTGACCAGTTGCACGGTGGGGTTGTCGGAGGGGAAGAACGCCGGGGCGAAATAGATCGCGCAGAAGGCGTAGACGTAGAAGTCGAACCATTCGACGAGGTTGCCGGACGAAGCGCCGACAATGGCGAAGATGCGCTTGCTGCGCTCTTCACCGGTGTAATGAGAGGTGGCCGTTGTCATTGTTTTTTCACTCGATAGGGACAGTCACAGTCTAGACATACTTTGCAACAGTCCCGTTCCACATCCAGTATCGATCGTTCCCCTGTGGGAGCGAGCCTGCTCGCGAAGAGGGAGTGCCAGACGACATGTGTGCTGGCTGACCCACCGCTTTCGCGAGCAGGCTCGCTCCCACAGGGGATGAGTGGTGTTCTTTAATAATCGAAGAACACCGTCTCGGCATCAGTGCCCTGCAGAACCACATTCCACTGGTAAACAGCGGATGCATCCTGTTTCGCCAGCAACGTTGCGCGACGCTCCGCCGGTACACATTCGAGCAACGGATCATCAGCGTTCGCCGGTTCACCCTCAAAATAAATCCGCGTCAGCAAGTGCTTGACCAGGCCTCGGGCAAACACCAGCACCACCAGATGTGGCGCCTGGGTCGAGCCTTTCAGCCCGGGCACGGTGCCGGGCTTGATCGTGGTGAAACGGAAGCGCCCTTCGGCGTCCACCGGCACCCGGCCGAAACCTTCGAAATTGGGGTCGAGCGGTTTGTCCTGCTGATCTTCCGGGTGGTCGTACTTGCCGGCGGCGTTGGCCTGCCAGACTTCGAGCATGGCATCGTTGACGACATCGCCGTTGCCGTCCAGCACCTGGCCGGTGATCGCCACGCGCTCGCCAAGGGTCAGCTCGTTGGCGAGGGTTTCGCGGTTCAGCCAGGTCAGGCCGATGTGGTAATACGGCCCGACGGTGTGGGACGTGGTCGCGGTCAAGGTCATGTCATTTCTCCATCGGCGTGGCATCACGGCCGCGCAGCACGATGTCCCAGCGGTAACCGAGGGCGTAGGACGGAATGGTTTTTTCCAGATCGAAAGCAGCGATCAGGCGTTCCTTGGCCGAAGTGTCCGGCACGCAGTTGTAGATCGGGTCGTAAGCCAGCAACGGGTCGCCCGGGAAGTACATTTGCGTGACCAGTCGGGTGAGGATGCTCGGCCCGAACAGGGAAAAGTGGATGTGCGCCGGGCGCCACGCGTTGTGGTGGTTGCCCCACGGATAGGCGCCGGGCTTGATGGTCTGGAACTGGTACCAGCCGTCGGCATCGGTGACGGTGCGACCGGTGCCGGTGAAGTTCGGGTCCAGCGGCGCATCGTGCAGGTCGCGGGCGTGGTTGTAGCGGCCGGCGGCATTGGCCTGCCAGATCTCCACCAGAATCCCCGGCACCGGCAGGCCGTTTTCGTCGAGCACACGGCCGTGAATGATAATACGCTCGCCCAACGGCTCGCCTTCGTGCTGTGCGGTCAGGTCGTTGTCCTTCTCGGCAATGTGCTCGGCACCGATGGTCGGCCCGGTGATTTCCGAGAGTGAATGGGGCAGGTACACCAAAGGCTTGGACGGCGAGCGCAGGTTGGTGGATTGATACGTCGGGTGCAGGTAGTCAGGCTGAGTGCCTGCCTGTGGGCGACGGTAACCAGGCTTGTCAGTCATTTCGCTTTCCTCAATTCTTAAAAGTGCCGCAGCGCGTCAGACGCGTTCGATGGCCAGCGCCAGACCCTGGCCGACACCGACGCACATGGTCGCCAGACCTTTCTTGCCACCGGTCTTTTCCAGATGGTGCAGGGCGGTCAGCACCAGCCGCGCGCCGCTCATGCCCAATGGGTGACCGAGGGCAATCGCGCCGCCATTCGGGTTGACCTGCGGCGCATCGTCCGCCAGGCCCAACTCGCGCAATACCGCGAGGCCTTGGCTGGCAAACGCTTCGTTGAGTTCGATCACGTCGAAATCGCTGACCGCCACGCCGAGGCGCTCGGTCAGTTTGCGCACCGCCGGCACCGGGCCGATGCCCATCACCCGTGGCGCGACACCGGCACTGGCCATGCCCAGCACTTTCGCGCGGGCGGTCAGACCGTGTTTTTTCACTGCGTCGGCTGAGGCGAGAATCAGTGCCGCGGCGCCATCGTTGACCCCGGAGGCATTGCCGGCAGTGACGGTTTTGTCAGCGCCGTTGACCGGTTTCAGCTTGGCAAGCGCTTCGATCGTGGTGTCGGCACGCGGATGTTCGTCCTGGCTGACCACGGTTTCGCCTTTCTTGTGGGCGATGCGCACTTCGACGATTTCTTCGGCGAAATAGCCGGCAGCCTGGGCAGCAGCCGTGCGTTGCTGGCTGCGCAGGGCAAAGGCGTCCTGATCTTCGCGCGACACTTTATAGTCGTCGGCGACGTTGTCGGCGGTTTGCGGCATCGCATCGACGCCGTACTGCGCCTTCATCAGCGGGTTGATGAAACGCCAGCCGATGGTGGTGTCTTCCAGCTTCATGTTGCGCGAAAACGCCGCGTCAGCCTTGCCCATCACGAACGGCGCACGGGACATCGACTCGACGCCGCCGGCGATCGCCAGCTCCATCTCGCCGCTGGCAATCGCACGGAATGCGGTACCGATCGCGTCCATGCCCGAAGCGCACAGGCGATTGAGGGTCACCCCCGGCACGCTGTCCGGCAGGCCCGCCAGCAGCAGCGCCATGCGCGCAACGTTGCGGTTGTCTTCGCCGGCCTGGTTGGCGCAGCCGAGGAACACCTCATCGACTGCATTCCACTCCACCGATGGATTGCGCTCCATCAAAGCCTTGATCGGCACAGCGGCCAGGTCATCGGCGCGAACGGCGGACAGTGCGCCGCCGAAACGGCCGATGGGAGTGCGAATCGCGTCGCAGATATAAACGTCACGCATCATGCTTCTCCCGGTGCCTGACCGTGGGCGGCAGCGGTGCGTGCTTCAAGATCACGCAGCGCGGTCAGCTCGACGTCGGTCGGCTCAGCGGTGGTTTCAACGGAGTCGGCAAAACGGATCGCCCAACCAGTAGCGGCGACCACTTGCTCGCGGGTCACGCCTGGATGCAACGCGGTGACCACGAACTCGTTGGTACCCTCCTCCGGTTCCATGATGCACAGGTCGGTGATGATCCCCACCGGCCCGGCGCCCGGCAGGCCCAGACGTTTGCGCGAATCGCCGCCCTCGCCGTGACCGACCGAGGTGATGAAATCGAGTTTGTCGACAAACGAACGCGCCGACTGTTTCAGGATGATCAGCACGCTTTTCGCCGAACCGGCAATCTCCGGCGCGCCACCGGCGCCCGGCAGACGCACTTTCGGCGTGTGGTAATCGCCGACCACGGTGGTGTTGATGTTGCCGAAACGGTCGACCTGGGCGGCGCCGAGAAAACCGACGTCGATGCGCCCGCCCTGCAGCCAGTAGCGAAAAATCTCACCGGTCGGCACTACAGTGTCGGCGGTTTCGGCCAACTCGCCATCACCGATGGACAGTGGCAACACGCTCGGCTTGGCGCCGATCGGGCCGGACTCGTAGATCAGTACCACATCGGGCGATGAAGTCAGGCGCGCGAGGTTGGCGGCTTTCGACGGCAGGCCGATGCCGACGAAGCACACCGAGCCGTTCTTCAGGCGGCGGGCGGCGGCGACGGTCATCATTTCATTGGTGGTGTAAGTCATTGCTTGGCCTCCGAAGCAGCGGCCAACCTGGCCTGGAATTCACTGAAGTCAGCGCAGCCATGGATGTATTCGTCGATCCACGCGGTAAACGTCTCACGGTCGCGAGCGATCGGATCCCACGCCTGATAGAAACGATTGTCACGCTCGGTGTAACCGTGGGCGTAGGACGGATGTGCACCGCCCGGCACATGACAGACCGCGCTCAAGGCCCAGGTCGGTAGTACGCAAGCGTTCATCGGCGCGTTGAGGTCGTCGACGATTTCTTCAACAGTGACGATGCAACGCTTGGCGGCCAGCGCGGCTTCTTTCTGCACACCGAGAATGCCCCAGAGCAGGACGTTGCCCTTGCGGTCGGCCTTCTGCGCGTGGATCACGGTAACGTCGGGGCGTACCGAGGGCACCGCCGCCAGCACTTCGCCGGTGAACGGGCAGGTCACGGTTTTGATCAGCGGATTGACCTTCGGCAGATCGGAGCCGGCATAAGCGCGCAGCACCGCGAACGGTAGGCCGGAAGCGCCGGCGACGTAGGCGTTGGCGAGGTCGGCGTGGCTGTGTTCTTCGATTTCCAGCGCGTGCGGCCATTGCTTTTCGACCGCGTCACGCAAACGGTGCAGCGAGCCCACACCCGGGTTGCCGCCCCAGGAGAAAATCAGTTTGCGTGCGCAACCGGCGCCGATCAGTTGGTCGTAGATCAGGTCAGGCGTCATCCGCACCAGCGTCAGATCTTTCTTGCCCTGACGAATGATTTCATGACCCGCTGCCGTAGGGATCAGGTGAGTGAAGCCTTCGAGGGCGACGGTGTCGCCGTCGTTGACGAATTGCTTCACCGCGTCGTGCAGCGAAAGGATCTCAGCCATGGAGCGGGCTCCTGTTTCTTTGTAAGGAATCGCCAGTGATAAAAAGGCGCGAGGTTGAGCGCCGGAGTCACTGAAGATTAAGCCTGGGAAAATCGCCAGACAATCCGATAATCGACTGAGCGTTCGTTTATCGAACGGATTGTTGCTTCCCTATCGGTTCGTGTCGCCGGCAAGAGATCGCAGCCTTCGGCAGCTCCTACAGGAGAACGCATTTCAAATGTAGGAGCTGCCGAAGGCTGCGATCTTTTCGCTCTACAAGGAAGTATCAGGTGGCATCCGCATGACTCACCATGCCTTTGATCAGCACCGCCGCCGTGGCCAATCCAGCCGGAATCACCAACGCGGTCAGCACCTGCTCGAAATTCCAGCCGAGGCCGAGCAAAGTTGCACCCATCCACGCACCAAGAATCGCGC
This sequence comes from Pseudomonas sp., assembly GCF_035554175.1. Taxonomy (GTDB): domain Bacteria; phylum Pseudomonadota; class Gammaproteobacteria; order Pseudomonadales; family Pseudomonadaceae; genus Aquipseudomonas. The sequence goes on along the minus strand of NZ_DATMIV010000048.1, from coordinate 33,711 downwards.
CGAAGCGGCCGATGCCGAGCATCCACGACACGCCAGTCGCACGGCCTTGGGTCGGGTAAAACCGCGCCGCCAGCGACGGCATCGCCGATTGCGCGCCGTTCACGCACATGCCCGCCACCAGCACCAGCGTCGCCAGCAAGGTGATGTTGCCCAGGCTCTGGCCCACCGCGTAGGCAAACACTCCGGCGAGCAGGTAGAAAATGCCGATGACCTTGTGCGGATTGAAGCGGTCCATCGCCCAACCCACCGCGACCGCACTCAACACGCCGCCAAACTGGAACAACGCACCAATGAACGCGGCTTGCTCCATGCTTGCGCCGCTGTCGCGCATCAGCGTCGGCAGCCAACTGGTCAGCAGGTACACGATCACCAGGCCCATGAAATAGGTCAGCCACAACAGCAAGGTGCCCGTGCTGTAGGTACCGGAGAAAATCACCGCGAACACATTGCGCGCCTTGACGGTTTTCTGTTCCGGCACGCTGAAGCTCGACGCTCGGGCCACGGTAATCGGGTCGATCGGCGCCAGGGTCTTGCGCACTTTGTCGCTGCCACGGTTGCGCACGACCAGATAGCGCGCCGATTCCGGCAACCAGAACAGCAACACCACAGCAAGGATCAGCGGCAGGATCCCGCCGATCATCAGCAGGGCGTGCCAGCCGAACGCCGGGATGAGTTTTGCGGAAATGAATCCGCCGCCGGCCATGCCGAGGTTGAAGCCGCAGAACATGCTGGTCACCAGCAGCGACTTCTTGCGCTCCGGAGTGTATTCCGACAGCAACGTCGTGGCGTTGGGCATTCCCGCACCCAGACCGAGCCCGGTCAGGAAGCGCAGCACCAACAGTTGCTCGACGTTGGTGCTGTACGCCGACGCGAGGCTGAAGCCGCCAAACAGAATCACCGCACCGACGAGTACGACTTTTCGCCCGAAGCGGTCAGCCAACGGGCCGGAGCCCAGTGCGCCGAAGACCATGCCGATCAGCGCGGCACTCATCACCGGGCCGAGACTGGCGCGATCGATACCCCAGTCTTGCGACAGTGCCGGAGCGATGAAGCCCATGGCGGCAGTGTCGAGGCCGTCGAGAAAGACAATCAGGAAACACAGAATCACCACCCGCCACTGATAGCGCGAGATCGGTTGGGCATTGATGAAGGTCTGCACGTCGAGGCAGTTACCCACAGCGGACTGAGGCTGGTTCATTATTTTTATTCCACGTAAAAAACGCAGTCGAACGGCGGCCGGCCAAGGCAAGGCACGGTCACAAGAATAGAAGGTTGTAATCAGGCGTTGCGGTAAACCCGGCAACAACGGGTGAAATGCAGACAGTCAGGGAGCGAGCGCATGGTGAGTTGCCTCTTGTCATTATTATGGTGGTCGAGCATTCGGCGCGATGGAGAGTGCCGGATGACGCTGCCGCGACATTAATGATCCGAGGGTTTTAGCGTCAATTCGATAAACGCAACACTGTGCGTTTATCGAACAGCTTCCTCAGGCGAACAACTGCGCACTGAGGTCGCGACTGGCACTGAGCAGGCCCGGCAGAAAGCGCTGCTCCAGTTCGGCGCGGCTGACCCGTCCGGCGTGAGTGCTGACATTGAGCGCCGCCACCACTTGCCCGGACGCGTCGTACACCGGCACGGCGATCGAGCGCAGTCCCTGCTCCAGTTCCTGGTCGACAATGCACCAGCCCTGCTGCCGTACTTGTTGCAGACATTCAAGCAAAGCCTGGGGCGTGTGGATCGTGCGACTGGTCTTGGCCACTAGTTCGGCGTGGTCGAGGTACTCGCCCAGCGACGTGTCGTCCAGCGCCGCCAGCAGAATCCGCCCCATCGATGTGCAATACGCCGGCAGCCGCCCGCCGACCGAAAGATCCACGGAAATCAGCCGTTGCGTGGTCGCCGAGCGGGCGATGTAAAGAATGTCATCGCCCTCCAGCGTCGCCATGTTGCAGGCTTCGTGCAGTTGCTCGCTCATGCGGTCAAGGTATGGCTGGGCGGATACGGCCAATGGCGTCGAAGACAGATAAGCGTGGCCCAGGGTCAGCACTTTCGGCAGCAACGAATACGTGCGGCCGTCGGTAGTGGCGTAGCCGAGCTTGATCAAGGTATGCAGGCAACGGCGCACGGCGGCGCGGGGGATTTCCGTGCGGTGGCTGATCTGCGCAATGGTCAGATGGCGTTTGCGCTCCTGAAACGCTTGCACCACCGCCAGGCCACGGGCCAGCGAGGTCATGAAATCCGGGTCACCGGTCAGCGCCTGGATGCGTTTGGCCGGTGAGGCGACGATGGGCGGCGCCACGGAAGTGAAGGAGTTGCGCATTTGATCGTTCATTTCTTGTCCTTGTCCGGCCCGCATCAATGGCTAGTCAAACGGCTCACCGCCCGATGCACAAGCATGGAGACATCAACATTGGGCGATTATCGGACGGCCGACCGATAATCGCAATCGAGCGTTCGAGCTTTGAGTTGAACCAACTTTATCGATTCTGCTCACAACAAAGTGCGTCTTAGTTGTTCGAGTTAATGGCGCCAAAAACAGATCGCCTGCCAATAACGCTGTCTTTACACTTAACTAGCAACAAAAGTTGCAGCAACAAAACGATCACACATTCGGAACCGTTTTTAACTTGGCAAAGATAGTCATTCCCGAATCGACCGCTATAATGCACCCAGGTGGCGGCGCTTTAATCAACAGTCCGCGACCCGCTGAACGAGGCCTTTCGCTTCAGCCCCGGCCAGCGCCTGGCGCTCATTACGCATGCAACGCCAGCGCTCGCTGAAACAGGAAACTGATGCTGCGTCATTTTCAATCTGGTGCCGTAGCCGCCTGTAACAAGGAAGTCTTGATCGCCTTTGCAATGTCACCCTGCCTGATCGGGCCGTGGCTGACTGGCAAGTTCGTTCATTGCGTTCGTTGCAGTGCGTTTCACCGGATATTCAATTCGACTCATACAGGTAGCAACCGTGACAAAAGACGAACTGCGCGCGGAACTCGAGCGCCAGGAACAACGTTACAAGGAAGTTTACGGCGGGGAAGTCACCACCTACGCCGCCCAGCCGGAACCGGAACGCAAGGCATGGCGCAAGCGCCCGACCGTTCAGGATCAGGTGTTCAAGCAGGAAATCGAAAAAATCGCAAAGGAACTCAAAGCCGAAGAGCCATGAGCCACGGCTGTTGAACGTTCGTCTGTGGGCGACCCCCTGAGCCACACCGCGGTGGCAAGACGACATCGCGCGCGCCCGCTACTCGCGGGCGGCGGCAGCATCGCCATTTTGCTGGTTGTAAACGAGCGTCCCACAGGTTTCAGAGATATTTCAGACAAACGTTTGAGCCTTGGCGGCGTCGACAAAATCGCCTGTAAAAATGGATTTAATCAGTAAAATCAACAAGTTGTAAAACCCTGTACAGCGCTTGGTTTTCACGCTCTGCAACAAATTAAATCGAACAAGAGTGTGACCAGTGAGCAGACAGGGCATCGATTTCCTGTCTTTTCTGGCATAATCGCGCCCCCTTACGACCGGGTCAGAAAACCTTCATGATCGATTTATTCAGCGGACTGGATGCTTGGGTGCTTGTGAGCCTCTTGCTCGCCCTGACGTTTGTCCTCGCCTTCGAGTTCATCAATGGATTTCATGACACCGCTAACGCGGTAGCCACTGTTATCTACACCAAAGCCATGCCGCCGCACCTGGCGGTGTTCTTTTCCGGTGTGTTCAATTTCCTCGGCGTGCTGCTGGGCGGCGTGGGGGTAGCGTATGCCATCGTCCATCTGCTGCCGGTTGAACTGCTGATCAATGTGAACACCGGCCATGGCCTGGCGATGGTTTTCTCGTTACTCGCCGCGGCAATCGCCTGGAACCTGGGGACCTGGTACTTCGGTATCCCGGCTTCCAGCTCGCACACCCTGATCGGCTCGATTCTCGGTGTCGGCCTGGCCAACGCATTGATCAATGACATCCCGTTGAGAGATGGCGTGAACTGGCAGAAAGCGATCGACATCGGCGCCTCGCTGGTGTTCTCGCCGATGGCCGGCTTCCTCATCGCCGCGCTGGTGCTGATCGGTCTGAAGTGGTGGCGCCCCCTGTCGAAGATGCACAAGACACCGGAACAGCGCCGCAAAATCGACGACAAGAAGCACCCACCGTTCTGGAATCGCCTGGTCCTGGTGATCTCGGCCATGGCCGTGAGCTTCGTACACGGTTCCAACGACGGTCAGAAAGGCATCGGCCTGATCATGCTGGTGCTGATCGGTATCGTGCCGGCGCAGTTCGTCCTCGACCTGAACAGCACCACCTACCAGATCGAACGCACCCGCGACGCGACTTTGCACCTGAGTCAGTTCTACCAGCGCAACGCCGATTCGCTGGGTGAATTCCTGGCACTGGGCAAAAGCGTCGAAGGCGATCTGCCGGAGAAATTCCGCTGCAACCCGCAGCAGACCGAACCGACCATCGCCGCCCTGCTGCACACCCTCAAAGGCGTAGCGGACTACCATTCGCTGTCGTCGGAAAGCCGCATCGAAGTGCGTCGCTACCTGCTCTGCCTGGACGACACGGCGAAGAAAGTCGGCAAATTGCCTGGCCTGGAAGCCCGTGAAAAGGCCGACCTGGACAAGCTGCGCAAAGACCTGACCACCACCACTGAATACGCGCCGTTCTGGGTGATTCTGGCGGTCGCTCTGGCACTGGGCCTGGGTACCATGGTCGGCTGGAAACGCGTGGTGCTGACCATTGGCGAGAAGATCGGCAAGCAGGGCATGACCTATTCCCAGGGCATGTCGGCGCAGATCACCACCGCCAGTCTGATCGGCATGGCCAATATTTTCAGCCTGCCGGTTTCGACCACTCATGTGTTGTCTTCGGGTGTCGCCGGGACCATGGTTGCCAATAAAAGCGGCCTGCAGGGTGGCACGGTGAAGACGATTCTGCTGGCTTGGGTGTTGACCTTGCCCGCGACTGTGGCGCTATCGGCCGGGTTGTTCTGGTTGGCTTCGAAGGCTCTGGGCAGTTGATCGTTAGCTGTTGATTGGAAAAGGGCGTGATTCGTGAGGATCACGCCTTTTTTGTTATTGGATTGGGGGCATATCCGTTTCTGCGGGTGCTGCCGCTGACGGTTTCGCTCTTACAGCGAGTCACCTTTTTCAGACGCCAAAAAGGTAACCCAAAAGGCTTTGCCCCGGCGTACGGCCCGCTCGCTGGGGCTCGGGGTTCCTTCGTTACGGGACCGATCCGGGCGCAGCCTGCCGAAGGGGCAAAAGATCAAAAGCCAGAGCAAAAGCCAGAGCAGAAGCAGAAGCCAGATCAAAAGATCGCAGCCTTCGGCAGCTCCTACAGTTGGATTGGGTACAACCGCAAGAAACAGGTCGGCTGTCAGGCCGCCTTCGCGAGCAGGCTCGCTCCCACAGAAAAGCAAAAGCAAAAGATCGCAGCCTTCGGCAGCTCCTACACGATGAGCGTTAGCTCGAGTATCGCTTTTGATCTTGATCCACGGGCGACGTCGGAAGGCTGAGTGGAGGGATTGATCCGGGCGTGGGAGCGCAGCGACCGTTTGGCGCAGTCGTACACAGCGAGTGTAGGTGCAGCGAAGCAAACCGGAGCCGCTGCGCCCGGATCAGTCCCGGAGCGAAGGAACCCGAGCCTGCGAGGGCCGAACGCAGGAGCAAGCGTTTTTTTGCTTACTTTTTTTAGGCGCTTGTAAAAAAGTAAGTCGCCGTCAGGCGAAACCGCCAGCAGCCGCTACCGAAGCAACGGATATTCACCCAAAACCCCAACAGCCTGGTCGGCCCAAAGGCCGCCACGGCCAAAAAAAAGGGGCAACCGAAGTCGCCCCAAAATGCCTTGCGTGCCCATCAATCCAGAAGAACTCACTTGCGCCGTTTATGCGCATCCTTCCAGATAAAAAATCCAAACCCTGCAAAAAACAGCACCATAAGCCCCACCGTCAGAACCCCGGCAAACACCACGTTATCGAAAAACATGACTGGCCTCCTGGCCCTGCTTTGCTGCGATGGGTTCAAGTTACCAAACACACAGACGCACACATTGACCGGGATCAATATCCGCAAGGAAGGGAAATAAAGGAGGGGAAATAACTGACCTGCATCAATGAATGCAGCGGGAGATCAACGCTTTTTCGGTTTGTTCTTTGACTTTTTCTTGGACTTTCCCAACGGCATGGCCTGTTCGAAGGCCTGGCGCACTTCGTTCAACCGCTTCTCGTTGAGGTCATGCACGCGCTTGGCGCGTTCGGTACTGAGGTCGATCAGTTTGTCGTCTTGGCTCATGGCGTCCGGCACATCGCAAAAGGAATCACGGCTGCCGATCATCGGCAGGGTTGCGCCAATCATGCCGCCTGGCGCACGCGCTGACCAGCCGCAGCTCAAATCTCGATATCGACCCACAGCCCCTGACGCGGCTGATCGTCTATCAGCGGCACCACCGGCACCGTGTTGTCAGCGTTAAGCTCAGTGCCTGGCACGGCCAGATGCTCTTCGGGATCCTCGTCCGCCTCGCGGCGTCTGCGCTCGCGCTCCTGCTGGCGACGCTGTTCTTCGCGCAGCAACAGGCCATCCTCTTCAGGATCGCGCTTTTGCAGATCGATCGTGCTTTCGTTGGAGCTTTCCTGCACCGGCACCACCGGCGGAATGTCCGGCCGCTGGCGGATCGGATCCTGCTGGGAAGTGATCGGCACAGCGCTCAAGGGGAGCATCGGTGGCAACATATAAAGGTCTCCTGTGTGCAGGCTATCGGCTGCGGCAAGGGCGCCTTGAGCCACTGGTCGAAAATCTGTGACGCACTTGGCACCTGTAGGGCTGCCGAAGGCTGCGATCTCTTATGGACAACGCCAAACCCGAGTGTTCCCACAGATCAAAAGATCGCAGCCTTCGGCAGCTCCTACCCCAGTATTCCTTTGGCCTGAAGCCCGCATTCCGTTAAGATAGCCCGCTTTTTCAAGGTGGGAGTCAGGCAGCATGGCGCAGCAGTATCAACCGGGGCAACGCTGGATCAGTGACAGCGAAGCAGAGCTTGGTTTAGGCACCGTTCTGGCACAGGACGGCCGCTTGTTGACCGTGCTTTACCCGGCCACTGGCGAAACCCGCCAGTACGCGCTACGGAATGCGCCCCTGACCCGCGTGCGGTTCTCGCCCGGCGACTCCATCACCCACTTCGAAGGCTGGAAGATGACCGTGCAGCAGGTCGACGACGTCGACGGGCTGATGGTCTATCACGGCCTCAACGGGCAGAACGAAGTTGTCACCCTGCCGGAAACCCAGCTGTCGAACTTCATTCAGTTCCGCCTGGCCAGCGACCGTCTGTTCGCCGGCCAGATCGACCCGCTGCCGTGGTTCTCCCTGCGCTACAACACCCTTGAACACACCAGCCGTCAGTTGCAGTCCTCGCTGTGGGGCCTGGGCGGCGTGCGCGCGCAGCCGATCGCGCACCAGTTGCACATCGCCCGTGAAGTTGCCGACCGTATCGCCCCGCGCGTGCTGCTGGCGGACGAAGTAGGTCTGGGTAAAACCATCGAAGCCGGTCTGGTGATTCACCGCCAACTGCTCTCCGGCCGTGCCAGCCGCGTGCTGATCCTGGTTCCGGAAAACCTCCAGCATCAGTGGCTGGTGGAAATGCGCCGCCGTTTCAACCTGCAGGTCGCGCTGTTCGACGAAGAACGCTTCATCGAAAGCGATGCCACCAACCCGTTCGAAGACACGCAACTGGCGCTGGTCGCGCTGGAGTGGCTGGTCGATGACGAGAAAGCTCAGGACGCCTTGTTCGCCGCCGGTTGGGATTTGCTGGTGGTCGACGAAGCGCACCATCTGGTGTGGCACGAAGACAAGGCCAGCGCGGAGTACTCGCTGGTCGAACAACTGGCCGAAGTGATCCCTGGCGTGCTGCTGCTCACCGCCACCCCGGAGCAACTCGGTCAGGACAGCCACTTCGCCCGTCTGCGCCTGCTCGACCCGAACCGTTTCCACGACCTGGCCGCTTTCCGCGCCGAGAGTGACAACTATCGTCCGGTCGCCGAAGCCGTTCAGGAACTGCTCGACAAGGGTCGTCTCTCGGCCGAAGCGCACAAGACCATCCACGGTTTCCTCGGCAACGAAGGCGAAGCCCTGCTCAGCGCAGTCAACGACGGCGATAGCGAAGCCAGCGCACGTCTGGTGCGCGAACTGCTCGATCGCCATGGCACCGGCCGCGTGCTGTTCCGTAATACCCGCGCCGCCGTGCAGGGTTTCCCGGAGCGCAAACTGCACCCGTACCCACTGCCATGCCCGGACGAATACCTCGAACTGCCGCTGGGCGAACACGCCGAGCTGTATCCGGAAGTCAGCTTCCAGGCGCAGCCGGACGCCAGTGAAGAAGAACGCTGGTGGAAATTCGATCCGCGCGTCGAGTGGCTGATCGACCAGCTGAAAATGCTCAAGCGCACCAAAGTGCTGGTGATCTGCGCCCACGCCGAAACCGCGATGGACCTGGAAGACGCCCTGCGCGTGCGCTCCGGCATCCCGGCCACGGTGTTCCACGAGGGCATGAACATCCTTGAGCGTGACCGCGCCGCCGCCTACTTTGCCGACGAAGAGTTTGGCGCGCAGGTGCTGATCTGCTCGGAAATCGGCAGTGAGGGTCGCAACTTCCAGTTCGCCCATCATCTGGTGCTGTTCGATCTGCCGTCGCACCCGGACCTGCTCGAACAGCGGATCGGACGTCTGGACCGGATCGGGCAGAAACACATCATCGAACTGCACGTGCCGTATCTGGAAACCAGCCCGCAAGAGCGCCTGTTCCAGTGGTATCACGAAGCGCTCAACGCGTTCCTCAACACCTGCCCGACCGGCAACGCCTTGCAGCATCAGTTCGGCCCGCGCCTGCTGCCGCTGCTCGAAGAAGCGGATGACGGCGAGTGGCAAGCGCTGATCGACGAAGCGCGCAGCGAGCGCGAGCGTCTGGAAGCCGAACTGCACACCGGTCGCGACCGTCTGCTGGAACTGAATTCCGGCGGCGCTGGCGAAGGTGAAGCGCTGGTCGAGGCGATCCTCGAGCAGGACGATCAGTTCGCCCTGCCGATCTACATGGAAACCCTGTTCGACGCGTTCGGTATCGACAGCGAAGACCATTCGGAAAACGCCCTGATCCTCAAGCCGAGCGAGAAGATGCTCGACGCCAGTTTCCCGCTGGGCGACGACGAAGGCGTGACCATCACTTACGACCGCAACCAGGCGCTGTCACGCGAAGACATGCAGTTCATCACCTGGGAACACCCGATGGTCCAGGGCGGCATGGATCTGGTGCTGTCCGGTTCGATGGGCAACACCGCCGTCGCGCTGATCAAGAACAAGGCGCTGAAACCGGGCACTGTGTTGCTGGAGTTGCTGTACGTCAGCGAAGTGGTCGCGCCGCGCTCGCTGCAGCTGGGTCGCTACCTGCCGCCGGCCGCACTGCGCTGCCTGCTCGATGCCAATGGCAACGATCTGTCGCCAAGGGTTTCCTTCGAAACCCTCAACGATCAACTGGAAAGCGTGCCTCGCGCCAGCGCCAACAAGTTCATCCAGGCCCAGCGCGATCAGCTGACGCCACGGATCAACGCCGGCGAAGAAAAAATCGCCCCGCGTCACGCCGAGCGTGTGGCTGAGGCGCGTCGTCGTCTGGCGGCTGATACTGACGAAGAGCTGGCGCGCCTGACCGCGTTGCAGGCGGTCAACCCGACCGTGCGCGACAGCGAACTGGAAGCGTTGCGCACTCAGCGTGAGCAAGGTCTGGCGATGCTGGATAAAGCGGCGTTGCGCCTGGAAGCGATTCGGGTGCTGGTGGCGGGTTAAACCGCCCTGCTCCATCGCTGCAAACAAGAAGGCCCGCAGTGATGCGGGCCTTTTTTATTTCAGAAGCAAAAGCAAAAGATCGCAGCCTTCGGCAGCTCCTACAGGGGGAACACATTCCCATGTAGGAGCTGCCGAAGGCTGCGATCTTTTGATCTAAGCAGTCGCCGCAGAAATTTCAGGCTCAACCACCGCCACCAACCCATCCTTCATCCGCTGCGCATCCCGCACAAAACACCGCGCCGCCAGAAACAGAAAGACCATGGTCAGGAACAGCGCCACCGGGATCAGGTACATCGCGTCATGCAGACCGACTGCCTTGAACGCTTCGGTCATCTGCTCCGCTCCCGCCGCCGCCATCGCCGTATGCGCGAAGTGATCCGACAGCCCACCGACCACCACCGGCCCCAGCCCGCCGCCAAGCAGATACAAACCGGCAAAGAACAACGCCATCGCCGTGGCGCGCAGGCGCGGTTCGACCACGTCCTGAATCGCCGTGTACACGCAGGTGTAGAAGTTGTACGCGAACAGCCAACCGACGCTGAACACCGCGACGAACACACCGATCTCGATGCGTCCGGCATGCAGCGCCCACGCCGTGCACAAGGTTGAGATGATCAGGCTGAACGCGGCAAACAGCAGCCGCCCGCTGGCGAAGCGCTGGTGGATCTTGTCGGCGATCCAGCCGCCGAGCGTCAGGCCGACCAGCCCGGTCACGCCGACAATCACTCCGGTGGCCACCGCCGCCTCCTGCAACGGCATGAGGAAATAGCGCTGCAGCATCGGCACCAGAAACGAGTTGCAGGCATAGGTCGCGAAGTTGAAGCACAGCCCGGCCATCACCAGCCACAGAAAGGTCGGCACGGCGAGCACGCGGCGGATCGGTCTGTCGACCTTCTCTTGCGAGACCTGCACGGCTTCTGCCGCGCCGCGTTTCGGCTCTTTGATGAAGAACATGAAAATCGCCAGGATCAGCCCCGGCACGGCGGCAATAAAGAACGGCGCGCGCCAGCTGTCGAACGCCTTGACCATCGCGCCGATGGTGAAGAACGCCAGCAGCAGCCCCAGCGGCAGGCCGAGCATGAAAATGCCCATGGCTCGCGCCCGACGGTGCGCCGGGAACAGATCGCCGATCAGCGAATTGGCCGCCGGCGCATAACTGGCCTCGCCAATGCCGATACCCATGCGCACGATGAGGAAACTCCAGAAACTGCCGACCAGACCGTTGACCGCCGTCAGCGCGCTCCACGTCGCCAGGCCCCAGCCCATCAGTTTGCTGCGCGAACCGGTGTCGGCCATGCGCCCCAGCGGCAGGCCGGCAATCGCATAAACGACGGTGAACGCGGTGCCGATGACGCCGAGCTGAAAGTCGCTGAGGTGCCATTCCATGCGGATCGGCTCGATGATGATCGCCGGGATGGTGCGGTCAAAGAAATTGAACAGGTTGGCGAGGAACAGCAGGAACAGAATGCGCCAGGCATTCGCCGCTTGGGTCGAGTTCTGCATGGGTCCGTCTCTTTATTGTTATGGGGCTTCACTGCCAGCGCGTTCGAGCCCGGAACCTGCAATCTAGTCAGCGGCGCGGGGGCTGTCTGTCATCATTCGTCAGCCTGATATCAGCCCATCGCACTGTAAAGAAACGTAAGCCCTTGATAAGTCAGCAATCCCCCGCCATACGGGGCTTTCGCGGCAAAATCCGGCGACAAAAAAATAGTTTCGCGCCCCCCTTCCCAATGCCTTGGCAAAGCCTAGAATGGCCGCCGGATCCGTCCGGATCTTCCGATCAATCCCTTTGATACCCCCGCCCATGTCCGAAGCCAGTCCGTGTCTGAATTGCGGTGCCTGCTGTTCCCATTTTCGCGTGTCTTTTTTCTGGGGTGAGTGTTCATCCGCTGGCGGGACAGTGCCCGATGAACTGGTCTCGCAGATCACTCCGAGTCGGGTAGCGATGATCGGCACCGACCGCAAACCGGCGCGCTGCACATCCCTGGCAGGTGAGGTCGGCAGCGCCGTGGCGTGCACGATCTACGACAAACGCTCAAGCACCTGCCGCGAGTTCGAGGCGTCCTGGGAGAACGGCGAGCACAACCCGGACTGCGACAAGGCCCGCGCCGCCCATGGCCTGCCACCTCTGCCGCCGCACTGGAACGACCTGCCGCTGGAGCGCATTGCCTGAGCCTTATCGCGAAACGCTATGAGGCTAATGGCAAAATCATTACCACCAATGTGCCACTACGACTTGCAGCCTGAAAACCGCCTCTATACTCCTCTCATTCGCTTGCGTTGATTGACGCACGGGCCAGATGAATCCGAGACGGGGCGCGCTATGGAGTGGCTTGGTTTGCAGTTTGTTGCCGAGCTGCCGCAAAGCGGACAGGTTCTTCTCGATTGCAGCCACAACCCCTTGCTGGTGATGGTCGCCTATCTGGTCGCCTGCGCGGCAAGTTTCGCCACCCTGGACATGGCCGAGCGTGTAGTGCATGCCGAAGATAAAGGGGCACGCCGCGTGTGGCGCTGGATCGGCGCGACCTGCCTGGCCGGCGGCATCTGGGCCATGCACTTTATCGGCATGCTGGCTTTCCAGGCGCCGATCGAGATTCAGTACGACCTCGGCATCACCCTGTTCTCCTTGCTGATCGCCCTGCTCGCCTCCTGGCTGGCCATGCACACTTTGAGCGAGGTGCAACCGAGTGCCCTGCACTGCCTGAAAACCGCATCAGTCATCGGCCTGGGCATTGCCGGCATGCATTACGTCGGCATGGCCGCCCTGCAGTCGAGCGCTACCGTCTACTATCATCCGGGACTGTTCGCGCTGTCGGTGGTCATTGCCATAGGCGCCAGCTTCGCCGCGCTGTGGGTCGCCCGGTACCTGAGCGAAGGCAGCGGTGTAGCGCATCAGTTGCTCAAGTACAGCGCAGCACTGATTCTCGGCGCAGGCATCATCAGCATGCACTTCACCGGCATGGCTGCGCTGGATCTGGTCCTTCCCGAAGGCGCCCTGGCAGCCAACGGCGGCGACACCGGGCATCTGCAACTGGCCCTGACCGTGGCGCTGATCATCCTGTTGATTCTGGGCAGCGCGATCAGCGCCGCCCTCGCCGACAAGAAACTGCAAAACAAGGAACACGATCTGCGCCGGGTCAACGCCCTGCTCAGTCAGCTCGATCAGGCGCGCATGTCCTTGCAGCACGCGGCCAATTACGACGCTTTGACCAACCTGATCAACCGCCGTGGTTTCAACCAGATGTTCGCCGAAAAAATCAGCCAGAAGACCCGCGAGGGCGGCATGCTCGCGGTAATGTTTCTCGACATCGACCACTTCAAACGCATCAACGACAGCCTCGGCCATGATGCCGGTGATGCACTGCTCAAGGTCATCGCCCAACACATCAAAGGCTCGGTACGCAGCCACGAAGACGTGGTTGCGCGTTTCGGCGGTGACGAATTCTGCATCCTCATCAGCCTGCGCGATCGCGAAGAGGCTCGGGGCATGGCCCAGCGCATCATGCTCAAGATGAAGGAACCGATCGAACTGGCCGGCCGCCGCATGGTGATGACTACCAGCATCGGCATCAGCCTGTTCCCCGAAGACGGCACGACTTGCGAGGAGCTGCTCAAACACGCCGATCTGGCGCTGTATCAATCCAAAGGCGCGGGGCGCAACGGCCTGCACTTCTTCAATTCCAGCCTCAAGACCCGCGCCAGCTTCGAGCTGCAACTGGAAGAAGAACTGCGCGGCGCGCTGCGCGAAGAGCATGCGCTGATGCTCTATTACCAGCCGATTTTCGAATTGAAAACCGGCCGCGTGACCAAGCTCGAAGCGCTGATTCGCTGGCAGCATCCGGTTCACGGCTTGCTCACTCCCGATCGCTTTATCGGCATCGCCGAGAACAATGGTTTGATCGCCGAGCTCGACAACTGGGTGCTGCGCCGCGCCTGCAAGGATCTCGGCGAGCTGTCGCGGCATGGGTGTGCCGAGGTGAAAATCGCCTGGAACTGCTCGCCGCTGAATCTGGCTCGGGAAGAACTGGCTGAGGAAATCGAACACGCGTTGCGCACCGCCGGTGTAGCGCCGGAACGCCTGGAGCTGGAGGTCACCGAAAACGCTTTGATGGGCAACATCGCCAACACGCTGGTGTTGCTGCGGCAGATCCGCGCCCTCGGTGTGTCGCTGTCGATCGATGATTTCGGCACCGGCTATTCGTCGCTGGCCTACCTCAAGCGCCTGCCGCTCAATACCCTGAAGATCGATCGCTCGTTCATCCTCGACATTCCCACCGCCACGGCGGACATGGAGATCGTCCAGGCGATCATCGTCATGGCCCACACCCTGCATCTGCAGGTCGTCACCGAGGGCGTCGAGAGCCTGGAACAGTACGAGTTTCTCGAGCGCTCTGGCTGCGATTTCATTCAGGGCTATCTGCTCAGCCGCCCGGTGCCGCTGGACGAGTTACGGGAGGTGCTGGACGAAATCAACCAGCGCAAACCCGTGCTCGGGGTCAATCCTTTGAGTCTGGCGCGCGGTACATTTGCACCAGTGTCGCCGGATCCTGTGCCAAAAAGCCCTGCGCCCCATGCAGGCGCATCAGTTGTGCGGCCAATCCGCTGATCGGCGTCGCCGAACCCTGTTCGCGGGAAAACTTCACCGCCGTGTCGAGATCCTTGAGCAACGTTCGCACATGCCACTTGATCGGCTCGAAACGACTCTCGGCCATTTGCGGGACGAGGATCTGCAATGGCTTCGAATCGGCAAAGCCGCCGGCCAGGGCTTCTGCGATCAGGCTCGCATCGACGCCAGCCTGCTCGGCCAGCGCGACCACTTCGGCGATCACCAGGGCATTGCAGGCAACGATCATCTGATTGCAGGCCTTGGTCACCTGCCCGGCGCCAATGCCGCCCATGTGCGTGACGCGCTGACCGAGACTGAGCAGCACCGGGCGTACCCGCGCAAGATCCGCCGCATCGCCACCGACCATGATCGCCAGACTGCCGGCCTCGGCACCGACCACGCCGCCCGAGACCGGTGAGTCGAGCCAGTCCATGCCGGTTTTCTCGGCCAGTTCGGCAGCCATTTCGCGGGTTGCGGTCGGTTCGAGGCTAGAGAAATCCACCAGCAGTTGGCCGCGCTGCGCACCTTCGGCAATTCCCCTCGCGCCGAACACCACCTCACGCACCACGGCAGTATCGGCCAGGCACAGCATGACAATGTCGGCGTGCGCGCACAGTTCGGCGGGGCTCGCCACTTGTCGGGCGCCGGCCGCAACCAGTGGCGCGCACTTGTCCGGGTTGCGGTTCCACACCGTCAGCGGGTAACCCGCCGCCAGCAGACGCCGGCACATCGGCAGGCCCATCAGGCCGATTCCGGCAAACCCCAACGAAGGTAGCGTTGACATCATTTTGCCTCTTTTCCATTAAAGATCAGCGAATCATGGCCGATTCATCAACGATCAGGAAAGGATTCCGCCCGGCGATCACACAGGCCAACACCCCCGACGCCCGGGCCTTATTCGCGCACACAAGACGCGAGATCCCATTCCGTGAGGCGCGCCGGCATTGATCGGCACGCCAACCCAGTCCAGGTAAATGGCGCACCATGACCTCTAAAAACAATCCCGCCAGCGCAGTAGCCGATCTGACCCTGAACCCCGCTGCGAACAGCACGTCATCATCCAGGCCCGCGCTACCTTCGCGTCCGCTGTCGACCCAGCAGTACCTGTACTTCACCGAAACCAATACCGACCGCATCCTCGATAATCTCGACGGCCTGCGCGATTCGGTATTCCCGCGCCCACCGCATCAGGAAGGTGACAACGAGCAGCACAACGATCAGGAGTTTCCGTCGGTGTGCCTGATCGGCCTCGGTCGCTGCGGCTCCAACATCGCTCTGGACGTCGCCGAGCTGGTGTACAACGCGCGCAAGTTCTATCTCAACGAATTCAATAACGAAGATCGCCCGGCTGATCGGCGCTTGGCCGACAAGGGCTACAGCCCGGCGCAGTGGATCAGGAACAACCTGCGCATCGGCCCCAGCAAATCGACCAAACCGGTATTTCTGGTCGAACCGCTGGTGATGCTCGGCGACCTCGACAAGGACATCGCCGGGCGTATCCGTTTCTCGCGCAAGGGCGAGAAAAGCGGCTTCCTGCGCGACTACAGCAAGATGAAGATCATGGACTTGTCCGAAGTCCACGCCGGCGGCGCCGGTAACGCGCCGATCCTCGGTCAGTACCTGGCGAAGATCATCCTCAACAAGGACACCCAGCGTTTCTCCAGCCCTGACTGGAAAATGATCCACTCGTACCTGATCGACAGCTGCGGCATCAAGGCCAACCAGTCGCGCCTGTACTTTTCGATCTTCAGTGCCGGCGGCGGTACCGGTTCGGGCATGGCCTCGGAGTTTGGCCTGGCCCAGCAGCACTCGTACATGAACAAGACGTTCGACACCAAACCGATGGACGAACATGACGGCAAAAGCGGTCATTCGTTTGTGTTTGAGCCGATCTTCACCAGCGGCATCTGCGTGCTGCCGAACATTTCCGATCACCGCAGCGAAATGTCCGAGGCGCTGCACATCAATGCCGGCCGCCTGCTGTGCAAATACCTGTCGGAGGAATGGGATTTCTCTTACAACTTCGCTAACGAGGACAGTAGCGAAGCCAGCGTCATGGGGCGGATTCGTCCATGGAACGCGATGATGCTGATCTCCAACGACATCATGCGCTACGCCGAAGAAAGCGATGACGGCAACATCCAGAACATTGATGTCAATGCCATGGAGAAGCACGCCAACCAGTACATCTCACAGCAGATCTTCAACATCCTCACGGCGCAGGCAGTCACCACTGACTACGACCAGAATTACTTCCGCCGCGCCGGTATCGACATCGGTGAAACCATTCGCCTGGATGCCAATGACCTGTTCATGAGTCTGGCCGGCCCGGTGGCGATTGCCTACGCCGAATCGGTAGTGCCGGAAACCCCGCCGCCGAGCAGCGACAAGTTCAAGGTGTTCGATAAAGAGCCGCAGCGCCTGAACATCGACGACCTGTTTTTCCGTTCGATTGATCTGCCGCACTTCAACAAGGTCACCCAGGCCATCGAAGGCATCAGCCTGTTGCCGATCGAGTCCAAGCGTTATCGCGCCTCGCTGGAGCAGTACAAGAATTCCGGTTACGACGCAGCGGCGCTGCACGATTTGCACTTCTTCAAGAACTGCTCGTCGGTGGTGTCGATCGTCTCGCTGCCAAAAGACTACAAACTGTCGTACATGGACCTGAACCGGTTGAAGACTCACCTCAACAGCCTGTTCCCCAACACCACGCTCAAGCGTTACGCACTGGTGATCGGCGCCTCGGCCAACCTATCGCTGACTACCTTGATCGCCAAGAGCCCGTGCCTGTCGGATGATTTCCTGACCTTGATCGTAGCGTTCATCAAGCGCTGCTTCGCGAAGAACCCGTACCGCTTCGACGAGACGCTGGACAACTCGATTCTCGATTTCATCATTCAGGAGGAGTTCGACGAAGACCGCATCGATGACCTGCTCAACGAATTCGAAAACCCGGCGAAGATTCTCGATACCAACTGGTACGCGATCAAACCGATGTACGAGAAGAAGTATCGCGAGCTGATCAACGACAAGGACAAGTTCGTCTCGATCAATGACATTCGCCTGTCGCGCGATTGTGTGAAGAAGTCGATCAAGTACCTGCGCGAGATCTACCGTCACCGGATTGGCAAGACCAAGGTGATTTCGCTGAATAACCATACTGGCAAGACTTACTCGGTCTGATCAAAGACCGAGCTGTCCCTATTCGCGAGCAGGCTCGCTCCCACAGGGAAATGCATTCCAGTGTGGGAGCGAGCCTGCTCGCGAAGGCGCCCTCGAATCACTGCCAGTTTCAATTTGTGAACATCCAGAAACAATTAAGCAGCCGTTAGGCTGCTTACTAAACTGTTCCCGTTACGTTTACGTCACCGTGATGCGTGGTGTTTCTCCACGGCAAGGTGCCATCACGCTACTCCGCTACACACTTTTCAAAGCGGGTCGATCGCACCATCAAGGTGCATCCCCTGAAGTGACCGCCCTTTCCTGGATCAGAATCCAAGGCGAAACCACCACGGCCCAAAGCTGCGGATCACGCTCGAAAATATCCAGCGCCCGCGTTTCAGACAGCTTGGCGACTTTGTCGTCGGCCAGCCAGGCCGCGACTTTCTCGCCTTCGTCCGACGCCACGGCCTCGGCGGCAGCGATCAAATCGAGCGCTGGGTCGACCCACAATAGGGCACCCTTGGCGAAGAACGGCTCCAGCTCTTTCCAGGTAATGGATGCCGTTTCACCAAGCAGCTTGGCATAGAGGGTGCTAGGTTCTTGATTCATGGGAGCTGTCCGGAAAAGAAATCGACGCGAATGATAACGTCGGTGATCCGCCAGAAAAACCCGGTTGCAAATCGCTTCACCGAACGAAAAGAGCAGGAATGCCAGGGAAAGCTGCCTATTGGGATATATGCCCCCGATTGCCCCGCCGCGATTCTGTCTTTTTCATTCAAAAATGCGACACCTCCAAGTTTTGCCCCGTGGCGCCTGCTTCCCAGTTGAACAAGCGGCGCTCTACACTGTACCGGTACAGTTGCTGGGGGCGTTTCCGGAGGATGTCGCAAAGATATCTGACCCGGTTCTGCTGCTGCGGCGCCAGAACTCTAAAAAATACAACAGTAAGAGTGGAGCACTATGACTAAGGCTACTAAGCAGATTTCCAAACTGTTTGCCGCTATGGTTCTGGCCGGGGTTGCCAGCCATTCGTTCGCAGCTGACACCATCAAAATCGGTATCGCCGGTCCCAAGACCGGTCCAGTAGCCCAGTACGGCGACATGCAGTTCAGTGGCGCGAAAATGGCCATCGAGCAGATCAACGCCAAGGGCGGCGTCGACGGCAAGAAACTCGAAGCCGTTGAATACGACGATGCCTGCGATCCGAAACAAGCGGTAGCGGTAGCGAACAAGGTCGTCAACGACGGCGTCAAGTTCGTGGTCGGTCACCTGTGCTCCAGCTCCACCCAGCCGGCTTCGGACATCTACGAAGACGAAGGCGTGATCATGATCACCCCGGCCGCCACCAGCCCGGACATCACCGCCCGTGGCTACAAAATGATCTTCCGCACCATCGGTCTGGACAGCGCCCAGGGCCCTGCCGCCGGCAACTACATCGCCGATCACGTCAAACCGAAAGTGGTTGGCGTACTGCACGACAAACAGCAGTACGGTGAAGGCATCGCCACCGCCGTCAAATCGACCCTCGAGAAGAAAGGCACCAAGGTTGCCGTCTTCGAAGGCGTCAACGCTGGCGACAAAGACTTCTCCGCAATCATCGCCAAGCTCAAGCAAGCCAACGTCGACTTCGTTTACTACGGCGGCTACCACCCGGAGCTCGGCCTGATCCTGCGTCAGGCTCAGGAGAAAGGCCTGAAAGCCCGCTTCATGGGTCCGGAAGGCGTGGGTAACGACTCGATCACCCAGATCGCCAAGGACGCCTCCGAAGGCCTGCTGGTGACCCTGCCGAAATCCTTCGACCAGGACCCGGCCAACGTCGCCCTGGCTGACGTGTTCAAAGCCAAGAAGGAAGATCCGAGCGGTCCGTTCGTGTTCCCGTCCTACTCGGCTGTGACCGTGATTGCCGAGGGCATCAAGGCTGCCAAGTCCGAAGACTCCGCCAAAGTGGCCGAAGCCATTCACGCCGGTTCGTTCAAGACCCCGACCGGTGACCTGAGCTTCGACGACAAGGGCGACCTGAAAGACTTCAAATTCGTCGTGTACGAGTGGCACAACGGCAAACCTAAAACCGAAGTTTCGCCTCAGTAAGGCCCTGCCCGACTGACTGCCAATAAAGCCCACGGCGTGCCGTGGGCTTTGTTTTGCGAATGTATGGGCCGCGCTGGCGTGATCCGCCAGTCTGCCCACCTGAAAATCTCAAAACCGTCATCAGCGGTTCGCTGGCAAAACCCGGATTCGAAGTGGATGGAGATCCACGGGGCCGGGCGGGAAAATGACTCCACCAGTGAAATGCGTACAGGTTTTTAGGAGCGCTGTAATGCCTGACCTCTATCACTTCTTCCAACAGCTGGTTAACGGCCTCAACGTTGGCAGCATGTATGCCCTGATCGCCATCGGCTACACGATGGTTTACGGCATCATTGGAATGATCAACTTCGCCCACGGCGAGGTGTACATGATCGGTTCCTACGTGGCGTTCATCGCCATCGCCGGGCTGACCATGATGGGACTCGACAGTGTCCCGCTGTTGATGACTGCGGCGTTCATCGCCAGCATCGTCGTCACCAGTTCCTACGGTTACAGCATCGAGCGGATCGCCTATCGCCCGCTGCGCGGCAGCAACCGTCTGATCCCGCTGATTTCTGCCATCGGTATGTCGATCTTCCTGCAGAATACCGTTCTGCTGGCGCAAGACTCCAAGGACAAAGCAATCCCCAACCTGATCCCGGGCAACTTCGCCTTCGGTCCGGGTGGCGCACAAGAAGTGCTGATTTCCTACATGCAGATCGTGGTCTTCGTGGTGACCGTGATCGCCATGCTCGGCCTGACGCTGTTCATCTCCCGTTCCCGACTGGGCCGCGCCTGCCGCGCCTGTGCCGAGGACATCAAGATGGCCAACCTGCTCGGCATCAATACCAACAACATCATCGCCCTGACCTTCGTCATCGGTGCTGCACTGGCGGCCATCGCTGCCGTGCTGCTGAGCATGCAATATGGCGTGATCAACCCGAACGCCGGTTTCCTCGTCGGCCTCAAGGCCTTCACCGCTGCGGTACTGGGCGGCATCGGCAGCATCCCCGGGGCGATGCTCGGTGGGTTGGTGCTCGGTGTAGCGGAAGCGTTCGGTGCCGATATCTTCGGCGACCAGTACAAGGACGTCGTGGCGTTCGGCCTGCTGGTTCTGGTGCTGTTGTTCCGTCCGACCGGCATTCTGGGCCGTCCGGAGGTTGAGAAAGTATGACTAGGAATCTTAAACAGGCACTGTTCAGTGCCTTGCTGGTCTGGGCTGTGGCCTACCCGGTACTCGGTCTGAAACTGACCATCGTCGGCATCAACCTGGAAGTGCACAACACCAGCCCGGCCATCCTCGCGACCATCGCGATCTGCTCGGTGCTGATGTTCTTGCGCGTGCTGTTCAATCAGCAGATCAGCAAGGCCTGGCGCTCCTCGCCGGGCATGCCGCTGATTCCGGCCAAGGCGAGCAACTTCCTGACCCTGCCGACTACCCAGCGTTATTTCATCATTGCGCTGATTCTGGTAGCGCTGGTGTGGCCGTTTTTCGGCTCCCGTGGCGCGGTGGACATTGCAACGCTGATCCTGATCTACGTGATGCTCGGCCTGGGCCTGAACATCGTCGTCGGTCTGGCCGGCCTGCTCGACCTCGGTTACGTCGGCTTCTACGCCGTCGGCGCCTACAGCTATGCGTTGCTGTCGCACTACTACGGCCTGAGTTTCTGGATCTGCCTGCCGATTGCCGGTCTGATGGCGGCGACGTTCGGCTTCCTGCTGGGCTTCCCGGTGTTGCGTCTGCGCGGCGACTATCTGGCAATCGTGACTCTCGGCTTCGGCGAGATCATCCGTCTGTTCCTGCGTAACCTGACCGATATCACCGGCGGCCCTAACGGCATCAGCAACATCGAGAAACCGACGTTCTTCGGCCTGACCTTCGAACGCAAAGCGGCCGAAGGCCTGCAGACGTTCCACGAGTATTTTGGTCTGCAATACAACTCGATCAACAAGGTGATCTTCCTTTACCTGGTGGCCCTGTTGCTGGCGCTGGCGGCGCTGTTCGTCATCAACCGTCTGTTGCGCATGCCGATCGGCCGGGCGTGGGAAGCACTGCGTGAAGACGAAATCGCTTGCCGTGCGTTGGGCCTGAACCCGACCGTGATCAAACTTTCCGCGTTCACCCTTGGCGCCGCCTTCGCCGGTTTCGCCGGCAGCTTCTTCGCTGCCCGTCAGGGTCTGGTGACCCCGGAGTCGTTCACCTTCATCGAATCGGCGATCATTCTCGCCATCGTCGTGTTGGGTGGCATGGGCTCGCAACTGGGTGTGATCCTGGCGGCGATCGTGATGATCCTGTTGCCGGAAATGATGCGTGAGTTCAGCGAGTACCGCATGTTGATGTTCGGTGCCCTGATGGTGTTGATGATGATCTGGCGTCCACAAGGTCTGCTGCCGATGCAACGCCCACACATGGAGTTGCGCAAATGAGCCGCGAGATCCTTAAAGTCGAAAATCTGAGCATGCGCTTCGGCGGTTTGCTCGCGGTCAACGGCGTGGCGCTGACCGTCAAAGAGAAACAGGTGGTTGCCCTGATCGGGCCGAACGGCGCCGGCAAGACCACCGTGTTCAACTGCCTGACCGGTTTCTATCAGCCCACCGGCGGCAGCATCCTGCTCGACGGCGAGCCGATCCAGGGCCTGCCGGGCCACAAGATCGCCCTCAAAGGCGTGGTGCGTACCTTCCAGAACGTGCGCTTGTTCAAAGACATGACGGCGGTCGAGAACCTGTTGATCGCCCAGCATCGTCACCTGAACACCAACTTCCTGTCCGGCCTGTTCAAGACCCCGGCGTTCCGCAAAAGCGAGCGCGAGGCCATGGAGTTTGCCGAGTACTGGCTGGAAAAGGTCAACCTCAAAGAGTTCGCCAACCGTACCGCCGGCACCCTCGCCTACGGCCAGCAACGGCGTCTGGAAATCGCCCGCTGCATGATGACCCGTCCGCGGATTCTCATGCTCGACGAACCGGCCGCCGGCCTGAACCCGAAGGAAACCGAAGACCTCAAGGCGCTGATCGGTGTGCTGCGCGAAGAGCACAACGTCACCGTGCTGCTGATCGAACACGACATGAAACTGGTCATGAGCATTTCCGACCACATCGTCGTGATCAACCAGGGCACGCCGCTGGCCGACGGTACGCCGGAACAGATCCGCGACAATCCTGAAGTGATCAAAGCCTACCTGGGGGAAGCGTAAATGCTGCAGTTTGAAAACGTTTCCACCTTCTACGGCAAGATCCAGGCCCTGCACAGCGTCAACGTCGAAGTCCGTCAGGGTGAGATCGTTACGCTGATCGGCGCCAACGGTGCCGGCAAGTCGACGCTGCTGATGACGCTGTGCGGTTCGCCGCAGGCGCACAGCGGCAGCATCCGCTACATGGGTGAGGAACTGGTCGGCCAGGACTCGTCGCAGATCATGCGCAAGAGCATCGCCGTGGTGCCGGAAGGTCGTCGGGTGTTTGCCCGTCTGACCGTGGAAGAAAACCTGTCCATGGGCGGATTTTTCACAGATAAGGGCGACTATCAGGAACAGATGGACAAGGTTCTCGGACTTTTCCCACGCCTGAAAGAACGCTTCAACCAGCGCGGCGGCACCATGTCCGGCGGCGAACAGCAGATGCTCGCCATCGGCCGTGCGCTGATGAGCAAGCCCAAGCTGTTGCTGCTCGACGAGCCGTCGCTGGGTCTGGCGCCGATCATCATCCAGCAGATCTTCGACATCATCGAACAGCTGCGCAAGGACGGTGTGACGGTGTTTCTGGTCGAGCAGAACGCCAACCAGGCGCTGAAAATCGCCGACCGCGCCTACGTTTTGGAGAACGGCCGCGTGGTCATGCAAGGCACCGGTGAAGCGCTGCTGACCGACCCGAAAGTGCGCGAGGCGTATCTGGGGGGTTGAGTTTCATCGCTGAACAAAAAACGGCCTTCGGGCCGTTTTTTATGCCCGGACGAAAAGCACTGCCTCCTGTGGGAGCGAGCCTGCTCGCGAAAGCGGTGTGTCATTCAACATTATTGGTATCTGCCATGAAGCCTTCGCGAGCAGGCTCGCTCCCCCAGGGGATACCGGTGAATCCGAGATTTTTATAAATTTCTCGCCCTATCTGTAACGCATGCCCCCACCCGTTCTCTAGAGGGACAAGCAAGCGCAAACCGCTTGCAGAAACCCTGACAAAACTGGAGAAACATCATGACTGCTACCACCCGCACCCTGTCCGCTACCGCCCTGGTTCTGGCTCTCGGTTCCGCTTTGAGCATCGCCACTGTCTCCACCGCTCAGGCTGCCGATGCCAACATGGAGAAATGCTTCGGCGTGGCCCTCAAAGGCAAGAACGATTGCGCCGCCGGTGCAGGCACCACCTGCGCTGGCACGGCGAAAACGGATTATCAGGCCAACGCCTGGAAGCTTGTTCCGAAAGGCACCTGCGCTACTACCGAAAGCAAAACCTCGCCGACCGGTTTCGGTCAGCTCGAAGCCTTCAAAGTCAAGTCCTGATCCACGGCCTGCCTGAGTGACGCCCATGTTCAGTCATCACGAACCGTCCCTGCCGCGCACTCAGGCAGCTCGCACCGAGCTCCCTGCCCGCGCCGGGCTGGGACTCAAGACCGGGCACTTCCTGGAAGTGCTCGGCTCCATTCCCGACCTCGGTTTCTTCGAAGTCCACGCCGAAAACTACATGGTCGCCGGCGGCCCGTTTCATCATTTCCTCGGTTTGATTCGCGAGCAGTACCCGCTGTCGTTGCATGGCGTGGGGCTGTCGATCGGTGGCGAGGGCCCGCTGGACAGCCAGCACCTCAAACGCCTCGCCGAGCTGATCGAGCGCTATCAACCACAAGCCTTTTCCGAGCATCTGGCCTGGTCGAGCCACGGCCCGGTGTTTCTCAACGATCTGCTGCCACTGGCCTATGACACGCCGACGCTGAACCGCGTCTGCGCTCACATCGATCAAGTGCAGAACACCCTCAAACGACCGATGCTGCTGGAAAACCCGGCGACTTATCTGGCATTCCAGCATTCAACCATCGACGAGGCCGAGTTCATCGCCGAAGTAATCCGGCGCAGCGGCTGTGGTTTGTTGCTCGACGTCAACAATGTCTATGTGTCGTGCATCAATCATCAGCGCAATCCGCAGGCCTACCTCGACGCATTACCGCTGCACGCGATCGGTGAGATTCACCTGGCCGGGTTTGCTGAAGATTGCGACAGCCTCGGCGACCGCTTGCTGATCGACGACCATGGCGCGCCGATTGATCAGGCCGTTTGGGATCTGTACCGACAAGTGCTGCGCCGTATCGGCCCGGTGGCGACGCTGATCGAACGTGATAATCACGTGCCGGACTTCGACGTGTTGCTGGCCGAAGCGCAGCAAGCCGAGGCGCTGTTGCGCCGTGCAGAGCGTGGCGCATGAGCACGCAAGCGGACTTCGCCGCCGCCCTGCTCGACGTACAGCTGCCCTGCCCCGATGGCCTGTGCAGCCGTAACGGCGCCGACCCCTCGCGGCGTTTTGCGGTGTATCGCAACAACGTGCAGAGTTCGTTGATCAACGCCCTGGCAGACAGTTACCCGGTGGTGGTGCAGTTGGTCGGCGATGAATTCTTCCATGCCATGACGGCCGTTTTCGTACAAGGCCAGCCGCCACAAAGTCCGTTGATGAGCCGCTATGGCGAGGACTTCGCCGACTTCATCGCGCAATTCGAACCCATCGCCGGCGTGCCTTACGTGGCCGATGTTGCCCGCCTCGAGCACTTGCGCACGGTCGCCTACCACGCCGCCGATGCGCAGCCGATCCGGCCTGAGCAAGTCAGCGCCGCGCTCGCCAGTCCGCAGACGTTGGATGGGCTGTGTTTCGAGCTGCATCCTTCCCTGCATTTGCTCGACTCAGCCTACGCCGTGGTGGCGATCTGGGCCGCGCATCAACAGGAGCAAAGCCTGGCGGGCATCGGCCTCAATCAAGGCCAGCATGCTCTGGTGCTGCGCAACGGTCTCGACGTTGAAGTGTTTGCGCTTGACTCGGGTGCGAGTGTGTTTATCCGTCATCTGGTCAAGGGCTCGTCACTGCTGGCTGCGGCAGAAAACAGCCCGCCGTTCGATCTCGCCCAGACCCTCGCCCTGCTGATCGCGCACAACGCGATCACTCGCCTGCATTACAAGGAGTTGCCATGAACAACATCATCCTTCGCGCCATCGCGCTACTGGAAAAAATCCCGCACAGCCTGATTGCCTTCATTGCGCGTTTCTCGATTGCAGCGGTGTTCTGGAAGTCCGGGCAAACCAAGGTCGAAGGGCTGGCGATCGACTTGATCGACGGTACCTTCGAATTGGGCTGGCCGCGTTTGGCGGACTCGACGATTCCGCTGTTTCAGAGCGAGTACAACCTGCCGCTGCTGTCGCCAGAATTCGCTGCGCATATGGCGGCGTTTGCCGAGCATGTATTTGCGCTACTGATTCTGCTCGGTCTTGCCACACGGTTTTCGGCGCTCGCATTGCTTGGCATGACCCTGATCATTCAACTGTTTGTCTATCCGGCTGCCTATCCGACCCACGGCACCTGGGCGGCGGTGTTGCTCTATCTGATGGCGACCGGGCCGGGCAGGTTGTCGATCGATCACCTGATTGCCCGCCGATTCCAGGGCTGACTTCGTCCATGTAGGAGCTGCCGAAGGCTGCGATCTTTCGATCTTCCAGAAGCAAAATCAAAAGATCGCAGCCTGCGGCAGCTCCTACACAGGTTGGCTTTCAGCGCTGGAGTCGATCCAGCGCCTCGCCACTGCGCTTGAACCAGCCAATCAGATAATCCGCGAGCACCTGCGTGCGTTTCGGCAATCCGCCCTGATACGGATGCACCAGATACATCGGCATGCGCCGGGTCTGGTAATCGCGCAGCAGCCAGCGCAAGCGGCCGTCAGCCAGTTCCGTTTGCAGCAGGTACGACGGCAAGCGAGCGATGCCGGCGCCGGACAGCGCAGCTTTTTTCAACAGGTTGTAGTGGTTGCTGGCAAACGGCCCGGACACACGCACCCGCAGCAATTCGTGCTGCTGGTGATACAACCACTCCTCCCGCCCGCTGTAGTGGCTGTTGAGCAGACAGCGATGCTCGGTCAGTGCCTGTGGCGTCGCCGGCTCGCCGAAACGTTCGAGATAGACTGGGCTGGCGCAGGTCATTTCATGCCACGCCAGCAGCGGTCTGGCGACCAGCCGATCATCATTGGACACCTCGGCGCGAATCGCCAGATCAAAGCCATCCCGGGACAAATCGCGATAACTGTTGTTCAGCTCCAGCTCGATCTGCACCTCGGGATATTGCCCGGAAAACTCCAACAACAAGCCATCGAAGAAGGTTTCCCCCAGCGACACCGGAACCGTCATGCGCACTGGCCCGGCCATGTCATCCTTCAAGCGCGCCAGGGCCTGTCGTGCGCGCTCGACCTGGACGACCAGCGCCTGAGCCTGCGGCAGCAGCGCCGCGCCCGCCGCCGTCAGGCTCAAACGCCGGGTCGTGCGCTGCAGCAAAACCACAGCGAACCGGGTTTCAAGCTGGCTGATGCGCTTGGACAGCTGGCCCTTGCTGCAGCCCAACTGCTGCGCGGCGAGGGTGAAACTACCGGCCTCGATCAGCACGGCAAACGCGACCAGATCATCCATTTCGCTCATGGATTGTTTCCATTTGAAAACCAAAGGTTGCCTATTAGTGCGCTTATCCAGCGAAAAAACCACTCTAGACTGAAACCTCATTCACTCACCTGAGGTACAGCTCGATGAAAATTCTGTTGATTGGCGCAGGCGGCACCATTGGTTCGGCAGTGGACAAAGAATTGTCGCAACGCCACGAGGTCATTCGTATCGGACGCAGCAGCGGTGACTTGCAGGTGGATATCAGCGACAGCGCATCGATTCGCAAGCTGTTCGAACAGACCGGCAATTTCGATGCGTTGATCTGCGCGGCGGGCAACGTCACCTTCGCAGCGCTGGAGGAGATGACTGAAGACAGCTTCGCCCTCGGCCTGAAAGACAAACTGATGGGCCAGGTCAACCTGCTGCTGATCGGCCGCGAATACGCCAATGACGGCGCCTCGTTTACCTTCACCACCGGCGTGCTCAGCCACGACCCGATTCGCAGCGGCGCCTCGGCAGCGCTGGTTAACGGCGCCCTCGACAGTTTCGTCCGCGCCGCCGCCATCGAACTGCCGCGTGGTCTGCGGGTGAACTCGGTCAGCCCGACCGTTCTGAGCGAGGCCATGGGCAAATACGCGCCCTACTTCCGTGGCTTCAAGGCGGTTCCTGCAGCGGAAGTGGCATTGGCCTATGCGAAAAGTGTCGAAGGCCTACAGACCGGGCAGACGTTTCACGTGGGCTGATCGTTTACTCGATCAGGGTGGGCAAAAGCTTTCTGGCAACGGGCCGAGGCATCGAAATCCTGAATTGGGACCCCAGCGCCGAGTAAACCATCGCCGTAGAAATCGGCTGGCCATTGATCGAAACCGTCAACCGTTTGCCGATCGATTTCCGGCTGATTCGCGCGACCCGCTCGGTTGCTTCTGGCGTCAGAATGACCGAGAGCTGGACGTGATCCGGGTTGGCCCCTTGATCATCCTTGAGCAGCAGCTCCGTTCGGGTGAAATCGGTTGCCGAGGAAAGATTGATCTCGGCCGCCTGACTTGCGCCCGATGCGGCCAGCGCCAACGACAACATCACAGACTTCCATTGCATAAAGTTCTTCCTGATCCATGAGGCAAAACTATGCATCGACCTTAATGACGACTCAATAGTGGCCACACAAGCCTTGTGATCGACAGCCAGCGTCAGTAACGTGGCAGCACCTGTCTGGAGAGCCAAAGATGCGTGTTGCCCGTTCGTTTGTCCTCGTTGCCCTGCTGCCGTTGTTTGCCGCCTGCCAGTTGTTCGATGGCCAGCGCGAAAGTGCCTCTCATATCGGGCAAACGCGAATGCAGGGACAACTGACCGCCGCCGACGGCAAACTGGTGTTTCAGCCGTGCCAGGAGCAGCGTCAACTGGTGGTCAATGACATCGGCGGCACCAGTGTCCTGCAAGAGGCCGCGACCCTGGCCGACGAACAGGGCAAGCTGTTCGCTGATGTGCGCGGCAAAGTCGCGGGCGATCGGCTCGACCTGAGCCAGTTGTATCGCGTCGAACGCTCGGGCACAGCCTGTGATGACCCCAACTTCAAATTGCTGATCCTGCGCGCCGCCGGCCATGGCCCGGAGTGGAACGTCAAGGTCAGTGGTAAAGGCATGGTCATTGATCGCGCGGGCCAGCCTCCGCTTGCCGTGCCCTATGTGGAAGAGCAACTGGGCGACGGTCGCTTCAATCTCAGCAGCGAAGCGAACAACCAGCGCATCGAATTGTGGGTCGCGCCGCAGCGCTGCGTGGACAGCAGCACTGGCAGCGTGCAGCACATGAGCGCGGAACTGCGAATCGACGGCCAGGTGCAGCGCGGCTGCGGCTATTTCGGCGGTGCACGTAACGACTGATCGTTTTTCCCCCACGGATCCGGTTGCGGCGGCTTATAATCGCCGCCTTC
This sequence comes from Pseudomonas sp., assembly GCF_035554175.1. Classification (GTDB taxonomy): domain Bacteria; phylum Pseudomonadota; class Gammaproteobacteria; order Pseudomonadales; family Pseudomonadaceae; genus Aquipseudomonas. Next base: position 4,530 of record NZ_DATMIV010000048.1, on the reverse strand, counting down.
AACGCCCTGGCGCAGTTGTGCGCCCCGCGAATCCGGATCTCCGCCATGTTACGAATCACTGAACTCAAGCTGCCAATCGATCATCCCGAAGAAGACCTGCGCGCCGCCATCGTGCAACGCCTGGGCATCGCCAGCGATGACCTGCTCGATTTCACCTTGTTCAAGCGCAGCTATGACGCGCGCAAAAAGTCCTCCGAACTGTGCTTCATCTACACCATCGACCTCAACGTCCGCGACGAGGCCAGGGTGCTGGGCAAGTTCGCCGACGACCGCAACGTCAACGTGGCGCCGGATGTCAGCTATAAATTCGTCGGCCAGGCACCGAGCGATCTCAGTCAGCGCCCAATCGTCGTCGGTTTCGGCCCTTGCGGCATCTTCGCCGGCCTGCTGCTGGCGCAAATGGGTTTCAAACCGATCATCCTCGAACGCGGCACCGAAGTGCGCCAGCGCACCAAGGACACTTGGGGCCTTTGGCGTAAAAGCGTGCTCAACCCCGAGTCCAACGTGCAGTTCGGCGAAGGCGGCGCGGGCACTTTCTCCGACGGCAAGCTGTACAGCCAGATCAAGGATCCGAAGTTCCTCGGACGCAAGGTGCTGCACGAATTCGTCAAGGCCGGTGCGCCGGAAGAAATTCTCTACGTCAGCAAACCGCACATCGGTACGTTTCGTTTGACCGGTATGGTCGAAAACATGCGCGAACAGATCCGCGAGATGGGCGGTGAAGTGCGCTTCCAGGAACGCGTCACCGACGTCCTGATCGAAGACGGCCAACTGCTCGGCGTGCAACTGGCCAGCGGCGAGACCCTGCATTCGAGGCATGTGATCCTGGCCCTCGGCCACAGCGCCCGCGACACCTTCCGCATGCTCCATGGCCGTGGCGTGTTCATGGAAGCCAAGCCGTTCTCGGTGGGTTTTCGCATCGAACACCCGCAATCGCTGATCGACCGCGCGCGTCTGGGCAAATACGCCGGCCACCCGAAACTCGGGGCTGCCGACTACAAACTGGTGCATCACGCCAAAAATGGTCGCTCGGTCTACAGCTTCTGCATGTGCCCGGGCGGCACCGTGGTCGCGGCGACGTCGGAGCCGAACCGCGTGGTCACCAATGGCATGAGCCAATACTCGCGTAACGAGCGCAACGCCAACTCCGGGATCGTCGTCGGCATCACCCCGGAAGTCGACTACCCGGGCGGCCCGCTCGCCGGTATCGAATTGCAGGAACGCCTGGAATCCCACGCCTTTATCCTGGGCGGCAGCGACTACAAGGCCCCGGCGCAACTGGTAGGCGACTTCATCAACGGCAAGCCTTCGACCGAACTGGGCGAAGTCGAACCGTCGTATAAACCGGGCGTTGCTCTGGGTGATCTGGCCCTGGCGCTGCCGGACTTCGCGATCGAGGCGATCCGTGAAGCCTTGCCGGCGTTCGAGAAGCAGATTCGCGGTTACTCGCTGCACGATGCCGTGCTGACCGGGATCGAGACGCGCACCTCGTCACCGCTGCGCATAACGCGCAACGAGTCGCTGCAGAGCATGAACGTCAAGGGCCTGTTCCCGGCCGGTGAAGGCGCGGGTTATGCCGGTGGGATTCTCTCGGCGGGCGTTGACGGGATTCGGATTGCCGAGGCTGTGGCCCGGGATATTCTCGGCCTGGAAGCCTGATCAGCATAAGCTGACACAACACAAACCCTGTGGGAGCGAGCTTGCTCGCGAAAGCGGCCTGTCAATCAACGAAGATGTTGAATGTGACTCCGCATTCGCGAGCGAGCTCGCTCCCACATTGGTTTCTGCGTTCAGCTTTAGATATTCGCGCGAATCACGGAGGTCGGCAGCGCCTCGCCGCGCTCGGCACTCGCCGCCACCGCTGCAATCAAATCATCCAACTCATAACCCTGCGCCTTCAGCCAGCCCTGATCGTAATATGTGTCGGCATAACGCTCGCCGCCATCGCACAGAATCGCCACGATCGATCCCGATTCCCCCGCCGCTTTCATCTGCTGCGCCGCCATCAGCGCGCCGATCAGATTGGTCCCGCTCGATCCGCCGACATGCCGCCCCAGACGCTGCGCCAGATAATGCATCGCCGCCAGCGACAACGCGTCCGGCACTTTGACCATCGCATCGATCACCTTGGGCAGGAACGACGCTTCCACCCGTGGCCGACCAATGCCCTCGATTCGCGACCCGCAGTCCAGTCGCAGGCCGGCATCCCCGGTCTGATAAAAGTCGAAGAACACCGAACGCTCGGCATCGGCGCACAACACGCGGGTGCAGTGCTGGCGATAGCGCACATAACGCCCAAGGGTCGCGGTGGTGCCGCCGGTGCCGGGACTGGAGATCAGCCAGCTCGGTTCGGGGTGTTTCTCATAGCGCATCTGCTGGAAGATCGACTCAGCGATATTGTTGTTCGCTCGCCAGTCGGTGGCGCGTTCGGCGTAGGTGAACTGGTCGATGAAGTGACCGCCATGCTCGCGCGCCAAACGTTCGGATTCGGCGTAGATCTGTGTCGGATCTTTCACCAGATGGCTTTGGCCACCATAGAAGGCAATCTGGGCAATCTTCTCTTTCGAGGTGGACGCTGGCATCACTGCGATAAACGGCAAGCCGAGCATGCGCGCGAAATACGCTTCCGAAATCGCTGTCGACCCGCTGGACGCCTCGATCACCGGCGCGCCGGGCTTGAGCCAACCGTTGCACAACGCGTAGAGGAACAGTGAACGGGCCAGACGATGTTTGAGGCTGCCGGTGGGGTGGCTGGATTCGTCCTTGAAATACAACTCGATGCCGGCAAAACCAGGTAGCGGCAAAGGGATCAGGTGGGTGTCGGCGCTGCGCTGAAAATCCGCCTCGATGATGCGAATGGCTTCACGGGCCCACTGTCGGTTGTCGCTCATGGTCTCGGTTCTCGTTGAATCAGACAGCAGATCAGTCTGCTGAGAAAGGTCATGGGCAAGCTTAGGAAAAATCCTGCTGACGGCAAAGATACAGCTGAGTCTCAATGTGTCAGGCAACTGCTAGGCTCAGCGTTGCCTGGCCAGACAGCCTGTAACGACATATAACAAAAAAGAATATAATTTGTGTTTTAACAACTAACGGTACGGGTTAGGGTGTGGCACCTTTTGACTCAATCGATGGAGAGCGACCTTGCCTCTGCGTAGCACTTTCACGCGTTTCTTTCAGTTGGAAGCTGCCAGCGGTCTGTTATTGATCGCCGCAGCCATCCTTGCGCTGATGATCAACAACTCGCCGCTGTCCTGGCTGTACACCGGCCTGCTCGACACCCCGGTGGTAGCGCAGATCGGCGCGTTGAAAATCGCTAAACCCCTGCTGCTTTGGATCAACGACGGGCTGATGGCGCTGTTCTTCCTGCTGATCGGCCTGGAAGTGAAACGCGAAGTGCTCGACGGCCAGCTGTCCAAGCCTTCTCAGATCGTTCTGCCCGGCGCAGCGGCGATCGGCGGCATGCTGGTGCCGGCGCTGATCTACTGGTTCCTCAACCGCGACAACCCCGCCGCCCTGAGTGGCTGGGCCATCCCGACCGCCACCGACATCGCGTTCGCCCTCGGTGTACTGGCGCTGCTCGGCAAGCGCGTGCCGGTGTCGCTGAAGCTGTTCCTGATGACGCTGGCGATCATCGATGACCTCGGCGCCATCGTCATCATCGCGATCTTCTATTCTGGCGAACTGTCGACCCTGTCCCTGGGTCTGGCGGCTGCCTGCATTGCCGCGCTGGTGGCGATGAACCGGTTCGGCGTGGTCAAGCTCGGGCCGTACATGATCATCGGCCTGATCCTCTGGGTCTGCGTGCTCAAGAGCGGAGTCCACGCCACGCTGGCCGGTGTGACCCTGGCTTTCTGCATTCCCTTGCGCACGAAAAATGCCGAACCGTCGCCGCTGCTGACCCTCGAACACGCGCTGCACCCGTGGGTCGCCTACGGCATCCTGCCGCTGTTCGCCTTCGCCAACGCCGGTCTGTCGCTGAGCGGCGTCACCGTCGAAAGCTTCACTCACGACGTGCCGATGGGCATCGCCATCGGCCTGCTGCTGGGCAAAACCATCGGCGTGTTCGGCCTGACCTGGCTGGCGGTCAAGATCGGCCTCGCCGCCCTGCCCCAAGGCGCGAATTGGGGGCAGGTCCTGGGCGTGGCGATCCTCTGCGGCATCGGCTTCACCATGAGCCTGTTCGTCGGCTCACTGGCCTTCGAACCCGGCGTGAGTGATTACGCCGGCATGGACAGGATGGGCATCCTTACCGGCTCGATTCTCGCGGCGCTGATTGGTTATGCGGTGACGGCGGCGGCGAGTCGCAAGCATTCACAGCTGCAATAACACTTGTGGCGAGGGAGCTTGCTCCCGCTGGACTGCGCAGCAGGCCCATTTTTTGGGGCGCTGCGCACCCCAGCGGGAGCAAGCTCCCTCGCCACAGATTCCACGCGCCACAGTTACGCAGCGAACAATCCCCACGTCATTAGCGACGCGTCCTACAGCCACAATTTTCCCGCTTCGATAACGTCGTGCAGCCCCCTTCGAGGG